>DXMV01000021.1 GCA_019414055.1 Collinsella sp.
TTATCGACAGCGTGATCGCCCTTGACGACCTTAACGGTTTTACCGAGGACATTAAGAGCTATGCGCAACACTGGATTGGCCAGTAAGAGCACTGAACGACAGACATCCCCGGCAAAACGGGGCAAACGCCGGGCCACCTAATGGTTGTCCGGCGTTTGCCCAGATAAAACCTGCCAAAATAAACTTGTCCCTTTTTGGCAGGTTACTCGGCACTCTTGAGGGCGCCGACCATGTCGATCTTATTGAGGGTGCGATTGGTAGCGAGGTTGACGATAAACGTAAAGGCAAAGGCCAGCAGAACGGACAGCACGTAGCTCAGCGGCTCGACCTCAACGTCAAAGTACAATGACGGCATCTGCAAGATGTACGTAAAGCTCTCGGCCAGCGCACCGCCCAGCGGTACGCCCAGCGCGGCTCCGATCGCCGTAAGAATCAACGTCTCCTTGTTGACGTAATGGTGCACCTCGCCACGACGGAAGCCCAGCACCTTGATAGTCGCCAGCTCACGTTCGCGCTCCGAGATGTTGGTGTTAGACAACGTTAATACCACCACAAACGACAGGCACGCCGCCATAAAGGTCACGAGCACCACGACCGAATTGATAATCGTAAAGTTTGCCTCATAGTTTTCCCAATGCTCGGCGGTACTCGACAGCGTAATCCAACCATCGCTCTTAAGACGGTTGGTAAACGCAATCTGATCGGCCGATGAACCCTTAAGCAGCGCAAGGATGCCGTTGAGGCGCGCGCTTCGACCGAACGCGCGCTCATAGGCGCTCTGCGTCATGTAAAGCGTATTGCCCAGATAGTTGAGCGAGATGTCGCTGACTTTGACCTTGGCAACATTGAGCGACGAATCCTGGACGTGAGCCGTGTCACCCGGCTTGATCCCCAGCACCAGCTGAGAGCTCTTGCTCAAATACACATCCCCGTCACGCAGGGCGAGCGGTTCTTTGGACTCATCCTCCAGGCGCACGTAATCGCCCAAGTCACCCGTGCGGTCATCGGGCACCACGATCAGCTGCACGGTCTCGCTCTTACCGCCAAATGTAAAGGTGACGTTGTCGGTCATAATCGGCAGCGTCGAAGTCACGGTCACGTTGGAATCCTTGGCTGCACTGTGCTCATCCAACGCCGCACACGTCTGCGAAAAATCATCGGGGTTGGCGACCGCCAGCAGGTCATAGCGCGTGATGTGCCCGTACTGTTTGGGCGAAAGCGCCACCGACGTATCGCGGATACCCATACCGCAGATCACGAGCACCGTGCATCCCGCGATACCAAAGATGGTCATAAAGGCACGCTTTTTGTAGCGGAACAGGTTGCGTGCAGCGACCTTGTTCAAAAAGCCCATGCGGTGCCAGATAAAGCCGATGCGCTCGAGCAGAATGCGCGAACCGGCGCGCGGAGCCTTGGGGCGCATGAGCGAGGCAGGGGTCTCGGCCATCTCGTGGCGGCAGGCGATAATCGTGGCTCCCACCACGCCCACGGCAAACAGCGCCACCGAAACGATCGAGGACACGATGTCGTACGAAAGTAGCATCTGGGGCAGCGAGTACATGTCGTCGAACACCGTAAACAAGAACAGCGGCAGACCCACAAATCCGATGATATTGCCGAGCACGCCACCGATCAGACACGCCCACAGTGCGTAGTCCACATATTTGGACAGGATACGCCCGCGTGAATAGCCAAGCGCCTTGTACAGGCCAATAAGCGTGCGCTCCTCCTCGACCATGCGGGTGGCGGTGGTGAGGCTGATAAGCACGGCGACGATAAAGAAGATGAACGGGAACACCGTGGCGATGGCCTCGATCGAAGAACTATCGCTCTCGACGCTCGAGTAGCTTGCGATATTGCCGCGGTCCTGGATGTACCAGGTGCATTCGCCTAGGTCAGAGAGCTCGGCGCGGGCATCGGCAAACTGCTGGTCGGCGGCGGCGCGGCGCTGGTCCAGGTCGGCTTGCGCCTGCGCACGCTCGTCGCTGCCCTCGGCCATGCGATTGATGTTGTCCTGCTCGATCCCAAAGAGCATGGCGGCCTGACGCTCGGCCGTATCCAAGCTTGTCGGCGTGTCAACCGTCAACTCCTGGACGCGCACCTTCTCACGCTCCTCGCGGATCTTCTCGATATTGCCTTTGACCTCGTTGATCTTTGTCGTGTAGGCATCCGAATAGGAGTTGAGGCTCTTGGCTCCCTCGACGACCACGTGGACCGCGGAGTAGGAAGAAGATGTCGCAGCATCCTCGCTCACATAGAACTTATAGTCCGCCGCCGAAGCAGCGCGAAAGGCGTTGACTGTCGAGTCGGAGCTCACGTCGGTAGGATCGAGGACCTCGGCCGTAATGGTGTACTCGCCCGCGGCAAACTGATCCTTGGCGCTTTGGTTCGACGAGCTCGCGTCATTGGCGGCAAAACTCACCGTATCGCCGAGCTTTTTGCCCGAAGCCTTCAGGAACTTCGAAGTCACCGCGACCTCATCGGCGCCCTCGGGCAAATCGCCGTTCACGAGCACTGGCTGATCGATGTTCTCCTTGGAGAGACTTTGCACGACCACGCGCTCGCGCGTTGTGCCCACGGCGGTGTAGGCGGTCTCGGTGTAGATACCCTCGGCCGTCTCGACGCCGTCGACCTCTTGAATGGCCGCAAGATCGTCACGCGTAAGACCATAGGTCGACTGCACATTAATGTCATAGACATTCTGCTGGTCAAAATAGGCGTCAACCGAATCGCACAGGTCCTCGCAGCCCGCCTTAAGACCGCACATCACACTCACGCCGAGCGCGGTGATGACCACGATGGACAAGAAGCGCTTAAGACTGCCTCGGATTGTGCGGTAGATGCCACGGCGAAACACCGCCGGCACCATATCGTTTGAGCTTTGGGCAGTGCGGTAGGTCGTAAAATCCTGCTCTCGCTCCGTGTTCTGCGCGTCGCGGCGTTGGCTGTTTTGGCGGTCCTGATTCATGGGCGCTACCACTCGATCGTCTCGATCGGCACGGGATTTTGCTGGACCGTCTCGCTCTCCACGCGGCCGTTCTTAAAGCGGATCAGGCGATCGGCCATGGGCGCCAGCGCGGAGTTGTGGGTGATGATAATGACCGTGATGCCTTGCTTGCGACAGGTGTCCTGCAGCAGCTGCAAGATCTGCTTGCCGGTTTTGTAGTCGAGTGCACCCGTGGGCTCGTCGCACAAAAGCAGCTTGGGGTTCTTGGCCAGCGCGCGGGCGATGGACACACGCTGCTGCTCGCCGCCCGAAAGCTGCGCCGGAAAGTTAGCGAGGCGGTCGCCCAGGCCAACTTGACGAAGCGTTTGCTCGGCATCGAGCGAATCGGGGCAGATCTGAGCTGCGAGCTCAACGTTTTCGAGGGCCGTCAGGTTGGGAACCAGATTGTAGAACTGAAAGACAAAGCCCACGTCGGCGCGGCGGTATTCCACAAGCTGTGCCTCGTTGGCAGCGCTCACGTCACGCCCGTCCACCGTCACGGTGCCAGAAGTCGCCGTGTCCATGCCGCCCAAGATGTTGAGCGCCGTGGTCTTGCCGGCACCCGAAGCACCCAAAATGATGGCGAGCTCGCCGCGCTCAACGGTAAAGCTCGCGCCGTCGAGCGCATGAATGCGGGCATCGCCCTCGCCGTATGCTTTGATGACGTCTTTGAATTCGATATAGGCCATCGATCGGTTCCCATCTGGTCGGATAACTCTTTAGTATTACCCATTTCGCACCGACCAAAAAGGGACAGGTTTATTTTGGCAGGTTTTATATGGGGAAATGGCGAGTGTAGGCGAGGCATTGAGGCTACCCAAGTCAACCATTTGACCCGAACCTCGCCCGCCGCTATGATGCCGCTGCGGAATGAATGTCTCCGTTGGGTGCGCCAGCCAAGCTATTGCGTCGCCCTAAACCGCCTTGTTGCTGATGACTTCTGCTGTTACGTGATGTCCCTTGGATATCACGCCGCGGCAGGAGTCTTTTTTGTTTTGGAGGAGAAGTGTCAGAAAACAGCGCATCGAGCAGAATCAAACGCCTGGTCAACACCTATAGCGGTCTCGTGCTCATGGGCGCTGTCGGAATCCCTATTGGCATCATAGTTGGCGCCATCTGTGCCCTCTTTGGTCGCGTGCTTCTGGCGATCGGCACCTTCCGCGACGAGCACATCACGCTGCTCCTTCCCTTTCTCGCTCTTATGGGCCTTGTCATCGTATTTGCCTACCGCACCTGGGGCAAAGGCACCGACCGCGGCATGAGCTTAGTATTCGACGTAGGTCACGGCCGCGAGGACGCCATCTCCCCGCGTTTGGTGCCGCTCATTATGCTGAGCACGTGGGGGACGCATCTCTTTGGCGGTAGTGCGGGACGCGAAGGCGTAGCGGTGCAGATCGGCACCGCCGTCTCACATTGGATCGGCCGACGCCTACCTTTCCGCGACCCCGGCAACACGTTTTTGCTCATTGGTATGGCCGCTGGCTTTGCCGGACTCTTTCGAACGCCACTCGCCGCTACGGTCTTTGCTGTCGAGGTGCTGGTCGCCGGACGCATGGAATACCGCGCGCTGTTTCCCGCGCTTACGGCTTCACTTGCCGCAAGCATGACCTCGGGTGCCCTGGAGCTCGAGAAGTTCGAGGTCGCCGTTACCGCCTCGTATGCGCTCGACCTCCCCGGTCTTGGACGGCTGGCGCTGTTGGGCATCGCGTTCGGTATGGTCGGTGGAGCTTTTGCCTGGTGCCTTGCCCATGCTAAGACCCTTGCAGCGCGGCTGCTCCCCAGCCCTTACATACGCGTTGCCGTTATGGGCCTTGCACTGTCAGCGATTCTGTTCGTGCTGTGGCAGGGGCGATACTGCGGTCTGGGCACCAACCTGATATCGGCGGCGCTCAACGGTGACGGCAAGGTCGCCATCATGCCTTGGGACTGGGCGCTCAAATTCACGCTCACCATCGCCACGCTTGCCGCGGGTTATCAGGGTGGCGAGGTCACGCCGCTGTTCTCCATCGGAGCCAGCCTGGGTGTCGTACTCGCCGGGATTCTCGGCATGCCCGTCGAGCTCTGCGCCGCGCTGGGATACGCCGCCGTCTTTGGCAGCGCCACCAATACGCTGCTCGCACCCATCCTTATTGGCTGTGAGGTCTTTGGCTTTGGCAATCTGCCGGCGTTCTTCATCGTCTGCGTCGTAGCTTACCTGTTTAACATGGACAAGTCGATCTACGCTCTGCAAGAGCGGGCATAGAAAAATGTCCAAGCAGGTGGTCTCAACCGGAAACGGCGTCCCACTCTGAGGCTGTATTCCGGGACACGGTTTCCGCTTGAGACGCTATTCGGAAAGCGTGTCCCGTTCTATTGTGGCGTCTTGGCTATGCAAAGTGCCCTGGCGTTACTCCTCGTACGCGCCCTCAAGCCGAAGCAGCCACTCCTTGCGGTCGAGGCCGCCGGCATATCCGTTGAGCGATCCGTCGGCTGCCACCACGCGATGGCACGGCACGATGATCGAAATAGGATTGCAAGCGACCGCAGCCCCCACGGCACGCGGGGACACAACGGGAGCCTCATTTCCCGGCACACGATGTCGAGCCGCAACACGCTGGGCGATTTCGCCATACGTAGCGACATCGCCACGCGGGATAGAAAGCAGCTCAAACCAAACCTCACGCTGAAACGCCGTGCCAATCATATGCAACGGCGGCGTAAACCGAGGTTCCTGCCCTGCAAAATAAGCATTCAGCCAAGCCCAAGAACGCTCAAGCACCGAAGAAGCCGCGCCATTTGCCGGACTCACTGAAGACATCCCACCGACGCCAGAAACCGCATCGGCACCTTCAACGTGCTCCGCATCTTCTTTGAGCAGCGTAGAGCCAAAGTGCTCCTGCCCCTCAAACCAAAGCCCCGTCAAACCGCGGCCATCAGCGGCAAGCAGGATTTCGCCCAAAGGCGAAGCAAACGTCGTCGTGACCACCAGCGGCTCCTTTCAAAACTTCGCAAACATAATACCGCGAATTGTGCAGACAACCTGTCAGATACGTCCGGACAGACTCGATTGTCCAAGAGAGGGCGTTTTCCCTCTCAATATCGGCCGATACCGAGTCGCAACACCCAAAACGATGTCCGGCAAAAACGAAGGTGAATGGTTTTCCGAAAAGTGAACGAGTAAAAATAGGGCCCCGAAGCATCCGCATTTTTTGATTGCAAAACAGCAGGATTCATGCGATGAAACCGCAGGAAATAGCAGCCAAAATATGCCGATGCTTCAAGGGTCCAAAATAGGTCGCTCACATCCCGGGAAACCATTCACCTTCGATTCGCACCAACCCCAAAGTCCCCGCAGGCAGCAGGCGCGACAGCGACACAGCTGCCGCACGACCCCAAAGTCCCCGCAGGCAGCAGGCGCAACGCGCCGCAGCTGCCGGCCGCGCTCCGCAGTCCCCCAAGGCGGCAGGCGCAAAGCGCCGAGGCCGCCGCCGGGACCAGGGCCCGCAACAACCACGTGCCCCCACATCAGCCCAGCGGCCCCAACCAACAACGGCCCCATCGCAGACAGCTCACAGCAGCGTCACCGCAGGCGGGGGCCGGGCTTGGTTTTCAGAACACTCCGCAGACCAGTGTGGCGCCTTGTCCGCGGCTCCGAAGGAGCAGGACAAGGCGCCACACATGGTCGAGGACGTTCTGAAAACCAAGCCCGGCCCCCGCCGGACAGGTCCACCGCTACTCGCAGAGCAGCTTAGCGATCTGGACGGCGTTGGTTGCCGCGCCCTTACGGATTTGGTCGCCGCAGCACCAGAAGGTGATACCGCGCGCGACCTCGGGGTTCGAGATGTCGCGACGCACGCGGCCGACCCAGATCAGATCCTGGTCGGACGTATCCATCGGCATGGGGAAGCGGTCGTGCGCATCCTCGGCACCCAGATCGTCAACCAGCTTGACGCCGGGAGCGGCAGCCAGCGCAGCACGGGCCTCCTCGACCGTAATATCGCGCTCAAACTCGAGCGTAATGCTCTCGGAGTGCGAACGCAGCACGGGCACGCGTACGCAAGTGCAGTTCACGCGCAGCTCGGGCAGATGCATGATCTTGCGGCCCTCGTTTTGCAGCTTCATTTCCTCGGAGGTAAAGCCCTCCTCCTTGACGCCGCCAATCTGCGGAATCAGGTTGCTCGCCAGCTGGGCGGCAAATGCACGCGGCTCGGGAATCTCCTCGCCGCGGCCCAGAGCGGCCAGCTGAGCCTCGAGCTCGGCCATACCGGGAGCGCCGGCACCCGAAGCCGCCTGATACGTCGAGACGATCATACGCTTCACGCCGGCGAGCTGATGCAGCGGCCACGTGGGAACCAGGCCGATGATGGTCGCGCAGTTGGGATTGGCGATAAGGCCGTGATGCCACTTGATATCGTCGGCATTGATCTCGGGCACGACCAGCGGCACCTCGGGATCCATGCGGAAGGCATGGCTGTTGTCGACCACGACGGCGCCGCGCTTGACGGCCTCGGGCAGCAGCTCCTTGGCGATATCGTCGCCGACAGCGCCGAGTACGATGTCGCAGCCCTCAAAGGCCTCGGGGCAAGCTTTCTCAATCACGATCTGCTCGCCGCGGAACTCGACGGTCTTGCCCGCAGAACGCGCGCTCGCCAGCAGCTTGAGCTTGCCGACCGGGAACTCCTGCTCGTTAAGGCACTCGAGCATCTGGGTGCCCACGGCTCCCGTCGCGCCCAAAATAGCAACCGTGTACTGTTTCATGCTTCCCCCTTTAAAGGTTGTGGCTCTTGCCCGCACGACGAGCAGGCTGAATAGTTTTGCCCATTTTTACAAAAACGGGACGGACACGAAACCCGCCCCGTCGAAACGAAACCAAAACGAAACGCCCCGCCGTAGATTTATGAGACATGCCCATAAATCTACCGAGCCGTCGCTACTTTTTGAGCACGGCCAGGGCGGGATCGACCGGCGCGGGAGCCTCCAGGTCGGAGACCTTCACAATGCCATTCTCGTCGGAGAAGGCGCGGTAAATGGTCCGAATCGCCAGGTCGAAGTCCTTCTCCTCGACGCCGATAATGATGTTGATCTCGTCGCAGCTCTGCGAAATCATGCGCACGCTCACGCCGGCCTGGCCGAGCATGCCAAACAGGTGGCCGGAAATACCGGCGCGGCCGCGCAGGTTGCGGCCGACGGTCGCGATGAGCGCCAAGCCCTCGACAACCTCGATCTCGAGCGGCTCGACCTCCTGCTGGATGTCACCCACGAGTGAGTACAGCGAATCGTGCACATCCTGCTCCTGCACCACGGCGCCAAAGCGGTCGACGCCGGTGGGCATATGCTCGACGGAGACGTCATAGCGTTCGAACACCGAAAGTGCACGGCGCATAAAGCCGACGCGGGGCTTGGTGCGGTCACGGGCAACGTTGATGGCGACAAAGCCGCGCTTGCCGGTCACGCCGGTAATGATAGGCTCCGCCTCACCCTCGTCAGCCGTCTCGCTAATGATGGTGCCGGGGTCCCGCGGCGCATTGGTGTTCTTGATGACCAGCGGAATGCCTGCCTCGCGCACGGGGAACACGGCCTCCTCGTGCAGGACGCTTGCACCCATGTACGAAAGCTCGCGCAGCTCCTCGTAGGTAACGCGCGCAATGGGCTGAGCCTCGGGAACAATACGCGGATCGGCAGAATAGAAGCCCGAAACGTCGGTCCAGTTCTCGTACAGGTCGGCACCAAGGCACTTGGCCAGAATCGAGCCGGAAATATCGCCGCCGCCACGGTCGAGCAGCTTGATCTGCCCCTCACGCGTCGCGCCGTAGAAACCGGGCATAACAAAGCCGCCCTGCTGGCCGTACTCCTGCACCAGCTCGGCGGTGCGGTTCATGCTGAGCGTACCGTCATGATGGAACGCCACGACCGTCGCGGCATCCAGGAACGGCAGGCCCAGGTACTCGGCCATCAGACGGGCGGTAAAGTACTCGCCGCGGCTCACGAGTTCCTCGGTGGAGTAGCCACCGGAACGGGCGCGCTCGGCAAAGGCCGCGAACTCCTCGCGGATGGGATAGGTGAGCTCCAGCTCGTCAGCGATATCAAAATAGCGCTGCCCAATGTCCTCGAGCAGCTCCTCGCACGACACGTGGTACTTAACGTGCGCGTTGACCAAGTAGAGCAGATCGGTCACCTTGGTGTCGCCCTTAAAGCGGCGACCGCAGGCAGAAACCACCACAAAACGGCGGGCCGGGTCGGCATCGACAATGGCCTTGATCTTCTTAAAGTGTTCGGCGTCGGCGACCGACGAGCCGCCAAACTTGGCAATTTTTATCATGGGCTGGAGGTTACCTTTCTAAAAGCCTCTGCAAACCTGTTTTGCGCGCTCTGATACCATGGTTTCACCGATTGGGACCAAGGCATCCGAGGAGCAGTGTTATATGGGAACTTATCATAGTACACGAGGACGCACTTTATCGTGCTCAAGTAAGGTGGCAATCCGTACCGGCATCGCTCCCGACGGGGGTTTGTTTGTCTCGGACGAGCTCGGCACCCAGCAGGTCGATATCAGCTCGCTTGCAGATAAATCGTACTTTGAAATCGCTCAAGATGTGTTGGGAATGTTACTGAATGATTACACAGCCGAAGAAATTTCGGCGTGTGTCGACGAGGCATACCGCGGCACGTTCGCGAGTGAAGAGGTTACGCCGCTTGTCAAACTCGACGCCGCACCGGGCGCCGACGCCCCTCAGACCTATGTGATGGAGCTCTTTGGCGGCCCCACGAGCGCCTTCAAGGACGTCGCACTGCAGATGCTCCCCCGCCTCATGGCCCGCACCTCTGCCAAGGACGGCGGCGCCGAGCGCATCATGATCGTCACCGCCACGTCGGGCGACACGGGCAAGGCAGCACTCGCCGGCTTTGCCGACGCTCCGGGCACGGGCATCACTGTCTTTTATCCCGAGGGCAAGGTCAGCCGCGTCCAGAACCTGCAGATGTCCACGCAGGAGGGCGACAACGTCGCCGTCTGCGGCATCCGCGGCAACTTTGACGATGCCCAGAGCGCCGTCAAGCGCATCTTTGCAGATAAGGAGCTTGCCGAGCGCCTGGAGGCCGCCGGCACGGTGCTTTCGAGTGCCAACTCCATCAACGTCGGCCGCCTGGTGCCGCAGGTCGTCTACTACTTTGCCGCCTATGCGCAACTGCTGCGCGCCGGCGCTATCGAGGCTGGCGACGCCGTAGAGTTCTGCGTGCCCACCGGCAACTTTGGCGATATCTTGGCCGGCTACTACGCCAAGCGCATGGGTCTGCCCGTCGCCAAGCTCGTCGTGGCGAGCGACAAGAACAACGTGCTTGCCGACTTCCTGACCACCGGCGTTTACGACCGTAACCGCCCGTTCTTCACGACCATCTCGCCGTCGATGGACATCCTTATTAGCTCCAACCTGGAGCGCATGCTCTACTTCCTGTCCGACGGCGACTGCGAGCTCGTTGCCGGCCTTATGGAGCAGCTTGCCCAGACCGGCCGCTACGAGGTACCCGCCGAGCTGCTGGCCAAGATCCAGAGCGTCTTTGGCTGCGGTTGGGCCAGCGAGGACGAGGTCCGCGCTGCCATCAAGAGCTGCTGGGACGCGAACGGCTACGTGATCGACCCGCACACCGCTTGCGGCTATCACGTCTTCGAAAAGGTCGCTCCCGCCGAGGGCGCCAAGGCCCGCGTCCTGCTTTCGACCGCCAGCCCCTACAAGTTCCCGCGCGCCTGCTGCGACGCCTTGGGGCTCGACGTTCCCGAGGACGACTTTGAGGCCATGCGCGTGCTCGAGCAGGCCACCAACACAGTCGCCCCGGCCCAGCTCGCCGAGCTCGAATCCAAACCCGTCCGCTTCGAAGACGTCTGTGACGTCGATGAGATGGCAAACTACGTCGAGTCTGCAGCAAAACGAATGAGCACCAACTAGATCCCTTATTAAGCGCCGGCGAAAGCCGGCGCACCTTCTTTTATCAGATAACCCCCGGGATGATGACGAACGCGCACAGCGTGCCTGGCTGTTTAGTTCGTCGCGAGTTCCGCACGCAAAGGAAAGCACTTAACGTGCTTTCCGTCTTGCGCAGGACTGCCCGAGCAGCGAACTAAACAGCCAGGCACGCCAGGAGGACTCACATGATCAAGATCACCGTCCCAGCAACCAGCGCCAACTTGGGCATCGGCTACGACACCCTCGGCATGGCCGTCAGCCTTTACTCGCACTTCACCTTCGAGCGCGCCGACAAGCTCACCATCACGGGCTGCCCCGAGGAGTTCCAAAACGAGAGCAACCTAGTCTACGTGAGCTTTGTGGATGCACTGGCCGCATGGGGCGAGCCGGCCTTCCCCGTCGCCATCGACATTCAGACTGACGTTCCCGTCGCCCGTGGCCTGGGCTCCAGCTCCACCTGCGTTGTCGCCGGCATTATGGCCGCCGCCGCGCTGACAGGCCACACCGTCGACCGCGCTGAGCTCGTCCGCATTGCCACCGAGGTCGAGGGGCATCCCGATAACGTCGCCCCCGCCATCCTGGGCGGCGCCGTCTGCTCTTTTACGCCAACCGATTCGCTTCCCCAGTGCCTACGCTACGAGGTGAGCGATTGCTTGCGTTTTATTACCGTGATTCCGCCCTACGAGGTGCACACGAGCGAGGCGCGCAAGGTCGTGCCGCAGGAGATTCCGCTCTCCACCGCCGTATGGCAAATGGGCCGCATCGCCGGCATGACGCGCGGCTTGGAGACCGGCGACCTTGACCTGATTGCCGCCGCCAACGACGACCGCATCCAGGAGCCCTATCGCCGCCGCCTCATCCCCGACTACAACGCCGTGCGCGACACCTGCCTTAACGGCGGCGCTAAGACCATCTGGATCAGTGGTTCGGGCTCGACTCTCATGGCTGTGACCGACGACACCATCGTGGCAAAGTTCCTGCAGGTCAAGCTGCGCGAGCAGTTCCCCAAATGCGATACGCATATTCTGACGTGCGACACGGAAGGCGCTCAAATCGAGTACCTGTAGCGCCCTGCCTCATTGCTCTCACCGGTCCCCTTGGGGCTTCCCCTGAAAACGTCCTCGATCATGAATTGCCCCGTCGCGCGCTTCGCGCGACGGGGCAATTCGATCTGCGGATTGTTTTCAGGGGAAGCCCCAAGGGGACCTGCGCGACCTCGACAGGATAATCACATTCGCTGATTTAATTATCGCCCGATTCGCGGCGCAATCTATTTATCTCCACCGCTCAAATCCGCCTCAAGTCTTTGCACGAGAACTCCGACGGCAATTCCAAGTGCCTCTGCATAGGCGAACTGCTCATAAACCCTAAGACTGCGTTCCCCGGTTTCGACTTTCGAGATGAACGACTGAGGTACCCTCAGTTTCTTTGCGAGTTCAACCTGAGTGATACCTTGCTCCCGACGAATCTGGGAAAGGCATTTTCCGCATGTCCTATTAGCATCAACGTTCATGCCGTTTACGCTATATTCCGTTTTGTTATATCCCAAACTGGGATATATTTATGTTACTTGCCGCTTAACTTACAGCGATTGTTCACATCGGAAATCTAAGCGAGAGAGAGGACTCAACGAACATGGATAATGAGACGAAAGAGCCCAACGATGAGCAAATGCACGGCGCATCATACGAACAGACGCCAGATATCGAGGGGAAACAGCTTTCTGATGGTGCTGACGATGCCCCCTCCCCTGAAGATCGGTCATCAAATGAAGATGACGTCGCATGCAAAAAAGAAGGGGGCGACTCACTTCTAACGAGAGCCATTCATAAATTAGGCGGTAAAAAACGGGCGGCTATTGCAGCTACTGTAATAGTTGCTGTCGTCTTCTGTTTGCCCACGTTATTCCCCCAATTGTTTTGCACCCACAAGCTTTGGACCAATGCGAGTTGTACAAGCCCTCGCACCTGTAAAAGTTGCGGCAAAACCGAGGGGGAACCGCTCGGACATGAATGGGAAGAAGCAACGTGCACGGTTCCGAAGACCTGTCAACGCTGTGGTAAAACCGATGGAAAACCCCTTGGGCATCAACCAGGCTCGTGGACTACCGAAGTTGACTACGTAGACGCCACCTCAAAGGAAATACGAGAATGCGAGAGATGCGGAGAGGTCGTTGACACCCGCAACGAGAATGAAATCACATCTTTTCTTGGCGACGGAAAGTTTTCAATTTCACCTGAAGGCTTTATTGATCGACTTAACGAGGAATTCTCCGATATCCCCAATTGCAGCAGCATGAATGCGGATTACGAACTAGATGATAGCGGCATGGGACTCGAACTTCAGATCAAAAACGGTTCAAAGATTGCCGGTATTGGAGGCTTCTTTTCGGACTCGAGTAACCCGGTGCTACTCAGCTATCTTGGATCCGAAAACTGCTTCAAAAACATAGTCATGTACTTCGAAAACTCCGACTATGCCGCGGCGACAGCATTGGCAACTATACAAGCAATCGATCCAACACTTTCGTTTTCAGACGCCAAGGAAGTTGGTGCTGCCTGCGTAGATACGCCAACTGTCAAAAATGGAATTACGTACGCAATCGTAGCTTCGAATGGAGAGTACTGGCTAAGCGCTCGAATTGAATAATTATCTTTGATTACTAAATTCAGACGCCTCTTACTCGCGACATGTTAAAACTCAACCCCTGGCAGCATCGTCAATCGAAAATTACCCCGCCGAGCACTTTAGCTTGGCAGGGCATTTCAATACGTAGGCGGATTTTGATACCTAGAAGGCCCGCATGCCCCCACTAGGCAGCCGGCTTCGCTGCTCAAATTGCTCGAGCTGCAACTTGAGCAATCAGCGGCCAGCATCTCTTTTAGGCTGCGCTGGTTTCTTTGTATTCGAAGACTGGTTCTAGGAGGTCTTCGATGTTGCAGTGTAGGGCTTTTGCTATATCCCTTACGGTTGTTACCGAGGCTTCGTTGATGCTTCTCTGGCGCTGTTCGTACATTTGGATTGAGCGGAGTGATACGCCCGATTCGTATGCCAGGTCTTGTTGGGTTCTCTTGAGCCGCTTTCTTGCTAGCGCCAGTTTGGTTTGACGAGGTGTTTTCTTCGCCATGTCGCAAATAAGACGCGCCACGCGTTCCTCCGAGGCTTCGTGCCAGGGATAGTACAAACTGCGCAGCACATCAAACGGAGCGACATGCAGCAGGTCTTCAAAAGACTCTCCCAGGCGCCACTGTAGATACGCCAATATCCAGCCCGTCCAGTATTCCGGTGTTTTCTCAAATCGATAGGTACGATCCGGCATCGACCCTGCTTGGTAACCGGACCTTTCGGCAATAAGCGCGAATAGCTCGACGCCCGATTTTCCCGATACGACCCATGCGTTCCCACGTTCAAACTCACGAGCCACGCCGCTCAAACAAAAGAGTTCAGCGACTTCTGATCCTTCTGCTCCATAGTCGTTGACGGCATAGTCAAAGCAGTCGCCGAGGTTGTTCATTGCGTCCTCGAGGTAATAGACGGGATATGTCCTACTCGGCCCACAATCCGTTAATTCTTGGATCATTTAAATCAACCCTCCTTGCCATCAAATCCCTTATGTCGACACCCTCGGTGTCAAATCCGTTTACCATATCCAGATACTTGCGTCGAGCGTTCTGTTCTCGCTCAAATCGTTTGGGATAAAACTCAGCTCCCGAGGCCTGCTTCCAATCGCAGAACCTGATCGCCGAGAACGCGCGCTCACTCATAAGAGCGTATTGGATGCCCAAATCGCCCAAACGCATAATGAGTTGAAGTTGCCTGAGCGAAATCATGCCGTTAACGAACTGTCTTGCAAACGAAAAGTAGGAATCGTCGGCGCGATAACCTCGAATAACGTCATAGGGAGAAATATCAATCAGGCAGTTATCCAGTAGATAGCGAAGTCCTTCGCGTGCCAGCGGCGTCGAGACATTAAACTCCCGGTTGTCGGCCAAAATCGCAAGCCAATTAAGAATTGAAAACTCCCCGGACTCCAAATCCAAGACCGCGAGACCATCCATATCGAGTTCATATCGATTCGCGATACCATCGGACTCGGTCCGGCATGCCCACTCCATTGCCATTTCCTCATGAGGCGTGCAATAAAACCCGCGCCCATAGTCATTGAATTGCCTACATTTGTCCAACGATGGATGCTCGACGACAACCTCCGACCCGTGCCATAGCTCCATAGCGACCTCCAAAAAATATCACCTCAGTGATAGTTTACCAATAACTATCACTGAGGTGATATAGATGAGAGCTTTTGAGGGGTTGTAGCTCGATTAGAGACAGGCCTCGGCGATGCGGCGCTTGAGTTCGTCGATGCCGGTGCCGGTCTGGGAGCTCGTGATGATCACGTTCTCGGCCGGGACGTTGAGCTGCTTTTTGATGGCTGCTGCCTGGCGGGCCTGCTGGGTGCGGCTGAGCTTGTCGGCCTTGGTGAGGCAGACGATAAAGTTGAACTCGTTGCCCTGCAGGTAGTCGATCATGTCATGGTCGAGCTTGCTCGGGTCGTGACGAATATCCACCAGCGACACGACCAGGTTAAAGCTGCGTTCGGAGTCGAAGAAGTCGCCGATGAGCTCGGCCCAACGGTCGCGCTCGGCCTTGGAACGACGGGCGAAACCGTAGCCCGGCAGGTCGACAAAGTGAACGTCGTCGGCCTCAAAGAAGTTGATGTTGCTCGTCTTGCCCGGCGTGCTGGAAACCTTGACCAGGTTCTTGCGGCCAAAAAGTTTGTTCATAATCGACGACTTGCCCACGTTGGAGCGGCCGACGAAGCTCACCTCGGGGCAGGTGGATTCGGGAATCTGCGAAACCTTGCCATAGCTGGCAACGAACTTGGCAAGCTGGTAGTTAACGGAATCGGCCATGGACACTCCTTGGTCGTAGGTTCTTACAAAAGAGCGCGCTAGTAGATAGCAGCGATACGGCGAACGATATCGAGCGTAATGCCACTCGCGGTACGGGCATACTCGAACAGGTCGAACTCGCGGTCGCAAATCACATCGTACGCCTCGTCACAATTATCGCTGATAGCGCGCAACACCAGGCAATCGACACCATTTTTAGTTGCGACATGGGCAATCGCCGCGCCCTCCATGCCAACACAATCGGCATGCGTCGCCTCGATAGCGTCGTTGCGCATGGCGGCACCCGTCACAAAACGGTTGCCCGTGGCAATCGTGCCGACCAGGAACTGCTTGGTGCCCTCGTTCGAAGCGGCTGCATTTGTCGAAGCATCGACAAAGCCACGCCCAGCAAGCACATCGGCAGCAATATCGACCAGCGCAGGCGTCGAGCCAAACTCCTCGAGCCCCGGTGCAGACTCGGCGATAAGCGCGGTATCGGTATCCAGATAGCGCAGGCGTTTGCCAATGACCACGTCGTCGATATGGAGCCTTGGGTTCAAACCGCCCGCAATGCCCGAAAACACAACAGCCTGCGGAGCATACTTGCTAATGAGGTGCTGTGTTGCGGCGGCAGCGTTCACGGTACCCATGCCCGCCGTTGTGGCGACAACTGTCAGGCCGTCGAGCCCGCCGGTCACAACGTTCAAGCCCGCCTCCTGTACCATGCAAACGTTACTCAACTCTTCCTTAATCTGCATGATCTCTTTTTCGAGCGCACCGATAATCGCGATGGTAGCCATGCCATTCCCCAAACCTATTCGAAATTCTCAACCACGGTATGGTACCAGCATTTTGTTTGACCTCGCCAAACGAACACGCTAAGCCAGCGCAGCGCGGGTATCATAGAGCGCGTTGGCGATGGCAGCCACGACCTCGCTCGAATGGTCGCTCCATGGCATCGATGTCATGATGCTCATAATGTAGGTGTCGCCGCCGACATCGATGAGACCCGCATCGCACGTCGCATTGCAACCTGCCTCGCTAATCCAGCCGGCCTTGTTGCGCACCAAGGCTTGGTCATCCGCAATGCCGTCACGAATAAACGATTGGGTCGTAGAGGCCAGAAGACCCGACAGCCATTGCGACGTCTCGGTATCACAGCTCAAATACTCGCTCATCTCGCGCCACAACTTGGCCGAGGTGCGCGCGCAATAGGTTGGGAAATCGCTCATCGGATCGAGTGCGGTATCGTAATCGATGCCAAGACCGACAATCCAATCCTCGTAACCGACACGGTCAAACGCCGCGCGTAACGCAATAAACGAATCGTTGTCCGAATTAACGACCGCGGCCTCGATCAGGTCGCGCACCGTCTGCCAGCCCATGTTGTAGCCACCATAGGTGCCAAGGGAATCATCGAGTGAGGCCCGGCCCGTCTCGACCAGAGATTCGCAGATGAACAACGCATAGAGTGCCTTGTAGCTACTCGCACCGTACACCTCGGCGTCCGCGTTATACGTCACGCCCTTGCCGCTCGACAGATCGTAAAACACCACGCCCACATCGCCCAATTCCTGGGCCTGATCAAGGGCATCTTGGAGCGCGGCGAGGCTCTCATCCTCCAGGGCGGGGATCTGGTCTTCAGCCAGTGAGAAGGTCTGCACGGTATCGCCTGAGGGAATATCGTTAAAGTCCGCCTTCGAAAGCCTCATCTTGAGGCTCGCTGTCGACAGGGTTTGACTTGCGGTGGCTTTAGATTCAGAGACCTTTTTGTTTTGCATCTGTACCGTTGACGCATCTGGGTGCGCCATTCGCTCCGACGCGTAGGTTTTGGCGGTAATTCCGAGGATAATAACCGCCAACGTTAGCATCCCAATGGCGGCAATCTTCACCCCGCGGATGCGAGCGTCTGCAAGGCCACGCGAAGACGTGCCCTTCGTCTCATATCTGCTGCCATGTTGCGGCACATACTCGTCCCGCGATGCGCCCTTTCGCACGTGGTCTCCTGACTGCTACCATTCATATACGAGCAGCATAATACCGAGCAGGCATTTCTTACCGAAGACATTCAGTCGCGTTTAAGGCGTCTCTAAATAAAATACAGGCGTTTCTATGCAAACACACCGATTCTGCTGCGCATCTTTGCCCAAAACGCAGTTGCGGTGAAATAGTTCCTGTTTGGGCGGTATTAGCCGATAAACAAGAACTATTCCACCGCAACTTGACGGGGCTCTTTAGCAATCAACTAGGTGCCCGGGGGCACTCATTTAAGTCTGTCCCCAATGAGTGCTGCTAGCCGATGGCGTTTTTGAGTTCCGCACGGCGCTTTTTCATGCCGGTCATAACGGCATTACGCAGCTCGGGCATGCGAGCGGTATCCATCTGAGGCACGCCCTCAAGCTTATAGGGAATCCCCAGTTGCTCGTACTTGACGACACCCATCGTGTGATACGGCAGCATTTCCAGGCCCACCACGTTGTGCCACGGGGCAATCAGGCGACCGAGCGCCTCACACTCCTCCACCGTGTCGGTAATGCCCGGCACCACCACGTGGCGAATAACAACCTTAATCTTGCGACGCGCCAGCTCATCGCCAAACGCCAGGATGCGCGCAGGATCGCAACCGGTCAGCTTTTTATGCTCAACCGGATCGGCATGCTTAATGTCGAGCAGCACCATATCGGTCTCGTTGAGCACAGCATCGAACTTCTCGGGGTGGTTGGGGTCAAACGCATATCCGCAGCTGTCAAGGCAGGTATGCACGCGGCCATCGGGGTTGTTGTGCATTGCACGGAACAGGTCGGCCAAAAACTCGGGCTGCAGGAGCGGCTCGCCACCCGAAACCGTAATTCCGCCGCTGCGGTAAAACTCATGGTTACTCTGGAACTCGTCCATCAGGTGCTCGACGGTCACCATGGTGCCGCCGTTAACCGACCAGGTATCGGGGTTGTGGCAATACGCACAACGCATGGGGCAGCCCTGAACAAACACCACAAAGCGGATGCCGGGTCCGTCGACCGTTCCCATCGTTTCAATCGAATGTACGCGGCCCAGGGTAAACGCAGAGTCCTCGGGACGAGCATCCACACCCTCAAGCGTCATCTCAGCCATTCCCGCAACCTTGCCTCTCTTTGGTTATTGCCAATTAAAATGCCAGAGCCATTCTAGCCCATACGCATGATGGTGAAACGGTTTGGCGGCCAATTGGGTTGTCCTATTTGGCCCCACGCAAGAGCGGCGGAAAGGTTATCGCAACCCGCCCGCCGCCGAGGCAATAGATATCGATAGACGCCAGGCCCTACGCTTTAAGCGTAAGCACCGCGCCAAAGGCAGTCGGACCACAATGGCTCGAGATCACACCGCCGACCTGAGTCCAGGTGATGTCCTTAAAGCCGAGTTCATGCGCGTAGACCTCCATGTCGTCGCGCAGCTCCTCGGAAAGGCCCACCGAATACGCCAGGCCAATGTGCGAGTAGTCGATCTCGCCCTTCGCAACCATGTGGTCGATAAAGGCACGGGCGCACTTGAGCATAGAGCCGCGGAACTTCTTGGTCGCCACGAACTTGCCGCCCGTTACCTCAATGCAGGGCTTAATCTTGAGCAGATGGGCGCCCAGGAACGCGACGTTGGACAAGCGACCGCCCGCCTTAAGGAAGGCAAGGTCGGTAGGAACAAAACCCAGCAGTACGCGGTCCATCACCGAATTGGTGAAGGCGAAAATTTCGTCGACGGTGGCATCGGGGTGAGCCTCGATGTATTTGGCAGTCTCAACGACAACGAGTGACTGGCCCACCGAGACAAAGCGCGTGTCCATAGAGAAGACGTAGTCGCGGCCATGGGCCGCAATCTTCGAGGACTGATGCGAGCAGGTCGTGGCCTCGGAATACGCAAGATGCAAAATGGTCGCATCGGGCTGCTCAGCGTGAATGCGGTCGTACACGTGAGCAAAATCCGCAGGCGCGCAGCCACTGGTCTTGGGCATAACGCCAAACTCGTTACAGCGCGAGTAAATCTCGAGCGGATCGATGGAACCGTCCTCGACGGTCTCGTCACCAATCGTGACATGCATGGGCACGCGCACGATGCCGTAGCGCTCGCAGAGCTCCGGCGTCACATCCGACCCAGACTCAACCACGATCACGTACTTGCCCATTATCATCACGACCCATCTCGACGTTGGCTTTTCACTACATGACACACGCCCGGCGCACTGTTGCACAACGGCGTCCAAGCGCCAAAGAGACGCCGCCCCTTGCACACAACAAAGGACAGCGTCTCCCTGGAAAACTCCGTGCTTATCTGAGATTCTACACGGTTTATTAAGGAGTGTTACTTATTCCGCAAACGGTAGCTATACGCGATAAACGGTAGTTGGCCGCGGCAACTGCGACACATTCCGCCCAGCAAGTCCAATCGTGCTCCATGCACGGTTAATGAGCGAGGCGGTAGAAATCCATCGACGCCGCACCCTCGGCGTGCAGCTCCATCGCCGGAACCGCCGGCGAATAGGTACGGCTCGTAAGTGCTACCTCACCACCGTTGGCAAAAATCTCGACCATCGTACTGTCCGAAAGCACGCGCAAATCGCGAAGCTCGCTTAGCTCGATCGACCTCCGGTCGCGCCCATAGCCTTCGTCACGCATGCCGAGGGTAAGCGTCCCGTCTGCATAGCGCACAAAGACACCCTTGCGAATCTCGAGCTCGACCATCTTGGCTCCCTCACAGGAAACCACGACATCAAACAGGCGTCCCGGCTCCTCAACGGTCTCACCGCCTACAGCACGAACGCAATCGCCGCGCATTCTCTCAATCTCGTGCGCCGGCTGCTGGCAGAGCTTGCCATCGCGTATGCTCAGCTCTCGCGGCACCGTCAACGCGCACTGCCACCCGCGTGTAACCGTCGGGCTTTCTGCCGTCGCATCGGGGCAACCAGACCACCCGATCATCAAACGTCGACCCGCAGCATCCTCAAAGGACTGCGGAGCATAGAAATCAAAACCGGCATCGACCATCGGGGGCATGCCCTGCCCGACGATTTTAAAGCTCGGCGCCTCCCAATCGGCCTCGATGGGGAACCACACGCACTGATGCGGATTGCGGTAACGCCAACCATCGGCAGGCACGCCCTGCGGACAGCAAACGAGAATAAGCTCACCATCGAGCTCAAACAGATCGGGGCACTCCCACATAAAGCCAAACTTCTCGCCCAACTCAATGCGCGTCGCATAGCTCCAGTCCTCAAGATTGCGCGAGGTATAGACAAGCACGCAGCCACGGTCGTCTTTCGTACGAGCGCCCAGAACCATGTAGTAGATACCATCGTGCTCAAGGATCTTGGGGTCGCGCACGTGCGTACCGATATCGTCGGGGTAATCGACCGGTCCAACAGCTATGCGCTTCTCGCCCAATTCGTCGGGATTCTCGGCAACCATATGAATCTGGTTTTGCTCACGGCCCGTCAACACGTAGTCGTAATCATCGCGGTCAAAATGCTTGACGTTGCCGGTATAGAAGTAGTGAATCTTGCCATCGCGTACAAAGGCAGAACCAGAATACGCTCCGCTCGAATCCAAATCGGAATCGGGGAACAGCACGGGGCCGTGATTCTCGTACGTCACAAAATCCTTTGTCGTCAGATGGTTCCAAAGCACTGGACCGCCATGCGCAGCATCGAACGGATCGTATTGATGATAGATGTGATACGTATCACCAATCTGAACCAAACCGTTGGGGTCGTTGAGCCAGCCAAGCTCAGGCTCCACATGGAACAGAAGCCTATCGGGGTCGGACGCGATGCGGGCCGCCGTCTCATCCTGTCCGGCACGCCACTGCTCATAGTCCGCGCGTGTCACCTTGTTTTTTTGATTTAACATCGCCGTTGACTTTCTCGTCTATGGGGAAGGACGCTCGACTCACACGAGTCGAACGCCCTTCCTCAAATGGACTTATCCTCAGATTACACTGAACGGCTCAACTAGAAGCTAACGTCGAAGCCAGCGCCAGCGCCCTCTTCATCGGTGGTCGGCACGCCCTTTGCCTTGTTGTAGGCAAAGATCAAGACGATCGGCACGATAAAGGCGATGAGATTGCCAGCCACATACCACACGAGGGTCTCGGGCGTGACGATGAGCAGGCCAAGCACGCCGGTCAGACCCTGACCGATAGCGCGCACCTCAAAGAGCTTGACGAAGGCACCGCCGCAGCCTGCACCGATGCATGCGCAGATGAACGGAATGATCGAATAGCGCATGTTTGCAGCAAAGATAGCGGGCTCGGAGATTCCGACCAGCGTCGGGATAAAGGACGACATGCAGATGTTGCGCTCTTTGGAGTGCTTCTTGTGAATGAGGTACATACCGACGGCGCCGCCGCCCTGGGCGATGATGGAAACCGACCAGATGGCCTGGATGTAGTTGAAGCCAGTCGTGGCAACAAGGTTTGCCTCGATACCCTGGATGAACTGATGCGTACCGGTAACGACGAGCGGCTGCAGGAACGCGGCGAAGACAAAGGCACCAAAGACGCCCATCCTGTTGTACAGGATATCGATTACGCCGGCGAGGACGTCACCGATCAGGTTACCGAGCGGGCCGAACACGGTGAACAGGGCGACGTTAGCAAGAATCAGGGTAACGGTCGGGACAAAGACGAACGAAACGACCTCGGGGATGTACTTCTGGGCAATCTTTTCGACCTTGGCCATAAACCAGGCGGTCAGAATTGCAGGGAACACGCCGCCCTGGAAAGCAACCATGGGAATGGAGAGCGGACCAAAGTTCCAGTACTCAGCACCCGTCGGGTCCATAACGAACGTGTTGCGGTTCATAAGGCTCGGGTGAACCATGACGATACCGACGAGGATGCCCAGGATCGGGTTACCGCCAAAACGCTTGACTGCGCTGTACATAACCAGGACAGGCAGGTAGTCGAACGTGGTGGCGATAATGGCAAAGAAGCTTGCGAGGTTCTTGAGGAACTCGCTGTGATCGGCGAGGCTGCCCTCCATGCCAAAGAGGCCGTTGGCAACGATCAGCGACTTAAGGCCGATGATGATAGCAGCGCCGACGAAGGCGGGAATGATGGGAATAAAGATGTCCGAGAATACCTTGAGGACCGAGAAGAACTTGCCCTTCTTGTCCGCCTCGGCGCCCTTGACCTCGGAAGCGCTGATCTCCTTAACGCCCGTCAGAGCCATAAACTCATCGTAAACCTTGTTGACGGTACCGGTACCGAAGATGATCATGAGCTGGCCGCTGTTGTACAGCACGCCCTTGACGCCATCGATGTTCTCGAGCTCGGCCTTGTTGTATTTGCTCGTATCCTTGAGCACCAGACGCAGACGGGTCACGCAATGCGTGGCGCCCTCGATGTTCTCCAGTCCGCCGACGTTGTCGACGACTTGCTGGGACACTGTCTTGTAGTCCATGTTCCTCTCCATTCCTTTTCTAAATCATAAAACGGTTCGTTGCCGCTACAGAGACGCGATCGTTGCGCTTGCGCACTTGAGCGCACCGTCGGTGACGGTAAGCGCCACACCCTGGCCCTGCTTGTTGCAGAAGCGAGCGTTGAGCGCAACGTCATCGACAAAGATGGTCGCGATGTCGTCGTCGACGACCAGACGCACATGGTGAGTGCCCTCGCCCTTAAAGAACAACGGACGCTCGAGGCCCATGTTGTTGACCTGGAACCACGGGTACTGGGGAGCCGGCGTGAACTCGAGCTTGCCCTCGCGCAGGTTGGCGCGGAACTCATAGGCAAGACCGGTCTCGGCGTCCTCGGCGAACTTGACCGAGAAGCCGGCAGCGTTACCGCCGAGCTCAATGTCGGCATCGAGCAAGTAGGTGGAGCCGGCATCTGCGGCGAGCACCTGCTCGACCTTGCCCGACTCGCAGGAAAGCTCAAAGGTCTCGACTGCCTTAGCCTCGCCAAAGGCGCCAAGCATGCTGTCGGGGAGCTTGGTGCCGAGCGTTCCGTCGGCACGCTGAACGATCTCGAGGGGCATAAAGGTGCCACCCCATAGGTAAGAGCTGGGGTCGCCGCCCTCGTCACGCGTAGGAACCCAACCAAAGAGAACGCGACGCTCGCCATCGAATGCGGTGCGAGCGGCGTAGTACGCGCGGCCGTCGAAGGAATCGTCAGCGGGGGTAATCCAAGGACCGTTGATGGACTTGGACATGCGGTAACGGGTCTTGTTGCCGTCGCTGTACTCGGAAAAGACGAGGTACCACCAGTCGCCCATCTTAAAGAGATCAGGCATCTCAAACATGGTGTACAGGCCCGGGTTCCACCAGTCGCCCTGGAACTCCCAGTTGGTCAGATCCTTGGAGGTGAACTTGACCAGGCGGCCGGTCATCAGACGCTTGTCCTCGCCCACACGCGTGCCGAGGATGAGCATGTACTCTTCGTTCTCCTCATCCCAAAGCACAAAGGGATCGCGCCAGTTGCGGTCATCGTAACCCTCCTGGGGCGGAAGCAGCGTCTCGGCGATGTTCTTCTCCCACTTGACGGCGTCGTCGCTCGTTGCATGAAGAAGAACCTGCTTCATCAAACGTACGCGGACCTTATCGCGATTGCAACCAGTGTAGAGCGCATGGTACTTGTCGCCCACCTTAAACACCGTGCCGGCATAAATGAACTGGTCGACTTCCTCGTCGCCGCCGCGCTCAAGGCTCTCGCCAAAGTCCTTGTAGTTGACGAAATCCTTGGTCGTAGCGAGTGCCCAGCCAAACGGCTCGCCGAAAGGTTCGGGGTTACGCGTGTCACGCTGATGATAGAGATAGAACGTGCCGTCCTCGCCGTACGGCATGATGTCGCCTACCCAAATTCCCTCAGGCTGGTAATACACCTTGTGCATCCGAGACTTCCTTTCCACGACATACTAACTCGGTACAATGGCAAGATATGTCAATCGTTTTCATATGTCAAACGTTTTCACACCAATACGTCTTTTCGCAGTTCCAGTCGTCGGCAAACGGTTGACATATGCCGGTGAACGGTCATCAGAGGCGTTTGAGGAATTCTTTTGGCACGGGATGAACTACGCGGTTTTGCCCTCAATGAGTTCGACGGGGAGCTTGATATTCGATTCGGGATTATCGCCGTTAATAAGAGCGATGATGGATTGCGCCGCGAGCTCTCCGATGCGATCGATATCTTGACGTACGGTTGTTAAGTCAGGCATAAACGTCATAGTTCGGCGGGCACCATCCGCGCCCACGACCTTAATATCGTCTGGAGCGCTCAAGCCGCGCTGCTTCATCACGTTGAGACAGATGGCCGCCATCGTATCGTCTCCCGCAAAGATGCCGTCAATATCGGGGTTCTCATCGAGGATCTTCGCAACGACCGCGCCCTTTTCGTCGTCGGGCTTAACGAACTCAACCTCACGGACAAGCGCGGACAAACCGGCCTGCTCAACAACATCGAGGTAGGCATCGGTACGCTTATTGGCAGGCATGCGCATGCGGCTATTGCTGCGCAGGCACAGGATACGCCTGCAGCCGTCATCAATCAGACGGCGCGTGGCGAGCTCGCCAATGCCATAGCTGTCACTTGCAATCTGGACAGAGCCCTCGCCAAGATCGCAGTCGATGCCAACCAGGCTCAAGCCCATCTCGGCATATGCCTCGGCACCGATATTGAGGGAGTTGACGATGACGCCGTCGACCATATTGCGGCGGAGCATGTCAATATAGGAACGCTCAAGATCGGGTCGATTGGCGCTGTTGCACAGCAACATCTTAAAGCCGTTTTCCGCTAACGTGCGCTCGACCGCCTGCACAACCTGAGCATGGAACGGGCTGCTCACAAAGGGAACGATCATACCGATAAGATTCAGGCGACCGTTGAGCATGGCGCGGGCGATATCGTTGGGCGTATAGTTGATGCGCTCCATCGCGGCATGGACCTTATCGCGGGTCTCTTGGCTAATATAGCCGCGATTATTAAGCACGCGAGATACCGTAGTAGGCGAAACCCCCGCCACCGCTGCAACTTCCTTGATGCCAGGCTTAGCAGAATCCTTAGAACGAGCGCCCTCGCGAGCCATAGCACCCTCCCCCATCAACATGTCAAACGTTTACATACGAACAAAGCATACCCCAACAACAGCGGGAAGACGGTAACAGCACAAGTAAGTAAACGACTCATCCAAATAATTAGGAGAGTTCCGCCTAAAGGGTGACTACACAGGACCCCCGCCGGGCCGCTTTGGGTTACTTTCCAAAACATTTCCGCAGGACGCAAAGGGCTCCGCCGCGCGAAGCGCGCAGCGGAGCCCTTTGCATGTCCGAGGACGTTTTGGAAAGTAACCCAAAGCGGCCCGGCGATCCTGCGGGAGTTAAACCCCTTTAGAACTTGTCGTGGAAGGTACGCGAAATGACCTCGTCCTGCTGCTCCTTGGTGAGCGTGTGGAAGTTCACGGCATAGCCGGAAACGCGGATGGTCAGCTGCGGGTACTTCTCGGGGTGAGCCTGAGCGTCAAGCAGCGTCTCACGGTTGAAGACGTTGATGTTCAGGTGGTGGCCACCCTTCTCGGCGTAAGCGTCGAGCATGTGGACCAGGTTATCGGCCTGAGTCTCGGAAACTTCAGAAACCTTCATAATGTGTCTCCTTCGATCGATAGGCGCCGGCCGAAACCCGCGCGCTAATCAGTAATCGTTATTGTTAGTATAGCACTAACAATAGTTACTCGCCCAGCTGATCAAGGTCGATATCGCCAAAGAACACCTGGTCCTCCTTGCCGAGCGCACCCGGAATGATGGAGAAGGTGTTGGAGATGCCGTCCTGAGCATCACGGAACGGGAGCTTGGAAACCGAAGACAGCGAAGCGATGGCGCCGTGGCTATCGCGCTTGTGCATGGGGTTAGCACCCGGGGCGAACGGCTGGCCAGCCTTGCGGCCGTCGGGCGTGGAGCCGGTCTTCTTACCGTACACGACGTTGGAGGTAATGGTCAGAACCGAGGTCGTAGGCACGGAGTTGCGGTAGGTGTCGTTCATGCGGATGTACTCCATGAACTGGTGCACAACGTCGTGAGCGATCTGGTCGACGCGGTCGTCGTCGTTACCGTACTTGGGGAACTCGCCCTCGGTCTCAAAGTCGACGATGATGCCGTTCTCGTCACGGACGGGGTGGACCTTGGCGTACTTGATGGCGGACAGGGAGTCAGCCACGACGGAAAGGCCAGCGATGCCCGTAGCGAACCAGCGATGCACGTGCTTGTCGTGCAGAGCCATCTGGATGCGCTCGTAGCAGTACTTGTCGTGCATGTAGTGAATGATGTTCAGCGAGTTGACGTACACGCCAGCGAGCCACTTCATCATGTCGTTGTACTTGGCCACAACGTCGTCGTAATCGAGCGTATCGCCCTCGACGGCGCGGTACTTGGGGCCGACCTGCTTCTTGGAGACCTCGTCAACACCGCCGTTGAGCGCGTAGAGCAGGCACTTGGCCAGGTTGGCACGGGCGCCGAAGAACTGCATCTCCTTGCCGATGCGCATGGAGGACACGCAGCAGGCGATACCGTAGTCGTCGCCGTGGTAAACGCGCATGAGGTCGTCGTTCTCGTACTGGATCGAGGAGCTGGCGACAGAAGTCTTGGCGCAGAACTTCTTGAAGTTCTCGGGCAGACGGGTCGACCACAGAACGGTCATGTTGGGCTCGGGGCTGGTGCCCATGTTCTCGAGCGTGTGCAGGTAGCGGTAGCTCATCTTGGTAACGAGCGTACGGCCGTCGACACCCATGCCGCCGATGGACTCGGTGACCCACTGCGGGTCGCCGGTGAACAGGGCCTGGTACTCGGGGGTACGGGCAAACTTAACCATGCGAAGCTTCATGATGAAGTGATCCACGAACTCCTGGATCTGCTCCTCGGTGAAGGTGCCGTTGGCAAGGTCGCGCTCAGCGTAGATGTCGATGAACGTGGAGGTACGGCCGATGGACATAGCGGCGCCGTTCTGCTCCTTAACGGCAGCGAGATAGGCGAAGTACATCCACTGGATGGCCTCCTGCGTGTTGGTAGCAGGGTTGGAAATGTCGAAACCATAGGTCTCGGCCATCATCTTGAGCTCGCCGAGGGCGCGAATCTGCTCCTGCAGCTCCTCACGATCGCGGATGTTGTCGGCGGTCATGACCGTCGGGGTGGAAGCCTTCTGGGCCTCCTTGTCCTTGATCAGGTAGTCGACACCGTACAGGGCGACACGACGGTAGTCGCCGATGATGCGGCCGCGGCCATAGCCATCGGGCAGACCGGTGATGATGTGGGCCGAACGGCAGGCGCGCATCTCGGGGGTGTAGACATCGAAGACGCCGGCGTTGTGGGTCTTGCGCTCGAAGGTGTAGCGCTCGACAACGTTCTCGTCGATCTTGTAGCCGTGCTGGCTGGCAGCCTGGCAAGCGATGCGGATACCACCGTTGACGTGCAGCGCACGCTTGAGCGGCTTGTCGGTCTGGAGGCCGACGATGGTCTCCTTGTCGCGATGGGCGTTATCGATGTAGCCAGCGGGGTGGCTCACGATACCCGTGACGGTCTTGGTGTCCATATCGAGGACGCCGCCCTGCTCGCGCTCCTTGAGCAGCAGGTCGAGAACCTCGCCCCACAGCTCCTTGGTACGCTCGGTCGGGCCGGCGAGGAACGACTCGTCGCCCTCGTAGGGGGTGTAGTTCTTCTGGATGAAGTCTCGGACGTCAACCTCTCCCGTCCAGATGCCTTCCTTGAAGCCTTCCCATGCCTCCTGCATTGTGTAACCACGCTCCTAGTTACGTGTAATGCGGCGCTCTCTCACACCGCTGCTTATTGAATTCTTGAATGTTAGACCTGCATGACCGGCTTCATTCGCTTTCCGCCGCACATTAGCACAGGGAAAAACGTTTATTCACCTTGGTCTTGCAACCCTAAACCCAAGATTTCACCCGTTAGTGAAGGATAACATAGCCACCCCCTTCATCAGGGCTGTTATATGTTCCTTTTTTTGTGTCATTAGAGCGTTTTCAACAAATCCGCAGGAAACGCGCCCGCCATCAGCTACCGTTCACCGAATTATTTGATATTCCCCCTTGCCTTTATACGTCCTTCACTCTAGCTGTTATGCCAGCTTTAGCAGGGTAAAGTACCCACCGATAGTTTTTTGAGACATGCCTAGAAATCTACTTTTTCGCCGCGACGGAGGCGGTGGCATGAAATGCCCACGAAGGTAGATTTCTAGGCATGTCCCAAAAATCTACTGTATGAGGTGTGCATACAGGGGTATCATCTTTCACCAAAAATAGTTTCTAGTGTTAGGGGTTTTCGGTGGAAGATACCGATTTTCATGAGCTTGGGCGTCAGCTCTTTACCGAGTTTGGCAGCATGCACCAGCACGTTTCGCGTTTTGTCGACCAGGCGATGAGCGGCGAGATGGCCGTCATGCGCGCTCTCATGCTCGCCGGCGGTTCGCTCACGCCGAGCGAACTCGCCGATCGCGCTTGGGTCTCGAGCGCCCGCATCGCCAACATCCTGCGCGCCCTCGAGGGCAAGGGCTGGGTCGAGCGCGAGCACTCAAAAACCGACCGTCGTCGCGTACACGTCACGGTGACCGACAAAGGCCGACAAGACCTCGAAATCAAACGTCGGGAATTCGAGGACCGCACCGCGGCCTTTCTCGAGCAGCTCGGCGAAACGGATACCCAAGAGATGGTGCGCCTTCTAAGGCGTGCCAACGAAATTATCGACCGCAATCAAGAAAGGAGAGATGCCGAGTGAGGATTCTCAAGCTCTTTAAAAAGCATATCCTGGCACTGCTTACAGCTATCGTGCTCATCGTGATCAGCTGCAATGCCGATCTGGCGCTGCCTACCTATATGAGCGACATCGTCGACGTGGGCGTACAGCAAGGCGGCATCGCCTCGTCCGTGCCTGACACCATCCGCGCCGAATCGCTCGACGACCTCGAACTCTTTATGAGCGCCAAGGACGCCAAAGCCGTGGAGGCCGTGTTTAGCAAGGCGGACAATAACGGCATTCGAGCGTACAAGGGCACCGAGGAGGAGCGCGCCGACGGTAGCAAGATTGCCGACATTATGAGTCTGCCCGAGACCGTCGTTCTTTCGCTCAACCAGGGCATCGACGCCAGCTCCATGGGCGATATGATGGGCACGTCCAGCGACCAAGACAGCAGCGCCGCCCAGGCCATGCCCTCCCCCGAGCAGATGGCAGCGATGACGCCCGAGCAGCTCGCCGAGATGCAGCAGAAGGCCGCAGCGGCGCAGAGCATGCAAAAGCAGATCGACGCCGATGGCGGCAAGATCACCATGAAGAGCCTGCGCCTAGGCGTTGAAGGCGGCCTGATCGATCAGGGCAAGCTCGTCGAAGGCGCCAGCGAAATGGCAGACAAAATGGGCTCCATGTCGGGCTCTATCGTGACCCAACGCGCCGTGAGCTATGTGCAGGACGAGTACAAGGCGCAGGGCATCGACCCCGCCGACGTGCAGAACGCCTATCTGGGCCGCATGGCGACCACGATGTTTGGCCTGTGCCTGATCTCGCTGGTCGCCACCATCCTGACCGGCGCTGTGGCGTCGCGCACCGCCTGCTCCATCGCCCGTGACCTGCGCCGCGAGACCTTCAACAAGGTCATGCACTTCTCGCCGGCCGAGGTGGGCAAGTTTAGCCAGGCCTCGCTCATCACCCGCTGTACCAACGATATTCAGCAGATACAGATGGCCGCGACCCTGTTTATCCGCATGTGCCTCATGGCACCCGTCATGGGCATCGTCGCCGTTATGCGCGTCCTGGCCAACCACACCGGCCTGGAGTGGACCATCGCCGTGGCCATCATCGCGGTCTCGGCCGTCGTCGGCGTGCTCATGGGCCTCACCATGCCCAAGTTCAAAAAGATGCAGAGCTTTGTGGACCGCGTGAACCTTACCGCCCGCGAGCTGCTCGACGGCCTTATGCCCATCCGCTCGTTTAACCGCGAGGAGCATGAGCTCGAGCGTTTTGACAAGGCGTCACTCGACCTGATGACCACGCAGCTCTACACCAACCGCGCCATGAGCTTTATGATGCCGCTCATGATGCTCGTCATGAACTGCATCACCGTGCTTATCGTCTGGTTTGGCGCGCAGGGCGTGTCCGACGGCGTGATGCAGGTCGGCAACATGATGGCGTTTATCTCCTACACCATGCAGATCGTCATGGCGTTTATGATCCTCACCATGGTTTCGGTCATCCTGCCCCGCGCCGAGGTCGCAGCCGAGCGCGTGGAAGAGGTCATTACCTGCCCCACGAGCATCAACGACCCCGCATCGCCCAAGGTGCCCGCGGTCAGCGCGCCGCGCGGTGAGCTCACCTTCCGCGACGTGAGCTTCCAGTATCCCGATGCCCGCGCCGATGTCATCAGCGGCGTGAACTTCACCACGCACGCCGGTCAGATGCTCGGCATCATCGGCTCCACGGGCTCGGGCAAGTCCACGCTCGTGCAGCTCATTCCGCGCCTGTACGACGTCACGGGCGGCAGCATTTCGCTCGACGGCATCGACGTGCGCGATATGACCCTCTCCGAGCTTCGTCGCCGCATCGGTTATATCCCGCAGCAGGGGCGCCTGTTCTCGGGCACTGTCGAGAGCAACCTCAAGTTTGCCGGCGACATGGTGAGCGATGATGACATGCGCCAGGCGGCACGCATCGCCCAGGCCGAGGACTTTATCGCCGAGCGCGAGGGCGGCTACGACTCCCCCATCAGCCAGGGCGGATCCAATGTCTCGGGCGGCCAGCGCCAGCGCCTGGCCATCGCCCGCGCCCTGGCCAAAAAGCCCGAGGTCGTGGTGTTCGACGATTCGTTTAGCGCGCTCGATTACAAGACCGACGCTCGCCTGCGTGACGAGCTGGCCAAAAACGTCACCGACGCTGCGCTCGTGATCGTGGCCCAGCGCATCGCGACCATCATGCACGCCGACCAGATCATCGTGCTCGACGACGGCCACGTGGTGGGAACCGGCACGCACGAGGAGCTACTGCACAACTGCCCGGCGTACCTGGAGATCGCCCAGTCGCAGCTTTCTGCCGAGGAACTGGGGCTTACCCAAGAAGAGATTGCAGCCGTTATGGAAGGAGGCGAGCGCTAATGGCAGACGAGACCAAGACTCAGATTCCCAAGCCCACCCGTCAGCGTGGCCCCATGGGTCGCATGGGCGGCATGGGCCGCGGCGAAAAGGCCAAGGACTTTAAGGGCACCATGAGGCAGCTACTCAGCTATATCGGCCAGCACAAGATTGCCGTGTTTGCCGCCGTCGCCTTTGCCGTGTGCTCGGTCATCTTTAATATTGTGGGGCCCAAGGTGCTCGGCCAGGTTACGACCAAGCTGTTCGAAGGCCTGGTCTCCAAGGTCAACGGTACCGGCGATGTCGACTTTGCCTGGATCGCCAAGACGCTCGGCTTTTTGCTCTGTCTGTATCTGGCAAGCTCTGTCTGCAGCCTCATCCAAGGCTGGCTTATGACCGGCGTCACGCAAAAGATTTGCTACCGCATGCGCAAGGAGATCGCCGCCAAGATTGCCGTTGTGCCGATGAGCTACTTCAACGGCCACAGCAAGGGCGACGTGCTCAGCCGCATCACCAACGACGTCGATACGCTGGGTCAGTCACTCAACCAGAGCGTGACGCAGCTCATCACGTCGGTGACGCAGATTATCGGCGTGCTCGTCATGATGCTTTCGATCAGCCTGCCGCTCACCGGCGTCGTCGTGGTCACGCTGCCCGTCGCCGCCGTGATCATGGCCGTGATGATTCACTTCTCGCAGCCGTACTTCCGCGAGCAGCAACAGGTCCTGGGCACCGTCAACGGCATTATCGAGGAGGACTTTGCCGGCCAGAATGTCATTCAGGTGTTCGACCGCGCCGAGGCCTCGATCGAGGAGTTCGACCGTCAAAACGACCGCCTCTTTATTAGTGGCTGGCGCTCGCAGTTCCTGTCGGGCCTGATGATGCCGCTTATGAGCTTGGTGGGCAACATGGGCTACGTGGGCGTCGTCGTGGTGGGCGCGCAGCTCGCGCTGACCGGCAATGCCACGCCCGGCGACATTCAGAGCTTTATCCAGTACGTTCGCAACTTTACGCAACCCGTGCAGCAGTTGGGCAACGTGAGCAACACGATGCAGTCGATGGCCGCCGCCACCGAGCGCGTCTTTGAGTTCCTGGCCGTGCCCGAGGAGGAGCAGAAAGCCGACGCGCAGATTCCCGAGAAGCGCCCCGGCCACGTGGAGTTTGACCATGTCAAGTTTGGCTACACGCCCGACAAGACCATCATCCACGACTTTAGCTGCGAGGCGCAGCCCGGCCAGACCATCGCCATCGTCGGCCCCACCGGCGCCGGCAAGACCACGCTCATCAAGCTGCTGCAGCGCTTCTACGACGTGGACGGCGGTTCGCTGCGTGTCGAGGGCGTCGACGTGCGCGACTGGGACCGCGCGGCACTTCGCGGCGAGTTTGCCATGGTGTTGCAGGATACCTGGCTGTTTAACGGCACCATCCGCGAGAACATCCGCTACGGACGCCCCGACGCGAGCGATGCCGAGGTCGAAGCCGCTGCACGCGCCGCACGCTGCGACCACTTTATCCATACGCTCGCCGGTGGCTACGACTTTATGATTAACGAGGAGGGCACTAACCTGTCGCAGGGTCAGCGCCAGCTCGTGACCATCGCCCGTGCCATTTTGGCCGACCGCCCGGCGCTGATTCTAGACGAGGCGACTTCCAACGTGGACACCCGCACCGAGGAGCTCATTCAGCGTGCCATGGATGCGCTGATGCAGGGCCGTACCAGCTTTGTCATCGCGCACCGTCTGTCCACGATCCGCAGCGCCGACGTAATCTTGGTGATTCGCGACGGCGACATCGTCGAGAAGGGCACACACGACGAGCTGCTCGCCCAAGGCGGCTTCTACGCCGACCTGTACAACTCGCAGTTCGACGAAGCGGCGTAGATTCGACCGCAGGGAACGGATGACGCCCGAGAACGGGGCACAGGACAACCTGCGCCCCCGTTTTGTGTCCTTTGGGCCTCGAGCCGCCTTCCCTGGGACCTGATTGACGGCGCTTTCCAGACCCCGTGGGCAAAAAAGGGCAAATATGAGTACTGTTACCTTTTTAGTAACAGCCAAAACAGCCCCAAATGCTGCTCACACGGCTTGCACGCGCTCCTAAATTGATCAAACAGCCCTATAGCGGACTTATATGCGTTGAGGTTAATGAACATATTTGCTGTTATGTCTATTATCTTATTCCGTCAATATGGCACTACGATAGCAACAGTACTCATATTTGGCATTTTTTGCCCACAGGACTTAGAGAACGCCAAAAAATCTAGCAATGCCAGCGAGCAAACCGCGTCAGCCGATGCAAGGAGTGTCCCCAAGTGCCGGCAGATAAGGAACGTCCCTAACTGCCAGGTTTGAAAGGTAGTCATTGGGGACGTTCTTAAACGACTAGTCAAACAAGAACGTCCCCAACGACTACTCATTTAAGTACGTCCCCAATGAGTGCCCCTGGAGCAAGACAACGCCGCAGGTAGAGGGCGGACAGCGAGCGCCGTCCAGAGCGAACAAATTGGCATGAAAAAGGCAAGGCATAGACCTTCTGGTCATGCCTTGCCTTTTGAATGACAAATTGTCGCTCTGGGCGGCGCGCAGCGTCGAGCCGTTACGCGGGTTGGTAAACCCGCATAACTAAATACGTTCCGCGATCTCGTGGATGAGGTAGTCGGTCTTTTCCCAGCCCAGGCAAGGGTCGGTGATCGACTTGCCAAAGACGCCGCCGTCGACCGGCTGGTTGCCGTCTTCCAGGTAAGACTCGATCATAAAGCCCTTGACCAGCTTGGAGATGGACTCGTTGCGGCGGCAGCTGTCGAGCACCTCCTTGCAAATGCGATACTGCTCAAGCGGTCGCTTGCCCGAGTTGTCGTGGTTGCAGTCGATGACCGCCGCTGGGTTGGCGTAGCCGGCGTGCTCGGTGTAGCGCTCGGCCAGGCGCTCGAGGTGCTCGTAGTGGTAGTTGGGGTAGGTGCGCCCATCGAGACCGATGTAGCCGCGCATGACGGCGTGCGCAAGCGGGTTGCCATCGCACTCGACTTCCCAGTTACGGAAGATGAAGCTCTGGTGCGCCTGTGCGGCGTAAATGGAGTTGAGCATAACGGTGGTAGAGCCGGCAGTGGGATTCTTCATGCCGACGGGTACCGAAATGCCGCTCGACACCAGACGGTGCTCCTGGTTCTCGACCGAGCGTGCGCCCACGGCAACATAGCTCAGCAGGTCAACGAGGTACTGGTAGTTGGACGGGTAGAGCATCTCGTCGGCGGTGAAGAAGCCCGTTTCCTCAATAACGCGCAGGTGCATATGGCGGATGGCCTTGACGCCCTCGAGCAGGTCGTCGGGAGCCTCGGGGTTGGGGTTGTGCAGAAGACCCTTGTAACCGGTGCCCTTGGTACGCGGCTTATTGGTGTAGACGCGCGGAATGATGATGAGCTTGTCCTTGACCTCCTCGGCGGTCTTGGCCAGTCGGTTCATGTACTCAAGCACCGAGTCCTCGCGGTCGGCAGAGCACGGGCCGATGATAAGCACCTTGCGTGCGTCCTCGCCGGTAAAGACTTTGACGACCTCGGCGTCAAATGCCTGCTTTTTGGCGGTAAGCTCGGCAGAAAGCGGCATTTCCTCGCGGATCTCCATGGGGATCGGCAGCCTGCGTTTGAAATCCATGGCCATAGGGGCCTCCTCAATCTATAGAGAGAGCAATAAGCGTATTGTCGAGTGCTCGGCATTATCCGCTGTCGCACGCTAAAGTGCAAGCACAGCCTACTAAAAAGGGAATGAATCGACACAAGGGCCCGCTCACCACGAGAGTGGATAATCTCCCGTTTTTGGCCCATGTTCGCGCTCAAAGTGGGAGATTATCCACTCTCGTCGGGCAAGCGTCCAAAAACCCACACCGACCAAAAAGGGACAGGTTTATTTTGGCAGGTTTTATCTGGGCAAACGCCAACCGCCGCAAGGGAGCTGCTTTCCCTCGCGGCAATCTTCTAACAGAAAAAACTGAGTGAGTAGGCTTTTTGCAGGAGGCGAAGCACGACCAAATGCGCCACAGCCCTGACCTGCGGTTTTATTGGGCGCCACCCACGATGTACTCGACAGATCCAAAAAAGTCTACTCACTTGGCCTTGAGACTCATCAGTCAGACAAAAAAACGCCGCGAAGGGGGGCTGGACTCCCTTCGCGGCGGTTGTTCGCACTGGTTTTGCGACGATTTTGCCCCGCCTGCTACTCGCTGTAGCGGGTGGCGATGGCAGCTTGTACCATGCCGGTGCTCATGAGGTACGTCACCAGGAAGTAGCCACCGTATGCTGCCAGGAAGATTGCACAGGTGAGGCCCACGGTGCCGGCGATGCTCATATCGCCGAATACGCTCACCAGCTCGATGATCACCTTGAGCGCCACAAAGGAGTGCGCCAAGCCCACTGCCAGCGGGAACAGGAAGAACACCGCTTGCTGCGCCATCACCGAATGCCGGATCTGACGGTCGTCACAGCCGATCTGTGCCAGCACACGATAGCTGCGGCTGCCGTCGGCCACATTGGAGAGCTGCTGGATCGACAGAATCGCCGCACATGCAACGACCAGCACAAAGCCAATGTAGATGGCTAGATAGCTAATCATGCCGTTCATCTGCGCTGCTTGCGTGTACATCTCGGAACGCGTGATGAAGACTCCCCATCCCCCCGGCTCCTTGCCGTCAACGAGCAGAATGTCGAGCATGGTGTATTTAATGCTCTCGTCTGCCTTGGTCACATCCATCCCCTGCTTGTAGTTAACGAGCAGATTACTGGAATACGGCTGCAGGTTAAGCTGGGACAGCAGCTCATCGGCTACGACCACGGTACCGGGATTGCTGCCCATCGCCGAGTTGGCGATGGCCGCCGTGTCCTCGTCCGACTTATCGGTTGCGGGCTTGAGCTCATGCCCGCCCAAGGTGAGGGTATAGCCGCCGGCCATGTATTTGGTGTACAGGTCGCCCAGCTCACCGCCCATATCACACGTGAGCAAGTACTGGTCCCGGCCAATGCTCACCGGCTCCTCGCCCATCATCTGGCGCAGTTTGTTGTACTGGCTCGCCGGCGTCACATACAGACCCATCGCATCGGCGTTGCTTCCCTCGAGCGCCTTGGGAAGCTTTTCGCCCATGGCCTTGCACATCTCACCCGCCACCACCGAGGGGCCCGAGCCGCCAAGCGGGTAACTCAGATACGAATCTATCTGCACATGCTCACCGGCAACATCGGCGATATTGACCTTTTTGCCGGTCTCGTCGTTGTTGTCCGCCGACTTGCCCTTAATACCGTCTGCAACGTTATCGGGATCTTTACGATCGCCATGCCATGCAGCGTACAAATCGACCGTTGCATCGGCCAGCACCATGCGATCGGCCTCAGACGGATTGACATACTCCTTGTAGTAGTCGAGCGTTTCGGGCGTGTAATAGACATACGTCTGAGACACGTCAACAGGGTTATAGCGCTCCAGATTCTCGTTCATCACGTTGGCAATCGACATACCGCAGGTCACCGAGGTAATGGCCAAAAACAGAATCATCGCGATGACGCCCATCGAAAAGCACACCGTATTGACCTTGGCCGAAAGCTGACGCACGGTAAACATATTGAGGCCGCGCCAATACACGCCGCGCAGGCTCTGCAGCAGCTTGATGAGCATGCCCGAGAGTCCCCAGAACAGGGCAAAGGTGCCCACCGTAACCATAGCGGTCGTAATGCCGAACTGGCTCATGGCCCCGTCCAGCTTGTCGCCCGTCTCGGTTAGCGGGAACCCATCGCGCAGCAGACGGTAATAGGCCACGCCCACAAGTAGCACGCCCACGGTAAAGATGACAATCGCAATCCAGGGGTTGCGTGTCTTGATGCTCTCGTTGCGACGCTCGGCACCCATAAGCTCGATGAGTTTGGTACGGCGCACGGCGCGCAGATTCAGCAGGAGCGTGAGCACAAACATTACGAGCATGCAGGCAAGGGTCAGGTTGAACGCATGCACCGAGAAAAAGAAGCGGAAATTGGCGATCTGCGTCTTAAAGAGCGAGGCCGTAAAGAACGTCATGAGCTGGGAGAGCCCCACGCCCAGCACAATACCGGCGACAAAGGCGCCGACCGAAACGATCACCGTCTCGAGCGCCATGATCGTGGCGACGCGCCCGCGCCCCATGCCGAGCACCTGGTACAGGCCAAACTCCTTCTTGCGGCGTTTCATGATGAAGTTATTGGCATACACCATCAAAAAGGCCATGACGCCGGCTAAAAAGTACGTAAGGTAACCGAGCATGGTGCCCATGAGCTCGGACAGTCCCTCTTCCTCAATGCCGGCAATATCGACCTGCATCGAGACGGTGTTAAAGGCATAGAAAACGGTGACGCCCAAGGTGAGCGTCAAAAGGTAGACGAGGTAGTCGCGGCCGGCGCGGCGGACGTTGCCCCAAGCGAGTTTACAGAGCATCGGAGCCCTCACCGCCCATCATGGCAACGACCTCCATAATGCGGTCGAAGAACTCTCGGCGGTCGGTATCGCCGCGGCGCAGCTCGGTGAAGATCTTGCCGTCGCGGATAAACAGTACGCGGCTCGTGTAGCTGGCGGCAAAGCTGTCGTGCGTGACCATGAGCACGGTGGCACGCAGGCGGCGGTTGAGGGCCTCTAGGCTCTCGAGCAGCAGGCGGGCGCTCTTGGAATCGAGGGCGCCGGTGGGCTCGTCGGCCATGATCATGGTGGGGTCGGTGACGAGCGCGCGAGCAGCGGCAACGCGCTGCTGCTGACCGCCGGACATCTGGTAGGGATACTTGTCGAGCACCTGACTGATAGACAGGCGCGCTGCCACATCCTGCACGCGGGTCGAGATCTCTGCCGAGTTTGTGCGGGCAATGGTGAGCGGCAGGGCGATGTTCTCGCGTGCTGTGAGCGTATCGAGCAGGTTGGAGTCCTGGAAGATAAAGCCCAGCTCCTCACGGCGAAACTGCGAGAGCTTGGCCTGCTTCATGCGCGTAACGTCCTGGCCGTTGATGCGGATGGTGCCGCTCGTGGCGCTATCGATGGTCGAGACGCAGTTGAGCAACGTCGACTTGCCCGAACCCGAGGCGCCCATAATGCCAACGAATTCGCCGCGATTGACGGTAAAGCTGACATCGTTGAGCGCGCGGGTCACATTGCCCAGCGCGCCATATACCTTTTCGAGGTGCGCGACCTCCAGTACCGGGGTCGCCATGTGCGTGGTTTGCATACCGAGTCCTTTCTTGCGATTAGTCTACGGCATCTATAGTCGCAAGAAGCCGGGTCGGCTACCATCGATATGGCTTACGCTTGCCTTACCGTTGTGTAAGGTACGGGTAGCTAGCCTGTCACATGTTGATGTTGAGAGAGGACTCCTGTTGAAGACTGTTCATGTTGCCGCCGGGATCATTCGCAAGGAAGGATCCGACGAGCTGCTGGCCGTGCAGCGCGGCTACGGCGACATGCAAGGACTTTGGGAGTTCCCGGGTGGTAAGCTCATGCGCGGCGAGTCGTCCGAAGACGCCGTACGCCGCGAGCTCATGGAAGAGCTGCAGGTAAAAGTCACCAACCTGCGTGACTTCTACACCGTTGAGTACGACTACCCCGATTTTCATCTCTCAATGGAGTGCTATTACTGCTCGCTGGCCGATGAATCCGGCGAGCCCCAGAAGCACGACCGCCAGCTCGATATCCGCTGGATTCCGCGCACCTCGCTTGCCACGGTGGAATGGATGCCCGCCGACAAGGGACTCATTGATGCGCTGGTTGAGCTGAAGGAAGACCGGCTTGAAGCCAACGGCGCCGTCAACGATGCCGAGGCCACCACAGCCGACGAGTCTGCCACCAAGCCCAAGCGCAAACCTAAACGCCGCAACAAAAAGCGTCCCAAGCCCGGCCTGCTCGACGGCATCGACACCTCGGACCTTTCCGCCGATGAGCGTGAGCTCGTGCGCCGTCGTGCCGCTATAAAAAAGTCCATGAAGGGCAACAAACGCGCCAATACCAAGCCCGAGCTGCTCGTCCGCCAGCGCCTGCGGGCAGCAGGCCTTACGGGATACCGTCTGGAATGGAAGGTGCCCGGCAAGCCCGACATCGCCTTCCCCGGGCGCAAGATCGCCATCTTCGTCAACGGCTGCTTTTGGCATCGCTGCCCCAGGTGCAATCCCAGCCAGCCCAAGCGCAACGTTGAGTTTTGGGAGGCAAAGTTCCGCCGCAACGTCGAGCGCGACCGAGCCGCCATCACCGCGCTTACCCAAATGGGCTGGACGCCCATAACCATCTGGGAATGCGAACTCAAAAAAGACCGCATCGACGCCACGATGGAGAAGGTCATCGAGCAGGTGCGCGCCGCAGAGCCGCAGCGCTAACGGCGAGCATTCACACGCTCCGCACGTCCGCGCCATATCCACGTCACAAACCTTAGAAAGTCCTTAAGCCCAAAACCTTTCAAGAGTGTTATTCGATACCTCTGACCTGCAGTTTCATCGTAACACCAAACCAGGTTAAGCCTTTCTTTAGCGCTTCTTTGCAGCACTCGCGGCATAATACTGCCAGCGCACGGGACCTAGCAGCACACCCCGTGCGTAACCTTTTGGTGGACATCGAGGAGGCCGCATAAGCATGCATTCTTCCAATGACGCAGCACAGCAGCCATCCCTAAAACATGCAGACCTTTTCTCCTTCCCCCCGACACAGAGAAACGGTCTCCTCGACTCCCCCACCACAAAAACCAAGCGCTCAGCCGATCAGAGCCTCAACTTACGAGCATCCTTCGAAAAGCTCCAAGCATCCCTAGACAAGGCGTTCCCCGAACAGGCAAGAGCAATCTAAGCCCATCGCGCTTTATACTGATGCCATGCGAAACATGGATCACATAGAATTGCACCGCGGAGGACGCGAGGAAGCGTTTCCCGAGACCGCCGAAGACTGGCCCTATATTGCCGAACGCGCAGAATTCGCTCGCTATCCGGGCAATTCCGTCCCCTGGCACTGGCATTCCGAGGTTGAGCTTTTCTACATGGAGCAGGGAGCGATTGACTATCGAACGCGCGCGGCTCATGAGCACGTACGCTTTGAGGAAGGGTCCGCCGGCTTTATCAACGGCGGCGTTTTGCACAGCACGCTGCAATCAGCCAATTCGGCACCAGCCATTCAAATGTTGCATATCTTTCAGCCGTCGATGCTCGGCGATCCCGCGGGACGTCTCCAAAAGCGCTACATCAATCCATTACTTCAATGTCGAGGCGTCGATGTGCTCAAATGGTCGCCCACCAACCCCGACGATATGCCCTTTATCGATTTGCTGAAGAGCTCCTTTAGCCACGACCTTCAACGGCCGCAGAACGAGATGGCGCTTCGAAATAACTTGTCAGAGCTCTGGATTCAGATTTACGCCAAGGCCGAACCGCTCTTTTCCTCCGGCGGCGCCTCTTGGATGACCGGCCGCGACGTACAGTTCAAGGCAATCCTGGACTTTATCCGCGCAAACTATGCAGCCGCTATAGATGTGCCCCAGATGGCATCTGCAGCCGGCGTAAGCGAAAGAGAGTGTTACCGCATTATCGAAACTTGTGCAGGAACGACCCCGGCGGCATATCTACGCGCATACCGCATAAACCGTGCTTGCGAACTTTTGGCACACACCACGCGAACGGTACAGACAGTCGCGCGCCAATGCGGATTTATAACAGCAAGCCATCTTGGCCAGGTATTTAAAGAACAAATGGGGTGCACTCCTTCGAGCTATCGAGCAGCGAGGCAGAATCTCGATAGCACCAGGCAGAAATCCCGCTAGCCCTTCTTCTGTCACTGCATCAAACTTGCAGGCAAACAACAGAGAGGAGCAATCATATGAAGCACTTTGACCATATCGTATTTGACGTTGATGGGACATTGGCAGATACAGAAGGAAGCGTTCTGTCATCGCTTGTCCAGATTGTCCAAGAAGAGACCAGCAAAACGCTTCCCCGACACGAGCTTGACTTTGCCCTCGGCATACCCGGCAAGGATGCCCTTGAGAAACTTGGGATCTACTCGCAGGCAACGTTGGATCGCTGGTGCCAAGTTGCCGCCAGCTTTAAAAGCACCATCAGCGTGTTTCCAGGTTTGCTTGAAGTCATCGCAACACTCGCCGATAGCGGCTGCAAACTTGGCATCGTCTCCTCACGTGCGCGCGACGAATACGCAAAAGAAATTGCACCCCTTGGTTTCGATAAGTATTTTGAGCACATCATCCTTGTCGAAGACACAACCGAACATAAACCCGCACCCGCACCCATGCTCGAATATCTCCGACGTGCGGGCGCGAATCCTGGCAACGTCGTCTACGTTGGCGACACCGTCTACGACGAACAATGCGCAACTTCAGCAGGGGTCAGTTTTGCCCGAGCAGCATGGGGATCACACCAAGATATCCCAAACGCCACCTACAACCTCAAAACCCCCAACGACCTACTAACCCTAACAACCAAATAACCCACGCGTCCCACCCTTTCAGCCCCAACGCCACAAGGGCGATTGAGCAGGACGGCTTGGGCGGGTCCCCGTACTTAGTTTCCAAAATCATTCCGCAGCGCGAAGGCTTCTTATTATTTTCAGACCTAACGCCACAAGGGCGACGACCTCGAGTAGGTCAACTTGGGAGGGATGAGGGCTTAGTTCCCCAATCTTTCCGCAGGGGGCAAAAAGCCTCGCCGTACGAAGTGCGCAGCGAGGCTTTTTGCATGCCCGAGGACGATTGGTGAACTAAGCCCTCATCCCTCCACGGGATCTATTTTGAGTCGGAGTACCCTTGCTGTTACTCTGCTTTGCCCACAGAGTTGAGGTTGGTCATGCGGATCTTAACCAGCTCGGTGATCTCACGCATGCCCTCCTTGGCCGGCTTCTTGGGATCGAAGCAGGCGGGGTTCTCGGCCATGTAGGCCATGAAGCCCTTGGTGTAGGCCTGACGCAGCTCGGTGGCGTAGTTGACCTTGCAGATGCCATTCTTCACAGCCTCGGCAACCTGCTCATCGGGCACACCGGAGGTGCCGTGCAGAACCAGCGGCACGTCGACGGCGTCGCGGATGGCCTTGACCACGGACTGCTCGATGTGCGGGTCGCTCGTGTACACACCGTGGCTGGTGCCAACGCCAATGGCCAGCGAGGTGCAGCCGGTGCGCTCGACGAACTCCTTGGCCTCGGCCGGATCGGTGTAGGGGCTCTCGCCCTCAACCGCGGGACCATCGTCCTCCTTGCCGCCAACCTTGCCGAGCTCGGCCTCGACGGGCACGCCCATGGCGCGGCCAGCATCGGCGACGGACTTGGTCAGAGCGATGTTGTCCTCGAAGGACTCGTGCGAACCGTCGATCATGACGGAGGTGTAGCCCGTGCGGAAAGCCTGCATGCAGCGGTCATAGCCATCGCCGTGATCGAGGTGCAGGGCGACGGGCACGGAAGCACGCTCGGCGGCAGCCTTGACCATGCCGTAGAAGTAGTCCAGACCAGCGGTCTTGATGGTGCCCGGGGTGGTCTGCATGATGACGGGGGACTTGGTCTCCTCGGCAGCGGCCAGAACGGCCATAACAAACTCGAGGTTCTCGACGTTGAACGCGCCGACGGCGTAGTGGCCGGCCTGAGCGTCCTTGAGCATCTTTTCGGTGGTAACAAGTGCCATGAGCGTTTGCTCCTCTCCCTCGCCCGCATCTGGACATCGGACGTAGTTGTTCACAAGGCGTTTTACCTTGCGTTTTGCTGCGCTCATTGTATGAAATTCAGCGGGTATACATGTGCGAGATATTGTCATCGCGCGAGGTCCAACCTTCATTTTTGAAAAGAAAACGGAAGGGGTCGAACCCGGGCGCGCGTGTTCGAAATTGAGTTTTGAGCCTTGATCATCTTTCTTTTATAGAGAAAGTAAGTAATCGAAAGGCGTTTTCTTACTTAAAAAGAAAATGAACGAAAATAGACTCAACACAATTCCTGCAAATTTCAGACGATGATGGAGCGAATATGGCCCATGCAACAACCCGAGCTTTCGCCGATGAGCGTCGTTCCGCCATCATGGAGATGCTCGAGCATAGCGCCTCGGTGCAGGTAGCAGAAATCGCCCAGACCTTTGGCGTGTCCTCCGTTACCGCCCGCGCCGACCTAGATGCGCTCGCCGAGTCCGGCAAGCTGCGCCGCACGCATGGTGGCGCTGTGTCGCTCCAGAAGCGACTGACCGTATCCACCCAGGATCGCCGTATCAACGTCAATGTCGCCGCCAAGCAGGCCATCGCGCAAAGCGCCATCGAACTCGTCAGCGACGGTGACACCTTGCTTGTCGACTCGGGCACCACCGCGCTCGAATTTGTCCGCCTGCTCGACCAGCGCGACGGCATCACCGTCATCACGGCCGACATCACCATTGCCGATTACATCGACGAGAGTATGCCCTCGGTCGATGTCGTCATGCTGGGCGGGGCGCTGCGCAAAGGTCATCGCTATCTGTACGGCCCACTTACCATGCAGGCGCTCCAAATGGTCCACGCCGATCTTGCCGTCATGTGCCCTGGCGCTTTTGTTCCCGGCTGCGGCTTTACGACCGACTTTCCGCAGATGGCCGAGACCAAAGCGGCTATGGTCGGCGCCGCCCGTCAAAGTATCGCCCTCATGGACGCCAGCAAGGTCAACGGACGTGGCATGTACCGCTTCGCCGAGCTGACCGACGTCAACGTCATCGTGATGGACCGTGACCCCGATCACGCCGTCGCCACCTCAATCACCGAAATCGTCGACAACGCCCGCCCAAATCTCCTCATCGCCGGCGCTTAAACAAAAACCACCACAAAGGCGCCTGTCTTTGTGGTGGTTTTGATCGCGAGCGAGAGACCAAAACGGAAAAGCCGCCGCATAGGTGAAGGAGATCTCCCATGCGGCGGCTTGGACACGCAAAACAATGCATGCCCTAAGTTTGGATTACAGCTACAAAACGCCTTCGACGCTGCCTAGGATGCCGTCGACATTCTGCGTAGCGTAATCATCGGCAGTAATGACGCGAACGTTTTTAGCGCCCGCCTCTTCAAAAGCCTCTTTTGCATAGCCGACCTGCGGCCCCAGCAAAACGACATCGGCTTCGGCAATATGGTCCGCAGCGGTGGCCATCGGCGAAGCCTCAATCTCAATCTCGAGATTGCGCGTCTCGGCGACACTTTTGATTTTTGCAACCAGCAAGCTGGTCGTCACGCCGGTATTGCAACAGACGAGTACCTTTTTCATTAGGAGGCCCTGCCTTCCTCTTCAATCTTGCCTTTCGGCAAAACATCTTTCATTTGGAGATAGAGCATAGCGAACAAGATGTCTGCATGCTGCCTTTTCCAAATAACTTCCAGTTGTCTTCAAGCTCAAAAGAGGGGAGCCGGAGGATGGCGGCCGACTCCCCTCTTAGAAGAATGGAAAACAAGAACGATGCGCTATTTCTTCTGAACGTACTTGAGGCAGTCGAGCGTGACGGCGACGAGAATAATCAGGCCGGAGAACACGAACTGCAGGTTGGTGTCGATACCCAGAATGGTCAGTGCATAAGTCAAAGCAGTGAAGATCAGCACACCGACGGTGACGCCGGAAATCTTGCCGATACCGCCGGTAAAGGAAACACCACCGACGACGCACGCGGCAATAGCGTCCATCTCCCAGCCCTGGCCGTAAGCAGCGGAGCCGGAACCGACCATGCGGATGCACTCGAGCCAAGAGCCGAAGCCATACAGGATGCCCGCGAGGATGAAAGCGCCGATAGAGACGGCGAAGACGTTGATGCCGGAGACGGAAGCAGCCTCGGGGTTGCCGCCAACGGCGAACATGTTCTTACCGAAGGTGGTCTTGTTCCAGATGAACCACACGACCACGATGGCAGCGACGGCCCACAGGATAATCGTCGGGAAGCCGCCGATGCGCGGGGTGACCATGGCGGGAATCAGAGGATTGATTGAGCCGAAGGAAACACCCTTAGTGGCATAGGTGACAAGACCAAAGATGATGAGCATGTTGGCCATCGTCGAGATGAACCAGTGCATCTTAAACTTAGCGGTAAAGAAGCCGGCGATGGCAGAGAATGCGGTGCACAGAACAACGCAGACGACAAGCGCAAGGACAATCTGGGCCACGAGAGGCATGGTCGAGAAGTCGAAGGCGATGCCAAAGACCGTACCGGTGTTGGGGCCGGCGTGCATGATGATGGTAGACGCCACCATGCTCATGCCGACCATACGACCAATCGACAGGTCGGTACCGGTCTGGAGAATCAGGCCGGCAACGCCGAGTGCCAGGAACATACGAGGCGAAGCCTGCTGGAAGATATTCAGCACGTTCTGAGCCGTGAGCAGCTGAGTGCCCTTAACGACCGGCGTAATGGCGCACAGGGCAATGAAAACCAGCGCGATGGCGATATACAGGCCGTTGTTGAGCAGGAATGTACGCGTATTGAACGTGTATTTGTAGTTCTCCCAGCGCTGGGCCATGTTCTCGGCAAAGGTAAACTTGCCAATGCGGAGCAGATCGATCAGGTGATACTGGTAGGCAAAGGCCTCGTGCTCGCGATCCTTGATCTGCTGCAGCTCCTGCTGGTAGGTCACCTTGGCGTCGAACTGCTTGTTCTTGTAGACGTACTTTTCTTCTTTAATCTCGGCCTGGTCGGTGATACCGGCAATACCAGCCTGGTGCTCCTTCTCGAGCTCGGCGAGATGCTTCTGATAGGCAGCCTTGGCGGCCTCGCGCTCGACGGCGCAACTGGCCTTAACGGGTGCGAGGTACTCAGCCTCATAGTGTGCCTTCAGATAGTTCTCGGCGTCGACAATAAGCTTGTCAATCTGGCCCTTGTTCTGGGCCTCGACCTTCTTAGCCTGCTCCATCTGAGCCTTAAAGCCATTGATAGCCTCATCGCGCTCCGCTTTGGTAAGCACGCGATCGCTCTTGGCGGCATCAATGTTACCCTGCAGCTCGACGACACGCGTGGTACCGTCGGCGCGCAGGGCGTCGACCTTCTTCTGAATCTCGTTTACATAGCTGTCGATCGGCTGGAGGAGCTTCGTCTCCTCATCGACCGACAGAATCTTACCGGATACGGTAGGCATGTGTTCCATCCCCTTCGTCTACAGATACTTGGCGCTCAAACGGAGCAGCTCTTCCTGGTTCGTCTCCTTGGTGTTGACGATGCCCGAAAGGTGCCCGTTCGACATGACGCCGATGCGGTTGGTGATGCCGAGAATCTCGGGCATCTCGGAGGAAACCACGATGACCGTAGTGCCCTTCTTAGCCATGTCGATGATGAGCTGGTAAATCTCGTACTTAGCGCCAACATCGATACCACGGGTGGGCTCGTCCATCAGGAACACCTGCGGATAGCGCTCAAGCCACTTACCAAAAATGACCTTTTGCTGGTTGCCGCCAGAGAGGCTTGAAATCAGATCATCGGGGCCCATGCACTTGGTATGCATGGTCTTAATCTCTTTGTTCGTCGCGCGAACCATCTTGTCGTTGGACAGCGCGGGACCGCTCTTGTACTGATCAAGGTTGGCGATGGTGGTGTTAAACGTCAGATCGCCCTTCAGGAACAGGCCGTTGGCCTTGCGCTCCTCGGTAATCAGAGCAAAACCGTGCTCCATAGCGTCGCGCGCCGAGGAGAAGTTCATCAGGCGGTCGCGGAAGTACACACGGCCTGCAGCACGGGTGCGAATACCAAAGATCGTCTCGAGCAGCTCGGTACGGCCTGCGCCGACCAGTCCATACAGACCAAAGATTTCGCCCTTACGCACGTCAAAGGTAATGTCCACCAGGTGCGGATCGAACTTCGTGGACAGGTGCTGCACCGAAAGGACATTGTCGCCGGGAATGTTATCCACGGGCGGGAAACGGTTGTCCAGCGAGCGGCCGACCATGGCGCTCACGAGCTCGTTCATGTTGGTGTCACTCGTGCGCTTGGTCATAACCAGATTACCGTCGCGCAGAACCGAGACGTCGTCGCAGATCTCGAAGATCTCGTCCATTTTGTGCGAGATGTAGATCAGAGCGATGCCCTGCTCCTTGAGCTTACGCATCATCTCGAACAGCTTATCGACCTCTTGCGCCATCAGCGAACTTGTAGGCTCGTCCAAAACGATAACCTTGGCGTTATAGGACATAGCCTTGGCGATCTCGACCATCTGGCGCTGAGATACGCTCATGTTTTTCATGGGCTGGGTCAGGTTGACGGTCATGCCCAAGCGACGGAACAGATCCGAAGCTTCTTTGCGCATGCGCGCCTCGTCGATCACGCCGCCCTTAACCGGATAGCGGCCCAAGAACAAGTTATCGACCACATTGCGCTCGAGGCACTGGTTGAGCTCCTGGTGGACCATGGCGATGCCGTTTTCAAGAGCATCCTTAGGACCGGAGAAACTCACCTCCTTGCCATCGAGGAAAATCGAACCCTCGTCCTTTTGATAAGTGCCGAACAGGCATTTCATCATCGTGGACTTGCCTGCGCCGTTCTCACCCATCAGGCCCATGACGGTGCCGCGGCGGACGTCGAGGTCGATGTGGTCGAGCACTCGGTTACGCCCGAACGTCTTGCTCATCCCTCGAATCGACAGGACGATGTCGTCTTGCTTGTCTGACATGTATTCACCCCTCGTTTCCCTCGATGTCCTCCCTATGCAACCTTATTTGCGCAGCTACGATAGGGAGAACGTCCTGATATGAGACCATTGCGAAATGTTTACGTACTCATGGTCTCTGAAAAGCAAGGGGGAGCAGTCTCCTGATCCCCCTTGCCAACATGCCTACATGCTCTCGCGAGCAATCGTTGGCCTACTGGCCAAGAATCGACGTGTAGGAAGCGCCGTTGTCGGTCTTCACCATGTTGATGGCAAAGGCATCAAAGTCAGCCGGGTTGCCAAGCTTGTTGGTAATGGAGGACTCGTTCTGGCCGTCGCCCTGGACAACTTCGAGATCGAGGTTGAGCAGCGGAGCATACTTCTCGAGCAGCGGCTTGTAGGTGGAGCCCAGGAAGTTGTCGGCGGAGTTGTAGATGCTCAGCCAGACCTTCTTCTTGGGGCTGTCCTTCTCGTCGAGTTGGGCCTGAGCCGTCTCGTACAGGGTGTTCGCCGGGTCGGTGAAGTCCTTATAGTTGTCGGCCGTGACCTCGAGGTTCATAGCGTAGAAGGAGCGATCGTCCTTGCTAAACTTGAAGTCATCCTCGGCGATGACGTTACCGGCATCGTCAGCCTTGCCCACGCCGGTGTTGACGTCGACGCCGTCAAGAGAGTTGCGGAGCAGACGCAGGGTGAGGTAAGCCTGGACAGCGGGGTTCTGGGAAATGGTGCCACCATAGGGGAAGTCGGTGTCGCCCAGGGCGGCAACGGCGTCGGAGTTGGCGTCGTAACCAAAGACGGGGACCTTGTTCTCCTTGGCCCAGTTGGAGTACATGGACATGCCCATGCCGTCGTTGTTGGAGACAACGATATCGATCTGCTCACCAAAAGCGGAAGCCCAGGTGCCGGACAGAGCGTTACCGGCGGTCGGAGCGTCCCAAGTGGCGCCGGCGGAGGTCTTCATCTCCTGGCTGGCGAGCTCACGGATCTTGAACTTCTTGCCGTCGACCTCGATCTCGCCGTCCTTGACCTTGTCGGACTTGCCGTCCGTGTTGGTGCCGACGGGGTCAGAAACGATCTGGCCGTCCTTCTCGACAGCGGTGCCCAGGGCCTTGCGGCAGCCACGGGTACGAGCGATGGAGTCGTTGTGTCCCACGTCACCGATGGCGAGGACGTAGCCAATGACGCCGTCACCGTTGCGGTCGATGTCGGCTGCATGGGCCTTGATGTACTCGACGACCATCTGACCCTCGAGCTCGCCGCCCTGCTTGGCGTCGAAGCCGACGTAGTAGGTGTCGTCGTTCCACTTGAGCGTGGTCATATCCAGCTCGCCGGTAGAAGAGTTAGAAGGCTGGCGGTTGTAGAAAACGACCGGCTTCTGAGCGTTGGCGGTACCGCTAGCGGCAGCAGAGCCGCCCTCGCTACCAGAGCCACCGCAGCCCACGAGGGAGCCGGCAGTAGCGACGCTCATCACGCCGAGGCCGCAAGCCTGAAGGAATTGACGACGAGAAAGTGCCATGAGGAATTCCCCTTTCTTAGCGCATCCCTTAATGCGCTTTGACTACCAAAGTGAGCGCCGGGGAAGCGTGGATGTTTGCGCTAACATCCTTGCCCCTCGGCGGGCTCCAACTCCCCGCCGCAGCGCAGCAGCAGAGACGAGTCGTTAATGAGTACGTTAACAGCCTGAGGAATAAAGACTGTCCAGAGTTTCATCGAAGACGCCGAACGGTCGATATGAGCACGCGAACGGTATGCCGCGTTTTAAAATAATGCGAGGTAAATGGGGGTGCTTTTAGATAAGCACTCTGCCATCGCCGCAGGTAACGACAGAGTCAAGCGTTTTATCATCGGCATTTGCCCCTAAACAAAAACCACCACAAAGGTGCCTGTCCCCTTTGTGGTGGTTTGAGCGTTAAAAGTGAACGTATCGCTACTTAGAGAGCTCGTCAGCGAGGGCCTCGATCTGAGCGCGCGAGGCGTCGTTGAGCGAGCCCAGGACGGTCACCTTGTTCTGCGTCAGAGTGATGTCCTTCATACCCTCGAGCTCCTTGGTCATAATCTTGGCAGCTGCGGGCGCCCAGGAGCCGGCCTCGACGAGCGCCACCGTACGGTTCTGATAGGCGTGCTCGGCAAGCGTGTGGATAAAGGTACTCATGAACGGGAAGATCTCGCCCTGATAGGTGATGGAGGCGAGCACCAGGCGGTCGTAGCGGAACGCGTCCTCAACAGCCTCGGCCATGTCGTCGCGAGCCAGGTCAAAGACGGAAACCTTCTGGCCGCGGGCCTCAAGCGCAGATACGAGCTCCTCAACGGCGGCCTTCAGGTGGCCGTAGACGCTCGCGTAGGCAATGGTGATGCCCTCGTCCTCGGGCTGATAGCTCGACCAGGTGTTGTAGGTGTCGAGGTAGTAGCCTAGGTTCTCGGTCAGCACGGGGCCGTGAAGCGGGCAGATGATCTGGATGTCCAGATCGGCGGCCTTCTTGAGCACGGCCTGCACAAACTTGCCGAACTTGCCCACGATTCCAAAGTAGTAACGGCGCGCCTCGCAGGCCCACCCTTCCGGATCCTCGATGTCGTTGGCGCCAAACTTGCCAAAGCCGTCGGCACTAAAGAGCACCTTGTCGGTGGCCTCGTAAGAGAACAGTACCTCGGGCCAGTGCACGTTGGGAGCGCCGACAAACGTTAGGCTATGACTGCCCAGATCGAGCACGTCGCCCTCTTTGACGACCATCTTGCGCTCGGGGTAGTCGGTGCCAAAGTAGTTGACCATCATGCGGAAAGCGCCCATACTGGCCACAATCTGCGCCTGGGGATAGCGCTCCATAAAGGCGACGATGCCTGCAGAGTGATCGGGCTCCATGTGATGGACGACCAAGTAGTCGGGCGTACGGCCATCGAGCACGGCCTCGATGTTGCCGAGCCACTCGTCAACAAAACCGCCATCGACCGAATCGGCGACAGCGATCTTCTCGCCCAGGATGACGTAGCTGTTGTATGCCATACCATTCTCGGACACGTCGTACTGGCCCTCGAACAGGTCAATGTCGTGATCGTCGACGCCAACGTAGCGGATATCCTTGGTGATCTCCATCAGGCAAAGCCTCCTTGATAGACAAAAGAACCCGTCTATCATAGCACTCGCCCGCATCCCAACAGCTATCTGCCAGCATCCTTACCGATTGTTATTGATATGCAACGTTGAGCCGTTGACCTGTGAAAACTATGCGCGCGGCCTTGCTGTGGTATGTCGGACGATAAGCTGGCCGGGAATGCGAATGGCGACGGTTTTGCCCGACGTCCCCGCTTTGGGAACCGCATGCTCGAACACCTCGCGTCCGCGCTGATGTAGATCGAATCGCACGGTCGTGAGCTCGTTGTGCGCGACAAAGTCGTCGAGTGAATCGTCGACGCCCACCACGCTCACGTCCTCGGGCACGCGCAGACCGCTATCACGCAGCGCGGCAATCGCGCCATTTGCCATCTGATCGTTTGCCGCATAGATCGCCGTCATGGTGCGGTCATGCTCGGCCAGGTACCTGCCGGCTTCGTAACCGCTGTTGGCAGACCAGTCGCCCTCGAGCGGTTCAGCCATTTTGATATGCCTGCGCTCGAGAGAATCTCTCCAACCAGCCCGGCGGAACTGTTCGTCGACCGAGAAGGACGGACCGCCGATAAAGCGAATTTGCTCGTGGCCCAGCTCAAACAGATGATCCATAAGCAGTAGAGAGCAGCCATAGTGGTCAGAGTCGACCGTGGTTACCCGCGGGTGAGCATACATGGTGACGATGACCGTGCCAATACCCGGTAGCGGATCGAATGTCTCAAAATCAGGCGCCATACGGCTCATGCCGATAATGATGCCGTCCACGGGCAGCGCGGCCATGCGACGCGTTGCCTCGGCAAGCGAGAACTCCTCGGTCTTGGACATCTCGACCAGCGTGATGGCGCAGCCGCGCTCGCGGGCCGCGCTGGCAATGCCGTCGATCATCGTAAGGTTACCAAACTTGGTGACATCGTTGATGCAAAGGCCGACCGAATGGTAACGGCCGTCACGCAGCGAACGGCCGGCATAGCTCGGACGGAAACCGAGCTCCTGCATGGCTGCCTGCACGCGCTGACGCGTCTGCTCGTTCACGTTGGGCAATCCGTTGGCAACGCGCGAAACCGTCTGCTGCGAAACACCGGCAGCGCGGGCAACGTCGGCCATGGAAACCGGACGCGAACCCGTGTCGTTGGAAGGGCGCCTTGCCATAAAGATCACCTTCGCTCCTGTAGGAAGCCTAAATACCCCATGCGAAATTGCAGATCACACAGGAGGCTTTGTTGTCTATCGATAATGTTAACGTACTCTACTATACCTATCAGCAGTTATGCAGCGCCCTCAACACCACCTGAATACCGTTCACGGCTTATTTTCGACCGATTGCAGGAAAGCGAAGAAGTCAGTGGTTCCAGGCTATGAGTACGTTAACATATGACGCAAACACACCGATACCATGACGGCCTGCGCTCCGGGCGCTCAGGCCATGGCGTCGTATTCGAAAGGACGCTCATGATTACCACAACTCCGTTCGGCACCGCCCCCAGCGGCTCGCCGGTTACGGTCTATAACCTTGTTTGCGCAGGTGCCCGCGTGCGCGTCATGGACTATGGCGCGACCATTCTTGGCATCGAGGTTCCCGATGCCTCAGGCGATGTTGCCGACATCGCGCTCGGCTTCGATGCCCTCGATGGCTACTTCGACAATCCGGCGTGCTACGGCGGAACTATTGGCCCTTCGGCCAACCGAACGGATAAAGGCCAAATCGAGATTGCCGGCACGGTCTATCAGATGGCACGCAACGATGGTCCTGACAAAGCCAATAATCTGCACACCGACCTTGAGCATGGCCTTCATAAGCGCGTGTGGAACGCCACAGTCGACGAGATTACCAACACGGTGAGTTTTACATGCAAGTTGGCCGACGGCGAACTGGGCCTCCCGGGCAACCGCACCTTTACCGTTGCCTATGTCCTGCAGGCGGGGCCAACGGGTGCCGCAGAGCTCACCTGCACGCAAAGCTGCGTTACCGATGCCGACACCTTCGTCAACATGACCAACCACACGTACTTCAACCTTGCGGGGCACGATGCCGGCACGGTTCTGGACCAGGTCGTGACTATCGACGCCGAGGCTTTCCTCCCCCAGCGCCAGGACAACGTCTCTTTTGGCGAGGTTCGCCCCGTGGCCGGCACGCCATTCGATTTCCGCGCACCCAAGGCGCTCGGCCGTGACATCGATGCGAACGACGAGCAGCTCAAGATTGCACGGGGCTTTGACCATTGTTTCTGCCTGGATGGCTTCACCCCCGACGCCGACCCGCGCCACGCACTGCACTTGCAAGATCCAAACTCGCGCCGCACGCTCGACATCTTCGTAACCGCACCGGGCGCACATCTGTATACCGGCAACTGGCTCAGCGATATCGACGCCAAAGACGGCTGCAGCTACGGTCCTCGCGACGGCGTCGCATTTGAGCCCGAGTTTTGGCCTGACAACAACCATCACACAGATTGGGCGCATCCCGTCTGCACACCTGACCACCCGTTTAGCTCGACGATCGTCTACCGATTCTCGACCGTTTGTTAACCCACCCTCGTCGAGGTGCGAGGGAGCAGCGTTATGACTCCCGCTTACTCCCTTGCACCTTGATATGTTTACGTACTCATAAGCAAAGCCCGATAACTCGGGATAACCAAGAAAGGAAGACACCATGACCGCCCCCGACGATAAAATGCTCGCCACGCTCACCAAGCTGTTTGAGGAGGAGTTTGGCCCCATCGGCGACCGCCAGGTGCTCTACGTGCACGCGCCCGGCCGTTCCGAGATCAGCGGCAACCACACCGACCACGAGGGTGGCCACGTTATCGCCGGCTCGCTCGATGTCGCCGTTGACGGCATCGCCGTGGCAACCGACTCCAACAAGATTCGCGTCGCCGACGAGGGCTATCCTACGTTTGAGATCACGCTCGACACGCTGGATATTCAAGAGTCCGAGAAAGGCACGTCCGCAAGCCTCGTGCGTGGTATGGCCCACGAGGTCGCAGCGCTTGGTGTTGAGCCCCAAGGCTTCGACTTCGCCTTCACCTGCTCCGTTCCCTCGGGCGGCGGCCTTTCCAGCTCCGCTGCCGTCGAGGCCGCATACGGTCGTGCCATGGAAACCCTCTGGGGCGCGCCCGCCATTGAGCCCGTCGCGCTTGCGCAGATGAGCCAGCGCACCGAGAACAACTACTACGGCAAGCCCTGCGGTCTGATGGACCAAGCCGCCGTGTGCCTGGGCGGCCTTGCCTACATGAACTTTGAGGATCAGGCTCAGCCTAAGACCCAGAAGCTCGAGCTCAACTTTGAGGATCACGGCTATGCGCTCGTGCTCGTTAAGGTCGGTGCCGACCACGTAGCCGCCACTGACGACTACGCCGCCGTTCCGCGCGAGATGCAGGACGTCGCCGCCGAGTTTGGCAAGGCGCGCCTGTGCGAGGTCGACGTCGCCGACTTTGACGCCAAGCTCCCTGAGCTGCGCGCCAAGCTGGGCGACCGCGCCTGCCTGCGCGCCGTTCACTACTGGTACGAGAACGGCCTGGTCGACAAGCGCTGGGCAGCTCTGAACGCCGGCGACATTGACCAGTTCCTGGTCCTGACGCGCGAATCCGGCGCCAGCTCCGCCATGTACCTGCAGAATGTTGTTGCCAAGCTGGGTTCCGAGCAGCCTTCCATGTATGCCTTGGCACTGGCCGAGCATGTGCTCGACGGCCGTGGCGCCGTTCGTATTCACGGCGGCGGCTTCGGCGGCACCATCCAGGCCTTCGTGCCGCTCGATCTGGTCGACACCTTCATTGCCAAGATGAACAGCTGGCTGGGCGAGGGCTCTGCCCGTCACTACGCCATCTCTGACAAGGGGGCTTACGCGGCATGGCTGTAATGACCGACGTGCGCGAGGCTGCACAGAGCCTCATCGAATATGCCATCCACCGATCGATGATCGGACAGGACGATCGCATCTGGGCATACAACACTATTTTGGAGTGCATCGGCGCCACGGGCCCCGCGCTCGACATGGCTTGGGCGCTCAAGACCGAGAAGATTTCGCTCTTGCACCCCGATACGCTCCCCGACTTTGACCTGGAGGGCACGCTTGCCGCGCTTTCCGAGGCCGCCGTTACCAACGGTGCCGCCGAGGACACGGCGTCGGGCCGCGACCGCATCGCCATGCACATCATGGGCGTACTCATGCCGAGGCCTTCGGTTGTAAACGAGGAGTTCAACGGACGTATGGGCGTCAACGAGCCCCGCGCCGCGACCGACTGGTTCTACGGCCTGTGCTGCGACGCCGGCTACGTGCGCCGTGCCGCCATCGCGCGCAACATCAAATGGAGCACCCCCACCAACTGGGGCGATCTTGAGATCACCATCAACCTCTCCAAGCCTGAGAAGGACCCACGCGATATCGCCGCGGCTGGTGCCGCAAAGAACACGGGCGAGAAGTATCCCGCCTGCCAGCTCTGCATCGAAAACGAGGGCTATCCCGGACGCTCCGCCGCAGCCGACGGCGGCGCTCACCCCGCTCGCCAGAACCTGCGCATTATCCCCATCCAGCTCAACGGCGAGCGCTGGGGTTTCCAGTACAGCCCGTACGCGTACTTTAACGAGCATTGCATTGCCATGAGCTCCGAGCATCGTCCGATGCACGTCGACCGCAAGGGCCTGACCTGCCTGCTCGACTTTGTGGACCTGTTCCCGCATTACTTCATCGGCTCCAACGCCGACCTGCCTATCGTGGGCGGCTCGATCTTGTCGCACGACCACTTCCAGGGCGGCGCGCACGAGTTCCCCATGATGCATGCCGCCGAGGTCTCGCAGTTTAGCGTGCCCGGTTTTGACCAGGTCACTGGCACTGTGCTGCAGTGGCCGCTCTCGGTGCTGCGCCTGCGCTCGCATGACCGCGCTCAGCTGCTCGACGCTGCCGAGAAGATTATCCTCGCCTGGCGCGAGTGGACCGACGAGTCTGTGGGCGTTATCGCGCACACGGCCGACGGCGTAGCGCACAACACCGTGACGCCCGTCATCCGCCGCGTCGACTCCCGCGGCAACGCCGGCGGCGAGATTTACGAGGCCTACCTGGCGCTTCGCTGCAACATCACGACCGACGAGCATCCGCTGGGCGTTTTCCACCCGCATGCCGAGTACCATCACATTAAGAAGGAGAACATCGGCCTGATCGAGGTCATGGGCCTGGCCATTCTGCCGCCGCGCTTGGTTCCCGAGCTCGGCGCTGTCCGCGAGCACCTGCTGGCGGCCAAGACCGATGCCAGCTACGATCTCGCCGGTGCGCTCGAGGGCGATGATCTTTGCCGCAGCCACGCTGCATGGGCCGAGGACGTTTTTGCCCGCCGCGCCGACGAGCTTACGGCCGACAACGCCATCGATATCCTGCACGAGGAGGTCGGCGTGGTGTTTGGCCACGTACTCGACAACGCCGGCGTCTTTAAGTGGGACGAAGCCGGCCGCGCCGCCCAGCAGCGCTTTATCGACTCGCTGTAGCATACGAGTTCGAGTCTCATCAGCGGCCACGACACAACCGCCCACACGACAACGGCGCCCGCCGGCAACATCGCCGACGGGCGCCGTTTTATTGGCTAGTCATTGGGGACGTTCTTAAACGACTAGTCAAACAAGAACGTCCCCAATGACTACTTGCGACCAAGACATCGGCGTTGCCTTGGCATTGTCAGCGAAAACGCCCCTAAGCGAGCAAGGTGACGTGAAAGAGGAGGGCATTGACCTTCTGGTCATGCCCGACGATTGAACGTCAGATTGCCGCTTAGGGGCGTTTGCAGCGTCGAGCCGTTACGGCGTTTGATAAAACGCCGTAACCCTACAGTTCAGTCACGACAACGTTGTTGAAGATCTCGTCCCAGCGATCCATGACCAGGTGGCCGGTCTTGGGATCCATGGCGTTGAGCTTGCCGCAGGTATTGGCGGTCTTGAGCACCGTGACGTCGTCGGCACCAGCAGCAATGGCATGCGCAAAGCCGGCGATGGTCGAGTCACCGGAACCCGTCGCGTTCACGGCGGCAATCGCGGGCGTCTTGGCACGGAACGCGCGACCCTCATGGAAGCCCACCGAACCGGCAGCACCCATCGAAACGACAACCCAGGGAATACCGGCAAAGCGGCCATCGGCGGCAAGCGCCTCGCGCAGGGCATCGACATCATCGGTCGTAAAGGACGTACCCAGCAGGCCGTTAATCTCGGTCAGGTTGGGTTTTACGAGCTCAGGCTTAGCGTCGGACTCCAGCGCGGCTTCCAGCGATGCGCCCGAGGTATCAAGCAGCACCTTGGCGCCCGCCTCCTCGGCAATCTTGACGAGCTCGGCATAGTAGCCGGCATCGACGCCACGCGGCAGCGAGCCCGAAAGCGTCACAACGTCCGCCTTCGCCGCAAGCTCGGCGAACTTGGCCGTAAAGGCCTCGAGCTCTGCCGGGGCGATCTGCGGGCCGCTCTCCAGCAGCTCGGTCTGATTGCCCTCGTGCAGAATATTCAGGCAAATGCGCGTCTCACCGGCGATGGGCACAAAGTCGTTCTTGACGCCGTCGGCATCCATAAGCTCGGCCATATAGGCACCCATGTGGCCGCCGAGCAGGCCGGTCGCGAGCACGTCGTCGCCCAACTGCAACAGCACACGGCTCACGTTGAGGCCCTTACCGCCAGCGGTCTTTTCGGGCGTCACACGGTTAACATCGTCGATGATCAGCTTGTCGAGCTGATAGCGCGTATCAATCGACGGGTTCATGGTAACGGTCAGAATCATATTGAACTCCTGTTTCCGGGGCACGACGTGTGCGACCCCAAACATACGATAGCTCTTTAAAGGATCTCGATCTCAAAACCACGGATGACAGTCTCCCCCGGCTTGGCAACCAGGCAGCCACGCTTGTGCTCCAGAATATCGTCCTCATCGGAGCAGGTAGACAGGCCGCCCCACGGTTCCACGGCCACAAAGTCGCCCTCGGGCTTGCTCCACACAATCAGGTATGGCATATCGGGAAACGTCAGGCGCACGCCCTTGTCCTCGGTTTTCTTGGTCAGCGTAACCACGCGGCTCTCGAGCACGTCAAAGATGGTCTCCGCGAAGTCGAAGAGTTCGTGGGTCAGCGGCAGGTTCTGGTCGATCATAGGGTTCTTGCTGCGATGCTCGACATCAATCAAGCCCGTCGAGGGAACGGCAGTACAGAGCTCGGCGACCTCACGCTGATCAAAACGAAGCTCATAGTCGTCATAGGACTCGCCCTCGTCGAGCGGGCACTTAAAGCCGGGGTGGCCACCCACAAAAAACGGCATGTCCTCGGTGCCCTCATTGGTCACCTCGTACGACACGGCCACCTTTTCTGAATCGATCGTGTAACGAGCAACAATCTTAAACGGATACGGATACTGCTCGAGCAGCTCGACGTGGTCGGCAGAGCTTAGGCTCAGCGCAACCATGTTGTCGCCCTGCTCCTCGAGCTTCCACTCCTGCTTGCGGGCAAAGCCGTGGCGGGCAAGCTTGACCTCGCGGCCGCCCATGGTCATCGCGCGGCCGTTACGAAGGCCACCGCAGATCGGGAAGCAAATGGGCGCCTGGCCCGACCAGACCGAAGGATCGCCCTGCCACAGGTACTCGCGGCCGTTAGCTTTAATCGAAGTGAACGATCCGCCAGCCGTGCTCAGCGCCACACGAATAGAACCGTTATCAAGAATAAACTCCATAGGAGCCTTCCCTTTCTTACGACAGCCCGCCAAGTCAATAGGGCTGATAGAAAACCGGCCCGCGCCCCCTCACAGAAACGCGAGCCGTCAATTGAAAAGCTGCAGAATGCCGGGTACCGCCAAAACGAAGCGCACAAGCTCAGCAAGCAAACGTGTTATCGGAGCAACTTGCCATACCAGAACGCTTCGCAACAACAGCGGTAACCCCACAGGTCACTCAGACATCAGCGAGAAGCCAGCTGGCGAGGCAAGGTGCCGTGAAGCGAGACGGCATTGACCTTCTGGTCATGCCGTCGAAGCTGAGCGGCAGATTGCCCGCCAGATGGCTTCGCAGCGTCGACCGGTCCGGCGTTTGTTAAAACGCCGGAACCCCCTTAGTCGTGGTATTCGCCGCGGTCCCACTTCTCGAGGAACTCGTCAAAGAAGTGCGGGTCAGCCTGAGCCTCGGCGTCGGCCTTGTTGCAGGCGTCGATCTTGGCGATCAGGGCATCGTGCTCGGGGGTCTTCTCGTAGGGCTCCTCCAGGAAGGCAAGCATGATGTCGGCCATCAGGAACTCGCCGGTGATCTTGCCGCCAAAGCCCACGATGTTGGCGTTGAGCTCGCGACGGGCATACAGGGCAGAGGTCATGTCGCGAACCAGGGCGCAGCGAGCGCCGGGGACCTTGTTGACGGCGTTGGTAATGCCGATGCCGGTGCCGCACAGGGCCACGCCAAAGTCGGCCTTGCCGCTGGCAACGGCCTCGCCCACGGCCTTACCGTAGATGGGATAGTGCGTACGGGTGTGGCTGTAGGTGCCGCAGTCGAGCACCTTGTAGCCAGCCTGCTCCAGGCGGTCGGCCAGATAGATCTTCTCGTCCGTAACGATATGGTCGCAACCGATTGCGATGGTCTTCTTCATCAGAACGTCCTTTCGTCTGAATTCACAAGTTGAGGTAGAAGTTCGAGTTCTCGGTGGCTCTCGTTAGGCCATCTTGTTGAGCATGTCGACACGGATCTGGTGACGGCCGCCGGCATACTGGGCGCGCAGGAACTCGCGGGCGATCTTCTTGGCGACCTCGGTGCCCACAACGCCCGGGCCCATGGTGACCATGCGCGAGCCGTTGTGCTCGCGGGTCATGTAGGCGGAGCGCTCGTCAGAAATGTTGGCGACGACCATGCCCTTGATCTTGACGGCGGCCATATAGGAGCCGACGCCGTACTTATCGAATGCGAAGCCCTGGGAATCCTTGTGCTCCAGCAGGTCCTTGGCAACGGCGGTCGCGGAATCGACAAAGTCCGCGGCAGGGGTCTCGGAATAGTCGACGACCTCGTGACCGTCGGCGATGAGCATCTCCTTGATGGACTCCTTCATCGACATACCGTCGGCATCGGAAGCGATTACAACCCTCATGACATCCTCCTTGAGAGATACGCAGGTGCGTAGTTTCTGTTTGGAAGTGTTGAATCGCGTTCAGGTCCGGGCATCTGAATGTGCGGTTCTTCACTGTTCATGTTTATTTGAACACATTCGAACAGCGACTGCAACCATTATTTGTTTATCTTTGTTCTTTTTTGAACAAATACCGTTCACGGATGATTGGCGACCGTTTGAGCCCGGCGCAGACGTAGCGACCATGTGTTCAGCAAACAAAAGGGCGGCCGAGAACGTGTCTCGGCCGCCCTTCTTACGGTTGATCTTCCAAAGATCGCTTTGCCGCCTACTCAGACTGCCCGCTCTTCTTGGCATGTTTGGACGGAGCGCTCAGAAAACGGCCCGTCAAATAGTTCGCCGGGCCAGAGATATCGATCCCCAGCAGCACGTGTCCTAGCCATAGGAACGCCACGAGCACCAGTAGAGGAATCACACACGAGGTCACGATCATCACGATGACGCCTTCGATGAGGTCGGTCACCTGTTGCACAATCTCATCGGTCATCTGCTTGGCACCGCTGGTTACCGACGTAACCAGGCTCGAGGCCCCGTCAGTCAACTGCTCGAGCACGTTTTTGGACTCCGTGGACTCGGCCTTTTTCTTGTTCGATTTTGAGCTGGTCTCGCCTGACTTGTCCGTGGTATCGGTCTTTTCCGCAGCGTCCGCTGCCTTTTGCTCAGCTTGCTCAATACTTACGCGATACGTTTCATCGACCTTTTGCGATACCCATACGCTCGCGGGCACAAGCGCCATGCCGATCACGGCAACCACCAGCACGCGCGTCGCCACACGGCGCAGGACAGCGCTCGTGCTCCAGCGCCCATGAACGCCAAGCGACACCGCAAAGAGCACCAACGCAAACGGGATTAAGATGCCCAAGCCAACCGACCACAAAATCGTGAGCAAATATTTCTCGAGGTAGAGCACGGCGAGCACGATGCCCAGGTTACCCGAAAGCTGCGCGAGCTGCTCGGCGACCGGCGTTCCCGTATCACCAGGCAGCGCGGTAATGCCCGCAGACAGCGCCACGCACGAGGTCGTGAGCGCCAGTACGTTACCTTTCTTTTGATCGATGACCTCGATGGTGGAGTCCCAAGTCTTGGTATCGGCAAAATGCGGGCGCGCGACAAAGCCCGAAAGGAGCGCCAGCACCACGAGCGCGATAATCAAGCCGATCTGTAGCTTTTTGTTTGCGCACACGACATCGGACAAGCTGGGCTGCAGCTCGGTTACCGTCGTGTGCTCGGTTATCTGGACAGGACGCCCATGAGCCATCTCGTGCGCGTCTCTTTTTTGTATTGACCCGTTATCCGGCATTTGGATACCTCCTCAGTCCGGCGTTTAATGCGAAAGGAAGTATACCCACCGAGCAAAAATCGAACGGGAGGACCAACGGAGCGCAACAAGACTGTCCCCAATGACTATTTCGGGATGAGTTGCGGTGGAATAGGGATTGTTTTGCGCCCGCCGGCCCCTATTCAGTCCCTATTTCACCGCAACCAAGACAGATGGGATACAGAAAAAGCCCTGCCGCAGGTAGCGGCAGGGCTTTTGGAAGGGGACGAGTTGTGCAGGCTCGTTAGGCGAGCTTAGCCTCGAGTGCGGCGATGCGCTTATAGGCATCGATGGTAAAGCGGGTCTGCTTCTCCAGGATCATGGTGGTCATGAGAGTATCCTGAGCATGGGCCATGATGAAGGTCATCTCCATCTCGCCGCCGCCGGCCTCCTGCGAAAGCAGCTTGGTCTGCGTGTCGTGGGCACCGATGAGCGCATCGCTGGCATCCTTGTGCAGCTGCTCGGCCTTCTCAAAATCACCCTCGCGAGCAGCATCGAGCGCTGCAAGCAGATCGGTCTGGGCGTCGCCCGCGTATGCGACAATCTCGAATCCAACCATCGAGATTTCTTCTTTGGTTGCCATATTGCGTTCCTTTCACATATGAACCAATGGAGAGCATCGCGTCCGGGCATACGCGCTGCGTTGTGTATGACAGAGACAGTAACATTCAAACAAAAAAGAACAGCGCAAAACGTAATTTCGAGCTATGAACGGTCGTTTTTCGCCCGTGAACGGTTTTTAAACCAATCCGAACATTCTTGAACACAATTAGCGGAAACCCAAACGGGACCGCACCCTAGCGTACATCGCGCACCGTATCGCCCTTGACGAGCACGCCCGGAAACAGCATGTGCTCCACGCCAGACTCAACGCCCTCGGCGCCGGCAATCTTGTCGACCGCCCACATGCCGACGCGCTTGTTGTCAAAGCGCACCGTAGTCAGGCGACGATCGGGCACGATATCGCCCAAACTATCGTCAACACCCACCACGCTCACGTCCTGGGGCACGCGCTTCCCGCGCGACTCGAGCCCGCGAATGCAGCCGTAGGCCATGGCATCGTTGGAAGCATAAATGGCTGTGCAGTTCGGATCGTCCGCAAGCACCTGGCCGGCGGCATATCCGCTCTGTGCCGTCCAATCGCCACGGACGAGTCGCGGCGGCTCAACACCATGCGCGCGCAATGTCTCACGCCAGCCCTCCTCGCGTTGCATGCCCGAAAGCGAGCGCTCGGGGCACGAGATAAAGTGCACGGTCTTGTGCCCCTGCCCCAGCAAGTACTCGACAACCTGGCGCGAGCAATCGAACTGATCGTTATCAACCGTCGAGCACAGCGGGTGCTCCAGCATGGTAACGAGCACCGTCTGCATACCGGGCAGCGGCTCAAAGGTGCCAAAGTCCGCCGGCATGCGATTCATGATCACGACCATGCCATCCACCGGCAGTGCGCTCATGCGCGACGATGCGCTCTCGAGGGTATACGGATGCCCATCTACTTTCGTGAGGGTAATGGCGTATCCGTGCTTATCGGCGGCGGCAGCAAAGCCCTCCATACGGTCGAGGTTGCCTGTACCGGTAATGTTGAACATGGCGACGCCGACGGTCTTAAACTTGCCACGGCGCAGCGATCGACCGGCAAAATTGGGGCGATACCCCAGCTCGCGCATGGCGGCACGCACGCGCTCCTTGGTCTCGGGGCGCACGCTGGGTGAATCGTGCACCGTACGCGAGACTGTCTGCTCCGAGACGCCCGCGAGACGCGCCACGTCCTTAACGGAAACCGATTTTTTAACAGCGGCCATTGGTCGATCTTTCCGTGTCAACGATGCCATTGACGGCATCCTGCGCAGTCATATTAAACGCCTTCAAGTATATCTAACGCCGCCTCTGCAATACGCTTACCACCCAAAACCTACCGTTCACCGACATTTCTGCTTCCCCGAACGGCTTTTGTCGCCCAAATGTTAACGTTGCCATTGTGCAAACACAGAGCCACCGGGCGGCTCAAACGTTTACACACAAAGAATCGACGGTTCGCAGGCACAGGAACCACCGGTTCGCGTCTTTTTTTGTGTCGCAAAATGGCAACGTCAACATTTTGGCAACCGAACGTCAAAAGCTACCATCGTTGCTAACCCACCGACTCTTAGGAGCTTTGCATGGAGCAACTCATCGCCACTATCGAAAAGGGCCAGCCCTTTTTCAACGCGATCGCCCGCAACAAGTACCTCAAGGCGATCCGCGACGGTTTTATCTCCGTCATCCCCATCATCATCTTCTCGTCCATCTTCTGCCTGGTAGCCTCGGTCCCCAACATCTGGGGTTTCTACTGGCCCGATGACATCAACAACGCCCTGTGGAAGTGCTACAACTACTCCATGGGCATCCTGGCAATCGCCTGTGCCGCCACCACCGCCAAGCACTTCGCCGACGCTCAGAACCGCGACCTGCCCAAGAACAACCAGATCAACTTTATCTCATGCATGTGCGCGGCCATCATCGGCTTCTTGCTCCTTTCGAGCGACACCATCGCCACGGACGCCGCCAGCGGCTTCAACACCACCTACCTTGGTTCCAAGGGCCTGCTGACTGCCTTCATCGCTGCGTTTGTGACCGGCATCATCTACAAGTTCTTTATCAAGCGCAACATCACCGTCAAGATGCCCGAGCAGGTTCCGCCCAACATCTCGCAGACCTTTAAGGACATCATCCCCTTCTCCGTCTGCATCACCGTCTTTTGGGTCTTTGACATCGTCTTCCGCGCTGCCTTTGGCTTCTGCTTTGCCCAGGGCGTCATCCAGGTGTTCCAGCCCCTGTTCACCGCTGCCGACGGCTATATCGGTCTCGCTGTGATCTACGGCGCCATGAGCCTGTTCTGGTTCGTCGGCGTCCACGGCCCCTCGATCGTCGAGCCCGCCATCGCCGCCGCCCTCGTTGCCAACATGACCGACAACCTGGCTGCATTCCAGGCCGGCGAGCACGCCTCCGCCGTTCTGACGCAGGGCGCCCAGTACTTCGTCGTCTGCATGGGCGGCACCGGCGCCACGCTCGTCTTGGTCTTTATGTTCTGCTTCCTGGCCAAGTCCCAGGAGATGCGCGCCGTCGGTAAGGCCGCCATCGTCCCCGTGTGCTTTGCCGTTAACGAGCCGCTGCTGTTCGCCGCACCCATCGTGCTCAACCCCGTCTTCTTTGTCCCGTTTGTCTTTGCCCCGATCGCCAACATCTGGATCCTCAAGATCTTTATCGACTTTTTGGGCATGAACGGCTTTATGTACACCCTGCCCTGGACTGTCCCCGGCCCCATTGGCACCATCATGGGCTTGGGCTTCCAGCCGCTCGCCTTTGTGATGCTCGCCCTTATCCTGGTCGTCGACTTTGTTCTGTACTATCCGTTCTTCCGTGCCTACGACGCCCAGAAGTGCGCCGAGGAGGCCGAGATCTCCCAGGAGGAGCTCGCCGCCAAGAACGCCGAGAAGGCCGCCAAGCTCAACGATGCCTTCCAGGGCAAGGCCGACGCCAAGAGCGTTGCCGCCGGCGCTGCTGCCGAGGCCGTGAAGGCCGACGCCCCCGCCGCTTCCGCAGCACCCGCCACCGAGGCTACGGCCACTAGCGACCTCAACGGCAAGCGCGTGCTCGTGCTCTGCCAGGGTGGCGGCACCTCGGGCCTGCTCGCCAACGCGCTGGCCAAGGCTGCCAAGGAGCGCGGCATTAACCTCGAGACCGCTGCCGAGGCCTATGGCAACCACGTGGACATGCTCCCCGACTTCGATCTGGTCGTCCTGGCCCCGCAAGCCGCCAGCTACCTGGCCGACCTGCAAAAGGACTGCGAGCGCGTGGGCAACAAGTGTGTCGCCTGCCGTGGCAAGCAGTACATCGAGCTCTCCCAGAACGGCGACAAGTCTCTCGCCTTCGTAAGCGAGCAACTCTCGAAGTAAGTAACGCCCAGGGCCAGCCGACCATCCAAGACCGGCTGGCCCTTCGATTTAGACGATTGGATCATCATGTCCGTTAACCCTGCTAGCGTCACTAACCCGCCTGCGCAGTTTCCCGAGGGCTTTGTCTTTGGCGGCGCCACTGCTGCCTACCAGGTAGAAGGCGAGACCCGCACTCACGGTAAGGGCAAGGTTGCCTGGGACGACTTCCTGGAGGCCCAGGGGCGCTTTTCCCCCGATCCCGCTTCGGACTTCTACAACCAGTACCCCGTCGACCTGAAGCTGTGCGAGGAGTTTGGTATCAACGGCATTCGCCTCTCCATCGCCTGGAGCCGCATCTTCCCCAACGGCACCGGTGAGATTAACCCCGAGGGCGTCCAGTTCTATCACGACCTTTTCGCCGAATGTCACAAGCACCACGTTGAGCCGTTTGTCACGCTGCATCACTTCGATACGCCGCTGCCCCTCTTTGAGAAGGGCGACTTCCTCAACCGCGAGACCATCGACGCCTTTGTGGACTTTGCCGCCTTCTGCTTTAAGGAGTACGCCGACCAGGTGACCTACTGGTTCACCTTTAATGAGATCTGGGCCGATGCCTCCAACACCTACATCGAGGGCACCTTCCCCGGTGGCGTCAAGGCGCATCTGGCCGAGGCCTTCCAGTGCGAGCACAACATGATGCTCGCCCACGCCAAGGCAGTACTGGCCTTCCACAACGGCGGTTTTAAGGGCAAGATCGGCGTCATCCAGTCGCTGGAGTTTAAGTACCCGCTCAACGAGAACGACCCCGCCGACATCAAAGCCGCTAATAACGAGCACGTGTTGCAGAACCAGTTCTTGCTCGACGCCACTTTCCGCGGCGACTACGCGCCTGACACCTTGGAGTGCGCCAACCGCCTGGCTGCCGTCTCGGGCGGCACCATCGAGATTCTGGACGAGGACCTCGAGATTATGCGCGAGGCCGCGCTCTACAACGACTACCTGGGCGTTAACAACTATCAGTGCCGTTTTTTGAAGGCTTACGATGGCGAGAACGACCTGCACCACAACGGTACGGGCGAGAAGGGCACCGGCCGCTGGCGCGTTAAGGGTATTGGCGAGCATGTGAACAAGCCTGGCATCCCCACCACCGACTGGGACTGGATCATCTATCCCGAGGGCCTGTTCGATCTGCTCGTCTACATTAAGCAGCGCTACCCCAACTATAAGCAGATCTTCATTACAGAAAACGGCATGGGCTACAAGGACCCCTACAAGGACGGTTTTGTGGACGACCAGCCGCGCATCGACTACATCGAGCAGCACCTGCGCTGGTTGCTCAAGGCCATGGAGGTGGGCGTCAACGTGGGCGGTTACTTCCTGTGGAGCCTGCAGGACCAGTTCTCCTGGACCAACGGATACAACAAGCGCTATGGCTTCTTCTACGTTGACTTTGAGACCCAGAAGCGCACGCCCAAGGCAAGCGCCTACTGGTACAAGCACGTGGCGCAGACCCGCCGTCTGGACTAGCGGCTTGCGACTAGCGAGATTGCCCCGCTCACACAACCTGTCCCCATTTCTCAGCCGGGGGCGGCACGTCACACGGCGCGCCGCCCCCGGTCTTTTTGTTTTTGGGCTGGTCGGAAGCCGTTTGTCTCGATCTGTAACATCTAGCTGGTTATTTCACCCTTAACTGTTACAGATCGAGACAAATGGAATGAACGGGACCGAATTGTCTAAATCTGTAACACTAAAACCGGTTTTGGACGTCTAGTTGTTACAGATTGAGATAAACGCACAGGGCAATCCTCTCAATCTCAATCTGTAACATCTAGCTGAGATTTTCGGCCCCACCTATTACAGATTAAGATGAACGAGCCGAGCACGTCTACGCCCGCAGGTCCTTCACGCTGGAACGCTCGACCAGCACGCCCGACACAAGCGTACGGCTTCTGGAGCTCGGGGCTTCCAGACCTGCGACGACCTCGTTAAGCGCACGGATGCCCAGCTCGCGGTGGCGAAACTTCACTGACGTCAGAATCGAGTTGGGAATCGTCTTGTAGAGTTCGTCGTCAAAGCCGATCACGGACACGTCGTCGGGCACCCTGAGCCCTTTGTCACGTAGAGCCATCATCACGCCGTTTGCCATGCAGTCGTTAGCAGCGAGGACCGCCGTGCAATCGGGTTTATCGGCAAGCACAAGGCCCGCGGCATAGCCACTATCCGCATTCCAATCGCCTTGCAGAGGCTCGGGCGGCTCAATGCCACACGCCTCGAGTGCCGCTCGCCAACCTTTCATACGGCACTGGCTCGACAGTGACTCTTTTTTACCAGAAACGAAGTACACGTTCTTGTGCCCGCGATTCAAGAAGTACTCGCACGCCATGCGCGCGCCGCCCTCTTGGTCGTCACTGACGGTGGAGCAGGTAGGATGCTCCATCGGCGTAATAATCACCGTCTTGAGGTCTTTCGGCGCCTCAAAGGTATCAAAGTCATCGACCATCTGACGCAGGTTGAAGATCATGCCATCAACAGGCAGCTGCGACATCCTGCGCGCCGCATCGGCAAGGGTCATCTTCTCCCCCGCCCGCTTTTTGATCATCGTGAGAGCAAAGCCTCGCTCTTCGGCGGCATCGGCGATACCGTCAATCATGTCCACGGCGCCGCCCGACAAGTGGAACAGCACCACGCCGATGCACCCGTAACGGCCCAACTTGAGCGAACGCGCGGCAAAGTTGGTTCGAAACCCGAGCGTCTCCATTGCGGAATGGACCTTATCGCGTGTCGACTCGCGCACGCTATCGGGCTCGTTGATCACGCGCGACACCGTCTTGAGAGAAACGCCCGCGGCAACTGCCACATCGTTCATTGAGACATTTTTCTTGTCCATCGTTGCCACTACTTCTCCAGTCGGTTTTGAATCGCTTGTTTTTTGCGTTCTAGCATACACTACCTGCCCGACTGACAAATCAGCCGTTTATCGGACAATATCGACCGTTCACCCGTAAATCCTTGTTGCTCTTCCCAAAATGTCTTACGTTGTCATTAACGAAATGACAACGTTGTCATTTCGCAATGCCTTCCTTAAGCAGGAAGGTTTCCGGGCAGTCCTGACCATCCATCGACGACCAGTTCCATCCACATGCATCGCGCATCGAGCAGCAAAGGAGCTCTATGGACGCCATCGTAAAGATGCTCGAAAAGCATCAACCGTTCTTTGAGAAGATCTCGAGGAACATCTACCTCCAGGCCATTAAGGACGGATTCCTCGGGTGCATGCCCATCGTCCTCACCTCTTCGATCTTCCTGCTAATTGCCACCCTTCCTGGCGTAGTTGGCATCACGCTGCCCCAGCCGCTCATCGACTGGTGCAACAAGCTGTACAACTTCACCATGGGCGTCATGGGCATCATGGTTGCCGGCACCACTGCCAAGAACTTTACGGCCTCCATGAACCGTCGCATGCCCGCCGGCAAGGTGCTCAACGACGGCTCCACCATGGTGGCCGCCCAGTGCAGCATGCTGCTGCTCGCCGTTACGCAGTTCACCACCAAGTTCAACGGCTCCGAGCTTTCGGTCTTCGACTGCACCAGCATGGGTACGCGCGGTCTGTTCTCGGCCTATATCGCCGCGTTCATTACCGTGTGGGTCTATAAGTTCTGCGTCTCGCGCGATCTGACCATTAAGCTGCCCAAGGAGGTCCCGGGCGCCATCGCTCAGAACTTCCGCGACATCATCCCCTTTGGCGGCGCCGTCATCATCTGCGGCATCATCGATGTCGTCGTGCGCAACCTCATGGGCGTTCCGTTCTCCGAGCTGCTTATCAAACTGCTCTCCCCGCTCTTTACCGCTGCAGAAACCTATCCTGGCCTTATCCTTATCCAGGCAGCCACCGCGTTCTTCTGGTTCATCGGCGTCCACGGCCCTTCGATCGTCCAGCCGGGCATCGACCCCATCCGTCTTGCCAACCAGGCCGAGAACCTGCAGGTTCTGCTGGCCGGTGGTCACCCCGCCCACTCCCTCACCTTTAACATGTCGCTCGTGGGTGAGTTCGGCGGCACCGGCGCCACCTTCATCGTGCCGCTTCTGCTGATTCTCTTTATGAAGTCCAAGCAGCTCAAAGCCGTCGGTAAGGCCTCGATTGTTCCTGTTGCCTTCGCCGTCAACGAACCGCTGCTCTTTGGCGCGCCGATGATCCTTAACCCCTACATGCTCATCCCCTTTGTTGCCGCCGGTTGCGTCAACGTGAGCGTTGCCAAGTTCTTTATCGATAACGTGGGCATGAACGGCTTCTCCTTCGTGGTGCCTTGGGCCACTCCCGCCCCCATCGGCATTTTCATCACCACGAACTTCCAGCTTATCGCCCTGGTATTTGTCGCAATCATCATCTTGCTGGACGCCATCATCTACCTGCCGTTCTTGAAGGCGTACGATAAGCTGCTCTGCGACCAGGAGGCCGAGCGCGCCGCCGAGCTGGGTCTCGAGTCCGATGGCGCCGCTGCCATCGCCGTCAAGCCCTCTGCGCCCGCTGTCGAGCAGGCTACCGCTTCCGTCGAGACGACCGATGCCGCCGCTGACAGCAAGCCTGTCGCCGATCAGCCCGAGCCCGCTGCCGATGCATCCGCCAAGAAGGATGTCGATGGCCTGAAGGTCCTCGTCCTGTGCGCCGGCGCCGGCACCTCTGCCATGCTCGCCAACGCCATCAAGGAAGGTGCCGCACAGACCGGAGAGAATATTGCTTCCTCCGCAGGCGCCTATGGCCAGCACACTGCCATCATGGATCAGTACGACGTCATCGTGCTCGCCCCGCAGGTTCGTAGCTACTACAACGACATGAAGGCCGACACCGATCGTCTGGGCATTAAGCTGCTCGCTCCCCGCGGTAAGGAATATATCGACCTTACTCGCGACCCCGCTGGCGCCATCAAGTGGCTCCGCGAGAACCTCGGCTAGTTCCTCCCTCTGTTGGTGCCCGGACCCCCAGTTTGGGCACCTCTCCCTATTCATATCCCACAGAAAGGATGTCTCATGACCAACCCCATGCAGTTCCCCGACGGCTTTGTGTTTGGCGGCGCCACCGCCGCTTACCAGGTTGAGGGCGAGACCCGCACGCACGGCAAGGGCAAAGTGCCCTGGGACGATTTCCTGGCAGCTCAGGGTCGCTTCTCCCCCGATCCCGCAAGCGACTTCTACAACAAATATCCGGTCGATATCGACCTGTGCCAGCGCTTCGGCATCAACGGTATTCGCGTCTCCATCGCTTGGAGCCGTATCTTCCCCAACGGCACCGGCGAGATTAACTCCGAGGGCGTCGCTTTCTATCACGAGCTTTTCGCCACCTGCAACAAAGCCGGCGTTATCCCCTATGTCACGCTCGATCACTTCGATACGCCCGAGGCCTTCTACCAGGACGGCGGCGAGGGCTTCTTGACGCGCACGACCATCGACGCCTTCGTCGAGTACGCCAAGTTCTGCTTTGCCGAGTTCACCGAGGTCAAGCACTGGTTTACCTTTAACGAGATTCCCGCAACCGCCGAGGGCAGCTTTATCGTTGGCAACTGGCCGCACGGCGAGAAGTACCGCCTGGACAAGGCCTTCCAGCTCATGCACAACATGATGGTGGCCCACGCCAAGGCTGTCGTCGCCTTCCACGAGGGCGGCTTTGAGGGCGAGATCGGCATTGTCCAGAACCTGGAGCCCAAGTATCCCCTCGACCCCAATAGCGCTGCCGACTGCGAGGCAGCTCGCATGGCCGACGTCATCAACAACCGCTGGGTACTCGACGCCACCTTCCGCGGCCACTATGCAGCCGACACCATGGAGGCTGCGACCAAGCTGGCCCATATCGCCGGCGGCGAGCTCGACGTCCGCGACGAGGACATCGCCGCGCTGACCGCCGCGCTCCCCTACAACGATTGCCTGGGTGTCAACACCTACAAGTGCCAGTTCCTGCGTGCCGCCGAGGGCGAAAACGACATCAACCACAATGGCACCGGCGACAAGGGCTCCTCGCGCTGGTTCCTCAAGGGCGTGGGCGAGTCATGCGTACGCGAAGGCGTACCCACCACCGATTGGGACTGGATCATCTATCCCGAGGGCCTGTACGACCTGCTGCTGCGCATTAAGAACGATTACCCCAACTACAAGAAGATCTACATCACCGAGAACGGCATGGGCTATAAGGACGACTTTGAGGACGGCTTCATCGACGATGCCCCTCGCATCGACTACATGCGCCAGCATCTCGCATGGATCCTCAAGGCAATCGACGGCGGCGTAAACGTCGACGGTTACTTTGTGTGGTCGCTGCAGGACCAGTTCTCCTGGACCAACGGCTACAACAAGCGCTACGGCCTGTTCTACATCGACTTTGAGACCCAGAAGCGCTATCCCAAGGCGAGCGCGTACTGGTACAAGAACGTCGCGGAGACCGGCCTGTTCATGGCCTAATTCAAGCCGCATACCCCCTGTCGGCCGCATGCGAATCCCTCCACGGGTTCGCATGCGGCTTTTTTGTTTTGGCTCGACCCGAGCAGGCCGTTTGTCTCGATTTGTAACATCTAGCAGGGATTTTCGGCCCCAATTGTTACAGATTGAGATGAACGGGGGCACCCGGTTCGAAATATCTAGATCTGTAATACCTAAGCTAGCAGATGACCTGCGTGTGTTCCTCGATGGCGGCGCGATTCTCGGCGGCGATGCCCGGCTCGCACACCACGGCGTCCAAGCTGTCCAGGCGGCAGAAGGTGTAGAAGTCGCGCTTGCCGATCTTGCTTGAATCGGCGATCAAGTAGCGCGAGTCTGCCTTGCTAAAGGCGAGCTGCTGGATACGGCCCTCGTCCATATTGGACGTAGACACATCGCCATCCAGAATGCCGTTGGCGCCGATAAACGCCGCGTCGATGCCCAACGCACGCAGGGTATCCTCGGCCGTTGGTCCCACAAAAGCGGCGGTGCGGCGACGGTACATACCGCCCACGAGGCACAGGTCGCAGTCTTCGCGCGCCTCGAGCAGGTTAAACACCGAAAGCGAGTTGGTCACAATGCGCAGGCGACACGCCGGCAGCATCGAGGCCATCTGTTCCACCGTAGTGCCCGTACCCAAAAAGATGGTCGAGCCCTCCTCGATAAGCTCCACAGCACGGCGCGCAATCTGCAGCTTTTCCTCGGCATGCTTAGTGCGCTTTTCGCTGTGCGAATACTCATGGCGCAACATGGCATGGGGACGTCCCTGTGCGCTACGGGCGCCACCGTGCACGCGCTCGATCTCGCCCAGGCTCGCAAGTTCTTCGAGGTCGCGGCGAATCGTCATATCCGAAACGCCCAGCGCATCCGAAATCTCCTTGACCGAAACCGTGCCCTGCTCTTCGAGCAGCTGACGAACCTTATCCTGTCGCTCTGCCTTAATCACGATGAATCCTCGCCGTTCTTTGCGCGCATATCATTCAAACAGTAACGAACAAATTGTATCAGACTCGTGCGCATCAAAAATGAACGCCCGCACAGCTCCAATCATCACTTTTTTGAGAAAAATACCCCCTGCTTTAGTGGGGTGTAGTGATAATCTCGCCTGTTCGCGCTACAGTTTGTCCGAAATACCTCGATGTTAGGAACCAAATGATCACTTCCGAGCTTTTCGGCACCGCGCCGTGCGGCACCTCCGTTCATCGTTACACCCTCAACGGGCCCGAGATCTGCGTTCGCATTATGGACTATGGCGCCACCGTGCTGGGTATCGATGTGCCCGACATTCCCGGCAACGTGCGCGATGTGGTGCTGGGCTTCGATAAGCTCGAGGATTACTTTGACAACCCCGCCTGCTTTGGCGCGACCATCGGCCCCGTGGCAAACCGCACCGCGGGCGCCACGATCACCATCGACGGCACGGACTGGCATATGCCCGCCAACGAGGGCGCCAACAACCTGCACAGCGATCTTGAGCAAGGCCTGCATAAACGCGTGTGGGACGTTGAGCTCGACGAGACTCACAACGCCGTGCGCATGACCACCTCGCTTAAGGATGGCGAGCTGGGCCTGCCCGGCAACCGAACCTTTACGGCTGTGTTTACCGTTACGCGCACCGGCGTCTTCCGCATCGAGTATGGTTGCGAGAGCGACCGCGCCACCTACGTGTCCATGACCAACCACACGTACTTTAACCTTGCCGGCCATAACGCCGGCATGGACTGTGAGCACTTCTTTATCGCCAACGCTGCCCACTACTTGCCCATTAACGAGCAGAACATCCCCACCGGCGAAATCGCTCCGGTCGAGGGAACACCGTTTGACTTTCGCGAGCTGCGCCCCGTCGCACCCGGCATGGAGGCCGACGACCCGCAGATTAAGCAGGCCCGTGGCTACGATCACTGCCTGTGCATCGATGGCTATCAGTACGGCCGCAATCTGCGTCGCGCCCTACATGTCGAGGAGATGTGGACCGGTCGTGAGCTGGACTACTACACCACCGCCCCGGGCGTGCAGCTCTACACCGGCAACTGGCTGGGCGACGAGCACGCCAAGGACGATGCCAACTATGGCTGGGGCGCCGGCTTTGCCCTCGAGGCCGAGATGTACCCCGACACGCCGCACCAGCCGCTGTTCCCGCAGGGCATTGTGGGTCCGGGTCACCCCTACAGCAATATGATCGAATACCACTTTATGAGGCACTAGGCCCACAACGCGACATCTCGCACAGCAGCGCCCGCCGGCACCACCGCCGACGGGCGCTTTTTCATCTTTTGGGCGCATTTTCGCTGTGACTATATGAGTGGCATATCAAAACTATGCCCATTTACTACGTTTAGCCCGGGATGCTCGAGCATGCACCGGTTTTTGTTAAATTCGCGAGCCGTCTACCTGCAGTTTTGTTTTTCTCAAATTCGGCATGCTCGGCGATAGCCGATCAAACGTAGTAAATGGGCATAGTTTTTAACAGGCGGCATCGCACGCGTCCCTCGCAAGGGCAAAATGATCCGTTTTCCTCCGTCCCCAAGGGATCAGTTGAACAGATTGCCGATGGGATCGGGGGCGGAACTGGGGAGATAGCGGATTTCTAGCTCTATGCCGAGCTTTTGCAGCTCTTTGAAGGCTGCGACATCTGCGTCGTCTACGGCAACAGCAGGCGTTATGGGGCGCTTGCCCTCCCCTGCCTGCATATGGCCAATGCTGATCTTGGTTATTGGCACACCACCCTTAACCAGCGCGAGCGCATCGGCGGGTGAGGCCACCATGAGCAGAATCAGTTGACGCGGCGTTGCGGTATGAATGATGTCGACGGTCCTTTGCACCGAGAAAAACCGCGTCCAAACGCCTTCTGGCGCCGCCACCCTCATGGGTGCCCATTGGCGCGAATCTGCCGCGATCTCATCGTTGACGATTAGGACAAGGTTGGAACCCACGGCTTCGTTCCACAGCTCAACGTCTTGTCCGTAAATGAAACGGTCGTCGATACGTGTGAGAAGGATCTTGGGTTGAGCCATGGCTGCCCCATTCTGTTTGAGACCCATACGAGCGGGACGTCGACCACCAACTCAACAGCTGGTCAAGCGCCAGATGGACGCCGCAGACATCACGCCTCCAATATTAGTGCATTTAAAGTGAGAAAAGCCGTCAGAACACTTGCGCGGATTTGCGATGTCCCGTATCATAGACAGCCGTTGACGCCTCAGTTGCGTCACCACATGGTCGCCAGCGTAGCTCAGTTGGTAGAGCACCGCTCTCGTAAAGCGGGGGTCACCGGTTCGAGCCCGGTCGCTGGCTCCATTGCATTTGTGCAGCTCAGAAGCATAATTGCTTCTGAGCTTTTTCTTTGATTCGTCCTTTTTCTCATTCCCTGAGGAGTGAAAAAGAGGTGAAATCTTTTTTTAATCAATTTCACGCTTAGTTTTGCCTACACAACGCCTACATACCCCATTCCATGGCATCTAGGCACCAGGCACCACGCAACGCGCTCCAGCCCACTTTCTGCCGAGGAATACGCGGACGGAACCTCATCGATGAATGAAGATGACCCCAGCATCATTCAAATCGAGTCAGACAGCATTGCTTCTATTGTCCGTAAACGGCAATTAGGGCCATGTACCACTGATTATTACCATCAACGGTACATGGCCCTTGTATATTGATGACCGTGCTTTTTTTCAGTGCTTAAAGAGCGAAACCGTCAGGTCAGCGTTCGTCTTCAGGCGCGCGGCCTTCGCGGTGCCGGCCTTAATTGGCTGGCAATCTAGATGTTATGGGAACAATATCGTGAGGATTTGGTCTTTGGAATACTTTGCGGTGTCTATTTCGCCCTCGTAGGGGGCCATGAAGCCCCATCGCCAGACAACCAATTCCCGATCTTCCGTCTCGCTCTCGCCAAGCTCTATGAGTTCCTCGACGGACATATCGTCGCGGTCGCGTGTGGTGTTCCCGCCCGCCAGTTCCCAGCCGAGCTGGAGGGCACACGCCTCATGCGGGGTCAGGCCGTCAATGCCGATCTCGTTGAAGTCGAGCGGGGACGACCACTTGCGATACGGTAGATCATCGTACTGGAGAGCGACGTTGAGGTATTCGAGCGGACCGTAGATCTCGCGGAGGTCGCAGTACTGGAAGAGGACGCTGCAATCGATGTCTGGGTCACACGTGACCGCCGCGGCGAGCAGGTTCGCGTCCCCAGCGGTGCCGAACTCATCGAGGGGGAGGCACTCGAGGGGCGCGAAGCGGCCGAGGTATTTCCATGCACAGAGGCGCAGGAACTTCGGTTTAACCCCTTCGCGGGCGGCTTCGCGTGCGAGCTTGTCTTCGAGTTCGGCTGGTGTCAGCGGCAGGCGGATTTCGGCACCCGCGTCCGGGTCGGCGCGGTAGGTCTCGAAGGACGCGCCCTGGCAGGCGGTAACTCAGATGACAATTGCGGACTGGTCGGTCTTCTCGTTCGGGTCCATTTGGCTTAACCTCTTCCTCGGAAGTGTCTCCCTGGGATCAAGGATAGCTATCCTGTCGGTCTATGGAAGGAATCGCGGGAAACGATTCGGCCGATGGCGTGAGAGAAGTCGCCGCGATGAGATGGTTGAAGCTATTTCGGCGCCGTTGCAAAAGCAATCTTGAATAATAACAAGACGCTTGGCTCGGCAGGGAGCCTTTCATGGGCTCCCTGCTGGTTTACTGGGCGTGTAGGCTAGAAGCTCGGTAGGCGTGTAGCGCGGTAGCGGTGTAGGGATAAAAAGAAGAATAAGAATAATAACGAGCTGCTTTACTGCGGGGAGCTTGGCGGGAAGTTTCGGGTGAAGGTGTGTAGCTCTGTAGGCGTGCACCTCGGTAAATATGCGAGTCGGCAGTATCGCTACTTGCACGGTCCCTGCGGGGCGCTTGCTGCGGGAGTGTCATTGTCCGGGTCATGGACGACATACCAGCTGTTCCCGTAATGGCAGACGTCCCGGCAGGTACCGTTCTCTAGAACCACGCGCCATGATTCTGACTGGCGTTTTGGACCGAGAGCCCATGAGCGAGGGCTGTACCACTCGATGCGGGCGAATGGGTATATCGTGCCGTCATACCATTTAATCCCCCAGGGGACGTATTCGCCATCTGGACGGCACTCCACGAGGGCGGTCACCAAGCGGATCGATTTCTCGCACTCCCCCACGACGACACTCCTTCCGAATGGCTAACGAACGCATGTTCTATTATAGCGCAGGGGCAGGTGAGCCGCCGTAGATGAAATCTCCCCTACCGTCAAGAAGAGTAGGTGGCTATGCGTGTAGGCGTGTAGCTCGATAGCCGTGCACGCGCATAGTTCGATAGGTTCGTGGCAATGTAGACCGTTTCCTGGTAGTCCTCAAATGCGGCAGGGTATTTCGAGTTTGTAGATGCTAAAATACGTTTGCTCTCGAAAGAGGGCTCAGCCCCGGCTGGTAAACCTGACGTTTGGCGTGGTGTGCGTGACACGCATGGCGGGCATGGCCGCGATAGAATTTTCCATGCGGAGGGGTTTGACCCCACAGCGCCCCGAGGGTTTCGGGGAGGGCGAACTGGCAGGCAGGGAACCGGGATACAGGCTGTCCAGAAGGAGGGGCGTAATGCCCCTCCTTCTTTTTTGCCACATCAATCGGTCTTATATGTTCCGCCGCGGACTTGATGTTTCCGAGATTGCGGAAATGTGCTGGAAGCCACGGCGGCATATGAAGAGGAAGTCCAGTTTTTCGGTCAATCAATTTCGAATAGGGGCGGCAACCGAACGTGGACGCGGGCATCGACGCGCTCGCCGAAGACAAGACGGCACTTGCAAAAGAACTCAACGAGCTCAATCGGCAGCGTGGGCAATTCAATGCCGTGCCGTCCTCCCCTACCGTCAGGAAGAGTAGGTGGCTATGCGTGTAGAAGTGTAGCTCTGTAGAAGCATAGCTCTGTAGCTATGTAGCCGTATAGCCGTGTAGCCATGTAGCCCCCTACCCAACTACACGGCTGCCCGCAAATCCGATCAGTCGCGCTTGCGCGGCCAGACCACCAGGCGGCTCGGCTCTTTCGCCAGGCTTTTCATCATGCCAACCAAGTCGCCGTGAGTCTCGGTGTTCAGGCAGTTGAACAGCGTGATCAGCTCCAGCCTCTGCCCAACTGGGGCATCGGTGTCATCGCCAACCGGCATATCGGCATCGAAGAGCCACTCTATGGTTGTATTCAGCACCCGGCAAAGTGAAAGCAGATTCGAGACGCGCACGGTTCCCAGATCGGCTTCGAGGCGAATGATCGTCTGCAATGTGCTGATCGGAATGCCGGCGAGATGGGCCACCTGGGTGTTCGTGTAGCCGGCACCCCTGATAATCGATTCCAATTTCGAATAGGGGCGGTCCTTGCCCGCTATCCGCTTTTTTCGGGGTGCCGGCCTGCTTCTTCTCGGCCATAGTATCTAACTCCCGTCGAATGCCGTCTCAGCATCTCGCTGAGGACAAAACCTCGATTTCGATCTCCAGCAGCCCGCAGGTCAGGCAGATGCGACAACTTGTCACATCTCAGCTGTTGAAAACTCTAGTTTTCAACAACACGCAGGTCGCGCAGATGCGCCATTTTGTCACAACGATACGCCAAATTGTCGCATCTAAGCGGCCTGCGCAAACGTCGAGTCGGAGGAAATTGCAGAACCGCAATCTAACTGCGGAAACGCAGCAAAACCGCAGGATGACAATATGGCTTCATCGGGAACGGATGTATATATAAATAGTAATTTTTATTATTCTTATTATTCTTCTGATAACTCCAACGAGGGAGACGAACCTTGTGGAGGGAGCGAAGACGGCTGGAGCGCCGAGGTCCGCCATGTGGCACGCTTCATCGCCGACTCACCTACCAAGCACTGCAACTGCATCTTTCTCGAGAAGACCATGGCTGAGATCAGCGATGCGATGAAAGCGGGCGCCAAGGCCGATGAGATATACGACGCGTGGGACCTCTACCTCGATGAGCTCATGACGAAGAACTCCGATGGCGACTCCGATGCCTTCAAGCGCTACGCGATGTTCCCGCTCAACTGGTTCCGCCGCGCGAACGGCTTCAGGTTCTACCTGAAGAAGATCCGAACGGCCAGCGGAGACACCACCGAAGGCAGCCACGACGACGCGCACGAGGGCGATTCGGAATGCACGAGTGAAGCCGAAAGGCTCGCGAGGAAGTACCGCCTCACCGCCAACAAGACGACCTCGGGCATCATCTGGACGTTCACGGGCGATTACCATTCGGCGCAGCTCGCCCCCCGAGCGAAGAACCGCCGCGAGGCCCTTCGCTGCATGTGCCCGGTCAAGGGCATCGAGGTGCCGGAGGATATCGACGAGTTGCCGGAAGACTAAGACCCGATTGGAGAAGCAATGGGACAATTGCCTGCAGACGCCCCCCCTGCAAGACAGCCCACAGCTCATGCAACTGCTCGAATTTGCTAGCTGTGCAAATGCTTCGATGTTACCGCTGCGGCAAGACGCGCGAGCCTTTTGGTCGCGCCGCGTAACTTCGTGACGTCCATTGGGCCGGCGCGTCGCCAGCCCGCACTCGGTACGGAGGATCGTATGTCTGCCGATGCACCTGAAAAAAGCGTCGGACCCGCGATTGCCCGACGCCTTAACATGCGGTGCGCACCCCGGCCGCGAACGACCTACCTGCATTCCCTTGCGGGCCCCAAACAGTTCATGGGTGCGCTAGACAGGAAGTATTGAGGTTCTTACGAACCTCAAATTCCTTTGCGTCTTTCGACGCATAGGAATTTTAACAAATTTAAGCACGCCCGCACCGATAAACCCGAGGGATACACATGAGCCCGATTTACGACACCCTCGCCGTAGCCACGGAATCGATGGAGCGCGAGCGGGGCGCTCGCCTACCATGTGGCCCTCGAGCGAACCGACATCGAGCGGTCGCTAACGCTCTTCTGCGTCTCTCAGGTGAGGAGGAATGGGGGCTCGACCGGGATGACCTCGAAGCCGGGCGGGAGTGCTGCTGCGTCTGCAACCTCGATGACGAGTACGACCCTTATCTACGTGGTCGGGCGCAAAATTAATGCAATTTCCAGCAACGATTACTTGGCGATATGTTTCGCCGTTCTTGTAATGTCGATGCGGTGTTCCATCATACGACCTAGACGATTCCAGCTACCTATAATGCTGACAGGTGAGCCATCCTCATATGGGCTTCCAAGTCTGGCCATCAGTTGAACAGCAGGTACCGTGGTATGGCATATGAACCTCACGGGCCTATACCTTGGTGACCCAATGGGTTCGGAAGCCGTAGACGAGACTGTGGTCTTGGGCAAAACCATCATGTCACCGCGTTGGAACCGTTTTGTCTCGTGGGCGGGCCTTTTGAAGCTCTTGGTCAAGCATCTGTGAGGTATTGGTCTTCGGCGTGAGCTCAACGATAACCAGGGGGATGTCGATCACGGCGTCGAGGCCGACTACTTCACGCCCCAGCTTTTCGAACGATACAAGGGCGGCGGCGTCATTCGGAGTAATCAGGTTCAGAGTCTCTCGATTCGCCGCGAGTATCATTGCAATTTCGACGCCCTCGAACTTGCATACATTATTTTGTCAGAAAAGTACCATACCCTGGCAGGGTGCCATCGTTATCAAAAGTTTGGCTTTCTTTCTACATAAAAAGGCACTTTTATTCTTATTAATGTACACGCTAAACGCTAAGGGTTATCCACTTGCAAGATAGCCCTCCCGCCGCGGCCAATCAACCCCTCGACTCGCCACGACCACGGCTCAGGGCCGCAAAAGCCAGCACCGCCACGCCCGCTGCCGCCGCCGCGACCGGCGCCCACGCGGCCGCATCACCCGTCGTGGGCAGCAGACCGTCCGACGGCTGCTCAACACGAGCCCCGCCGTCCTCGGCGGCTACGAACACCCACTCGATCTCATGCACACTGCGCATAAGCTCGTTGCCCGCACTTACCGGAATTTCCACCTGCACGGTCACGTCCGTCGAGCCGCCGGCGCCAGCCGCATGGCTCGCCAATCGCACGCCGTCCGCCAGCTCCCCGTGCTCGGCCAAGGTCCCCTCGGCCACCACGGTGCCGTCGGCGGCCACGCTCACGCGCACCTGCCCCAGCGCACGCACATCGGCCTCGTCGTAGGCGCTCTTCAGATACAACGTCGTCCCTACGCCCAGGTTCTGCGCCTCCACGGTAAAGCTCGTCGACACCGCATCTCCCGGCATCAGGTCGCCCAACTCGGCGCAACCCGCCAGCACATCGCCCGTCTCCCCCAAACCGCGCCCGCGCCACTCGTGCGCGGCGCCGTCGTACACCACCGCGGGCGCGGCCGCGGCAGCCGCGGCCGGCACCCACGCCAGCGCGCACGCCACCGCCAGCGCCAGCGCTGCGGCGCACGCGCGCATCACGCGCCTCTTACCTGCGCGCACCATCTACCTCGCCTCCAGCACGCCAGCAGCACCCACACGCAGCCCCGCGGCCACGCCCCATGCGTCGTCAAACGCCTCCACAGGGTGCGATCCGGCCTGCACGGCCTGCGCCGCCACGTCCACCGTCAACGCACGGCCATCCGCATAGCGACTAGGCTCAACCACGCTCACCTCGTCAAGCAGGTTCTGCGTGGCGGCGCCCGCAGCGAGCGGCACCGTGTAGTAGTAAAACCCGTCGTCTCCCTTCACCCAGCAGCCCGCGGCCGCGTGCGCCGCAAACGTATCCATGCCATATACCTCGTCACCCACGTCTACCACGTAGTCCACGCCCGCTTCGGGCTCGTCCCACAGCACGGCGCCGTCGGCCGCCGTCCACACCGCGTTCGCCGTAGCACGCACGTACACGTCCACGCTCTCCGCGTTGGCCGATACACTCACGTTGCGCTTCACCGTGTACGGCGCGTCAAACTCCTCGTTCACCACAGGCGCCACCTCACCACGCGCAAACGCATTCGTCCGCGAGCCCGTCGCGCTAAACCAAGCCGCCGTGCCCAGGGCGACACAAAACGCAAGCACCGCCACCGGCAGCGCCCTCACACGCCTCATCCTGAGCATCATGCACCACCCCGCACCGCGCCTGCGCCAAACACGTTCTCCACGCGCGCCTCGCCGTCCACCCACGCATCGTTTTCCACGGCGTTGTCCACGCGCACCTCGCCGGTCGTGAACACCAGCGCGCAGTTGCCCTCGGCCCACGTCCCCGTGGCACCGTCCAACACGCGATAGCTCGGCAAATACCGCCACGCCCAGCCGGTCTCGATCACCTTGTAGTATCCAAACGGCATACGCACGGACATGGTCGCGCTCGAGAGCGTCTCGCCGGCCGCCGGCGCGCCCAACGTCATGGTCACCACACGACGCTCGGCACCCGCAACCTCGTTTCCGGCCGCGTCCGAGCACGCCACGATCTCAAACGTGCACGTCGACCCGGCCGCCTCGGCAGGCGCAGTCTTCGTCAGTGTCAACGTGCCCGCGCCGTCCAGCGCAAATATCGCAAATCCCTGCGCGTCGGTCGCCTTATGACCCAGCTTCTGGGCCGAGCCACCCACGCCCGCGTGGTCGTACAGTCCCACGCCCACACCCACAATCGGGGTAAACGTCGGACCCTCGGCCGCACCGGCGCCCACCGATCCCGGCCCATACGCAGCCTCGACCACGCTCACGCGCAGCTCGTCTTGCGTGTACAGCCCCGTAAACGCCACCTTCACCGGCTCGTTCACGTCGGTCTGGCTCACCATCCACGCCATGTTAGCCGTGTAGTTCGACGCGGCCGGCGCCGCAGCGTCGTACGTCGCGTCGAACGCGCGCATCTGGTACGTCACGGGGTACAGGTCCATGTCCCCCACAATCGTCTCACGGCAAAACTCGTCCCACGCCCTCAGCGTCGTCCCGTCCGCAGCCAGCGCGCTCCAGCTGCTAAACATCTCGCGCACGCTCGTGTCCGGGCTCGCATTCAGCTTGTCGGCGATTATTTGGTACGGCAGCCAGTCGATGATGTTGTCATGCGTGCCGCTCTCGTCGGTCACGCTCTCCACAAAGCTACGCTGCTCGCTCGCCGCCACCTTCACGGTATGCACCTCGCCGTCGGGCATGTGGTAGCGCACGTCGAACACCGGCTCGTACACGGCCGTAAACATGTTCGTCCCAAACGGCTCCTCGGGCATCAGGCCGTACGCCGAGCCCGTCGTCACCAGCACGCCCGCGCCCGTCGCCGCATCGTAGTCATCGTACCAGCCCACAAACCTATACCCCGGCACGTCGGCCGCGCGCGCCACCAGCGCCGTCGAGCTTCCCTGCGTATCCACGCGCACCAGCGAGCGCACGTCGGTGAGCTCACTCAAGCCCATCTGGCCCAGCAACCCTCCCGCCAGCTCATCGTCTATGTTCGAGTTCACGCTCACGGTCGCGGGCCTGTACACCGGCCACAGTTCCATGGCGCCCTCCACCACCGCGTTCGGCCCCGTCAACTCGACGCCGCCCGCATAGTCGCCCCACAGGACGTAGTCGCGACCCGCAGCGCCCGGCGCCAGCTCGGTCCAGCCCACCAGCACGTGCAGCCTCGTCGCACCGGCGTCCGAGTGCGCCGCATCTATGGCGTCCACGTCAAAGGCCGCCTGCGCAGGCTCGCCCAGCGCATCGCCCAGGTTGCGCGCCACCACCTCGGTCACTCCCGCATTCGTGTGGTACACCACGGCCACGGGCTCGTAGTTGGCCACAAACGTATAGCCATACGCAGGGCTGACAGTATAGTCCAGCACGTTATTCGTGTTCGACACGGCCGAGCCGCCCACCGTGTTGATGGTCTCCACGTACCCGTCCGACCGCTCCACCGTCCACGAGGTCACCTGGTACAGGTCGGCCGACCCAGCTGCAAGCGGTGTATCGACGTTGGCCGTCACCGCAAGCGTGATGTCGCCCGTTTTGGCATCATGGGACGCATCCTGCAGCACGGCCGCGGGGTCTGCGGGTACGTTCACAGAGCTGCCGGCAGGCACGCCGGCGCGCGCAATGTTGGTGGTGGTATCAAAGCTGTACGCTGCGTACACCGGATAGATATCCATGGCATGGTACACACGGTCGTCGGCACGCAGCAGATACGGGCTTGCGTCGGCCACGCTCGACGCCACATATCCGGCCGTCCCCAAACGCTCCGCCTTGAAGGCGCGGGCCATCTCGTCGGCCGTCAAGTCCTCGGGGCATACCCAGCCCATAAACGAGTACGTCGTCGTGCCATCAGAATAGAGCGCGCCCTCGGCAGGAAGGATGTCGGGCGATATGGTTCCCAGGCCAACGGGAACTTTGCTCTGGGCAATATCGATAGGCTCGACGTAGTTGTAGGGGCTCACCTCAGCCAGCGTTTCCCCTGCACCATTAAACAAAGGGGATTGGTATTTACGTGTCGCTGTTGCCGCATCGGCCCACCCACCAGGGTTAACATACGTATCGTTTAGGCCACTAACGCCCTCAATCAGCGCACCCGAGAGGTTGTAGAAGTTTATGTTTGCTGACGCTTTGAAAATGTAGTTTTGGCCATGATCGGCCCCCATAGTGATGCGGTCTTTCCATTTAAACCAAACGGGGCTTTGCCACTCGACAGAATTCGTGCTGGGACCATACGAGACATCACTTGCCAAAGATCCCCCCGTGATGACACGCGTCAAACCTACGAAGTTGTAGCCATAGAGAATATCGCCTTCCACGTTATACAAGGCTCCATCGGTCGTGATTCCCAGCGAAGACGAACTACCAGGGAAATCGCTCACGATCAGAGGATCGTAAAGGGCAATCGAGTCCTTCAGCAGCGCATCGGCATTGACCGGTGCAGTAAGGACTCCGGCAATCGCAGGATAATCATCCAGGGCCGAGCGACCGATACGAACTTCTCCATTGGAATCCTTAGACAGATCGGCGTGGTTTGTCCAACCCAAAAACTCGAACGTCAGCTTCATCGACGACGGTTTCGGGACCGAAGACGCAATATCGGCAAGGTCATCCTGGTAGCTCCCCCACTCCGAAGAGTAAAAGCCCGTGTAGGCATAAGTTGCCAGGCGAGTTGACGTAGCCAGGAAAGCAAAATTGTCCGACCCCTCAACCGGCAGCCAGAAGTTCACTCGATACTCGAAGCGCGCGATGTAGGTATGCGGGACAGACAGGTCGATCGCGTCCGGAATGGCATAGGTCTCCTCGTTCGAAACCTTGGTCTCGGCACCGTCTTCTGCGACCTTATACCAACCCTTGAACCGATAGCCGTAGGGCAGCGCGTCGACGGTCGAGGTCTCATCCGCACCCGAGACGACGATGGAGTAGGTGTTTTTGCCGTTTACCTTGGTCGCAACAACCTGGGCCTCGGCCACATCGGTACGCACATTTGCGCGCACGTCGCCGTCGAGCTCGTTTCCCTCGACTACCAAGTTGATATTCGAAGCATAGCTCGTGTACACGGGATAGAGATCCATGGGCTTCTCCACCGGGTCCCCCGCCTGGTACAGCTCGCCTTGCGCCTTGATGGAGGCGAGCTCAGGGCTTGTGATGGCGGCATAGCCCGCACCGGTGGAGCTGGGGATGGTCGTCCAGCCTACAAATTCGGCCGACGCGTCCACGCCGCCCGTGGTTTTATCGGCAGCGGGAGCGGCGACGTCGGGCAGGGGCTCCTGATGGTCGTACCAGTCATCGGTCGACGCCGCGATGGCAGCGCCGGTCACGTCGTGATACACCACCCGAGCCTGGCAATAGGCCACAAAGAGATCGTTGTCGGCAAAACCGTCGTAGGCGCCCGTGCCCGAATTGCGTGCGGTATAGGTGGCGTCGGTGCCCACCTGCTTGGCCGGGTCGGACACGATGGGGTCGAAGAATGCATGGGAATTCTCGGCATAGTTGGGCTCGACCGACGGCTCGCGGTACCAACCCACCAGACGGAAACCGTCGTTTATTACGGCGGTGAGACCCAGCTCGGTGTCAGACGGAAGCACGCCCTGCACGGCGAAGGAGTACGGGTCGGACGTGGATTGTTCGCTTCCTGAGGGAGCGGCGCCCGTGGGGGATACCGTGACGGTGGCGGCACCAGGGAAGTCGAACGTGGCCTTGACACTGGCTCCGTGTACGGGAATCCCCAGGTTGAAGTCCATAATCCACTTGTTCACATGTGCGCCACCCACCGTCGTATAGGCGGTATCGCGCACGGCATCGCCCTCAAAGTCGTAGTTCTTCGACTCCCAGAAGCTTCGGTTGGCGTAGCGCGCGTCATCCAACGGGCCGTACGTAAGGCCGCTCGCGTTGTCACCCACGGCGTTTATGGTCTTGGTGGTTACACTGGCAGAAGGCTTGAAATAGCTGTCGTACACACGGACGTCGCCGTCGTCGTCACGCTCGACGATACCGGCGATGTTGACATCGTTTTGAATGATGGGAATCACAAGCACGGCGTTGTACTGGCGCGAGTGGATGTTGCCCGCATAGTGCGAGCGGGCGATGGTGCACTCGAGCCCCGCACCGCCGTCGGCGCGGGCGGCTATTCCGCCCACATAGCTTGCGTTGCCTGCGCCCACCGAAACATAGGTTGCCGAGTAGGCGTAGCAGTCGGCGGTCGAGAAGCAGTCAAGCACCTGGGCCCCGTCGTAGATGGAGCCCGCGATACCGCCGGCGTACACGGCTTGGCCCGAAACGGCACCCACGGCGATGTCGTAGGAGTTCTTCACGGACGTATAGCGGTAGGCACCCGCATCATCCAGGATATAAACGCCGGTATCCGGGTCGCGCAGCGGCGTGACGCGACAGTACTCGATGGTCGTGCCCTTGGCAGTTCCCACGATTGCGCCCAGGTAGAGGCCCTCGCCACCCAAGCCGGAGACACCGGCGGTGGAGTTGTTGACGACGCTTCCGCCCGAAACCTCGCAATTGTAGATGACGCCGCCTTCGGTCTGGCCGGCGATCATACCGCCCGCCAGGCCGGCGTTGGTGATGAGCGACACCGCATTGTTGGCCGGTGTGACGGAGCTCGTGCAATTGGTGATCTTCACGTCGGCGATCGCGGAGTTCTTGGCGTACCCCACGATGTAGCCGCCGCGGAAGTCGGCGCCCACGTAGCCGTCTCGAAAGTTGATGTCATGGATGTAGGCGCCGTCCGTGGCGGCGAACAAGCCGGTGTTTGCTGCGGGAACCCAAAGATCACGCTGGTAGTCAAGGCCTGTGATAGTGTGGCCCGCACCGTCAAACTCGCCTTTGAAGGGGCGGTCGATGGTGCCGAACGTGAGCGACCCGATTTGCGAGATGATGTTGTCAACATCGTCGGTCGACAAGTCGAGGTCGACGTTCAAGCGAACAGTCTCCCCCTCGAACTGGCTGCCGTTATCTCCGCGCGACGCAAGAATGACGGTGATGAAGTCGGCCACCGAGTTGATCTCGTGCACCCTGCCCGCCGCAGCGGCCTGGCCGTGCACCATGATGAGCGCAACGCACAAGGACGCGACGATAGCCGCCCATTTCACGATATGCCGCCGTACATAGGTCACAAGCCTGTTCAGGAGGGGTATCGGGCGATGTCTCATAGTGCCGGCCACCCTTCTGCATCGAAGATCGAAGTATGGTTGTTCTCATACTGGACGCCCTGCACGTTGGCCGTGAGCCCGTATCCGCTCGCAGGGCCATACTGTGCCTGGGCAGCTGCCGTGTCCAGGCGCATGGCCGTGCAGACAGGCTCGGAGGTCTGACCCGGCTCGAGCGCAACGGTGCAGTACCACATACCGTCGGGCCCCTGAACCCATGCCGAATTCGACCCTTCAAACGTTGCATACTCGGTTACGGATCGGCAATCGCCCGCACTATCAGTCATCGTCACGTCAAGGGAAAGACGGACCCACAGGGCATGGTCACCGGTGTTGACGACGCGCACGATACGATGCGCCCCGTCAACGCCGGTGAAAAGCTTGTCTCCATCTTGAGCAGGGACCTCGGCGCCCATGTCGTCGAGAGTCGTGATAGACGCCTTAACGTCCACCGAGCCAAACGCTATGAAGCTGTGAGTTGGAAACTCGCGCGTGATGTATGCAACCGTCTGCGCGGCAAGCACCACGGCGAGCAACGCCAGCACAGGCAAAACAGGCGCATTGCGTCGCAGGGTTTCCTTAAGATCGTTTTCCATGCGCGAAGCCTCCCATCAAGCAAAGAATGAGGAGCGCAGGGCCCCAACGTGAGACCCTGCGCATCGCTCGATGAGTTCTAGTTCGTGCCGGTCCAAGTGATGGCGGCATTCTGGATATCGCTAAACGTGGTGGTCTCGCTGTTTGAGCTCATGGCAGCAAGATAGGCCTTGATGTCCATAGTGGGATTAACGGCGGCTTCGTAGGTTTTGTTGGTCACAACCTGCGTGAACAGCTCACCTGTGTAATCATCGGCATCCGCCGTGGGGGCCAGCTTTGCGGCCTCACTGCCGCCGCCGGTGTAGACGAACAGGCCGGACCTGTAGCCGTTGTTAACGCCCGACATTGAGACCGTGTGCCCCTCAACGGGAGCCCACTGCGCGGTGTTGAGCACGAAATACGAATCGCCCGTCTTGTCGAGGTTGTTCTCAACCTCGACGAACACGTAGGCAGGCTCGGAACCCTTGCCGGCACCGACGTTGGGGTTCTTGGCAATGGTGGAGTTTGCCGTGATCTTGGAGTTCTCAATCCACTTGGTCTCGGTGATGAAGCCGTCGGTGCTTGGGTTGCTGGGATCGGGCCTGGTGGGGTCGATGGGATCGGGCTTCACTTCGGGCTTGGTGATGTTGCCGACCGTGAACGTGTTGGTCTTGCTCGCAGTGACGTTGAACCATGCGAAGACGCCGCCGACGACGGCCACGCACAGCAGCGCGCACAAGGCGACGACGAGCGTCGTGCGCTTCTTTCCATTTGCAGTACTCATACTTGGTTCCTTTCTTTTCCGGGCGCGATGCGCGCCCAATGTAAAACCAGTCTTTACCTGCGCTTGCGAAGGAAGGTCCCAAACGCAAACGTTCCGGCGGCTGCAGGTGCCTGTGTAGACATCGTCGTTCTCATCGCCGTGAACGCCGCGAAGACAGCTCCCGACTGTGTGATACGTCTCTTTCTCACGCTCCCTACCTCTCTCACTTGACCTTCGCATGCACACCGCGCGAGCGTTGATTGGCCTCGGGATCTTTGGAAAACAGCTCCATCGCGATCGTCACGGCACCGATGAGGGCGGCGCAGGATATGACGATGTAGATACCAGGTGGGGTTGTGAGGGCCACGTTGGCGTAGCCGAGGTAAGGGATGCATGCGACGGGCGTGCCGACGAGCGCGGAGAACGGCGCGGGCGCGGCGTCGTGCGAGATGTGGCCGTCGGCCGTCTTATTGGCGATGCCTTGGGTGTAGAAGAGGTGGGACTCGGCATCGACGTCGTAGACCTGGTGGGTAACCAGGGTGCCCGAGTCGAGCTTGAACGTGATGGTGTCACCCGGCTGGATGCTGGCGGAATCGGCAGGAGCGACGAAGATGAGCGAGCCGGTGGGGTAGAGGGGTTCCATGGAACCTGAGAGCACGGCATACGGGGTGAGCCCCACGAGACGGACCCCAGCGAAGCAGATGACGAGAATGGCTGCGACCACCGCGGTGACGGCGACGATCGCGTTCCAAGCGCGTGCAGCCACGGCACACCCCCTCAGCGTTTAAGCTGTGTTGCGCACAGGGCGGAAATGAGCGCAATCTCCCCTTTGCGCGTTTTCGTCTTTTGACTATACCCCCCCCCCATAACATTTCGTCAAGGCTGGGAATGCATAAAGTAGATTGGTACTTCAGGTATGCCATATATGAACATGAGGGTAATAGTTCAATTAGTTAATGCTTTTTACCAGCTATTTTATTAAGCCCACACAGACCAATGATGCATACTAATTGCTTAGTTTTGAATAGAACGAATAGCGATAAAAAGGACAGCCGCTATGGACAATGTAACCGAAAACGACGCCGCAGGTGTCCTCGTCCTCGGGGAGGACGGCACCGACGGCCTCAACGCCGCCGTCAGGGACCTGCTTGAGGACCTCGTCAACGTCGCGATCGACGAGCAGGCCTCCGAGCTCGGGATGCCGAGCAACGGCTACCGCGAGCGCGCCCTGAACACCCGCGCCGGAGAGATCGCGCTGCGCATCCCGAAGCTCCGCGAGGGCACGCGTGGCGAATTCCTGTCGGTAGTACATCTCAATTTTTAACGAAGGGAAAACGGCTCTGCGACCGCGTTCCGTGGCGGTTGCCGGTGCGGCTGCACGACAGCCCAACGTCGTTTCCCTCGGCCCAGTCGGCGAATGCCTTCGGGGAGTACCGGCTTCACGTGCGCGACGCGCGCCCCGAGCCTGCAGTCGTAGGCGAGCCACGGGCTCCCCACCGCGACCCTGAGCTCGCGCCAGGGGTCATCGGGCACCGGGCGGCGCTTCCGGCCGCAGTACGTGGAGCGGGCCAAGCCGAGCAGCCCGCACATCATATTCCTTAGCGGTGTCTGGACTTCTTGATCTCGACGGCATCCTCCTGCTGGCGCGAATTGCCGTTATTGGAAGAAGCGGCCGTCGGGTTGTTCGCGGCAAGACCGCCGTAGCCCTTTTCATCGCGAATGTCCGCCATGGCCTCGAGGATTTCTTCCTCGGTCATCTTTCGACGGCCGTCGCCGTTCGAGGAAACCTAAGGGTACTCAATGCCGAGGGAGCCGGCGAGAGAGGACGGGTACTCGACGCCGGGGCCGTCGTTCACGGAGTCGTTGCGGTTGATAGTCGATTTCAGGCGGTTCATGAGTTCCGCACCCTCGCGAGAGCACGGCACGGCCGCCTTGGCGATAGCCAGGGCGGCGGCACGCTCAACGTCGGTCATCCAGCGCTCGCGGTTCGACAGGTTGTGGGCTCGGTGGCGGCGGCTGACGTATTTCTCGGCCATCGTCTGCTCAATCGATTCCGCGGTGTATCTCTTGCCGAGCGTCGAGCCCTTGACCTTTCTTGCGACGGGGTCGCTCGGGTGGTGGTAGACGATATCCCCTTCCCGGTTGTAGTTGATTTTGATGCCGAGTTCGTTGAGCTTGGATGCGAAATCGGTAGGGCTCTTGGAGATTCGCATCGCGACGTCAACTCTGTCGCGGATGTCGTCTTTCCACAACCATCCCTCGCGAGCCTCGATCTGCCTTTCCGCCATGGTGTCGGAGATTCCGAATCCGCGCGGCACGATGAGGCGCATGGCGCGGCCATCATCGATCCTCATGGTGGTGTACGAAAAGCCTGCGGCCTTGTCGGGATCGGTCGGGTTGGGGTTGGCGGATCTTGGCTGGCGGACGGCGGTCAGGCTGTCCGTATATGTCTCGGGAATCAATTTCTCGACAGAACGACGCCCATCCAATTGCCGCTGCATCGCCTCGCCATAGTCCTCGACTTGGGCGCCCTTCGCCTCGTTAGCGAGTACGTTGTCGAGTGCCGCCATCGCGCGGTCAAGCCTCTTGCCGCGTGAGACTTGCAGGCCCCTCGCATCCATCTCGGCCTGGGTGCAAGACTTTCCATCGGTGGCAAAGGCGTGCCATCCACGCTCGAGCGACATCGTCTGCAAATCGGCTCGCATCGCTTGGATGACCTTGGTCGTGAGCAGACCGGAGATGCGACGCTTGGTCTCGAGCTCGGTGTTGTTGATGACGATATGTGCATGAAGGATGCCCTGCTTGCCGGCGGCCTCGCGGGCGGTGTTGTCATCGTGATAAGCGATAGCCACCTCAAAGCGTCCGATGCCCTCGCCTTCCGGGCCTCGGGAATCAAACCATTTGGATGCCCACTCGTTCACGAAGTCCCGGAAATCATCGAGCTCGACGCCGTTGTCCTTCTCGTCCAACGAGATGATCACTTGTTCCTAGGTGCGAATCTTGCCGTCCCTTTTTACCGGCACGTCGTTGCCGAAAATCTCTCGGGTCCGATCCATCACCTTTGCCCAGTCCCTCCCCTTCCAGTCGCGGTCGGTCAGGTTGAGGAAATCTCTGTCCAAAGCTCGATCGTTTTTAAAAAGGTAGTAGCGGATCCATTTGACGGAACTATGCCCAGAGAGGGGTTTCATGAACGTCATAAGTCACCTCCGTCTTCAATCTGGTCTGGACGGGACGCGGCGTGCTTCTTGCCGCGGACTCGGCGGCGGTCGGCATTGGGTTTATTGATGGGGGCCTCAGAATGCACGGCGGCGGTCAAGTTCACGGACGGGGTCTCGGACAAGGACTCGACTTGGTCGGCGAGGGTCTTCAAGCGTTCGTATATCGCCTTGTTCTGCTTTGAGAGGCGTTCGTAGAGCTCTATGATCTCGACACGCTCTTCTTGTGAAAGGGCGCGGTGGTTGCCGTATTTTTTCAAGATGCGGTTGAGCGCCCGGACGGACTGGTTGTAGTTCACCCCGATGGATCGGATCTCGTTTGAGATAGATTCCAAAGCACTGTCCGTGATTGCTTGCAAGGTCAAACTATTCGTTTGGCTGTCGGTGTGCTTGAGGGCGAGTTCTGGGCCGAGCGGGCGGGTGATGGACTCGACACCTGGGGTGGCCCGGCGGATGGACGACAGGTCGAGCGTGACGGGCAGGGCGATGAGGGTGCGGAGGTATTCGCTGCGGCTGGCGTTGATGGCGTCAGCGCGTGCGTCGAGGGCTGTCAGGTCGGCGTTCGGGAGGCGGACCGTGATGCTGTTGATGTTCACTAAGAAGTGGTCCGAGTGATCACTGGGAAATGAGCACCGTGAGCACGAAAAATTGAGCAGTTTAAGCAAGAGGGCCGCGCCCCGGGGACCGGGGGCGCGGCCCTCGCCGTATGGTTTTCCCGGGCG
>DXMV01000022.1 GCA_019414055.1 Collinsella sp.
TCTACCGGCGGGAACGATAGGCAACCGGACACACATTCTGTCCGAGTGGTTAAAAGCGGGCACGGAATTTAAACGGCTGAAAAAGGGGCATCGACCTGCGCCGATGCCCCTAAAGTGGACACACATTTTGTCCTATAAGCCCCCCAGGGGGCACGGGCCCGTAAAAGCCAAATGGTAGGGGCGGTGGGACATCTGCGTATTTGTTGCGCAAATCCGCACCGGCTTCGGCTGCCTGCCGGCGTCCTCGCCGGCTCGCTACGGACGCTGCGCGTCCGCTTGACGCTCGCCCCCTCGCGGGTTCGAGCCCCACCGGCATCTTAAAGAAATGAGCCCGCATCCCTGGGGGACACGGGCTCGTAAGCACTACATGGTAGGGGCGGTGGGACTCGAACCCACAATCCTTGCGGCGAGGGATTTTAAGTCCCCTGCGTATGCCAATTCCGCCACGCCCCCGTGAGACTAGAAGTCTAGCACAAGCCGTCCGTTACGCGTTGACGGCCATCGAGTGTTGGCCCGACTTTTCCAAGTACTCGGCGAACTTGGCCTCGTCGCCCTTGTTCTGGTACTGCAGGGCTAGCAGGTATTCCAGGCGGCAGCTCTTAACCTTGTCGTCACCGGCTTCCTTGAGCATGCGCTCCAGCTCGGGAATGTCGTTGTGGCGCTTGAGGATCATCGTGTCGTACATCAGCTGGCATTCGTGTGCGACCGCCTCGGCCTGACCGCCCTCAAAGCCCTTGATCTCGTGCAGCAGCTCCTTGGACTTTTTGCGATCCTCCTGGCCAACGTAGTAGTTAAAGGCCTTGATCACCAGGTCGACGCGCTGCATCTTGGGCAGGTTGAGCCCCAGCAGCAGGTCGAACATCTCGTTGGCGCGCTCGTGGTCCTCGCGCATCAGATAGGAGTTCAGGCGCAGGTAGTCGCGGTTGTAGCGCGGGTACAGCATGCTGGTGAGTTTGCCGTCGAGCAAACGATCGAACTCGTCCCACTGCTTGGCAGCCATAAGCTGCTGCAGGCGCTTAAACGTGGTGCGTTTTTTGATGCTAAAGAACACCGACACGGCGATACAGATGATAACGACGGCGGTCCAGAGTGTGCGGGAATCGGGCATATTGGGGTCCTTAGTCGCTCGTAAAGCGAGCGGTATGACAACACGTACTAGATGTATTATACGCAGCGCGTAAGCAAACTGGCATAAAAGCGCATCGAGGCTGAGCGCCATCGCTCGCTGCGGTACACTTACCTAAAGTAAACCATGAAGGGAGACATTACCTATGAAGAAGATCGTTTTGGCTTGCGGCGCTGGCGCTGCTACTTCCACGCTCGTTGCCCAGAAGGTCGCCACCATGCTCGACGCCAACGGTTACGCCGGCAAGTATGAGATCGTGCAGTGCGCCATCTCCGAGGCCAAGGACGCTTGCGACGAGGGCGCCGACCTGCTGATCGCCACCACCGTTGCCCCCGAGGGCCTCACCTGCCCGTACGTGAGCGGCGTGCCCTTCATGACCGGCATGAACCGCGTTGCTGCCGAGAAGGCCGTCCTCGACGTCATGGCTCAGTAGGCGCTGACTGCATGAGTGAGCAGAACGCCAACCCGGCCGAGCTCTTTGGCATGCGCGTCGCCCATGTGGGCATTAACGCCACCGACCCGGCAGACGCCCTGGAGATCGCGGAGCTGTTCTCGACGATGATGGGCCTGCCCGTTATCGAGACCCCGGTTTCGTACTTTAACGATTCGCTGATCGAGGTCATGAAGCAGAACGGTCGTGGCACCAAGGGCCACATCGGCTTTGCCGTCAACGACATCGATGCGGCCGAGAAGTGGTTTGCCGAGCGCGGGCTCGAGGTCAACGAGGAGTCGCGCGTGCTGCTGCCCGACGGCGGCACTAAGCTCGTGTACTTTAAGCGCGAGTTCGCCGGCTTCGCCGTGCACCTGTGCCGCGAGTAGCGCACAAGCTGCCATAGCTAACGAAAAAAGGGGTAAGGCGCGTGGCCTTGCCCCTTTTTTAATGCCGAGAGGGTGACTGACGGGCTGCCGTAAAACGAAGGTGAATGCTTTTCCGCGAAGTGAACGAGTGAAATCGGACCCCTGGAGCATCGACACTTTGGAGGCACCGTTTCCTGCGGTTTCGTAAGGTTTTTCCTGCGGTTTTGGCGTCAAAAAGTGTGGATGCTTCGGGGGTCCAAAATAGGTCGTTCACTTCGCGGAAAAACATTCACCTTCGATTCGTGAGAGACGCCCCTACCGCGGCAGGCGAATCGTAAAGCGGCTGCCGACGCCCTCGACTGAGGTCACACCAATGGCGCCGCCGTGGCTGTCGACGATCCACTTGGCGATGGCGAGCCCCAGACCCGAGCCCTGCGCGCCGGCATCGCGCGCGTTGTCGGCACGGTAGAACCGCTCGAACGCGTGAGCTGCGGATTCCTGGTTCATGCCGATGCCCTCGTCCTCAACGCTTATGTCGATCGTGCCCGCGCCCGCATCCGGCGTTATGGCAAACGTGACGGTTGTGCCCGCGTCCGAATACTTGGCGGCGTTTTGCACGATCACGCGCAGCGCCTGCTTCACGAGTGCCACGTCAACCGATGCGTTGCAGCGCGGGTCGCTGGTAAGTGCGGCATCATACGCCAGCCGATATGTGTGCCCGGCATCGATCATCTGAGATTCTTCGCAAACCTCGCCGACCAGTGCAGCCAGGTTGGTATTCGCGCGCCGCAGCACGGTACGACCGGCATCGCCGCGCGCCAAAAACAGCAGCTGCTCAACGAGCTCCTGCATATGCTCGCTTTCGGCTTTGAGCGAGGCGATGGACTCTGCTAGCACGTCCGGGTCGTCTTTCCCCCAGCGGTCGAGCATGTTTACGTAGCCCTGAATCACCGCGATGGGTGTGCGCAGCTCGTGGCTTGCATCGTTGACAAAGCGCATCTGCTGCAGTTTGGCCTCTTGCATCTGGCGCAGCAGGCGGTTGAGCGCGACCTCGATACTCTCCAGATCGGCGTCGCCGGTGGTGACGCTCGGCGAGTCGACGCTTGCGCGCTCGATGGCCTGCTCGAGTGTTTCCATCTTGCCACCGGCGAGCTGCATGCGGCCGAGTTCGTCCACGCGCAAGGCAAGGTCGTTGAGCGGTGCCATGGTGCGGCGCACGCGACGGGCGCCGCCGAGCATGTTGAGCACGCTGATGACCTGCCCGCCCGCAACGACAAGATAGAGGGGCCACAGCGCGATGAGGTCCTGCGCGAGGGGGAAAGTCTTGGTGGTACGCGCAAGCTCGACGGTATAGGTGAGCGTGGTCAGGTCCCAGCCGCGCGCGGGCGCCAGCGACATGCTGCGAACGGCGGCGCCGGGGATCCATCCCGCGGTAAACGCGCCATCGGGCAGCGTCTGGTTGTATCCATAGACGAGGATCGCCGCCGCGGCGACCAGCAGCCACAGATCGAGCCAGACGTAGCTTATCAGGCGGCGCCACATGTAGCTCCAGTTGATGGCGCGGGCGATGGAGGTGACGCGCTTGGTCTCGGCGTTACGCGCGGCAGACATAGCCCACCCCGCGCACGGTCTGGATGATGCGGGCGCCGCCGGCGTCCTCGATCTTGGCGCGCAGGTGCGCGATGTGCACGTCGACGTTGTTGGTGTCGCCCACGTAGTCGTAGCCCAGCGCCTCGTGCGCAATGCGCTCGCGCGTGAGCACGGTGCCGGCGTGCGCCATAAGCAGGGCGAGGACGTCGAACTCACGAGCCGTGAGCGCGATGGGCGAGCCTGCGACGGTGACTTCGCGGCGGTCGGGATCGAGCGCGACCGAGCCCACGGTGAGCGTGGCGGGGGAGGGCGAGGCAGCGGTCTGGGCCGTGTCGGTTGCCGGGGACATTGTGGCGATGCCGGCGGCCGTGCCGCTCGCTACGCCCGCCCCGGCCCCGGCGCCGCCAACGCCCGAAGCCGCCCGCACGGCTTCCGAGCGCTTCAGCGCCACGCGGATCCGTGCGAACAGCTCCTCGATCGCAAACGGCTTGGTCAGGTAATCGTCGGCGCCGGCGTCGAGCCCGGCAACCTTGTCCATCACGGCATCGCGCGCGGTGACCATGATCACTGGCACATCCTTGTGCTTGCGTATGCGCCGCAGCACCTCCATGCCGTTGAGCTGCGGCAACAGTACATCGAGCAGAATCAGATCGTAGTCGCGCTCCAACGCCAGGTCAACGGCGGTGCGTCCGTCGGCGGCGTGCTCCACCTGGTAGCCCTCGTGCTCTAGCTCGAGTGTCACAAAGCGGGCGATTTTCTCCTCGTCCTCTACGATCAGGATTCGTGCCATGCGTGCCCCCCGTCTGCGATTACTTGTCGTCGTTCAGATTTTGCTTGATGCCGTCCGCGGCGTCGGCGGCGTGGTCCATCAGGTTGTTGATGCTGCCGGGCACGTCGCCGTCGCTATCGATGCGATAACGCATGCCAAAGAACAGGCCAATAAGCATCAGCCATATCGTGGCGCCCCAGGCAAACAGCGCGACGATGGGAATCAGGATGGGGATGTTGAGGATGATCGCATCGCGGCGCGTGGCGATAAACTTGGTGTCCAGACTCAGGCGGAAGAGCTTTTTGAGGTACTCCCACACGCTGTCCATCTTCTTGGAGAAGTCGGTCTTTTCACTCGACTTTTCGTAGGCTGCCTGCGCGGCGACCATCTCGGCCGAGGGCTCATCGACTGGCGCGGACTCGGTGGCGGCATGCGCCGACGTGGTCTGGGTCTTGCCCTGCGACTCGAGCCAAATGATGGCGTCCAAAACGTTGCCGTCGGCAGCGTCGAGCGCCGCCTTGGCATCGGTGTAACTCACGTTGCACTTGGTGCGGATAGTTTCAACTTTTTCGAGGTCGTCCATGACCTTTCCTTTCGTTCGATGGGCGCGACGCCGGGCGATCTGCCCGGGCGTGAGCGTTGCGTTCGGCGGTCTGCGTTGCGCGGTGCCGCCCCGCCCTTGGTCGAACTCTATAGTGCAGGTTATAGATTAAGCGATTCTTGAGCCAAGATTAATGTTGGATGAGTTTTTGGGTGGCAGTGGGGAAGGGAGAGGTGTTCTTCTGGGTGGCTAGCAGCGAGGTCTAATACTTTTCCGAGAAGTGAACGAGCTAAATCGGACCCCCGAAGCATCGACACTTTAAGGGCATCGTTTCCTGCGGTTTCGATACTGGAATCCTGCGATTTTGCCGACGAAAAATGCGGATGCTTCAGGGGTCCTAAAACAGACGTTCACTTCGCGGAAAAGTATTAGACCTCGATAGCGGGGGATGGTGAGCCGGTATCAAGCCGGCGTCAAAAATGGGATAAGAAAGGCGTATGGATCGCATGGATCAAAAACATGTTGCAAAAGTATGAAAATGTCCTACAATTGCAACATGAAGTACTTTAGCAACATAACGGCGATAAGCGAGCTCTCCGAGAGCGAGGGCGTGTTCACCACAGCTCAGGCGGCTCGCATGGACATCTCTCGAGATGCGCTGGCACACTCATGTCGTGCGGGGCGTCTTGAACGGATATGCCACGGCGCCTACCGGATGGCTGGAACGCAGCGCCGAGACACCGACGAGCTCAACGCTTTTTGGAAGCTCACCAATCCCTCCCTTTGCGCGTGGGAGAGAAAACGCCAGTGGGATGGCATCGCCGTGAGCGGTACGACTGCGGCGAACCTGCAGCAAATGGGCGATTTCTATCTGTCCCCCTACAGGATGACCGCGCCCATGCGCATCAATACAAGAAACGAATCCCTTTCTTTTGCAAAGCGCGAGATCGCTGAGCAGGATATCGTTTGGCTCGACGGCCTGCCGGTAACCAGACCCGAGCGCACGCTTGTCGATCTTTGCCTCGATTGCGAGGACCCCTCATTAATTATCGATGCCTATCACGACGCGCTTGGGCGTGGACTCGATACGCAGCGGCTGAAATATCTTGTAAAAGAGAACTCTAAAACCGCCAAACGACGCGAGCTAATGACGCCTCTATTAATGGTGCTGAACGGGTAATGCGAAACGGAGGACATGGTGAAGTACAAAACGCCTGCCGCATTGGAGATGGCTGTTAGGAATGCCGCAAGGCAGTCGCCGATGGATACTAATCGGGCGATTGTCGGTTTCTACTTTCACCGCCTCCTATGTCGCGTTTTTTCAGAAGATGACTGCCGCTTTGTGCTTAAAGGTGGGCAAAGCGTCCTGGCGCGAACACTTGATGCGCGTGTCACAAGAGATATTGACTTGGTTGCTCAAGAGGAGAGTCTCGAAGGGGCTATTGCCGATTTGGTTCAGGCGGCTTCGATTGATTTGGACGATTTCGTTTCGTTTGCCTCTGATCGTGCAGAGGAGATTAAAGCTGAAGACGAGTATCGGTGCGGTGCGAAGGTGTGGTTCACCCCCTTTATGGGAGCCAAGAAGCTGCAGCTAATTTCAATTGATTTGGTAATTGATGAGGTGCGGGGACTTGAGCCTGAAGTTCTTGCGCCGGTCGATCGCTTGGATATCGAAGGGCTCCCGGTCTGCGACTATCGAGTGTGTCGAGCGGAGAGTGCCCTTGCAGATAAACTGCTCGCAATGATCGAGCTGCATGACGGTCGCCCCTCTTCGCGAATCAAGGACATAGTCGACATCTTGGTGTACGCGAAAACTTGCCCTGTCGATGGGGCTACGCTCGCTGAAAGAGTCGAGAAGGAAGCGTCTGCTCGTAAGGTGGCAATGCCGGAAGAGTTCGTGGCGCCTCTCTGGTGGAAACAAAATGGTTCTGCGCAGTACGTAAAGATGGCGAGGCAGGCGGGGGTACTTGATCTCGCGGGGAACATTGCTGGGGCAGAAGAGATTGTCAATCGGTTGTATGCACCGTGCTTTAATCATTCGGCGAATATGTGCAAATGGAATCCTCAGACCACGGGATGGGAATAGTCTAGATAGTTGAGCCGGCGGCAGGATTAGTTCCTGTCGCCGGCTCAAGTCGTTTCTACTGCCTATGTGCTACTCGCAGATTTGGTCGACCACCTCGGTGATGGTCTTTTTTGCGGCTGCGAGGTCGCGCTGTGCTTGGGCGACAGCGGCCTCGGCTTGCTTTTTTGCCTTTACGACCTCGGCAAAGCGATTGATGGATTCGCTGTACTCGCGTGTGCGCGGGTCGAGTGCCGGCGGGACTTCAATCTCGAACAGGTCGTTCGGGCGGATGGCGCGGATGCCGGCTGCTTCGGTTAATGCTTGAATCAGCTGTGCCCCATGGCCTTCTGTGAGGTATCCAACGATTATCTCCGAAAACACCACGCGCTCCTCGTCGGTCATCGTTTGGAATGACGGACGAATGACGGTGGTGTTGTGCGAAGCAACCAAGTGTTGCTTTGCATCATCGGCGCTGACGACCAGCAGGTTGGACGCGCCGTAACGACCCAGCATGCGTGGCATGACGATATCTCCAGCGCGGAGCTCATAGCGGTCGAGAACGCTGGGGTCCACCTTTACGATTTTTGAATCCGAACCATTTGCACTTTCTGCAGTGTCTGCGGGCAGAAGGTTGCCGTCCTGAAAATCCTGAGATGAGATACGTCGTACCTCGACCGCATCAATGTGGTTTGACGTGGTGCTCTCGCGGGGCATAAATGGTGCCACTCGCGTAAAAGCGTCACCGATCGTGGCGCTGTAGTTTCGGGTGAGGCTGATAAGGCTGATTTTGCTTTTTGAGAGGGCTGCGCGATGCAGGAGTAGCTCGCGCGTCGCAAAAATGGACGTTTCGATAGGCGTCGACCTGGGCGTATTGGTATCAATACGGGCCCAGTCAGGAGAGATGGCAAAGGTGATATCTGAGTAATACGATGTTTCAGTCACATATCGAAAACGCGGTCCGGATTCGATTGCGCTGCGAAATGAAACGCTGCGATTTCCTGAAGACAATATGAGAAGTGCGCTTGTCATGTAGGGCCTGGGCTCAGAAAGTGGCAAATAAACGACGCTCTCGATGAGTCCTTCGCGTATCAGGATTGTGCGTGCCTGCTCGGCTTTATCAAGTAGGTTGGCGGGCAGCACTACGGCTGCGCGGGTGCGATCTGAAAGGGCGAGCGCATACAGGCACCAAATAAAGGGACCCCAGTCGCAAAAATCGAGGTAGCCGGGCTCTAGGTAATCAATCAAGGGCATGCAATCTTTTTCGATGTCGCGTTTGTCCGTGCGGTAATAACCCAATGCATCGATAAACACCGGCGCCGTATCGTCATTGCCGGCGTCCTGCTTGCCGGGCTCGAGCTCGCAAATATTGGGTACGCCGTTGCCGTTCAGGCTGAAGCATTCACGAAGCGCTTTGCAGTCGATGGCACCAGGTAAGCGCACGGTGAGCAGACGGCTGCCCTGCTCCAAATTAAGCGCGCGCGAGAGAGCAGCGGCGGTGAGGCGTGGCAATGATGTAGTTTCGCGCATGTATAGGGCCCTTTCTTCTGGTGGGTTACATATTAGCAGAAATAATTGAAAATTTCTAATGACGAGAACAGCACGCTGTGCTATTCTCGAATCAATCCAAAACCAACTCAATACCAATTGCTCGATGCAACCGCTATACAGCCTTTAGACAAACAATGCTATCGAGCAGGGTGATTTCTCTCACCAAGTTGCAGGCTAGGTCGACAATCATCGCCCTTGCCTCAGACCATTCTAGAACTTAGAGCAGATTTACCGACAACCATCTGCAACCGGACAGGAAGAAGCATCCATGAAGAACAAAGACGACATTTATGAGGCATTCCTCAATACGATCGATGAAGACCTTCGCAACATGTGCGAAAAGAACGTGAAGGCAGAGAAGCCGCTTCCGTATCCGTACTGCGGTGAGAAGAATATCGAGCGCCTGGCTAAGACGCTTGTTGGCGTGCTGGAAAAGCGCTCGCCCGATATTCCCGGGTTGGTGCCCGAGCGGTATCGAGACGATGTGCACGAGGCCCGCGAGCTTTTGGCCGCGGCGGCGCTCGCTTTGCTGTCGCTGTATTTTCCCCAGCGCGATAACTGCGCGCACGGCATGGCCATCTTGATTGGCATGTTTGAGCACGGAAGCAATCCGCGCTTTAAATCGAGTGGCGTGCTCATGTTTGAGCAGGTTACGACAGGTATGAAGTATTCGTCCAAAAAAGGAGGGCATATTCCGTCTCGCTTTGTGCGAAATATCGACTGCAAAAGACCCAGCGACCACGTGCATCGCGATGGATCGCATGGCTTTACGGCGGACGAAGACGATGCCGTTATGTTTTTCGAGCGTTACCGCGTGATTCAGCAGCGTGTGCATAACGACAGTCCGCGTTTCAACTTTGAGCTATGCGTCAAACGCCCGTTTGAGGCGCTTTCGGACAATCGACAGAACTTTTATTGCATGGAGGAAAAGATGGAAATCGATTTGGCAACTAAGGTGCAGGAGCTCCGGGACCGCTACACCCTCAACTACGCTCAGGCCAAGGGGTATGACCTGCTCGATAAGCTGATGATTGAGTCACTGCTTGCGTATCTGCGCGACGGGACGGTTTCAACCGCGGCACGTGAGAGCTATGTGGCGCAAACCGAGCGCCTGATTGACGGCGTGGTCAAGTTGCCGTGCGCGGCGAACCCCAAGGAGGGCGCAGACGTCGACCGTATTCCCTAGCAACTAAGCAGATCTTTTGACAAGAAAGGGGCCGTGATATGTCGGTCATTAAGATGTACGGCTACGAGGCCGCGCAGCAAACGGAGTATCAAACCAAGAAGTGGGCGACCAAGGAGGAAATGCGGACGCTGTCATCCGGCGACGAGCAGCGCGATGTGATCTTGGCGCACGATGCCACGGTGGCTTTCTACGAGGGTGACAAGCACTGGGAGACGAGCGTGTCCAACAATGTGTTTGCCTTTGGCGGGACCGGCAGCGGCAAAACAGCGAGTTTCATTTTGCCCAACCTGCTCAATCACCACGAGTGCTGCTATGTGGTCACAGACACCAAGGGCGAGCTGCTGCGCCGTACGGGGAAGGGCTTTGAAGAGGACGGCTACGAGGTGACGGTTCTGGACACCATCAATCCCGAGCAGTCATCCGGGTACGATCCCTTGCGCTACGTGATGGATGTCGAGGATATCCCCACCACGGTGGCGTCAATCATGGAAGGGGTCGATCCTAACAGGCGTAGCTTTAGGGCCGATCCGTTTTGGGACAACGCGAACGATCTGCTGCTCCGGGCGATTATTGGAATCCTGTTCCTCTTGGAGTGCCTTGCCGGCACCCTTGCGCCGGGCGAGGACCCCAATGCTCCGCGCCGCTACCTAAAGATGAACAACGTCTTTAAGCTGGCCGGGCTCATCAAAGTTACGGGAGATGGCGAGGGCCGATTCCCGTTGGACTATCTTGTGGAGCAGGTGGAGTCCAAGGAATTTCTTGGCAAGTATGAGTCAGCGAACGCGGAGCTGTACGGCGTTGAGCAGTATCGCGATTTTCGCGGGGCAGCCGATAGGACGCTTAAGAGTATCCTAATCACACTCAATGCGACCATCTCGCGGCTTAAGACTCCCCAGCTCATGCGCATCTACGAGAAAGATGAGATGCGCCTTGACCGTATCGACGAGGGCAAGCGCGTGATTGATCTTAAGGTGAGCGACAACGACTCGTCCAATGCATGGCTTGCGAACGTTGCCCTTAAGCAGTTGTTTAACCTGGCCCAGCGCCGCGCCGACGCCAGCCCAAGCGGGCATTTGCAGCGCCGCGTGCAGTTTATTCTGGACGAGTTTCCCAACGTGGGTCGTATTCCCGATTTTGAGCGCAGCATTTCGACCGTGCGCAGTCGTGGCATTAGCTTTTTGATGTGCGCGCAGTCGCTGAGCCAGCTCGATGGCGTGTATGGCGAAACCACAGCGCATACCATCCTCGATAACTGCGACAGCTTGGTCTACATGGGCGGTGGCAGCAACATCGCGACGCAGAGCTACATAAGCAAGCTGTGTGGCGAGTCGGTTTTGGGCACCAACTATGTGGGTGCCGAACGCACTGCCGTCGATGTACGCGGCTGCGTGATAACCCCGGGCGAGGTGGGGCTTATGCCGCGCACCGACTGCCTGGTCAAAGTAACTGGCATGCGCCCGTTCCGTGCCAAGAAGTATTTTTGTGGCAACCACCCCAATGCGGCCAAGTGGCTGAAGGATTAGCCCTTGCGGCTTCGCGTACTCCATCTTGATTGTCTTGCCGCACGGCTTCCGTTAACCGTAAACCGTGCGACCCCGTTTTGCCTCCTTACCGATTCCGTTTAGAAGGGAATTACCATGTCCGTTATGTATCGTGAGCCTAGCATTATCAAGAAGTCCAAGGACGGTCGCGTTGCCGCCGTCGATATGGCAAGTGAGTTGCTTAACAGCCGCGTGCTGCTGCTGGAAGGCGAGGTCAACGATGTGACCTGCAATGGCCTTATTAAGTCCATGCTGGTGCTGGAGCATCAGAGCGCCACCGAGCCCATCACCCTCATCATCAACAGCCCGGGCGGCAGCGTTACGGCGGGGCTGGCGCTCATCGACACCATGCAGTCGCTCGATTGCCCCGTGATCACGGTGGGCGAGGGCGTCGTGGCCTCGATGGCCGCGGTGATCTTGGCCTGCGGCGACCACCGCCAGGTGTACCGCCACACGCAAGTGCTCATCCACCAGCTGATGGGCGGCACGGGCATGGCGCAGCAGACCGATATCGAGATCGTAGCCCAGCACACGGCGGCCATGCGCGCTGAGCTGGACGAGCTGCTGGCCGAGCATGGCAACCTGAACGCCCAGGAGTTCCATGAGCTCACCGAGCGCGACTGTTGGTGCAACGCCGAGCGCGCTTTGGAACTGGGCCTGGTGGACGAGGTAATTGCGCCCAGCAAGAAGGCGCTCTAGCGGAGACGTGCTTGAATAGGAAATCGTTTCGAGGGTTAGGAAGCAGCCTTATAGTGTCGATGGGGGTGTTGTGAGTGATCCGTTTGTCGATTGAGCCGACTTAAAACTAGCGCTCAATTGCGTGATGGCGCGTAATATGGATGGCGGTTAGTCCAATCGTCTGACAAGATTCTGTTTGTCCGCATAAAATGAAATAATATATGTCGCTCACACGAGCGCCGCCAAGCGGACGGCGTGAACGTCGTAGGCCTTTCGATTATGCAATCTTGTTTCTTAGATAGGTGGACACCATGGATGCCCAAGGCAATTTAACAGCTGTTGAGCTTTTTGCGGGAGCTGGCGGACTTCTACTTGGCACATCATTAGCGGGATTCAGGCATCTTGCTGCTGCCGAGTGGGAGCACAATTGCTGCAATACCCTTCGTCTCAACCAAGACAAAGGTTATCCCCTTATTGATAATGATATGCGCGTCATCGAAGGTGATGTTAGAGAGATCGATTGGTCCTTTCTTTCGGAGGATATTGATTTGCTTGCTGGCGGGCCTCCGTGTCAACCTTTTTCTCTTGGTGGTCTTGCGCGCGCGGAAACTGATAAACGCGATATGTTTCCCGCTTATACTGCAGTGTTAGCCGAGCTTAGGCCGAGGGCCTTTATATGTGAAAACGTCAAAGGGCTTACTCGCGAGTCATTTCATCAGTATTACGAATATATCCTTTTGAGGCTCCAGCATCCTTCGCTTGCCAAGCGTGAAGATGAAACATGGGAACAGCACGCCGTGCGCCTTTCGCGGGTACATACAAGTGCCGACCATGAAGGATTGCGCTATGAAGTCGTTCCGACGGTTGTCGACGCGGCTGATTTTGGGGTGCCCCAACACCGGCATCGTGTCATAATTGTCGGTTTCCGATCTGATGTCGAAGCATCTTGGGCGTTTCCCCAGCGCACGCATGGCCAAGGCCTTTCCGATTGGATTACTCTTGGTGAAGCGGTTGATAATCTTCCGTCACTTAACAATGAGATGCACGAGGGCAAGGCGAGAGCCTATCCTGGCCACACTGGCTCCGTGTTCGATAAGCCAAGCAAGGCAATCAAGGCGGGTGTCCATGGAGTTCCCGGCGGGGAGAATATGATTCGATTTGACGATGACTCCTTGCGATATATGACTGTTCGAGAGGCTGCGCGTATCCAGACTTTTCCGGATGGCTATGAGTTTAGCGGGGCTTGGAGCGAGGGTATGCGTCAGATAGGCAACGCGGTGCCCGTTGAGCTCGCTCGTGTTGTCGCGTCTTCCGTAGCATGTGCGCTGAGGGAAGACACGGCTCGAAAGCAGATGAACGCCTATTTGTCGTTCAGATTGAAAGGGGCAATGGCTAATGAAGCCGCGTTTGTATAACCCACTTGATTATTCGTCTCTATCCGATTCGCTTGCGCGTGAGCTCATGAGTGCTGATCTCGTGCCGCTTGCTGATATTGAGAAATTTTACGGGGATGGTGTGTACGCTCTTTTTTATTGCGGCGATTTTCCAGCATATGCTGAACTGTCAGACATTAACTTCGACTGTCCGGGGTCATTTCCCATTTATATAGGAAAAGCGGGGCCGAAAACGCTTACCGGAAATGAGCTGGATGCAAGGGTGGTCGACACTCCGAGTGCTGGTTCTCGCCTTTATGACCGAGTTGCTGGCGATCATCGAAAGTCAATTGAACAGGCGACCAATTTGGACATCAAACACTTTTATTGCCGCATGCTTGTGTTGAATGCTGTTTGGGTGCCCCTAACGGAATCGGCGCTAATTGCCCGCTACGTCCCTATTTGGAATTCCATCGTTCCTGGGTTCGGCAACCATGATCCTGGTGCAGGACGCAAGGCGGGCAAGATATCCCGCTGGGACATTTTGCATCCTGGAAGAGGGCGTGAAACCGAAGCGGTTCCAACGGTTACATTTGAAGATTTGTGTTTCGAGGTGAGGGCTGCTATTACTGAACGGGCTAGGATATTGGGTATGTAGGGATTGGTTGAACTATCTCGATGAGCCAAAGGATGCGGAACTCAGCATAGCTTGCTTAAATCAGTGTTCCGGCAAAAGATTAAATTGCCGATGTGTCATATATCGCCTGTGCTAATCTATTTGTGAACGGCGGAGCCCTTTATGGATGGCTTCGCCGTTCACCGTTAAATAGCGGCACTTTCAATCTCTTGGTCATATCGACTGAATAAAATGTTGATTGTTCAGATTGGAGGCGGCTATGGTTCAACCGAAAATCCAGGGAAATCACCGAGCATATCCAAAGGAGCTGGCGATATATGTCGAGCGTATCCTATTGGAGGAAACCGATGCTGGGCTTGGCAAAGGGTTGAGCGTTTCTGACATAATGGCGGAGCTTAAAGCCCGTTATGGCTATGAAGTTAAGCGCGACACAGTGCAGGGCGTATTGAACGCACTTGTTGATTCTGGATCAAAAAAGCCTTCGCTCTGCAATAATGCGGGCGCCAGTCCGTTAACCGAGATGAATAGAATCGACCTCGACAACAGTTGCCTGAATCCGTTCTACACAGTGATTGCAAGTCGGTTGGCTTGTAAGGGCGAGCGACTGACGAATGGTGAGGGGGATCCTGCTCCTAAAAATGCGAAGCGCCTGTACAGCATAGAGCGTCAAATTGATGGTGCGCAAATTGAGCATTTGTGCCGTCTCATCGAAGCCTCTACGGGCGTAGGTGGAGCCGACGCGCTCGAGCATGCAGTTCTTCGCCTGCTGTGCGGCGAAGAAAGGCGGCAGATTGAAGATCGTTTGGCTCAAGAAAACGCCCTGCTCAAAAGCGGCAGAATTGCAAATATGGAAGCAACGCTTGCAAATTTGAAGTTATTGGAAAAGGCCATTAGCCAAAGGCAGAGAGTCCGCTTTCGCACTTCTGATAAGGGACGGCTGCATAGCCATGCGCCATATCATCTATGCATGCACGATGGCTACTACTACCTGTTTGTGGGTCACAAGGGTGCTGCGAGGTCTTTTGACGCAATTCAAGTTGATAGCCTGCGGGATATAACCATTGCTGGACCAGTGGACGATGCAAAAGCTCATTTTGAAGCGATGACCGAAGAGGCGAAAAGGTTCTCTCGTGCTGGCGTGAACAGGATGTTTAGTGACGATATCGTTACGGTTCGCGTAAGGTGCCATAGCCAGGCAAAGGAGAAGTATCTTTTAGCCGAATTTGCCGGGAACGATGGGTTTCGGCGCGAAACGCAGGACGGGCACCCAAATCCAGAGTATTCGTTTATGGCATCGTATGACGGCATGAAAACATGGGCGATGAAGTGGCTCGATGTGTTTGAGATACTTCAACCAAAGAAATTGCGCGATGACGTCGTGGACATCATTGGACATAAATGTATCTATGTGAGTGCGAGGACTGATTCAAATGACCCCTGCTGAGAAAAAGCAAGCAATTGGCGATGCGTTGGATTACTGGTATTTGCTCGATTTTTTGAGCCAAGGCGACCAACCCGAAGATAAGAAAAACCCGCCTAGGCCCAGAAAAGGAATGCTTGATGACTGCTTTGTTCCAGAAGAGCGGGACGACCAGGACCTTAGGACGCCTTTTGAAGAAGCGAGAGAACGTACGGATAGTGTCACAAACGGCGAAAACTGGCCGATCTCAACGATTTATTGTCATCTGGGCTCCGTTCCGCGCGAAGCGGTCATGACTTATCTTGCAGAAAAACCGGGGAATGAAATCGAAAAAGAGGATGAGTGCATGACGGTTGCACTATTAGGTGTGAGTCCTGATGGTCAATTTGTCAGCTTCGAGTTGTCCTCCTTATTTTGGTGGTTGAAGAGGAACGTCGGGAATAGCCTAAATGCCATCGGTAGCTTTGATAAAGAGCAGGACGATATTTGCAAGAAGCTCAGTCAAGAACTCGTTGGAACAAAGCTGACATATGGTGTCATTAGGGGCATTGTCAATAGGTGCGTCCAGCCAATGATTGAGGGGATAGCCGGCTGCCTTCCCGACGGTGGCGGGGCTGAACGTATTAGCGAGTGGTGTTCAAGGCTGCTTGTCGAATATAGGGCAATGAAGCCAAAGGACAACGGGGACGATGCGTGTCCAACGTTCGACCAATCCCTCTGTCACTCATTTTTCGCAAAAGATATTTCCCGGATAAATGAGCAGTACAAGTCAGGGTCATTCGGCGATCTGGACAAGGGGCCGCTGCCCCTTGTCGCCGCTTACCTTAAAGGCGGCTTGGGGGAGGATCCTGCCTGCGAAAAGATTGATCTTCTGGGCGGCGAAGACGATGATGATCTGACTGCCCGTGCAAATTTCTTTTCTGAGGTGTTGGGAGCTGGCACTACACCTATTGGTCGCTGGCCGAGTAAATACTCCTTGAGCTTGATGCAGCAAGTGGCGGTAAATCTTGCGGTTGGTCGTGGCAGTTCGACGCGCAAATACCCCGCAAACGACGTTATGTCGGTTAACGGTCCTCCGGGCACGGGAAAAACAACCCTGCTCAAGGATATCGTTGCGGCTAACGTTGTCGAAAAAGCCCGTCTGCTGTGTGAATATGACAAGCCCGATGACGCCTTCGAAGAGGTGGAACTGAGCAAACGATACCTCCAGTTCGCAAAGAATCCTTACCGTTTTAAGGAGGGCGAAACTGGAGACAAGATTAAAAAACTCAGCATCTTGGTCTGCTCGACAAACAATGCAGCAGTTGAGAATATCGCCAAAGAACTTCCTGATGGGAAGGCCTTTTTGGAGGGTATTGATGAATCTGAGAAAAAGGAGTTTCTAGAGTCAGATTTGTCCAACATTGTTTGGGGAAAGAACAACGAGCGGAAGCAGGTGGATGACCTCTATTTCTCTTCGGCACTCGTAGACGATAAAGGTAACCTTCGAGACCCCGAGCATCCCGGACTTATGATTGCGGCATGTCTCGGAAACCGAAGGAATATTAATAGTTTTAAGAATCGTGAATTGGCTTCGCTACAGTTTAAAGGCGGACTCGGAAAGGGCAAGCGATTTTCTAAGGCGAAGAAGCTGTTCCTCGCTCAATACAAAAAAGTAACCGATCGATTTGACAGAATGGAAGAAATAGCCGCTCAGAAACGCGAGCGTCTGAAACTTCAAGCGCATTTGTTCCAATTGAATTATGAGTGTAAAGAGGACGAGCGAAAGATAGTTGAAGAGCTGACAATCGAAACGGTATGCCTGTCTCGTCCTTTTGTGGGTGGTGACGCGGGTGATGTCCGGAAATATCTCGATGACATTGCGATGTGCACCGCTGACTATGAGGCGAGAAAGAGAACGCTCGAAAAAGAATTGCGCCATGCGGAAGAAAAGGCCAGTGGACTGATTGGGGGTATCTTGCATGGGACCCGTTTGTCCGATTGCCGCGAAAAGCTCGATTCCTTTATGCTGCAAACCGTGCTGGACCAGAGGCTTGTTACGCTGCGTACGAAATTCGAGAACAAATACGAAAAACTAGAGAATGAAATGAAGAGGCTGTCCTTTTTAAGGATAGAGATTCAAAGGCTGGAGCACGACCTAGTCAATGGTGTTGAGCCTACTGAGACGATTGATGAGCGTTTTGTTGAGCGTATCTCAAAGGGGGATAGCGAAAGCCGAAAGAGGGCCCATCTTTATAATCCGTCCGATGACGCTGAACTAAAGGAGGAGCGTAACCTGCTATTTCTATACGCATTGCAGGTGACGCGTGAGTTCATTCTTGAATCACAGCACATGCGGGAAAACATTTTGTTTCTGCGCGCATACTGGGGGGCCAATGAGACAGGCGCCGATTCTGGCAAAATGGAGCGGATAGAGTTCGTGCAAGCTGATAGAAGGAAGATGGCCCCTGCGCTTTTCCAAGCGCTCAGCTTGCTTACTCCAGTGATTTCTTCCACGTTTGCGTCGGTTGGTCGCATGCTTGAGGACATTCAGATTGGTGGGGCTGATCCCCTTTTTGGCCTGTTGATTATAGATGAGGCTGGACAGGCGGTGCCGTATGCAGCTTTGGGCGCCCTTGCTCGCAGCCGACGTGCAATGATTGTCGGTGACCCTTCTCAGATCGAGCCCGTGATTACGGGTGATGTTAAGGAACTCCGCGCTGCCCTCGGCAAAAAAGTATTACTACCGTTTAAGGGAGATGCGGCTTCGGTCCAACGACTTGCCGATGCCGTTAACCCCTATGGCCATCTGCGCAGCAATGGCGAGGACGATCAATGGATTGGCTGTCCGCTTGTGGTTCACCGTCGCTGCATATCGCCCATGTTCGACATTTCGAATGAAATCTCGTACCAGGGCTCCATGCTTAATGAGACGGCTAATCCAAAAAAGAATCTCACTGACAACTTTTATCTAAAGTCCTCGCAGTGGGTCAATGTTGTTGGTTCCGAGCGCGGCAACCGCGACCACTATGTTGATGCTCAGGGCAAGAGAGTGTATGCGATTGTCGAGGACGCTTTTAAGAAAGCGGCGGCTGCGGGAAAGAAAAAAGTCGGCGGGTCTGGTGAGCTTGAAAAGCGTACTATTCCGAGCCTCTATATTATTTCCCCGTTTAAAACTGTTGTCAGGGGGATCCAGGATAAGCTGCTGAAAGAGACGCCTGAAGGAATAGAAGAGTTTACTTGGAGGACATTCGCAAAGCAAAATATTGGCACGGTTCATACGTTCCAAGGTAAAGAAGCTCATCAGGTGATATTTGTCTTAGGATGTGATACAAGTCGCAGCTGTGAGGGTGCAATCAAGTTTGTAAACCCAAATATCGTGAATGTTGCGGCAAGCCGAGCTAAGTATCGCCTTTACGTAGTTGCTGACTATGCAGCGTGGAAAAATAACGAGAACGTTGCAACGATGAAGCGAATCCTCGATACGGCATGGGTTGAGCATTGGGAAAAATACCAGAAAACCGGAGCTATTGAGGAGCTTAATGCAGCAAAAGACATGTTGCCGCGAGGAGAATCTCTTCCATGGGAGACGGCTGACGCGGATGAGGAACATATCAATGAAGGTGATTGGTGCCCTGATGTAAGCACCGATTCTTATTTGGACAATGTGGGCGAAGTGCTCAAAAGCTTTAATCTGGATGCAGAAGATTGTCGAATCATAGGCTTTTCTTCGCACGAGGCGCTTCGAAGCGCATTTGCTGATTGCGTATGCGACCAAAATGGCAAAAATAGGGTGCTTGAGAATATCGAGCAGGGACTTCTTCTGTGCAAGCTATTTGGCATTGGCGGCGTTGGTACCGATGGCGATTCAGATTGTGCATTTTGCTTGCTCATGTTCTGCCGTGCGGCAGAAAGATACTTGCGTTTGAAATTGCTGCCAACTCTGAAGGTCATTGCTCCCGATTATGTTGTTGCAAGAAAGCCGCTTAAGGAACTTCAGAGCCTTAACCTCGGTCAATACGGAAAGTTGATTGAAAAAAAGAGTGAGCTACTGGCGTCCTCTGTTCAAGTTGAAAATGCTGAATTGACTCAGGCGTCTAAAGGGGATTGGTGGAAGGCGCTCGGCAAAACGCTGGGTAAATTCACTAAATATCGCAATAGCGCCTGTCACGCCGACCGAGAAGAGATGGTTTGTGCGGACGAGGTCCGGCTGGCGCTTAAATGCCTTTTCGTCGCTTATCAGCTCGATGCTTCTGGCCATAAGAGTGTGGAAATCATGCGAGAGGGCGTTGTCTATGAAGCGGCTTTTGCGGGAGCTGATCGTTTGCCGGCGATAGTCGATGAAGCGGGTCCTGTAGAAGCCGAGGGCATTGCGGTCATCGAAAGAGGGGATGCTGAGACGGCTCCTGCGGCTAGCGCGACTGTGCCAGAAGGCTGTTACTCAATGGATCAAGCAAAAGCCAAGGGCTATGCCTCGATTTCAACAATACTGAGAGAGGGTGGCTCAGGGATTAGGTCTGTAAAGGCTAATGATATTCTGATGAAACAAGGGTATCTGCGACCTTACGATGAGGGCGAAGAGGCCGTGCGACAATGCAAGGTTCCGTCCGATAAAGGCTTTGAACTGGGCGCAGTCATTGTGCGCGGAGAAAAGAACGGCAACGTATTCTACTACGCGCAGTATCCCCTGGCGAAAGCCAAAGAGATATGCGATTTCATTGAATCTGAGCTGTGATTTTGCCCAAGGCTAAGTGCGCTTTAGGGTTTAACCTGCAATCTACCGCTATATAGCGGTAGATTGCAGGTTGTTTTTTATCTCTTTTCACTATTCTGCAGGTGTCAGTTGTTCGAAGGGAGATTCAAGGATGTTTGAGTCCAATTGTATTTGTATCTGCGATGAGTCGAATGAAGCGGATCTCACGTGCACGCTGTTGCAGATGAGGCAGGTAGTCGATGAGGCAATTGAACTTGCCTATGAGCTCGAGGACTCTTCTGTTGCTTGCAAGGGAGTTGTCGACGGCTTGTTGGCCACGTGGGAATCGTTGTGCTACAGCAATGCCGTCGTCCATGAGCTTGTTCAGTCTGTTTTGATTGAGCGCAATGAGGCCCTGCGATTTTATGAATTGCAAATGGGCAATGATGAAGCGCCCGAGCGGTCAGTATGCCGATAACAACATTTATTTCTCTCTGAGGGCACAACACTCTTGTTCAATCTCTCGTAGACAGTGTTTTTCTTACATTAGCTTGCGAACGCAGCCTTCTCTGAAAGGAAAATCATGAACACTTCTATCCAAATACCGTCCAGCGCCGTTGAGGCTGCGCTCCGCACCGCCAAGGGCGAGGTCGTCAAGCTCGTGCAGGGCGCACTGCTTATTGCCATTGCCGCGATTGTCTTCGCCGGTATCGCCTCTGTCGCCGCTCCGTTTTGCGTCTGGAAGGGCGAGGTCGCGCTGTTCTTGAACAATTCGTTCCACATCGCCTGCGCCGTTCCCGCGATTGCGGAGTACGCGTCGGCGGCGAGACTCGATTGGATGTCGGTGCTCGTGGCTGCACTCATCGCGGCATACCCTGCCTACCATGCCGTCTGGCGTGTTCGCGAGGGTCTTGGACTCAGCTGCGAGGCTGCAGTGTTCAGCAAGCGCGTGTCGCGCTTTCTCGCCGCGGTGAGCGCCTGCCTGCTGTTGGCGATGCTGTTCATGGGCTATGGAACGGCTTGGCTTATCAATGGCAGCGCGATGGGCGACCAGGGCCTTGTCGAGACGGGGCACCATGCATGGACCGTTTCTATCGTGATTATGCTGGGCTGCGCCCTGACGTGCCTGATCAAGTGGTTCTTCGCCAAGGGCCCCGGACGAAATTTCGGCAGTGGTTTCGCTGTCGAGCTGGTCCGCCTCGCCGACGTCCTGCTGAAGCGCGCGAGCCCGAACCTGGTGCTGTGCTATGTGGCCGAGCTGCTTGCCTGCCTGCTGGCGCTGGCCTTCATTGCCGTGGCCTATATCGTCGTGAGCGTGGTCATCGCGCTCGCATTCGCAGCTGTGGCCTTAGTGGTGTGCCTTGCTGCGATTCCCGTTATCCTTGCTGCCTCGTGGCGCAGGTAGCGGAGCGATCATGCGAGTTCTTGTCACCGCGTGAGAAGAACTTGCAGAAATCGCAAGTTCTTTTCACGCGATGAGAAAAACTTGCGGATCGGGGGGGCGAGGACGACAGCCCTCTGCATGGGCGCGGTTTCGATATTGGTTATTAATGTGTCCAAACGGTTGATTGGAGACAAAATGTATCCGGACTACGAATGCAACAACTATCCCGTGAGCATTACGGATGAGGATGGTCCGTTCCTGATTATGGAGGCGGAGCTGTCTGGCGACGTTGAGCTCAATGATGAGTTTAAGAAAGACGCCAGCTATAGATATTCGTGTGTGACTGTTTCTGCGGCGATTGATCTTTGCAGGTCGATGACGGACGGCGATGCCGATCCTTGGTATGAAAGCTGGGAGAAGGCGGTCGAGCGTTATCCGCTCGAGAAATGCGAGGATGCGACAACGCTGTATTGGATCGAGCCGACCGATCCGCACAAGGCTCTGTGTGCCTTCCACCCCCATCCTGATCTTGAGCAGTATGTGGCTGAGGCAATTGAGGCTGTTGACACCTATCTGCTGGAACGCGAGTACTGTCCCTTTACGGTCGATCGCTTAGATCTAAAGGACGTTGACGTCCTGCTCAGCGCTGCTTGGGGATTGGCTCGAGTTCTCAAAGATATTTGGGGAACTTGCGACCCTGATGTTATGGAAAAGATTGAAGATGCTACGTACAGTGCGCATATAACGGTTAGGGACCTGATCGCGGGCGAAGAGGCGGCCAAAGCCAGTTCGAAGTCTGCTGAGGATCTCTAGCTGCTGCGCTGAACGGCGTGCCTGATCGGCAGACTGTCGGCAAAAGTCCGGACAGTCTGCCAATCTCGGTCGCTACATCGTTCCCTTGCTCGCGGCGTAATGTTCGGCCTGCTTAAGGGCATCCTCGTAGGCGCGCTGTTTTACTTCGTATTCATGTGCGTAGCGCTCCTGTTCCACTTGGCTGGGAACGGGTACGGTCATGCTTCGGAGATCTTTGGGGGCAAGTTGCACAAGCGCGTCTCCGTGCGAGGTGTCCGCCAGTTTCTTCTGGCCCTCGTCAGACGAAAGGTATGCCAAGACAAATCGGGCAAGCAGCTCGTCCTCAAAGGTAGCGCAGAACATGGCGTCGCAGGGGACAATGCTTTCAAACAAGAGGCCGCGCTCCACGGGGCGCTCAGAACCGACAGAAAAGTGGCCCGGTGTAATGAGAGCAAGTTTGAATGGGGGCCCGACGCGCGATATGAGAAGGCTCGCCTCGCGGGCGTCGATCGGTTTGGCCTTCCGAAAATCTTCGTAGTCTACACGGCTTACATCGTAGATATCTGTATCGGGGACACGCTCAAGTACATCTTCTGCGGCAATGATTGCACCATCATGAAGATGCTTTAGCGACAGGTAGTAGCAGTCGTGCTGTTGGTAACTGTCTGTCGGATCTGATTCGGGCAGTTTGGTTACAACGCTGCGGGCGGTGCCGCGGTAGATTGGCGCTAGCGACCCAAGGGGGAGGAACATTCTCTCGTCGAACGATCCGCTCTTTGTATTGGGTAATAGGGGATAGATGCCGTTGCCCTGATCCTCGAGTCGATGCCAATAGGCTGGATTCTTTTGATCGCTGTAGGCTCGGTCGATGGAATCGAAGAGCTGGTGCAGACGCTCGTCGGTCATTTGCTTGTCGTCAAAGCTCCTGCCGTCAAAAAGGAAATACGGGTCATTGGGCTTGCCGTCGCCAATAAAGAGCAGCGCGCGACCCTCGGCCTTTTTGGCAATGGTGTTGGGAAGAAGCACGATGCCCTTTAGCAGGCTGAGGTCACAAAGAAGGCGACGTCCATCTACGGCTCGCGCCAGATTGAACAGACGGTCCGAAATCTGAATGACGGCCGTGGCATGGGACTGAGAGCAGGCAATGGACGCCGCAAGAAAGATGTAGTACCACTCAGTGACCGAAAGCAGATCGGGGATGCCTGCGCTGCGTTGCAGCTGCTTCGAGCGCGTTCTGAGGAAATCCAGGACTCGCGCATTTGCCGCATCGATAGATGCCGGGAATTGGGATAGCGGTCGTAGCTCGGGGGGCCTGCAGTAAATGAGTGCTGATTCGTACGTGTGAGAGGCTGCGTCCTGCTCGTAGTCGTATAAAAAGATGTTCTCCTCGATGGCAGTAAACGTCGACGTCGGGACTTTGACTCGGTTTTTGCAAACGCAAGCGGGCGCATAATCCCATTCGTCGGTCGCTTCGTTGTAAACGCGGTCCTCAAACTCAAACGAGGCGGTCGAAGGTCGCTTGAGGTCAATCCCCAAAACAGACCACGAGGGGCCATCGACGTGCTCGCTCGAAAACTCAAAATCGCGACAGCACAGTTCAATGAGCCTTTTCGTTCCCGACGAAGGCTGATATTTCTCGACCATATGAGACACAAGATCCGATAGATATCGGCTCATATATGGCTTGAGATCTTCGTTTAAGCGAAGATTTGCAAATTCGGCTTTAGTTTTGAGCATGCGCACCTCCTGTATGTTCCCTATATTGCGCGGTTTGCTGACTGGCCCGTCGCGGCTCAATTGCCTTCAGTCTACAAGAAGAGCAGTTGCGGCGTTTTTCAGACGGGGCACTCAAATGAAAAAGAAAAAATCGAATGTTGCGTATGAGGCCGTACGCATTGGGTAATATCTCGCTAGATATTAACGCTAGGAGATTTGCATATCTCCTCGTTGTATCAAGCCACAGTGGCTAAACCAACTAGTTGTTTCAGCAACGAAAGGACAGCTAATGAGCGGATACAACACGTATAGGATCGAGCCAGACGCTCTCAAGAAGCCAACAACGGTGAATATTCTCGGCATGATTCTGCAAACCCTATTTGCGGTTGTGCTGTACGTTGTCGCCGTCGACATGATGTGCTTGCTGACGACGTGGCTCGGCGGCTTTATGTTCGAGATCGGCGAGGGCAACACGGTGATTCCGCTCCATTCATGGCGCCTGGTGGCGTTTAGGGCGTACTGGGTTGTGATGGGCGTAGGGGTCGTTGCAGCGCTTGCCCGTAAATGGATCGTGCTGTTAACGGGAGAGCGCGAATCCGGCATGTGCGAGCTGCTCGGTGTAGTTGAGCGTGCGGGCGCATTCGCATCCGTCGTCTGCGCGATCGTCTGTTTGCTGGGCTATGCCGCTGCATTTGATTGGTGGGCCGGCGTTACCGGAAAGATGGCTTCGGATTCCCGCGCCAATGATTATCTGCTTTGGGCTGTTGTCTTAACCATCGGAACGATTGTCGAATGGCGAATTGTCGAAGGGGCCCTCAACGCTTTATTTCCCGGCGAGCGCAAGTTTCACGGGCTTCGCTTTGCATCCGCCTGTGTGGTTACTCCTCTGCTCGCGCTTGTGCCTACCGCGCTGGTCATCATCGTGTGTGCGCTGGTGGTGGGCCTTTTTGCCGGGATTCTGTTTGTATCGCTTGCAATCCCCGTGGTTATCGCGGCTATTGGCATTGCCATCGCTCTGAGTCACTAGCCCACAACGCAATCCAAATATCTCGCAAAGAAAGGAACGACTATGTCGGTAATCTCTAACGCTCAAAAGGTTCTGCTGCTCGCCGTGCTCACCGCTCTTGTGGCTGGTGCCCTGATGTACGAAGTCCTGCATCCCACGCTGTTCCCGCTGCTCAAGCAGGGCATTTTGCAGCTGCTCTACCACATTCCGGTTTTTACCCAGCCGGGTAACGTGATCTATCTGGAGTCGGCGACCTCGCTGACGCTGTAGGAGTTTAAGGGCTTGGGCCCACGTCATAGGTAAGAAAGCAAGTTTTGAAAGGAAAACACCCATGACTCAGAAGCAGTATCGAAGCGTCGATCGCTACCAGGACCTGCTCAATCGAATTGCGCCTACGCGCCTGGTGGAGCAGACGCGCCAGAGCGTTATTGGCCACGAGGGAAGCTTGGAGGCCTTTGTGACGGCGCTGAGCTTTGAGGTCAGCCGCTGCGTGATGCTGGTGCGCGGCGCCGATCCGCGCGAAGTCCTTTCGCCCGCTGCCATTTTGGTGATGGGTTCTACCGGTACGGGAAAGACCCACACCATCAAAGCCGTGGCGGATGCCGCGGGGCTCAAGCTGTTCGTGTTCGATGTCTCCACCATGACGGGAGAGGGCTGGCGCGGTGCCAGCATGAGCAACTGCCTGTCGCAGGTCGCGGACTATCAGGCTGCCAATCCCGGCGATATCTGCTTGGTGCTCTTTGACGAGTTTGACAAGGCGGTTCGTGCCGAGCCCGATGGGAGCGACGTTGCGTCCAGCTTTAGTCCGTCACAGTCGTTCCTTAAGCTCTTGGAAGGCGGGGAGATGCCGTTTGAATGCGAGAGCCAGAAGGGCACGGCGATGAAATCGCTCAATCTTGATCAGGTTGTCTGCATTTTGGGCGGCGCCTTTATGGGCTTGGATGCTCTGGTGCGCAAGCGCCTGGCCGGCAAGGCCGGTACCATGGTCGGTTTTGGATCTTCGTATGTCGCCGTGCGCACCGCCGCAAAATCGGCAAACGAGCTGCGAGACAGTGCGACCATCGAGGATGTTGAGACCTGGGGCATTATGTCCGAGCTGTGCGGGCGCATTGGCTCGGTGATTAACTTTAACGCCCTGAGCGTGGACGATCTGGTCCAGATTGCGTATGAGCAGTACCTGCCCAAGTACAACAACATGATGGGAAATGGCGCCAAGATGGAACTGACGGCAGATGCTGCTCGCCTTGCGGCGAAGCGCGCGGTTAAGGAAGGTGCCGGCGCGCGCGGCATGCTCCGTCAGCTGCGTCCCCTTATGATGTACGCTTGGAGGGACATGCGGGAAGATACCTATATTTCTCGTGCGACCTTGGTCGTGAGCGACGGGGAGCTTGCGGTTGCGTACGAGCACTCTCATGAGCCGCGGGGATTTTTGCGGGAAGAGATGGGGAAGAATTCGCCCTTTCTGAACGGGAGAGAGATTGAAGCCCTTGCGCTGGTGAGCAACTGGATGGAGCATGAGGACGAGGACGAGCATAAGCCGTATCAGCCTGAGTTTGCTTGGCTGGCGGATTTGGTGGACGCCTCGGCGCTCGACAAGATCGTGCAGGGCGGCAAGGCATTCGATCTTGCTGGGGTGTTGTTGCGCGGCGTTCCGTTTGATGGGCCGGAGCGCATTGCCGCCCACGAGCTGCTTAAGGCGTGCGCCTGCTACAACGACGTGCTCTATGCCGACAAGGAACAGTATCGCAACCTTGCCCAGGTGCTTACGCTCTCCAAATTGGTGTACAAAAATTCGCCCGATTGCTTGCTGAGCCCGCTCGATGTGGTTATGAACGGCACGACTTCGGGTAACGGTTTTCAGGGTCTTGGCGAGTGGGTCGATGCCGTGAGCAGGTCTGCAGAGGCTTCGCTGGAAAAGTGGCAGTACGTGGCGGCCGGGGAGGCCCTGCGAGTTTACGACCACTTTAGCAAGCGTCCCGACCAGGTAAAGGAGCTTGCCGCCGATGTGTCTCTGATGCGTGTCGCCCTTGCGGTGATCGACGCTGAGGAGCGCGAGGCATTGGAGTGCGATCTTGAGAAACTGCTCGCTTCGTGCGAGTAGTCGCCGACTGCTTCTCTTTCCTTTCTTTTCTCAAGCGGCATAGATGCCATCGCTCAGCCGCCCTGCGTGAGTTTTGTCCGCACGGGATGGTATTTAACACATACAACAACTAAATCGGAGGTTTGACCATGGCTACGTGGGAGCTGAACTGTCAATCGAATCCGTCGTCTGCGGGCGACAAGGAGCTTGCCCCCTATCTTGCGCGCCAAAAGGCGATGCGCGAGTTTTTTGAGCGTGCGCTGTTTGTCCCCAAGGACCAGGACAACAACGGCCTGTACTTTTTGGGCGCCACGACGGGATCGGGCAAAAACTACACCGCCGAGCAGGTCACGGCCGACCTGATTGCCGGCGGCTGGGATGAGTCGGGCTGTTTTAATAAATGTCCCGGTCGCCGCACCCTGGTGTTTGTGGTTCCGGGTAAGGACAACCGCGACAACTATGTTGCAAGCGTGCGTGAATTGCTGGTTGAACAGGGCATGGATTGCGATGAAGCGGCACGCATGGTGTTCGATCTTCCGCGCGCGGGCGAGAACATCACAAACTGGATTGATAGCGCGTTTGACAAGGGCAGCATGAGGCCGCGTGATATTCCTTGCCCCTTTGGGGCGAAGGACGAGGCCGTTCTTCGCGACATTACGCACGCGTGGAACAGCGCAATGGAGATCGCCGATGATCTTTTGGGCATTTTGGACAAGAAGGAGCGTTTGGGAAGTGTCATCGACCGCCTCACTCCAGAGCTGTGGGATAAGCTGGCGGTGGCGGACGCGAGCTTGCGCCGAGCGGTGAGTCGTGGGCGTCAGAGTATCACGCATGGCTTTGAGGAGATTCCCCGGATTTGGCCCTCGGCATTGCTCAACGACGAACGCACACCGCATGTGATCGCGTGCACGCCGCAAAAGCTCGTCAATAGAATCGATACGGTGACGGGTGCGGGTGTCGTGTTCTTTAATGCGACGGTTGCCGACGAGTGCCTGTTTATCTTTGACGAGATCGACCATGCGAAGGCCGACATGCTGTCGATGCTGGCGGCGGATCATATGAAATTCCAGCCAGATGAGATGCTGCGCATCCTTGACCGTCATTTTAATGGTGGTGTGGTGGATCCTCTTCTGCTGGGAAATCGAGACCAGTGGATGGCGGTCTATACGCATGCCTCGACCTCGGACGAGCACGAGGGGTCGAATGCGGCAACGGGCAAGGTTTCGCGAGCGAGCGTCGAGGAGGCTGCCGAAGAGATTGCCAAGGGTGCCCAGCGTATTCAAAAGATGATCACTGCGTGTATTCAGGATATGGAGCTGCAGCAGCCTTTTGCCCTGTCTGACGAGGCGAAAGACGAGCAGCTTGCCGGTCGTCGTCTGTTTGGCAACGACGATGTCTCGGTGGGCGATGGCCTGTCGAAACCTTTGCGCTATGAGCTCGATGCTCGCCGCAACCGCAATGTGATTACGTCATGTGGGACGGACGAGCAGCAGACCGTCAACAAGGCAGTGCGCCGTGCGCGCGGCCTCGTCAGGATGGTGGTGGGCCATCTTGCCCACTGCGCCACGCTTATGGACAAGCTGTACTACGGCAGCATTTCGTACAAGGATGATCTTTCGCGCAAGAACATCATCGATGCCCTGGGTGTTAGGAACGAACAGACCAACGAGAAAAACTTCTGGAATTCGTTGATGCTGGCGCTGTTCTTTAAGGATCGCAAGAACGACGAGATCGATGCCGTTGACGATTCGATGTACGCGTGCGGTGTTAACTACCTGGTGATGGAAACGACCATCGACCATATGTTAACCACGTACCTGACCAATCATGGCATTGAGCGCATGCCCGAGGCGTATCTGGCGTCCATTGCCGCCAAGGCTCCCTGCGTATGCATGAGCGCCACCTGGAATGCGCCGACCATTAAGAACTTTGACTTGGATTATCTGGACGAAGTGCACGGCGTGGTTCGTAAGGACGCTTGGATCGACGAGCTCAACCAGGAGATCGTGCGACAGACCAAGCTGTTCAACAAGCAGGCGGCAACGGTGTACGACGTCGACGTTGTTTGGGTTGACGAGTCCAAGAAGCTTGCCGGCATGGCGGCCGTGGCCGGCGGCGCCTATGGCGGCGGTATCGTATCGCCCGACGAGGTGTACGAGCATGCGATGGAATTCTTTGACCAGATTGGCGTGAGCGAAGGGCTTGCGGTGTGCCTGCGCCGAAAGATTGCCGACAGGGTGACCACGAGCGATGCCGAAAGCATCGAGTTTGAACTAAAGCGTCTGAGCAAGACGCTCGTTGCCGTGAGCGCCTGGGCGCGTGGCGTGGCGCGCAGTGAGCAGCAGGCGGGAGCCATCTTTACGACACGACACATGGGAAACCATGGCGACTTTAATAGTTTGGCGCTGGATCTTGCCCGAGAAATCGTTGCCGAACTGGTGATTAGGAACGTTAAGCACCCCGAGGCGTCGTACGAGAAGTCGCTCGAGGAAGCCAAGGATATGGTGCCGTGCTTTAACGCCTCCGGCTGGGAGGAGGGCTGGCGCGGCGCCCAGAGTCGTTTGAAGGACGGCGAGCCGACGTTGATGTTTATCAATCTTGCTGCCGGTGGCTTTTCCAAAAACCTCAAATACGAGGTGCCGGAGAGCCTGCGCAGCACGGTGCGCCAGGTGGACTGCGGCTTCGATAACGCTGAGCGACATCCCAAGATGGATCTCGATTTTTTGTACGTAGAGTCACCCACGAGTCGCTTGACCTGGGGAGTCGATATGAGTTCAAAGAAGTTTGACCAGCAGGCGCTGCTTGGTGTGGTCGAACAGGAGGAGCTCGTGACGCGCGGTGAGATTCCGTTTATTCAGAAGCGCCATCGCGTGCGTACAGTGCTGGCGGGCGTTGGCGGAAAACTGCCGGTGCGCGACACCCTCTCGTATCAGGTCGAAGGTGCTCGCATCGTGGCGCAGGCGGTGGGTCGCTTGATGCGTACGAGCGTAAAGATGCCGCATGTGCAGGTGATGCTCGATCGCAAAATCGCCGGCGATTGCGACTTTTCGTTCCTGCACGATTTGCCGATGGGCTACGAGCTGGAGCAGGTGGTTGGCGCCTGTGCGGCCGTCAACAATCACATGGCGGACAAGAAGCAGCACGCCGCTAACAAGCAGCAGAACCTTGCTGCCTTTAGGAACAACCTGGCAAAGGAGAAGCACGAAAAGCTGGCATGGAAGGTTACCTCCCTCGATGCGCGCGAGGAAGATCTGGCCGCCTTTGACGACGAGCGCGACTTTTATCTGCATCATTTTTGCCTGCCGTGGGAAGACCTTGCGAGCTATCCTGCGCGTAAAAGCACCGCGCTGCACATGCCGTTCGCCGCGAGTGGCTATGCGTACGCGGAGGGCGGAGCGTGCAAGGTGCCGCATTTTGAGTTTCCCAGCTATGACTGTGAGCCTGTCGAGCAGATTGCTGCCCGTCTGGAGGAGTGCTGCCGCTATAACGAGGGCTTTAAGGGCGCGAAGGTTCGCCAAGTAAGTCAGGCGGCGGCCCGCGTGCCAGAGTTGCTGTCAATTCGGGAGGTGCGCGAGCGTTGGTCGCGCGACGGGGTGCCCGCGATGCTGCAGCCGGCGGCGACGGCGCACATGACGCCCTATATGTTCCAGGCGGTGTATCTGGGAGAACTGGGAGAGTCTGCCGGTAGGGCTATCTTCGAGGCATATTACGATGGCCGGTATTCGCTTGCGCGCGGTGATGCGGCTCATGCCGAGACGGGCGGTGATTTTGAGGTGCTCGATGCCGCCGGCAACAAGACCGGGGTGTGGATCGACTTTAAGCACTATCGCATCGGTGCCTACGAGGTCTACAGGCGCAACGGCGGCGAGACTACGGATGCCGAGCGCTTTAAGGCAAAGGCTCAAAAAGTCGGGGCGAAGCGCCTGTTGATCGTCAATGTTTTGGCCGATGAGGCGGCGCTGGAGCTCCGTCAAAAGCCACTCGATGACGAGGGGGTGGTGTTCTCCTTCCCCTATATGGCAGTAGATGGGGCAATCAACCTGGAGATGATGGAGGCGATCGGCCGTGCAATCGAAGCATAACCAGCCGTGTGGCTTGGGAGATATCGCTGTATCTGAGCTCGAATTGCAGCTCGATGCCGCAGCTGCCGAGGAGCGTTACTCGGTCTTTTGGTGCAACGTTGGCGATGCGGGCAAGCATGCCGTGGCAAACTTTATGGCCGACGTGTGCCAGACGGGCAAGGTCGTCGCGCTTGCGCAGCTCGAGGACAACCGCGTCTTTCTGATGGTCAAAGCGGGCGCGCAGACGGGTGACCTTAACGCCCCGCTCGACCATGAGCAAATGGTTCCGATTAAAACCCATTGGGACGAGCTGGACGATTACGTCGCGTTGCGCCTGCTATTCAACTCGTGCTCGCAGTTTGAGGGGGTCGAGGACGAGATTCCCAATGACACGGGACACCTGTATGTCATTAGTGCCAAGGGTGAGCGCCGCGATGCCATTGAGGAAGCCGGAACGGGCCCTGCCAAGATTGAGACGGTCGAGACTGTTATCAACGAGGACTGCACCTTCGAACTCAAGATCCGAACGTTTACCAAACGACGGGTACTCATTGGTCGTGCGGCAGGCGACAAGGAAGAACTCGAGAAGATCAACAGCCAGGTGGGTTACAGACTGTCGCCCGTGGCTACGGTGGTTCTGGCTCACGGACAACGTGACGAGTACATTCTGCGCCGTGCCAAGGGCGATAAGCCGTCCAAACGCCGTGATCTTACGTTTTCGGCCCAGGCGGACAAGGTTGCCTATACCAAGAAGGGCATCCTGTACCGAGAGCTGCAGATCCTTGAGCGTCGGTACAGCGATTTTGCCCAGATATCGCTCAGGGAGTATCCGCGCAAGAGCTTCTACGAGGTTCTGAAAAGCGAACAATACGCGCATGCGATCGCGGGGCGCGCGGCGGGGCAGCGGGTCGTGGTGTCCTTTGCGCACAATGGGCTTGCCAGTGTGGCACGCAAGCTCGCCGATAGACTCAGCGATTCCTCCTGGGATGTGCGCGCGTCGTATGGCGGCAGGGCTGTTGATCCGTTGGCGTGGAATCTGATTGTTGTGCCCAACGAAGTCGCCGAGAACGATGGCTATGCCCTGCACGCTGGGGTGGTTGAACAGCATGTGACACCGGATGTGTGCGAGCCGCTGGTTAAGGCGGCGTCGAATGCAAAGGTACGGGGCGCGCAGGAGGGGGTCCTGGGAGCCATGCTCAAAGAACTACTGGTAAAGCAGGATGTTGCCGACGGACGGGTGAGGGCGTTTGACCTTGGCTCTTTTGGCCTTGAGTCGGTGACGGTCTGCGGCGTGGTCAATGTTGCGCGCAAGGAGAAGGATAAGGTTGAGCTGGATGAGCGCCTTGCGACGCTAACGATTGGTGCTGACGGGGCCATGGACTACACCTCGCATCCCATCGAGGATGGTCCCGTGGACGAGATGGAGCTTGAGCTGCTGACGGCCGACGGCAAGCTCGACAAGGATGTCTATATCTTTGACGTGCGGGCAGGTGGACGGTCCATGCTCGCGCGCGTGCGGGATACGGGCTTGACGACCTTCTCTAACAACTTTGTGACCTTGGTGCGCGATTATCAGCTTACGGGCAAGGCGGGTCGTAAGAAGGAGTTTTTCGAAAGCTACAACTCGCCCTATTACGGCATTGGAACATTCGAACGCGCAGGGATGACCTGCTACTTTGTCGGCGTCAACAACGGCACCAAGGAGGATGCGGCAACGGCGATTCATGTGCGCTCGATTGAGGTGCTCGAAGGTGATGATCTGTCCGAGCTGCTGGTTCAGCTGGTCAATGTGGGGCTTTCACGCCACGGGGCACCCTCCAGGTGGCCGATTCCGGTGAAGTATCTCAACGAATATGCTGCTCGTGAGGGCGAGACGGGGGAGAGCGGTGCTGTTTGTGGAAATGCGTATCCGTTATATGCGCTAGAATAATAAAAATGTTCTTGCAACATGCAAGCGGAGCGCATATACTGCAGTCATAGCGTATGAGATGGGGTCTCTAAAAGAGACCAAGCACAGCAATTTGAGTTTATGTAGACGGGACTTGAGCATGTACACCAGCAGTTTCTCCTTTAACAACGATAATAGCGATTTCATTAATTTCGAGACCATTTTTGGCCGTACTGTCGGTTCTCGCATAGAGAACGGACCTGTATTGCTAGATGAAGAGAAGCCAAGTGGCGAAGAACTCGAGTATTTGGATGAGATTGAGCGCGAGCAGAACTATGAGTTTGGCTTTTGCGAATGCCAGGTTCATCGCGATTCAATTCGCTCAATTTAATTACCCCGTTATCACCTCTTTTTAATGGGGCAAGCTGGATCGACTATCTGTGTCAAACAACGGCTCACCGTGGGAAGGAATCGGCAATGAGCAACAACATGAACAAGGACATGAACGGCAAGGCTTTGGGTAAGGCCAAAGCGGCTGGACGCGTGGCGACGGTTGCTGCGGCGACGATTGCCATGACGGGTGGCTCGCTGCTGTCGCCGCTGTCCGCGGCGGCGCAGGGTGCGGATGGCATTGACGCTGCAGGTGCAACGGCTGCGGTGATGTCGCCGCTTACGGCGCTGCGTCCGCTGATGCTGGCGCGGGCGCCGTGTCTGCGGCTCAGAAGGTTGCCGACCTGCAGGCTGCGGTTGATGCGGCACGCGCCAAGGCTGCTGCTGCCAAGGCCGACCTGGAAACGGCTGCCGCTCCCTACGATGCCGCTGCCGCCAACCAGCAGCAGGCGCAGGGCGCCTATGACGCGGCCCGCGGTGCGAGCGATAGCGCGGCTTCTGCTGCCTCGGTCGAGCTGGAAAAGCAGATGGGCGCTGCGCAGGACAAGGCCGATTTGGATGTCAAGGCGCTCGAGGTCGCTCAGGCTGCGCTTGATGCCGCCAAGAAAAATCTGACGGACAAGGACGAAGCCCTGACTGCCGCCCAGAAGGCATCCCGCGATGCTCAGTCTGCGTTCGAAGCTGCACAGGCTGCTGCATCCAATGCCACGCCCGAGGCCGTAGCCGCTGCCCAGGCTGCCGCAGAGCAGGCCGCGAGTGATTTGGAGCAGGCAAAGCAGCAGGCCGCAGATGCCCAGGCTAAGCTCTCGGATGCTCAGGCCGCTGTCGCTGTCGCCGCCACCAAGCAGCAGGACGCGCAGGGAAAGCTCTCGGCAGCTCAGCAGGCAAAGGCCGCGGCAGATGCGGACGCGGATGTCGCGCAGGCGAGCTATGACGCGGCCAAGGCCGATCTGGACCGAGCCGAGCAGGGCGCTGCGGGCCCGGAGTACGAGGCTGCCAAGGCAAAGGTGGTCGCTGCGTCCGAAGCGCTGACGGCCGCCAAGGCCACGCAGTCTCAGTGCGAGGGTGAGCTTGCTACCGCCGAGCAGGACGTTGCCGCCGCCGAGGGCGAGGTGCAGGCCGCCCAGCAGGTGGTTGATAATCAGCAGCAAGCTGCTGCCGATGCCCAGTCCAAGCTGGATGTCGCTGTTGCCGCCAAGACTGCTGCCGATGCCGCTCTTGACCAGGCCAAGACCGAACATGCCAGTGCGCTCACAGCGCTGGCCGATGCCCAGACCAAGCTCTCGGCAGCTAAGGACGAGAAGAATGCTGCAGACAAGGCGCTTGATCAGGCGAAGGCTCAAAAGCAGCAGGCCGACCAGGCTGTGACTCAGGCCCAGGCTAAGCTCGATGCTGCTCAAGTAACGGCGAACGCATCGGCGGAGAACTACCGCCAGGGTGCTATCGCGTTCTTTAAGAGTGTGGGCGCCAGCGATGCGGCGGACATCATCCTCAACTGCAAACTCGCGAGCTACAACAAGGTGGGCGAGGAAGTCGACGCGACGAGCCTGGCCAACATGAAGCAGGCGGTCGTGTGGCTCAAGGCGTGCAACGAGTATCGCGCGAGCGTTGGCCTGGGTGAGCTCAAGGTGACGTATACCATGATGGCGACTGCCATTGCGGATGCGAACTTCTCGGATACTAAGGTTGCGCACGCCCAGCAGTTCAACGTGGGCGAAAACGTGGCATGGAACTACGGAAGCAATCCGTTTGAGCAGTGGGTCGATCAGGAGAAGGCCGTCTTTGACGCTGCCGCCGCCTCGCTGGGCGCGTCGGGCCTTACGGGAAAGGCCGCTTACGATTTCTATACGGCGCATAGCTCCGAGATTGATAGCTATGCCGCGCTGCACGGTGGATCAAACCCTTCGGTCGGCCATTACATCAACGTGATCAACCCCGATTACACCGTGACGGGCATGGGCGTTTGCACGCGAGGGACGCTGTACGGGAGTACGCAGGCGCAGACATTTGTATATTCTGGTCAATGGTACGAGCCGTACAACGTCAATCCGATGACGGTTGCTGAGTATGAGGCTGCGCTGAACGCGTGGTGCGACTCTTTGGCAAATCCCGAGCAAGGCGTGGACGCGGCACGTAAGGAACTTGCTGCGGCGCAGGGCGTTGCCGACGATGCCGGCAACAAGGTGAATACTGCATCGCAGACCGTTGCGGCAAAGCAGACCCAGGTTGAGCGTGCTGCCGCTGACGTCGATGCCGCGGATGCTAAGGCCTCTGATGCCCAGGCTGCCGTGGAGCAAAAGCAGGCTGCAGCTGATGCCGCTGTGCGTGCCGTGAGCGATGCCCGCGCCGATTTGAGCGCTGCCAACGCTGCTGTTGCGGCGGCGCGGAATGCCGTGGCTGCCAAGTCTGGCGAGCTCGACATTGCCAAGGGCAAGGCGGCTGCTGCCAAGCGCGCGCTGGAGGCCGCTCGTGCCGGTGTTGGCGACAAGCAGGGTGCACTTGCCACGGCCCAGAATGAGCTGGCGGCGTACTCGGCCGATATCGCCGCTGCTCAGCGTGCGTTTAACGCGGCATCGTCTGCACTCGATGGCGCTCGTGCCAATCAGCGCGAGGCGGAGGCTGAACTTGCTGCCGTCCAGGGCGATGCCGATCAGGCAGATATCGATGTCGCTGCCGCTCAGACGGAGCTTGATATGGCACAGCGGGCTGCAAGCGACGCCGACGCCGCTGTGGCAACGGCTCAGGCAAAATCCGATGCAGCCGCCGCGCGTGCCTCTCAGCTTAAGAATGCTGCTGCAGCACTTTCCAAGGCTACTGAGGACAAGACCGCTGCCGATGCCGCGCTTGATGCTGCGGAGATGGCCGTGAGCGATGCCGAGTACGATTTGGTGGAGGCCGACGATGACGTGACGGATGCGGCTGCCGCCCGCGATGCCTCTGCCGCCGCGGTCGCCCGTCTGCGCTGCATCAATCTTGCCGAAGCCATTGTCAACGGCGGTGCTGACGATGCGGACGGGGCACTCAACGCCAAGATCGCTGCGGCTCACGATGCCGCCGAGAGCGTCGCGACTGCCAAGGCCGAGCTCGATGCCGCCGCGGCTGCGACGGATGCCGTGGCACCGGCATACTTGGAGGCGCTTGCTAACTACACCGCCGCCAAGGCCGAGCTCGACCAGGCCATTGCCGAACTCAACGCCGAGATCGCTCGCCAAGAGGCCGCCGACCGCGGGAATGGCGTGCAGGCCCAGCCCGTCACGCAAGTGACGTACCAGGCAAATCACGCGGTGACAAAGACCGAGATTGCGACGCAGCAGACGGCGATGCCTGCCACGGGCGATGCGTCCGACCTGCTGGGCGAGACCTTCGTGATCGGCGGCACGGTTCTGGTGGCCGCCGGCGTCTTCCTGTCCGATAAGCGCCGCCAGCTGATCCGTTAGGGACGGGGGCTCGATGTTTTCGGCGCGCGCCGCAGGGGCATGGGCCCTGCGGCGCGCGCCACCTTTCATCTTCGAGATTGATTAAGGAGGGACCTATGCAAATTAGAGGAGAGGCCGCGATCGCCTGTGGGTTCATGGCGGGCCTGGCAACGGGATTGCTATTCGATGGGTGCTTTGACGGCTACATTAATCGATACCGCGATTCTGGCTTTTCGGGAGGCAAGCCTTGGAAAAAGGCCTCGGCTCGTCGAGAGGTAGTCGCGCCCATCGAGCCCTTCAGCGTGGATGTCTCAAAAATCAAGGTAATCGTCACCAAGAACGGCAAGATTTACCACCGTTCTACGGGGTGCAAAAGCCTTCCTCAAAACGCCGTTAGAACAAGCGTGCCATTGGCGACCGCACTCAAACGAGGCAAGATACCCTGCCCAACATGTTGCCCGCCAACGGCGTGTTCGATCTAGTTTTTTGGGTGCTTGACCCGTTTGGATGGAAGAACGAAGGGTAAGCCCTAAAGGATGCAGACGCCGGGCCGTTCCGCAACTTCTGCCATCGATTTTGTCCAAAGCCGCACGGCACGGAGGTGTTGCTAGATGTCCATTTTCGTTACTGGAGACGTTCACGGTGTTGCCGAGTACGGGGCGAGTCGCTTCTCGTCGCGCGCTTGGCCATTGGGTCGGACGCTGACGCGCGATGACGTGGTGATCGTTGCCGGCGACTTTGGCTTTATATGGAGCGGCTCGAACACCGATAAATACTGGCTCGATTGGTTTGAGTCCAAGCCCTGGACCACGTGCTTTATCGACGGCAATCACGAGAACCATCATCTGCTGGCGGCACTGCCGATGCGTGAGTGGAATGGGGGCCTCGTTCACGAGGCCCACCCGCACGTGCTGCACCTGATGCGCGGCGAGGTGTTCGACATTGCGGGGACCACGGCGCTTGCCATGGGCGGCGCCGCGAGCCATGACAAACAATGGCGCCAGGAGGGAAAGACGTGGTGGCCAGAGGAAATGCCGAGTGAAAACGAGATGGAACACTGTCGCGCCTCGCTCGATCGCGTGGGCTGGAAGGTCGACTATGTTGTGACGCACGAGGCGCCGGTCGATTTGGCTGACGAGCTGTGCATGGAGTGCAATCGCGAGTTCTACGACGATTCGCTGCAGGCCTTTTTGGGCGAGCTCGACGGGCGGCTCGACTACCGCACCTGGTTCTTTGGCCATTACCATGACGATGAATGGCGCGATGACAAGCATCGTCTTATCTACCAAGATATCGTGCCGATCGAAGTGCGATGTACCGACGAGCAGGGTGAGACGGCGAGTGGCTATGTAGAGCAAGGGCGTTAGGAGGTTCGCATGATCTGGTTTACCAGCGATACTCACTTTGGACACGAGAACATGCTGCGGCTCGCCGGCAGGCCTTGGTCGACTGTTGCGCAGATGAACGATGACATGCTCGCCAACATTAATAGCAAGGTCGCTGTGGACGACGAGCTTTACATTTTGGGCGACTTCAGCTTTAAGATGACGGTTCAAGATGCCTACGACCTGCGCAAAAGCATTGCATGCAAGCGCGTCCATCTACTGCCCGGCAACCACGACAAGGACTGGACGCAGCCCGCGGTGGCGGATGCTTTTATCGTCGAGCCGCCCATCTGCGTGCTCAAGATCGACCGTCAAAAGATCGTGCTGAGTCACTATCCCATGGTCGACTGGCAGGGCATGTCGCACGGCGGCTGGCATCTTCACGGACATATCCACAGCTGCGGCGGCGCGTACAACAAGTTCAACCTGCGACAGGGGCTGCTGCGCTACGACGTGGGCGTGGACGCCAACGGCTACGCCCCGGTGAGCCTGGAGGAGCTCAAGTCATGGTTTGCGCAGGTCGATGAGCCGGTGTGTTGCGTTAAGTGGCCGTGGTGGGTCAATGCCACGGGCGACGAGCAGATCGAGCGCGATCTCGAAGCCTATAAGAGGGAAGTGGTGATCCGATGACGGTCTATGTGACGGGCGATGTCCACGGCGGCATCGATATGCAAAAGCTGCGTGACTGGGAGCTTGGCGACTCGCTCTCGAGCGACGACTACCTCATTATCGCGGGCGACTTTGGCTTTCCGTGGGATTTCTCCCCCGAGGAATGCGCTGACATCGCTTGGCTGGAGTCGCGCCCCTACACGGTGCTGTTCGTCGACGGCAACCACGAGCGCTTCGGCTATTGGGCGGAGCGCCCCATGGAGCTGTGGCACGGTGGGCTGACGCAGCGTCTGTCGGAGACCTCGCCCATACGGCGCCTGACGCGCGGCGAGGTTTTTGAGCTCGACGGCTCAACGATCTTTACCATGGGCGGCGCCACGAGCGTGGACAAGGAATACCGCATCCCGTATTCCAGCTGGTGGCCGCAGGAGCTGCCGGGCGAGCGCAACTTTGAGGAAGCACGGGCAAAGCTCGATAGCGTGGACTGGAAGGTTGACTACGTGATCACCCACACCTGCTCTACGCGCATGCTCTCGCCCACGCTCTATCCGGCGCCCGGCTGGAATTATCCCGATGTCGATCGGCTCACGGCATTTTTCGACGAGCTAGAAGACCGCCTGGATTACAAGCGCTGGTACTACGGGCATTTTCATCGGGATGCCAACCCGGCCGAGCGCCACACCGTGCTCTACGACTGCATCGTCCGCCTAGGCGACGAACTCCAGCCCTGGGATGTTGCGTAGGGGCGGGGCGTTTGGCTACTTGGCCGTTACGGTGATGTTTTCCCGATGCGCGCGGATGACGTCCCAGCTAAAGTGCTCAGCCAGTTGCTCGGCGGTACGCGGTATGGTGTCCGGCGCGATGCCCGTTTGTCCGGCGAGCCAGCCCAGCAGCGCCTCGGGCGTGCCAAAGCGGGCACGGAGCTCGCCCAGGTCCAGATCGCGATCGCGCTTGGAAAGACGGCGGCCGTCCGGTGACATGAGCAGCGGAATGTGCGCGTAGTGCGGCGTGGGCAGTCCCAGCAGATGCTGCAGATAGATCTGGCGCGGCGTGGAGCCCAGCAGGTCGCATCCGCGTACGATCTCGGTAATACCCATGGCAGCGTCATCGACCACAACGGCCAGCTGATAGGCAAACACGCCGTCGCTGCGGCGCACCAAAAAGTCGCCGCACTCGGTAGCGAGTGCCTCGCATTGGGCCCCGTACGTGCGGTCCACGAATTCGATCACGTCGTCTGCAAGGTCATCGACGGTGGGCACGCGCAGACGAGTGGCCGGGGCGCGCAGAGCGCTGCGGCGGGCGATTTCTTTGGCAGAAAGGTTTCGGCAGGCGCCGCGGTAGATGGGCGTGCCGTCGCTGGCATGCGGCGCGCTTGCGGCGTGGAGTTCGGCGCGGGTGCAAAAGCAGGGATAGGTGAGACTGGCGTCTTGCAGCTGGCGCAAGGCGCTCTCGTACAGGTCTAGGCGATCGTGCTGGTAGTAGGGGCCTTCGTCCCACTCGAGTCCCAGCCAGGCCAGGTCGTCAATCAATTGAGCGGCAAGTTCCGGGCGCTTGCAGCGATCGTCCAGGTCCTCGATGCGCAACACGATGCTGCCGCCCTGGCTGCGGGCCGAAAGCCACGCACACAGGCAGCTGAACACGTTGCCCAGGTGCATGCGGCCCGAGGGCGACGGGGCAAAGCGGCCCACGACGGGCGTGGGAACGGAGGCGGGCTGCGTCGTTGGCGCGTCCGCGGCGGGCGTTGCTATGTTGCGTGCGTTGATGTCCATGCGGACGAGTATAGCGCGGAGCGCGATGGGGAGGCGTCACTGTGGTCCGCAAGTTGTCGAGGACCCGCATTGTGTATTGTGGGCCGCAGGCTCGGTGCTTTGATTCCTGTCCATCAACTCAGCACCTTAGACAACAGAAACCCCGGCAGCTCTTCGCAACTGCCGGGGTTTCCGCGGAAAAGGGGGACATGATCCTCGAGCGAACGGGAAAGGGGCAACCGTTTTCGCTCAAATGCTTTATGCCCCTTGCTCGCAGGCTCAATCAGCGCGTGCCACAGCAACACAAAGCCGCTACACCTGTGACGGAGCTGTGAAGTGGTATCTATTGCCGGGGTGGAGCTCGGTCAGGGACTGTCCCAAATTGCCGGCAGATAAGGAACGTCCCTAAGTGCCAGACTCGGGTGGGACTTTTGTCCCATTTGACGTTCCGTTGGCCCAGATATTCGTCATGTGTGCCCGCAAACGTGGGACAATGGCGATGTTGGTTTTACAGACAAAGGATGTGCCTATGAACGCCCCCGTTGCCAATGCCTGCCGGCAGCGCCGCTTGTTTGCGCGATTCGTTTCCGTCTGCGCGTTTGTCGCGTTTGCGTTGCTGCTGCTGCCTGTCGCCGCCCACGCCGACGGCTACTCCATGACCCAAACCTATATCGGTGCCACGGTCGAGGCCGATGGATCGCTGACCGTTGTCGAGGGACGCCAGTTCGATTTCGACGACGACATCAACGGCGTGTTTTGGGAGATCAATGCGGGCACCAACCAGCAGGGCGGCGCGGCGGGCGTCAATGTGTTGAGCGTCGAGGAAGACGACACCGCGTTTAACAAGGTCGACAGCGCAAACAAAGGCGACAGCGGCGTCTATACGGTTGAGCAGTCCGACGGCGGCGTAAAGATCAAGGTTTTCAGCCCCCACGAGAGCGGCGACAGCGCGATCTATTATGTGAGCTACACCATGACCGGTGCGGTTATGAATTGGGCCGATACCGCCGAGCTCTACTGGAAGTTTGTGGGCGACGGCTGGTCCGCGGATTCCGACGATGTCGAGATGGAAGTGTACTTTGCAAATGCTGCCGCCGGGACGGCAGCCGTCAAGGGCGATAACTTCCGTGCATGGGGCCACGGCCCGCTGACGGGCGACGTATCGCTCGATGAGGACGAGCCCATGGTCACCTATACCATTCCCTGCGTGCATGAGGGCGAATTCGCCGAGGTGCGCATCGCCTTCCCCAGCGATTGGGTGCCGCAGCTTGCCGCTTCGGGCGAAGAGCGCATGTCGACGATCCTGAGCGAGGAGAAGGCATGGGCCGACGAGGCTAACGCCCGCCGCGCTCACGCTCGCATGATTGCCAATGCACTTGCCGTGCTAAGTGTTGTCGCGGCGGTGGCCTTTACCGGCACAATCGTTGTGCTCAAGCTGCGCCGTCGCAAACCCAAGCCGCTTTTCCAGGACGAATATTTCCGCGATGTACCTTCGGCCGACCATCCCGCCGTGCTTTCGGCCCTCATGAGCTGGAACGAGGTGCCCGATCAGGCATATATCGCCACGCTCATGAAGCTCACCGACGACCGTGTGATCAAGCTGGAACAGGCGACCGTGAGCAAGGCCAAGAAGGGTCTGTTGGGGCGCGAAAAAGAAGAGCAGACGTATCGCGTGACGGTGAGTGATGTGGGCTGGAAGTCGGCCAAGGGCATTGACCGCATGGTGCTCAAGGTCTTCTTTGCCGGTGCTAAGCCCGACGAGAACGGTGATCGCTCGCGCACGTTTGACGAGCTGCAGCACTACGTTAAGCAGCACGCTACGCTCGTGGGCGACAAACTCGAGGACTATCAGAACACCGTTAAGGGCAAGCTGGCCGATAGCGAGTACGTTGCCTCGGACGGCATTGTCGCAATGGTGTTTTGTCTGGTTCTTGGTATCCTGATCGCCTTTGTTCCCGTGGGATCCATCTTCTTTACCGACGGCGCACAGGCGAACATTATCGCCGCGGTTATCTCGGTGCCGATTGTGCTGGTGGGTATTGGCGTGGGCCTTACGTTCCGCCGCTTTACGCCGGAGGGCGCCGAGGTGGCGGCTCGATGCAAGGCGCTTAAGCATTGGCTCGAGGACTTCACGCGCCTAAAGGAAGCCGTCCCCGGCGATCTGGTCCTGTGGAATAAACTTCTGGTGATGGGTGCGGCGCTGGGCGTTTCGAAGGAAGTCCTGCGTCAGCTTGCCGAGGCCGTACCGCCTGAGGTGCGCGAGGCCGACGGTTTCTACGACAATTATCCCTGCTACTGGTGGTACTACCATCATTACGGCAACGAGTCGCCGATGGATTCATTCGATGGCGTGTATCACGAGAGCATCCGTGAGCTCGCGTCGAGCTCGGACAGCTCGGGTGGCGGCGGAGGCGGTGGCTTCTCGGGCGGCGGAGGCGGCGGCGTCGGCGGAGGCGGCGGCGGAACGTTCTGACGGTCGTAAGCTATGGGATGGGCTTTTCTCGACAGCCGTCGGGGAAAGCCCATCCCCTTTTTATGTGCCAAAATGCGCCGATCCTCCCGCTTTTGCCCGTAGTCCCCTCCATCGGAAGGGGCAGTGGGCAAAAAATGGCAAATATGAGTACTGTTGCCGAAATGGTTGCATTAATTTGCGCTTAATTACCGGCCCCTAATGAGAGTATTTCTCGTTAGGGCCGCTTTTATTGAACATTTGAGGAAATACGTTAGCTCGCCCGGCTGACCGCCGTGTCTAAAAGCCTCAAAATGCCCCAAATCGCTGCTACTAAAAAGGTAACAGTACTCATATTTGATGTTTTTTGACCACAGCCATTTGCAGACCCTCTAGGCTACTCATTGGGGACAGACTTAAATGACCAGTCGTTGGGGATCAGTCATTGGGGACGTTCTTAAATGACTAGGTGTGGCTGCTGGGCCTAGACGGTTAGGTCGAGTTCGTAGAGGAAGCTTTCGCGCGGCATGGCGTGGCGGCGTTCCTCGCGGTTGGCGCGGTGCGTGGCGGTGCGCTTAAAGCCGTGCAGCTCGTAGAACTTCCACGAGCAGTTGGAATCGGTGTACAGGTGTGCGCTGGTCGCCCCGCACGAGGACAGATGCGAGATTGCGGCGTCGAGCAACACCGAGCCAACGCCCAGGCCGTGGACTTCGCGATCAACGGCAAGCAGCGTGACCTCGTTGTCGTGCGGCAACGGGCTGCTCTCGAGCAGGCGGTTGTTGGTTCGGATGGTTGCGCGCACAAACGAGAGATACTCGGTGCAGGCATCGGGCTCCAGCTCGCGCATCTGCGAAAGCAGCGCGCGTTCGGAATCCATCCAATGTTCCTTGACGGTGGCGCCGGAGCTCTGTCCCGCACGCGCGAGCGCAATGCCACGCGCCTGACCGTCGATTACGGCAACCTGCGAAAACGTCGATGACGAAAGGCAATAGGCGAGGTCGCATGCGGCCTCAAGGCGGTTGTACTCATCGTTATCCGAATTGTTATGCCAAAGTTGCTGCAAAATCAGCGCGATGGCGTCGAAGTCTTCGGTATCAAACGGTCGGTAGAGAACCCGCGAGACCATGGTGCCTCTTTCTATTGCGGATGCATATCGAGCACAGTTCTACCACGCCATTGGCATCTAATTATGGTGCCCCTGTGTTCCATCAACTCACCGTGCTCAGCGGCACTCCTGCAACCCTCCGCTCGCAAACTTTTTCTGCACAGCCGTGCGTTGCGGGGTGCATCGATGCGCTCGATGCGCTACATTAAATCAGTATTTTCAATGCCGCTGCGCGAGCGCTGCAGATCGACGTATCACCGACTCACAGAGCACGGCGGCGTACCAGACAGGAGGACTGCATGGGATCTGATGTGAAGATCGCACGCGCGTTGATCTCGGTTACCGATAAGACGGGCGTCGTCGATTTCGCACGGACGCTGGTTGACGACTTTGGCGTCGAGATCATCTCTACGGGCGGCACGGCTCGTGCCATCGAGGACGCGGGCGTTCCCGTAACCCCCATCGAGGAGTTTACGGGCTATCCCGAGATGATGGACGGCCGCGTCAAGACGCTGCATCCCAAGGTTCACGGCGCGCTGCTTGCCCGTCGCGATTCCGAGCAGCACATGCAGGAAGCCGCTCAGCACGGCATTAAGCTGATCGACCTGGTCGTCGTCAACCTGTACGAGTTCGAGAAGACCGTTGCCAACCCCGAGGTCACCTTTGCGGATGCCATCGAGCACATCGACATCGGTGGCCCCTCCATGATGCGCTCTGCCGCCAAGAACGCCGCGAGCGTTACCGTCATCTCCGACCCGGCCGACTACGACGCCGTCCTTGCCGAGATGCGCGAGACCGGCGGTTGCACCACGCTTTCCACCCGTCGTCGCCTGCAGGTGAAGGTCTACCAGACTACCGCCGCCTACGACACGGCTATCTCCCGTTGGCTCGCCGCCCAGGCAAGCGACGTGGCGGACACCTCTGCCAAGCTCGAGATCTCGCTGGAGAAGGTCGACGACCTGCGCTACGGCGAGAACCCGCAGCAGAAGGCCACGGTCTATCGCTTTGCCGAGGGCTGCGAGAACACCGCGAGCTCTCAGTTCCCGCTTGTGGGCTCCGAGCAGATCCAGGGCAAGCCGCTCAGCTACAACAACTATCTGGACGCCGATGCCGCCTGGAACCTGGTCCGAGAGTTCGACGAGCCGGCCTGCGTGATCCTCAAGCATCAGAACCCCTGCGGCTCCGCCGTTGCCGAGGACATCACGGCTGCCTACGACCGCGCCTTCGCCTGCGATCCCAAGAGCGCCTTCGGTGGCATCATCGCCTGCAACCGCGAGGTACCCTATGAGCTGGTTGAGCATTTCGCCGACCAGAACAAGCAGTTCGTCGAGGTTATCATCGCCCCGAGCTACACTGCCGAGGCGCTCGAGCGCATGGCCAAGCGCCCCAACCTGCGCGTGCTGGCGACCGGCGGCGTGGACCACGGCGCCCAGGTGGAGCTGCGCTCCATCGACGGCGGCATGCTGGTGCAGGAGGTCGACCACGTGACCGAGGATCCCGCGACCTTTACGTTCCCCACCGACCGCAAGCCCACCGACGCCGAGATGGCCGAGCTCGAGTTTGCCTGGAAGGTCTGCAAGGGCGTCAAGTCCAACGCCATCCTGGTCTCTAAGGGCAAGGCCGGCATTGGCATGGGCCCCGGCCAGCCCAACCGCGTGGATTCCGCGTTGCTGGCCTGCGAGCGTGCCGAGGACTTCTGCGAGCGCGAGGGCGTGGAGAAGGGCGGCTTTGCTTGCGCAAGCGACGCGTTCTTCCCGTTCCGCGACAACGTCGACGTGCTTGCCGCGCACGGCGTGACCTGCATCATTCAGCCCGGCGGCTCCAAGCGCGACGACGAGAGCATCCAGGCCTGCAACGAGCACAATATTGCTATGGTCTTCACGGGCGCCCGCCACTTTAGGCACTAAGTTTCGCCCTGGGACAAAATAATCTCTGCAAAAGACGGCCGCTCCGTTTGGAGGGCCGTCTTTTTGGTATAAGAGGACGGAATGACTAACACGAAAGGTATGACCATGCCCCAGATTGATGATGCCGAGCTGTTTGGCAATGCCGAGGATCAGCGTGCGTACGAGGACTTTTGCGCCAATCAGGAGGCGGTCGAGAAGTTTACGCTCGACAAGCCCGCGCTTATCTGCCGTTGGCGCATGTCCAACAAAAAGGTGCCCATGCTCAACCGTCACATCCGTGCGCTATCCGAGCGCTTGGTGCAGGGCGAACCGCTTACCCATAACATGCTCAGTTGGGCCAAACAGCACGTTGAGTGGTCGCTTGCCGAGGGCGATTACACTGCGCGCGACGGCGTACTCATGCTGGTGATCGACATCAACGGCAACGCTGCCATGACGGTGGGCGAGTACGAGCCGCTAGCCGATGCTTCGGCCAAGGCGCTGCGTGCCCGCTCTGCCGAGGCCCGCTCCGAGGCCGACGAGACCGGCGTGGCGCCCGAGCTGCTTGCTGCTGTCAACGACGGCGAGCTGGCCTTTGTGGCGCCGGCGGACGAGTGCCTGTGCGGCACGGCGACGCTCATTGAGCAGCTGGCCCAGACCAAGGGCATCCCGGTCACGCGCGTGGACATTCCCGCACAGCTTAAGGGCGCGCTGTTCCTGGTGAGCGACGAGCACGGCGTGGTTCCCGCCGCCGATGCTGACGCCGCCGAGTCCGATGTCGCGACGGTCGCCTTCTTTGCCGACGGCTACGAAAAGCTCCGAGCCCGCCGCTAAATGATGTTTCTGGGACGGAGATTATTTAATCATTTGATCCCCGCGCCCGTTGCGAGCGAGGGACGAGCCGAACGCTTTCGTTCGCGAACAGTTCTGTCACCTTGGTGCCGCGTGGGGCGCGTACCTGCGGCTTCGCGGTCATAATGGGATAAGACAACCAGGAGGGGGAGCGGAATCCATGGCGCTGATCTATATCGTTGAGGACGACGAGCCCATTCGTCGCGAGCTTGCCGACATCCTTGCCCGTGCCGGTTTTGGGGTCGAGGCCTGCGAATCGTTCGAGCACGTCTCGCGTGACATCCTGGCCGCTGCACCCGACTTGGTACTGCTCGACCTGACGCTTCCCGTCAAAGACGGCCAGCACATCTGCCACGAGGTCCGTCGCGAATCCGAGGTCCCCATCATCGTCCTCACGTCGCGCACGACCGAGATCGACGAGGTCATGGCCATGACGCTCGGCGCGGACGACTTTGTCCCCAAGCCCTACAGCGCCCGCGTGCTTGTGGCGCGCATCAACGCACTGCTGCGTCGCACCGCGGCGTCAGGCGAGCGCAGCACGCTCGTCCACAAGGGGCTGGAGCTCGACCTCGCCCGCTCTATGGTCACCAACACGGCGACCGGCGACAGCACCGAGCTCACCAAAAACGAACTGCGCATTCTCTCGCTGCTCTTGGGCCGCGCGGGCAAGATCGTCTCGCGCTCGGCCATCATGCAGGACCTGTGGGACTCCGACGCCTTCGTGGACGACAACACGCTCACCGTCAACATCAACCGCCTGCGCACCACGCTCGAAAAAATCGGCGTCAAGGGGTATTTGACCACGCATCGCGGCCAGGGCTATTCGGTCTAGGTGCCCGTTATGTCGTTTGGCAAGTTCTTTAAAGATGCGCTGCTGCCCGTTGCCGTGTGGACGTGCGGCGTGCTGCTGAGCTGCTTTGTGCTGACGGTCGCCGGGGCTCCGATATCTATCGTGGTCGTGGCAATCGGCGTCTCCTTTATCTTTGGCATGCTGGGCATCGTGATCGAGTATGCGCGCCGTCGCCGCTTTCTGCGCCAGCTGGAGCGGGCGGCCGAGGAACTGGAGAGCCCCGCATGGGTGCAAGAGATGGTGCAGTGCCCGACGTATGCCGAAGGCGAGCTCGAGTACGAGGTCTTGCGCCGCGTGGGCAAGTCGGCTTGCGATGAGGTGGCGGAAGGGCGACGTCAAACCGACGACTATCGCGACTATATCGAGAGCTGGGTCCACGAGGCCAAACTGCCCCTGGCTGCAGCCCATCTGATTTTGGAAAACCTGGACGGCAGCGAAGACGACCTGTCGCGCGTGGACGATTTGGGCCGCGAGCTTGCCCGCGTGGAGCGCTATATCGACCAGGCACTGTACTACGCGCGCTCGGAAGTCGTGGAGCGCGACTACCTGATTCGCCGCTGGAATCTCAAGGCCCTGGTGACGGGCGCGATTAAAGCCAACGCGCGCGAGCTGATCGCGGCGCACGTGGCGCCGGTGTGCGAGAATCTCGACTTTGAGGTGTTTACCGACGAGAAATGGCTCGAGTTTATCCTGGGCCAGCTCATTCAGAACAGCATTAAATATGCGCGTGAGGACGGTGCGAAGATCGTGTTTTCGGGCGCGTTGCTGGACGAGGGCCTGGCGAGTGAGCGCATCGAGCTCACCGTTGCCGATAACGGCTGCGGCGTGAGTGCGGCAGACCTGCCCCGCGTGTTCGAGAAGGGCTTTACCGGCGACAACGGTCGCACCACCAAGCGCGCTACGGGCATCGGCCTGTACTTGGTGGCGCGCCTGTGCTCCAAGATGGGCATCGACGTCACCGCGGCATCCGAGTCCGGCGAAGGCTTCGTCGTAACGTTTTCCTTCTCAACGAACAAGTTCCAATACTTTGAGTAACGCATGCGGCAGACGTCCGCCCAAACAAAAACGTGCAGCCCAAACAAAACGTGCCACCCCAAACGGGGCGGCACGCCATCTTTTATCAGCCAACTCGCTGAAGTAAGGCTGCGAAGGCCGCGGGGCCGGGAGGGGTTTCCTAAGGGCACATCCCGCAGCCGCGAAGCGGCGAGGACGTGCCTGTGGAAACCCCGCAGGCCCCGCGGCCGGTGGGAGCAACGCTACTTCACGACCAAAATGTCGCAGTCCGTATTGCGCAGCAAGAACGTCGAAATCGAGCCGAGTAGCGCGTACTTAATTGAGGACAGGCCGCGGGCGCCGCAGAGCACCAGATCGGGCTTGACCACGTCGAGCATCTCATCCTTGAGCGTCTCGCGAATGCGGCCGGTACGAATCATGACCTCGACCTCGGGAATGTCGGGATTGGCCTTGGCCTCCTCGAGCTGCTTGGCGATGGAGTTGTTAAAGGCCTCTTCCAAGCCGTTGACCAGGTCAACCGGATAGGAACCGGCGCTCTCGAGCGCGGTGGAGTCGATGACGTGGCCGATGATCAACTTAGCGCCGTTGTTCGCGGCGACCTTGATGGCGCGTGCGAGCACAAAATCCTGCTGCTCAGTACCGTCGAGTGAAACAAATACCTTGGTGTAGCCCTCGTTCATGGTTTCCTCCTTGGTCTATCGCACGGGCGCGGGGCTCGTGCGTCGGGCGGGCGCGGGCGCGTTGGCCGCCGGACACTTTATCTTGTTGCAGTTATACCCAAGGATTTCGGTTTGACCGCTCGCAATTCTGTGAACGGGCGAGTTTTTTGGTAAGGGTAGGCGCGGTTGCACCGCCAACGGTTGATAATGGGACATCGCCCGCATCGTCCGCAGAACATCTACCGGCGGGTGTCTAACGAGGGGGTCCCTTTGGATATTATCGAGCTTCTAAAATCTGCCTTCATGGGCCTGGTCGAGGGCATCACCGAATGGCTGCCCGTTTCGTCGACGGGTCACATGATCTTAGTGGACGAGTTCGTCAAGATGAACGTGAGCGAGACGTTCTGGAATATGTTCCTGGTCGTGATTCAGCTCGGCGCCATTTTGGCCGTCTGCGTCCTGTTCTTCTACGACCTTAACCCGTTTTCTCCCAGCAAGGGCAAGGAGGGCCGTCGCGATACCTGGGTGCTGTGGGGCAAGATTGTGCTCGGCTGCATTCCCGCCGCGGCGATCGGTCTGCCGCTCAACGACTGGATGGAGGAGCATTTCTACAATGCTCCCGTCGTGGCGCTGGCGCTCATTGTGTACGGCGTGCTGTTTATCGTGATTGAGAGCTGGCGCGCGAACAAGCGCGACCAGGCCGCTCTTGCCGGTTCGTTTGGTTCGCGTGCCGTGGCGTCGGGTGGACGTCCCGCCGGTGCGCACTTTGCGGCGCCCGCCGCGGCTACCGCTGAGGATGAGGACGATGACGAGAATCTGGACTTTGGCTCCATTGCCACACTCGAGGACCTGAGCTGGAAGACTGCGCTGGGTATCGGCTGCTTCCAGGTGCTTTCGCTGGTGCCTGGTACGTCTCGCTCCGGTTCTACCATCATCGGTGGCCTGCTTTTGGGCTGCACGCGCTCGGTGGCGTCCAAGTTCACGTTCTTCCTGGCCATCCCTGTCATGTTTGGCGCAAGTGCGCTCAAGCTGGTCAAATACTTCATCAAGGGCGGCACGTTCGGCACCAACGAGATCGCCATCTTGGGCGTGGGCTGCGTTGTGGCCTTTGTGGTTTCGCTCATTGCCATCAAGTGGCTTATGGGCTTCGTCCGCCGTCACGACTTTAAGTGCTTCGGCGTCTACCGCATCATCCTGGGCATCGTAGTGCTCGCATACTTCTTCGTTCTGGAGCCGATGCTCGGCCTCTAACTTAGTCGACGCTGCGCGGCGGCCAGGGCGACAACTTGTCATTCAAAGGGGGTGGCATGACCAAAAGGTCTATGCTGCCCCCTTTTCATGCCAATTTGTTCGCCCTGGCCGCCGCTCGCTACCGTTGCCATGACATCGGTGGCTCCGTGATTGGTACATTGGGGTCAGGTTTCTTTGCACCAACGTGGTGCAGACTAACCTGACACCTTTGCGCCAAATCCGCTGGGGCGGGCCTGACGGCGGCGCACGGAGTCGTGGTGTGATTTGCGTCGGTGTCCGCGCGGCTCGGTATACTGATACGGCTCAAACTATGGCGCTGCCCGCAGGCGCGCCGTCCGTCAGATGAGGAGTCGCCCATGACCCAGCCCCTGCCCTGGGAAAAGAACACTGCGGTACCCGTGCCGCCCGCGCCGGAACCCGTGCCGCTCGATGCGTACACCGCCCCCGCCGCGCCGGAACCCGAGCTCGTTCCGCTTGACATCTACGATGCCCCGGCTCCGGCGCCCAAACCCGCCAAGCCGCTCGTCGATATCGATAGCCTGAACCCCGCCCAGCGTGAGGCGGTCCTGACCACCGAGGGTCCGCTGCTGGTCCTTGCCGGCGCCGGCTCGGGCAAGACCCGCGTCCTGACCTTCCGCATCGCACATATGCTTGGCGACCTGGGCGTTAAGCCCTGGCAGGTCCTGGCCATCACGTTTACCAACAAGGCCGCGGCCGAGATGCGCGAGCGTCTTGCAGCACTCATCCCCAACGGCACCCGCGGCATGTGGGTGTGCACCTTCCACGCCATGTGCGTGCGCATGCTGCGCGAGGACGCCGATCTGCTGGGCTACACCGGTCAGTTCACCATCTACGATGATGACGACTCAAAGCGTATGGTGCGCGACATTATGCAGGCGCTCGGCATTGAGCAAAAGCAGTTCCCCATCAACATGATCCGCAGCAAAATCAGCTCGGCCAAAAACGCCATGATCGGGCCCGAGGACATGCTCAAGAGCGCCGATAGCCCTAACGACAAAAAGGCCGCGCAGGTCTACCTAGAGCTGGAGCGCCGCCTGCGCGCCGCCAATGCGATGGACTTTGACGACCTGCTCGTGCGTACGCTCGAGCTGCTGCGTACCCGCCCCGAGGTGCTCGACAAGTACCAGGAGCGCTTCCGCTACATTAGCGTCGACGAGTATCAGGACACCAACCACGTCCAGTACGAAATCGCCAACCTGCTGGCCGCCAAGTACCAAAACCTCATGGTCGTGGGCGACGACGACCAGTCAATTTACAGCTGGCGCGGCGCCGACATTACCAACATCCTGGACTTTGAGAAGGATTTTAAAAACTGCAAGACCGTTAAGCTGGAGCAGAACTATCGCTCCACGGGCCATATCCTGAGCGCCGCCAACGCCGTGGTGCGTCACAACTCGCAGCGTAAAGAAAAGCGCCTGTTTACGGCCGAGGGCGACGGCGAGAAGATCCAGGCCTTCCAGGCAAGCGATGAGCGCGACGAGGGCCGCTGGATTGCCGGTGAGATCGAAAAGTTGCACTCCAAGGGTACGAGCTACGACGACATCGCCGTCTTCTATCGCACCAACGCCCAGTCGCGTATTCTCGAAGATATGTTCCTGCGCGCGGGCGTGCCCTACAAGATCGTGGGCGGCACGCGATTCTTCGACCGTGCCGAGATCCGCGACGTCATGGCCTACCTCAAGATGATCGTGAACCCGGCCGACGAGATGAGCGTCAAGCGCGTCATCAACACGCCACGTCGCGGCATCGGCTCCACCTCGATCCAAAAGATTGAGCAGCTGGCGCGCGACAACCGTTGCTCGTTCTTCCAAGCCTGCGAGATCGCGTGCGCCGAGACGGGCATGTTTAGCGCCAAGGTGCGCAATGGCCTGTCGAGCTTTGTGTCGCTGGTGCGCGAGGGCCGCCGCATGGACGGCGAGCTCAAGGACGTTGTCGAGATGATTGTTGACAAGACGGGCCTGCTGCAGGCCTTCCGCGCCGAGGGCACCATGGAGTCCGAGAGCCGCGCTGAGAACATCCAGGAATTCCTGGGCGTCGCCGCCGAATTTGAGGAGACGCACGAGGATATCGAGGGTACGCTCGAGAGCTTGGAAGAGCTGCGCGCGGCTGGCGTTGCCGATGTGCCGGCCGGCGCCGAGTCCGAGCCCGTCGTGGTGGGTGTGCCCGCGCCCGAGCCGGGGCCGTCCGCTCCGGCATCCTCGTTTGAGGCACTTGTCGGCGCTCGTGACGCCGCAGGTTCCAATCCGCTCGATAGCCTGGCCGCTCCGGCGCTCTCGCCGCAGGACGCCCTGGCCGCCGCCATCGCGGGCAACGCGTATGCCACGCCGACGGAGCTGTCGGCGGGTGACGTGCATGCTGACGAGATTGAGCGCACCTACGGTCCGCTCACCTGTAAGGCACTGCCGGCACTCATGGAGTGGCTGGCCCTGCGCTCCGACTTGGATTCCCTGGCCGGCGAGACGCATGCCATTACCATGATGACCATCCACTCCGCCAAGGGCCTGGAGTTCCCGGCGGTGTTCGTGGCCGGCATGGAGGAGGGCATCTTCCCGCACGTGCACGACTTTGGCGGCAGCGATGATCCGGGCAAGCTCGAGGAGGAGCGTCGCTTGGCCTACGTTGCCATTACGCGCGCCCGTAAACGCCTGTTCCTGACCTATGCGGCCACGCGTCGCACCTACGGCTCGACTTCTGCTAACCCGCGCTCGCGCTTCCTCAACGAGATTCCGTTTGAGGATATCGAGTTTAGCGGTATCGGTTCTGCCGGTTTTGAGGGCACGGGCTGGGAGAAGCGCGGCGACCGTCACGGCACCTTTGGCTCGGGCATGGGCTCGGATATGTATGGCGGCAAGGTGTTCGGTTCGCATACGCGCTCGACCGGCGGCTCCGGATCGCGCGGCGGATCGAGCTTCGACGATTTCTTTGGTGGCAGCACCTATGGCACCGAGCGCCATCGCGGGGTTTCGCCCGACGCCGGCCGTGTTGCCTCGACCTTTGGCTCGGGCGCACCGCGAGCCAAAAAGCCGTCGTCCAAGGTGTCGCCGACGGTGGAGCGCAAGGTCGATCGCGCCAGCGCATCGCAGGACTTTGCCGCGGGCGATACCGTGAGCCACAAGACCTTTGGCACGGGTACTGTGATCTCGGTCGCCGGAGACATGATCGAGGTCCAATTCGAAAAAACCGGCCAGACCAAAAAGCTCATGAAGGGCTTTGCGCCTATCGTCAAGCTGTCGTGATCCCGGCGGACCTGGGCGGGCGTATGGGGCAACATCGCCTGCTCGGGCAGTCCTGCGCAAGACGGAGGCCACATTAAGTGGCCTCCTTTGCGTGCGGAACTCGCGATCGATGTTGCCCCATACGCCCGCCCAGGTCCTTGGGTAACGTTGTTTGCGAGCGCCGCTCTGCTCGTTCGATTTTTGGTCTGGAGAACCGGGTGGGCTGACTATTTCGATATGCCAAGGGGCTCTGATGATTGAACGTTTTATGCTGTTCAGCATCATTTTAAATAGTTACTAAAATGTTTATGAAATATGGCAAGGGGCTCTCCCGTACATGGACGGGAGAGCCCCTTGTTGCGTTTAGCTTGTCGTTGCTTGCCAGAGGCTCGCCGGGATGGGCGCGGGGTTTGGTCGATCGCGAGTTCCGCACGAGCCGGAGAGCACTTAATGTGCTCTCCGTGCGAGCAGGACTGCCCGAGCAGGCGATCAAACCCCGCGCCCATCCCGGCGAGTGCTTGGGGACCGGTGACCTACAGGTGGCTGATGATCAGTTCCATCTTGCCTTCGAGGTCAATGGACTTCACGGTGCTGGGGGCCAGCAGGTGGCTTCCTTTGTGGACGGGGTCGCCGCAGACGGTGCCTTCGCCGTCGATGACGGACAGGCACATGAAGGGCCAGCGCTGGTCGAGGGTCTTGCTGCCGTTGACGCGCACGCGATCGACGGTGTAGCAGGGGTTGGACTCGAGCTCGGTTACGCCATCGACCTCGGGCGCGGTTACGGTGCCGTCGGTCGGCGCCTGAACATCAAAATCGATGCAGTCGAGGCTCTGCTCAATGTGCAGCGGGCGCAGCTTGCCGTCGGTGCCGGGGCGGTCGTAGTCGTACAGGCGATAGGTCACATCGCTCGACTGCTGCGTCTCCAAAATGAGCGTACCGGTCTTGATGGCGTGCACGGTGCCGGAGTCAATCTGGAAAAAGTCGCCCTTGTGAATCGGCAGCACGTTGAGCATGTCGTCCCAGCGGCCCTCTTCGATCGTCTGCGCTGCCTCGGCGCGGTCCTTGGCGCGCTGGCCGACGATAATCGTGGCGCCGGGCTCGCAGTCCAGCACATACCAGCACTCGGTCTTGCCCAGGCTGCCGTTCTCGTGCTCGGCGGCGTACTCGTCGTTGGGGTGAATCTGGATCGAAAGGTCGTCCTTGGCGTCCAGAATCTTAATGAGCAGCGGGAACTCCTTGCCCTCGCAGTTGCCAAAGAGCTCGCGGTGCTCGGCCCACAGCCACGACAGCGTGTGACCGGCATACGGGCCCTCCGCAATCTGGCAGTCGCCGTTGGGATGGGCCGAGATAGCCCAGCACTCACCGATGGGACCCTCGGGAATGTCGTAGCCAAATACGGTTTCGAGTTGGCGGCCGCCCCAGATCTTCTCGTGGAAGATCGGCGTCAGTTTAATCAAATCGGACATGTTCATACCCCCATGGTGTTGCGCGGCCGCCCGCTCTAAATGAGCCAAAACGAGCGCCCGCATGACTATAAAACCTAGGCCAACGTTACGTTGTGCAGCTCAAAGCGGTCACCAACGTTGCGCGAGATCGAATGCTCAAAGGCGGTGCCGCTATCCAAAAAACCAATCTGGTGGAGTTCGAGCAGGGGAGAGCCGGGTTTGGTGTCCAAGCGCTCAGCTTCTTCCTCGGTTGCCGCTACGGCGCGGATGGTGCGGTGGAAGCTCGAAATCTTCAGCCCACATTGCTCGCGGATGAAGCTGTAGACCGATCCGTACAGATCTTTCTTTTTAAGGCCCGGGATCAATTCGAGGGGCATGTAGGTGTACTCGATAACGATGGGCTTCTCGTCCACCTGGCGCACGCGCACGATGTGATAGGCAAAGTCATCCTCGGCAATTCCCAGCTGAGCGGCGACGTCCGCTGGTGGATTGACAATCGAGAAATCGTAGACCACCGAGGACACCTTCTCCCCGCGGTGCTCATGCGAAAAGCCAGCGGCGCGGTCGTTCTTGCCCTGGAAAAACGCCTTGCCGGGAAGCCCCGCCGTGTCCTTGACGTAGGTGCCCGATCCGCGCCGGCTGGTAATAAGACCTTCCTCGGTAATCTGCTCAATCGCTCGTTTAACGGTGATTTTGGAAACGCTATAGAGCTCACAGAACTCAACGACGGTGGGCAGCTTGTCACCCGGCTTAAGAGCGCCGTCCTCGATGCTTCGACGAATATCCGCAGCTATCGCCTCGTATTTGGGAATCATGGAACCCCCTTTCCGACATACATAAATACATAAGTAAGTATAACCATCTGCAAGGCATCCATATAATTCTAATCTAAGAAGTTCGAGAAAGAAAAAAGAAAAAGACACTTTACTTATAAAATTAGAGCGCTATAGTTGTAGCCAACGAACGGAACCCTGCCGAACGGCAGGACCGACCGTTTGGGGACGGTTTTGTTTTGGCGGGCTGAATATCCAGATATCCGGTGCGCGCCCGCGCCGGATAACCTGCCAAGGCAAACCCGTCTCCAACCGGAAGCTCTAGAACACGAAAGCGAGGACTTCGATGGCACAGTATCAGCTGCCCCGTGACTTCTTCTTTGGCGCCGCTATGTCCGGCCCGCAGACTGAGGGTCAGTGGAACCAGGGCGGCAAGCTCGAGAACCTGTGGGACACCTGGTCCATCCAGGATCTGGATTCGTTCTATAACCGCGTTGGCTCTTATGCTGGCAATGACTTTATGGCTAAGTACCAGGAGGACCTTCGCATTTTGAAGGACTTGGGCCTGGATACCTACCGCACCTCCATCCAGTGGAGTCGCCTGCTCGATGCTAACGGCAACCTCAATGAGGAGGGCGCCGCGTGGTATCACGAGCTGTTCCGTGCCTCTCGCGAGGCCGGCCTGGAGCCGTTCGTCAACCTGTACCACTTTGACATGCCCACCTACCTCTTTGACCGTGGTGGTTGGGAGAGCCGCGAGGTCGTCGAGGCTTACGCTCATTACGCCGACGTCGCCTTCCGCGAGTTTGGCCAGGAGATCAAGTACTGGTTTACCTTTAACGAGCCTATCGTCGAGCCCGAGCAGCGCTATCAGGAGGGCGTGTGGTTCCCGCGGCTCCACGACTATAGCCGCGCTCGCACCGTTCAGTATCACATCTCGCTGGCGCACGCGCTGGCCGTGGCCAACTACCGTCGCGCCTATGACGAGGGTGCCGTTCGCGCCGACGCCAAGATCGGCATGATTAACTGCTTTACCCCGGTCTACACCAAGGAGAACCCCAGCGAGGCGGACCTCGAGGCCGTGCGTATGACCAGCGGTATCAACAATCGCTGGTGGCTCGATCTTATTACCAAGGGCGAGCTTCCCGCCGACGTGCTCGACAGCCTGGCCGAGGGCGGCGTTAGGCTCCCGTTCCGTGCCGGCGACCAAGAGATTCTCAAACAGGGCGTTGTCGACTGGCTTGGTTGCAACTACTACCACCCCACGCGCGTCCAGGCTCCGGCGAGCAAGATCGACCAGTATGGCCTGCCGCACTTTGCCGACGAGTACGTGTGGCCCGACGCCGTTATGAACGAGAGCCGCGGCTGGGAGATCTACCCGCAGGGTCTCTACGACTTTGGCATGGACTGCGCCAAGAATTACCCTGATCTTGAGTGGTTCGTATCCGAGAACGGCATCGGCATCATGGACGAATACAAGAACCGTGATGCCGAGGGGACCATCCAGGACGACTACCGCGTCGACTTTGTGCGCCAGCACCTGGAGTGGGTCGCCAAGGCAATCGCCGAGGGCGCCAAATGCCGCGGATACCATTATTGGGCCGTCATCGATAACTGGTCTTGGGCCAATGCCTTTAAAAACCGTTACGGCTTTGTCGAGGTCGACCTTATGGACGGCTACAAGCGCCGCCTTAAGAAGTCGGCAGCTTGGCTCAAGCAGGTTGCAACGACCCACGTGGTTGACTAGCGACCAAGCAAGCGCCCAAACCGCGCGCCGCCGCGCGCAACACATGGCACATCTGGTGGCAGAGGGCGACAGACCACCGTGCGCATAGGAAAAGGCCGGATTTGAAAGTTAGGAGCAATCATGGCCAGTGACAACGGAAAGAGCTTCCTCGACAAGTTTGCCGAGGTCTCTGCGAAGGTGGGAAACCAGGTTCACCTGCGTTCCCTGCGCGATGCCTTCGCAACCATCACGCCGCTCTATATCCTTGCGGGTATCGCGGTTCTTATTAACAACGTCGTGTTCCCTCTGTTCCCGCTCGATGCGGCGGGTCTTGCCAACCTTCAGACCTGGGGCTCGGCAATTACGCTGGGCACCCTCAACGTCTCTGCCATCATCTTGGCTGGACTGATTGGCTACAGCCTCGCTAAGAACGAACGCTTCGATAACCCGCTCGCTTGCGTGGTCGTCGCCATCTCCGCTTTCGTCATCATGATGCCGCAGCAGATCACCGCCACGCTTGCCGCCACGAGTCCGCTGCTCACCGACAAGATTGCCTCTGCCGAGGTCACGGGCGCCCTTTCGACTGCCAACACCGGTACCAACGGTCTGTTCGCGGCCATTATCATCGCCCTGCTCTCCGTCACGCTCTTCATCAAGATTTCCGGCGTCGAGAAGCTTAAAGTAAAGCTGGGCGAGGGTGTGCCCCCCGCGGTCTCCAACTCCTTTAACGTCATGATCCCGATGCTGCTCAACCTCTCGATCTTCGCAGTTGCCGCAGCGCTGCTCGCCGTGTTTGCCGGCACCGATCTGTGCACCATCATCTCCACGTGCATTTCCAACCCGCTCAAGAGCATCATGAACGCCGGTCCGTGGGCTGTTATCCTCATCTACACCCTTGCGAACCTGCTGTTCTGCGTCGGTATTCACCAGTCCACCATCTCTGGCGCTACCGTCGAGCCGATCCTGACCATGCTCATTGTCGACAACATGGCTACTTTTGCCGCCGGCGGTACCATCCAGCCCGACCACTACATGAATATGCAGATCGTCAACAGCTTCGCCCTCATCGGCGGCTCGGGCTGTACCCTCATGCTCCTGCTCGACACCTTCCTGTTCTCCAAGAACAAGGCTTCCAAGACCGTTGCCAAGATGGCTATCGTTCCTGGCCTGTTTAACATCAACGAGCCGGTCATCTACGGTTACCCCGTCGTGTACAACCTGCCGCTCATGATTCCGTTCGTGCTTCTTCCCGACCTGTTCATCGGCGCCACCTATGCTCTGACCTGCGCGGGCATCATCAGCCCTTGCATTGCCCAGGTGCCTTGGACCATGCCTCCCGTCATCAACGCTCTGCTTGCTACGGGCTTTGACTGGCGCGCTGGCGTGTGGCAGGCGCTCGAGCTTGTCATCGGCATGGCTGTCTACCTGCCCTTTATGAGGATCTCCGAGAAGGCTATCGCTAAGCAGGAGGCTCTTGCCGAGCAGAACGCTTAAACGTCGTTCTCCCTTCCACCGTTGCGGGCACCGGTACGCGGTGCCGATGCCCACGGCTCTCCTCTTGTGTGAAGACGCAGGGGGTGGGCACAATAGCCGCAAGGAATAAAACCAGTTGTCGTCTGCGCGCCGCGCAGTTATAAGGAGGAAACCATGAAGAAGATCATGCTTTGCTGCAATGCCGGCATGTCCACGAGTCTGCTGGTCCAGAAGATGCAGGCCGAGGTCGCGAACCGCGGTCTGGACATCGAGGTCGAGGCTCGTCCCATGAACGAGGCTCACGATCACCTGGACGAGTGCGACATCCTGCTGCTCGGTCCGCAGATTGGCTACACCAAGGGCGATTTTGAGAAGGAGGCCGCCGGTCGTTTCCCGGTCGAGGTCATCAACATGGTCGATTACGGCCGCATGAACGCCGCCGGCATCATCGACCACTGCGTCAGCGTGATGGGCTAGGTGCAGCACATGGAGGATATGAACGAGTTGCAGATGACCTGCTTCGAGATCATCAGCTACGTCGGCACCGCCAAGAGCATGTACATCAATGCCGTGCAAAAGGCCAAGGAGGGCGATTTTGACGCCGCCGAGGAGCTTATCAAGCAGGGCGACGAGGCTTACAACGGTGGCCACGATGTTCACATGGGGCTCCTCAAAAAGGAGGCCAACGGCGAGCGTAACGGCGAAGCCCCGCTGATTCTGCTGCATGCCGAGGACCAGATGGCCGGCACCGAGACCATGCGCGTCATGGCCACGGAGCTCATCGAGGTCCACAAGCTGCTGCAGGCGCTTAAGGTCTAGTCGGCGTTATCGCCGCGACGGAGTGTGCGGTTCACCAGACAATTCAGTCCCTTTCACGGGCGCTGGGAGTTTTCCGTCTCCCGGCGCCTTTGTATTTGGCGAAGGCCTGCGCGACCTGTTGGGCGGGCCTTCGTGTTTTCCCAGATAAAACCTGCCAAAACAAACCTGTCCCTTTTTGGCAGGTTTTTGCCTGGGGAGCGGTACCATACAAGCAATGTTTAAACGAGAAAGGCGGGCTCCCATGGAACCTAAGCAGTACTACATCGGCATCGACGTCGGCGGCACTTCGGTTAAGGAGGGCCTGTTCGACGAGGACGGAAACCTGCTGGCCAAGGCCAGTGTGCCCACGCCTCCCATCGTTGATGCTGCGGGCTTTGCCGCGGTGACCGAGGCGATCGACCAGGTGGTCGCCAAGGCGCAGATTCCGCGCGCCTTTGTGGCGGGCATTGGCCTGGCTGTTCCGTGCCCCATCCCGGCTTCGGGCGATGCTAAGGTCAAGGCCAACATTGCCATTAACCTGCCCGAGCTTAGGATCGCCATTCAGGAGCACTGCCCCGACGCGGTCGTTAAGTACGAGAACGATGCCAACGCCGCTGCCATGGGCGAGGCCTGGCTCGGCTCTGCCAAGGGCGTACAGAACGTGGTGATGGTCACCATCGGTACCGGCGTGGGCGGCGGCGTCATCGTCAACGGCGACGTGGTGTCGGGCGTTGTGGGCGCCGGCGGCGAGATTGGCCACATGTGCCTGAATCCCGACGAGGAGCGCACCTGCGGCTGTGGCGGCCATGGCCACCTGGAGCAGTATTCCAGCGCCACCGGTGTGGTGAGCAACTACCTTGCCGAGTGCAAGAAGGCGGGCGTCGAGCCCATCGAGCTCACCGGCCCCTCCGATTCCAAGGACGTGTTCCAGGCCTGCCGCGAGGGTGACAAGCTCGCGCTGGCCGCGGCCGATACCATGGCCGATTATCTCGGTCGTGCTCTGGCGCTTATCGCCAACGTGGTCGACCCCGAGATGTTCCTGATCGGCGGCGGTGCCTCTGCCTCGGCCGATGTCTACCTCGATGCGGTTCGCGAGCACTTCCAGCACTATGCGCTTTCCGCCTCGCGCGAGACGCCTATCGAGGTCGCCTCGCTCGGCAACGACGCCGGCATCATCGGTGCCGCCTACGTAGCCCTGCGCGCCGCCGGCAAATAGCTGGTGCAAGGGGGACAGGTTACTTTGCGCCAACATGGTGCAAGGGGGACAGACTTCCCCCAACGCTTGCCCCAAATTGCGTCGCGGCCCTTCCATCGTCTAGGGTTCGGCGTTAGCGTGCTACCATAGCTACGTCCAAGTACACATATCAAGTGGAGGATATCCATGGCAAACGTTCTTGTCTTTGGTCACCAGAACCCCGATAACGACGCCATCATGAGCGCCGTCGTCCTGTCCCAGCTGCTCAACCAGGTTGAGTATGCCGGCAACACCTACGAGGCTTGCGCCCTTGGTCAGCTTCCGGCAGAGTCTGCCAAGCTGCTCGCCGACGCCGGCATCGCCGAGCCCCGCGTGATTGATTCCGTCGAGGCCGGTCAGCTCGTCGTCCTCACCGACCACAACGAGTCTGCCCAGTCTGTCGCCGGCCTTAAGGACGCCACGGTCTTTGGCGTTGTCGATCATCACCGCATCGGCGACTTCGAGACCGCCGGCCCGCTGCACTACATCTGCCTGCCCTGGGGCTCCAGCTGCACCATCGTCACCAAGCTCGCCGACGTGCTCGGCGTTGAGCTTTCCGACGTCCAGGCCAAGCTGCTGCTCTCGGCCATGATGACCGACACGCTCATGCTCAAGAGCCCCACCACCACCGATGTCGACCGCGCCGTCGCCGCCAAGCTCGGCGAGCAGGTGGGCGTCGACCCGGTCAAGTTTGGCATGGAGGTCTTCCTCACCCGTCCGTCCGGCTCCTTCACCGCAGCCGAGATGGTCGGCAACGACATCAAGATGTTCGAGCCCGCCGGCAAGAAGCTGCTTATCGGCCAGTACGAGACCGTCGACAAGAGCCGTGCGCTTGGCATGATCGACGAGATTCGCGAGGCCATGCGTGCCTACGCCGCCGAGAAGGGCGCCGACGGCATTGTCCTGTGCATCACCGACATCATGGAGGAGGGTTCGCAGGTCCTGCTCGAGGGCGAGACCGAGGCTGCTCAGAAGGGCCTGGGCATTGCCGACGAGCACGATGGCGTCTGGATGCCGGGCGTCCTCTCCCGTAAGAAGCAGGTCGCTGCCCCCATCATGGCCGCCTGCTAGGTTTAGTTGACCAAACGCCACGACCGGATCGCGGACGCCCCGCGCTCCGGTCGTTTTTTGTGCACGGTGCCGCGTCGTCTCTTGGACAGGCGTGCCCGTGCCGTTGAGCAAATAATGTTCAACCTGTGGTTCCGCTTTTCGGCCACGCCTGCGTGCTCGTCGTGCAGGGTAGGCTAGATGCAAGCGTAATACGTTGGAGCGCGGCGCCGCCACTTGGGCGGGCCGTGCTTTTTTAAGACGGGAGCCATCCCGTGAAAGGAGCCGCCCATGGCAGCAACTGAGCAGCTGTTCAACGTTCGTGAGCGCAAGCGCTTTGAACGTCACGACATCTGGGAGCGCATCGCCGAGAACGGCACGATTTCCGCCGCCGTCATGGTCTTCGCCGCCATCGCCGCCGTCATCTGCGCCAATACCGATGCCTACGAGGCCATCCATCACTTTTTGGAGACCCCGCTGTATGTGGGCCTGGGACATTTTACGGCCGGCCTCACCGTCGAGCTTTTCGTCAACGACTTCCTCATGGCGATCTTCTTTTTGTTGGTGGGCATCGAGCTCAAGTATGAGATGACGGTCGGCGAGCTCAAGAACCCGCGCCAGGCTATGCTTCCCATGCTGGCAGCTGTGGGCGGTGTGGTCGTTCCCGCCTGCATCTACCTGATCTTTAACCATGCCGGCGCGCACAACGGCTGGGCCATTCCCATGGCAACCGATATTGCCTTTGCGCTGGGCGTGTTATCGCTTTTGGGCAACCGCGTGCCCAACGGTGTGCGTGTGTTCTTCTCGACGCTCGCCATTGCCGACGACCTCATCTCCATCGCCGCCATCGCCATTTTCTACGGTCAGAGCCCCAATCCGTTTTGGTTGGGCGCCGCCGCGCTCGTGACCTGCGCGCTCGTGTGGCTCAACAAGACGCAGCATTACCGCCTTGCCCCGTACTCGGTGCTGGGCCTGCTGTTGTGGTTCTGCATGTTCAAGAGCGGCGTACATGCCACGCTTGCTGGCGTCATCTTGGCCTTTACCATCCCGGCCAAGTGCGGCGTCAAGCTCGATAGCCTCACCGATTGGTTGGGCGAGTGCCTGCCGCTGCTCGATGACCGCTACGACGACGAGGCGCACATCCTGGGTCAGCACGACTTTACCGTCTCGACCACCAGGGTCGAGCGCGTCATGCACCGCGTGACCCCGCCGCTCATCCGCATGGAGCGCCTGATTTCCACGCCGGTCAACTTTGTGATCCTGCCGATCTTTGCGTTCGTAAACGCGCAGGTTCGCCTAGTGGGCGTGGACATGAGCACGCTGCTCACCGACCCGGTGACGCTCGGCGTGTACTTTGGCATGCTGCTGGGCAAGCCGATCGGTATCTTTGGTATGACGTTTGCCCTGGTTAAACTCAAGATTTCCGAGTTGCCGCACAATGTCAACTGGCACATGATCGCCGGTGTGGGCATTCTGGGCGGTATCGGCTTTACCATGTCGATCCTCATCAGCGGCCTCGCCTTCCCGACGGCCCAGTTTGAGGTCTTGGCTGCCAAGGCCGCCATTCTTGCCGGATCCGTTACCGCCGCGGTGCTGGGCATGATCTACATGAGCGTGGTCTGCAAACACCCCGCGACCAAGGACGAGTAAGAGCACATACAAGTTTGTGCAAGTTTAAAAACGCCGCCTGTGAACACCATCACAAGCGGCGTTTTAGTCGTTTAAGAACGTCCCCAATGAGTGGGTTTATTCCACGGTGCCGTAGATGGCGCCCCAGCCGTGGGCGGCTAGGGCCGAGTTGAGCTGGTCGCAAAGTGACTGGCGGTCGTAATAGCCGGGCGGTAGCAGGTTGACGATTTCCATGAGATCGGGCGTCAGGTCCAAGATCTCGGCCTGTACGATCAGATCCAGGCGGTCGATGGCGTGGCGGTCGTAAAACAGTCCGTCGACCAGGCGCTGCAGGTCGCCGAATTCCTCGGCCTGGAACAATCCGTACTCCATAGTGCCTCCTTGGGCGCCCCACGCCGGCATGCGCGGCGATTCGTAATTTATTGCGATGAACTTAATCTATCACGGCTTCATAACGTTGCGGCGGTGGCGGTCTATACTTAGACGAACTGCAACGTCCCGCTTCGCGAAAGGTCGCACCCATGCAGACGATCTACCAGAAGATGGAAACCACCGAACTCGATGCCGCCATCGAGGCGCTCAAGGCCGAGGTCGCCGAGGTCAAGGCCAAGGGTCTGGCGCTCGATATGGCCCGCGGCAAGCCGTCGCCTTCCCAGGTGGACATCTCGCGCCCCATGCTCGATATTCTCAATGCCAACGCCGATCTACACGACGGCAGCGTCGACTGCTCCAACTACGGCTGCTTCGAGGGTGTTCCTTCGGCGCGCAAGTTGGCAGGGGAGTTCCTGGGCTGTCCCGCCGAGCAGACGCTCGTGCTGGGTTCGTCGAGCCTTTTGATCGAGCATGACATTGCCGGCATGTTCTGGCGCTGTGGCTCGTGCGGCAGCGAGCCCTGGGACGCCTACGAGGCCGCGCACGACGGCAAGAAGGTCAAGTTCCTGTGCCCTGTTCCCGGCTACGATCGCCACTTTGGCATCACCGCCGACTTGGGCATCGAGAACGTCCCCGTCGCGATGACCGACAACGGCCCCGACATGGACGAGATCGAGCGCCTGGTTGCCGCCGACGATTCCATCAAGGGTATCTGGTGCGTGCCCAAGTATTCCAACCCCACGGGCATCACCTTTAGCGAGGACACTGTGCGCCGCCTGGTCGAGATGCCCACGGCCGCGCCCGATTTCCGCATCTTCTGGGACAACGCCTACTGCGTGCACGACCTGTACGACGAGACCGACGAGCTCGCCAACATCTTTGACCTCGCTCGCGCGGCGGGCACCGAGGATCGCGTGGTGGCATTCGCCTCGACGTCCAAGATCACCTTCCCGGGCGCCGGCATCGGCTTTATCGGTGCGAGCCCCGCGGTTATCGCCGAGTTCTCCAAGCGCCTGAAGGCCGGCCTCATCAGCGCCGACAAGCTCAACCAGCTGCGTCACGTGCGCTTCCTTCCCACCATCGAGGCGGTCAAGGAGCACATGAAAAAGCATGCCGAGTTCCTGCGCCCGCGCTTTGAGGCCGTCGAGCGCAAGCTCACCGAGGGCTTGGGCGACACGGGCTGTGCCACCTGGACGCACCCCCGCGGCGGCTACTTTGTGAGCTTCGATGGTCCCGAGGGCTCGGCCCAGAAGGTCGCCGCGCTTTGCGCCGACCTGGGCGTCAAGCTCACGCCGGCCGGTGCTACCTGGCCCTATGGCAAGGACCCGCGCGACACCAACATCCGCATCGCGCCGAGCTATCCCACGGTCGAGGACCTGGAGGCCGCGCTCGATGTGCTGGTGCTGGCCGTCAAGCTCGTCACTGCCGAGCTTGCGCGTGCCGAGCGCGCCTAGCGCGTATGGCCCCGCAAGTCCGGCCCAGTACTATCCGCACTTTCGATACGTAAAGGAGCGTATACATGGATTTGGGTATTTCCACCAACCCCACGCCAGAGCTCTACACCATTAAGGTCACCGGCGAGATCGATATCTCTAACGCCGATAGCCTGCGCAATGCCATCGACCTGGCGCTCGAGCAGCCCACTGAGGCCGTTGAGCTCGATTTTGCCCAGGTGAGCTACATCGATTCGACGGGCATTGGCGTGCTTGTGGGCGCCGCTCATCATGCAGCCGATCACGGTAAGCGTTTTAGCTGCGTCAACGTGCAGCCCCCGGTGATGCGCGTGGTTCAGTTGTTGGGCGTCGACCAGGAGATTTCGATCACCGCTGCATAATCTTTGCCCCCAAAAGGGCGTGCCGTTTGGCATATGTTTGTGATGCGCTCGGACGTTTTGGCGTCCGGGCGCTATACTTGACCGAATGAATAGACGAGTTCCGGCCGAATGGCGCGGTGCGGGCTCGACTCACATCGAGCCTTGGAGGTATGTGTGTTTGGTATTGGAGAGGGTGAGCTCGCGATCATCGTGGTCTTCGGCTTTTTGCTGTTTGGCCCGGATAAGCTCCCGCAGATGGGCCGCACGATCGGCCGTGCCATCCGTCAGTTCCGCGAGACGCAGGAAAAGATGACGGCCGTTGTTCAGTCCGAGATTATCGATCCGGTAAGCGAGGCCGCGTCGGCGCCGGTCAAGCCCAAGAAGGCCGCTGCGACCGACGACGATTCCGATGCGGACGAGGATGCCGCCGAGACGGCTGCGCCAGCAAAGAAGGAGACCTTTGCCGAGCGTCGCGCCCGTCTTGCTGCCGAGAAGGCCGCAAGCGAGGGTGCTGCTGAGGGCGAGGGCGCTGCCGAGGAGCCTGCGACCGAGGGCGTCGAGCCCGCAGGTGCCGAGTCCGAGGCCACAGCCGCTGTCGAGCCCGAGCCTGCTGCAGAGCCCGAGCCCGAGCCGACAGAGCCCACGACGGCCGACCTTTATGCCCGTCGTCCCCGCAAGCGCAAGGCCGTCGTCGACCAGCTCGCCCGCGAGCTCGAGGCCGAGGATGAAGCTGCTGCCTCCGACGCCCCGAAGGGAGGCGATGAGTAATGCCTATCGGACCTGCGCGAATGCCGCTCTTCGATCACCTGGGAGAGCTCCGTCGCCGCCTGACCATCGTGGTCGTTTCGGTGTTTGCCGCCGCCATCGTGCTGTACTTTGCCACGCCCGTGGTGCTCGATATTCTTGAGGACCCCATCCGCTCCTTTGTGCCGGACGGTAAGTTTTACATCACCACCACGCTCGGCGGCTTTGGCCTGCGCTTCTCGCTTGCCATCAAGATGGCCGTGGTCATGTGCACGCCCATGATCATCTGGCAGATTCTGGCATTTTTCCTGCCGGCACTGCGCCCCAACGAGCGCAAGTGGGTTGTGCCCACGGTGCTCGCCTCGACGGTGCTGTTCTTCCTGGGTGCCATCTTCTGCTACTTCATCATCATCCCGGCGGGCTTTGAGTGGCTCATCGGCGAGACCTCGGCTGTCGCTACGGCGTTGCCCGATCTGGAGAACTACGTCAACATGGAGCTGCTCTTTATGATCGGCTTTGGTGTGGCGTTTGAGCTGCCGCTCATCATCTTCTACCTGTCCGTTTTCCACATCGTGTCCTATGCGGCCTTCCGCAGCGCCTGGCGCTACGTGTACGTAGGCCTGCTCGTGGGTTCGGCTGTGATTACGCCCGACGGCTCGCCCGTTACGCTGGGTCTCATGTATGGCGCCCTGCTCTCGCTCTACGAGATTTCGCTCGCCATCGCTCGCGTGGTCATTACCGCGCGCGAGGGCAAGGAGGGCCTGTTCGTGAGCCGTCTGGACCTGTTCTCGGACGACGAGGACGACGAGGAGTAAATCGGTATGCACGAGGTTGGCATTGTCAACGGCATACTCGATACAGTGATTCGCGCGGCGCGTGGGGCGGGGGCCTCGCGCGCCGTTTTGGTAACGCTTCGTATCGGGGATATGACCGAGGTCGTGCGCGAGGCACTCGACTTTGCGTGGGAGACGTTTCGCGATGAGGACCCGCTCACGCGCGGCTGCGAGCTTGCCGTGGAGGAGGTCCATCCACAAAGCGAGTGCCTGGACTGCGGCGAGGTCTTTGAGCACGACCGTTTCCATTGTCGCTGCCCCCAGTGTGGCGGCGCCAACGTGCGCCTGCTGCACGGCCGCGAGCTCGATATCGCAAGTATCGAAATCGAAACCCCCGACGATTAGCCCGCTAGCCATCTAATGATGGGGTATAAAGGGGCCAAAGTAAGGAGCGCTAAGTATGGCCGAGAAAACGATTGATATCGCGTCGCCGATCCTGTCGCGCAACGAGCGCCTGGCAGATCAGCTGCGTCAGCGATTTAATGAGGCAGGCACCTACGTGATCAATGTGCTGTCGAGCCCCGGTTCGGGTAAGACCACCACGATTCTGGGCACCAACGAGCGCCTGCGTGACAAGGCCGGCCTACGCTGTGCCGTCATCGAGGGCGATATCGCCTCGGATGTCGACGCCATCACCATGAAGGAAGCCGGCATGCCCGCCATCCAGATCAACACGGGCGGTCTGTGCCACCTCGAGGGCAACATGATCATGGAGGCTGTCGATGCCTTCGACCAGGCGGTGGGCCTTCAGAATATCGACGTCATCTTTATCGAAAACGTTGGCAATCTGGTCTGCCCAGTCGACTTTGACCTGGGCGAGAACCTGTCCATCATGATCCTCTCGGTGCCCGAGGGCGACGACAAGCCCATCAAGTACCCGGGCATCTTCCAACACGCCGGCGCGCAGTTGCTCAACAAGGTCGACGTGGCCCCGGCTTTCGATTTTGACATGGATAGGTATACTAAGACACTCGATGACCTCAATCCGCAGGCGCCGCGGTTTGCCGTGAGCGCGCGCAAGGGCGAGGGCATGGATGCCTGGTGCGATTGGCTCATCGGGCAGATTGAGCAAGCAAGGGCGTAAGTCGGCCGCCATACGGGCGGGCGTAGCCGCAGAGATACGAGATAGGAGCCTCTTTTGAAGCTCATCATCGCCGAGAAAAACGACGCCGCGCGTCAGATCGCCGAGCGTCTGTCCACGGGCAAACCCAAAAAGGACAAGGTGTACAACACCGCCATCTACCGTTTTGAGTGGAAGGGCGAGGAGTGCGTGACCATCGGCCTTGCCGGTCACATCCTGGCGCCCGATTTTTGCGACAGCGTGCTGTTCGATAAAAAGCTGGGTTGGTATTCGGTGACCGAGGACGGCGAGATGTTGCCGGCCGATATGCCCGATGGCCTGGCCCGCCCGCCGTACGACACCAAGCGCAAGCCGTTCCTTGCCGATGGCATTTCCATCAAGGGCTGGAAGCTCGAGAGCCTGCCTTACCTCACCTGGGCGCCCGTCATTAAGCTACCGGCCGAGAAGGAGCTCATTCGTTCGCTCAAGAACCTGGCTAAGAAGTCCGACAGTGTCATCATCGCCACGGACTTCGATCGCGAGGGCGAGCTGATTGGCTCGGACGCTCTCAACAAGGTGCGTGAGGTGGCGCCCGACTTGCCGGTTGCCCGCGCCCAGTACTCTTCGTTTACCAAGGCCGAGATCACGCACGCCTTCGATAATCTCGTCTCCCTCGACCAGAACCTGGCCGACGCCGGCGAGAGCCGTCAGCACATCGACCTTATCTGGGGCGCGGTGCTCACGCGCTATCTGACGCTCGCCAAGTTTGGCGGCTTTGGCAACGTGCGCTCCGCCGGTCGCGTGCAGACACCGACGCTTGCCCTGGTGGTCGAGCGCGAGCGCGAGCGCATGGCGTTTGTGCCCGAGGACTATTGGCAGATCCGCGGCATGGGCGCCGCGCAGGGCGCTGCCGAGGATGACCGCTTTAAGATTGCGCACAAGACGGCACGTTTTACCGACAAGGATGCTGCCGAGACGGCGTACGGCCACGTCGACGGCGCTACGACGGCAACCGTCGCCGCGGTGACCAAGCGCTCGCGTAAGCAGCAGCCGCCCACGCCGTTTGCGACGACCTCGCTGCAGGCTGCCGCCGCGGCCGAGGGCATCTCACCTGCACGTACCATGCGCATCGCCGAGTCCCTCTACATGGCGGGCCTCATCAGCTATCCGCGTGTCGACAACACCGTGTACCCTGCGACGCTCGATCTGGGCGCCGTGGTGAGCGACCTGGCAAAGATCAACCCGGCGCTGGCGCCCGTGTGCAAAAAGGTACTCGCCGGCCCCATGAAGCCCACGCGCGGCAAAGTCGAGACCACCGACCACCCGCCCATCTACCCCACGGGCGAAGGCGATCCGTCCACGCTCGATGGCGGCCAGCGCAAGCTCTACGACCTCATCGCCCGCCGCTTCCTGGCGACGCTTATGGGTCCTGCGACCATCGAGAACACCAAGCTCGAGCTCGACGTCAACGGCGAGCCGTTTGTGGCCTCGGGCGACGTGCTCGTGACCCCGGGCTTCCGCGAGGCCTATCCGTACGGCCTTAAACGCGACGAGCAGATGCCGCCGCTGGAGCAGGGCGATACGGTCGACGTGTTCGACATTAAGCTCGAGGCTAAGCAGACTGAGCCGCCCGCGCGTTACAGCCAGGGCAAGCTCGTGCAGGAGATGGAGAAGCGCGGCCTGGGTACCAAGTCCACGCGCGCGAGCATCATCGAGCGCCTGTATGCCGTGCGCTATCTCAAAAATGATCCCGTGGAGCCGAGCCAGCTGGGTATTGCCATTATCGATGCGCTGACGCAGTTTGCCCCGCGCATCACGAGCCCCGATATGACCAGCGAGCTCGACGGCGACATGACTCGCGTCGAGCGCGGCGAGGACACCGAAGAGCATGTCGTGACGCACTCGCGTGCGCTGCTGGCCGGCGTGCTCGACGAGCTGCTCAAGCATACGCAGGAGCTCGGCGACGCCATCAGCGACGCCGTCACGGCTGATGCGCGCGTGAGCGCCTGCCCCAAGTGCGGCAAGGACCTGGTTATGAAGACGAGCGCAAAGACCCGTGGCAGCTTCATTGGCTGCATGGGCTGGCCCGACTGCGACGTGACCTATCCGGTGCCGAGCGGCGTCAAGGTGAGCCCGCTCGAGGGCGAGGCCGCCGTGTGCCCCGAGTGCGGCGCGCCGCGCATTAAGTGCCAGCCGTTCCGCCAGAAGGCCTTCGAGATTTGCGTGAACCCCACGTGCCCCACCAACTACGAGCCCGATCTTAAGGTGGGCGAGTGCAAGGTGTGTGCCGAGGCCGGACGCCATGGCGACCTGATTGCACACAAGAGCGAGAAGAGCGGCAAGCGCTTTATCCGCTGCACCAACTACGATGACTGCGGCGTGAGCTATCCGCTGCCGGCGCGTGGCAAGCTCGAGGCGACGGGCGAGACCTGTCCCGAGTGCGGCGCCCCCATCGTGGTGGTCAACACGGCGCGCGGTCCATGGCGTATCTGCGTCAACATGGACTGCCCGACCAAGGAGAAGAAGCCCGCCCGCGGTCGCAAGACCACAACCAAGGCGAGCACGGCAAAGAAGACGACGGCGGCCAAGAAGACGACGGCTAAGAAAGCCACTGCCGCCAAGAAGACGACTGCGAAGAAGTCGACTGCCAAGAAAACAGCCGCCGACAAGTAACGGCGCAGTCGAAACATTGCCCAAAAAAACGAGCGAGGACCCCGCGATCCTCGCTCGTTTTTTTGACCGGCAGTTAGGGACGTTCTTTTTCTGCCGGCAGTTTAGGAACGTCCCTAACTGCCGGCTCGGGAACGACAAAGCGCTAGTTCACCTCGACAGGCTTGGCGCCGGGATAGCGCTCCTCAAAGTCTAGGCGGTACTTATTGTCATTGGTGCCCGCCACGTTGTCGCGCGACAGCGGCGCCACGATCTCATTCTTGTGGTCCGCAGGCTTGGCGTATTTCAGGCTGATCTCCCAGGCATCACAGATTGCGTCAATGCGGTGATCCAGGTCGTCGTACAGGGCGATGATGTCCTTCCAGGAGCTGTAGTTCTTGGAGCTCGTCGGGACGTCCAGGTCCTCGACGATGTCGTAATACTGCTCGATGGTGTCCTCCGTGCGCTCGGCGACGTCGGCGAGATTTTGACGGGTGGTTCGATCCTCTTCCAGATAGTTGCCGTTGAAGTTCTGCGCGCAGCCACGGACCTGGCTGTCGAGATCTTCGAGCAGGTCGTAGTATTCGCTCAGGCGACGGTAGAGGTTCTGCTCGGAGAGCGTTGCTTCGCCGCCATCCTCGTCGTCATCGTCATCATCGTCGTACAGGCTGTTGGGATCGCCGAGAGGCTTTAGGTCATCGTCGTCGACGTCATGGTGCAGCTTAGCTACCTCGGCAGGCGTCTGCGTGGCGGCGTTGTCGAACGGTCTGATTGCAAAGAAGATGACCAGGGCGATGATGATCGCCACCAGCACAACGATAACGGCGATAAGCGGCCCGGTGCCGCTCTTTTTGGGAGCGGGGGTCTGTGGCGAAGTGGGAGCGTATGCGGGAGCCGGCTGCTGTTGGGACGAGCTGCTCGCGACGGGTATGCGTTGCGTGGTCTCGACGGCCGCGGGGCTTGCGTCGGGGTCGGGGCGATAAGCGAGGGGGTCGTCCGCCTTGGCTTGCGGCGTATCAAGGGAGCCGGTCTGCTCAAAAGCGGGCTGGCTATCGCTCGCGGCTGTTTGCTCAACGGGTGCACCGCACGAGGTGCAGAACTTGGCATCATCTGCAAGAAGCTTGCCGCACGAGGCGCAATACCGAGACATTGCCACTCCTTTCGCCACATTTCAATGCAATACGACGATTATACCCACTGCCCCAAGAAGCCGGCAGTTAGGGACGTTCCTTATCTGCCGGCAGTTTAGGAACGTCCCTAACTGTCGGCTAATCGTTGGGACGTGCCGAGCACTGGGGTATCATGGCTTGGTTGATATATCTGCATTTACGCGCCTTGTAGGAAGGGGCTGCGCCCATGGCTTTTGAGCCTGTTCAACATAGCTTTATCACGCTCGAGGGTGTCGACGGTGCCGGCAAGTCCACGCAGGCGCGCCTGCTTGCTCGCGCGCTCGAGCTCGCTGGCCACCAGGTTGTGAGCCTGCGCGAACCGGGCGGCACCGCCATCAGCGAAAAGATCCGCGCCCTGCTGCTCGACCCCGCCAATATGGCGATGGGCGATACCTGCGAGCTGCTGCTCTACGAGGCCGCGCGTGCCCAGCTGGTGCACGAGGTCATCGCGCCCGCCCTCGCTGCCGGCAAGGTGGTCCTGTGCGATCGCTTCTACGATTCCACGACCTGCTACCAGGCGTTTGCCGACGGCCTCGATCGCCAGATGGTGCGCGACGCCAACAACCTGGCCGTCGCGGGAACGCACCCGGCGCTCACACTCGTCTACCACATCACGCCCGAGCAGGCGGCGCTACGCATGGCAGCCCGTGGCGCGGCAGATCGCATGGAGGCTAAGGGCATGGCATTCCAGGAGCGTGTCTACGAGGGGTTTTGCGCCATTGCTGCCGAGGAGCCAAACCGCGTAAAGCTCATCGACGCCACCGCGCCCATCGAGGAAGTCTTCGAGAAGACGGTCGAGCAGATTCGCGCGTACGGTCTCGACATTCCGCAAGACGCCGTCGCCGCCGCACTTGCCAAGGAGGCCGAGTAACATGGCACCCGCTCAGGCAAGCCTGATGGCCAAGCTCGACACCCAAGAGCGCGTGCGCGATTTTTTGACCAACGCCGTCGCCAGCGGCCGCGCATCGCACGCCTACCTGTTTTTGGGCGCTCCCGGCGCCGGCAAGCTCGATGCCGCATGGGCGCTCGCCCAGGCCTTCCTGTGCGAGCAGGACGGCTGTGGCGCATGCGACAGCTGCGTACGCGTTGCGCGGCACACGCATCCCGACGTGCACTATTACACGCCCGAGAGCGCCACGGGCTACCTCATTGCCCAGACCCGCGAGCTGCTCGATGACGTGCCGCTGGCGCCCATCCGTGCCAAGGCCAAGGTCTACATCATCGACCGTGCCGAGCAGCTGCGCGCTAACACCGCCAACGCGCTGCTCAAGACACTCGAGGAGCCGCCCGAGGGCGTTATGTTCATCTTGCTGGGCACCTCGGCAGACGTGATGCTGCCCACCATCGTGAGCCGCTGCCAGTGCGTGCCGTTTCGGCTGGTGTCGCCCGCCGTGGCCGCGCGTGCCGTGAGTCGCGCGACGGGTCAGGACCTCGCGCGTTGCCGCATGGCGGTCGCCGTGGCGGGAAGCCCCACACGCGGTATCGAGTTCCTTAAGAGTGCCGAGCGCCAGGATGCTCGCCGCCAGATGGTCCGCGCCATCGACTCGCTCATCGCTGCCGATGAGGCCGACGTGCTCAGTCGCGCCAAGTCGCTCATCGTCGCCGTTAAGGCGCCGCTCGCCGAGGTCAAGTCCACGCAGGAAAAGGTGCTCGAGCAAAATGCCGACTACCTGTCACGTGGAGCATTGAAGCAGCTTGAGGACCGCAACAAGCGCGAACTCAACGCGCGCGAACGTTCGGGTATCATGGAAGCGCTGGCGAGCGCGCGGACGCTCATGCGCGACGTGCTGCTGACACTTCAGGACGAGGCGGCCGACGTCGTGAACGAAGACGTGCGCGACACGATCGGGCGGCTTGCCGCCGCGACGAATGTTGCGGGTGCCACCCGGGCGCTCGAGGCGGTCGCGACCGCCGAGCGCAACATCGCCAGAAACGTTACTCCCCAGCTGGCCATCGAGGTCATGCTGTTCGATATCAGGAAGGCACTGAAATGCCGTTAGTCGTACCCGTTAAGTTTACCTACGCCTCGCGCGACCTGTGGTTCGACCCGCAGGATCTGGATATCCTCGAGGCCGATTATGCCATTTGCTCCACCGAGCGCGGAACCGAGATCGGCCTGGTCACGGCCGATCCCTTCGAGGTGCCGCAAGATGAGATCGGCCAGCCGCTCAAGCCCGTGCTGCGCGTGGCGAGCGACATCGACCTGCAGCTTGCCGACGACCTGGCCATCCAGGGCGATGAGGCGATGGTCGATTTCCGCCGTCTGGTCAAAGAGCTCGACCTCGAGATGAAGCCGGTCGGCGTCGAGTACCTGTTTGGCGGCGAGAAGGCCGTGTTCTACTTTGCGGCCGAGGAGCGCGTCGATTTTCGTCAGCTTGTCAAGGATCTGTCCTCGACGCTGCACATTCGCGTCGACATGCGCCAGATCGGCGTGCGCGACGAGACCCGCCTGGTGGGCGGCTATGCCCAGTGCGGACAGGAGCTCTGCTGCACGCGCTTTGGCGGACAGTTTGAGCCCGTCTCGATTCGCATGGCAAAAGAGCAGGACCTACCGCTCAACTCGTCCAAGATCAGCGGCGTTTGCGGCCGCCTGATGTGCTGCCTGCGCTATGAGTTCGAGGCGTACAAGGACTTTAAGAGCCGTGCGCCCAAAAAGAAGACGCTCATCGATACGCCGCTTGGCAAGGCACGTATCCAGGAATACGACACGCCGCGCGAGCAGCTGGTGCTGCGCCTGGAGAACGGCAAAGTCTTTAAGGTCAACTTGGCCGATATGACGTGCTCGGAGGGCTGCAAAAAGAAGGCCGCGGAGCAGGGCTGCAACTGCCGCCCCGACTGCGTGACGCGTGACGTGCTCGAGCGCATCGAGTCGCCCGAGATGCGCCTGGCGCTCATGGAGCTCGATCGCGAAAACGGCGTCGATGTGGGCGATGGCCTGTCGAGTGCCGACCGTCTGGCCGGCACGTCGATGCCCAAGCGCCGTCGTCGCGATGCCGATTCCGATGCTCGCGCCGGTCAGGGGCAGGGCGAGGGTCGTGACCGCGGAAAGGGCCGTGGCAATGCCGCAACGCCTGAGGCCGAGGAGGCCGCTGGCGGCCGTCGCCGCCGCAAGCGTGCGGGCTCTGCCGATGCCGGCGAGGCCGCAGCCGCCGGCAAGAACGGCGCTCGCGAGCGCGAGGTTCAACAGCCCCAGCAGCAGAATCGCGGCGGTGGCATGAATCCCACGCGCCGTCGTCGCCGTCATCTGTCGAGCGAGGAGCGCGAGGACGCCTTCCGCGCCGCAGCTGCTCGCGAGGCTGGTGCCGCTTCCAAGGGTCCCTCGGCCTCCGATGCGCCTGTCGACAAGGGCGGCAAGCCACGTGGCGAGGAGGAGCGCGCGCCGCGTCCGCGCCGTCGCCATTCCTCGGGCGCACAGCAGAAGCCTTCAGTGCCCTCCGTGGCCGATCAGGTCTCGGATGGCGAGGTCAAGGTCACGCGCCGTCGTCCCGGAGATGGCGGGGGAGCTGCTGCCAAGGCTTCGCGTGGCGCCGCTCGCGACGAGCGCGAGCCGCGCGAGGATCGCGGTGGCGAGCGCTCGGCCGACCAGGGTCAAAAGCGCCGTCGCCGTCGCCGTTCCCGCAAGCCGCGCCAGGATGGTGGCGAGGGCTCGACCCCGTCTTCGTCTGCACCACAACCGCCCGCCGGCGAATAACGCCCGCGAGCGGATTTAGCTCGCCTTGCCCCGAGCGCATCGGGGTATCATAGCGCTGAATCAACAACCCTCCCTGCGACCGAACGTAGGGAGGGTTGTGTCTTGAAGAGCCATCTGAACATATTGAGCCGTCTGCAGGGTGCCGGCGCCCTACCGTTTGCGGACGAATTGCTACCGTTTGCCGAGCGGGTGGCACGCGAGGCGCTCGAGGCATTGTCGCCAACACGATGTGCCGGCTGCGAGCGCGCCGGTGCGCTTATTTGCCAAGGCTGCCTGGCTGCGCTCACGCTCATCGACCCACGTCATAGCTGCACCCGATGCGGCGCCCCGTTTGGGGATTTGCTGTGCACTGAATGTTCGGTCGAGGGCACGTCCTCGGCAATGTCGGAGGCGCTCGACCGCTGCCTGGCGTGCGCCGTCTACGCGCATCCGCTGCCGCGCATCATTAAAGCGTACAAGGATGCGGGCGAGCGACGTCTGGCTCCGTATCTGGCGGAGCTGCTTTACGACACCGCCCTGCATGCCCAGGTCGTAGCGCCCGAACGCTTAGGAGGTGTGCTGTCCGGTGCGGATGCGGTGGTGTTTGTGCCTGCGACGGCGGCAGCGTTTCGGCGGCGTGGTTTTGATCATATGGAGGCTATTGCGCGCCCATTTTGCGAGCTGTCGGGTGTTCCCCTGCTCGATGCTCTCGTCAAGTACGGGCATGGCGACCAGCGCGAACTCGGTCGTGAGGAGCGCCGCGAGCGTGCCCAAGGCATGTACGAGACGGTTGAGGACGTGCACGGCCGCCGCCTGCTGCTGATCGATGACGTTATCACCACGGGTGCGACGATGTCCGCGGCTTCGGCGGAACTCAAGCGCGCCGGCGCTGCGGCAGTCGATGGCCTCGCTATCGCACGCGTTTGGTAGGGGTGGTTTTGTGGCAGTGAAGATTGAGCGGCGCAACGAGCCGACAGGCGAACAGCTAGCGGCTTCCGTAATCCTAACAGGCGCTTCAGCGCTGCGCATGATGCGCGCCGAGCGCCGGCAGATGGGCTATATCAGCTGGAAGGACCTTAATCCCGAGGAGGAGCGCCGCGTGCTGTGTGCGTCATCGCCTTCGACCGAGGATATCTATCTTTCCGACCTGGTGCGAATTGGAGCCAAAAGCGGCGAGGTACAAGAAAGCCTGTGCTTGCTGGTGGGATCTGCGGCGCAGCGCCGCCGCATGCCTGGCGTGGGCTGGTCCGTGTGTTCCGGGTTGCCTGCCGGCTCGATTCTAGAGGTGGAACCGGGGGTGTACAGCCTGTCTCCCGAGGCCCTTTGTGTTGCCGTCGCCCGCGAGATCGGCTGTATCCAAGCGTTTGCCCTGGCCCAGGAACTGTGTTCCAAGATTTCGCTGAGCGATCGCGGACGGTATCTGCCTCCCTACAGCTCACCTGTTGTGAATAGGCTTGCAAAGGACAAGGATCAACCGGCAGACGTGGGCTACTTTGAAGTCGAGCCGGTGCTGACGCCCGGTCGCCTGGCAGATTACCTTGCGGCATGCAAGGGGAATGTGGCCAAACAGCTGCTGCGCCTGTGTCCCTACCTGTCAGAAAACCTGCGCTCGCCCATGGAGTGCATCATGCTCGCTCTGTTTTCACTACCGTTTTCCTATGGCGGATTTGCCTGCGGTCCCTTTAAGACCGACTACAAGATCGAGTTCGATGACCGCGCGCAGGCAATCTCGGGGATGCCTCATGCAGTTTGCGATGCGTATCAAGAGGCAGCCCGGTTTGACCTGGAATACAACGGTGAGCTGGGCCATTCCTCCCGGAGGGGACGTATCCATGATGAAAAACGTAACACGGGCTTGATTACTATGGGAATTGAGGTCGCGACGGTCAACAACGAAATGCTCTGCGACATGGAAGCGATGGAAGCGCTCGCATGGCGCATCCACCAGCGTATGCGAAAGCGGTACCGGAATCGTGTCGATGCCCGCAGGAAGAAGCAAGAGGCGTTGCTTAACACGCTGCGGGCGTGTTTTGGGCTTAAGCCGGTCTAATTCACGTCGAAAATAGGGGGTTAATCATATGCCCTGGCCAAAATATGGCAAATATGAGTACTGTCACTAAATCAGTAACAGCAAAATCAAGGAATTTAGGACTCGGAGGCGGCATAAAGTAAGAAGATAATAAACAAATGTGGAATAACTAAGCATCAGGTTAGCGACATTGAGCGCAAAATCTGTCCGAGAGGCCAAAATTGCCTGTTACTAAATTGGTGACAGTACTCATATCTGCCATTTTTTGGCCACGGCACCCTAGGAAGGGTGCCCCGGAGCTCCCCATAGGGGAGCTCCGGGCTTCACAGAGGCACGAATAGCCCACTCCGACCTGCGAAATCTGTACTCGCGATGCGAATGACGCCCCTAACCTTAAACTTTAGCTTGAACTTAGCTATAATGCGCTACGTTCCTACCAGGCTGTGGTTGCGGACGGACGAAATGCCCGCCCTAGTCCAAGACAGACGCGGTCAAAGGGATCCACGTAAGCGACCGCGTGCGCGCGGCGCGATCATGGCGCGTCCTAGATGTAAGCCGCACCGTCCGTTCTACTTTCTTTGGGGCAATACCGCCTCGCGGGCGAGCGGGCCAGTCGTGAGGGTGGCTGCGGCCTCCCGAGCAAACACCCCGGTGCGCAAGTGTGGGGTCAAATACCAGGTCAGCTGGTGGGAACAATCTGATATTCCGCGCAACGCACGGATCGTATACGACACAGAAGGCAGGGTAGTGGACATGGTGAGGGGCAGCTTGATGCACGCGGCGCGGTTAGGTGCTGGGACCGCAGCAGTCATCGCCGTTTTGGGCCTGAGCGGATGCGCGTTCAATCCACTGTCCACGTTCACGACTCCCACGATCGACCAGATCGAGTACGAGACCGTCACGCCCACGGTGTCGGATGATGCCCTGGTCACCCCTGGTACCCTGACGGTCGCCCTCGATACTTACGATGCGCCGCAGGCCATGCAGGGCGCCGACGGCGAGCTCACGGGGTATGCGGTCGACGCCGCCCGCGCCCTCGCAAGCCGTATGGGCCTTAAGGTCGCCTTTGTCGATGCGTCCTCGGCAGGTTCCGCGCTCGGCGACAAAAAGGCTGATATCTTTATCGGCGAGATCAGCTCCACTGACGGGGACGTTAGCTCGCTCGGCACCTGCCTGTACGATGCCGCTTCCGTGTTCGGTAGAACCAGCGATGGTGGGTCGCTAAACGTTTCCACCGATACCCTTAACACGTCTACTCTGGGTGTCCAGATGTCCTCGGCCTCGCAGGAGGCGCTTGCTAAGCAGAGCATCACCGCCAACCAAAAGACCTACCCCAACATCAACGAGTGCTTTGAGGCGCTCGAGTCCGGCGAGGTCGACTATGTGATCTGCGACTCCACGGCCGGCGGCTACCTTGCACGCCTGATGAGCGAGATCTCCTATGTCGGTGCGCTCGAGGCGCCCTCGACGCTTGGTGTTGCGGGCCTCTCGTCCAATGACGAACTGTGCCGTGCCGTGAGCGATGCCCTCGACGGCATCACGGTCGACGGTACGCTCGAGGCGGTCCACTGCGTCTGGTATGGCACGATGCCCTACGACCTCACCACTAAGACAGTATCTGGTGTCAACCTTCAGTCGTCTGGCTCCGCATCCTCCGGCAGCGAGTCCTCCGATTCCAACAATGAGACCGCATCCTCCGAAGAAAAATCGTCCAGCCAGGAAGACACCATCACCGACGACGACATTAACAAGCTTAATAGCTAGTTATTGCTAGGGGTGGCGTCTCCTATGCGCTAGGAGGGACGCCTCTTCACGGTTTCAACACGCATCGCCGGGCTCTCCCAACAGGGGAGCCCGGCTTTTTCGTTTCCATAAAACCAGCAGGTCAAAGACATTTTTTAGGTGCAAAACCAAAGTCGCCGTCGCTCTTCCATAGCGCACTTTGCCACAGAAAAGTGCGAGACTTCGGTATGCGGTATCAAGCAGTCGTTATTCGGGTCTTTAGGAATCCGCGTGATTAAATGCACGGCAATGGGTACATAGCCAGTACAGTAAGTCCCCGAGGCAGATTGGAGCCACGTATGGATATCAAGGTTTCTGGACGCAAGACGACGGTAACCGATGCTCTGCGTGCGCATGTGGATGAGAAGATCGGCGAGGCGCTCAAGGTTTTCGATATCGAGCCCATGACGGTCGACGTTGTACTTCGTTATGAGAAGAACCCCTCGAACCCCAACCCGGCAATCGTCGAGGTTACGGTTCGTGCCCGCGGTTCGGTGATTCGCGTTGCCGAGCACGGTGCAGATATGTACGCCGCCATCGACCTCTCCGCCGATAAGGTCACCCGCCAGCTGCGCAAGTTCAAGACCAAGGTCGTGGACAACCGCCAGGGCGGTGCCAGCGCAGCGGATGTCGCGCCGGTCGAGCGCGTCGAGGACCTGGCCGATCTGCTGCTGCCCGAGGAGGAGGACGACCTGCTCGTCCGCGAGAAGGTCATCGATGTCACCCCGATGACTGAGGAGCAGGCGCTGGTGCAGACCGATCTGCTCGGTCACGACTTCTACGTGTTTGAGAACGCGACGACTGGCCTCATCAATGTGGTGTATCACCGTAAGAATGGTGGATATGGCATCATCAAGCCCCGTATCGAAACACTTGACGAGTAAAATACGTTAACTTGCATGAGTTAACGGCTGGCGGCCATCCCATGCGGATGGCCGCCTTTTTTACGTAAGGAGTCGCTTTGATGGACAAGGCTGCATCCACCGGCCATTCTGACCGCTGCCGCATCGTCGTCGATACCTGCTGCGACTTTAGCCCCGAGGTCGCCGCGAACCTCGATGTCGATATCTTGGGCTTTCCCTTTATCATCGATGGCGAGGAGCGCACGGACGATATCTGGTCGAGCATGAGCCCTAAGGAGTTCTACGACCGCATGCGCGCCGGTGCCCGCGTGTCCACCTCGGCTGTGTCGCTCGGTCGCTATATCGAGTTCTTTACCGAGTGCGCCAAAGAGGGCACGCCCACGGTTTACCTGTGCTTCACCTCGGCGCTGTCGTCGAGCTACAACTCCGCGTGCCAGGCGGCAGATGCCGTGCGCGCCGAGTATCCCAACTTTGAGCTCTACGTGGTCGACAACGCTCTGCCCTGCGCGACCGGCGCGCTCTTGGCGCTCGAGGCCGTGCGCCAGCGTTCGGCGGGACTGACCGCCAAGCAGCTGGTCGACTGGGCAAACGAGGCTAAGACCTATGTCCACGGTTACTTTACGCTCGAGAGCTTTGACGCGCTGGCTGCCGGCGGCCGCATTCCGCCCGCGGCGGCACAGCTCACGGCAAAGCTCGACGTCAAACCCGAGCTGTCCTACGACCTGGCCGGCTCGCTGTCGCTGATCGGCGTCAACCGCGGCCGCAAGAAGGCGCTCAAGTCCATTCTCAAGTCGTTCCGCGAGAACTATGTGCCCGATCGCACCATGCCCATCGCCATTATGACGGCCGATGCCGAAAAGGACGGCGACTGGCTCGAGGCCGCCATCCGCAAGGAGGAAGGCTGCGCCGACGTGACCATCATCCGCAGCTCTGTGGGCCCCACCATTGGCTCGCACGTGGGCCCCGGCATGGTGGCTTGCGCGTTTTGGGGCAAGAACCGCGCCGACAAGGCGTCGCTTTCCGACCGCATCGCCCGCCGCGTGCGCGGTCAGTAGGCAAGTAACGCGGCCGTAATCGATCCCAACTCACAGCTCAAGCGCTGGCACCGAGTATTTAACCTGGTAATAACACCCAACCCAAAAGGAAAGGTTTCATGGCAAACAAGCTCTCCGTCGCATTTATCGGCACCGGAATCATGGGTGCCCCCATTGCCGGCCACATCCTGGATGCCGGCTATCCCGTCACGGTCAACAACCGCACTAAGTCCAAGGCCGCCGCGCTTATCGAGCGCGGTGCCGTTTGGGCCGATACGCCGGCAGATGCCGTGGCGAACGCCGACGTCGTCTTTACCATGGTGGGCTATCCCTCCGAGGTCGAGGAGCTCTACCTGGCGGGCGACGGCCTGCTGGCCTGCACTAAGCCCGGCGCGGTGCTGATCGACCTCACTACGAGCTCGCCCGAGCTCGCCCGTGACATTGCCGAGGCCGCCCAGGTTTCCGGCCGCATGGCGTTTGACTGCCCCGTCACCGGCGGCGAGTCGGGTGCTATCGCCGGCACGCTTACGGCTATCGTGGGCGCTACCGAAAACGACATCGCCCCGGTCCGCGACATCCTTTCCACCTTTGCGGCAAATATTTGCTGCTTCGATGGCGCTGGCAAGGGTCAGGCTGCCAAGCTTGCCAACCAGGTGTCGCTGGGCGCCTGCATGGTCGGTATGGCCGATGCGCTGGCCTTTGCCGAGCTGAGCGGCCTTGATCTGGAGAAGACCCGTCAGATGATCCTGGGCGGCACCGGCAAGTCCGGTGCCATGGAGAGCCTGGCGCCCAAGGCGCTCGACGGCGACTACAAGCCCGGCTTTATGGTCGAGCACTTCATCAAGGACCTGCGCTTGGCGCTCGCCTATGCCGACGACCGCGAGCTTGCGCTGCCCGGCGCCGACGTGGCCTTTACGCTCTACGACATGCTCGACGCTATCGGTGGCGCCAAGCTGGGCACCCAGGCCATCACGGTCCTCTATAAGGAGGAGGCCGATGCCATTGCCGCCGGTCTGGACTGGTCGCAGTATCGCCCCGAGGAGCACGGTGCTCACGAGGAAGGCTGCGGTTGCGGCGAGCATGGCGACGACCACGAGTGCGGTTGTGGCCACCACCACGGCGAGGACCACGAGTGCTGCGGCGGCCACGGCCATGACGACGGCCACGAGTGCTGCTGCGGCCACCATCACGGGGAGTAGCGCCCATGAGCTGGACGTTCGTGGTGCTTGCGCTGGTGCTCTTTCTCTTTGCGATTTACATCGGCTTTTTGTGCGGCCAGTGGGCGTGCGAAAAGCGCGTGATCACCAAGCGCGACTACTGGATTGCCAACTTTGCAGGAGCGGCGGCAGTCGTCCTGCTGACCTGGGTGTTCTCGCTGTTCCCGCTGGTGCAGTTTGCGCCGATCGGCTGGCTCGGTGGCTTTATCGCCGGTCTTAAGATGAGCTTTGGCGAGTCCGTCGGTCCGTGGCGCAAGCACGACGAGGTCTTTAACGTCAACAAGGCTCATCGAGCCGCCGCCGACGCGGGCGACGCCGAGGAGCGCCGCCGCGCACGTCGCAATGGCGCGGCCGACCGACAGCTCATCTCGGTCACCGATGACAGCAAGGGTGCTGGCAAGCACGCTAAGAAATAGTAAGAAGAGGTAACTATGGCAGAAAACAAAGACGAACAGCTCACCGACGAGGAGCTGGCTCAGCTCCAGCTGGCAGAGGAGAACGAGAACGCCGTCGATCGACTGGTCCAGGAGCTCGGCTGCCCCACGCGCCGCATCCGCCAGTTTGCCGCCCGCGTGCTGCACCTGCTTGCCGAGCGCGATCCGCAGCGCGTCGAGCCCTGCGTACCCGCGCTGATCGAGGCGCTCGACCGCCCCGAGGCGCAGACCCGCTGGGAGGCCCTCGATGCCCTGACGGCGCTCGCCACCACCTGCCCCGAGCAGCTGGGCGATGCCTTTGAGGGCGCCGAGACCGCACTGTTCGACGAGATCTCCTCCACGCTGCGCTATGCCGCCTTCCGCCTGCTGTGCGTGTGGGGCGCCACGAGTGTCGAGCGTTCGCGCGAGGCTTGGCCCATCCTGGACGAGGCCATTCAGTGCTACCACGGCGACCTTGAGTATCGCGATATGCTCGGTTGCCTGTACGAGTTTTGCCAGGGCGAGATCGACGCCGAGGTTGCCGAGAAGCTTGCGCTGCGCCTTAAGTTCGATGCCGAGAACGGCAAGGGCAGCTATCTCAAGGCGCGTTCGAGCGAGATTTGCGAAATGCTTGTTAAACGTTTTGGCCTGGATCTCTCCAAAAAGAAGAAGCGTGCTAGCGTTAAAAAATCTGACGACGCCGAAGACGAGGAGTAACAGATTATGGCGCACGATGTAGTCCTGATTCCCGGTGACGGCATCGGTCCCGAGATTACGCAGGCCATGCGCCGCGTGGTCGAGGCCACCGGTGTCCAGATCAACTGGAACGTCCAGGAGGCCGGTGCCGGCGTCATGGACGAGTTTGGCACGCCGCTGCCCCAACATGTGCTCGATGCGGTCGCCGAGACCAAGGTTGCCATCAAGGGCCCCATCACCACGCCGGTCGGCACGGGCTTCCGCAGCGTTAACGTCGCCCTGCGCAAGCACTTCGACCTGTACGCCTGCGTGCGCCCCTGCCTGTCGCAGCCGGGCGACGGCTCGCGCTTCCGCGACGTCGACCTGGTCATCGTGCGCGAGAACACCGAGGACCTCTACGCCGGCATCGAGTTCGATGAGGGCGCTGCCGAGGTCGAGGAGCTCTCACAGCTCGTCGAGCGTTCGGGCCAAAAGACCTTCGCCGCCGATTCCGCCATCTCGATCAAGCCGATTTCCATCGCCAAGAGCCGTCGCATTGTGGAGTATGCCTTTGAGTACGCCCGCCGCTGCGGCCGCAAAAAGGTGACGGCCGTGCACAAGGCCAACATCATGAAGGCGACCGACGGCCTGTTCCTGCGCGTGGCGCGCAAGGTGGCCGCCAGCTATCCCGATATCGAGTTCAACGACAAGATCGTCGACGCCACCTGCATGGGTCTGGTCCAAAACCCCAACGACTTCGATGTCCTGGTGCTGCCCAACCTGTACGGCGACATCGTGAGCGACCTGTGCGCCGGCCTGGTGGGCGGTCTGGGCATGGCACCCGGCTCCAACATCGGTGCCGACTGCGCAATCTTTGAGGCTACGCACGGCTCCGCGCCCGATATCGCTGGCCAGGATGTCGCCAACCCCACGGCCGAGATTCTCTCTGCTGCGATGATGCTCGATCACCTGGGCGAGAACGACGCCGCCAACCGCATTCGCGTCGCCGTCTCCGCCACGCTTGACGAGGGCGAGCAGGTTACCGGTGACGTGCGTCGTGCTCAGACCGGCTCCGTCGAGGGGGCCGTGGGCACGCAGGCCTTTGCCGATGCCGTTATCGCGCACCTGGCCTAAGGTACGCACGCTGCAAACGCCTAAATAGTACTTAAGTGTTTGCGTATAACCTAAGAATGAATACGCCCGGCGCCTCGTCGGGCGTATTCTATTGGGGACTATGTTTCCTAACAAGGAGTAATTGATATGGGTCTGATTCAAAAGAAGGACGAGAAGGACGAGATCGACGGCATCCAGATCATCGAGCGCGGCGAAGGCCCCGACGGTGACGAGGACGAGAAGATCGACCTGGTCGCCGGCACGTCTGCCGAGCACATTGCCGCCGGCACGACGGCCGAGGAGGAGGATGCTCGCCTGGAGGCAAAGATCGCCGCGGACGCCGCCGACGAGAACCTCATGCCCGAGGAGCAGGACGAGGACGACTCCGATGCGGACGACCATGCATCCAAGCACAAGAAGACGATGATCGCCGCCTTTGTGGTCGCCATCGTGATTGCTGCGGTGGTCGGCTTCTTTATCGGCAACGGTGGTTTTGGCGGCAAGGGTGTCGGCTCGTCGACCCTGACCGAGGACCAGCTCGATTCGACCGTGGCAAGCTATAGCTACAACGGCAAGAAGAGCGATATCACCGCGCGCGAGGCTATCGAGAGCCAGTACAGCCTCGACACCGTCAAGGATAGCGATGGCAACTACACCGCTCCGTCTGCCGACGTTATCCTGTCCTACGTGCGCAACAAGATCCTGCTGGACGCTGCCGAGGACGAGGGCATTACCGTTTCTTCCAAGGAAATGAAGCAGTACGCCGAGGATTCCATCGGCACCTCCGACTACAAGACCATGGCCACGCAGTACGGCGTGTCCAAGGACCAGGCCAAGCAGATCGTCCGCCAGTCCGCGACGCTACAGAAGCTCTATAAGAAGAAGGTCGGCGACAGCTCCGCAAGCATGCCAACCGCCCCGACCGAGCCTGCTGACGGCAACGAGGAGACCGCGAGCAAGGACTACGCCGACTACATCATCAACCTTGCCGGCGACGAGTGGGATAGCGAGAAGGGCACTTGGAAGGACGCCGACAGCACCTACGCTAAGGCGTTCGCCGACGATGCCTTTACTGCCGATAGCGCAACCTATAAGCAGGCCATGACCGCCTATTACACCGCCTACCAGCAGTACTCTTCGCAGGCCTCGAGCGCCAGCTCCAAGTGGACCGAGTATGCTAACGGCCTCTACGCCAAGGCCAACATCAGCATCTACGGCCTGTTTGCGTAAGGGCTGCCCAAGCCGCCGAGCGCGTAGCCTAAACACCTAATTAAGCCCGCTAGAACGGATCGTTCTAGCGGGCTTTTTGCGTTAAAAGCGATGGCGGCGAAAAAGGGGAGAGGGGGTTATATGCAAAATTTTGAGGACTTTATTCATGTAAAGTGCAACCGATTTCGGGCGAACTGGTAGTAACAATGTGGTACCACTGTTCATCTGGTAGTAACCAATTTTGGATCGAAATCGAATGGAAATTGCTAAGAATTAGTTTGGTAATGAAAGAAGCTCAGCACGTCTACCTGCGAGAACTACCGTTTACGGGCAAAAAATAACCGTTTGGCAACGATATGGTAATTTGAACGAAATGTGGTGGACGTTTGAATAGAGTGTGTGCTACCGTACATACCAGCAACCCAAAAAGGGACTGGGTTGTCTAAGTTTGCGCACCAATGCCGGCAAGCGGAGAAGCCGGTATGCACAAGGCGCGGACATGGAACTCGTTGGTGAACAACGAAAGAAAGGTTGGAGGAGATACCATATGATGAAGTACCTCCAGAAGCTCGGCAAAGCGCTGATGCTTCCCGTCGCGGCGCTTCCCGTCGCAGGTATTCTTATGGGCGTGGGCTATCTGCTCGCTCCCGCAGTCATGGGTGCTGCCGGTGACACTACCGGTTTTGCCTATACCGCCGGTTTCCTGCTCATCAAGGCAGGCGGCGCTCTTATCGATAACATGGCCTGGCTGTTCGCAGTCGGCGCCGCTGTCGGCCTTGCCGACGATCACGATGGCACCGCTGGCCTCGCTGGCCTCGTCGCCTTCCTGATGATCCAGCAGCTCCTGAACCCCGCTGTTGTTGGCACCATTCGTGGTATGGACGCCGATGCTCAGACCGCTTGGCTTGCCACGACCGAGGGCATCGCGTTCTCCAAGATCGCTGGTAACTCCTTCATCGGCATCCTGTCCGCCATCATCGGTGGCACTTGCTACAACAAGTTCAAGGACACCCGTCTTCCCGACTGGCTGGCCTTCTTCTCCGGCAAGCGTTGCGTCGCCATCATGACCGCCGTCATCTCCATCGTCGTCTCCGTCGTCCTGCTCTTCGCTTGGCCCCTCATCTTCGGTGCGCTCGTCGCTCTGGGCGAGGGTATCGCTGCTATGGGCGGCATCGGCGCTGGCATCTACGCCTTCCTCAACCGCCTGCTCATCCCGACCGGTCTGCACCACGCCCTGAACAACGTGTTCTGGTTCGACACCATCGGCCTGGGCGACCTGACCCACTTCTGGGCCGGCGAGACCTCTGCTGACGTCAAGTGGAGCCTCGGTATGTACATGTCCGGCTTCTTCCCCTGCATGATGTTCGGTATCCCGGGCGCTGCCCTGGCTATGGTTCAGACCGCTAAGAACAAGAAGGCTGCTATCGGCCTGGTTGTCTCCGCTGCTATCTGCGCCTTTGTCTGCGGCGTCACCGAGCCCTTCGAGTTCGGCTTCATGTTCCTGTGCTTCCCGCTCTACGTCGTGTACGCTGCCCTGTACGGCATCTTCACCATCATCACCTACTATGTTGGTTTCCGTGCTGGCTTCTGCTTCTCCGCTGGTGCTACCGACCTCCTGTTCTCCTCTAGCCTCCCGGCTGCTGCCAACACCTGGATGATCATCCCGCTGGGCATCGCTGCCTTCCTGGTCTTCTACCTCGTGTTCCGCTTCGCCATCACCAAGTTCAACCTCATGACCCCTGGTCGCGAGGATGAGGATGTCGAGGAGACCTCCGCTTCCGCCGCTGCTGGCGACGACAAGTTCGCCGCTCTGGCCGCCGCTGTTCTCGCTGCCGTCGGTGGCAAGGAGAACGTCAAGACCGTTGACTGCTGCGCTACTCGCCTGCGCTTCGAGCTCGGCGATTCCGCTCTGGTCGACGAGGCTGCCTGCAAGAAGGCTGGCGCTCTGGGTGTCATGAAGATGGACAAGGGTGCTACCCAGGTCATCATCGGCACGCAGGTTCAGGCTGTTGCCGAGGAGCTCAAGAAGCTTCTCTAAGCCTTAAAGACGTATCTGTCTTGCAAAGGGTCGTCCCGCTCCGCGGGGGCGGCCCTTTTTGCTACCTCAATACTTGATGCAGCGATGTGATTGGTATTACAGCGCACAGGCTATCGACCGGCAAACAATATTGAAATGTACGGGCTGACCTGCTGTTATTCCATTTAAACTGCTATAGTACGTGGTGTCTGGTTACAACCAATTTCGAGTCATTTATCCGGCAGGTATCATTATGGCAATGGGAGCGCGCAAACAACCTCTGTACGATCAACTCGTCGATTTGCTGACCGATAAAATCGATCACGAACTTCGACCCGGCGACTATTTGCCGTCCGAGCGTGACTTGTCGGAGCGCTACGGTCTCTCGCGTACGACGGTTCGCCTTGCCCTGCAGGAGCTTGAGCGCTTGGGCTTGGTGGTTCGTCAGCGCGGCCGTGGAACCATGGTGTGCGACCGCTCTCTGCAAACGGCAAACCTCACGCAGACCTATAGCTTTACCGAGCAGATGAAGGCGATCGGTCGTGTACCCAAGACGACGATTCTTGAGTTTACTGAGGTTGAGGCTGACAAGAATATTGCCGTAGAGATGAACGCGCGTCTGGGCGAGCGTCTGTACAAGATCAAGCGCCTGCGTATTGCCGATGGTGTGCCGCTCATGATTGAGTGCACGTATCTGCCAAGCCGCAAGTTCTTTGCGCTTAAGCGCCCCATGATCGAGAACAAATCGCTGTACGACATGATCGAGCAGGACTTTCACGAGAAAGTTCGCGTGGCAGAGGAAGAATTCTACGCGAGTATCGTACGCCATTCCGACGCTCGTCTGCTCGAGATTGCCGAAGGCGCACCGGTCCTGGATTTGATTCGTACCACCTATGACATGAACAACGAGGTTATCGAGTATACGCGTTCGGTTGCGCGTGCCGACCAGTTTAAGTACAAGGTCTACCACAACCGCGCCGTCTAGAGTTATTGGGTATAAACGGCTTGGCGTGTTTTGCGGCGGGTGCAAAATGTGCCAAGCACAAGAAGGCAACGAACAATCGCTCGAATTAACAATGCAGTGGTTTTTGATCCGCCCTAAAACGCACTGCGGGTACGGGAGCATAGATGAGCACGTATGCTATCAAGGCCGACAAGTTCTTTTTGCCGGCGGGGCCGCAGCTGGGCGGCTACCTCATGGTCGAAGACGGCGTCTTTGGCGCTTGGCAGGCCGCTGAGCCCGCTTGTGAGATCAAGGATTACTCGGGTACATGGATTGCACCAGGCATGGTGGACACCCACATTCATGGCTTCTATAACCATGCCACGACCGATAACGATGCCGAGGGCATCAACATCAGTTCGACCGAGCTCGCTCGTCGTGGTACCACCAGCTGGCTGCCTACGACCTTTACCGACGGCGTGGAGCAGATCAAGGACGCCTGCGCCGCTATTGCTCAGGCAGACGAAGAGCGCGGGCCCGAGTTCTGCGGTGCTCGTATTCAGGGTATCTACCTGGAGGGTCCGTTCTTTACCATGAAGCACGTGGGTGCCCAGAACCCTGCCTTTTTGATTGACCCGTCCGAGACAGTTTTTGACGAGTGGCAGGAGGCCGCCGGCGGTCGTATCGTCAAGAGCGCCATGGCGGCCGAGCGCGATGGCGCTGCCGCTTACGCCGCGGCTCTGAGCGCAAAGGGCGTCGTGACCTGCATCGGCCACTCCGATGCCACCTACGATGAGTGCGCCGCCGTTATCAATGCTGGCGCCAGCTGCTTTACGCATACCTACAACGGCCAGCGCGGCCTGCATCATCGTGAGCCCGGTGTCGTCGGTGCTGCTATGACCACTCCCAACACCTATGCCGAGATCATCTGCGATGGCAAGCATGTGAACCCCGCTGCCATCAAGGCGCTGCTGCAGGCCAAGGGCTGGCAACATACGGTGCTCATCACCGACTGCTTGGGTTGCGGCGGTATGCCCGAGGGTAAGTACACCAGCGGCGGCATGGATGTCGTCATGAAGGACAACCTTTGCTGGCTTGCCGATGGTTCTGCTATCGCCGGCTCGGTGCTCACGCTCGCGCAGGGCGTAAAGAACATCGTCGACTGGGGTCTTGCGAGCGCCGATATCGCCATTCGCATGGCGACCGAGGTGCCCGCGCGCTCTGCTCACGTCGAAGATAAATGTGGCAGCATTATGCCTGGCCGCGATGCCGACTTTGTTGTGTTCAATCCCGACCTTACCCTGGTCGAGACGTATGTGGGTGGCAGCAGCGTCGGTAACGCGTTTGCCGAGTAGCCGCCAAAGAAACGATCCGAGAGGGGATTTAGATGATTTACGGTGCATTGGGCGATATCGAGGAGTACCGCGGAATGCTTAAGGGCCTCGACGTACTGATCGACTGGCTCGAGGAGAACGACCCGGCACAGCTCGAGGTCGGCAGTCATCCGATTTTGGGCGACAAGGTCTTTGCGAACGTCATGGCTCCCACGACGCGTCCCGAGGTCGAGGCTCACTATGAGACGCATCAGCGCTATCACGATTTGCAGATCGACGTCGAGGGTCGTGAGGCCTTTAAGGTCGCCACGGGCAGCCTGACGCTGGTCCAGGAGTTTGACGAGAAGGACGACTACGATTTGGTCGATTCCGACGCTTCGATCGCCGGTGATCTTGCCGACGACAAGTTTGCACTGTTCGTTGCCGGCGAGCCTCACATGCCCACGCTCGAGTTCCCGGGCGATGGCGCACAGCCGGTCAAGAAGATCTGCTTTAAGCTCCTTGCTGATGCTTACTGGGGGGAGTAGCGAGCTGCTCGGCTGAGTTGTTCGTATTGCGAGCGTTATCCCATGGAGGAGCGCGCTTGGGCCCCGCTGATCGCAGTTTCCCGTTTGGGAGGCCGCGGTTGGCGGGGCTTTTTGTTGAGTAGGGGAGTTGCCGGCGGCGTTGTGCTTGGATTGGCGGATGTGCGTTCGAAATCGGCAACAAAAAAGCCGCCCGTAGGCGGCTATCTTGTGCAATGGAGCCAGCGACCGGGCTCGAACCGGTGACCCCCGCTTTACGAGTACGTGAATTGAACCTTTACCCAGATAGTGCGAATTTCACTGAGTTTAAAATAACTGCACGTAAATATATGTATATAGCAAATATCGAGCTAGCTATTAGAACTAGATTTCCCACCAATTTCACACTTATCGACGCTTGAAAGTGTGAAATCTTTCCATTAGGCTTGATGGCAAAGCCTTTAAAGCTTTGCCATCAAGCCTAATGGAAAACCTAGTGAGGGATATGATTCAGGGATCGATAAAAAAGACCGCACGCGGAACTTCGGAGTGCATCGATAAGGCCAAGGGGGTCTATCGAATCTACTTTTCTCTGGGAAAGGACCCTGATACGGGCCGGTACCGTCGCAGCCCATCGCGTAGAGTCCATTGCAGGAGCAAGAACCCGAAAAATTAGCCGAGTGAGGTTGCCAAGGCGCTAGAGGCCTATAGGGCTGAGCTTGAGGGTGCTTCCAGCCGGGAGAATGACGTTCTGGGTTTATCGGATTATGCAGACAGGTTTCATGTAAATAGGGAGTCGACTATGGGGTCGCCTCTTGCCTATGAACGTGAAGGATTGGATATCCGCCATATACGCGAGCTGTTCGGCAATCCCAATCTCGATCGGCTTAAATCGGATGACATTCGTGCCGTGTATGCCAAGGCTAGAAAAGACGGGCGGTTCAGCGAGAGTGAAATTCGCCGCATCCACATCAAGCTTAAACAGATTATGGAGGACGCCGTCGATAACGACCTTGTGGGAAAGAACCCGTGCAGGGCAGTGAAGCTGCCCAAGCAGAATGTCGAGGCTCGTAAGGCGCTGAGTGCCGAGGAGGCGGCAAGGCTGCTTACGGTCCTTTTGGAAGAGAAGCCATCTTCCTTCATCACGTGCACAATGCTTCTGCTTCTATGCGGCTTAAGGAAAGGGGAGGCCCTGGGCCTCTCGTGGGAGGATTATGACCCCGATGCCAAGACCTTAAGGATAGTGAAGCAATATACGAACGATAGGACGCTGAGGCCGCCTAAATCAAAGATGAGTAGGCGCAAGATTTCGGTGGGAGATGAGCTTGCCGACTATTTGGACAGATGGAAAGACATTCAGCGGAGTGAGTTCGATTCATTTGCAGTGGGGCAGACCGGAGAAACGCCGATTGTCCATTCCATTGGGATTGCCGATGTCCCCGGCGGCAAACGGGCCTTTGTGACCCGGATGGACGGACATAACTATTCGAGGGCGTTTAGGCTGTTTGCAGTGAAAAACGGCTTCGGTTCTTTTAAAGAGAGCAGGGAGGTCGTTGGCAGCGACGGCGCCGCTCGCACGCGCTATACGGGCTACAGCGGGCTGAAGCCTCATGAACTGAGGCATACGCAGGCGACTCTGCTCGTTGGGGCCAATACGGATATCAAGACGATCCAAGCGCGTCTGGGCCACGCCAGCCCATCGACGACGCTGTCCATCTATAGCCACTTTATCGAGGCCAATGACCAGAAGGCTGCGTCTGCGTTGGACAATCTGCTGAAAGGCTAGAAAAAGAGGCCCCATCGGGCCTCTTTTTCTAAGCGGCATTGTTTCGGCAGATCATCGCGCCGTATGGCGGCTCCAGCTCCATTGACTGATAGTAGCTGGCATCTAGAAGATTGAAATAGCAAATGATGGGAGCAGCAAGGTGCTCGTCCTTATTTAGGTAATGCCCCTCGTCATCTGTGACCAGTTTGACCTCGTCGCGGATCACATCGGCCATGCGGGGCCAGAGTTTGGTTGCGCGTTGCAATTTATCCTTTGGGCTAAAGTCGCCATTGTGGAAGAAGACAAAATGGGGAGCGTCGTACTTTGCTCCGCCGCGAATTTCGATAATTCCGACCTGGCTGCACGATTCTGCGCAATCTTCCGGCTCCAGAAGCGTCCATGAGGAGGGAAAGACCGCGTAATCACCGCCCAAAAGATTGACACGCTTCATGCCCTGGGGCTCTTCTGCCTCTTTATAGTAGAGGGATAGATGGTCGTAGAGGCGCTGGAACTGTTCACGTTCCAACTCTTTAGTGCTAAACGTCAGCTCTTCTGTCCCGTCGATGGGAAGGGCTCTCATCTCGTTAGTGATGAGTTGGATCTCCTTGGCACAAGTGTCTTCCAGGACTTTTGCAAATCGGGGCGTAAGCCCTGTAAGCAAATTGCACAGATAGTCGATCGCCTCGCCGGTGCTCCTGATCGATTCAGGGTTTTTACGGCGCAGCTCGTCGATTTTCTTGGGTGTGGTTTCCAGAACAGTTGTTCCGTACTTTATTTTTTTCATCTTGCTTCCGGATAATGGTAAACGGCCCATGATAACTCCAATCTCCATATATGATTGTAATTCAGTTAGACGTAAAAATCTATGACGTTAGAAAATGAATTAGAAAAGAAATTAGATTAAAATACCGAATCACCGTGCGAAATAGTATAATGGCATTAGGTAATAGCCTGACCAGCTGGTCTGAAAGGAGTTATTTAATTCTCGGTCGTTGATTGAAAAGCCGCCCGCCCTTCCCTAACTAAGTTTGGCGACGAAGGGGGAGGGGCGAGCAAGCCCGAAAGGATTCTACCATGATTGGAGAACCCCAACCGTACGTTGCTGTACAGGCATCATCTGCGGTTTCTTTTCGCCCCGACTTGGGGCGCGAACGCCTTCTCGGTATTTCCGACGTGAGCAAAATGACCGGACTCAGTCCGGTCACTGCATCGAAGCTCATGAAGGAGAGCGGGCACGCGATTGCGTTGCATCGCCGCGTTTTTATTCTCGAGTCGAGCCTGTTTGCCTATCTCCGTGAACTGGAGGTGAGCAGGCCGTGTCGTCTGTAAAACCGATGAGCGATGGCCTGGATAAGACCACGCTTGACATTCTTAACAATAAGCCGCTTGGCCATATTGAGCACCGTGTGCTCGATGCTCTTCTCGGCGGCGTGCGCCAATATCTGTGCATCGTGCCGGGTGGCCCTGGCACTGGCAAGACTACCTTTATGCATCAAGTTGGGGATTGCTGGGCGATTGCAGGCCATCCGGTTGTAATATTCGAGGGCGAGCTCACCCGCGCGAGCATGCTCGCGAAGAGTCTGACCCGTATTACCGACGGTGGGCTTACGTACGAGGACATGTACAGTGGCGATATGTCCGTGGGAAAACGTGAGCAATTTGACAGGTCGGTCGATATCTATGCGCGCAGTATTGCCGAGCGCATGTTCATTATCTCCGGTGAAATCAAAAATGCGGGAATGCGGAAGGCAATCGAGGAGGTTGCCGATAGATATGGCGAGCCGCCACTGGTTATCGTCGATTACGCGCAAATCGTCTCTCTGCCCCAGGAGCTGCGCATTGCCGACGAGCGTGTCGGTCTCAAGCTCGTTGCATCGGAACTACGCCGCATTGTGGATGAGGTGCATTGCCCACTGTTTGCAATATCGTCGATTAATCGAACGAACTATGACAAACAGACCACCGGGCTTCAGGCCATAGGGGGCTGCAACATGTTTGAGTATTCGGCCGACATCGTCATGTCGCTCTCGATCAAGGGTGACAGGCCCGAAGAGCGTAACGCCAACATGTTGCTCAAAAAACGGCCTGTTATTGCTTCGGTCACGAAAAATCGCTACGGCTCATGCGGTGTCGTAGAGTTCGAGTTCGATGCCCCCGCCGCGACGTTCACCGAGATCGCCTAATTATGGTGCTCGGGCCCCGTCATTGTGGCTCATGGCTCGTCAACAGCACCTCTACCACGGAAGTGTGCTTTCCGTTGACGTTATAGGCATGGTCGGCGTGGGAGACGTGGGAATCCGACCAAAGCGAGTCGATGAGCCTGTGCTTCGGTAGTCGTTGTGCGCCCACGAGGAAACCATGAACCTGCGGCCGCTTTCCATGAGCGAATCGCGCAGCTTGAGGATCGAATCTGGGCGCTGACGCACCCCAGGAAGTCGCAGGACGTTGAGGAAGGGTTGGACGACATGATTGCCGACGCCCAAGAAGTGGTGGCGGCGTGGAACGAAGATCACGCCCGTGACGCGCCGAGGCGAAATCAGGGAAAGAGCTGGTAGGGCGCACTTCCCACAAACGGAAACAAAAAAGGGAGCCAGACTAGGCTCCATGAAAGCAAAGGAGACAAAGATGGCATACGAGGACACGCCAATCGAGATTCCGTTCTTGATTTGTACGGCTGACTCAGACCAAAGCCGGGTGGGTTTGGATTATCGCAGGGTTGATAAATTCCTTGCTGCGTTCGCCGAAAGCGATGATGCCTTTGAGTTCCAAAGAATTGCATGGAATAAAGATTCATGGGCTGGAAGTTGGTTCAACCGTAAGGAATTTATCAAGAACCCGACGGCGAAGATTCCGGAGGATTGGCCATATATGGTTCGCCGCGGTAGTGAGGTGGTCGCGGCGTTCTACGAGCGCGGCGATGCTGTGATGTTCGAAACGATACTGCGGTTCAAGCAGGATTGGAAAGACGAGCCGCACATTTGGATCGACTGCGAGGAGCGCGACCGTCGGGCTGCGCTTTCAGATGACTGGGTCGAGCACAGCGATGAATACTATGAAGCGCTGGCAGATCTAAGCGATGATTCGATTGAACCCAGCGATGAATGGTACGAAATGATGGATAACCCAACCGGGGTGTTCTTCTAGTCATGCCCAAACAGAAAAAGGGAGCCGATCAAGGCTCCCTTTTTCTGTTTGGGCATCGGCTTCATGGAGCCGAGTTGCAGGGTGAGCATGAACCGCGGTTTCATCGAGTTCGACCCGAATAAGGTCGCTGGCGACAAGAGATTTTGGCGGCTGCTGAAAAAACTCTCGCCGTGTCTGTCGCACGTCACGCTCAAACGGTTTGACCTTGCGTTCGACATGCCGATCAACAGACTCGATTGCCGTTTGAGTAAAGACAGGTGCATCTACAAATCGGTCATTTGCACGGGAATCACTGAATACCTCGGGGTCAAGAACACACCAATTTGATTTCCCGAGCCGAGATTCTTATAAATCAGTCCTGATTTTAGTTCTAAGTTATGATCCAGACACCAACCGAAAGCTAATTGAAAAGCATACGGAGTGCATTGAATGGCACTCCGCTGTATTGCTGTTTGTTATTATTCTTATTCTTATTCTTATCCCCATCAAGCATCTAGCCAAGCTTCCCGTAAAGCATAAGGGGTGCCCTTAATGGCACCCCGCAGCAAAACACCTTGTTATTATTCTTCTTATTATTCTTTTAATTTGAGTTTCCATTTCGAGTGTTTTGCCCGTTTGATTTTTAAGAATCAAACGGAATCTATCTACTCGCTCGACTGGATTGCCGTTGCATCTCATCAAATATGGCAGGAGTTTTTGCCAGGTTTATAGGCAAAAGGGTAGAGCAAAAACGTATTCGTCCTACGTTCGTTTTAAAGCATTTCGCACACCAGCGGAGTGCCCTTAATGGCACTCCGCAGTATCGCTATTCGTTATTATTCTTGTCATTAACGGACGAAATCAACTTTCCAACCGACTCAAATAACTCATAATGCCGTGCAATAAAACTTCAAACAGGTTTTGATTTCCTTTAATTCGAACAACGTTTTCAGTTTTAAAACCACGCTTAGATTTTATTTTTGTGCGTGTATCAAACGGTATGCGAAGTCCATTTCTTTTCAATTTCTCCTATTCGTCCTCTAATAATTCGCAGTCAGTTCACGTTTCTAAATTGAAAGAACTTGCTTTCAGATTGCCGGTAATCACTAAATACGTAGCGGTCGCGCCGTCATTTTTCGTTGCGCGAAACCTTTTTACAAGCCTTTCAAGTTAATGCCGGAGCAACTACAAACAATGATTTCAAACCAGAACGGTAATCAAATCAGCGTCCAAATCCAATTGCTGAAACCCTTTCGACCTTACAAACAGTTTGCTGTTGCGACTTGCTGCACACCCATCAGAAACCAACCTCATACTTCCAAGCCGCTCGCCGGATAGGGGAGAGCACCATCTGAAGCGGATCGCAGATCGCCGTATTCCTCTGCCAGATGCACTCTCAAAACGCACCCATCCTCGTTGCCCGCAACCCCTCGTTAGCCCTATTCCCCATCTGTTTCTTTGTCGGACATTCATCGAGATCCCTATGCCCTGGCAGACATTTATGTTCCCCAGCTGTGGAGTTGGCGGACATTGACCAAGCACCCATTGGCTACCTGTCAGACATTCTCCAACGTCCCAATCACATGCCAGGGGATAGCAGAATTCGCCCCGAGCAGGAGCCGATCACCCCGCAGCGCGGCCGCCTTCCCTGCGGTCAGACGGCAGGTGCTAAATGGCCTTGCCAATTGTGGATGCCGCTGCGGCAACACCCGAACCGCCCCAAAAAAGTGCTCCAAACTACCCATAAGGCCAATTAGCACGCCAGTTTCGTTCAACGTCAGACATTAAGAATGTCAGACATTGAACCTGCGGCAAAACCGCAGCTGGGGCCACAAGTGGCCTGAAATCGCTTCGCTTCGCTCGCTCACCCCACGCGAAATGTCTGCCAGGGCTGTCAGACATTGTCAGACATTGAAAATGCCTGATCGCGCGTGGGGGAACGGCCGCTCGCGAAGCTCGGTACCGGCCGTGATGATTGGAGATCAGAAATGTCAGCCATTTCGCCAGATGAACTCAACGCAACCCAAGCGCCATCCGCCGCCCAGCCCTACGCCCCGCCTGCCTGGATGCAGCCCGACCAACAGCTCGCCGAAATGTCAGCCATTTCGCCCGACCAATCAGCCACCCGCCGCATCTGTGTTTCGTCAAGAGGATTTGAGCAAAAAGAGCATCGGAAATTGAGCAGCTTGAGCATCGGAAGTGCGCACGCTTTTTGAGCGGCTAGCCCTCCTGCATGAGGGCATGGCGGACGCGGTAGGACTCGCCGCGGAACTGG
>DXMV01000023.1 GCA_019414055.1 Collinsella sp.
ATAAAAACCGCAGGTAGACGGCTTGCGGTTTTCGCGAAACAAAGGTTGTGGTCGAGGGGTCGGGTTAAAAAGTAGTAGATGCCCCGGTTTCGTGGCGACGGTATCTCGGACACCCTGCCCAGGGTGTCCGAAAGTGGGCAATGCGAGCGCTTAGCGACCGATTTGCAGCCAATTACACAGAACGTTGGCCCGAAGCTCCGTTTCCGCCGTCTTTTGAGCCTCCGTTTTGCACCTATAGCGCAATTCCAAGCGCGAGCAAAGACTTCGCACGATCGCATCGAGCTGCTCGGCATCGTTAAGCATCTCGTGCGTAACTAGAAACACGTCATATCCCATGGTTTGCAGCGCTGTCATGCGTTTGGCATCGTGGTCGAGAACGGCGCCCGTCCCATGGATGACTTCTCCCTGAAGCTCCACGATGCCCGCCTTCATTATGGTCGGATTCACGATCACGATATCCCCGTAGCAGACATTTTGCCCCGCAATACTCTGCGCGGATGCGGTCAGCGGCGTAAGGTCGTTGACGTAGACGTTTCGAAAGCCGGCCCCGCCGCGGGAGCGCGGAAGCGACAGCAATAGAATTCCGGCCACCTCGAGCGGGGACGCAGCTATACCCGTCACCATCTGCGCGGCGTTGTAAAACTTCGTGCCCCATTTGCGGCATTTCATCTTCTTGGCGTACTCATGAAGTTCATGTAACTCGACGAGCGGCTTTCTCATCCAAAGCGATGTGCCCTTTAGCTTGGTGACCTCTTTCGATTTCTTTTTGCCGTTTAGTCCCTTTACAGGTTCCTTGACCTTTACGCTCGCATAGACGCGCTTCCATGGCGCTTCGTCCTGGCTTTCATCGAGGTCAAAGAGGGATTCGGTGGTGGCCTCTTTGGCGGCATTTTTGGCGGTGTCTTTGGCCTTGCGCAGCTCAGCTTCGACCGCGGCGGTGGGCTCAAAGACGGAGAACCATCCGCTGAATTCATACATGGCAAGGACAAGATCCATGGGAGACAAAAAGCGCGCCATGGTAAATAGCGTCGCAAGCGGATTGGTTACTCTAAAGCCCATCGGGGTTTCCAGAGTCGAGTCCACCCCCGAAGCGTCTTCGCAGTGGATAGTTGTTCGTAATACCGAATGGTAGTTAACGCCACCGGTCGCTGTCGTAGTAATAATCGGCGTCTTAAAGACGTCTTTTGTGAATGGCGATTTTGCGAGAGCGCCCCAGCCGTCATCGGAGCTTGGTAGGCGCGGGTAGAAGTCGCGCACCTGCGGTGGGCAGCGCCAGTAGCGGAATGCGGTGTTTGCGCAGACGATTTCGTCCATTTGCGTCTCCCCTGGTATCGGCCATAGGCCGTGCAGATTGCGGACATCGCCGATTATCTACTGGGGCATCATGCGGGTAAGTACCGGAAGCTGACCAAACACTGACCAATAGCTTGACAAGTTCTGCCAAAAATCCCTCGTGTGATAGAAATCAGCTGGAAGGAGCTCTGGGCGTGTGGTCCCTGTCTCCACATTTGCGCTCGTATCATATGGGTAATTCAATGAAAATACGCATACGTTTTATACAAAACGTGCAATGGCGTCAGCAAAAAGGTTGCGATAAAAATGACGCCTTAGACGACTACGATTTATTATTGGTGCAAGTTTAGGTGTCAAAAAGAAAAAGGCCAGAGGCTTAACACCTCTGACCTGCGCTTTTGATGGTGGGCGATACAAGATTCGAACTTGTGACCCCATCCGTGTGAAGGATATGCTCTACCCCTGAGCCAATCGCCCGTCGCCTTTCGGCAAAAGAGATACTATCATAGCCGCGCGTGGTTTACCAAGAACTTTTTGCCCCCGATTTTAAATTCGTGGGTGCAAGCCAAGCAAAAGTAAGCAAAGCAATCGGCAAAACCGCAGCCAAACCACCATTTACCGCTTTATCCACGAAGTCTCGGGGCGGCAGCGCAGGGTGCTGGGGATATCCATGTGGTGTCCAATCAATTCAATTACCGGCGTGCGGATGCTTTGATTCTATACGTGCGACGGGTCGCCCGTGCCCGCAACGCAACCGCGGCGCAGGTCTTCGGCGAGGTCGGAGCGAGAGCGGCTACCGGAAACGAGGTCCTGGATCCAAGCGTAGTACTGGTTGTCTTTGGGCTCCGGGCTGTCGGACAGCATGACCGGAGTGCCGATGAGCCTTAGAACGGACAACGCAAAGACAAGGCTGGTGCGCTTGTTGCCGTCCTCAAAGATGTGGTCCTTGACCATGTGCTCGGCTACGTAGGTGGCCTGGTCAAAGATATCAGCGAAGCGATCGGTTGGCGATTGGCCGAATATCGTACAGAATGCACCCGCAAGCACGGACTCGATGCGTCCAAGCTCAAGCGCGGCCCGGTCGCCTGTGGCGTCGGTCGTATAGCAGCGCCCGACCGTCATCAGCGTGCTGTGTAGGCGCATCACGGCCGCGGCCATAGCCTCGAGCGAACCGGCATCATCGAGCACGAGCGGCGCTAACGGATGCGCGCCTCGCTGCGTAGTCGCCATCATGAGTTCTCCAAGAGTCTGAGCGCGTTGGGTATGCCCGCAATGGTCAGCCGAATAGCTTCGTCGATTGACGTGGCGCCGTCGAGCAAAATCGGTGATGCTGAATTTGCCTCGTGCGCTACTGAGTAATCTTCTTGAGTAGCGCGACCAGTGCCGTCATCTGGCTGAACATGACTCCAAAGCATGTGCGTCTCCTTTATAGCTTCGTAGATGGAAAAGACTGCGAGTCGTACTCCAGAACGATCGGTTGCCAGATGAGGTCTTCAATACTGCAGTCGAGCGTGTTTGCGAGCGCCAATGCCGAGGAGACCGAGGCGCGGCGTAGGTCGAGCTGGTTCTGCTCGTAGAGTTGTATGGCGCGAAGTTTAACCCCCGATTGGGCGGCGAGCTGCTTTTGCGTTAGGCCAGCCGCCTTTCGTGCCGCTTTGAGGCCCTTTTTGTCTGTCTGGGCGTTGTTCCATTTATCAATGACAATCTGGGCGAATTTGTCTTCGGAGGCCTCGTGGAGCGGATGGTACGAGCCAATGATCCAATCGAGCGGGGCGACTTCGAGTAGCTCATTAAAGCCCAGGCTGCACATCCATTGCGCATAGGCCAAAACCCAGCCCGCCCAGTACTGAGGCGAACGGTCGAACGGATAGGTCTCCCTGCATTCGACGGGGGTCAGTCCCGCATGGGCGATAATATCGCGCGCGAGCTCGTCGCCCGCCATGCCGCAGACGACGCGAGGTATACCGCGCTCAAACTGTTTCATCTCAAAAGCGTTTGACAGGATCGCCGTCAACTCGGCTGGAGTCAGCCCTTGGTCACAGAGGGCAAAATCGACCGCCTCGCCCAGCGTTCTCATGGCATCCTCGAGATACATCTCACTGTAGGCGTGGGTCATCGCCCGTCATCCCCTCTCGAATGATATCGACGATACGGATTCCCTCAAATGGATTTTCGGCAAGTAGCTCCCGATACTGTGCCCTTGCCGCTTTATCTCGCTCCTTGGCCAATGGACCATACAAAGCTTGCGGCGCACGTTCAAATCCAGCAAAACGAATGCTCTTTAACGCGCGCTCGCTTTTGAGCACAATCTGCTCTCCCAAGCTGCCGAGCCTCATAGATCGACCAAGCTGATCGACGGTAATCGTATTGTTCACAAAAGCTCTGGCATAGCTAAAGTACGAGTCGTCCGCGCGCCATCCCCTTATTACGTCGCAAGTGCTAGTGTCAGGTAGAAAATGATCGTGGAGAAATTCGCACGCCCCCACGGCAATAGCGGTGTCCTTGCGAAAAGAACGATGTTCTACAAGCAACGCTATCCAATGCAGAACTGAATATTGCGGCGATAGCAGGTCAAGTTCCTTGAGATTGGCCATATCGAGTTCATAGCGATTCGCAAAGCCATCGGCATCACGCGAGCATGCCCATTCCCTTGCAAGGTCGAGGCTCTCTGTGCAATAGAATCCCTGTCCATAGTCGTTATGGACTTTCCCATGGCCAAGTTGGGGAGTCTCAATGATTTTCTGAGAACCATGCCACAGTTCCACGCGAGTCTCCTAACAGGTATCGCCCTAGCGATAGTATAGCAAACTATCGCTAGGGCGATACCTGTATTCAAAGAGCAAAAGGGTGTATGGAACCGAGTTTGAGTTCAATACTGGCTTCTAAGACTCGCCGAGCCCGGAAGTATGCGGCAAAATTAAGACTTGCTGATAACGCCGGAGCACACTAACGCCTCAGCCTGCTACAGCACTTCATAGATGCGCGCCTCATCCTGTTCGATGCTTTTGCGGAAGGGCGGGCGCATGTGCTCTGGTGGGTTGGTGACTATATCAACCTTTCGCCCAAGCTCCTTCTCGAGCTCATGGGAGAGTTCGTAAAGCGTGCCGAACGTCATGGTGTTGCCGCAGACTAGGCGCAAGTCAATATCGCTATCAGGCGTTTGCCCGAGGCGAGCAAACGAACCAAATAAATATGCCTCGCTGGCGTCGTAGCGAGCCAGCACGCGGGAGACCGCAGTGGATATGTCGGTAGGCGAGATCATGGATAATTGCCGTACAACAGTAGAAAGTCAGCGGGCCAGCGCCGAAACCGCCGGTCCGGCTTTTTGGCGTTCGGCGAGCTCGAAGATAAACGGGGCGTTTGATCTAACAAATTCGGTCAAGAAATTGAGGTCATCAGCAGTAAATCCTTCGACGTTGAACCATTTGACCGCAGGCAAGAAGCATTCCGCATGGTCAAAGCCAAAGTCAACCGGGCGCTCGACGGCCACGCGAACGGTTCCGTCTTCTCTTGTCTCTGAGTAGGCAAATTGGGTGCCATCATCAAGCTGAACATAGCTCCAAAACATGACTACCTCCTTAGTGTTTATATTCGAGTATAAGGAGCAGACTAGACTTAACGCGGCGTGAATTAAATTATTCCTATAAGACACGAACTCTGACAGCTGGCCTTGTCCAGAAGTGGTGGGGCCGAGTTCTGCCGACCAGAACCCGGTTTTGCGCTTTCGCGACCTGCGGTTTTATTAACAGAATTTGGCTTGCGCTCGGCGGGCTCCGGTTTTCCCGCACATCCGGAAATCGGGAGCATCAGCAACGGCGTGCAGCTTTAAGAACCGCTGTTCCCAGCACGAACAGCAAGCCGGACACGGCGATCCAGTTGTTGTCGCTGGTTTTGGGAAGTGATGAGGAGGTCGCGGTGGCGGCCTTGGGCCTGGAGGTCTTGGCGGCCGTGTTGTTAGTCACTGTTGTCGTGGTCACCGTCTTAGTCGCGGCCGCTGGCTTCAGAGTGGGATTCGTCGACGGATCCGTAGCTGGCTCTCCGGTAGCGGGGTCAGTGCCAGGGACGGAAGGACCATCCCCCGGCACATCGCGCGCATCGCTCTCCCCCGCCGGGCCAGCAGCGCCCTCGGGCTCGATCGTCACACGCGCTGCCACGGACCCGTCGGCATTCACCACGCCGCCCGCACCAAAGGCCCCGCCCGCAGGCGCCACAAAGCGTGCGGATGCAAGCGACCCGCCCAGGCAGGCGACGCCACCGTCGGCGCCCGACGCATCCAGCCAGGACGCATCGACGGTAAGCTGCCCGGCCGCGCCACCGCCGGCAGCCCCGCCCAGCAGACACACACCATAGGTGCGCACGCCCGCCCCGGAGCCCGCGCCTGCGGCGACAACGCGCCCACCGCCGCGAACGGCAAGACCGTCCGCGATCACGCCGGCCACCCGCGCATCCGCGATGCCGGCGCCGTCGGCCCGCGCGTCAACCTTGCAGCCGTCCACCGCGAGCGTCCCCGACACGTAGATTCCGCACTGCGAGCCCGTGGCCACCAGCGACCCGGTGCCGCGGAGCGTCAGATCGCCCCACACCTCCATGCCGCACCGCGAGATGTCCACGTCGGGCGCGCTCGTCTCGACAACAGTGTTCTGCCCGGTCAGCGTCACCACCAGTTCGCCGTCGGCGCCGATGGCCTCGCCCGTGTAGCCGTTAAGATGCAGATGGTCGACATCGGTCCAGGCCCAACCGGGGCCCGACACACCCGGCTCGTAGTACGTGGCGCCCGCGATGAACAGGCTGTCCGCGCCCGCGGCATAAGAAGGCCCGCCCAGCAAAACGCATAGGCAGGCCATGGCAGTAAACAGGATGTAGTGTCGGCTAGTGTGGAACGCGGTGGCAAACATAACCGCTCCGATCTTCGCAAGAGCCATTGGAAACTGCGCCAGAAAACTACCTGGTAGCAGCAGTTATTAGTGTAGCGAGATCAGGCGAGTGGCGAACGAATTAGCTGTAAACGAACCCCGAAATTAGGTGTAAATCGTTTTGCCAGTCGGTGAAAGGAAGATTCACGTTAGGCAAATATGCCGACCGCTGATTCCAAAATTAGCAGCACAGGGAAATTGACAATATCAAGTTACCAAAACCTTTCCTCAATGACGCCCCATGTCGTGTCCTCGCAAGTTGGATACCGTTGTAGCAACACCTTAGTAATCGGGTAAATAGTTGAGAAGCTATTCACGGAGTTCACTACGATTGAAGGATTTAAATAATGCACCAACTAATAATTCTTGGAAATGGATTCGACTTGACCTGCGGACTGAAGTCAAAGTTCTCAGATTTTTATCGCAATAGGATGAACGCAGCATGCTCAATTGAATCGATCCCTAAGTACGAAAGAAATGTCTGGGATGTCATTCTTTCTGAAATCGGTGAAAACGACCCATTGTGGTGCAATATAGAAAGCCTTATTTCAGCGTATGTGTTCCATGATGACGACTTGGGTTCAAGATTGGACCACATGTATGAGCAACTGGTGTGGACAATTGATCCGTCAAAACCAAATCGTTCTGAACATCCAGATAACGCCGTATACGATTACGTTTCAACTAGTCTGGGTAAGGAAAACGTTTCCCAGGATGAGCTCACCCATTTCCTTCTAACCTCACTAAAAGATTACGAGCACATCTTTGCGAGCTATCTAGAAAAACAAGTCGATAATAACAATAAATACAGGGAAAAGGCTGTGGAGTATTATGCAGCCATTCGCAATGCCTGCATTAATAAGGCCCAGCAAAAGAACTATGAAACATCTATCTTAAACTTTAACTATACAACCCCATTAAAATCGGAAGATCAGCAGCTGGGAATTGTTGCTGCCCGGAATATTCATGGCTCACTGGACAAAACGGACACAATATTTGGCATTGACGGAAAAGACGTCGCTGAAGACCATCCGGCGGTGCCGTTTACAAAAACATATAGGCTTATGTCATTAGTGCCATACGAAAGCGAAACTGCAAAACTCTGCGACAGCAATACCCGTTTCATCAAGATATTCGGACACTCGCTTTCTCGGGCTGACTATTCCTACTTCCAATCGATTTTTGACACCGTCAATCTATACGGTGGAGTTACTAAGCTTGTATTTCTATACAAAAAATATCCAAACAAGTCAGATAAAACAGTTGATGAGCAGGCAATTCGAGAAGATCTGTACTCACGCATATCGCATCTTCTGTATGAGTATGGAAGCACACTCGACAATAAAGACCATGGAAAGAATCTCATGCATAAACTTCTTCTAGAGCAAAGGTTGCTCATTAAAGACGTTGACGAGAATATATCAGTCTTACCTTCCAATATATATTTGCTTTAACACCTAATCCAGATTCGGCTCCCTGAGGTGGTAATTTAAGAGTAGGACCGGAGAACGTACGTATATCTATAAAAGCGTAATCAAAGGCTAATGGGACTTGTTTAACCAAAAGAGGGTGTATCGGTTTGCGCCGATACACCCTCTTTTCAATAATTGGATTTATGCACAAGGACAGAGTCGCCGCAGCCGTCAGCTCTCCCCTATTCCCTCTTAAACAGATCCCTCGTGTACACCTTGTCCGCCACGTCCGTGAGCTCGTCGCTCCAGCGGTTGGCCACGATCACGTCGCAGCCGGCCTTGAAGGCCTCCAGGTCGTGGGTCACCTCGGAGCCGAAGAACTCCGGCGCGTCCAGCGTGGGCTCGTAGACCACCACGGGCACGCCCTTGGCCTTCACGCGCTTCATGACGCCCTGGATGGAGCTCGCAATCCTAGCCTTGTCCTCCTGCTCGGCCTCGAGCTTGCAGATCTTGTTGTCCACCGTCTCGGGCTTCCAGCGCGAGCGTTCGGGCCACGCGGCGAGCTTCGCCTGCCTCTGGGTTCTGCTCGCAACGCGCTCGTGGCAGTATGTCTCGTGACGCGGGTTCGCCAGCGGCTCGTCGGCGTCCAAGCGTCACCTCCAATCAATCGCGCCCCGCCGCGAAAAGCGGGGAGCCGCCCCGGAGGGCGGCCCTGATTAGTCGTAGGTGTTTCCGCTTCCTGCTAGTTGTAAGCTGGCATAGGGATGAAGAATCTCGCGAAGACCGCGGCGGCGAGGAAGACGAGGGCGATGAAGTTTGCGATCTTCACGATCTTGGCCAGGTCAGGGCATTCAACTCTGGTCACCTTTCCCAGGAACGAGAGCAGGATCGCTATCGTGTCGAATAGGAATACTCCTATCACTGTCGCCATCGCGCATAGCCTGTAGATGCTCGCCCTGTCGATGCTCTGCAGGATGGATGAGGAGAAGGTCAGGCCCGCGACGAAGGCGACGACGATGCCGGTGAACACGCCGAGGACGGACACGTTTTCACGCTGCGCCTCTCTCTTTTCCTCCTCAATTCGCTTCAGCGAGTCATCTTCCAGACGTTTGATTTCGCTTTCCGTCTTTTCCTGCTGCTCTTTGATTTGCTCGTCGAGTTGCGTGCTCCTTTCCTCGAAGGAGCACATCATCTTCATCTGCTCCGTGTAGTGGAGTAGGCGCGTCTTCTCAAGCTCGATGTGGTCGCACAGCTTACGTACACTATCGGCCTGCTCCGAGCGGGGTCGGTCTTCCAGCATGCTTGTCAGGACCTTGCCCATGTTGTCGGCCAAGCGGCTTACGGGGTATGGGACGTTCGTCGGGTCGAGCTCGCAATCCTTGTAGTCAAACACGACGTTGCAGACGTCCGAGTATCTATGGCGGAACTTCACCTGCCCGCCGTACAGCTTTACGAAGAAGGCCTTGACGTCGGCGATGTTTTCATCCGAGAGGGAGAGGCCTGGGTCGTCGGACGCTAAGGTTTCCAGAAGTTTGGTCAGCGCATCCCTTTTCTGTGTCTCATCGGAGTCCGCCTCGACGTCGGGAACAATGAGCATCGATTTCTCAAGATAGTCGCCGTTTGCGGCTTGGAGAACGCTCGTCAGAATCTCAAGGGCTCTTTTCATGCCGGCGGGCACTTCTTGATTCTCAGCCATTCTGGTCCGCCTTTGCGGCCGCGACGATGAGACCGTTTGGGATGATTCCCTTGTCTTGTCCGCGCCTATTGTAGACCTCATCCCACGGGGACCCCTTCGCATGGGAGACCCGTACGAGGTTCCAGGGAGAAAGTCCTCGCAGTTTTTCGATGATGGTGTTGATGAAATCTTCCTGCTCGTCGTTCTCGAAGCGGACTGCGTCAGGGAAAATCATCTTTATGGGCGAACCGCCGAACTCGGAGAACTTGACGTATACGTCGCGGATGACCGGGCCGTACTGCCATGCCTCGAACGTGTCGTCGAACAGGGGCGAGTCGTACCCCTTGATGAAAGTTAGTTGCAAGAAGTACAGCATCTTCTGTAGCTGTAGGTTGCTGACCGGCTTGTTGTCTTTATAGCATTTGTCAACTACGTATTTGGCGATTCCCATGGCGGTGTAGCTTGCGGTCGTGTTCATAATCTCCTCCTTTTGCCCATCATACCAGTGATGTGCTTCCCATCTGCGCGTATCGCGATAAAAGCATCTCAGCTCGCCCGGACAAAAAACGGACGGCCCGGACGGCCCCTCCAACGGGGGGTTTCGGTCTCGGACGCGCCCCCTAGTCTTCCACGGCCCCGGCACCAGGACGACCGGCACGAGCGGCAGAAACGCCACGAGCACGAGCGCCGTGACCGCAATGCCCAACGCCCATTTCACGTCTTCGCCCATCACTTCACATCCTTCCGCTCGAACCTGCAGAAGCGCCCACATGCGGCCAAGGTCGCTACCGCGTATCTCGCGGTCGCAGACCACGTCAGCCTGCGCACCAAGAATGTGCAGGAGCGCACCGACCGCGAGCTCAAGCGCCGCAGCCGCGTCATACAGGTGTTCCCGAGCAGGAAGTAGCCCATCAGGATGATGGGCGCCGTGTTCGCCGAGATGGACAAGGAGTGGGTCGGCCGCCGCTGGTTCAACGACGACTCCATCGGCAGGGCCGTCGAGGGCGCCGTCCCCGAGCACGTGGCCAGGTTCATCGCGCTCGTCGTGGCCGACAGCCCGATTCCCGGCGGGAAGGCGGCGTGACATACGCTAGGATGACGGCATTCTAGGCGATTCTCGGTTCCTCGGGTCGACTCCGGCTACCCTTGAGAACCGAGACCTACACCAACGATCGCGACACTACCGCACGCTTCGTGCCATCTGGATTGTTTTGGAAAAGAAAACGCCTCATGCTAGGCGCGTACAGGCTCTTCGTGTCAACGTGTATCAGCCTACCATGGAGCGGCGTTGCAGTGCGGCATGGAACGGCGTAGCAAAACTGATGCAATAATCAGCGAATAATCACAAGACCGGAATGGGGCCATGGCGACCTTCTTCAAAGGAGAAGGCCGCCATGGCAAGTCGAAATTCAACTCAGGGATTACTGAGCTCTTCGGAGAGAGTTCACATTCCGAAGACCTAAAGTATCAGTTCGTTAATGTGACCCTTGGAAACTTTCAAGAGTTGTTCAACGCGGTAGACAGATTGCTCGACGAGAGAGGCATCGTTCTGTCTGCCTAATATTATCCTATTGCTTTGTATGTAGCAGGACGGCCATCAGGCAATTATGCACGATGGCCGTCCATTCTATTAACTCCGTGCCTCAAGACGCGGCTCAATCCTGAGCTTGATTGGCTGCAAGTTGCGATACTCCTGGAGCGTACTGTTGTAAAGACTGCCATTGTAGCCTGGAGCATCGACCGTCACGACCGCATAGTAACGAGTGAGCGCATCGGGATCGTTATTATTACGGAATAAGGATTGGAGCGTCAGCTTCGGGTCATACAATGAGCTTGATTTCATGCGCTGTGTCCTGCTAATGACACTGTCCCACTTCATATCGTTGGCTCGTAACTCTGACTCTTCCCAGTACTTCTTTGCAGGCTTGCTCACCGGCAAGGTTGATGAGGTGTAGCCCTGCAGTTCAAGTTCAGCTGCCTTGATACGCCCCTCCTCGGTGGCGAGATTCACCGTATGCCTATAGCTTGTACCTTTGAGCGAGTACGTGTATTTGTTGGCATGAGGAATGAGGGTATCTACTATGCAGCTTGAGGTGTATGCATCCGAATCATTGGGATTCGTTTCGCAGACTGCAACGATGGTCCAGCTGATTGTGATAAGCCCCTTCGCCGACTCGATGCCGGGGGCAAATATCGGCAGCGAGACAAGCTGCTTAGGTCTGAGCATGCCTTGATATAGCGTGGTGACGCGGTTGTCGTCACAGCTCAGACAACTCGATGGATCATCTGGAGCAATGCCGAAACCGTACTCTTCTCGAACAAAGCTATCACTGTGCTTCGAATTGTGGAGGACCAGAGCCCGGGCGAGATGCTGTGAGATATCCTCGCTTCGCGACATCATTCTGCCAAGCTTGTGGACGAGTAAAGGAGATGCAAAGCTGGTACCCGCGCTTGCGCCTAAAGCATTTCCGCTTGAGGCAACCACCACGAATGGCTTGTTGATGTCCCCTCCATACTCAAGGAGGTCGGGCTTGATTTTGGCACCCTCTCTTCCCGGACCAACACAGCTATACGGAGCGCGTGCCTTCGTACCATCAGGCAATATACAAAACGCGCCAACTCCGATGCCGTTGACCAGATCCGCTGGTGACTGCACACGATTATCTGGGCTTGGCAAATCGCCGTCATTGCCGGCCGCAATGCAAAAGAGGGGCGGCTCGGCATCGCGGTTGTACGACAGCACATCAAGCGCATAAGTGAAGCGGCTGATGTCATCGTCGAGAATGGGGCCAGCGGGGCCAAATGAGAGATTATACAGTTGGATGTCAGGATTATGCCCGACTACGTACTCGATAGCGTCGATCGATTCGTAGAGGTCAATGTCGATGGGATCGCTCGGTGGCAGCACTCGAAAGCTCTCAACCTTCACCTCGGGCGCAGGAAGGACGTCACTAGCTCCCTTACCAGAAAGCTCGCCATGCAGCACGGCTCCGCATACACCCGTTCCATGGTCGATGCCGTCTTGGTCGGGCAGCGATGCAACGGCATCATGCGCATTGACATAGCCGGAGAGGAGCGGGACATTGGGATTGCATCCACCATCGAAGACGCCGACGGTCACAGGTGGGACATTCTGGGCCGCAGCAACCTGCGGTGCTGGTGCGCTCATCGCGCTCCGTATCGGCTCGAAGGCGATTCTTCCCATCGGGTGAACCGTGCGCAGCGGGTTGATTCTCGCTGCTGCCATAGTAGCTTCCCTGCTCAACTGTGCGGCGATGAATGTAACGCCGTCTTTGTATGACCGTACCTCGATTTCGTCACGACCGAGTCCTGCTGCCTTGCAGAACAGGTCTACGGCATCCTCGGCGCTTTCTTGGAGCGGATGAAGCACGGCTTCGACCAGGCCCTCTTTCCATTCCGCATCGAAGCCAAGTATCTTTTCGCCCGGCTCAAGCAGGTCGAAGGAACGGATGGACATTACCTCGTTGCGCCATGCGTCCGATTCGTTTGACCCGGTGCGAAGCGCGTTTTCAAAATCGGCAAGACCCTTTGAGGTCGTGCGCAGGAAGTAGAGCTTTGCGAACTCGAGCTGCTCTCCTGCATCTTCGTCATTACTGTTCTTCTGAGGTTGCACGTTGCCTGTCTTGTATCTCCTGCCGCCGATGACTTGCAACTCGTCCGAAGAGGTGAGCACCGACGAGGGTGCATAGGACTTTGCTTCGAACTTGGGCTCCATACGTATACAGACCACCTTTTCCTCGAGGTAGGAATCAGGGTCGGTCTGCATCTGCCTGGACACAGCGCCGATATTAGCAAGGAGGCGGTTCCTAGCCTCTTCGTACTCGTGTGGCCGTGGCTTGGAACCTCCACCGGTTTTCTTCTGAACTGGCTGAGCATATGATTCGCCGTGAGCAAGGATTGGCAGCGGGTCGGACATGGCTTATGCCTCCTTCATGTAGCGGGAGACCGTCGAGGCGCCGACTCCGACGATCCGCGCAATGTCTCGCACGGTAAGGGCTGGGTTAATTTCTCTGAGTTTTATGCACGCCTCACTTTTCTCCTGCTTCGTTTGAGGTTTGCATTTGGAGTACAGCTCGCTCAGAGAAATGATCTCTATGCTCTCGCCCGGATTCATCACTGATTGGCGCTTAATGTGCTCGCAAAGCTTGCAAATGTCTGCGGCGCTCATGCCCGCGCTCTTCTCGACCATGAGGAAGAGCATCTCTTGCGAGAGCGTGAAGCGGTCGCTGGGCAAGTGTCTCTCGAAGAGTCGCATGCGTTCGTTCTCCTCGGGAAGCGGCACCTCTATAACTCTGTCGAAGCGCCGCCAAATCGCCCTATCCAACAACTCCGGATGATTTGTAGCTGCAAGCACGATGCTGCCCTTAGGGCATCTCTCGATTTCTTTGAGAAGAACGTTCACTAGGCGCTTCAATTCGCCGAGGTCACCCTCGTCATCACGCCGCTTCGCAATTGCGTCGAACTCGTCCAGGAAGAGCACCGCAGGCTGTGCGCGGACATAGTCGAAGACGCTCTTGATGTTTTGTCCGGATCGACCGAGATAGCTGGATATCGAAGTTGCGAGGTCGAGCGTTATGAGCGGAAGAGCGAGCTTGTATGCAAGCCAGTTGGCCGCGTATGTCTTACCCACGCCCGGAGCGCCAATGAAGAGGATACTGTTCGAGGGTTCGATCCCATCCTCGAAAAACCGCTGAATCAGACCTCTTTCCTTGAGAAAGTCGGCAAGCTCTTTTGTGGTTGCAGCATCAAGAATGGGGTCCGGTAGCTCGATTGGCTCTATGAACTCTACGAGAGAGAAGCGGGTCTCTCGGTCGATCGGTAGCGGGTTTATCTCGGCTGCACGGGTAGCCTCGCTTCTCATGTCAGATGCTGCAAGCGCCCCAGCGATCTCCGAAGCGAGATCAGGACGATCACGTCTCAGCTTGCGGGACACCGTGAGCGAGACTGACTCTACGAGTCTTCTGTCATTCTCTAAACAGGCTCTCACCAGCCTAGGTATGTAGTCTATTGCCTCCATATACCATTTCCTCTCTATTGCGGAAATTTGGAACATGCTTAGGATAGCAGATTTACAGCTGCTACCTTATAGATTGTGCTAAAGCTTTGAGCTCTTCGAAAGTGGCACAATACTAAATGTGATTTAGTTCGAGCTGACTACGCTCTTGTGACAGAGAAATACCCTGCTCCTAACATGCATTCGGGCGGGCTCCTGCCTGCGTGATTCACGAAAGTGGTTCCCATGAAGGAGGACACCGATGTGGGCAGGCGACGGTGACGCAGCAGCACCCGCAAGGGTAAACAGACGAACAAGTGCAGCATGCGGAAGAAGAAGTTGCCGCCACCGACGATGGCCCCGACGAGTTCAAGGTCCTTCTCGCCAAGCAAGAGGTACGTATCAAGGAGCTTGAGGGCCAGGTGGCCGAGGCCGCCAAGACCGCAGAGGCAGCCGATGCTCTACGCGGCGTGATCGAGCAGGTGAAGGCCCGGGCGGCAGACGAGCGCGCAGAGTAGGAGCTGCGGCTGGCAGGCCGTACGCAATGTGAAGGCGGCCAAGGCGCTGCCGGACGGCCACGACGGCGACGCCTCTGTGTTCAAGGAGGTGAAGCCTTGGCTGTTCTATGGCGGCAAGGCTGGCGGTGTCCAGGGCGGCACGACCGGGCTTTCCAACGCGGGGGTGGCAACCGACGAGAAGCGGCTCAACAAGCACTAGCGCGAGGTCGCCTTACTCGTGGAATAGGGAGGATTCAACATGGCTGACAACAGCATTGTCAGTGCCGACTGAATTTACCCACATGGGGCTACAAACAACTTGCGGAGGAAATCGGCGACCCGTCGGGCTGCGTGGCGGTAGGCATGGAGGGGACGACGTCGTATGGCGCGGGTCTATGCTCCTACCTCATGGAACGCGGCTATGACGTCTTCGAAGTACTTCGCCCCAAGAGGGAAAAGAGGCGAGTCGGAGAGGGCAAAACCGATGGCATCGACGCCGAGCACGCCGCCCGCGCGGTGGCTGCCGGAAAGGGCATAGTGCCGAAGTCCCACAACGAGTGGGTTGAGGGCCTGCGCGCCCTTACGGTGGCGAGATCCATACACGTCAACACCATGACCAGCGTATCCAACGCCATAGGCTCCCTCTTGGTGTCGGCCCCGGAGCGGGTCAGGACCAAATACCGGCCGCTCAAGGGAGCGAGCCTGTACAGGAAACTGGGGTCTTGCCGCCCGAATGCGGAAGACGACGTCGCCGGGCCGCTGCTTGCGTCCCTGAGGGCGCTCGCCAGGACCTGGCTGGAGCTCGATGAGAAAGCAGGCCAATTGGAGGGCGCCATGCATCGGCTCATCGAGGCCAATGCATGGCGCCCTCCTGCAGGTGAAGGGGTGCGGCACCGTCAACGCCGCGGAACTCGCGATCGCCGCGGGCGACAACCCGGAGCGCATCCCGAGCGAGGCAAGTTTCGCTTCGATCTGCGGCGTGTCCCCCATTCCCGCCTCCAGCGGAAAGACCGACAGGCACAGGCTCAACCGCGGCGGGAACAGGCAGGCCAATAAAGCTCTCCACATGATTGCCGTAAGCAGGATGAGCGGGGACGAGAGAACGCTCGCCTACATGGCGAAGCGCAAGTCCGACGGCAAGACGAAGCGAGAGGCCATGCGCTGCCTAAAGAGATTCGTAGCCAGGGAGGTTTACTCGACGTTGCGGCACCCCATGAGGCTGAAGTACGCCCGGGGCGAGGAACTTGCGGCGATGAGAAAATCGCTCAGCCTGACCCAGCAGCAGATTGCCCGAGAGCTTAACGTGCCGAATGTAAGACTCAGCGAAATAGAAAGAGACGTATGCCCCCACGAGGAAATCAGACGCGAATACGACCGCTACCTGAATGCCAAAATGTCGGCCAGTAAAGGACTTGACAGCCCATAGGAGCGTCATTCGGGACGCTACCCTGTAAGTGACACGTCGGACTCCCTGGTGGAGTGGCGGTTGCGCGGCCCGGAGGGCATGGTGTGTTTCGTCAAGAGGATTTGAGCAAAAAGAGCATCGGAAATTGAGCAGCTTGAGCATCGGAAGTGCGCACGCTTTTTGAGCGGCTAGCCCTCCTGCATGAGGGCATGGCGGACGCGGTAGGACTCGCCGCGGAACTGG
>DXMV01000024.1 GCA_019414055.1 Collinsella sp.
ATCATTTTGGGCGTATGGATTATAGGTATTGAGATTACAACCAAATTCTTTCAACTCCATTATTTTGTTATTTTCCGTCCATACTATTAAAGAAATTCCGTCAAATTCTTCAATATTACCATTATTCATTTTGTTTTTGAATTAAAACATAGTCATTGGGGACGTTCTTAAATGACTAGTTGTCGGGGACAGTCTTTGCCGATTGGCCGACTCGCCGGCCGGGTTGGCAAGGGTGTCCCCAACTGCCGGCAGAAAAGGAACGTCCCCAAGTGCCGAATCCGCAGCTACACCAGCCCGAAGTGTTTTGCGGCGTTGTAGATCCCGTCGTCGTCCACGGCGGTCGTCACGTAGGTCGCCGCGGCCTTCACGGTATCCTGCGCGTTGCCCATGGCCACGCTCACGCCCACGGCGGAAAACATCGACAGGTCGTTCTCGCCATCGCCAAAGGCAATCGCTTCGCTCGCGTCGACGCCCAGGCGCTCCAGCGTCGCCGCAACGCCCAGATCCTTGCCGCCGTTGGCAGGGATAATGTCGCAGAACAGATCGCACCAGCGCGTCGTGAGCGAATGCGACACCGCATCGGTCACGATATGCTCGTCGGCCGGATCCACAAACGCGCAAAACTGGTAGACCGGCGCGTCGAAGGCGTGGTCAAACGGCTCCTCGTGGTAGACGATTCCCGCGTTGTTGCCGGCCGCCACCACGCGCTCGGACAGGCGGTTCACAAACGAGTTCTCGCCCTGCATGCACAGCGAGTCGTAGCGCCCCTGCGCCACCTGGTCCACGATCACCGCGACGTCGTCCGGATCGATGGGACAGCTGCGGTAAACGCCCTTGGCGTCAAAACAGTGCTGGCCCGAGAGCGTAATGTATGCATCCCAGCCCAGGTCGAACAGCCAATCCGGCATCTGATAGGTCGGGCGACCCGTGGCGATGACGCACGCAACCCCCTGCTCATGAAAGCTGTCGAGCACCTGCTGTGCCGAAGCCGGAATCCGGTGGGTCTTAAAGCTCAGCAGTGTGCCGTCGATATCGAAAAAAGCGGCCTTGACCATTCTCGCCTACTCCTCGCCCTCGAGCTTCTCGCTGGCCTCGAGCCACGCCATTTCCAGCTCGTCCATGGCGGCGTGGGCCTCGTCAATCTTGGCCTGCTGCTCGCCCAGCGCCGTGTAGTTGGTGGGGTCGACCGCAGCCATCGCGGCCTCGGCCTCCTCCACGCGAGCGCGCTGCGTCTCCATCTTGCGCTCGAGCGAACTCACCTCGCGGCGAAGCTTCTGGCGTTCGGCGTTGGAAAGGCCATTGGGCTGCCCGCTCGTCTTGGGCTTTTCGGCCGCAACCGCTGCGGCGCCGGTGTCGAACGTGCCGGTCTTGGCGCTCGGCGCGCCCACGGGCTCGCCCTCGGCCGTAGCGTTGCACAGGCGCAGGTACTGGTCGACGCCGCCGGGCATATGCGTCAGGTGTCCGTCGAGTAGCGCCCACTGCTGGTCAGTCACGCGCTCCATCAAGAAGCGGTCGTGCGTCACCAGGATCAGCGTGCCCGGCCAGCCGTCAAGCAGGTCCTCGACAATCGCCAGCATGTCGGTATCCAAGTCGTTGCCGGGCTCGTCCAGGATCAGCACATTGGGCTCGTCCAGGATCGTCAGCAGCAGCGACAGGCGACGGCGCTGGCCGCCCGAAAGATCGCCGATGCGGCTCCAGAGCTGCTGGGTCGTAAAGCCCAGGCGCTCGCAGAGCTTCTCGGGCGAGGTCTCCTTGCCGTCGATGACGTAGTACTTCTTATAGTTGCTCAGCACCTCGCGGATCGTGTCGCCCATGTAGGGTTCGAGCTCCTCGAGCTGCTGCGACAGCACGCCAAAGCGCACCGTCTGGCCGATCTTCACGCGGCCGCGCAGGGGCGCGATCTTGCCCTGGATCACGTCGAGCAGCGTCGACTTGCCGGCGCCGTTCTCGCCCAAAAGACCATAGCGGTCGCCCGCGCCGATGAGCCAGGTCACATCGGTGAGCACCTGCTTGGGCGCGCCATCGGCATCCGCATAGCCGGCGTCCACGTCGATCACGTCGATAACCTGCTTACCCAGGCGGCTCACCGCCAAGCGCTTGAGCTCCAGCTCGTCGCGCACGGGCGGGACGTCGGCGATCAGCTCGCGAGCGGCATCCACGCGAAACTTGGGCTTGGTGGAACGGGCCTGGGCGCCGCGGCTCAGCCACGCGAGCTCCTTGCGCGCCATGTTGCGGCGGCGCTCCTCGGTGACGGCGGCCATGCGGTCGCGCTCCACGCGCTGCAGGATGTATGCCGAGTAGCCGCCCTCGAAGGGATCGACCTGGCCGTCGTGGACCTCCCACATGCTGGTGCAGACCTCGTCCAAGAACCAGCGATCGTGCGTGACCACGAGCATCGCGCCCTGACCGCGCTGCCAGCGGGCCTTTAAGTGACGCGCAAGCCAGTTGATGGTACGCATGTCCAGGTGGTTGGTGGGCTCGTCGAGCATGAGCACGTCGTAGTCGCCGATCAGCAGGCGCGCGAGGTCCACGCGACGGCGCTGGCCGCCCGAAAGCTCGCCCACTGTGCCTTCCCAGGGCACATCGCTGATGAGGCCGGCCAGAATCTGGCGCGTACGCGGACTCGACGCCCACTCATACTCGGGCGCGTCGCCCACGACGGCATGATGCACGGTGTCGGTATCGACCAGGTTGTCCTTTTGGCCGAGCAGACCGATCGTCGTGCCGCGGCGGTGCGTCACGCGGCCGTCGTCGGGTTCCAGCGTGCCGGCGAGTACACTCAGCAGCGTCGACTTGCCGTCGCCGTTTTTACCGACGATACCAATGCGGTCGCCCTCGCCCACGCCGAGCGTCACGCTATCGAAAATATGCTTGGTGGGAAACTCTAGGCTGATGGAATCGCATCCCAAAAGAATCGCCATATGCCCTGCTCCTTCGTAGAAATTCAACGTTGTCCATGATAGCAGCGAGCCCCACCCCAAACCACCACGAAGGTGCCTGTCCCCTTTGTGGTGGTCGTTTCGGTCGCAGAGCAAAAAGGCGGGCCATCTCGCAAAAGAGATGACCCGCCTCTCCAATCAGTCCCACGACAACCGTGGCCGCCGCGGGCCTCAAGCATGTCCCGGACTAGGAGAACATACCGGTGAGGTAATCATTCAGCCGCTTATCCTTGGGCCGTTGGAAAATCTCGTCGGTCTCGTCGTACTCGACCATATCGCCCATGTAGAAGAACGCCGTGCGGTTGGACACGCGCGACGCCTGCTCCATGTTGTGCGTCACGATGACGATGGCACGGTCGGCAACGATCGACGACATCAGGTCCTCGATCGCCAACGTCGAGATGGGGTCGAGCGCCGAGCAGGGCTCGTCGAACAGGATCACGTCGGGGTTGAGCGCCAGCGTGCGCGCAATGCACAGACGCTGCTGCTGACCGCCCGAAAGCGCGTAGGCGCTCTTGTCGAGCTTGTCTTTGACCTCGTCCCACAGCGCGGCACCGCGCAGACTTTCCTCGACCATGCGGTCGAGCTCGTCACGGTCGGTGATGCCGTGGCGCTTGGGCGCAAAGGTGATGTTGTCGCGAATGGACTTGCGGAAGGGGTTGGGCTGCTGGAACACCATGCCGATGGAGCGACGCAGCTCGTACGTGTTCTCGGTCTTGGTGTTCACGTTGCGCCCGCGGTAGTTGATCTCACCCTCCACGCGGCAACCGCGAATCTCGCGATTCATTAGGTTGAGGCTACGCAAAAAGGTCGACTTGCCACAGCCCGAAGGCCCGATGAGCGCCGTGATCTCACCCTTGTGGAAGTCGAGCGACGTATTGTGCAGCGCATGGTGGTCGCCATAGTACACATTGACGTCCTTGGTGGAGACCACGACCTCGTCGCTCACGGCCTTGCCGCTCACGCGAACACGTTTCTCGCTCTCCCCCACGCTCGACAAAAAGTCCTGGGTGTCGGACGATGCCGCCTCGGTTGCGGGCGTCGCATTCATCTCGCTCATTCGGCCGTCATCCTCCTTGCCAGTTGCTTGCCTACGATACGGGCGACTACGTTAAACAGCAGCACGCAAATCATCAGCAGTGCCGCGGTGCCCCAGACGATCTGCTGGGCCTCGGGGCTGCCCTCGCCATAGATCTTGTAGATGTGCACGGCCAGCGACTCGCCGGGACGGAACACGTTCCAGGCGCAGGTGGGGCTCGACAGGTTAAAGCTCAAGAAGTTCAGGCGAACCGGCGAGCTCATGCCCGAGGTAAAGAGCAGCGCCGCGGCCTCGCCAAACACGCGGCCGGCCGAAAGCACGATGCCGGTCACGATGGCGGGCATGGCCTCGGGAATCAGGATGTGCAGTGTGGCCTCCCAGCGAGTGAGGCCCATGGCCAGGCACGCATCGCGCTGGGCCTGCGGCACGTCCTCGAGCGCCTGCTGAATCACGCGCACCAGGATGGGGATGTTGAACATGGTGAGCGCGACGGCGCCGGAGATGATGGAGTACTTCCAGCCCAGCTGCACCGAAAACACCAGAAAGCCGAACATGCCCACGACGATGGAAGGCAGCGAGGACAGCGTTTCGATGGCGGTCGAGGCGATGTCGCGAATAGGCCCATCGGGCGCGTACTCGACCAGGAAGACCGCGCCGCCCAAGCTGATGGGCACCGAGATGACTAGGGTGATCAGCAACAGATAGAACGAGTCGAACAGCTGGTAGAGCACGCCGCCCTGCGTTCCGTTGGCGCGCGCGGGCTGCGTGAGAAAGCCCGGTTGGAACAGCGTCGAGATGCCCTCGAACAGGATGTAGGCCACCATGGAGACGACGATGAGCATGACGATGGCGACGATCGCCGTCAGCACGCCCGTGGCGATGCGGTCCTGCCTTTGGACACGCCCGAGTCTCGTCTCGTCGATGTGGATGCGCGTGCTAGCCACGAGCCTTCGCCCCCTTGCGGCCAATGAGATGGATGATCAGGATGAAGATGAGGCTCATGCCCATCAGCAGCAGACCGAGCGCCCACAGGACGTCGTCCTGGGCCGAACCCTCGGCATAGACCGCCATGGATGTGGTGAGCGTGGTGGTAATGGTCGAGGCCGGCGACAGCAGCGACGTCGGCATGGCCTCGATGCCGCCGATAACCATGCGCACGGCAAGCGTCTCGCCAAAGGCGCGGGTCATGCCCAGGATGACCGCGGTCATGAGCGACGGCATGGCGGACTTGAGCACCACGTGCCAGATGGTCTGCCAACGGGTGTAGCCCAGCGCGAGCGAGCCCTGACGGTAACTGTCGGGCACGGCGCGCAGGCCATCGACCGAAAGCGTGGTCATCGTCGGCAGAATCATGACGGCCAGCACGATGGCGCCGGGCAGGATGCCCAGACCCGTGCTCACGTGGAAAACGCTCTTCATAAGACCGACGACCACGTGAAAACCGATCAGGCCAAAGACGACCGAGGGAATGCCGGTCAAAAGCTCAATCAGTGGTTGGAAGACCTTGGAGCCAAACTTAGGCTGGATCTCGACCGCAAAGATGGCGGAGCCGATGGCGATGGGCAGCGCGATGAGCGTCGAGAGCACCATGACCGCAAACGAGGTGACGATCAGGGGCAGGGCGCCGGTATAGGGCAGACCGTTTTCGGCCGTGTTGGCCAGGTCCCACTTGGTGCCGGTAAAGAACTCGACGATCGAAACGCCGTCCTTGAGAAAAGCCGAGAGGCCCTTTTGGGCGACCATAAAGATGAGCGCGGCAACGACAAGCGTCACGAGCGCTACGCACGCGCCCGTGACGCCCAGGCCCACGTTCTCAAGGTCGCGCTTTGGCAGCTGTTTTGCCATTGCAAACCTTTCCGGGGCGATTACTTATTTAGCGGAGACCTTGCCGCTGGCGTCCTTGACGACCTTCATGGCAGAGACGGGGATAAAGCCCTGCTCCTCGACGAGCTTGCCCTGGACGTCGTCGGAAAGCATGAACTCCAGGAAGTCCTTGGTGGCCTCGTCGGCGTCCTTCGCGCAGTACATGTGCTCGGTAGCCCAGATCTTGAAGGAGTCGTCGGTGACGTTTGCGCTCTTGGGCTCCACGCCCTCGACCTTGATGGCGTTGAACTTGGAGTCATCGAAGTGCGAGAAGTCCAGGTAAGAGATGGCGTTGTCGGTGCTACCCATCTGAGTCTGGACATCGCCGGACTTGTCGAGCTCGGCGTCGCCCTTAAAGTCGACAGCCTCGTCGCCAAAGACGGCGGCCTCGAAGGTGGCGCGGGTGCCGGAACCGGCCTTGCGGTTGAGAACGACAATCTTGGCGTCGTCGCCGCCGACCTCCTTCCAGTTGGTAATCTGGCCGGAGAAGATACCCTTAAGCTGCTCGAGGGACAGGTCGTCGACCTTGACGTTCTTGGAGACGACGGGGCCCATGCCCACGACGGCGACCTCGTGGTCGACGAGGTTCTTGACCTGGTCGGCCTCGAGCTTGGTCTCGGCGAAGACGTCAGAGTTACCGATGGTGACGGTGCCGGCGGCGACAGCGGTCAGGCCCTTACCCGAACCGTTACCCGAACCGGAGACGGAGACGTCCGGATTGGCGTCCATGAACTTCTCGGCAGCGGCCTCGACGAGAGCCTGGAACGAAGAGGCGCCGTCGTAGGTCACCTCGCCGGAGACGGACTCGGCAGCGGCAGCGCTACCCTTGTCGGCGGCGTCGGATGCGCCGGAGCCGCCGCAACCAACGAGACCGAGACCGACGATGCTGGCAAGACCACCAGCGAGGCCGAGGAACTGACGACGAGAATAAGCCTGATCGAGCATGATCTTCCTTTCATACAAGCGACTCGCGGGCACCCTGCCCGCTTTGCTGTTTGGAAAGATACGGTCTCGATCGGGCAGCGCCCGCGTCAGCTGCGCTTTCTTACGGGCATCTGATAGACCCTTACCGCAAGCGCGGCTCGGCTTTACAAACGAATAACAAACCCGCCGCCAAGCATGACCCGCCTTTTACAAGCTAGTCATTGGGGACGTTCTTGTCTGACTAGTCATTTAAGAACGTCCCCAATGACTACCCCCAATGACTCGCATGAAAAAAGCCCGGACGATAGCACCGGGCTCTTTATGCAAGTTTATATCCAAGCTAGGTATAAGGGTTTCCCAGGTGCCCGAGATTGCCCCGAAAGAGGAGCGCCGCGTACTTTGGTACGCAAGCGACGGTTTGAGGGGCAAGGTCGGGTGCCTGGGGAAGCCCTACAATTCAAGTTCATTCAAACGTAGGATTGCCACGATATAGATCTTGAGCGCCTGCTTGAGCTGTTCCTCGTTGGCGCACTCGTTGGGGCCGTGCATCTGGCCTCCCCATGCGGGCAGCTCCAGGCCGGTCTCCTCGGGGCCAAACGAGACGGCGCGGGCAAAGTTGCGCGCGTACGTGCCGCCGCCCATGGCAAAGGGCTCGGCGTGCTTGCCCGTAAACTCGTTATAGGTGTCGATAAGCGCCTTCACGGCCGGGTCGTCGGCAGAGACCGAGAACGGCACCTTGGCACGACCCACACGGCACGTCACGCCAAAGCGGCCCACGAGCGGCTCGAGCTGCTCGCGGATGGTATCGACGCTCGTGCTGTCGGGGAAACGCACGTCAATGACCTGCTCGATATGACCATCCGCCACACGGATGACGCCGGGGTTGCAGGTGAGCGGGCCAAACGCCGGGCTCGTCGCATCGATGCCCAGGCCGCGGCCATAGGCGTCCGCATGCACAAAGGCCAGGAACTTGACAAACTCGTGCTCGGCAGGCGTCAGCAGGCGCTCGTCACGGGCACCAAACGTGTCCTCGGCCTCGCGCAGATACGCCACGATCAGGCCGACAGCATTGATCGTTCCCTCGGGCATCGAAGCATGGCCACCAATGCCGCGAGCGAATATCTGTGCATGCCCATTATCGAGCGCCGTGATCTCCAGGCGGTCGGCGTTCTCAACGGGCGCCGGCAGCTCATCGGCGGCAATCGCAAGCTCGCAGATGGACTGCGACGGAATGGCGTTGCTCGCCTCGGCACCGCTCCAGGATACAATGCGCCCGCCGTCGATCTTGGAGCTCACAAACGTCGCCCCAAACTGGCCCTTCTCGGCATTGCAGACCGGGAACTCGGCATCGGGCGTAAACAGAAAGTCGGGGTTCGCGTGGTTCTCCAGATAATGGTGAACGTCGGACATGCCCACTTCCTCATCGCAGCCCAGCAGCGCGCGGAAGGTGTAGCGCGGGGTAATACCGTGCTTGAGCAGATAGGCGCCGGCGTAGAGCGACAGCACGGCAGGACCCTTGTCGTCGATAACGCCGCGGCCGAGCAGCCAGCCCTCGCGACGCTCCATCGCAAACGGGTCGGTGTTCCAGCCGGGGCCGGCGGGCACCACGTCCACATGGCAAATGGTCGCGAGCTGCTTGTCGCCGCGGCCCGGGATATCGGCAATGCCCACATAGCCCTCGTCGTCGCTCGTCTGATAGCCGAGCTTTTGCGCAATGCCGAGCGCGCAATCGAGCGCACCACGGACCGGGCGGCCAAACGGCGCGTTGGGCTCCGCATCGGCAGAAACTGCCACGGACGGATAACTCACCAGCTGCTCGATATCGGCGACGACATCTTCCCAAACCTCGTCGACATACTCGGCAACGCTCTGCTCCACCTGATTCATGGACGACCTCCTTAATGAGCGGCGAGCGTGCCCGCCCCTCACATTACGTCATTAGATAGCGAAAAGTTTAGCAAGCTCGGCCACCGAGTGCACCACCGCATCGGCGCCCGCGGCCTCATGCTCACCCGGCGCCGCCGCGCCCGAATAGATGCCGATGCACGGCACGCCCATCGTGTGCGCGCCCTCCACATCGTTAAAGCGGTCGCCGACCATCACGGCCTCGTCGGCCGTCGCGCCCAGAGCCGCCAGCGCATCGCGGACCGAATCCGCCTTGGTCTCGCGCCCCTGCGGCGGATTCATGCCGACCACGGCTTCGAACTGGCAAAGCCCAAGCTCATGCACCATATCGATGCACTTTGCCTCCATGCGCGACGTAGCCACCGCCATGCGATGACCCTGGGCCGCCATCCCGTCGAGCAGCTCGGGGACCCCGTCGAACACGGGATATTCCTCCGGCCCCAGCTCATCAAAAAAGGCGCGGTATTCGTCTGCCACCACCAGCGACTCCTCGCGCGAGAAACCATAGAAGTCGTGGAAGCTCTTCCACAGCGGAGGCCCGATCATACGGCGCAAGTCACCCATCTGCGCCTCCGAAAACCCGCGCGCAGCCAGCGTCTTGCGCGTCGAGGTCATCACCGCCCGACCCGTATCGGCCACCGTGCCGTCAAAATCGAACAGCACAACCGGCCGCTCGCAAAGTTGCAATGCCGCCATCGGCACCCCTCTTCCCCAGTTGATGATTTCCACACCACCGCTTCAAACTGTTGACTATTCAACAATTGAACCTAGCAATGTAGAGCAACTCCACTATACTTGTCGCACTTTGCTCTCAGAAGGCGGTGCACAAGCGCCCCGACGAAAGGTGCAACTATGTCTTTTGCCATCATAACCGACTCCACGTCGGACATCTCCCCCGTCCGCGCCCAAGAGCTCGGCATTTACGTGATTCCGCTGCATGTGATTATCGAAGGCGAGGATCTGCTCGACCAGGTACAGATTACCGCCGAGGAGTACGTCGAGCGCATGGCTGGCTCCGAGCAGCTACCGCACACCTCGCAGCCGAGTGCCGGCGAGTTCAAGGCGCTCTTTGATCGCGTGCGCGCCGACGGCCACGATAGCGCGATCTTTATCTCGCTATGCAGCGAGTGGTCCGCCTGCTATGCCAACGCGAGCCTGGTGGCCGAGACCCACGCGCTCGACGTGCGCTGCATTGATTCGCGCACCGGCTCGGGTGCTGAGGGCCTGCTGGTGGAGTATGCACTGGCCATGCGCGAGGACGGCCGCAGCCTGGACGAGACCGAGGCACAGATCCGCGCGACGCTGCCCGACGCCCACCTGCTGCTGATCCCCCGCACGCTCGAGAACCTCGTTAAGAACGGCCGCGCGCCCAAGCTCGCCGGCCAGCTCACGCAGATGCTCAACATTCGCCTGGCCGTTTCGCCGGAGTGGAAATCGGGCGAGATCAAAGCCATCAAAAAGGGCCGCGGCGCCAAGCGCATCGTTGCCAACACCATGGCCGATTGCCTCGCATTTTTGGCCGAGCATCCGGGCTCCAGCGTTCGCGTGCTCACGACCGGTGCTGCCGAGGAGCAGGAGCTCGTCAACCAAGCGCTCGCAGGCCAGGGCTACGTGGACGCCGGCACCGGCCCCATCGGCTGCACCATCGCCACCCACGTAGGCGTCGACGCCATCGCCATCAGCTACTGCCCCCGCTACCAACCCATCCACTAGGGGCACCTTTACCACTTGCGGTGAAATAGGGACTATTTTTGGCTTATCAGCAGCAAACTAATCCCTATTCCACCGCAACTTAGAAATCGGCAATCAGCCCTGCGGGCCCTGGAATAGTTCCTCATGCGAGCCCATTCTGACCAGCCGGATCACAGGATTAGTCTTATGCGGCAAGTGGAGAACGACCACATCGACCAAGCCATCGGATAGATGGAAATCGATGTGGCCGTTGTAGTTGCCGCCCGGGTTTGAAAGCTCGTGGGCACCATATTCCGCGGGAAGCGAGCCGTGAGCCGCAAGCTCTGCGACTGCCGCCTTAAACTCGGTTTTTAACTGCGGATGGATGCGCATCGTCCGCTTGTAATCCGCCTTAAACTGAGCCTCGACCTTAATCTCAAACATCGCTAGTCCTCATCGAGGAATGATATAAGCTCATCAGCGTTATTGAATGACGGGCTGTCGTCCGGCAGAATCCCCAACTCATGAGCTTCGGCGATCACCATGGCACGCCTCGTTGCCTCGTTGGGAACTTCGGATCGACCCACGATCTCAAATGGAATCTTTCGTTGATTTACCAGCTGCCGAACAGCAAGGTTGAGATACGAATTGAGACTCAGACCGACCGTATCCAAGAACTCAGTCGCCTGTTCCTTGAGCCCCTCTTCGATGCGAACCGTCGTAGGCTTAACCGTTGCAGTAGACATACGCAACCTCCTCGCCCTCGTCTTTTGCATCAGTATACCCAGTTTAGATGGCAGATTGATGTTAAATAACATCAATCTGCCGTTCTCATTACTACAACAACAGGCACGCTCGCCCTACATCAGCCCGCTCAGGGCGATGTCGACGGCCTCGTTGAGGTCGTCGGTGATGTGGACGAGGTCTGGATCGAGTGGGCTGATCATGCCGGCATCCATCACCGGGCCGTTGAGCCAGTCGAACAGGCCCTGCCAGTACTCGGTGCCCAACAAAACGAGTGGCATGCGCTTGACCTTGTGCGTCTGCACCAGCGTGAGCACCTCGAACATCTCGTCGAGCGTGCCAAAGCCGCCGGGGAACACGATGGCGCCCGAGCTGTATTTGACGAACATGGTCTTGCGCACAAAAAAGTAACGGAAATCCATGCCGAGGTTCACGTACTTGTTGAGCCCGTGCTCGTGCGGAAGCTCGATACCCAAGCCGACCGACTTGCCGTTGACACTCGCCGCTCCCCTGTTGGCCGCCTCCATGACGCCGGGACCGCCGCCGGTGATAACCGCCACGCCGCGCTGGGCGATCTTGCGACCGACCGTGCGCGCCGCCTTGTAGAGCGGATCGGTCTTGGGCGTGCGGGCGCTGCCGAAGATGGTCACTGCAGGACCAAGCTCGGCAAGCGCGCCAAAACCATCGACAAACTCTGCCTGAATGCGCAGCACGCGCCACGGATCGGCATGCAGCCAGTCGGTCGACTCCTCGGGCGCCAGCAAGTTGGCATAGGTGTTGTCCTTAGGAATCATGGGGCCGCGCATGACCACGGGGCCGCGGCGGTACGTCTCGTCGTAGGCAGGCTCGCCCTCGACGTTTTCATTCTTAATCATGGGTACTCCTATCGAGAAAAAGAAAAACGGGCGGGGTCGACGCCATGCGCCAAACACCCGCCCGAACATCAACTATTCGGTATGGTACCCACGATGCATCAAGTGCTTGCAAGCTATCGGTCATCGGTCGCGCAGACGGTGTTAGCGAACGTGATGACCGGCCGGCGCTCGTCCCTTGCCGTTGCCCGCGCTTTGCAAGCGCCCGCGCCGCTCTTAGTAGTCCACCGCCGCAGGGCTGTTCATCCAGTCGCTCACAAACGCGCCGTAGCGGCCCTCGATAATGGCCTGACGGGCACGCTGCATAAGGTTGAGCAGGTAGTAGATGTTGTGCATCGACAGCAGAATACCGCCGAGCATCTCCTTCTGCGTGACCATGTGACGGATGAGCGCGCGGCTGTAGCCGCCCGTGCATACCGGGCAGGTGCAGGTGGGGTCGATGGGGCCGTCGTCGTGCGCAAAGCGCGCGTTGCGGAAGTTGAGGCGACCCTCGCTGGAGAATGCCGTACCCATGCGGCCAGTGCGCGTCGGCAGCACGCAGTCGAACATGTCGATGCCCACGCCAACGCCGCGCACGAGCGTGGTAGGGTTGCCGACGCCCATGAGGTAGCGCGGCTTGTGCTTAGGCATGTACTCGGAAACCAGCGGCGCCAGCGTCTCGAACATGGTCTCATGGTCCTCGCCCACCGAGTAGCCGCCGATGCCGTAGCCGGGGAAGTCGCCGCACTCCTCCAGGTGGCGCAGCGATCGCAGGCGCAGATCCAGATGCATGCCACCCTGAACGATGCCAAAAAGTGCCTGGTCATCACGGGTATGAGCCTTGTAGCAGCGCTCGGCCCACATACTCGACAGCTCCACGGCGCGCTCGACATAGGCACGCGTGGCAGGATAGCCGGGGCATTGGTCGAGCTGCATGCAGATGTCGGAGCCGAGCTTCATGGCGATTTCCATGTTGTCCTCGGGCGTCCAGAACACGTGGCGGCCGTCGTAATCGTTGACGATAAAGCGCACGCCCTCGTCGGTGAGCTTGACGGCGTCGTTGTGGCTGAAGACCTGGAAACCGCCCGAGTCGGTGAGGATGGGGCCGTGCCAGTTCATGAACTTGTGCAGTCCGCCCAGCTCGGCGATGGTGTCCTCGCCGGGACGCATGGACAGGTGGTAGGTGTTGGCGAGCACAATCTGCGCACCGAGCTGCTTAACGGTCTCGGTGGGGATGCCCTTGACGTTTGCCTTGGTGCCCACGGGCATAAAGATCGGCGTCTCGATGTCGCCGTGCGGGGTGTGCAACACGCCGGCACGCGCGTGCGTCGTCGGGTCCTCGGCGATCAGGTCGAATTTAAAGAGGCTCTGGTCCATAAACTGGAACTCCTTGGTTGCGGTTCATACGCAAACCATTATACGGGCAACCATCGAACCGCACCGACTCGACAGAAACTGGCGCAAGAGGGAGCGCGGCAGGGACACGGCAAATGAGCGAGGATTTTCGGACACTTACCTCACGAGAGTGGATAATCTCCCACTTTGAGCCCGCAAACAAACCAAAAACGGGAGATTATCCGCTCTCGTGTGAAGGGACGTATGAATGTGACAAAGGGACTGTCCTTTTGTCACATTAGCAACGCTGATGTTTTGGCCACGACAGCGAGCGGTCGCCAGAGCGAACAAATTGGCATGAAAAGAGGACGGCATAGACCTTCTGGTCATGCCGTCCTCTTTGAATGACAAGTTGTCGCTCTGGCGACCGTGCAGCGTCAACTGGTTACGCGGTTTGGTAAAACCGCGTAACTACTAAGGACGCTGGCCCATGCCGCCCTCGAGGGTGACAGTCTCGCCGTTCATATACTTAAAGTCGGGGCCGCAGAGCTGAACGACCACGCGGCCGATCTCCTTCTCGACGTCGCCGTAGTGGCCCGCCGGCGGCATGTGGACGTTGGCCTTGAACGCCTCGGGATAGGCATCCTGGAAGTTCTCGAGCGCAGCGGTCCAAGCAAGCGGGCAAACGATATTGACGTTGATGCCGTCCTTGCCCCACTCGTTGGCGGCAACGCGAGTCAGGCCGCGGATGCCCTCCTTGGCGGCAGCATAGCTGCACTGGCCGTAGTTGCCAAACAGGCCGGCGCCCGAAGCAAAGTTGACCACGGAGCCCTTGGTCTCTTTCAGGTGCGGATAGGCCTTCTGCATGTACAGGTAGGTAGCATACAGACCGGAGTAAATGGCCAGGTTAAACTGATCCATGGTGTGATCGGCAATGGTCACGCCCGAGGCGCTGGCCTGAGCGTTGTTGACGACGGCGTCGATGCGACCAAACTCCTCAATCGCCTTGTCGATAACGTTCTGCACGACGGCCTCGTTGTCCTGGCCGGCGGAGACATCGGCCTGAACAGCCAGAACCTTGACGCCGTACTCAGCCTCGAGAGACTCCTTGGCAGCCTCGAGCTTGGCGACGTTGCGGCCGGTGATGACGAGGTTCGCGCCCTCCTTGGCAAAAGCGATATCGATGCCGTAGCCGATGGAGCCGGCGGAACCGTCCTTGAGCGTGGCCTTGCCGCCGCCGGTGACGATCACGGTCTTACCAGTGAAAAGTCCCATACAAAGTCCTTTCAAATCGCGACGGGCCCGCCCGTCGACTGCGCGCATCCAACTTCACGCGCCAAAAGCTGACATGCGACTTTAGCGGGTTCAAGTGAAAAATAAAGCCCATGGCAGGCGAACGGTGCAACGTCTTTCGGCGAAGGGAATGTCAAGTAAAAATTGGATAGAGCGACCGAGTTTTTGTTAACGTAACGAGTCATCGAACACGTTTTGAAACTTTGCTGCGGGGCGCGGGATGTCGGCGCGAGACTTTATCATAGGGTGACGAACAACGATGAGGAGCACATGCCTATGACAGACGAGCTGGACCCCCAGACTCAACAGCATATTGATAATTCCGCAGACACCATTGACGACTGCGATACTTCCACCAGAAGCGATGGCGGCATTGATGCCGCTGTCGAGGAGGCTCCTGCCGCCGCAGACGAGGCCGCAGACGCAAATGTCGCCGCAGAGCAAGACAAAGAAGAGCAGCTAGAGCAGCCGGACCCGAGCGATACTGAGCCCAAGGCTGAGAACGCTCCGCAAGCAGCAGGCCCCATCGAGGTGTCTTCGGAAGAAGAGCTCGACGCCGTCATGGACTCCATGATGGATGCCGTCAAAGCGATGAAGGACGCTGTCGCCGATGCCGATGTCGACGCCGAGGAAGAGGAAGCCGCCGAGGCCGCCTCGACGTTTGTGCCCGGCGAGACCCCGGTTGCCGACCAGGGCAGCACCATGCCCTCGTTCCTGCAACTCGAGCACCCCACGATCGGCACCGACGCGGTCGACCCGCACGCAGCGGGCTTTTCCGTGATCGAAGGCGGCACCGGCAATATCGCCGCACCGCAGGCTGCCGATACGAATGCCGCCGAGGCCGCGCACCCGACCACCACGCATGCCCCCGCCACGAGCCGCGACCTGGGGAGCGCCGTCTCAAACACAGCTAACGCCGTGGGCACTTTTATCGCCCAGGGCGCGTCGGCCATGCGCGAGATGAACGCCGCCAAGAAGGCACTCGCCGATGCCCGCGCCCACCTGTCCGAGCTTGAGCGGCGCATCGCCGACCAGGCAGAGGAGCTCGAGACGCGCCAGGACATCGCAAGCCGCTACGATCAGATCATCGCCGATCAGCGCCAGGCAATCGCCACGGCACAAAAGACCGCTGCGGCCGCCGAGATTGACCGCGACGCCCATGCCGCCAAAGCGACGGAGCTCAAGGGCCAGCTCGAGCAAATGAAGGCAGAGGACGATGCGACCGAGCTCCGCCTGAAGGCTGCACTCGACGCCGTGGAAGCCCGCGAGGCGAGTTCGCGCGAGACCGGCAACCGCCTGGTTCGTCGCCTTGAGGATTCCAAGCGCATCCGCGACAAAGTGAAGGCTGAGCGCGATACCGGTGTCGCCGCCGCACGACACACTGCCGATGTTACGCGCGCACAGCTCGAGACCTTGCGTCGCGAGTATGCCGAACTGCAGCGCAACCCTTCGGCAAATCCCGCCAATTACACCGTGCGCACCAGCGAGCTGTCTATGCAAATCTCCGACGCTGCCGACGCCCTCCGCAAGGCCGAGGAAGACATTCCGCGCGTGACCGCCGATCTTGAGCATTCACTTGCCGCCGCCGAGCAGGCCGTCGAGCAGGCACAGGCTCCCATCGCCGACGCTAAACGCGCGCACCAGGCCATAACGGCCGAGGCAGATGCCGCGCGCGACGAGCTGCAGTCCGCAAAAACTGCCGCCGCGACGCGTCAGCGCGAGCTGCGCGAAAAGATCACCGCGCAGGACAAGGCACGCCGCGAGCAAGAGCAGGCCATCGCAAACGCCCGGGCAGATGCCGCGCATGCGCAGTCGATTATCGAGCAGGCGACCGAGGTGCACGACCATCCCGAGATCACCGAATCGCTCGCCGGGTCCTTGGCACGTGACAAGGCCGAGCATACCGAGACCGAGCGCGAAGTTGCCCAACTCGAGGCCGCCGAAGACGACGTGCGCAAGCGAACCCGCGACTCACGCGTCAAATTCACCGGAGCCATCGTCTGCATCATCGCCGCAATCCTGGTGATCATCGCAATCTGGCTGTTCATGAGCAAGTAAACCAGTTGCCAAAAACGCCCCAACGCAGTTGCGGTGAGATAGTTCCTGTTTAGCCCTCAAAAAGGCCAATTCAAGCACTATCTCACCGCAACTTTTTGGTGCAAAGGGGTCAGGCTACTTTGCACCAACTTGGTGCATATAAACCAGTCCCCATTGCGCCAACAACGTTTGCCCAGATAAAACCTGCCAAAATAAACCTGTCCCTTTTTGGCAGGTTGAACCACGGCAACACCGATGTTCTGGCAAAGTCAGCGAAAACCCGCCAGAGCGAGCAAGATGACGTGAAAGAGGAGGGCATTGACCTTCTGGTCATGCCCGACGATTGAACGTCAGATTGCCGCTCTGGCGGGTTTGCAGCGTCGGCCGGTTACGGCGTTTGGAAAACGCCGTAACCTACTGAATGAGCATGGCGTCGCCAAAGCTGAAGAAGCGGTAGCGCTCCTCGATGGCGGCGGCGTAGGCATCCATGATCTGGTCGCGGGAGGCAAGCGCGCTCACGAGCATCATGAGCGTAGAGCGCGGCACGTGAAAATTCGTGATCAGCGCGTCGACCACGTGATAGGTCGAGCCGGGCATGAGGTAGAGCTGCGTCGTCGCGTTCTCGCGCACCACGATGTCACCGCGGCCGAGCGCGTCGGCGCCGTCCTCACGACCCTCAAAATAGCGCGCCGTCACAGCCGGATCGGACACCGGCGCGTCCGCGTCAAACGCGCTCTCGAGCGAGCGCACCGCCGTGGTACCGACGGCGATCACGCGATGTCCCTCGGCCTTCGCCCTATGCACGGCGTCGACAACCTCCCGCGACACGTGGTAGCGCTCGGTGTGCATGACGTGCTGCGTGGGGTCGTCCTCCTCCACCAGACGGAAGGTATCAATACCCACCTCGAGCTCGACGGCGGCAAACTTCGCGCCCTTGGCCTCGATAGCCGCCATGAGCTCGGGCGTGAAGTGCAGACCCGCCGTGGGAGCAGCGGCCGAATGCTCCTCCTTCATGGCGTAGACGGTCTGGTACTTCTCGGGGTCGCCCTCGTAATCGGTAATGTAGGGCGGCAGCGGCACGTGGCCGGCAGCATGGATGGCCTCGTCGAGCGTGCGCGGGTCGCCGGCGGCATTGCAACCGGCCGGCTCAAAGCGCACCAGACGGCCACCACGGCTATCGGTGACAAAGTCGATGACCTCGGCCGTCAGCACCACGGGAGCCCCCTCGGGCGCATGGGCGCCACCGGCTCGATACTCAATCTGAGCACCGGGCTTCAGACGCTTGCCCGGCTTGACCAGACACTCCCAAACGTGACCCAGCGGGTCAACATCCTCGCGACGCTTGAGCAGCAGCGTCTCGACCACGCCACCCGAGCCGGCTTTGCGACCGATCAGGCGGGCCGGCATCACGCGCGTCTTGTTGATGACGAGCACATCGCCCGGCTCGATATAGTCGATGATGTCGCGGAAGATGCGGTGCTCGACGGTGCCGCCATGCTCCAGCGGCGTTCCTGCCTGGGAGCCTTTGCGATCCACCACCAGCAGGCGGCAGGAGTCACGCGGCTCGGCAGGAGCCTGGGCAATCAGTTCCTCAGGAAGGTTATAGTCAAAATCATCGGTACGCATAGACACGTCGGATTCTCCTTATATAGCTAAAGTCCGCTCTACATCCTAGCAGGCTAACGTCCCAAATGAACTACTTTTTGGCAGCTTTGCGCTCGTCGCGGATGCGGGCGCGGTCCATGGCCGCCTCGACGGCCGAGAAGCGGCAACCACAGTAGTTCTGCCGATACATGCCAAGCTCGCGCGAACGACGCGTGGCCTCGGGGTAATACGGGCGAAAATCGCGAATGACCGGGGTGAGCCCATGTGCCGCTGCCAAGCGCTCAAGCACGTCATTACAGGTCTCGAACAGCTGATACGGCGAGACGGCGAGCGTCGTACCCACATATTCGAACCCGCGATCCTGGGCCACGCGGCACGCTTCGGCCAAGCGCAAGGCATAGCACGCACGACAGCGACGGGGTCGATCGGCGCCCAACGGGGCCACACCGGCCTCCCAGCGCTCGCGGTCCTCGCCTGCCTCGATAAGCTCGATGTCGCCATCGGCACACCACCGGCGCAGCTCGTCCAAGCGCCGCTGCCATTCATCGCGCGGTTGAATATTGGGGTTGGTCCAGCAAATCGTGGGCTCAAACCCTTCCTCGCGCAGCAGACGGACCGGCTCAAGCGAGCACGGCGCACAGCAGGCGTGCAACAACAACGGCTTCATCAGCATCTCCTCCCCTGCAATGATTTTTTAATCCCCGTCCCAGAAAAATCATCCAAAAAGACTATCTTGCGAAAAAGCACACGCCAAAGGATGTGTCCTCACAGGCGACAATGCGGCGGTCGCGCAGGATGGTCCGCACGTAATACCAGTCGCCCACACAGCCCGACAAGTGCAGACCAGCTGCCAAGTAGCACAGCAGCGGATAACCCGAGCATGCAAACCCCAAGGCAAACGCCGCCGTCAAAACAACCGTCGGCGCCAGGCAAATGACCATGTACCGCCGGCGCGAATACACAACGCCCTCGGCGCAGGCATAAATCATGCAAGTTTCGAGATTTGCCCCAAAGGTCACATGCGCACCGGCGGGCGCAAACAACTTAAAGAACACCGCGTGCACCAGCTCGTGCACGGCAAACGACGCCGCAGAGACGACCGCCAAGCCGACTATCCAGCCCAAGACCGCCATCCAGCCGCCCGCGTCGGCCACATCCAGGTCCGCGGGCCCGCCCATCAGCATAAACACCGGCACCAGGCACACAGCAAATGCGCCAAGCACGACCATCCCCCACACGAAGCAAGCGTGCAGAAAATCCTCGTCCTCAAACGCATGTATGTTGGAAATCTCATTCATAGCATCTTAGGATAGCGCCCCTGCCACGTACCCGCCCGCATGTGCGATAATGTCGAACGATATGCACGAATTGACCACCGCGTCGCCAGGCCTTGCGCCCGGACGCGCTCTCACCATATGCGAAGGAGTCCCATGGCATCCAAATACTCCATGAACGACCGTCCCAGCTGGCCTCGCCGCGCCATCGTTACCGCCGGCGAGCCCTACGGCAACAAGGGCCTTCACTTTGGCCACGTTGGCGGCGTCTTTGTCCCGGCCGACTTCTTCGCCCGCTTCCTGCGCGACCGTCTGGGCCGCGAGAACGTCATCTTCACCTCGGGCACTGACTGCTACGGCTCGCCCATCATGGAGAGCTACCGCAAGCTCAAGGAGAACGAGGACTACGACAAGTCCATTAGCGAGTACGTCGAGTCCAACCACTCCCGCCAGGCCGCGACCCTCAACAACTACAACATCAGCTGCGATATCTACGGCGGCTCGGGCCTTGAGCCGGCTGCGCAGATTCACAACGAGGTTACCGCCGAGATTATCGAGCGCCTGCACGAGCAGGGCACCATCTCCAAGCGCTCCACGCTGCAGTTCTACGACGCCAAGGCCGGCACATTCCTCAACGGCCGCCAGGTGATTGGCCGCTGCCCCATCCAGGGCTGCAAGTCCGAGAAGGCGTACGCCGACGAGTGCGACTTGGGTCACCAGTTTGAGCCCGAGGAGCTTATCGCACCCAAGAGCCAGCTCACCGGCGAGGTGCCCGAGCTGCGCCCGGTCGACAACCTCTACTTCGACCTGCCGGCCTACCTCGACTTTATGAAGACCTACACCGCCAAGCTCGCCCAGAACCCGCAGGTTCGCTCCGTGGTCTCCAAGACCATGGAGGAGTGGCTGCTGCCGGCTCAGCTCTACATCCAGAATAAGTTCCGCGAGGCCTTCGATGCCGTCGAGGACCAGCTCCCCGAACACACCGTGCTGGAGCCCGAGGGCAACAAGAGCAGCTTTACCGTCACCTTCCCCAGCTGGAAAGAGCGCGACGACGCCCACGCGGTGCTCGCCAACGGCGGCGTGCGCTTCCGCAGCGGCAAGGCGCTCGTGCCCTTCCGCATCACCGGCAACATCGACTGGGGCGTTCCGGTGCCCGAGGTCGACGGCGTGACCGACGTCACCTGCTGGTGCTGGCCCGAGAGCCTGTGGGCGCCCATCAGCTACACCCGCACCGTACTCGCCCGCGACGCCCGTGCCGCCGGCGTGACCGAGGGCGTCGCCGCCCAGGATGCCGCCCTCATGGGCGAGCCCGCCGCCGATTCCACGCAGGTCCCCGCGCCCACCTACCAGCACAGCTCGCTCGACTGGCGCGACTGGTGGTGCTCTGACGACGCGCAGATCTATCAGTTCATCGGTCAGGACAACATCTATTTCTACTGCATCGCGCAAACCGCCATGTGGGAGGCCCTGGGCTGGGACCTTACGCAGAGCACCGTCAGCGCCTGCTATCACCTGCTCTACATGGGCAAAAAGGCGAGCTCGTCCTCGCAGACGCCTCCCCCGCCGGCAGACGACCTGCTCAACCACTACACCTGCGAGCAGATGCGTGCGCATTGGCTGTCGCTCGGCCTGTCCGAGAAGCCGGTGAGCTTTAGTCCCAAGGCATACGACACGCGCGTGACCGGCAAGGACAAGGACGGCAACGAGGTGCGTGCCTGCGACGACAAGCGCGTCATCGATCCGGCCCTTAAGGAGAGCGCCCTTTTGACCGGCGTCTTCAACCGCCTGGCCCGCAGCTGCTTCTACGGCGTCGCCATCAAGGAGGGCGACGAGAGCCCCTATCGCAACGGCTGCATCCCCGCCGGTGCCGCCTCCGCCGCCGTGGTCGAGGCTGCCGAGCAGGCCGCCCTTGCCTTTGAGCAGGCCATGTACAAGTTCGAGACGCACCGCGCGCTCGCCGTGTGCGACGACTACCTGCGCGCCGCCAACAAGCGCTGGAGCGACGCCTCCAAGGCCGCCAACAAGCTCGAGGGCGAGCCAGCCAATACCGCCATGACGCAGGCCCTCATCGATGCCTTTACCGAGCTGCGCGTGGCGACCGTGCTCATGCACGGCATCGTTCCGGCCGGCTGCGAGCTCATCTGCGAGTATTTCAACATTGACCCTGTCGCCTTCTTTAGCTGGGACAACATCTTTACCTCCACGGACGAGTTTGTGGAGAGCTTGGGCGAGAAGCCCGGCGAGCACCGCGTGAAGCCGCTGCCCCCGCGCTTCGACTTCTTTAGCAAGCACGAGAGCCAGTACTAGGCAACAGGCAAAGCAGAGTAGTCATTCAGGTGGAATAGGAAGGAAAGACGGATGTCTAAGCCGCGTCGTCGTAAGCAGAAAAAGCAGGTTAAGCCCGAGCTCAAGCTCAGGCAGTTTGCCGCTACCGAGCTTTCCGACCAGCTTGCCGCCCAACCCTCCGCCGCCGACCTACCGCGCTTTATGGTCGACACGGTTGCCGGCGCCTATGCGCCCGCCGATGCCGAGCTCATAATCGAGGGCTTCGGCGCCGCAGCCACGCGCCCGGTCACGCTGCGCGCCAACACGCTCAAGGCGACCACCGAGGATATTGCCGCGGCACTCGATGCGGCCGGGATCGCCCACCGCCCCGTCGCATGGTACGAGGATGCCTTCATCCTGTCCGAGGCCCAAGTTTCCGACCTGTGGGACCTCGATATCTACCGCGACGGCAAGATCTATCTGCAGAGTCTGTCGTCCATGATGCCGCCGCTCGTGCTGGGCGCTCAGGCCGGCGAGGACATCCTGGACATGTGCGCGGCCCCTGGCGGCAAGACGACGCAGATCGCCGCCCTCACCCAGGGACAGGCGCACCTTACCGCCTGCGAGATGAGCATTCCCCGCGCCGAAAAGCTCGAGGCCAACCTGGTCCGCCAGGGCGTCAAAAACGTGCCCGTCATGCGCATTGACGCACGCGAGCTCGACGAATTCTTCCGCTTTGACCGCATCCTGCTCGACGCCCCCTGCACCGGCACGGGCACCGTCGTGAGCGGCAACGAAAAGAGCCTGCGCGGCCTGACCGAGCAGTTGCTCAACAAGTGTGCCCGCTCGCAGCGCGCGCTTCTGGACCGCGCCATGGGAGCCCTCAAACCGGGCGGCACGCTGGTCTATTCGACTTGTTCCATCTTGCCACAGGAAAACGAGGACGCCCTGCAAGAGGCCCTCGACAAGCACATGGGCTGCGAGCTCATCCCCCTCGATGGCACACCGAGCGAAAGCGAGATGCGGCGCGCAAAGGATGCCGGCGAGGAGCCGCGCATCGAGCGCAACACGCTCACCGAGGCCATCGCCGCCGGCCACGTCTCGGCCATCGCCAACGGCATGACCGGCACGCTGACCATTCCGCCCAGTCGCGACTTTGAGGGCTTCTACATCGCCCTGGTCCGAAAACGCAGCTAGCGCACGGATTTAAAACTCAACAAGCTATCTCCGTGCGCGCTTGTCCTGCTGGTCTTTATGCTGTGCAAGCGCCTCACGCTCCTTGCGCTCGGCTCTTTTGCCCTTAATGGCCGTGACCACAAAGTAGATGACCGCGGCGGCAACGATTGCGCCCACGCATAGGCCAATCGAGCTCAACATTGCCGTGAATTCCATACCGCGTCACCTTTCTTTTGCATACGGGACTTTCAAGATAGCACCTCGATTCCCGCCACCACAGCTCCTTCACGTTCGCCGGCCCTTAAGTCTAACGGATGGCGCAGCGGGGAAAAATCAACTCGTCAAACGATTTAGCAATCGCAACACCGGTCGCACGCTGCCGACCGCCACAATATAGAAACGGACCGCCATGGATACTCTCAACGATTTGAACGAGCGCGTCGACGCCTTTGTCGGCACCAGCTCCTTCGACACGCCCGCCGCGACAAGCGACCAAGCCCCCATCGATGTTCCCGCCGAAGTTCACGAGGACATCGTCGCCTCGGTCGATTTTTCCGAAGTTGAGCTTGCAGACGAATTTACCGAGCCCCAGGTGGCTGTAACCCCCAACGGCCTTTTGCCCATGGAGCCGCTGCCCATCGACGGGCGCCTGCGCAAGGCCGCCCTTCGTATGCCCGATGAGATCGAGGAAGCCAGCGGCTTTACGCTCTTTGGCCGCCGCATCAAATCGCTCATCTACACCACCGACGTGGCGGTCATCCGCAACTCCAATGCCGACGCCGTGTTTGCGGTCTATCCCTTCACACCGCAGCCCGCCATTACGCAGGCGCTGCTGGCTGTCGCCGAGTGCCCAGTCTTTGTGGGCGTTGGCGGCGGCACCACCACCGGCAAGCGCTCCGTGCAGATGGCGGCCGTCTCCGAGATGCAGGGCGCGGCGGGCTGCGTGGTCAACTCCCCCGCTACCGCCGAGATGGTCGAGCACATTACCAATCTGGCAGACATCCCCGTCATCGCCACGGTCGTTCGCTGCGATGACGACGCCCATGCCAAAGTGCGCGCCGGAGCCAAGATTCTCAACATCGCCGCCGGCAAGAACACGCCCCAGGTCCTGCGCGAGCTGCGCGAGCACTATCCCAACTTGCCGCTCATCGCACCGGGCGGCAAGACGCCCGAGAGCATCCGCGAGACCATCGCCGCCGGCGCCAACGCCATCATCTGGACGCCGCCTTCGGCCCAGCAGCTGCAGACCGACATGATGCAGCGCTATCGCAAGATGAAGGAAGACGCCACGCCCGTCATCTCGCGCGACGATGTGCCCATTATCGACCAGGTCGCCGCCGCCGAGGTCAGCCAGGTCGAGAACATGAATCCCGACGTGCCGATCCCCGACGAAGTCATCGAACGTGCCGCCTCGATCCACGACCATATCGAGGAGCGCCGCGCCAACCGCGGACTCAAGCCCTCTCTGCACGGTTTCTTCTTCCGCGGAAAGAAACACTAGCCGCAACAGCAAGGCCCGCCCCACAAACGTGAGGCGGGCCTTCTTCGTTTAGGCAACCGTACTGCAACGTGGCGGCGCAAATTGACCAGCAGCCTTTGTCCCACCGACGAACCCGCTCGTTAATCCACGCGCTTGTCGCCCATAAAGAATACGGTCACCGTGCCGGGGCCGGTATGCGAGCCAATCAAGGCACCGATGTTATTGATCTCAATCTTACCTTTGAGCTGCGGAATTTGATCCTCGATCAGTGCCGCGACAGCCTCGGCGTCCTCGCGGCACGCCGAGTGCGACATGATGCACTTACCCGAATAGTCCGCGCCGTCCTGCACATGCGCCATCACGGTCTTGGCCATCTCGGAGATCGCGCGTTTCTTGGTGCGGATCTTCTCGCGCGGCGCCAACTTGCCTTCGCAATCGACCGTCATGAGCGGGCAAATCTTGAGCGCCGTGCCGATAATCGCGCTTGCGGCCGAGATGCGGCCGCCTCGCAGATAGCTCGACAGGTCGGTAGAGAAAAACCAGTGATGCAGGTTGAGCTTATGCTCTTCAATCCAAGCAGCCGTCTCCTCAAGCGAAGCGCCGCTATCGCGAACATCGGCGGCATACTCCACCAGCAGGCCAAAACCCGAAGCCGCCGCCAGCGAATCGATGACGCGCACCTTGCCGCCCTGGGGATAGCGATCCGCGAGCATCTGCGCCGCAACGCAGGCCGATCCATACGTGCCCGAGATACCCGACGAAAGCGTCAGATGTAGCACGTCTTTACCCTCGGCAACAAACGGCTCCCAAAACTCCTCGTACTCGCCCACGCTCAGCTGAGACGTCTTTGGCATGGCGCCTGCGGCAATTTGGGCAAAAAACTCATCGGGCGAAATCGATTGATACAGGTCGTCCGTATAGGCAACACCGTCGATCTCGTAATGAAAATACACGACAGGGATATTGCGCGACGCAAAGAACTCACGGGTTCGATCGGCGCCGGATTCACAGGTCAGGACAAAATCACTCATATGAGGCTCCTTACTCATTGCTGCGCAAATTATCGCACAGCGAGCCTAAATACGATACAAATGTCCATTATTTACCAAATTGAAGCAAAACTAGTGAACATCTTTACCATCATCATCTCTATCGTCTCCACCGGCGTGCGGCCAGAAAAACACCCCCTATGTCTCCACTCAACCATCATATCTACCTCAACTAAATCGATTTACCAAACCGTTTGGCCAACAATTCGGCCTCCTATCCCCAATCGAAACAAAAGCGGCGCATACTGATAAACGTTTGACGCTGTTTATCAGTTTTACCAACCACATCGGAAGGTGTTTCATGGTCGCATTCGATCGCAACCCGCAAGACTTCAAGTATCTGCGCCTGCTGTCGAGACAGTTCCCCACCGAGCAATCCGCATTCACCGAGATCATCAACCTCTCGGCCATCCTCAACCTGCCCAAGGGCACCGAGCATTTTATGAGCGATGTGCATGGCGAGTACGAAGCCTTCATGCACATTCTCAACAACTGCTCGGGCGTCGTGCGCGAGCATGTCGACGAGATCTTTGGCGATGCGCTTTCCTTTGACGAAAAGGGCGAGCTGTGCACGCTCATCTACTATCCGCGCGAGAAAATCGACCTGGTCCGCAGTCGGCACGAGGACTCGCCCACCTGGTACAAGACCATGCTCGACCAGCTCATCATGGTTGCCCGCTCGCTTTCGAGCCGCTACACCCGCTCCAAGGTGCGCAAGGCCATCCCGCGCGACTACGCCTATATCATCGACGAGCTGCTACACACGCATCCGGACGAGAACAACTACCGCGTGCGCTATCACGAGCGCATTATCGAATCGATTCTTGAGACCGCCAGCGCCGACGACTTTATCGAGTCGCTCGCCTCGCTCATCAAGCGTCTCGCCGTCGACCACCTGCACCTGGTAGGCGACATTTTCGACCGCGGCGGCGGCGCGGCCAAGATCACGGATCGCCTGCTCACCTATCATTCGCTCGATATCCAGTGGGGCAACCACGACCTGCTATGGATGGGCGCCGCGGCCGGCGAGCCCGCCTGCATCGCCACGGTGCTGCGCAACAACCTACGCTACGACAACTATGAGATTCTTGAGAACGACTATGGCATCTCGCTGCGTGAGCTTGTCGCCTTCGCCGACGCCACCTATACCACCGGCGAGTCCATCACCCCGCTCATCAAGGCCATCAACGTGCTGATCTTTAAGCTCGAGGGCCAGATTATCCAGCGCCACCCCGAGTTCGATATGGCCGACCGCCTGCTGCTCGACAAGATCGATCACGACGCCGGCACGGTCACCCTCGCCGACGGCAGCGTGTGGCCGCTCACGACCAACGACTTTCCCACCGTTGATCTGGCGGACCCCTACACGCTCACGCCCGAGGAGCAGCACATCATCGACAAGCTCGTGTCCGAGTTTGTCACCGCCGATCACCTGCATCGCCACATCGATTTCCTCTATTCCCACGGCTCCATGTACAAGGTCGCCAACGGCAACCTGCTGTTCCACGGCTGCGTGCCACTCAACGAAGACGGCACCTTTAGCAGCATGAACTGCCTGGGCACCTGGCACGCCGGCCGCGATTACCTCGATTTTTGCGACCAAATCGCCCGCCGCGCCTGGCGCGTGGGCGACCGCGACGCCCTCGACTGGATGTGGTACCTGTGGATCGGCTTTAACTCACCCGCCAGCGGACGCCTGGTACGCACCTTCGAGCGCGCTTACATCGCCGATAAGAGCACGTGGGTCGAGCCGATGGACCCGTACTATACGCTCACCACGTCTTCGTCCGTTTGCGACGACATCATGCGCGAGTTCAACGTCGCCCCTATGGCCTGCTCGCCGACGGGCCACATCATCAACGGCCATACGCCCGTCAAGACCACCAAGGGCGAGCAGCCCATCCGCGCCAACGGTAAGCTGCTGGTCATCGATGGCGGTTTCTGCCGTGCCTATCACCCCAAAACGGGCATCGCCGGCTACACGCTCATCTCGAGCTCGCGCGGATGCCGCCTTAAGTCGCACCAGGCCTTTACCACGGTTGCCGAGGCGCTCACCCGCAACATCGATATCGAAAGCGAGACCAACCGCTTTGACGAGGCCGACCGTCGCCGCATGGTGAGCGACACCGATACCGGTGTCAAGATCCGCGGCCAGATCCAGGACCTACGCCAGCTGCTCGATGCATATAGAAACGGTGCTATTGATCAGCGCGCCTAGCCCCGCCTGCGGGGATTGGCTAAACTTGCTGGGTTTGTCATCCCCACGGCGCCCCAGCGCCACCCTAAGGCAGGTACCATGCAAAAGCTCATCGCGCAGATCATGAAGTTTGGCGTCGTCGGCGTCATTGCCACCGTCATCGACTTTGGCATCATGAATCTGCTCCATTACGGTCTGGGCTTCAACATCCTAATCGCCAACACCAGCGGCTTTATCGTCTCGCTCATCTTTAACTACGTCGCGAGCATGAAGTACGTGTTTGCGCACAAGGAGGGCATGAGCCGCCGCCGTGAGTTCATCATCTTTGTCGTGTTGTCCGTCATTGGCCTGGCGCTCAACGACGGCATCGTGCTGGCCCTCAACGCCGGTCTGGGCCTCGAGGCCAATATCGCCAAGATTTGCGCCACCGCGCTTGTCATGGTCTACAACTTTGTCACGCGCAAGACCTTCCTGGAGGGCGAGGAGAGCAAGTAGCCCAGCCTCCTTGTTACACCACGGGACCCACGGATGACGTGCGTCGAGCGCGGCGTAGTTCGTGGGTCCTACTCGTTTACGGGCAATTTCGCAACGCTTGCGGATTTCCTCTTGAATATTTGGCGAGTTCGTATAGTTCTTGCCAAAGACCTTACGTTTCCCACCCAAAAGCTCTAAAGTATCTCCTTGCTCGATTCATCAACGCATTGGATGTGATTACGTGCGCAAGGCACTGGCACAACCTCATACCAAGCAGTTCCTCAAGTTCGCTGTCGTGGGTCTTATCTCCTTTGGCATCGACTGGGGCATGCTCATTGCGCTCGTCGAGCTGTTCCACCTCGACTTTTTGTTGAGCACCACGGTCTCGTTTATCACGTCGGTCGTGGTCAACTACTGGCTCAGCATGAAGTACGTGTTCGACCACCGCGAGGGCATGAGCCGCAAGCGCGAGTTCACGATCTTCACCATCCTGTCGGTGATCGGCTTGGGCCTTAACGACCTGTACATGTTTGTGGGCGTCACGTTTTTGAGCATCGGCTACCAGGCCATGAAGGCCATCGCCACGTTCTTGGTCACCTGGTACAACTACTTTAGCCGCCGCTTCTTCCTCGAAGGCGCGCAGTCGTAGTCACGTCGGCATTTACTTGAATGTATAACCGGTTGGAATTCCCGTTCCAACCGGTTTTTTTGTTTGCAGAGCATGCCGAGGAAGATGTACGAGACGAGAAACGACGTCCCATTCGCATAAAAACGGGCGGCTCGGATGTTTGTCCGAACCGCCCGTTTGGCGTTTTATATCGAGGCATTTAGCCCGTTACGTAATACCAGACGACACTGTCGCCGTTGGATAGGACGTAGTTGCTGCACGCCGTCATGGGAGTCACGCCATTGACGGAGTACATCCAGCCGCTCGTGCCGCCGTACTGCTTCTCGGCCAAGCCGCCGATGCCAGCGACGTACGTGCCGTATGACGAGCCGTGCGCGTTCACGGAAAGACCTAGGGCGCACAGGGCATCGTAGGCCGTAGCACCCTCATTGAAGGTGAAGGTGCCACCAGAAGACACAGGATTGCCCACGGCACTCGATGTGACCGAAACCGTCACCGTGACGTAGCCAGGCTGCTGTGAGCCGCCCTGGTTACCCGACGAAGCATTGCCGCCGTTGAATGCAGATCCACCGCCGGCCACCGAGCCACCGCCCGAAGAGGCCCCGTCAGAAGAGCTGGATCCACCGGTGGATTCCGAGCTCTCTCCGGCGGACGTGTTGTCGGACTTCTTGCCGCCTTTGCCCTTGGACTTCTTTGCCTTCGAATCCTTTTTTGAGTCCTTGTCCGAAGATTCGGAATCGTCTTTGGAGTCAGATTCACCCAACTCCTTGGACCCGGAGTCCGCAGCATCAGAAGGCGAGGAACCCGCTGCCCCGGCCTTGTCAGAGGTGGCAGAGCCAGAGTCGGCGACACTCTTCCCCGTCACGGCCTGAGTAATCCAATCGATGGACCAGGCGCCGCTGGCAGAAGGCTGGACAAAGCCCAGCGAGACAACGATCAAGACGATACAGGCGGTTGTCAGGATGCCAGCGAGCGCCTTGCGCCGCGGGGCGGACGCCGCCGAAGCGGCGCCCTTTTGCTTTGCATCGTCGAGCTGGATGAACGACGAGTCGGGCTGTTTGGAGTCGGCGTCCTGAGGTTTATTGGACACGGCCCTCACCTACCGACGCTTGGTGAGCACGAACACGCCGATGACGGCGAGACCGATCACGCCAGCCGCCACGCCAACGATGGCGAGCGGGTTGAAGCCAGACTCCTGCGCGGAAGCCTCGGCAGGCTTCTTAGCGGCAGTCGTAGCAGACGAGCCCGTATCGGACTTGTCGGACTTGTCGTCCTTCTTGTCAGACTTCTTGTCCTTCTTATCGGAATCCTTCTTGGAATCCTTGCCGTCCTTGGTCTCGGTCGTGGTGGTCTTGGAGACCGGCGTCTGCCCCGGAGCAACGGCGCCGCCGCTCTGCTGGCCGCTCGTTCCGTTGCCGGAGTTGGCACCATTGCCAGAGCCGCCCACATTGCCATTGGAGCCACCGTTGCCGCCGTTATTGTCGACAGCCTTCTTGACCCACTTGGCATACAGCGTCATATCCGCCGTCACCGCAGCGCTAAAGTCATACGCCTCCGTACAAGCCTCGTCGGTAAACCAACCAGCGAAGGTGTAGCCCTCGCGCGTCGGATCGGCAGGCTTGACGACAGAGCCATTGGCGGCCGTAGTCTGAAAATCAACCTTGGACCCCTCGCCAGCGCTAAACGAAACCTTAACGCCAGCATTCAGCTTGAACAGCGTGCCGGAGTCGTTGATGTAGTACAAGTTGCCCTGAGCGTCGCAAGCAATCGGCGAGTCACAGTAATTGTTGCGACCCGTCGCGCTAAACGCGCCCGAAGCCTGCGCGTCGCCCATCTTGTAGCGATACACGCCGCCGCCCGCAGTGAAATTGACGTAATCGGTGGTCTCACCATAGTTGACAGTGAAATACACATAGGTCTCATCGGCCTGAGCGCTCACCAGCGGGGCGCCCTTAATGCCGCCCGCGGGAAGCGCGGAGCCGTCTGCAGCCGTAATGAGCTTCGTCGCGCAATTGCTCGCAAGGTCGACGATGGCCAACGCAGACCCGCCAGAAACCTCGCCGCCAACAACCAATTTGCCATCATACAGGGTGGGGATGCAGGCGCATCCCGTAAGGCCCAGATCGACAACGCGTTCCTCGGTAATACGTGAATCGACACCCGCATTGCGCGAGCTACCATCAGAAATCGCCAACACGTGAAGCTTTCCATCGCGCGAAATCAGATAGGCATGACTACCGTCGGCCGAAAGCACGCAGCTGGAGTTAACGATGGCGCCAATCGAAACACTGCCGAGCACATCGCCCGACGACTTGCTGAGCATCTCGACCGTACCGGAGCTGGTGGGAACCAAAACAAAGTCATCACCCACCGTAGCGCTCGTCCAGTAGTAGCCCTCGCCGGCGTTGACGTGCTGCCAGGAAACCGCACCGGTCAGAATGTTGATGCGCGTCAGATGACCGTTGTTGTACGTGTTTGTGCCAAAGTCAACATCGACGGTTCCAACGTAGAGATAGTTGCCATCGACCGTCAGCTGAGAATTCGACTGAGCAGATTTGCTGACGGGGTCGGTGACCCAAACCGTCGTGAGCGTATCTGCTGTCAAGGCTTGGACCGCGCCACCGTCGAGCGGGACGATGACCAGGCCGTTCGCATAGATCGGACGTGTGGTGTAACCGATCGCAGTCTTAAGATTCGACTCGGCCAAAACCTTGCCCGACTCGGCATCAATCTTAAGCAAACGCTTGTTAACGGCGAGATACACGTTACCGTTCACGACGATAGGCTCGCTCGCGTTGGGATATGTGGCACCCGAGTACGCCTTCCAATCGAACGTCCAGGAGCTCGCCAGCGCACCCGTGGGAGTAGAAACATTCTCGACCGTCGCGTTAGACCCACCGCCCCAATCGGCTTTCCAATCGGTCGGACGAGAGGCGCTGGGGTCTACAACGACCTCGTCGGGATTGGGTACGGTGTCACCGGCAGCATATGCCCAGACAACCGAGTCACCCGACTTGAGCACGTAATCGCTATCGATCTTGCTGGCGGGAACACCATTGACGAAGAACGACCAGGCGCCGGCCAGCTTGGTGCCGTCAACCGGAGAGACAAGGCTGTGGACCCCCCAATAACCGAGCTGATCGTACATCTGGGACTCGATGCCCAAAGCATCAAAGTACGCGGCCGAGGCGTCCTTGATCGTCGTGCCTTCAACAAACACCTGCGTCGAAGGATCGGTCCAGCGCTGCGCCTTCTCGTCCTTCTTGCCGATAATCTCCATCGAAACGGAGACCTGGCCAGGCATAGTGCCGTCGGAGCCATAGACCCAGGTAACCTCGTCGCCGGCCTTAAGTGTGTAATTGCCCGCACCGACATTGGCCTTCTTGCCGTTGACAAAGAATTGCCAGAATTTCCACGTGCTCTCGTTAACCTGCTCGGTCGAAAGCGTCACGTTCTTTTGGAACGGCGAGGTCAACGAATTGAGGAACCAGCCGTACGAACCCGTCCCCGTATCGGCACCGATTCCTGCCTGCTTAAAGACCTGCTCGGAAAGGTCTGCAGCGGTTGCGCCCTCTTCTACCAATGCGGTCGTAGGCTGAGCCCACGTTTGCTGAGCACCCGAAGCGTCCTGACCGATAACGGTGCAGCTTACGGAAAGTCGATCGGTAGGCGCGGGGTCGCCGTACTTCGAGTAACACCAAACGACAGAATCGCCCGCCTCGAGAGCGTAGCTGCCGGCGCCCACCGATGAGGCGATGCCGTTGATGAACAGCTGCCAATAGGCGCCCGTAGTATGGTCGTATGCAAGGGTGCAATCGGCATCGAAAGGCGACGTAATGGAATTGAGCACCCAACCCCAGGAGCCATTGGGGTCGTAGTCGGCCTTGAGGCCGGCCTGCTTAAAGAGCTCCTCGGAAAGATCGGCGGCAGTCGAGCCGTTCTTGAGCGTGTACTGCGAAGCGGCAGCCCACGTCTGCTGCTTGCCCTTGGCGTCGACGCCAATAACCGAGCACGTCGCTGTGACCTCGGGGCTGTTTTGACCACTCGTGCCCACGACCGTCAACGTTGCCGAGACATCCTGGTTGGCAAGCTTGGCATACGTGGCATTGTCGGGATAGCGCTCAGCATAGCGAGCATACTTCTCGCTCGCCAGGCGCGAGGAAACGACAACCTTGGTGTTGTACTCGGGCTGCGTGATCTTGAGATTCTCTGCGGAGACAATAGAGCTGTTGCTCGACTTAAACAGACGCCAATCCTGCCCGGACATCGCGTCATAGCCAGGCAAATCCACCGGAACAATACCAAGGGACGTCGAATCGGTCGTCGTCTTGTTGTAGCTCCAGGCAAGGTTGCCGTCGGCATCGAGATACGCCTTCTGGAAGGCGTGCATGTCCGCCGAAACGGCATTGGCGTCCTGGCCATTCAGAATGGCGGCAGCATAGCCGGACTTCGCCTTTTCCATAAGAGAAAGCTCGGCATCAAGCTCGCCCTGGTCCTGCGGAGCAATCACAAAGTCGAGGGTCTTGCTTGCTGTGACCTCGGCGTTGGACTTATCGGTCACCGTAAGGGTAATCTTGGTCTTCGCCGCCTCGGCGCCAGGCAGCGGCTGGTAGACCGTACCCTTGTAGCCGTTGAACGTGATGTCATCGGTGCTGGCGGAGTACTCGACCTTGTAGTATTTGCCGTCGATATTGAGCGTGCTCGTGCGCGGCATTTGCAGGTCGGCGGTCAGGCCGTCCTTATTGGCAACCATCTCGGTGCCGGAGTACTTGATGTTGTCGTAGGTAAAGGCCGCATCGACCTTCTCCTGCAGCGCCTTCTTGTCGGCAGCAACCTTCTCGGGATCACCCTTGACGGTGACGGTAATGTCGTGCGAGCCCTTAACGTCCTTCGGACCGCCGCTAACAAACGAAACCGTCGCGGTAAGCGTGACCGCACGGTCGCTCGACGCGCGCGTCACCTTGCCGGTGTAGTCGCTGTAGCCATAACCGGACGGCCAGATTACATCTCCATCAGAGCTCTTCCACTCAACCTGGAGCTTGCTCTTGCCACCCGAGCGGTACGGCAGCGTGAGATTGGACGTAACGGATTCAGCCGAATCGCCCTCAGCATAACCAATGACAACCTGCTCGGCAGCATCGTCGAGCAGCTGCTGAACACGAGCCTCGTCCCAAGCAACCTGCACCGTCTTGCTGGGCTGGTAGTACTCGGTCTCGTCCCCGCGCGAGAGCTCAAACACCATGTCGGCACTGCGCAGACCATCAATGTTGTATCCGTTGCACTCGTTAGGGTCGATATAAAAGAACGTTACATCGCCGTTGGTTTTATCTTGAGCATCGGAGATGCCGACCGTAGCCTTGGCATCATTGGCCTTAAAGAGCACGCTGCCCTCGGAGACCTTGACGTCGATGTCATCGAAGCCGAGCTCAGCAAGCTGCGCCTTCAGCGCATCGTTGACGTTACCGCCCTTGGCACTGTAGCTGACAACGATCTGCTTATTGGCATCGTTGAGCTTTTGAACTGCAGCCTCAAGCGAACCTGCAGCGATAACGGGATTGGCCGAGACAAGCTCAACTGTCGAGCTGCCGCTCGTGGCGACAGCCTTCAGATACTTACCGGCAGCAGAAGCCGAGACCGTTGCCGTGGCGCCCGACATATCGGACAGAAGCGTCCAGTCGGCCGCCGGAGCCTTCGCGTCGTCGGCCGCATACCAAGCAACAGTCGCCTGACCGGTGACGTCGATACCGTTGGTGGCCGAACCGTCGGCGCGCTTGGCCTGCGCCGTCGCCTTAACCTTATCGCCCGAGACGAGATGGGTCGAATCGCTATTGATCTGCGGCGTAGTGGTCACGCGCAGCAGGTTATACTCCCCCGCCGCGGTAACAGTGTCGGGCGAAACCCATTCAACGGTGTTGTCGAGGGCACTCGCCGTAACTTTGATGCGCTTGCCAACAAGCGCGTCCGAAATGGTCAGGCTGCCATCGGTCGTATCGATGCCGTCGGTAAGCTCGGTCCAGTCGGTACCGTTCTCGCTGGCATACCACGCCATGGTCAACTCGGCATCGTCGGGTACGTCCTTCGTCGAGCCCGACCAGCTGCCCGGAACCTGCACGCTCGGCGTAATCTTTGAGCCCACGCTCAGCGTAACGTTCTTGTCGGCGAGCTCAATGCCCGCCAGCTTGTACTGGCCCTTGAGCGTCACGGGACCAAGCGGAGCAACAGACTGCGTGCCGCCGTAGGAGCTCTTCTTCTGCGTGCTGGAAACAGTATTTTCGCTCGTCACCTTCACGCGCAGATACTTGCCGGCATAGGCGGCGTCGACGGTGTAGGTCGCTTCGGTGGCACCGGGGATATCGGTATAAGCGGAGTCATAGCTCGAGCTGCTATTTGCATACTGCCACTGATAGGCCACATTATCGGTGCGGCCGATATAGCTAGTGCTAGAGCCGTCTTTTTTGCGCACCTTGGTCTTGAGCGTATCGCCCACACGCACGCCGTTGGTGGCGGGAGAGCCCTCAAACTGCACGTCATAGAGCTCCACTTGCCCCGCAACGGAGACGGGGCCCGCGGCATAGTAAGGCTTCTGCTCGCCGTAGCCACCGTTGGCCTTGGCCACGACGTAGTAGCCCTTGAGGGCGGCGGTCACCGTCAAGGAGTTGCCGGTCTCACCCTCGATAGGCGTATTGCACGAGCTTGCGGTTCTCGAAGTACCCTTGTACCACTGCCACGTGACGTGCGTATCGGCGGTAACGTCGGTGGAGCCTGCCTTGGCAGTCGCCGTAATCGTGGAGCCAACCTCGACTTTGCCCGAGGAGGGGCTCATGGTCACACTGGTGACATTGATCGAACCGGTGGCAGCGACGAGAGCGCCCGACGAGTTCACGTTGCTCGAAGTGCCAATCTTCGAAGACACCTTGCACTTGAGGTACTTGCCGCCCAAAGCGTCGGTAAGCTCGAGGGTCTCACCCGTGGCGCCCGCGATATCGGTATACGTGCCGCCCTTGGTGTCAGAACTCTGCCACTGGAAGCTGAGCTTGTCCGCGTCGATAAACGTCGAGGCGCCCTTCTCCTTGGCGCGAGCCTGGGCGGTATCGCCAACCGCGAACACGGAGTTGTTGGTCTTGGGATTGATGAGCGAAACTGCGTAGACGTCCACCGCACCGGCCTGTTTGACCTTGTTGGAGGTGGTCTTACTCACCGTATTTACGCCAGCTGTAGCCTCGACCTTGACGTACTTGCCCTCGAGGTCATCGGTTACCGTGAGGGAAGCGCCCGTCTCGCCCTCGATCTTGATAAAGCCCGAGTACTGGGAAGTGGAAGCGGACCAAGTGTAGACAACCTTAGCGTCGGAGCCCACGGGGCTCGACCAATCCTTGTACGGCGTCGCCGTAAGAGTATCGCCCACACTTGGCGCGTCACTATTCAGCTTGACGCTGTAAAGCTCCATCTGACCGGCGCCCAACACGGGGCCAGGGATGAAGTTTGCATTGATGCCCGAGCCGTCCGAAACGGAGGGGCCGTAGTAGTCCTTGCCGTCCGCCGTCACCTTGCAGATGAAGTACTTGCCCACCATTGCATCGGTAACGGTAAGGGACTGCTCGTGGCCCACGACCTCGGTATAGTCGGCGGCGTTACCGCTCGCCTTAACCGTGCCGGCGAGCCAAGTGTAGGTCCAGGTACCGGGGTTGGCGACGGATTTAGTTTCCGTCGAAGGATCGCCCCAGTAGTCCTCGGTCTCTACCTCGTCGTACATGTTGGCCCAAAGCGTGTCGCCCGCCTTGAGCGCGCCGGACTTCGTGGAATAGGAGTTGTCCTTATCCTGGGTATCTTGGATATAGACCTTTGCCGCGCTGGAAAGCGTCGTGGCGGACGCAGCGGCAACGGCGCTCTCCTGCTCCGAAGCAGTAGGCATCGTAGCAGAGTTCTCGGGCCCAGCCGCGTTATCTGCGGCGTTATCGCTATTCGCGGCGTTTGCAGTTGCACCCTGATCCGCAGAAGGGCCATCGGCAGCAGCGCTCGTCGCTGCACTGTCCGCATCGGCAGCAGCAGCGCCATCGGCAGCAGCACCCTCGCCGCCCGTCGCAGCCTGCGTCACGGCCTCGGCAATGCCCTCGGCGCCGTCGGCCCAAAGTTGCGCCGGCGTGGTACCAAAGGCCATGGCAAAGGCCAGGAACGCCACCAGGCCGCGCTTGGCTACGCCGCGGGCAATCGCTCCATACGGACGCCACGAGGCGCGCTGGCACTCGTCCTCAAACATATCCATTTGTCTCCTACTGTCTGCACCTGGAGCATTGCCCAGCGGCTGCCCCACGTCATTGCGCACGTTGCGCTCGAGTACCCCCATCGGGGTCCCCCTTCCCTCCAGAGCCCAACGCGTGCCGGCGGCATACACCGCGGCCGCGCGCAAGATGGGAGGCGATCCGACTTAACCTTAACGACCCGGACGCGCCGTCCGATCTGCGGCGCGACCATCCCGGGCCAAGAGGAATTACGGTTACTGGTACAGCCGGGGACTTACACCCCGATTCTCCCAAACGCGCAGGAAAACCGCGCATTCGTGCGTCTCCGCACCACCATCTAGGCCATCGATTATTACCGTCAATATGGTAGCACGCAAAAGGGCCCCGCACGAAGTCGAAGCCCAAGGTAAAAGCTGTGGTTTGCGATAGGAAAGGGTGCGGGTGAGACGCTAAGCAAAATGATCCGTTTTCTTCCGTCCCCCAGGGGTCATTACCGCTTGCCGCCGTGGCTGTTGCGCCAGATCTCGCGGCCCAGCATAAGCGCCAACACCAACGCGCTCACGTAACCCATAAAGCCAATGACCGGAATGCCAAACACAACCGGCTCGATGCGCGCGTAGTACACCACCGACGAACCGATAAACAGACCGGCGATCACAATTGCCATCGACATGCGGTCGACGATGCCGCCCACCTGTCGAAGCGCTTTGTCGCTGCTCATGAGCTGCAGGTTCAGCTTAAGTTGACCGCGCGTGAGCATGCGCGAGGCCAGGCCCAGGTACTCGGCCGCCTCGAGCGAACCCTTGGCCGCGCGGTAACTGCTCGCAGCAAAATCACGCCCCATATCACGCACGCGCGCATAGGTGCTCTTCTCGTTTTTAATGTGCGTCTGAATGATCTGGATCATGTTGACGTTGGGCATGTACTCGGTCAGCAGGCCCTCGAGCGTCACCATGCCGCGGGCAAACATCGTCACCACGCTCGGCAGCTCAACGTCGTTTTTGCGTGCCAGGTTGAGCAGCGAGGTCAAAAACTCGCCGATATCCAGGTCCTTAAGGTCAAGTCCGGCAAAGTCGGCAACAATGAAGTCCAAGTCGGACAAAAAGGCCGAATGGTCGAGCTCGGCCGAATCGCCGCGCGTCACGGCAAAGCGCATGAGCGAATCCTTGAGCTTGGGCACGTCGCCCTCGGCCACGGCAAAGATCATATCCTTGACGATGCCGCGGTCGTGGCTCGACATGCGCCCGACCATGCCCAGGTCGATAAAGTAGACAATGCCGTCTTTGAGAATGATGTTTCCCGCATGCGGGTCGGCATGGAAAAAGCCGTCGTCGAGCACCTGCGTCGAGTAGTCCTCGACAATCGCGGCGCCAATCTTTTCCAGGTCGTAGCCCTCGGCTACCAGGCGTTTGGGATCGGCGATGGAGATGCCGTCGATATAGTCCATGACCACCACGTGCTCGGTGCACAAGTCCAGGTAAGACTTGGGACACGACACGCCGCGCACGCTTTTGTGGAACTCATAGAAATCGTTGAGGTTTTTGGCCTCGGCTAAAAAGTTGGTCTCCTCGCGAAACGAGGTCCACAGCTCCTCGACCACGCCATGCAGGTCAACAAACTGGTCGGTATTGACGAACTTGGAAACAATGCGCACCACCGAGCGAATGATATCGATGTCCTGCGCCATGACCTGCTGCGCACCGGGGCGCTGCACCTTGACGGCCACGTCCTCGCCCGTCACCAAGCGGGCGCGGTGCACCTGCGCAAGCGATGCGCTGCCGAGCGGGTTGGGATCGATTGCGTCGAACATCTGCCCCAGGCGCTGGCCGTATTCCTCTTCCAGACAGCGGAGCACCACCTCATACGGCACCGGCTCCACATCGGAGCGCAGGCGGCGCAACTCGTCGCAAAACCGCTGCGGCAAAATCTCGGAGCGGTTCGCCAGAATCTGCCCCATCTTGACGAACATGGGGCCGAGCTCTTCGAGCAGGCGGCGCAGACGAACCGGCGTGAGGTTGTCCCATACGCGGTACTTTTTGATAAGGCGAACAATTTGCCCGATACGTTCACGACGGCCCGCCGGCGTGAGCTGGTACTCCTCGTCCGGCGCCATCGCGTCGGGCTCTTCGGGAACCATGTCGACAGCGCGCGGCTTCTTGCGAGCGCCCGAGACGGCGGCCTCGACCTCGTCGACAACCGCCGCCTCGTCATCCAAGGGATCTAGATTGTTGTAATCGGTGGTGGAATCTGCCATCTGCGCTGCTACTCGGCCTCTTCGGTGTCCTCTGCATCGTCGGGCTCAACGGACTCGACGGGCACCGAGGTCACGTTGTCCTCGACCGAATCGACAATATCGCGCACATGGGCCAGGAAAGCCGTGCGCTCGGGGGCGGTCATGACGCGAACGCGGGCAAGGATGAGCTCGTCGAGCACGCGCTGCGCCGCGGTCTCGCCCTGCATGCCCAGGCGCTCGGACAGATCGGAGATGGTGCCACCCGCCTGCTCGAACATGTCGGACACGCTGCGGGCGATATCGGGAGCACCGGCGTCCTTGCGGACCTGCTCGCCCTTGGTATTGAGGTCGTCGAGGACCTTCTTGCCGCCCTCGACGGCAACGGCGGCGGCGCCAAAGCCCACGTTGATGGCGCCGTTAACAAGCTGATCGAATTTCATAACCATGGTTGGCTCCAATCATGAACAACTGCATTGGCCTTCTTGTACCCAAGATTGGGCGAACGACACAAAATCGTTTTACCGCCACGATAGAAATCGAGCGGGGCAAAGCCTTGACGGCACTTGCCCCGCTCGCTCGTTGCAATACGGCTTTTACCTCACGTTGTCGTTCATCGCGAAGGAATTCTTCATGGCGCAGCTCGTGGTGTAGAGTACCTTGCCCAGCAGGGCATCGGTCTCCACGCGCACGAGCTCGGCAAAGGCCTCGTTGGCGCGCGCAAGCTCGGCGGGAACCTCGGCCTCGGGCAGGGCGGCCACGGCAGCATCAACGTCGTGAATCTGCTTGTGGCCCATACCGCCGACCTTCTCCTGATAATCCTCGACCGCGCGACCGCACTCATGGAAGCGAACATCGGCCAAGGCGCCGATCAGGCGGTTGGCCCAATAAAAATTCTCGGACGTCACGCGAGCCTGCGTGTCGGCATAGTACTCGGGCATGGTCTCCACGTTGGCATACAGCGGCACGAGCGCGTTAAACGAGTTAGAGCCAAAGGCCATCCACTGCACAGCACGATACGCCGGCTGCGCATAGGGCCGCAGCTGCAGCACGGCGAGCTGGCTGTTGCGGTTGATGCCGATGGGGCGATAGGCGCCGCGCGTGGCAGGCGTGCCCTTGCTGCCGTAGCAGTCATACTCCGTGCCCTGGTAGTGGCTCGAAAGCACGTACTTGATGTCCTCGATGGTCACCTTGCGCTCGGGCGCGCGGCTCCAAGGGATGTCGTCGCTCTCGGGCGTGTAGTCAGCGTCGGGACCGTCCCACACATCGCTGGGGTTGAGGCAGCGCTGCATGTACCAGGCACGAGGCGTGTTGTAGACGTGGTCGCTGTCACTATGCGAGCCAAAGGCCTCGCGTGGGTTGAAGACCGTCGCCGGACCGTCGTCCTCGACGTCCAGCGTCAGGTCCAGGTGCCACTCGGCCATCCAGGAGCGCAGGTCGGCGGAGCACATGTGGTCGACCTGCGCGCCCTCAGCGTCGTCCAGGTCAAAGTTGTCGATACCCAGCTGGTTGGGCATGGTCACATAGGCGTCATCGGGCACGCGCTTGGCGATCCAGTGGTGGCCGCCGATGGTCTCGAGCCACCAGATCTCGTCAACGTCACTAAAGGCGATGCCGTTGTTCTCGTAGGTGCCGTAGCGCTCGAGCAGGTCGCCCAAGATACGCACGCCATCGCGGGCGGACTTGGCGTACGGCAGGACCAGGGTCACCATGTCCTCCTCGCCCAGGCCGCCGGGCTGCGCCGGAACATAGCCGTCCTCGCCCTCGTTGCCCTTGGCGGGCACATAGTCCACGAGCGGATCGGCGCCGCGGACGCGCTCGTTGGTGGTGAGCGTCTCGGTTGCGGACATGCCAACATTGAGCTCGTTGAAGCCGGCCTCGGCCCAAATGCCGTGACCGGGGATAACGTCGGGGACGCTCGTGTAGCGCAAGGGATTGTCGGGCAGCTCAACGGTCAGGTGGCTCAGGGCACTCGTGTAGACACGCGGCTGCTCGTCGGGATGCACCACGCGCATGCGCTTGGGCTCAAACACCCCGTTGGACGAGTCCTCATTGCGGGCAACTAGCGTCGACCCGTCGTAGCTCGCGTTCTTACCAACCAAAATCGTTGTGCACGGCATGCGCATCCTCCTTGAGCGAAGAAATCAAACGGCAACAGTGTATCGCTTCGGCGCAAAAAGGGCGAAACCACGGCCACAGCAACCCCTGTGTGCAAAAAATGCCAAATATGAGTACTGTCACCAATTTAGTAGCAGCTATTTTGCCGGGCGTGGGCGTCGAAAGTCTACATTTGTACAAAAGTTAGACTATGTAATTCCTCAAAGGTCCAATAAAATAGGCTCCCTATCGATACTAAATATCGTTAGAGAGCCAAAATGACCTAAATTATATGTGACTAGCTTGGCAACAGTACTCATATTTGGCATTTTTTGCACACGGCGTGTCACGGGAGTATATATCTAACCCCCTAATCAGCCAAAAATGCCTAGTTCAATGCGCGCTCCGCCGCCTCGATCACGTGTTTGGCGAGAATCGCCGTCGTCACTGCGCCCACGCCGCCCGGCACGGGCGTGATGGCGCCAACAACCGGCTCCGCGGCATCAAAATCGACGTCGCCGACCAGCTTGCCGGCGGCCTCGTCCCAGTTAATGCCCACGTCGATGATCGTCTGGCCCTCGCGAACCGCATCCGCGCCAATCGTACGCGCACGCCCAACCGCGGCAACAACAATGTCGGCAGAACGGCACTCGGCAGCCAAGTCGCGCGTATGCGTATGGCACGTCGTCACTGTGGCATTGCGAGCCGTAAGCATGGCGGCAACGGGACGGCCAATCACCAGCGATCGACCGACCGCCGCAACCTTGGTACCATCCAGCTCAACGCCGTAATGGTCCAGCAACGCCAACACGGCCTCAGCCGTGCAAGGAGCAAAGCCCACTCCACGACCCGAAAGCGTGGTAAGCAGCGAGGCCGGCGTCATGGAGTCAACATCCTTGGCGGGATCGAGCGCCGCGGCAACTGCATCCTCGTCAAGACCGGCAGGCAGCGGGCGAAACATCAGACAACCGTGAACAGTGGGGTCGGCATTGATGTCCTTAATAGCCGCCAGCAGCTCATCCTGCGAAACATCGGCAGGCAGCAATACGCGACGAGCTTCGATGCCCACCTTTTCGCAGCGCTTGAGTGCACCACGCTCGTAGGACAGGTCGTCCTCGCGCTCGCCCACGCGAACGATGGCCAGCGTCGGCACAACGCCGCGCTCGCGCAGGGCGGCGCAGCGAGCGACGAGCTCCTCGGTCAAAGCACGGGCAACGGGGGCCCCTTTAAGCAGCTCGGCCATGGCTATCCCCTCTTCCTGGCGGCATCTGCGGCACGGCGCGCCAGAGCATCGGCGCGCGGAAGCCACGTATCCAGCAGCTCATCGCACGCCGCCTCGAGCTCCTCGGCGCGGGCACGATCCTTCATAGACGTGGTGTTGGCGAAGAGTGTCAGGCTTGCGCCCTGCATGGCGGCGCGGCAGAATACGGCGCCGCATGCCACGTCGGACAGCAGCTGTCGGGAGCCCTTGTCCGCCATGTCCTCGAGAAGCGCCAGCGCACGACCGCACGCATCCATAATGCGGTACGGCGGCATGGCCGCCACGTGCAGCGCATCCTGAATCGCGGCCGGTCGAGCCGGATCCTCGCGCGAAATACCGTACGCCGCAGACACCTGGCCGTACGCACGAACGTCCTCGGCGACCAAGTTGACAAGCTCCTGAGACAGCTCGTCTGCCTGGGCAAACGCGTGCGCCAGATCGTCCGCGCGATCGGCAAGCGCGGGGTTCGTCGCCCCATAGCGAGCAACCATCCCGCAAAGCGAGGCGCCCAGCGCGCCCACAAAGGCGCTCGCGCTACCGCCGCCGGGAACCGGCTCGCGTGCAGCCAACGCCTCGGCAAAACCGCGACAGGTTTTATCCATCATCTCTTGGCTCATCGAAACACCTCTGCCCACCGCGCCGGCCACCACGGGCCGCGCGCATAATAAAAAATGGGACAACGACGCCAGGAAGCGGTTGTCCCATTCATCGATCTTGTCCCAGCCAGTCTAGCCCATAAGACAAAGGCTGTCAGGAGCTCTGGCTATCGGTGTTTCCGATTGCCTGCTATAGGCACGGACGCCTAGTCCACCTGGAACGTCGGCAGCAGCGTGTCGATAATCTTCGAACCCATGTCGCGGTTTGCAGTCGAGTACTCCAAATGCGCCGTGGCAATTGTCGAATCCGTAACGATCGTCTTTTCGTAAATGATCGTATCGCCGTCGCGCCACGAAACCACGTACCAGTTGTCGCCCTCCGCGGTATAGAGGTCAGCCTTGCCCGAGGTGTCCGCGTCGACGAACATCTCGTGCGAGGTTTCGTCGTTAATGTTGACGTAGCCAAACAGGTTGATTACAAAGCCCGTCTCCGGATCCTCATACCTGGCGCCACTGCCGCTGGGAGTATCTTCCATCTCAAAGCGATTGGGAATCGACATGCTATAAGGATGCATGTCGTTCGTGTACGTATACACGTCGGTTAGGTAATCGTCCGAATCGCCCGAGCCGTAGTATGCCGATTCGTCTTCGGGAACGGCCTCGTCATCGGACGACGAGGATTCCTTGGCCTTGGACTTGTTGCTCTTCTTCTTGGCAGAAGAATCTTTCTCGTCCGAAGACCCGGTATCGATCACCGAGATTTGCGTGTCAGAGCTCTTGGGCCCGTTAAGCATCGTGAGCGCAAACACCGTGCCACCCCCAAGGAGTACCACGGCGGCACACGCCACCGCGATGACAATCGGAGCTTTGCTCTTAGGCTTTTGAGGCACGGGCGCGACCGGTGGCATCGACCGGGTCAGGCCCGGAGCAGAGGAAGGACCAGCGCCCGTAGGCGTCGGTATGGAACCGCCTGCCAGCGAAGCCCCACAGTGCGTACAAAACGTCGATCCATAAGGCACTTGCTGTCCGCATTTTTGACAGAACATCGTTCGACCTTTCGTGGTTTAGCTTTTGTCACAGCCAAGTCTAAAACCTTAAGCCGGCATCGCTGTTGCGCAACATTGGGAGCATCAACCAAGCCGCACGCTTGCCCAGCGCCAGGCCCACCTTGCGGCAAGCCCGCACATGCAAACATGGGACACATGGCCCACCTTTCGAGACTCCCGGGCAGCACAAGCTGGGGCATATCTATAAGTAAGGAACCCGTTGGGGCACGGCCGCGCAACGGCCACAAGCGATGAACGGAGGCATAAGCCGCACAGTACACAGAGACATCCGCCGCCAGCGCAATCAGTACCCCAACAACATGCGGCGCCGTGATGTCATCGGCAGACAAGGAGGACGCCACCATGAAGAAAAAGACCCTATCGATCCTTTCCCTCTGCATCGCCCTCTTTGCCGCGTTTGCCCTTGTCGGCTGCGGCGGGAGCGCATCGGGCGGCGGCAGCGCCCCCAAGAGCGAGAGCAAGGAAAAGGCCCCCGTCGCCAAGAAGACCGACTTTATCTGGTTTAAGGTCGAGATGCCCGAGGGCGTCGGCGTAAGCGACTCCGCCGGCAAGAATGCCGACAGGGTCCAGCTCACCTTCCTCGAAGACGAGAACGCCTCGGCCGATCGCTTTATCCCCGTTTGGAAAAAAGCGCTGACGGCCGAGGAATCCCACGCCGACCAGGCGGAAAAGAAGGGGGATACGTTCCAGTGGAAGGATGACGGGTCCGTCGAGTATAACGGCAGGACGTGGCTCGTCGGAACATACGAGGACAACAGCGGCATCTCAACCATGCTTTTTACCGACGTTGGGCTGGGAAGCGTCTACGTCCTCATCTCGAACTTCGACCAGCACAAGAAAGAAGCCGAGGCGCTCCTCAACTCCATCGAGTTCCCCGATGACATGGAAGAGGCAGTTTCCGAGGCACGCGAAGTCGAGATTTCGAGCATCGAGATCAAGTAACGGGACACCCGCACGCGCCTACGCGCACCCGCGCACATGCGCCCCATTAAAACAACGGGCGCCCAACCCGGGGAGGGCCGACAAGATCGGCCCTCCCCTCTTTTACACCTGCGAATATTGCCACTTATCGGCGCAAATCCGGCACCCAGAATGGGACACATGGCCCACCTTAGCGAGCCGCCCACGCGTACAGTAAAGGCAGGTAATCCATGGGCGGTTACAGATCGAGGAGGACACGACCATGAAAAAGAAGGCCTTTGCGATTCTCACCCTCTGCATCAGTCTCTTTGCCGCGGTTGCCCTGGTGGGTTGCGGTGGCAGCGGCGGCGCTGCCGGCAGTGGCGGTGGCGGCGGAGCAGAAAAGCCAGCCGTGGATATGAGGACCGACTTCATTTGGTTTAAGGTCGAGGTCCCCGAGGGCGTCGAGATCACCGACGTTGCCGGCGACACGGCCGACAGGGCCCAGTTTAAGTTCACCGAGAGCGAGCACGCCAGCGATCGCTTCATCCCCGTCTTCGACTCTGATAAGAACGCCGACGAGCTGTTCGACTACGAGGCCAAATGGAAGGCCAACTTTGAGTGGACCGAGAATGATCCCGTCAAGTACAACGGCAAGACCTGGCGCAACGCTTCCTATACACACTCGGGCGGCGTGACGACTGAGTACTTCACCGAAGCAGGCGGCGGCAGCGTCTACGTGAGCATCGACAACGTCGAGGAGCACAAGGACGCCGTCGAGACCATGATGAAGTCCCTGGAGTTTGCCGATGATATCGCCAAGGCCAAGACCGAAGCCATGGACGTTAAGCTCGACGATATCGAGATTAAGCGCTAAGCGACTCGCGAGCGTAACGGGAAACACGAGCGCAGTGCAAACAAGCGACGGTGCCCCAGCGTTTCGTACTAAGGGAGGATCGGCTCGCCGGCCCTCCCTTTCTTATGCCGATAGCCGGCGAACGCGAGGGTGCCGGGCGGCAAAACCACCCCCAGCGCGGTGGCAGCACAAATAGACAAGCGCCCCAACGCGTCCTCCCGCCGATTTATAGCGCCGCGCACACAATTTAAGCCGACACCTTTAAACATCCGAGCAGTATAGTGACCAAAACGAGCGCATAACCGCACCCTGTGAATGGAGGAGTTATGACCGAGCACCAAGCAATCAGCCGTCGAGCATTCACGTTGGGCCTAGGACTCGCAGCATTGTCGCCATTTGCAAGCCTGCCCGAAACCGCGGCGCTGGGCCTTCCCGTGCGCGCGGCATTTGCAGAAGACGCGCCCACACCGGCGAAGAGCCTCCATAATTTCGTCATTCGCCTTCGCCCCGCGGGCTATTTTCGCACCGCAAGCGTCAACGAAGACGGCAACGTCATCGGCAACGTCTGCCACCTGTTTAATGACGGCACGTCCAGCAAACTCATCCTTGAGCGCGTAGAGACCGATGCAGATAATACAAATTGGTATGCCATCCGCACCTTACTCAATTTCGAAGAGCATAAAAAGACGGGCTACAGCATTTGATCGGTCGACGGCGACTCGGACAAAGATGGAAAGGTCATCCACGTATGGAGTGGTGAGTATGACAAAAAGCCCAGCCGCGCTTTTGCGTTTGAACGCCAGTTAAACGGAACCTATATCATCCGAGACCGCACAAACGAGAAAAAAGACATTAATTACCTGGCCATAGAAAAGGACGGCAAAGACCAGGACAACAACAAGATCTGCCATAAGAGGAAGGACATTCCGTGGGAGCTCGAGCTTGTCGGTTACGACATGGGCAAGACCAATACCACGGTTAGCAGTATCGACTGGACCACGTATAGCAGCTACGTCGACGGGCCCTGTTGGATGAAATACGTCGACAACAACAAGTTCCTCGACGAACTGAGCATCCCGGGCACGCACGATTCGGGCACCTGCAGCGTGGACAACGACACCGAGCCCCAATCCTCCCAAGCAAAATGCCAGCAGGATTACATCCCCACACAGCTGCTCGAAGGCGTTCGCTATTTTGATATTCGACTTGGAAAGGGTGAAAACCCCGGCATCGACCACGGAGCTTGTTACCTGCTCAAAAAAGACGGGAACTTTATGCATCTCTCCGATGTCATCGGGTACTTCAATACGTTTTTGAGCGAAAACCCGACAGAAGCGCTCATCATGCTCGTGTCGCGGGGCAATGGCGAGGCTACCGACGAAAGCCTGACGACGGCCTTGGGCAAGGTTTTTGATGAGAACCCCGACCTGTTCTACACATCGAGCCGCATCCCCACGCTGGGCGAGGTGCGCGGAAAGATCGTCCTGCTGCGTCGGTTTGGGCTCGCCGGCAACAGCGTAAGCAGCCACACATGGGGCCTCGACCTCACCCAATGGGACGACAAAATCGCAGCACACACCGACAGCACCTCTATGTGTCTCGTTCGAGACGAGCGGGGCTTTGAAGCCGTGGGGAAAACGGGTGACGAAGAGCCCTATTGCACCAAGGTATACGCCCAGGACCATTACGAATGCACAGGAACCGACAAAATCGGCTGGGTCGATATGGCGCTGCAGGAGACAACCAAGCTCGCCCGCATCATGGTGGACGTCGAGGACAATGACGGGGCCAAGGTAAAGGTCCTGGAGCACAGCTGGTGTATCAACTACACCAGCTGCACGAACTACAAGCAAGGAAGCAATCCTTTTACCGCAGCACGAGTGGTCAACGAGCATCTATACAAGAGCCAGTATATAAACAGCACCGGAAATGAGAGCACAAAGGAGGACTGCCTCAAGCACATTGGCATCATTGCGTCCGACTTTGTTGATGCGGCACTGGCCCGAAGCATCTACCAGCGCAATTACGATGCGAAGCACAAGCAGACCGTTTCGTACTACCTCCCGACCCGTATACGCATGACATACGGCGACTCGTTGAGCGATGCCTCACTCCAGGATGGAAAGACCGTTGGCGAGGGTCGTTTCCGCCTTGTCGACAGCAGTAACGTACTCAGCGTGGCGGCTTCGGGCAACACGTTTGCTATCGAATACGTGGATGTCGACGCCCTGGGCAACGAGACCGTTACGGAACTGCAGGGTTCCGTGCCCATCGATATCGACCCGCGCGCACTGACGCCCCACTTTGAAGGGCTCGAGGGCCTTAAGGCCGGCGAGGACGTGCGCGCAAAGATCGCGGCGCCGCTCGAGGGCAAGCTCGAAGGCGATGCCTGCACCGCCCAGCTCGAGTTTATGCACGATGCAAACGGCGTGCCGGGCACGGCAATGGCCGAGGATGAGGCATTTGCCGCGGGGACGTATTGGGTGCGTGCGAAAGGCCTGTTGGGCGACGCGGCGCAGAACTACACGCTTGCCACCGACGGAGCCGCAAGCTTTACTGTGACGACTTCGGGCGACGCGGGCGGTGCAGGCAACACCGACACCGGCACCAACGCGGGCAGCGCCGACAAGAACGGCAAGGGCAACAAGAGCAAGGGATCGGGCGGAAAACTCGCCGGCACGGGCGACGGCTCTGGCATTGCCGCCGGGCTCGCTGCCGCCGCCGTGGCGACAACGGTCGCCGGCGCGGCAATGCTTGCCAACGATCGCGAAGACAGCGAAGGCGCTAGCGAATAGGCAAGCCGGCTTTCAGACGCATCGGCTCAATCAGGGGCGCAGAATACCGTTCTGCGCCCCTATTTTTGACATGAAGGAGTAGCAAAGTGTTGTTATCCATGCGTGTCACTCCCGCGGGGTTCGCTAAAACTGCCTCTATGGCCACATTTTAGTCACCGCAAGGCTCCCATGCGAAGGTGCCAGACAGCACAGCAATTCGTGTCCGCGCGAGACTTTAAACTAAATGCGACAAAGATGCATTCCACAAGAGGAGAGTGGGGCGACAGTGATGGGCGAACTGGTAAACCGTGGAGAATCGGCAATCGTGCCAGAAGTTTTTTACAAGCAGGTTTCCTCGATTCTCAACGCCGCTCGCGACAAGGCCTATACCGCCGTTAACTTTGCGATGGTTGAGGCGTATTGGGAGATCGGCAAGAGCATTGTTGACGAGCAGGGCGGAGAGGAGCGCGCAGCATATGGAGAGGCATTGATGGCAGGCCTCTCCAGAAGGCTTACCGCGGATTTCGGAAGAGGCTTTGGCATCGCAAACCTTCGCAATATGCGTCAGTTCTTTCTTGCGTTTCCAATTCGCGACGCACTGCGTAGCGAATTGAGCTGGACTCATTACCGCAGGTTGATGCGCATTCCCGACCCTGATGCTCGCGCCTGGTACATGAACGAATGCGCCGATTCTCGTTGGAGCACACGTCAGCTCGAGCGCCAAATCAACACCACGTTCCGCGAGCGCCTGCTTGTCAGCAAGGACAAGGAGGCCGTCACCCAGGAAATCCAAAAGAGCGCCCCGGCTCGTCGCCCCGAGGATATCATCCGCGACCCATATGTACTGAGTTTTTAGGTTTCTCGGACGATACTGCGTTTCGCGAGAGCGATCTAGAGCAGGCGCTCATCACGCATCTTCAGAAGTTCCTGCTGGAGCTTGGCCGTGGTTTCGCTTTCGAGGCGCGCCAAAAGCGCATCACCTTTGATGGGCGCCATTTCTATATTGACCTTGTGTTTTACAACTATCTGATGCGCTGCTTCGTGCTCATCGACCTTAAGACCGATGACCTTACGCATCAGGACCTGGGCCAGATGCAAATGTACGTGAACTACTACACGCGCGAGCTCATGAACGAAGGCGACAATCCGCCTATAGGCATCGTGCTCTGCGCGGACAAAAGCGACTCGATTGTCGAGTACACGCTGCCCGAAGACAACGACCAAGTGTTTGCCGCCAAATACCTGCCGTATCTTCCAAGCAAGGAAGAGCTGGCGCGCGAGCTGAGTGCTGAGTACCGCGCCATCAACGAAGCGACTAATGGCGAAGCGCAAGGGTAGCAGCGCGTTGCGACCGATACCCCCGACGGCGTTTCATATCCCCCGACATAAGAGGAGCGCTCCATGACAGACAGACCGAAACCAGCCCTACGCGACTGCATCTATGGACTTGCCGTCGGCGACGCACTGGGCGTTCCCTACGAGTTCAGGACCCGCGGCACGTTCGAATGCACCGACATGATCGGCTACGGCACGCATGGGCAACCCGCCGGCACCTGGAGCGACGACACATCTATGACGCTTGCTACCTGCGACTCGATTAGGGAGCTCGGGCACATCGACACCGCGGACATGCGCGACAAGTTCGTAAGCTGGATTGCCCGTGGCGAGTATACGATCGACGGCGTTTTCGATTACGGCGGCACGACCGCCCGCGCCCTGCACACCGGCAAAGGCGGCTCCGGCGAACGCGACAACGGCAACGGTTCACTCATGCGCATCGCGCCCCTGGCGTTTGTCGACGCGACTGACGACGAGATCTGCGAGGTCTCCGCGATAACGCACGCCCACAGAACGTCGACCGATGCATGCGTCATATTTGTCGAGCTGATGAGGGGCGTGATGAACGACGCGCTCCCCTCGTGGGCGCGGCAGCTGAAAAGCGCACCCGAGCACGAAATCAGATCCGGCGGCTTCGTGCGCGACACTCTTAAGGCAGCCACTTGGTGCTTCGTCAACACTAGCAGCTACGAAGATTGCGTGCTTGCCGCCGTCAACCTAGGCGACGACGCCGACACCACCGCAGCCGTCGCCGGCGCCCTCGCAGGCACGGCATACGGTCTCAAAGCCATCCCACAGGAGTGGATCGACACCCTGCGCGGAAAAGAGCTGATTGAGCAGTGTATGTTTTAGGGCGCACTTACGATAGAAACTGACCAGGGGGCATCATGGAAAGAGAGATCGCGAATATAGACGAGTTCCAAGTGGACGAAAACGGGATTCCGCTATTTCCAGCAGGACTGCAGGAAGAAGCCAACCTTTACGTCCTCCCCGACGGGCGTTACCTCCCCTGCGGACTCTACAGGACCGCGGACGGCGATTCTCTCATTTATGAGCCGTTCGAGCTCAGCACCTTCGGGCAGATGCTGGCTCAATTCAAACTATGAACTTGCTTCCTGAAATCCTGCGCCTCTCGATGTAAGTGACCGGCATTGCCCGGAACCTCTACTCGATCTGGCGGGAATATAAGCAGTAACGGATAGCGAAGGGAGTCATGAAAAGGGCCGGTTGCAGCCGGCCCTTTAGACGATAATACCTGCGTTGCCCGCGCTTCCAAAGTTGACCGACTGAGGAGCGGGTTCCGCGGCACAACATGATTTTACCCAGTGAGGCGGCTCTTTTGCAGCCGCCTCACTGTTTATTTGCATCCACCAACCCTACCACCACAGATGACTGCAGCGCGGCCCGCCGACGAAAGACGGCGCACGCACGCGGATCAACTTTCAACAGGCCCATGGCGCAGTCAGGAGCATAGCGCGCCCCATTATGAGTATTGGAACCGCCCAAAACCGGCATCGAACGTTACGTCCGCTTTATCGATGCGGGAGTCGCTAGCCGCCCAACAAGATATTAAGGATTGCAATAATAATTGCTATCGCAGCGATAATCAGAAATAGCGTAAAGGGAAAAATACCGGCTCTACTAACAGCCTGATGAGCGCGTCGATGAACTCGGCGTTTGCATCGGACACGATGGCATCAACTCCAGACGAAGGCGACCGTTCGAGGCGGCCGCCAGCCAGCAGTAATAAACAGATTATATTGTCGTTTGATTACCAGTTAGATCGACACTGCTCCAAAACTAAAAACTGCAATCGTTAACAATCAGCAATGTTTGATTACCAGTTAGATCGACACTGCTCCAAAACGAGAGTGCGCCAAGTTGGAAGGACGCCAACGTTTGATTACCAGTTAGATCGACACTGCTCCAAAACCCGTTTTTGTCAGCTCGATTTCCCATCGGGTTTGATTACCAGTTAGATCGACACTGCTCCAAAACCGGAGAGCTTGCGGCAGTTGGTTTTGTCGCGTTTGATTACCAGTTAGATCGACACTGCTCCAAAACGGCGTTGACATATACGGTGGCATTTCAGTGTTTGATTACCAGTTAGATCGACACTGCTCCAAAACCTCCACAACCGCTACGGCGCATGGAATGATGTTTGATTACCAGTTAGATCGACACTGCTCCAAAACCAGCGTTTGCGAGAGTTCCGCGACGTCGCCGTTTGATTACCAGTTAGATCGACACTGCTCCAAAACGTACTTGGATGCAAGACGGCGGACACGCTCGTTTGATTACCAGTTAGATCGACACTGCTCCAAAACGTGAGGATGACGGCGAGGGTGAGTTCTAGGTTTGATTACCAGTTAGATCGACACTGCTCCAAAACACCGTCAATTACTGCCTTAACAGCTGCAAGTTTGATTACCAGTTAGATCGACACTGCTCCAAAACCACTTGGTCCTCAATCGATTCCTCGCGCTGGTTTGATTACCAGTTAGATCGACACTGCTCCAAAACTTTGCTTGTATCTATTTAGCTATGACTTCAAGTTTGATTACCAGTTAGATCGACACTGCTCCAAAACGAGAACCGCCTCTGCTGGCACGTCGGAAAGTTTGATTACCAGTTAGATCGACACTGCTCCAAAACTGCCCAGAAGGTCATAACCTGGATCGTGCTGTTTGATTACCAGTTAGATCGACACTGCTCCAAAACGCGTGGTGCTTGAACTTATAGCAAGCGGAAGTTTGATTACCAGTTAGATCGACACTGCTCCAAAACATTCGCGTAAAATCGTTGATACCATAGGTGTTTGATTACCAGTTAGATCGACACTGCTCCAAAACAATACTGGTGAGGTAATCATTGCCGCCCTGGTTTGATTACCAGTTAGATCGACACTGCTCCAAAACAACGACCTGTACGCAGCGCTCGGTGGCGGGGTTTGATTACCAGTTAGATCGACACTGCTCCAAAACCTAGTTGGTCAGCCCCCTACTGGGGGGTTTGATTACCAGTTAGATCGACACTGCTCCAAAACAAGTTTTGAATGGCAGAAAGCACACTCACGGTTTGATTACCAGTTAGATCGACACTGCTCCAAAACAACCGTGATGAATGGTTCACGTTCTCCGATGTTTGATTACCAGTTAGATCGACACTGCTCCAAAACTGGCAGCAATTACTAGGCTGCGAGCAGCAGTTTGATTACCAGTTAGATCGACACTGCTCCAAAACCGGCGATAGCGGATACCGTGCTATCAGTAAGTTTGATTACCAGTTAGATCGACACTGCTCCAAAACTGGCGATAAATTGTAGTCACGCCGCAGGGGTTTGATTACCAGTTAGATCGACACTGCTCCAAAACATCCCCCATGCCGTGAAGCATGGTCTCGTGTTTGATTACCAGTTAGATCGACACTGCTCCAAAACGCTCGCAACATAAACGGCACTCGCGCTTGCGTTTGATTACCAGTTAGATCGACACTGCTCCAAAACACTGGTGCAGCTGGTGAACAATGAGCGCAGTTTGATTACCAGTTAGATCGACACTGCTCCAAAACGGATTGGACATTGCTCGCATAGACAGATAAGTTTGATTACCAGTTAGATCGACACTGCTCCAAAACCATTGGAGCAAATTCCCTACTGCGACGGGACGTTCAATCTAACCGATCAGTTCTTTCAATGCTCCAAAAACTGCAGGTCAACCGTTAATTTTTGTTCATGTCCGTAAGACATGGTATCTTTTTTATTTTCCAGGAGCAACAGACTCAATTTAAGGAAAAACACGTGGTCATAGAGCATTTGCAGCTCATTTTCCGTCAAAAAAGTTTTGAGATTTACAAATACGATTGTCTTTCTGCAGCCAGCGTCAAGAGCAAATGAAAGAAAATTCAGCAGATTATCAAGGAACGATTTATCTTCTTGAGGCGCTGCGCCAAATCCTAAAAACTTGAGGTAGCGCTTCAAATCCCATTCTAACCCAAACCCCAAATCGGCATTAAAGCCAAGGTTCAATCCGCCTAAACGCAGTTTTATTGCACGTTCAGCCTCTTCCACCTGCATGCGCAGATCTTCGTCTTCTAGAAACTCACGCTCAACCTTCTTGGTGATTGCAGTCATAAATGCGCGGTCATCCCATGGAAGATTCAGCGCATCAGGCACCACCATTAGAGCGCTGCCGGGCTTAATCTCCTCATCGTCTTTCCAAAGGGAATAAGGCTCCATCGCCTGGCGCCCCAATCCGTTTTGCAAAGAAGCTACAATCCGCGCGAACAGGGCCGAGTTCTCGACTTGCAAAACCGATGTCTCCCCTGCTGCTAGCTCCACCGGGTGTTCGAGCCCTGAAAACACGAGCCTCATAAAACCAGAAGCTCCTCCATCGTGTCTATCTCCTCATGGGCCTCGCGGTTACCCGTTATGTACTCCATGGTTGAAAACTGAGATTCGGTCACGCGCAAAACCTGTACAAGGCCAGCTGGCGGGCGATGTTTCCTGAGTCTTTGCACCGCGCTTCCCGCCGCCCCATCGTTAACGACAAGCTTTGCATACACGGATTCCTGGAGCATAAGATGGCCATCTTTAAGAAGAAATTTGCGGAACACCCGGTAGTCTTTTCTCTGCGCAGGAGTATCGACGGGCAAATCAAAGAAGACGACAAGCCTCATATATCTGATCCTCTCCCCGACACTCATACGACCTCAAACGACTCGATTTCGTCTACCGACAGCTTCCGGTCAAGGGCCTTGAAGCAATCGGCAACATACAGAGAGATTACGGAGCCCACGCGATAGGTGCCACCTCGATATGCGATTCCCTGGTTGAGCATGTCGACCAAAAGCAGCTTTGTCTCCTTAGAGAACTCGCCGTCAAAGTTATCGAACACAATGCGGTCTACAAGAGGTCTAAACGGCTCCATAAAATCACAGCTCAAGTTGAACTGATTGAACTCATTTCTATGACAGATCCCCGTCTGCGTAAGGTATCCACGCGCCGCAATCTCGCGATTGACGCTCGACAGCAGGATCGCATACCCATAATTGAGAGCAGCGTTCAAGGGCGTGTCGTCATCCCTCGAGAAGGACGGACCAAACAGGGAGCTGAAATACAGTCGGGCGGCATGACCCTCGCGATTTGTTGTATCTCCAGAGCGCACCTCGGCAACAATGCTCTTGAGCGTCTCACCTTGCTCCTCACGCGCACGGGCGTGGAGCACATCGGACTGATGCTTAATCTTGTCGCGCACGATTCGTTGCCATACGCGCTTTTTGATCGGCTCGCCCCACTCAAGCTGCTCTGCAATACGCTTGCTGGTGTTATGGGCCCCGTATAGCGGCAAATACTGCCCAATGGGGTCGCGCTTCTCGTCAGAAACGACAAACGCGACCTTTGCCTTGGCAAGCTCCGAGAGCAGATAAGCGCTTATGAACACCTGGTTGGTCTGAAGGACGACCGACGAAATCTCCGAAAGGTGGACCTTCGCCGTGTCGTCCTCCCGACGGACAACCATGTACCCGCCCTTGTATTGCAGTTTGCAAGGGCTGGAAATGACAATGTTCCTAAAGCCCGACACGGGTCCTTCTCTCGAACATACCCGTTGCAGACTGGTCGATAATCACAAAAGTCGTCTTCGGGTCATTAAGCAATTTAGAGAACACGACCTGAAGGGTCCCGGTTCGCTTAGGCCCTCCTATGCACGACAAATCAACTCGATCATTTGATCCATTGAGAACAGGGCATAGATTCTTTACAAGAATAATTTTATCCTCGCGCCCAAGATGTTTTGAACGCTCGGCTATTGTATCTAGCCCAATGAGGCGGGAAATCCTTGATCCAACGATTCCAGTCGACTCTGATAGCTTCTCTAGAACACGGTCGATAGAAGAGTCAGTATCCCCCACAATTGCCCGTTGCCCATCTTGTCCAATCGCCACCTCACATGCCGAAAGCAGTTCTTTTTTACCACGGAGCACGAACCTCTCGCCATCCACCTCAATCAGCTGTTTCTTGTAGATCTTCGACCTCGTGATACCGACGTATTCCAGGCCCTCCTTCTCCGCAAGTCCCCTTGCATATTCGCCGAGTGCCGCCGAGTCGCCCTCGATGCGCGCCGCAAGCCACACGGGAACCTGAGAGAACCGGAACACCGGCTTACCCTTCTTTTTGGCCTCATAGATAAAGAAATACGCAAACTGCTGGCTCGAAAAACCGCCGTATTGCTTAGCATCAAGCCCCTGCTTGGTCGACAACTCAAGCTTTGCGCCCATCTTGGGATCACGCGGTGAGTAAATCGTTGCCTTCCAGAACGCGCCCGTATCCTCCTGTGGCATCCTCGAGATGTAGCACTGGCGATAGTTGAGCGCGCGGCGAATGCCCTCGACCTCCGCTGCTGCGTTCCAGCCGTCCGGAAGATACTTTCCCCTATAGCGCTTGACCTCGTCGTCCTCGGTCCAGGCATCGTCAAAGACCTCGCCCGTCTCGGGATCAAATCCCGCAGTCATAAAGCTATTGACGACAAAACCGGCAGATCCAGGCATGCGATGGGTTTTCTTAAACAGCTCAGACTGCTCGCGCACGTACTTCTTAATCACATGCGAGTAACCGATGGGGTTCTCGTACATTCCGGGATGGCGCATCTGGATAAACAGGCCCAAGCGACAGGCCAGATATGCATCATGTGCATGGTGGAAATCGTTGGCTTCACGGCATTTGACCAAACCGGCAGCCTCACGAAGGTTGTGTGATACGCTCGCCTTAACGGGAACGATCTTCGTTCCCTCGTCGACATAACGCGCCTCAAGCAACGCCTGCGCCATCTTGACCATCTGGCTCGTCTCCACGAGCTGACGCGCGACAAAGCCCTTCATGGCGCTCTCGTTTATGGAAGAACGCAGCAGGTTGCGATACTTTTTATCGCCAATGAGCTTCGCCTGGTGCAGCTGCTTCCACGTTTCGCCCATCTTCCAGCGAATGCTTTTATCAATCAACAGCTGATCGGTCTTGTGCTGGTTCTCCTCGCGGTACACCAGCGCCTTGTTTTCAAGGCTGTCGTCCTTAATGTATGCGCGCGGGATGATATGGTCGACCTCGTACTCACCCGAGCCCGCCATAAGCTTATTAAGGTCGATGGCGCGACCAGAATACAAGCACTTTCCGTTCTGCATCAAATAGAGGGTCAAGCGCTCGTCAAGGTCTACATTGGCTGCCTTAAGCTCCTTGAAATCGCCCATAACAGCTAGGTCGCCGCCCTCGGCCTTAAACGCCTTGAGAGCGTCCTCGATGGCGTCCCAGCGCTTTGTGGTCCGCTTGCCCTTCTTCTTCTCGTCCTCGTCGCGAGTCACCTCAACAAAAACGTTGGCCGGCGCGTGCCCCGCAATAATCGCGATTTCGTCAACAATGCGAATTGCCTGATTCAGGCTTCGACGAATCGCCGGAGATCCGGGGAGCTCATTTACGCCTAGAGATTTCTCGTTTTCGGCATAGTATTTGCGATTGTGCTCATCCACTTTTTCCTGGAAGCCCAGCGTATTGTCGTGGAGAACCTCCATCATCACCATGGTCTCGCCCAAGCGTCGCTCGGAGCTGGGGTTTCCCTCTCGCAGCACGTCCATGATGCTCATAGAGCGACCAGCCTGTGTATCAATCCTGATACCCGTCAGGAACTTCTCCGACAGACGCCCCCAGCCAGTCAAACGCTTTTTGCAAATCTTCTTAATCTGCTCGGCATCGAGCATTCCATTGCCACTTGGACCAAACTCATCCTGCAGTTTTTCCTTAAGGATCGAGCGGTCCTCGAACAAAGTGTTCCACAGAATGATCTTTTCGATAACCGGATACTCGGCACGGCTCAATTCGTCCACGTCAAAGATGTCCTTGGCAAAGAAGATGTACGAGCCCATCTTCGATTCAAGACCGCTCTCGCCCTGGCCGCCGCGGACAACCGGATTTGTTGCGTCGCCCTCTTTTACAAGCCAATCGGCAATCATCCTGTAAGTAACGCGGCGCTTTTTATGGAAAAGCTCATGGACAATGCCCTCGCGCTGCGCGGCATCCAAGCGCTGCCAATCGTCACCATCTTCAGACCAGCGAACACCATTGAGTTCATTCAGAACGCAGAACTCCTCATAGAGCAAAGACTGCTTGGGGAGCACCTTCTCGCCAGCAAGATACGTGCAATCACCCGTCATGCGCATGATAAAGTTCTCGGCGCTCTTGTTCTTATCGATCACGGTATCCCAGTTCCAAGGCGTGATCGTCGCATCTTCCATGCCGGGCTTGCGCTCGGACCACTGGAATCGATGGTTGCCATGTTTGTCCTGGGCAGCATTTTTAGGCGTCAGCGGTCCCACATAGTACGGGATACGGAACGTGACCAGACTCTCGATCTTCGCAGCCTCGTCCTTAAGGAACGGATAGAAGCGACCCTGGTTTTTGAGAATGGCCTGCAGCTCCTCAAGATGCAGCTGATAGTAGATGGCACCGTTATCACTCGTCTTAAGGCGACGCAAAAAGCGTTGTTTGTCGAATGCGTCCATCATGGCGATATAGCGCTCGTCCGTCTCCGCGCCCGTTCCCGCAAAGAGCTTCTTTACGGATTTAGCGAAGTCATCATAAGACAGTTTGTGCAGGTCATATGCGGTGTAACCCTGTGCCTTAGAGGCATCGTAGTCGCGCGAGGGGTCGTCGCTATTCGAATCATGATAGGTTGCGCCGCGAAAGAAAGATTCATATGAACCGGGAGCATATTCGCGGACCAAAGTCTTGAGTCGATCCAGATCATTCGCGTAACAATTGTATTTTTCGATCATGTTGACCGAGATTGTCTGGCCCTCAGCATAGGACAAAAGCCCCTGCAGCACGTAAGCAGAGTAAACACCGCAAACGGACTCAAGAAGCTCCATGCAGTCATCGGGACATGCGACCTGCAGCGCTTCTAGCTTCTCGTCATCCGAAAGCGCGAGCTTAGTTGCCTCGCACTCAAACTCGCCAAACACATCTTTGAACTCACATTGGAGGCCGACGACAGCATTCGACAGAGCCTTCGCCAGCTTTTTGTTCGCAGCCGTATCCGCAGTGTCCACTTTTACAAGCGCCTGAATGTCTTTTGCCTTTTGCGAACGAGAATATCGCTCATCAGCCAAGATCTTCGCCACAGAGAGTTCATCAAGCTTCGCGAACCCATATTCCCTCGATTCGCACCATGCCTTCAGAGCGCCATTGAGATTCTTGAGGGCATCGGATGTCTTTGCCGTCTTTGCCGTCAGCTTCTCCCCCTGGCGCAAGAAGTTACCGCGATGCTTAACGATGTTATGGATTGCGAGATACACCAATCGAAGATCGACCTGCTCGTCGGTGTCCATAAGGTAAGTGCGCAGATGATAGATGGTCGGGAAGCGATCGTAGTAATCGGCCTTCGTGAAGTCCTTGGTAAAGATCGGATCGCCCTCAATGGTCCTCGACTGGTTAAGTCGCATGAAAAAGCCCGGATCGACCTCGCTCATCGCAGGCTCGAACAGTTTTTGCAGCAAGTCGAGGCGCCAGCGGCGGCGCACGTAACGGCGACGCTGCCCACGATGAACGCGCGCCTCGGACGCCGGCTGCGCGCTATCGAACAAACGACTGCCCCACGTCGGCTGTTTCTTAAAATGCAGAAGCTTGCCCTGAGCATCGGTCACCGCCCAACCAACGGAGCCGGTTCCCATGTCGAGGCCGATATTGTAGTCGCCAGAGTAGTTTCTTAAATTCATGTCGACCAGCCCTTCCGCGCTGTGTTACAGTTGCCTTGTCGATTACCAGTTACATCGGCACTGCGAGTCAAAATACGGCTTTGCCAAAAATGCCTTCCTTGGAAGGCGTCCCGTAGGGGACAATTTGACTTGCCAGAGGGGTTCCATTTGGGACCCCTCTTTTTTTGATACTACTACCGCGAGCGGACATTTTTTAATAGCTATCGGCAAACGTAATGTTGCTCAACGTTTGCGCTATGAGCGTGAGCGTTTAATGGAGTGCCTGCGGGTCCTGTCGCCGCATAAAAACGGGGCAGCCCGCACTCCCGCGAACCGCCCCGTACCCCTGGCTATCGCGTCATAAGACCAACCAGCACCACTCCCCTACTTACCAAATAGCGCACCCAGCAGGCCGCGGCGTTTGGGCTTTTCTTCTCGGTAGGAACCCTTGACGGCGGCTGCAACCTGCCGCGGCTGTTCGCCGCCTCCACGGTGCACGATCTGGTACAGGAACGGCAATTTAACGTATTTGACCTCGATGGGTGTGGCGTGCACGGTGCTTTCACTCGACAGCATCACGTTGGGATTGAGCGATGCCACCACATGCGTCTCGCATTTGTCGCTAAACACCACCGCGGCCGCGCGGCCCGTCTGGCCGTTGACGGCGATGCGCACCTGCTCGCCATCGCGGCTGTCCGTCGCTGGGCGATCGACAAAGTAGACCGGCACCATCACCAGACCGTCTTTATGCTTGCGGGCCTTGCGCGCCCACGTGCGGATGCTCTTTTTATTGAGCCCCAGCACCGCCTCGGCATCGTTGCCTGCAACGTCAAGCGCCAGCTTATCAATAACCACCTGGTCCTTGGTGGACGCATCAACGGAAACGACGCGGAAGTCGCCTTCCTGCATAGCGGGATCGAACGGCCCCACCTTGGCAAAGTCCCACGGCTCCAAAATGCCCATAAGGCGAACGTCCAGGTAGTTTGCCCGCGGATACGCCCAGTCGAGCACCTCGTAGTACACCAGGGTTTCCTTGCTCAGGCCCTTGCCCGGGAAGCTCGCCATCATACGCAGGTCCGCCAGCGCCATGGGGAAATAGAAGAGCATCATGTCGTTTTGGATCGCGTCTTCCACGTCGTGCCCGGCAAAGGCATCCGGGTACTGGCGCACCAGCTGCAGCGCGTTGGCACGTGCCTGCTGCGGTGAGATTTCGCAGGGAATACCCTGCTCCGGCACATACTCCGCACCCACGCCCATGGTCAGACGTTTGCTAAACGTACCGGGCTTGAGCAGGTCGGCAATGCCGATCTTGTTGCCGCAGGACGGGCACTCAAACACACGCTGCGTTGACTCGCCCTCAAAGGACGCTCCGCAGAAGGGGCAAGGAATGCTCACATGCGTGGCCTCTTGGAACTCCTGCGCCGTGCCGCGATCCTCCCACAGCAGATGTTCCAGGACCGACTGATTGCGCCAGTGCGAATTGAAGAAATACCAGTCCGGGTCCTCCGGGCGCTCGAGTTGCGACACATGCGTGAGCTTGAGCAGTCCATCCACCACCGTCAACGGCGTATGGCGAATGCCCAAAGCGCTCTTGGGCTCTCCGGCGTCCGCCTGCCACGGAATGACCGCGCCGCAATAGGCGCACTCAAAGCTGCGCTTAGCCTGGTGCGAGTACATAGGGCCGCCGCAGTTTTGACATTTAATGGCAAACATCTCGTCCATGGAAACGTCCTCCTTTGCACAGGGGCTATCGACGTTAAGTATGTCGAGCAAACAGGCACATGCCCATACCCATGTGGCCCAAAATGGACCACCCAGGCAGACGAGAAGGCTCGCTCGTTAGCACCGGCAGACCATTACTGCATTTTCTGAGCATCGGTGCACAGCGCCTCCGCGCGAGCTACACTATCCCCTTAAACATGATTGTGAGGACGACCGCTATGCTATTTGTAAATCGGCTGGTACATACGCTTGTTCCCGGCAGCGAGGGCGAGCCGGTCGATACCTCCTGCCGCACCAACGCGGGCTTCGCCGCAAGCCTCATCTGCATTGGCCTCAACATCACTCTGTGCCTGGCCAAGGGCATCGCGGGCCTGCTCGCCGGCTCTGTCTCGCTCATCGCCGACGCCTTCAACAACCTCTCCGACGCCTCGAGCAACATCGTGAGCCTGCTCGGGTTCCGCCTTGCCAGCCGCCCGGCAGACGAAGGCCACCCCTATGGCCACGGTCGCTACGAGTACCTAGCCGGTCTGTTCGTCGCCGTCCTGGTTTGCGCCGTCGGCATCAACCTGATCCTCGAGTCGGTCACTAAGATCATCAAGCCTTCCCCCACTGCATATTCGGTGCTCTCCTTAGCCGCCCTCGTCTTGTCCATGCTCGTTAAGCTCTGGATGGCCGCGTTCAACCGCACGCTGGGCAACCGCATCGACTCGGAGACGCTCATCGCCACAGCACAGGACTCCAAAAACGATGTCATCACCTCGGGCTCGGTCTTGGTGGCGGCGCTTATTTCGCAGACGACCGGCTTCGACCTCGATGGCTGGGCAGGCCTGGGTGTGGGCATCTTCATCTGCATCAGCGGCATGGGTCTAGTGCGCGACGCCATCAGCCCGTTGCTGGGACAAGCGCCCGACCCCAAGCTCGTCCAGGCAATCCGCGACAAGATCATGTCCTATCCGCAGGTCTTGGGCACACACGACCTGATGGTGCACGACTACGGCCCCGGTCGTCAGTTTGCCAGCGCCCACGTGGAGATGCCCGGCGAGGGCGATGCGTTTGAACATCACGAGATCCTGGACACCATCGAGCACGATATCAAACGGCAGATGGACATCGGTATCACGCTGCACTGCGACCCCATCGCCACCACCGGCGATGACCTACGCGGCTGGGTCAAGCGCGGCGTCATGCAGATCGACCCCGCGCTCTCCATCCACGACCTGCACGAGCACGACGGGTTCGTTTCGTTTGACCTGGTGCGTCCCGACGGCTTTGACATATCCGACGAGGAGCTGCTGGAGCTCGTCACGCGCATCGTACACGAGCGCCGGCCCGACGTCTCGTGCGTCGTCACATTTGATTCGGGCTTCAGCTCGCCCGAGCGTCCGGCCGAGCAGCTGTAATCGACAGCAAAACGGGACGCAGGACCGCCGACCAACGCGCCTACGCGCCCGGTCACGCAATCCTGCGTCCCGTTTTTGTTTGCACTGCTAAGGCTCTAGCCGCTCGACCGCTAGTTCCCCTGCGCGCCCGAAATGCCGTTTTGCAGGGCACCCCAGGCGTTCGTTGCCATATCGCCCAGGTTCTGTGCGGTATCGCCGAGATTCTGAGCCGTGTCACCCAGCTCTTGGGCCTTATCTCCCAGCTCCTGGGCCTTGTTGCTCAGGTCCTCCAGCGTGTTGGAGCTCGAGCTGTCCGAGGTGCCCTGGTCGCCGGACGCATTACCCGACGAGCTGTCCTTGCGCGTGAGCTGAATCTCGAGGTTACCGTTGTCGTTATAGTAGGCAGACGTCACGACCCAGTTGGCATCGACAACGGGCGTCGAGCCGTCATCGGTCAGAATCACGGCATTCGAAAGATCGGCCCCGCGCGACTTGAGGAGCTTCTTGGCGTTGGACCAGTACTGACCCGGGATATCGCTCAGGTCGACGGTGCCGGACTGGGTAGTCTCGGTCTGCCCGGCCGTGGTATCAGTCGTGGCGCCCCGCTTGTTGAGCATGCCCGACACGATGGCAAACACTACCGACAGGGCAAAGAAGATCGCCAGCACGATCAGGATTTTCTTGATCACGCTCGACGAACGCGAAGGCGTCTTCTCCTCGTCCTCGCCATACTGAGGGATGGACTTGGGATACTCACGATACGGATCGCGCGCATATCGGTCGCGCGACTCGTAGCGCGGCTGTGCCGTGCGCGGCATATATGTCGTCTGCTGAGGTTGCGGAATGGGGTTTTGCAGCAGGTCATCATAAGGGTCTGCCGCCGCGTTGCCGTAGGGGCTCTGCGACGAGGCGCCATACGGGTCCTGCGCTGCGTTTCCGTAATTCACAACGCGCGTGGGATCGGCCGACGCCTGCGTCGTATCGGGGGCAGCGTAGCCGGGATTCGGCACGACGCGGGTCTCATCGGCGCCATTGCCCGTCCGCGGGGAGCCGTAGCCACCCATTACGGTCGTCTTATCCTGGTCCATGCAACGATTCCTTTCCGTCGCCCGTAAGCATCAAGTTATCCATGCATTCTACCCGCGCAAAAGCCTATGATGGGCAAAGCCCGCCGGTATCTACAAGACATGCGCGGCCGACGGTCACGAGCGAATCGAGGAACGTCATGGCAAAAAGCAAGCTCATCAAGGACACGACGCGTGCCGAGCGCGAGGAAATCATCAAGCTAGCACTCGCTGGCTGCGGCAACGGCAGCTGCGATAACTGTGGAAGCTGCAGCTTGGGAGCAGGCGATCCATATGGCACCTACCAGCCCTACATTGACGGCGAGATGGAAATCGCCGATATCAACATGATAGTCGCCGAGCGCAACGCCAAACTCTTCGGCCTCCAGCGCGGCTAATGATCCCTTCTTGGGCTGTGCACCAAAAAATGCGCCCATCTACTACGTTTAACCCAAGGGTGCCAACCATAGCCATATTTGTATTAACAAAACCGCAGGTAAACGTCTTGCCGCATTGTTAAAAAACGCTCCATGGTCGGTCCAACCCTGGCAAACGTAGTAGATGGGCGCTTTTCGTGGCGCGGCTGGCCCAGATAGCTTATTTCGGAGCCAATTTGCATCAAAAAGTCCCCGGTGGCGCTGCGTTTTGCGTCACCGGGGACTGTTCAATTTATCCCTCGCGGTCTACCTTACTCATTGGGTACGTACGTGGCCTTGGCTCGCTCGGGCGTTACATCCTGACCGCAGGAATAGTTCGAATCGAAGGCATGCGCAACCAAGTCGTGGGTATCCCATGCCATGCAGTCAAACTCACCAGTATCGAGGACGATGATGTAGCCCTTGCCGTCGTAGTAGAAATGATCCTCGGTGTAGTTATCGTCATCGTCGATGTTGTCCTCAGACACGGAGTCTATATCCGGCTTTGCCGTCTTAATTGCCTGCTTGGCCTCGCTCTTGAGGGTATCAAACGAAAGCCCGTGCTGCGCAAGCGAGTCCTCGAGCGAAACCTGCTCGCCCGTCTTGAGGTTGTAGTACGCCGACCTTGTCACTCGCTCCGATCGATACGGAGGTTGATAGCTATCGGTGTAGGTTCGCACGCAGGCAATATCGCCATCGATCGAGACGATCTCGGCGGTGTACATCATGGTCACGCGACTGTCCTCGTCGTCCATCGAGGCCTGTTTGCTCGCGTCGAGCGTATCCGCGACGAGCTGGACCATATCCTTGTTAAACTTGGCGACGCCCACGCCCTGCCCCTTCACCTGGGGATAGGTCCACGTAGCCGTGATCTGGCACGTGTCATCGGGGGACGGGTCCAGCGGGCCTTCGCCAACCGCTGCCGTAAAGTCGACATCCTGCGTGGCAGAGACGGCCTCGTAGCTCACCTGCGCATCGTCGCCGGCATCCTTCGACTTCAGCTGCTCCAGCGTCGTGGCGACCGTGCCAATGGTGCTGTTAACCGAGCTCTCGTCGGCATACAAGAAACCAAAACCGCCCAAAGAGGCAGAACCGACTTCATTCGGGGCAACAAGGTCGGTCATGGCTTTGAATGACTTGCCGTCGTAGCCAATGAATTTAACTTGGTATTCGTGAGCAGAAGGACCACTTTCGCCAGAGAGATCGCTTTGCTTAATTGCTGTCCCATGGTCATACCACTGCGAAAAACCAATCTTGCCCTCGTATTCATCAAGCCAGACAGACACACACGCCTCCTGATGAGATACGTTTACCTCTGGCGTGTAGACCTTCTCAATCTCGCCATTCTTATTCGCCCAGACCTCAAGATGCGCAGCGGCTGCGTTATCCCCACGGTCCACCGGTTCATCGGAATACTCAATCAGCAGCTCATCTTGACCATCGCCATCAAAGTCAATGAGCTTGGCGTAAGCAAGACCCTGGGCTCCATACGCATATTCATCGAACCCGACAGCCTCGCCCTCGCCGTACTTCTTTTGGTACTCGAGAATCTTATCGGTGAACAGCTCATCCGCCGCCTTGGCAGACGCCTTGGCCTCCTTCTTGGACTGCGTGAGCTCGACATTCTTGGGGGCGTCCGAACCTTCCTTGGTATAGTCGACCTTCATGGTGGTCGTGCTCTTCTTTTTGCCCTTGCCCGAGGTGATGGTCATCTGGTACTTCTGATCGGGCAGCTCACCAAAGTCCTCCATGGTAAAGCCATCCTCGCCATCGACCTTAATGGTGCAGCTCTTACCCTTGCCGGACACCGGCGCCAGCTCGACGGTATAGCTCTTGAGCTTTTTACCCTTGCTGTTCTTGGGCAGCACTTTAGTCTCGCACGCGCAGGCAACGTAGCCCTTGCCACCCGAGGTTACCTCGGACGACGCACCGATACGCGGCACGATCACGATAGCGGCGACAATGGCGACAACGGCAACACCGCCGATAACGGCAGCGACGATACAGCCCCTGTGCTTGGGTTTCTTTGGCTGCGGCGTCGGAACAAACGGCTGAGCGGCCTCAGCAGGCTCGGTCATAGGTTCCTCATAACGAGACTGCGCCTCCATATAAGCCGAGGCACCCTGAGGAGCTTGCTGTCCCGCAGAGGCGGTCGCCGGCGCATCCCCTACTGGAAACGCCACGGGTTCCGCTTGATCCTCGGCGGCGCTCACGCGAGCGCCGCAGCTCGTGCAAAACGTGGAGCCATCGGGTATCTGAGCTCCGCACTTGGTGCAATACATCGCATCTCCCGTCTCTCGTCGCAGCCGCAATGCGCCCGCGCAGTTCTTCCAACTACACCGTACGAGAGAAATTCCCATTCTTGTTGCGCAACATTGCCGCCATGTCCAAAACTATGCCGGTTTACTACGATAAATCGCCCGAACCTGAGCATGCTACTTTTCAAGAAACCAAAACCGCAGGTAGACGAATCGGTCATTATCGGAAAATCCAGATATGGTCGAGGTATACCAATTCATCGTAGTAAACCGGCATAGTTTTGGACGAACGACCCCATGCGGATAGCCTCATTGACCCAACAGCCACAAAATGATCCGTTTTTCTCTGTCCCCTTGGGAGCAAAAAGCCCCGCCGGGCCTTGGTAGGCGCGGCGGGGCGGGCAAGCGGCTATGAGCAGCAGGCTTAGAACAAGCCGGTGATGTTGCCGTCGTTATCGACGTCGATGTTCTCGGCCGCGGGAACCTTGGGCAGGCCCGGCATGGTCAGAACGCTACCGGTCAGCGCGACCACAAAGTGGGCACCGGCGGAAACCTTGAGCTCGCGCACCGTGATGCGGAAGCCCTCGGGAGCGCCCAGCGCCTTGGCGTTGTCGCTAAAGCTGTACTGGGTCTTGGCCACGCACACCGGCAGGTTGCCAAAGCCGTTCTCGCGCAGCTCGGCGAGCTGGCGCCTGGCAGCCGGCGTAAAGTCAACGCCGTCGGCGCGGTAGACCTTGGTAGCAACGGCCTCGAGGGCGTCGGCCACATCGGCACCGTCCTCGTAGGCAAACTTGAGCTCGCTCGGCTGCTCAATCAGGCGCATGACCTCATCGGCCAGGTCGAGCGCGCCCTCGCCACCCTTGGCCCAAACCTCGGACAGCTTAACGTTAACACCGAGTTTCTGGCATTCGGACTCGATGAGCTCGAGCTCGGCCTCGGTGTCCGTCGGGAAGCGGTTGATGGCGACCACGCAGGGCAGACCGTAGACATTCTGAATGTTGTCGACGTGGCGCAGCAGGTTGGGCATGCCAGCCTTGAGGGCCTCGAGGTTCTCCTCGTTGAGGTCGGCCTTGGCAACACCGCCGTTGTACTTAAGCGCGCGGGCAGTGGCGACGACCACGACAGCGCTGGGGCGAACGCCCGTCATGCGGCACTTGATGTCGAGGAACTTCTCGGCACCCAGGTCGGCACCGAAACCGGCCTCGGTAATCGCGACGTCGCCGAAGCGCATGGCCATGCGGGTGGCCATGATGGAGTTGCAGCCGTGGGCAATATTGGCGAAGGGACCGCCGTGAACAAACGCAGGCGTACCCTCGAGCGTCTGGACCAGGTTGGGTTTGAGCGCGTCCTTGAGCAGTGCGGCCATAGCACCCTGAGCCTTAAGGTCACGGGCGCGGACGGGCTCGCCGGCAAAGCTGTAGCCGACAACAATCTCGCCCAGGCGCTCCTTGAGGTCATTGATGCTCGTGGACAGGCACAAAATCGCCATGACCTCGGAGGCAACGGTGATATCGAAGCCGTCCTCGCGCGGCACGCCCTGGGCCTTGCCGCCAATACCGTCGATGACATGGCGCAGCTGACGGTCGTTCATGTCGACGACGCGCTTCCAGGTGATGCGCTTAACATCGATACCGAGCTGGTTGCCCTGCTGAATATGGTTGTCGAGCATGGCGGCCAGCAGGTTGTTAGCGGCACCGATAGCGTGGAAGTCACCGGTAAAGTGCAGGTTGATGTCCTCCATGGGGATGACCTGCGCCCAGCCGCCGCCGGCGGCACCGCCCTTGACGCCAAAGACGGGACCGAGCGAAGGCTCACGCAGGGCCACAGCACTCTTGACGCCGCGACGGCGCAGGCCATCGGCCAGACCGATGGTCGTGGTGGTCTTACCCTCGCCCGCAGGCGTGGGGTTGATGGCGGTCACGAGGACGAGCTTGGCCTGGTGATCAGTTGGCTCATTAAGCAGAGAGTAGTCGACCTTGGCCTTGTCGAAGCCGTACGGAATCAGGTGCTTTACGTCGACACCGGCGTTCTTGGCCACCTCGGTAATGGGCAGCGGTGTGACGGAACGTGCGATTTCGATGTCAGTAGGCATGGACGGTCCTTTCGTTACCGGATGAGAAAAAGACCAATTCAGCATAGCACGGGCGCGCAATAGTAAAGCACCCGCAACCGACAAACGACGATATGTTTATCCAATGCTCAGCGATAGCCTACAAACCCGTCCTAGACGGCCGGTTCAATTCCTAAGTGCTCAAAGGTGCGAAGCGTTGCCTGGCGGCCCTGGGGCGTGCGAATCATCAAGCCGCACTGCAGCAGATAAGGCTCATAGACATCCTCGAGCGTTCCCGGGTCCTCGCCCACCGCGCTGGCAAGTGTCGTCAGGCCCACAGCACGGCCGGAGAACGTCTTGGCAAGCGTCTCCAAGATGCGGATATCCATCCAGTCCAGACCAAGCTCATCGATCTCAAAAAACTCGAGCGCCTGACGACAAATATCAAGCTCAATAGGACCGTTGCCGCGCACCTGCGCGTAGTCGCGCACGCGCTTGAGCAGACGGTTGGCGAGGCGCGGCGTACCACGCGAGCGTGAGCCGATCTCGAGCGCGCTGGGATGGTCGATCGTCACGCCCAGGATGGTCGCCGAGCGCGTCACAATCTGGGCAAGCTCCTCGACGGTGTAGTAATCCAGGCGATACGAAATGCCAAAACGGTCGCGTAGCGGGCCGGTCAACATGCCCGAGCGAGTCGTTGCCGCCACCAGCGTGAACTTGGGGATATCCAGGCGAATCGAGCGTGCAGCCGGACCCTTGCCGATCACGATATCGAGCGCAAAGTCCTCCATAGCGGGATACAGAACCTCCTCGACCGAGCGGTTGAGGCGGTGAATCTCGTCGATAAACAGCACGTCACCCGGCTGCAAGTTAGTCAGGATAGCCGCCAGGTCGCCGGTACGCGCAATAGCGGGGCCGCTCGTCGTCTTAATCTGAGCGCCCAGCTCGTTGGCGATAACCGTGGCCAGCGTGGTCTTACCCAGACCCGGAGGGCCCGAAAAGATAACGTGGTCGAGCGTCTCGCCACGGCTCTGCGCCGCCTCGATGAGCACGCGCAGGCTCTGCTTGATATGCTCCTGACCGCAATAGTCGTCCAAGCGCTGGGGACGCAGGGTGCGGTCGACATCGAGGTCCTCGGCCGTCAGCTCCGAGCCCACCATGCGCTCGCCGTGCGCCATGGATGCCGCCGGCGAGTTGCCGGGCGTCGCCCACAGGTCCTGAGAGTCATCGGCTTCCCACATCACGCATCCATTCCGAGTCGCTTAAGCGCCGCGCCGAGCAGATCCTCGACACGCATATCCTGCCCATCATACCCGCTCAGGGCGACATCGGTCTCCTGCGGGCTAAAGCCCATTGAGAGGAGCGCCGCGCGGGCGTCATCAATCGCCGAGGGAGCGGCGGCGGGAACCGGCATCGCAACCTGACCGGGAATCACGTCGACCGGCACAAAGCCCTTGTCCTTGGCAAAGGTGCTCTTGAGTTCCAGGATCAGACGCTGCGCTGTCTTTTTGCCCACACCGGGAACCTTGGCCATGCCCTTGTCATCCTCGGCCATTACCAGGGAATACAACTGGCCCACGGTATAGGTGGAAAGCACGGCAAGCGCCAGGCGCGGACCGACGCCCGAGACGGACACGAGCCGATCGAACATCGTGCGCTCGTCCTTGGAGGCAAAGCCAAAGAGCGTCATGGCGTCCTCGCGCACCTGCATGCGCGTGTAGAGGCGCACCTCGCCGCCGGGCGTCGGCAACGTGGCCGCGGTGCTGCCCGAGATGCCGAGCTCAAAGCCCACGCCCGATACATCGACAACGGCCGAGCTCATCGTGGCCTCGACAAGCGTTCCATGGAGCTGGGAGATCATCAGTATCCGGTTCCTCTCTGTTGATAGAACTCGCCACCGGTAAGCGCCCGGGTGCGGCTGAGGTTAACGTGGCAGATGGCGCAGGCCAGGGCATCGGCGGCATGGTCGGGATTCGGGTCGTGATCGAGCTGTGTGAGCGTGCGCACCATGTAGGCGACCTGCCGCTTATCTGCGGCACCGGTGCCCACCACAGCCTGCTTGATCTGCATAGGCGTGTACTCGCCGATCTCGAGCGCGCACTCCGAAAGCGCCACGAGTGCAGCACCGCGGGCATGCGCCGTGGGGATGGCCGAGCGGACGTTGGCGCCAAAGTAGATGCTCTCGATAGCAGCGGTATCGGGGCGATAACGCTCCACGACACCCTTGAGGTCGCGGGCAATATGCGACAGGCGCACCGCGAGCGGACTACCCGCGCTCGTCTCGATACAACCATAGGCACGGCAGCGAACCTCGCCACGCCGTTCCTCGATAATCCCCCAGCCTGTATGGGCCAAACCGGGGTCGATACCTAAGATAACCAAGCCGACCTCCCCTCACCTTTTGCCAAGCGCAAGGCAAGGCCCCGCGCACTATTCACGAACGTCTGTTCTAGAATAACACAACGGGGCCAAGACGCTTAGTTGAAGTATCGGGGTTGGGAGCAAATCCCAACCCATATGTTAGTTTTGGCTGAAGAATGGGAACTGCCTCGGATCAACCGGCGGGTGCGGCATCGGTCCGCCCTGGGGCCCACCCTGCGGTCCGCCCTGGCCGCCCATCATCTTTTCGATGGCGTCCTGGACCTCGCCCTCAAACTTCTTCATGCCCTCGTGCAGGCGGCGCTGGCCGTCCTCGGAGCGCAGCTCCTCCATCTGCTCGGGCGAAATACCCAGCAGCGCGCCCAAAATGCCCATCATCTCGCCACGCATGCGATCGCTTGTATCCTCGTCGGCAAAGCGGCGCACCTCAGCGCGCGCCAACGAATCGACCGTCATGCGCTCCTTGCCGCTCAGCCCCAGGTCGGACCACGCGAGCATGTACGGCCAGGCGCGCTCGACAAACGAACGGGCCGAGACGATCGGCGCCGCCGGCAGCTGGCGGCGAGCCGCCTCTCCCTGGCGCACGAGCATCAGCAGCAACGAACACGCCTCGGGCTTGCCGGTGGCCATCGGGATGTCGTCGAACGGGCGATTGCGGTCCACGTGCGACTCGAGCGCACCATCGACCTCGCCCGGCTCGAGCCCGCCGAGCAGCTGTGCCGCGCGATCGAGCATATCGACCGGACCGGCGAGCGTCGAGAGCGCCCGCGCCAACACGCGCTCCATACAATCCTCCACCGCGTTGAGCGTCACGAGCTCTTGGGGCACCACGGCCGAGGCACGGTTGCGCACGCGCGCCACAAACTCGAGGGTCGACAGGTATACGTCGCCAAAGGGCGCGTAATCGCCCTGGTAGCCACCGCAAAGCGCCGGTGCCGCCAACGCGTACTCGGTCTTGGAAAGCGGGCTCAGAGCCAGAGCGCCCAGCTCGAGCGCCGTATCCTCGAGCATCAGACCCCGTGCACGCGAACGCAGGCGCTCGGCGTCGCCCGCCGACACATCGCGGTCGAGCACACGCGCGGCATCCGGCGCATCGCGCTCAACCGTGCGAATATGCAGGCGCTCGGCAATCGCGCGGACGGCGGCACAGCGAGCAGCCTCGGCCTCCTCCTGCGCCGGCGTAAAGATGCGGTTGCGTCCCAGCACCAGGCCGACCACATTACGCGGACCCAGGGCGTCAACGGCAAGCGCCGCCAGCAGGGACGACGGCAGATCGCCCTCGAGCGCCACCACGGCGCGCGACGTACCGCGGGCGCGGGCATTATCGCGAACGGCGAGCACCAGCGCCTGCCACAACCACTCCTCGGAACGAAACTCGGGCAGCTCGTGGTCCTCCAAGGCATCGAGCATCACACCGCGCTGAATCTCCTGAACCAGTAGGCTCTCTTCAAAACATGGTGCTTGGGCCACCACGCGACCGCAGTCGTCGAGCACAAACGAGCCACCGGTATACACCGACTCGTCGTACGCACCAACCGGCGCCATGCAGGCAAACCACACGCTGCGCTTGGAGGCGATCTTGCGGTAGGCTCCGCTGCGCACGGCGGCGATCGCGGCGGTCTCGCGGTCGGTCATATCGAATGCGTTGAACTGGAAATACGCAATGAGGTCGACGCCGGTCGGCAGCATCTCGAGCTCGCGGTCCAAGTCGAAGATCACGGCGATGCGCACGCCGTCCACGTCGAACACCGGCGGCGCCCAACGCGCGTCGTTGTTCTCGCCACGCTGCAGGGCAATGCTCGAACGGGCCGGCACCACATGGCCGTCCTTGAGCATCATGTAGTCGAGCAGGGGCTGGCCCTCAAACGAAACCGCCGCGGGCACGATGCAGATCATATCGAGCTCTTGGATACGCTCGGCGACGCCGGTCAAGCCGGCAAGCATGTCGTGCTCAAAGTCGGCAGCGCCCACCAGGCCGCCGGGCAGGGCCCCCATAAAGAGCGGAGCCGGCACGCACAGCACGCGCGCACCGCGCTCGTGGGCCAGGCGCGCCTGGTCCTCGATGCGACCGCAGATACCCTCAATATCACCCAGGCGCATATCGATCTGTGCAAGTGCGAGCTTCATGGCTCAGCCCTTTCCGTCGTAAACCGTCGCTATCGCAGTAAAAGCGCCGGCCGCATGATGCAGTCGGCGCTCGCATGTGCATATGCTAGCTATGATACCCCGAGCGGGGGCGCGCTCCTAGAACGTCGCGGACCACAGCCCGTGCAGGTTGCAATAGGCATAGACGGTACCGGTCTTGGAACCGCCGGCAAAAAACGTCGCAGGCTTCATGCCGGGCTGGAGGTAATGGACCTCCAGACGGCCCTCGGCCTCAAGGGCGATCCACTCGATGTAGTGCTCGGGCACCATAGGATGCTCGACCGAGCCCACGCGTGCGCGGATCACGTGACCGTCGCGTTCGCTCTCAACGACGGGCACGTGCTTTTCGTGCGCTGCGTCCTCGGTGTTCGCGGTCAGCTCCGTGCAGCCGGCAGGGGTTGCAACGTCGTTGCCAAGGGCGGCAATGAGCTTGCCGTCGGGGTCCTTAAAGAATTTCGCCATGATGTTCTCCTTTGCTGATGTGCCGGTGTTCTCGATGCTTCTTATGCCCAAAGGCAGGCGAACCATCCACGGCATGGCAAATGAACACATAACGAGCGAGACTAGCGCCCGTCGCCGCCGAGCAGCGCCAGAACATCCTCGCGGGTAAACAGCGCCGACGAGATGCCGTCGCCGCCGAGCACGCTATTGACCAGGTCGCGTTTGGACTCCTGCATCTGCATGATGCGCTCCTCGATCGTGTCCTTAGCGATGAGCTTGTACACGGTCACGGTATGTTGCTGGCCAATACGGTGCGCGCGGTCGGTCGCCTGGTCCTGCGCGGCCACGTTCCACCACGGATCGTAGTGGATGACCACGTCGGCAGCCGTCAGGTTAAGGCCCACGCCACCCGCCTTGAGCGAAATCAAGAACACCGGCACCTCGCCCGCTTGGAACTGCGCGACCATCTTGGCGCGGCTCTCCTTAGACGAAGCGCCCGTGAGCTTAAGAAAGCCGATGTCCTCCTTGGCCAAGCGCTTGCCGATAATATCGAGCATGCCCGTAAACTGGCTGAACAGCAGAATGTGGTGCCCGCCGTCGAGCGCACCGTGCACGAGCTCCATACAAGCGTCGAGCTTGGCGCTCCCCGCCTTGTAGTCCTCGTAGTGCAGGTGTGGGTCACAGCAAATCTGGCGCAGCTTGGTGAGCTCGGCGAGCACCTTGAGCTTGTCTTTCTTAAACTCGGATGCCTCACGATGCTGCACCTGCTGGGCGATGCGGTCTTGGTTGGCCAGGTAAAGCTTGCGCTGCTCGCCGGTGAGCTGTGCCATGACGGTGTCCTCGATCTTCTCGGGCAGGTCTGCCACCACGTCTTCCTTAACACGGCGCAGCACAAACGGCGACACGAGCGCCTGTAGGCGAGCGGCGCTATCGCCCTCGGCATGCTCGACGGGGCTCTCAAAGCGCTTGGCAAACGACTCGCGCGTCCCCAAAAGGCCCGGCATCAAGAAGTCGAAGATGCTCCAGAGCTCGGACAGGCGGTTTTCGATGGGCGTGCCCGTCAGGGCAAAGCGCACGCCGGCCGGCAGGCGCTTGGCGGCGCGCGCCACCTGCGTGAGCGGGTTTTTAATGTACTGGGCCTCGTCGAGCACGACGCGGGCAAAGTCCTGCTCGGCATACTCGTCGATATCGCGGCGCATGAGGTCGTACGACGTCACGACCACGTTATGCTCGGCCACGCCGGCGATCTGCACGCGGCGTTGAGCCTTGGCGTCCACAATGGCGCTCACGTCGAGCGAAGGCGCAAAGCGCTCCAGCTCGGCAGTCCAGTTATACACGAGCGACGCGGGGCATACCACGAGCGTGGGCTTGGCGTCTCCCGCTTCCACGCGCGCCAGGATATGCGCGATCATCTGCAGGGTTTTGCCCAGGCCCATGTCGTCGGCCAAAATGCCGCCGAGGCCCAGGTGTTCGAGCGAGCCGAGCCACTGGTAGCCGTCGACCTGATAGCCGCGCAGTGTGGCCTTGAGCGAGGCAGGTACCGTAAAGTCCATCTTGCCGAGCGTATCCAGGCGCTCGACGGTGCGGCGGAACGCGGCGTCGCGATCGGCCTCGAGCGCCGGCGTGCGCGCGAGCATGCTATCGACAAACAGGGTACTCGACGCGGGAAGCGACACGCCATCGAGCAGGTCGACGGCGTCGACACCCAGGTCCTCGGCAAGACCAAACGCGGCGCGGGCACCCTCGTCCAGGCGTACAATGTCGCCGGACGTCAGGCGCGCAAACGTCTGGTGGCGCTTGTACGAGTCCAGATAGATGGCAAGATCTGCCGCCGAAAGACCGCTCGCGCCCAGTTCAACATCGAGCAGGTTGCTCTTGACGGTCGCGCGCACCGAAAGCTTGGGCGCAGGGCGCACCGAGATCTGGCGCAGGCGGTCGCTGAGCATGACCTCACCCAGCTCGGACAGGGCAGACAGACCCTCGGTAAGCAGGCAGAACAGGCTCTCGTCATCGCGTTCCTCAAACGCCAGGCCGCCCTCGTGGAAATCGAAGTACATGGCAGCCGTGTCCATAACGCGAAACTCTGCCACCTCATCGCGCGGCGGCACGCCCGGGCGCTGGTCTTCGAAGGGGCTTCCCGGAGCACCCAGGCTAAAGAGATCTGCCGACCAGTCGCCGTAGCTAACCGTAATCTTGCAGGTCACGAGCCTATCGTCGACGCCAATCGCCATGGCAAAGCTCGGCTCGGGCGCCACGGTATCGAGCGCAGCGGGCGCGGTAAGGTCGGTGTAGTCGCGCAAAATGGGCAGCGCCATGCGACAGAATTCGCCCACCTGCTCGGCGGCGATATGGACCGGCGTGCGACAGGGCAACAGACGCGACAGAAACGGTGCGGCATGCTGGGCAAACGCCGCATCGGCGCGGCGCGCGCGGTGCGTGTCGACCAGATAGGCAACGTCGCCCGAGGCAAAGCAGTACATATCGGCAGGCAGGCGCAGGTCGTAGCTGCCACCGGCCGCCGGCGCGATTTTGGCGGCAAGAAGCGGCGGTTGTTTTGCCGAGGCCTCGTCCTCCCCCACCGGCGACAACTCAACCGCTACCTCATAGGAACGATGCGTTGTCGTTCCCCGCGACCAGGCGGGCTCAAAGGAAATGGTCCGGCCAGGTAGCAAGTCCAGCATGTATACGATGTCATGCTCGGACAGCGGCAGCTGGCGCTCGGCGACAAAGCCGCTGCGTGCAAAATCGTACGACGCCGAACGCGAACTCGTGATGTCGCTCAGATACACAACCGTTGCCACAACAAGGTCGAGCAGGCGCACCGAAACCTCGTCAAAGGCTTCGGGCGTATGGACAAACGTGAGCTTCTTGCCGTACGAGAAGGTGCCGCCTCGGACATAGGCATCGGCCATGCCGTCGATATCCTTGACCACGTAGGACACCGAGCCACAGCGGATGCGAAGCTCGAGCGCCCAGCTAAAGCGGTCGGCAAACAGCGGATTGTAGTACGGCACCAGCGAGGGCTCCAATACCGCCTTGGGGGCATCGGGGTCGACTGTGCCGGCGAGCTTGCGGCGCATGCTCGCCAGCTCATCCATGCGCGCGTCCGAAAGATCGGAAAGCGCCGCCACAAGGCTCGGGCTCGTGGGGACGGGCGCCGGGAAGGGAAAGTTGGGGTTGACGGCCGGCGCGGCGGACGCGGCGCGCGCGGGCTGTTTCGGCTGCGCTGTAAACGTGCGAACCGGCGTGCGCAAACCTTCGACGGGCTCGGCGCCGCTAGCATCCAAATACGCCAGCGCCGTGGCAATAGCGTGCTTACACATACCGGGATAGCGGTATGCGGCGGGGCAGTCGCAGTCGTAGTCGATAACCTCGTGCTCGTCCATGTCGAGCGCCACGTGCGTCTTGTACAGGTCGCCGCGCGAGCCGCGCACCGAGCCCTCAACCGTCACGTTTTTGGAGAAGCGCGAGCCGCTGTCCTCGATCGACAGCACGGCGCCGTTAAGCATGAGCGAACGCCCCTTCATAAAGGTGCCGCTCAACGCCGCCTCTTTGCGAAGCGCCTGCACAAACGTCCCCTGCGCCATCACTTCCTCCAATCTCACCCGGGGTAGCTTAGATCACCGTCACGCGGCCTTGGTTACCCACGATGGCCTTGGCCTCGGCCAGCAGCGGAATCGAGCGCGCGTTGACCTTGGCAGGCACCTCGGCGCGCAGCACGCGCCCGTCCACCTGCTCGATAAAGATCTCCACGCGATCGCCACCCGGGTTAGCGGTGAGCACCGTGGCCAGGCGCGCCATATTGCCCTGGCTAAAGCGGCTGTTGGGCACCATGACCTCAAACACCTTGGGCTTGTTATTCTCCTCGTTGAGCTCCAGCGGCACGATCTCCTGCGCGATGATCTGGTCGCCGCGGTCCGAGCGCTCGAGCTTGCCCTTGATGCGCACAAACGCGTCGGACAGCTGCGCGCCTGTCTCGGGATCGACCTCGCCGTACAGGTACCCCTCGGCCTCCTTGTAGGTCTTGGGGAACACCACGACGGTGGCCTCTCCTTCCATGTCCTCGAGCTGCACGATGCCCATGGGGTCGCCGTTTTTGGTCACGCGCTTGGACACGCTCGAGACCATACCGGCCCACCACAGCGCCTTACCCTCGGGAATCTCCTGGTTGATGGTGCCGCCCGTGGGGTTTTGCACCTCGTAACCGGTGTCGATCTGCGAGAACGAAAAGTCACGCGCCTTGGCTAGTGCATACTCAAACGGGCGCAGCGGGTGGTCCGAGACATAGATGCCCAGAACCTCTTTCTCCTGGCTCAGCTTGAGGTGGCGGTCCCATTCCTGGCCGTCCGGATCGGGCACGCTCACCTCGAAGCCCGAGCCCTCAACGTCGCCAAACATATCGAAGAACGAGGTCTGGCCGCTCGCGCGGTCCTTCTGGCGCTTTATCGCGGCATCGATGATGTTCTCGGGGTTGTTCTTATCCACAAAGTGCATCATCTGGCGACGCGGATACCCCGTGGAGTCGAAGGCACCTGCCTTGATGAGCGACTCAATCACGCGACGGTTTGCCTGGCTCGAGTCCACGCGCTCAACAAAGTCGTGCAGCGTCTTAAACGGACCGCCCGCCTCGCGCTCGGCGATAATCGCCTGCGCCACGCCGGTGCCCACGCCGCGGATGCCGGCCAGACCAAAGCGCACGCCTTCCTTGGTAGCCGTGAACTCGGTGCCGGACTCGTTGACATCTGGCGAAAGCACGGGGATGCCGTCGTGACGGCACGCCGAGACGTAGTGCACGATCTTGTCGGTCTTGCCCGTATAGGACGTCAGAACGGCCGCCATGTATTCGTGCGGATAGTGCGCCTTGAGCCACGCCGTCTGCATAACCAGGATGGCGTAGCCGGCAGAGTGCGACTTGTTAAAGGCGTAAGATGCGAACTCGAGAACATCGTCCCAAATCTTCTGGGCGACCTCGCGCGTGTAGTTGTTCTTGATAGCGCCGTTCATCCAGTGGTCATAGGTGGTCTCGTCCGAGCCATCCTCCCAGTGGAGCACCGTCGACGTGAGCAGCTTAATCTTTTTCTTAGCCACGGGCTTACGGATACGCGAGTCCGATTCGCCCTTGGAGAAGCCGCACATCTCGACGGAGATGAGCATAACCTGCTCCTGGTAGACCATGGTGCCGTAGGTTTCGCCCAGGATGTCGTCCAGACGGTCGTCGTAGGAGACCGCCGGCTCCTTGCCGTTCATACGGTTGATGTAGGACGAGACCATGCCAGCGCCCAGCGGGCCCGGGCGGTACAGAGCGATCAATGCTACGACGTGCTTGTACTCGGTGGGCTTCATGTTCTTGATCGTGGCCGTCATGCCGGCGGACTCGACCTGGAAGACGCCGGCGGTATGGCCGGAGCCCATGAGCTTAAAGATCTCGGGATCGTCAAAGGGAATCTCTTCCTCTTTGATGTCGATGCCGAAGTTCTTCTTGATGTTTGCCTTGGCCTTGGAGATAACCGTCAGCGTGCGCAGGCCCAAGAAGTCCATCTTGAGCAGGCCCATGTCGGCAACGGTATGACCCTCGTACTGGGTAATCTCGACGCCGCCCTTGGTGTCGAGCTTGGTGGGCACGTGCTCGTTGACGGGGTCGCGGCAGATCAGAACGGCGCACGCGTGCACGCCCTCGCCACGGGTGAGGCCCTCGATCGAGAGCGCCGTGTCGATGATGCGGCGGGCGTCGTCGTCCTTTTTATATGCCTCGGCAAAATCGGGGTTAAACAGGTCCTCTTTGCCGGGTTGCTTTTCGAGCACCTGCTTGAGCTTGACCTTGGGGTCGCTCGAGACCATCTTGGACAGACGCTGGCCCATGTAGACCGGGTAGTCCAGGACGCGAGCGGCGTCGTTGATGGCCTGCTTGGCCTTAATGGTCGAGTAGGTGATGACGTGGGTGACCTTCTCGGGGCCGTAGAGCTGGCGAACGTGCTCCACGACCTCGAGGCGCCGCTCATCGTCGAAGTCCATATCGATATCGGGCATCTCGGTACGCTGCGGGGACAGGAACCTCTCGAACATCAGGCCGTTCTCGAGCGGGTCGAACGCGGTGATGTTCATGGCGTAGGCGACGATAGCGCCGGCGGCAGAACCACGGCCGGGGCCGACGCCGATGCCGTTGTCCTTGGCCCATTGCACGTACTCGGCAACGATCAAGAAGTAGGCGGCGAAGCCCTTGTCGCAGATGACCTTGTATTCGTACTCAAAGCGCTCTTTGATGTTGACGCCGCCGATCTCGCGCGTGGCCCAGTCGTCACCGTAGTGCTGGCGCAGGCCCTTCTCGCACTCGCGGCGGAACTGGCTCTCGTGCGTCTCGCCGGGATCGAGCAGCGGGAAGCGCGGCAGGATGATGGAGTCCCAGTCCAGCTCAACGTAGCACTTGTCGGCAATCTCGAGCGTGTTGTCGCAGGCCTCGGGGCAATACGGGAACATCGCCCGCATCTCCTCCTCGGTCTTCATATAAAACTCCGAGCCAGTCATGCGCATGCGGTTGGGGTCGTCGACCTTGGCGTTCATGCCAATGCACATGATGACATCCTGCACGGGAGCGTCCTCGCGGCGCAGGTAGTGGAAATCGTTGGTGGCAATGACCTTGACGCCCACCTGTTTGGCGATGTCGATGAGCGTACGGTCCATCTGCTCGTCGGTCAGGCCGTTGTCGGTGGTGATGCCGTGTTCCTGGATCTCGATATAAAAGTCGCCGGGCTCGAAGGTGTCACGGAAGGTCTCGGCCCATTTGATGGCGCCTTCCATGTCACCACGGTCGATGTATTTGGGGATGATGCCCGCGATGCAGGCACTCGTGCAGATCATGCCCTTGGCATGGCGGCGCAGGTTGTCGAGCGTCACGCGCGGCTTGTAGTAAAAGCCCTGCACGGCGGCTTCGGAAACCGTCTGCATCAGGTTGACGTAGCCCTCCTGGTCCTTAGCAAGAAGGATCATGTGGTAAAGCTCGGGCTTATGGTCGCGGGCGAGCGTCTCGTCCGGCGTAAAGTAAACCTCGCAGCCAAAGATGGGCTTGATGACCAGAGGCGGCTTGAGCTCGTCGATGTTGCCCTTCTCGTCCCACATGGCCATGTCCTTCACATACTGGGCATGCTCGCGCGGGTTTTCCTCGGGATCGGGCTCCACCAGCTCGTCGCGGCGGTCCTTTTCCAAAAAGGCCTTGTCGTGGCTCCAGGTTTTGTACTCGGGCGTGTTGTGGTTAACGGCGTCGCAGGCCAGCGCCAGGTCGGGCACGCCATACATGTAGCCGTGGTCGGTAATGGCGACGGCGGGCATGCCCAGCTCTACGGCGCGATTGACCATATCCTGGATACGGGTTGCGCCGTCGAGCATGGAGAAAACAGTGTGATTGTGCAGATGGACGAATGCCATGTGATGAGCTCCGATGCGGGTTCGTGTTCTGACTGAACGATTTTACCGCACGGCACGGACAGCACCCGAACCTAGCCAAACCCACACGGGTAGTCAATTTGGGACCTTCAAAAAGGGAATGAGGGCATCCCGATGCATCGAGTATTACTGGAACCCCGGCGATACGCTGAATGATTTGTGACGAATAGTCATGTCCATCAAGAAGGCTCGACGCTTCGGGCAGTTCGTCAATCGATATATCAATTCTTGGAGACATGTATTCCTACCATTTTTAAAGAAACAACGGCGGTAATTGCTATCGCGATTGCGCCAATAACACCGAGCGCTATCTGAATGGGATATAACCCCAACACATATCCAAATATGGAGAAAAACATTGCAGAAAAGAGAGCCCTTACCAGAGACGCGACGGAAAGGATCGTCGCGCGGAGATCGTCCGCTATAGCGTCTTGGATTAAGTTTTCCGAAGTGATGTACACCACTTCTGGGAGAAAACAAAGCACCATGCTAAGGCCAAACAAACACAGCGGATTTGAAGCGAACCACGGAAGAATCATGAAAAGACCGGCCTCGATTAGCATCGAGCCGAGCATGGTATTTCTTTTCCCGAAACGCGATGAGAAGAAATCTGCTGCAATGTAGGCCGTCGCATTTACTGCATAGGATGCACCGAAAAAGATTCCTATTATGGAGGCGGGAGCATCAAATGCGTCGAATACCAACTGATTCAAGTTGTAATAACTCCCATAGAATCCATCGAGCATGCTTGTGCCGATTAGAAGAAGCAACACCGCAAAAGCGGATTCTCCAATGCACCAGGTTTCGCGTCTGAAGATCTTGGCTACGTCAAACCTTCCCTTTTCAGAGCTTTCAGAACGGGTCGCTTCCGTCCTCTCAATGGGATACAGAAGGAAAAGCTGCAGGAGATAGAAAACGGAGACACATACGTAGAGGGCGCTCCAAGATACTTGGGCAATGAAAGATCCGAGCACAATTGCCATTCCCGTAGCGATTGATTGTGCGGCAAGCAGCCGAGCATTGATGGTGAGGAAGCGCTCTCCTTGACCGGCATTCCGGGCAATTTCATATAAAAGTGCTTGTTCGGATCCCGATTGAAGGGAGTAGGCGAGTGCCTCAACAAGGGAAAGCACGACAAGAAAGGGGCCTGAGAGCAACAGCATGCCAGCCGTATGGAAGAAAAGCAGCAGCACGCCCACTTGAATCGAAAACTTCTTTCCAAAGAAATCGCCTATCAGCCCTGTTGGCAGCTCGAGGACGACCGTTGCAATGTTAAACAGGGCTTGATAAAGCGCGATTTCCGTGACAGACATTCCTTTCTCCGCAAGGAAAAGTAGAAACACTCCCCGATTTAAAACAAATCCCGCGAGAACGAAAAAGGCGGAATAGATTTGCAGTTGCGTAGCGGCATTCTTATTCATTTGGCACTTCCAACAACATTTTTTGTCGGGCTGTTCGCTACTGACTCGAAACCCGAAGTGTTCACGGTTTCCGATGAAGAGTCACCTTACCTTTTGCGGTATGGGCGCTTCTCGTACTTATAGCCGTTGTGCTTGTTGCGGCTGGGACACTTACCCGTGGCGTTCTCGATATCCTGCATGATGGACCCCGCCAGAGCGTCAAAAAGCTCCTCCGGCGTCACCTCAAGCGTTTTGGTGAGCTGCATGATAGCTCCTTATTCGTTTGAACCGTTCGAGCTATTGTACCGTCCCAGACTCTCCCATGCGTTGCGGTGCTATTTGGACGATTGAGGGCTTTATTCCGGGGCGGCCGTGTGAGTTTGCCCAAAGTAGCTAAAAGAGCCCCGCCCCAAAAAGACTGCGGTGGAATCGATAGGGATTCCACCGCAGGTTGTTGAGGGTTAGAGGTTGTAGGTGACCACCTGGGGCTCGCAGGGGTTGGCGGGATCGGCCTGCTCCACGCGGACGAACTTGACCGTCACGGCCTCAAAGCCTGCCTTGTGCAACACATCGGCGTAGACGCGCGCCTGCAGGGCGTGCTTCCCCTGCAGCTGTTCCGGCGTCTCGTCCGGCGTGCCGCCCGTCTTGTAGTCGATGACCAGCGCGCGCGACGGATCGGCCGGGTTCGTCGCCAAAGCGTCGATGGCGCCTTCGGCATATGCACCGTAGCGAGCGATGTCCTCGTCCTCACAGCCCAGCGAAAAGAACGGCACCTCGGCACGGATACACGGCCACGCGAGCAGCTCGGCACGAACAGCCGACTTGAGCCAGCGGTCCAGGGCAACGTCGAAGCGTTCGCGCTGCTCCGGCGTCAGGCACCACAGGCGCGCCAGCGCATCGGCACGCTCAGCGGGCAGCGCATCGGCACCCATCTCGATGAGCCACTGGCAGGCAGCATGGAAGGCCGAGCCCAGCGCCATAGGATTGCCGGTGGGCTCGACAGCAGCCACGTCCGTATCCGTCATCTCCGAGCCATCCGACTCCGCATCATCGCCAGCCTCGTCCATGGGAACACGCGTCTCGGCTGCACGGTCCTCGGCCTCGGCATGGAGCGCCGCGGCGATCGACGAATAGCTGTACGAATCACGCGCCGGGAACGGACACGTGCCCATGCGCACGCCCGCCGCCTGGGGATACACAAGCTCAAACGCATCGGGCTCGGGGTCGGCAGGACCGGGAACGGCGGCTCGGGCATCTGCACCGGCACCCTCCGACTCCGCATCGCCGCGGACAAGCCTGCCCTCGGCATCCAGTGAAGCGTTGGCCTCAAACGCCTGCTCGCCAAAGGTAAAGTCCGAAAGCGAAATGAGCTCGTAATCGCCCGGCTGAGAGTTGTCGAACACCAGGCGGTCGGCATCGAGCTGCGGCATGTCCAGAGCGTCGGTCGGCAAAATACGGCGCAGCACGTCATAGGTCAGATCGGTCTCGACGTCGAAGGTCGGCGCCGTCACCTTGCCACGGCTCACGCCGGCATCCATCGCCAAGATCACCAGCTCGCGCGCACGCGTCATGGCAACGTAGAGCAAACGAGCTCGCTCCTCGAGCGAAAGCTGCAGGTCGTCGCTGCGCAGGCGAACGAATGCCTCGGCGGGAGAGCCCGTCGCGCAGACGTCCTCCATGAGCTCCGGCGGCAACCATAGCGTCGTGCCCTTGCCCTTAAACGCATGCTCAAACTGTTTTTTGACGTCGTCGCCCTTCACAAAGGTTCCGTCGGCGAGCTTAACGCCGTCGAAGCGTGCCGGCAGCGCCACGACCTGCGCTCCGCCCTCGACGCGACCCATCTGTGCCGTGCCCGAGGACTTACGCACGCCAAAGCACTCGGCGACCGCCACGACCGGATATTCCAGACCCTTGGAGGCGTGCACCGTCATGATGCGCACCGCGCCGTCGCCCTCCTCGTTGAGCGCGCCCGGCGCCTCCTTGCCCGCCAAGAAGCGGTCGAAGGCCAGCGCGATGGAACGCGGCGAGTTACCGAACTCAGCCTCAGCCTCGGCCACGGCGTCGAGTGCCTTGAGCACGTTGGCGGCAATGGCCTTGCCCTCGGGACCACGCTGTGCCAGGCGTACAAACCAGCCGGAGGCGTTGACCACGTCGCGCGCGATGGCGGCGAACGAATCGCGGCCCACACGACGAAGCGCATACCGCAGCACCTCGCGGGCGCGCGTCACCAGCGGCAAGTCTTGCAAACCCAGCACGTCGAAATCACTCATAATGCCCACGTCGATATTCCGGCGCGAGGTCTCCCCCGTCTCGCTATCGAGCTTGGTCGCCAGCGCCAGGAACTCCTGGGCGCCGAGCGCAAACATCGGCGATGCCAGCAGCGGCATAAGGCCCTGCGCCGTATCGGCCGGATTGGCGAGTGCACAAACCAGGGCGCGCACCGTCTGAACCTCGGCAGCTTGGGCAAAGACTGAGCCGCCCGCGATCACGCAGTCGAGCCCTTGGTCGCGGAAAGCCTGGGCATAGACGTCGGCGTTGGTCATACGGCCCAGCAGCAGTACCATGCCGCCCTGGAGCTGGCCGGCATCGGCAAGCGCACGGAACCGCTCCGCGATCGCGCGGGCCTTGGCCTGTGTGCGCTCCTGCGTACTGCCGCCGGCAACAAGGAGCGCCTGACGACGCGAGGCGTCTGCCACCAGCGTGTCCTTGCGGCCATCGCTCGCCTCAAGATCCAAAAAGCCCTGCATCAGGCCGCCGCCATCGCCGTCGAAAACGCGTGCCACGTAACGCAGCACCTCGTCATGGCTGCGGAAGTTGCGAACGAGTTTAACGAGCTCGCCGGCGGGGACATCGGCAGCAGCGCCAGCGACGGCCGCCGCCTCGGCCGTCCCCGAGGCGCCCACCTTGCGCTCTTGGCGACGGAACACCTCGACCTCGGCGCCGCGGAAACGATAGATCGACTGCTGCGCATCGCCCACGGTGCACAGCGCGCGCTCCCCCGCACCCGTCAGGTAGCGGATTAGATCGACCTGCATCTGGTCGGTATCCTGGAACTCGTCGATCATGACCATCTTAAAGCGGCCCTCGTATGCCGCTCGGATGGCCGGGTAATCGCGCAGGGCCTCGTAGGCCATGCGCAGCAGGTCGTTGTTGTCGAGGGCAGACTGGCCGGCCTTAAGCGCGCGGTACTCAGCCTCTACAGAGCGGGCCAAGCCCACCAGTGCATCGAGCGCGGGGCCACCGCAGGCAAGCACGATATTGATAAATGCATCGGCGGCCTCGGCCTTGAGCAGCTCGACCTGCTCCTTGGGGAACGCCTTGCTCGCGCGCGGCATGGTGCACGACATCATGAGTCGTGCCGCATCGGCCATGGTCTTGCCGCTCGCCTCGAACGCGTCGATGGCATCGAGCGCCATCTGCGCTTTCTCGGTCGCGGCCTTGCTTGCGCCCAGCGCCGCACGATAGGCATCGGCGAGTGCCGAGGTATCGGCCTGGCCGCGCGCCACGCGTACGTCGTCCATGCCGCCCGGCAGCTGGCTCGAGAGCTCCAGTAACTCGCGCACCAGGCCCTTGATGGTGGTGCCGGCGCCAAAGGGACCGCCCTCGCCCGCCATGGGATACCAGGCGTAGAGGGCCTTGAGCGATGCCGCGAGCTCGGGGGCGGCATCGGGTGCCGTCGCGCGGGCCAGCACGTGCTCAACAGCCTGGTCCATAAGCTCGTCGGTATCGGTGAGCACCGTGAACTCGGGGTCGATGCCCAGCTCCAGCGCGTGCGCGCGCAGGATACGCGAGCACATGCCGTGAATGGTCGAGATCCATGCGTCGTCGACGGTCAGGGCCTCCTCGTCCATGCCCTCGTCGATAAGCGCACGGCGCACACGGTCACGGATCTCGGCCGCGGCATCTTTGGTAAAGGTGATGGCGAGCACCTGGTCCAGATGCTCAACGAACGGACCGGATTCGGGCGAGAGCGCGTAGACGATGCGGCGCGTAAGGGTAAAGGTCTTGCCCGAACCGGCGCCCGCCGAGACAAACAGCGGACGGTCGAGCGTTTTGACGATCTGCAGCTGTTGCGGCATCAAAGTCGAAAGATCCATGGCCTACACGTCCCTCCTTACAAACGTTCCTTCGTGGTTATACGAGCAGCGCGCATGCGCGGCCTGAGCCGACGTCGGGTCGACGGCGGCAACGTTGCCTGCCTCGAGCTCGCGCAGGCGCTCGGCGATGCCGGCCTCCACGCGATCGAGCAGGGCGTCGAAGTCCATGCTGCCACCCTCGCCGGGGAAACCTTTCTTAAGGCCCGGGATGCGACCGTCGCCGCGCTCTTCCTCGAGTAGCTCGGCGCTCGCGGCACCGCGCAACGCCGGCTTGCCGCCCTTGGTCGAAAAGTAGAGCGCCGCGCGGGTGTCCAAATCCAGCGCCCGGCGCATGGCCTGGGCGTAGATGAGCGTTTGGGTATGTGGCGGCAACCAGCGCGGATCGTCGATGGGCGCCGTGCCCGATTCCTCGTCGCGCACCGTAGGGTCGGCGAGCTTAAACTCCTCAACGCCCGTGCGATGCTTGTAGTCGATCACCACGGCACGATTCTCGGCATCCACGTCCACGCGATCGATGCGCCCGCCAAGCGGCCAACCGGCATACTCAACCTTGAGCTCGTTGAAGGCGAACTCCAGGTAGCGCGGGGCAAAGGGGGCAAGTGCCTCGGACTCGTAGGCAAGTACGCCCTCCAGCTGCGGCAAGATCTCGGCCACCTGGCGCTCCTCCACCGCAGAGAGCGGCACCAGCGGGCCCTCCGTGCCGCGCTTGCCGGCGTGCTCGGCCAACGTCTCGTCAAAGACCTCGCGCAGCAGCTCCTGAGCGCGCGGCAGATTCTCGGGCGTCACGCGCTCCATGCCCTCCTGGGGCAGGCGGGCATGCAGGTGCTCCAGCACATCGTGGACAAAGTTGCCCTTCTCCATATTTCCAAAGCCCGCGTCGATGGACTGAGGCTTCACGCGATACGACACGAACCAGCACAGCGGGCACGTCGAGTACGCCTCAATCTGCGAGGCGGACGTCAGACGCGGCACGAGCGGCGCGTTCTCGCCCTCGCCATCGCGGCGACGCAGGATCAGGTACGGCACAGCCGCCTCACTCAAATGCTGAGGAGCCTCGCACGCGACGCGCTTGTACTCGATGCCCTCGCCGGCCGCTGGATCAAAATCGGCGACGATACCGCCCTCGCCCACGCGCGCAACCTTGGCGGCGCCAGCGGCCTCGGCATGCGCCCGCAACTCGGTCCACACGGCAGCCGGATAGCACTCGCGCGCCTGGCGATCGTGGGTCACGCGGGCGAGCACAACGGGGCCGCGTGCCGCCTGCATCGCGCGGCCAAAGCGCACGCGCAGCAGGGCCGCGGGCTCAAGCGTCACGCCGCTGCGCCCCAGCTCGGCCGTCAGCGTAGCTAGCGGGCCCTCCTCATGTGAGAGCGGATAACTGTCCAGGTCGACGTCGGCAAACAGCACGGCATCGTAGCTGTCGGGGCGCAGGGCTGCCGCATCGGCAAGCGACGCAAAGCGCACCTGGGCGCGCGGCGCGCGGTCGACCTCGTAGGTCTCGTAATCGTATGCGGTGCTGCGCTTGTCCACCTTGGTACGGACGCCGTCGAGCACGGGCACGGTCGCGGCCTGCGACACGTCGAGCGCGCGGGCATCGTTCATAAGGATTTCGATGGCATGGCGCAGCAGAGCCGTCTCTGCCTGGCGACGGGCCTGGCCGTCAAGGCCTCCAAGGGCGCAATCGGGCAACGCCTCGGCGACGGCGAGCATTGCCTTGAGCGCCGTCACGGGTTTGTCGCGCCACAGCGCCTGGAACACGTCCGAGGCCACGCACGGCACGTTCTTAAACCAGTTCTCACCACTGGTAGCCTTGCGCGTGCCCCTAACCTGGCCCTGCACGCTCTGCAGCAGGCTCTTGACGGCCGAGGTGGTCTTACCGCGCGACAGGCGCATGTTCTTGTCGAAGGTGCGCGCGCTGGCGGCATCGGCACCCGAAAGCGGACTGTAAATCCAGTCGGTAAGCTCCGGCGCGGGCCACCACTCGGTCTTTGACGCCATGCCCTCATCGGCGGCCTTCATGCGCTCGATCAGATTGACGAGCGCCGTGAACTGCCTGTCCGCGATGGATTGGGAAAATGCCGTGAACTCGGTTGTCTCGGCCGCAATATGACGCGCCGCCAAACGGGCAGCGAGCTCACCAAACAGCTGGGGCGCCCGGGCAGACACCACGAGCACGCGGGCGGGGTCCGCCGACGCCGCGACGCTGCCGTCGACCTCGGCGTCCTCACACGTTTTTACCAGCTCATCGATTGCATCCACATAGGCGTGGGCGCGGGCGTGAGGGCCGGCAACCTCTACAAAGGTAGGCTGAGCGGCGGTCCCGCAAGCGGCATCAGACGCGGCGGCACCCTCCCCCAGCGGCGCGGCCTCAAACAGCACGCCGCGGGCATCAAATGCCGCGGCAAGCTCCTCGCGCATTGCCGCCTGCTCGCGGACAAGCAGCACAACGACCTCTCCCCCATTGTTCGCCACGGCCGACAGCAACTCGAGCAGGCCGTGTGTAAACGACGTGACACCGCGCACGCAGACGGCGCGGGTGCACGCCGGAAGGTTGTCGGCCAGCACCTCGCCCATAAGGTCAGCCGCCTCGCAGGGCTCGACCATGCCTCGACGGTCCAAGCCGCTCGCATAGGCGCTCAACAGCTCGAACACGCGAGCCTCGGCGTCGCTCTTGGGATCGGGCTGGCAAACGTCGCCGCAGCAGCGCTCGGCACCCGTTCCCGCTACGCCCGGCAGCACATCGCGGGCCATGCGCGCGAGCATGCGCACCGTGCCCCGACTGCGCGAAAGCGGCTGCAGGTCGGTATCGTCGCGACGGGCGATCATGTCCGAGAACAGCATTTGGCGTTGCATGTTGTCGACGAAGCCGCGGCCATCGCCCATAAGCTCCCACAGCGAACGAAGCCACGACGCGGGGGTTTTGTAGTCAACGCCCAGCGAGGCGCCAGCAACCGCAGCATCGTGACGGCACAGGTCGAGCTCGGCAAACGAGGGCGCCAGCAAAACGGCACGCCCGTGGCGGGCGACCAGGTCGGCGAGCAACGCCGCCTCGGCATCGCTCAAGTCCGTACCGGTATTGGTGGTATAGATTCGAACAGGCATGGTCCTCCACTCAAACCGTTCGCAATAATCAATGCATCCATCCTACCCGCCCACACGGACAGATTTGCCCCACGCCAACAGATTTCCTCCGTCCCCAAGGGATCAAAAAACCGCCCCCGAAGGGACGGTTCTGCGCAACTCGTTTGTCGCCGCTGGTCTACTCGCCATCCTCCAGTTTGATGAGGATCTTGCGATAGCCACCGTACTCGCCATTAAGTGCCTTGGACACGCGGCTCACCGTGGTGGACGAAGCGCCGGTGCGGGCCTGAACCTCAACATAGGGCTCGCCCTCATCCAGATAACGCGCGACCTGCAGGCGCTGAGAAAGATCGCAGATCTCGCGCGGTGTGCAGATATCGGTTAAAAACGCCTGGATATCGTTCTCGTCGTCCAAAAGACTAAATGCGTGGACCAGCTGCTTGACATCAGGCTTGTCAAACATGTTCTCGATATTCATCGATCACCGCCAAACCCGCCAAAAGGCATCGAAGTTGATACTGACATCGGGCATCGTTCGCCCGTTCTATGCAATAAAACTAATGCATGGGGCATTTGCCCGTAGCAGTGTAGCACACCACCAAACTAAAGTGACAAGACTCTCTGTCAGCGGCACGTTTTTCAGGACGAACGCCGTTTAGAAACCGAATGCGCACGTAAGCTCCACGAATATTTGAGACAATGGGCGCCCAAACACCGCGGCGCGCCCGCGCAACCATCCAAGTCGCCGCCGCAAGCCGCTTCACGCGACGCCAGCAACCCCGGCGCAAGAAAGGATTCACGCCATGCGCTTTATGCTTAACTGGCTCTTCACCTCGATCGCCATCGCGATCGCCACGTTCCTCGTCCCCGGTATCCAACCCTTCGGCTTTGCCGAGGCCTGGGTCTGCTTTGCCTTTGTGGGACTGTTCCTCAACATCGTCGATTCGTTCGTCAAACCGTTCCTCACGGTCATCTCGCTGCCGCTCACGATCATTACGCTCGGCATTTTCCAGCTCGTGCTCAACAGCTTTATGCTGGAGCTCGCGAGCTACCTGTCGGTCAACCTGTTGGGTGTCGGCATCTCCATCGCCGGCTTTGGCTCGGCCTTTATGGGCAGCATCCTAGTGTCCATCATGCGCAGTATCCTCGATAGTATTGCCGAAGAGTAGAACGCCCCCGACACACAAACGCATCGGACCAAATCAAAGGCCGCCCATCGCAAAATGGGCGGCCTTCTTATTTGCCAAGTCTCAGAGGGCAAGAAAATCTACCATTTCCACCCCATCCCAACATGGCAGGTGGGGTTAGATGACGTAGTCGTAGCCATGGTTGGGAGCGACAAGTTGATCGAGCGTCACGCCGTCGAGGTAGTCGTTGATGAGCTTGTCCAGGTTCTTCCACACGTCGAGCGTGGGGCACTCATCAGCTCGCGAGCAACCCTTGCAGTCGCCATCCAGGCAGGCGACCGGCGCCAGACTGCCCTCGGTCAGGCGCAAGATCTCGCCCACCGTGTACTGCTCGGGCGGGCGCGTGAGCACATAGCCGCCGCCCTTGCCGCGCATGCCCGAGAGCATGTTGGCGCGCACGAGCGTCGCCAGAATATTCTCGAGGTACTTCTCCGAAATACCCTGACGCGCCGCAATCTCTTTAAGCGGGATACGGCCTGTCGCCTGGTGCTCGGCCAAGTCGACCATAACGCGCAGGGCGTACCTGCCCTTAGTAGAAACCAACATATATAGTGCTGCCTTTCGGTCTTTTAGTCCGTTGAAATTCTAGCCGAAAAATTGGCTTTGAAAATACCCGTTCCGGTCAAGATGGTTAATCAACTTGCAATAATCTCCTATTTCCTATTGCATTACTAGGCTTTGGTGTCTACTATGCTTCCCAACAGCTAAACGAACAACCTATAAGGTTTATGGGTTTAGCTGCTAGACGCACCGTAAAACCACACGGTATCCAGTCATTTGAACGCTTTGGAGGTTCATCATGAGCAAGGTTTACACGTCCATCGATCAGCTTATCGGCCACACCCCGCTCCTGGAGCTCACCCACTTTGAGGCCGATGAGGACCTCAAGGCCCGCGTGCTCGTCAAGCTGGAATACTTCAACCCCGCCGGGTCCGTTAAAGACCGCGTCGCCAAGAACATGATTGACGAGGCCGAGAAGGCCGGCAAGCTCGTGCGCGGCGGTGACTACACCATCATCGAGCCCACGAGCGGCAACACCGGCGTCGGCATCGCCTCGGTGGCGGCGGCTCGCGGCTACAAGGTGATCATCACCATGCCCGAGACCATGTCCGTCGAGCGCCGCAAGCTGATGCAGGCATACGGTGCGCAGCTCGTGCTCACCGACGGCTCCAAGGGCATGAAGGGCGCTATCGCCAAGGCCGAGGAGCTGCAGAAGGAGACCCCCAACAGCATACTCGCCGGCCAGTTTGTGAACCCCGCGAACCCGGCCATCCACAAGGCCACGACCGGCCCCGAGATCTGGGATGACACCGACGGCCAGGTCGACATCTTCGTCGCTGGCGTTGGCACCGGCGGCACCGTGACCGGCGTGGGCGAGTTCCTCAAGGAGCAGAACCCCGAGATTAAGGTCGTCGCCGTCGAGCCCGCCACCTCCCCGGTGCTCTCCAAGGGCCAGGCAGGCCCGCACAAGATCCAGGGTATCGGCGCCGGCTTTGTGCCCGACGTCCTCGACACCCAGGTCTACGACGAGATCATCCCCGTCGAGAACGAGGACGCCTTTGCCACCGGCCGCGCCGTGGGCCACAAGGAGGGCGTGCTCGTGGGCATTTCGTCCGGCGCCGCCGTGTGGGCCGCGCTGCAGCTGGCCAAGCGCCCCGAGAACGAGGGTAAGACCATCGTGGCCCTGCTTGCCGACACCGGCGAGCGCTACCTGTCCACGGCACTGTTCCAGGACTAAGGGCCCGTCACTTGTCGATAGACCCAAGGCACGCCGGTCTGCCCTCTCTTCTGGCTGCCTGAGCCCATCCCAACAGGGTGTCCCACAGGACGCCCGAACTTGCTACAATGTCTGCGGCGCGGAACCAGCCTCCCGCGCCGCTTTTCTTTTTTGGCCGCATGCCACCAAGGAGAACCTCCCCATGCACAACAAGCGCGTGCTCGTCGCCATGAGCGGCGGCGTCGATTCCAGCGTGACCGCGTATCTGCTCAAAAGCCAGGGCTACAAATGTGTCGGCGCCACCATGCGCCTCACCTGCCCCGCACCCGGCCCCGCCACGGGCATGAGCAAAGTCGACCGCGACATCGCCGATGCGAAGGCCGTCGCCGAGCGCCTAGGCATTCCGCACCATGTGCTCGACTTGCAACAGACGTTCGACCACAGCGTTATCGAGCGTTTTGTGAACGCCTACCAGGAGGGACTGACGCCCAATCCGTGCATCATCTGCAACCGCCACATTAAGTTTGGCGCGCTGCTCGATGCGGCGCTGGACATGGGCTGTGACTACATCGCAACGGGACATTACGCCAAAACAAGCCATGCGCCCGATGGCACCTGGCAGCTGCACCGCGGCGAAGACCCCAAAAAGGACCAGAGCTACTTTTTGTATTCGCTTACGCAGGAGCGCCTGGCGCACACGATTTTTCCGCTGGCAGGCTTGGACAAAGAGCGCGACGTGCGCCGCATAGCCGCCGAGCAGGGCTTTACCAACGCCAAGAAGGCCGAAAGCGAGGATATCTGCTTTATTCCAGACGGTGACTACGCGGGTTATATCGAGCGCCGCTGCGGACATCCCGCCGCACCGGGCGACATTGTGTGGCGCGACGGCAGCGTGGTCGGGCGCCACAACGGCGCGCTGCGCTACACCATCGGCCAGCGCAAGGGCCTGGGCGTTGCGATGGCGCATCCCGTGTACGTAACGGGCGTCGACGCCGCCAACAACACCGTGCATCTGGGCGAGGCCGAGGACCTAACCGCCTCGGCGCTAACTGCCGATGAGTGGATCTGGAGCGCGCCGGACGCACACATGGAGGCGGAGCTCGATGCCGGCGGCATTCGCGTAGGTGCCAAGTACCGCTACCGTCAGAAAGACCAGGCAGCAACCCTTACACGTGGCGCCGGCGGACAAATGCTGCTAACTTTTGACGAGCCGCAACGAGCCATCGCCCCCGGCCAGGCCGTTGTAGTCTATCGCGGCGACATCGTCCTGGGCGGCGGCACCGTGACCGGCGCACTTAAGTAGCCGCAGGTTTATCGCTGCACGTGTCGAAGTACCTCAACAGCGGCACCAACCTCGATTACGCGACGCTCGAGGCCGCGGCGGATGGCCTCGAGTCGACCCTCCGCCGTGGCCCATTTGCTCTGCGAAAGAATCTCGATCGCCTCATCAACAAATCCGTTGAGCCGCGATGAATCGAACCAATCGAGCGAGTCCGCAAGCGCCAGCTGGACGGAAGGGTCGGGCCCAAACGGCTTAGCGGAAAACCCAAACTCCCCAGCCGCGAGCAAGACGGTTGGCACGTTATACCACAGACAGTTGCCGCTATCGAACAGCGGTGCAGGTTTTATCTCCAGGGTGTCGACATTACGGATGATGCCGAAGTTTCGCCAATGGCGGTCGCTGTTGGCCAAAAGGGCATCGCAGACAATCATCTGCGACATAGACCTTCTCACAGCGACCTCATCGGCACCATGCTTGCCAAGGTAGCGACAGTATCGATCGTATGTCGAGTCTCCCCGCTGGCTACCAAGTGCGCCCTTAACGTAAACAGCCGGAACGTATTCCTCGCGGCCGTCAAGAAAGTCGTCGCACAGACACACAGGGCCATCGAACATCCGCTCAACCGTATAAGGAACAAACTCGCCCTCCGACAGCAAGCGACGATGCAGAGCCGTTGCAACCGCCTCGTTAAAGGGACGCTGATCGTCCACGCCGCATCCTTTAGCCAAAACGCGAATGCCGTTTCGGATCATCCACGATTTAGGGAGCTCGCCCTCGGACGTGTTATCCGGATTTTTAAGACCGATGCCTTCCAGCCAACCCGAACGCCCCTCGGGCGCCGATCGCTCAAATTCGTTCTCAAAGTAATTGAGGTTTCGCCATTCGAACCCGTCGCATTCTGCCGGCCGCAGCCAATAGCAATCCGAAAGCGAGAGACCCAGGCACTGAACCGGCACCTCAATGCCACTGGCAATTCCCAGCTCGCGGTAGCGCGAGATAAGCCCAGGACGAACATCGGGCACCGACCGATGCCCCCACCACACGTTGAGCTCCCGTTTATTCACCGCAGGAGAAGAGCTCGAGCATGTGCCAAACGGCATTCGTTGCGCATCGAGGACCTCGGCGATTTCGAAGGGAAACTCACGCGTCGGATCAAATGAGACATGCGCGACCTCATGGTCGGCCGACATCAGCGTAAACTTGCGTCCCACATCGGCCGCAGGACGGCGTCCCCGCTTGCGGACCTTTTGATAGGCGAGCGCAGAATTGTACTCGACCAACTTCCGGCCGCCCACAATATCGCACACAAGCGTTCCCGATGCGGCAAGTTGAGATATGCGGGCTTTCGTAACGCCCAACAGGCGGGCAGCATCACCCATAGACAAGTACTCAGACGTGTCCATACACCGCATCACCTCGTTAAGTAATTTACACGTTTAGTTAATAGATTACAGACATCATAATACTAAACAACCCAAAGTGAAAAAAGGCCCGAGAAATCGGGCCTTAGCGATTGGTCAGCCGAGTCGCAAGCTGCTCCCCTAGCGCTGAACGTAGGCGCGAACCAGCTCGTAGGTATTGCGCACGCCGTCGATGTGGCTGCGCTCGTAGTTGTGGCTCGCGTACACGCCGGGGCCGATCAGACCATGGCGAATGTCGTAGCCGGCCGAGAGCGTGGCCTCGACGTCGGAACCGTAATGCGGGTACACATCGATGGCGTAATCGAGCTCCAGCTCGCGCGCGATGTTGGATAGTGTGGTTACCAGGTCGTAGTTGTACGGACCGCCCGAATCCTTAGCGCAAATCGAAACCATGCGCTCGGTGCAGCCCAGGTCGTCGCCCACGCAGCCCATGTCCACGCTGATCATCTCGCGCGTGTCGGCCGGCACAAAGGCACCGCCGTGACCGACCTCCTCGTACACGGTAAAGAGCAGCGACACCTTGCGCGAGAGCGTCACCTCGCCAGCGGCGACGGCACGCGCCAAGCCCAGCAGAATCGACGCCGACAGCTTGTCGTCAAGGAAGCGACTCTTAATGTAGCCGCTCTCCGTCACCGTGGTGCGCGGATCCATAGCGATGATGTCGCCAGTCTGAATACCCAGCTCGAGCACATCGTCCTTGCTGTCAACGTTCTCGTCGAGCAGGATCTCCATGTTCTTCTCGATGGCCTTGACCGGCTCATCGGCCACATGCGCCGAAGGCTCGGTATTGAGGACCACACCCGTGTAGACATTGCCATCGCGCGTGTAAACGGTGCAGTTCTCGCCATCGGCCGTAGACCACTGATGCCCGCCGAGGGTCGTGGGACGCAGGCGACCATTGTCCTTAATGGAGCGCACCATGGCGCCCAGGGTATCGACATGGCTCGCCAAGACAAGCGGCTCGCCCTCACCACCAAGCTCAACGAGCACATTGCCCTTGTTAGAACGCTCGGGCCCAAAGCCCATATCGCGCAACGTTTCCATCAGATAATCAGTCGCCGCACGGGTATAGCCCGTAGGCGAAGCAATCGAGGTAAGCGCCTTCAACTGGTCAGTAATATAGGAGAGCGTAGAATCCATCTTGGACACCAAAGTCACCCTTTCATATCGAATTAAACCCACAGCAACGATACCACCGCGAACCATCTTTTTACCTAGCGAGATGGCCCATCGAGCTCTTCAGAACTGCGCCCGCCACGATAAGCAGATACAAGGCGCCATCCAACAATGCGCCCCTCACATCCCGCCTTTCCGGCACCCCGGCATCTGAGAAAAGAACGCAGGCGATCCCGGGCTTCCCTCCGGGCGCATTCCGCAGGACGTAAAAGGCCCCGCCGCGCAACGCGCGCAGCGGGGCCTTTTACATGTCCGAGGACGCGCCCGGAGGGAAGCCCGGGACCGCCGACGGGAGTAATTTACTCAGCCGGGCAAATCTTCTTGAAGAGCTCGATGACGTCGTCGAGCGTCGCCTCGCGCGGGTTGCCCGGGAAGCAGGCGTCAGCCATGGCGTCCTTGGCCAGGACCTCGATCTCGTCGGCCTTCATGGCCTCGCAGACGTGCGGGATGTTCACGTCGGCGGAGAGCTGCTTGACGGCGGCGATGGCGGCGTCGGCAGCCTCGTCGGTGCTCATGCCCGTGGTGTCAACACCCATGGCGACGGCAACCTTGGCCAGGCGCTCGGCGCAAACCGGCTTGTTGAACTCCATGGCGATCGGCAGCAGCATGGCGCAAGCGACGCCGTGCGGGGTGTCGTAGTGAGCGGACAGGGTGTGAGCCATGGCGTGGTCGATGCCCAAGCCAACGTTGGAGAAGCCCATGCCGGCGACATACTGACCAAGAGCCATGCCCTCGCGGCCGGAGCCGGGCTGGCCGGACTTGGCCTCGGCGACGGAGTCGCGCAGGTTCTCGCTGATCAGCTTAATGGCCTCAAAGTGGAACATGTCGGAGAGCTCCCAGGCGCCCTTGGTGGTGTAGCCCTCGATGGCGTGGGTCAGAGCGTCCATACCAGTGGAAGCGGTAAGGCCAGCGGGCATGGAAGCCATCATGTCGGGGTCGACGACGGCAACCTCGGGGGCGTCGTTGGTGTCGACGCACACGAACTTGCGGACCTTCTCGGGGTCGGTGATGACGTAGTTGATGGTCACCTCGGCAGCAGTACCGGCGGTCGTCGGCACAGCGATGGTGAACACGGCGTGGTTCTTAGTGGGAGCAACGCCCTCGAGGCTGCGGACATCGGCGAACTCGGGGTTGTTGATGATGATGCCGATGGCCTTGGCGGTATCCATGGAGGAACCGCCACCGATGGTCACGATAGCGTCAGCCTCGGCGGCCTTGAAGGCCTCGACGCCGTCCTTGACGTTCTGGATAGTGGGGTTGGGCTTGATCTCGGAGTAGAGGGCTCCAAGCGATGCCGGCGGCGTCGAGCTCGTCGGTCACCTTAGCGGTAACGCCAAACTTAACCAGATCGGGGTCGGAGCAGACGAAGATCTTCTTGTAGCCGCGACGCTGGAGCTCACCGGGGATCTCCTTGATGGCGCCGGAACCATGATAAGAAATGGTGTTGAGAACGAAACGATTAGCCATTGATAGCCTCCCATCGTGTGCGGGGCACCCATTACGCCCCACGCTATGAGTCCCATCCTAACGCTTTTGAAACGAAAAACACGTGAGAACGTCAAATTGTTAAAGCGTTTCAACAGAAGATGAAAAAATAATGCGGCAAAGGGACGGCCCCTCTGCCGCATTCGGTTACTTTCGACAGCCCTCTTTCCAAGCCTCGGCCGCAACCTTCCAGCGAAAACGCAAGTCGCGCTCGCGGTCGATGAACATGATGGCAAACGCGACAAACAGCAGCACGCTCGCCACGACGATGGCGTGCAGGCCTATGCGCTCAATACACCAGTTGCCCAGCACAGCGCCAAACACAAAGGTAAAGATCACGCCAAAGTACAGCAGGCCGTTTTCCAAAAAGCCGCGCTTGTGGGTGATGATGTAATCATCCACGTTTTGCAGTGCGTTGCGCAAGTTGCCGATGCACATGGTCGTGGCGATGCCGTGACCGTGGATCTTGCGGAAGCTCTCGACTTGCATACCGCAGGCAAACGAAGTGAGGCAGTTGGCGAGCAGGTTGAAATCGCCACCGGGAATAAAACTCACGCCCAGCAAGATGACGGCTTCAAAGAACACCGTCACCTGGCGCCAGTGAATCACACTGCCAAACCGCTCGTGAACCAGGTCGGCAAGCATAATGCCCACGGCAAACGACACCACGGGGAAGAAATAGCGTCCCGCCAGCGCCCAGTTGCCCTCCGAGATGCTTACACCCACGAGCAGGATGTTGCCCGTCTGAGCGTTTGCGAAAACATGGTCGCGCCCTATGTACGAATAGACGTCCATAAAGCCACCGGCGAGCGCCAAGATGATGCCCAGCTCAATAGACTCCGATATCTGTTTGGCACGCTGCATCGTCGTGCATCCTCCTTGTTGACGACCCTCTCGTGCGTTGGCGGAAACATAGCCGCCGTTCATACTGTAACCCATTGACAACATGGCGCGCCCACGAGACGGGTCTCCCAATGCGCAGATACACAGTCTGGAAACAAACGACACCCGCACCGACGCGCCAATCCGCCAGCTCATGTTCTCCACCAGTCTTTTTAGCCCCGTCCCAAAAAGACTGGTTACAATTACGTGCAGCATACAAACACCGGGAGGGATCGTGGCAAAAAAGCCTCAGCACGCTCAGAACAACCAGCGCAGTCAGCAGGGCAAACAGGGCCAGCAGCAAAAGCGCGGCGGCAAGGCGCAGGGTGGGCACACCACTCATGCTCCAGCAGCGCCCTCACGCCCCTGGCGACCGGGCCGCGATAAGTTCCTCCCCGTCAGCCGCACCGACATGGATGCACGCGGCTGGGACCAGTGCGACTTTGTCTACATCTGCGGCGACGCCTACGTGGACCACCCCAGCTTTGGTATGGCCATCATCAGCCGCGTACTCGACGCGCACGGATACAAAGTGGGCATTATCTGCCAGCCCGATTGGACCGACCCCGCCAGCATCACGGTGCTCGGCGAGCCGCGCCTGGGCTTTCTCGTCAGCGCCGGCAACATGGACTCCATGGTCAACCACTATTCGGTGACCAAGCACCGCCGCCACACCGACGCCTATACCCCCGGTGGCGAGGAGGGGCGCCGTCCCAACCGAGCCGTCACGGTCTACGGCAACCTCATCCGCCAGACGTTTAAGGATGCCCCCATCATTATCGGCGGCATCGAGGCGAGCCTGCGCCGTCTGGCCCACTACGACTACTGGCAGGACAAGCTCAAGCGTTCGGTACTGCTCGACTCGGGCGCCGACATCCTCATCTACGGCATGGGCGAGCACGCGATTGTCGAGATCGCCGATGCGCTCGACGCGGGACTGCCCGTCGACCAGATCACCTATATCAACGGTACCGTCTACCGCACGGGTTCGCTCGACGAGGTCTACGACTACGACCTGCTGCCCAGCTGGGACGACCTTACCGCCGACAAGCTCAACTACGCGCGTAGCTTTAACGTGCAGCAGCAGAATATGGACCCCATCACCGGTCATCGCCTGGTAGAGCCCTACCCCAACAGCGTCTATGTGGTACAGAACCCGCCATCGGCGACGCTCACCACCGACGAGATGGACGAGGTCGCCGAGCTCCCCTACGCACGTGACTGGCATCCCGACTACGACGCGGCGGGCGGCGTGCCGGCCTTTGTCGAGATCAAATTTTCCATCAGCTCCAACCGCGGCTGCTTTGGCGAGTGCTCGTTTTGTGCCCTCACCTTCCACCAGGGTCGCGTGCTGCAGATGCGCAGCCACGATTCGATCATGCGCGAGGCCGAGCTGCTCACGCGCGATCCCGAGTTTAAGGGCTATATCAACGACGTGGGCGGACCGACGGCAAACTTTAGCCGTCCTGCCTGCGACAAGCAGCTCAAGCACGGCGTGTGCAAGAACAAGCGCTGCCTGTGGCCGAGCGTGTGCAAGAACATGGTGGTCGACGAGAGCGGCTACACGCAGTTGTTGCGCGACCTGCGCCAGCTGCCGGGCGTCAAAAAGGTCTTCGTGCGCAGCGGCATCCGCTTTGACTACACCATGGCCGATGCCTCGGACGAGTTTTTGCGCGAGCTGCTGGAGCATCATGTCTCGGGCCAGCTGCGCGTAGCGCCCGAGCACGTGAGCGATGCGGTGCTGAGTGTGATGGGCAAGCCGAGCCGCGCCGTCTACGATGCGTTCTGCCGTAAATTTGAACGCCTGAACCGCGAATACGGACTCAAGCAGTACGTGGTGCCGTATCTGATCTCGAGCCACCCCGGCTCGACGATGAAGGAAGCCGTGGACCTTGCCGAGGCCGTGCGCGACATGGGCTACATGCCCGAGCAGGTGCAGGACTTCTACCCCACCCCGTCCACCATGTCGACCTGCATGTACTACACCGGCGTGGACCCACGCACCATGCAGCCGATCTACGTGGCCCGCGACCCGCACGAGAAGGCCATGCAGCGTGCGCTCATCCAGTATCGCAAGCCCGAGAACTACAAGCTCGTGCGTGAGGCGCTGGAAAAAGCCGGCCGCCGCGATCTGATTGGCTACACCAAGCATTGCCTGATTCGCCCCGTGCCGCCACGCCCGGGCCAGACATCTGCTGGCGGGGGGCATGGCACCGGCAAGAAGGGCGGCAAGGCCCACGGTGGCTCTGGCGGCGCCGGCAAGGGACCCAAAGGCAGCAAGGGGCACGGCGGCATGTCGCGCGCACAGAACACTGCCGGTCGCAATCGCGCAGCCCAAGGGCGTCAGGGCGCCAACGGAGGCGGGCGTCGCAACTAGGGCAGCGGTGCGCTCGCTGCGTCCATCCCACACGCGTGGCGCAGCGAGCGCATTGCCTCAACGAGGATGACGCCGGCGATAGCGACCGTGATTATCACGTCGAGCGGTGTGTTCACAAACCAGAGCAACGTCATGAAATACGACCCGGCATTAAAGGCAAAGTGCAGCAGGATCGTGTAGCGGAGCTTTCCGGTCGTCACGAGCACCCAACCAAAGATGAGGCCGGCGGCACCCGCGTAGCAACCCTGCACCCAATTCATGTGCATAAAACCGAAGATTGCCGCCTGCAGTACAATCGCCGCTGCGATACCCCACGTGCTTGGGGCCGCCCAGGGCACCATGGCGCCGCCCTGCGCGCTCGCACGACGCCGGCGCTTCCAAAGTGGGCGGCACTGCGGATTAAACGCTCGGAGCGAAAACTCAAAAATAATGCCGCGCACCAGCAGCTCTTCACAAAATGGGGCACCGAGCACCGTAGTCAGGACGGCGAGATAGCTGGTGTCGCCCATGCCTGTTTCCTCGACAAGCTCGCTGTAGTCAGCCGCCGCCTCGGGCAACAGCGACAGCACGGCGTCGGTCACGTAGCCAACGACCACCTGCAGGGCCAGGCCAATCACGATAACGCAGGCGATGCGTTTCCACGCCCCACGCGCTCCCCCGCCGAGCGGACGCTCGCTTTGCCAGCGTGCCATAAACGAACGCGGCCACAGATAACGCCACCACAGCAGCGCCATCAAAAACGATGCCGTTTGAGCGGCGGCCTGAAGCAATTGGATGTCGAGATCATCGATCGAAAAACCCATGAACACCGATGCGACGCCAAGGGCGGAGAACAAAACGACGCTCAGGGCAATATCGGCAGCGACGACGCCAAAACAGGCAAGCGCCCAAATCATCGCATTGAGCATGCCAACCTCCTCAAAACCCGGCACTTGGGGACGTTCCTTAACTGCCGGCAGAAAAGGAACGTCCCCAAGTGCCGGCAGTTTGGGACAGTCATTGTTGATGAGAATCGGGCACAATGCCAAAAGCCCCGTTGGGCGAGATGTCGAACGGGAAGGTGCCGCAGCGATTGAACGCGGCGATAAACATGCGGATGGCGTTGGACGGCGTGGTGCCCACGAGCTGGGTTGCCGCCGCGAAGGCTGCCTTCTCCTCGGGCAAGACCTTCGCGACTACGGGGGTCATGTGTTCTGCCATGGCGCTTCCTTTTTGAAACGACGGTAGTGCGGATAGATGCGGGCCACGCGGCTGGGCGACGGGCTGTGAAGGCAACCCGATTGGCCCGCATCCGGAGTTTGTTTCTGCGGCGTTGGTATTACTTGGTATTCCTAAGTATTACCCCGCAGTTAGAATACCACACCCGACCCCATAGGGACGGAGGAAAACGAATCATTTTGTTGCTGAGTTAGTTTTTAGAGCGTGATGATGCCCGAGATATCGAGGGCCTGAGCGTCGGCGACATCGTGCGTGGCAAGCAACAGCATACGGCCGTCGAGCAGATCGAGCACGACCTTAGTCGTCGCATCGCGCGCAGCGGTATCTAAACCGGTAAAGGGCTCGTCCAGAATAACGACGCAGCCGCCACACAGCAGGGCGCGGGCGATCTCGACGCGACGGCGCTGCCCGCCCGAAAGCTCGGCCACGCGAGCATGCACATCGATTCCCGGCACCAGCAGGCGCAGCAATGCCGCGGCGCTCGAAGCATCCACACGCGCATCGGCGCACACCAGCACGTTATCCAAAGCCGAGACGCCCTCTACCAGACGTGCATCCTGAAACACCATCGAGCACGGCGCGCACTCCCCCGCTGCCAACGAAAGCAGCGTCGACTTGCCCATGCCCGAAGCGCCCATCACACAGATACGCCCACCCGCAGGCACGTTGAGCACTAGACCATCCAGCGCCGGCGCCCAGGGCGCACGATCGCCCACGGCAAGCGCAAGCTCCGCTGCGGCGCCATCGCTCGCGGCCCCCGCACGCCCGCGAGCGCCGCGCCCATGCGCCCGCACGGCTGCGCGCCACGCCACGGGTCCCGAAACCCGCAGCAGCCACACCAGCACGCGCTCACACGCCCACGAGGCGGCAACGACCAGCACGGTCCACGCCAGCAAATCAGCCGTCTCAATCAAAAGCTTTGCCTGATAGATGCGCTCACCCACGGTGCCCGTCGCCATGCCGATAAGCTCCGCCGCCACGCCGGCCTTCCAGCTCATGCCGATCGCGGCGCGGGCGCACGAAAGCACAAACGGCAGGACTTCGCGCCAGGTATGGGCGCAAAACAGGCGCCAGCCGCGCACGCCATGCAGACGGAACATCTGCTCCAGCGGTTTATTCACCTGTGCCAAGCCCTCGGCCAGCGAAAAATACACGCCCGGCAGCGCCATCAAAAAGACTGCCGCGATGCTCACGCGCGCCGACCCCAACCAAATGAGCAGCAGGACCACCACGCAGGCAACCGGCGTCGCCTTTACAAACGACAGCGCCGGAGCCACCAGGTGCGCAAACGCCCGCGAACGTGACGAAATCCCGGCAAGCACGCCGCCGCACACCGCGGCAAGCGCCAGCCCACCCAGTATCCGCGCGCCCGAGCCCGCCAAAATCGCCCAGGTACCGCCATCGCACACCAAGCGCAGCAGCGCCAAGGCAACAGCACCCGGCCCCGGCAAGATCAGCGGCTGCGCCACCAGCGCCGCCACCAGCATCCACACGGCAAGCCAAAAGGCGGCGACGGCACCTGCTGCCGCCACCGCCTTCATACGCTCTGTCATTTGTCGAGCAAACGCACGCACGGGCTACTCCATGTAGTAGAAATCATCAGCCGGGAGCTTGCCGCCCACGGCGCTCGCGTCCGCGTCGGCCAGCACCTGCAGATACCCACTAAGCGCCGCCTTCATATCCTTGCCCGTCTGGCACACAAGCATGCACCCGGGAATCGCCTTCTCGGCGATCTTGGCGTTGTCCACGATGCCGGCATCGACCACGGCCTGCGCCCAGTCTGCCGGCGCCGCATTGACGGCCTTAACGCTCGCCGCATGGCAGCTCAAGAACTCCGCCACAGCCTCGGGATGTTCCTCGGCAAACGCGCGGCGCACCACGGTCACGCCCGTCAGCAGGCGCGAACCCGTGTCACCTGCCAGCTCGTCCCACACATCGGTCAGACTTACCGGCGCTGACAGCTTGCCTTCGCTCTTGGCGATGGCAGCGGTCTTGAACGGCTCCGGCAGCACGCCCACGGCAGACGGATCGGCAAGCAGGGCCGACAGCACCTCGGTGGGCTCGCTCTTAAACTCGAGCGTCACCTGGCCGGTCAGGCCCGCGCGCTCCAGCAGGAAGTTCATGACGTACTCTGGCGTGGTGCCCTTGCCCGTCATGTAGACGGTGCGACCCGCTAGATCGCCAAACGAGGCCACATTCGCGTCGCCCGTCACTACGTTCAGCACGCCCAGCGTGTTGATGTCGATGACCTGGACCGCGCCCTCGGTCTTGTTGTAGAGCACGCTCGCCACGTTGGCGGGCACCAGGGCAATGTCGATATCGCCCTGAATGATCTTGGGCACAATCTCGTCGGCGGCAGTGTTGATCGCAAAGTCGAACTCATTGTCCGTCTCGCCATCGGCAGCCTGGTCCATAAACTGCGCCAGGCCAATCGAGGTCGGCCCCTTGAGCGAGGCGACGTGCACCTCAACCGGCTCCGCGGCGGCACCGTCAGCGGCAGACCCGGCAGCCGAACCCGCGGCGGACCCGGCACCGGCAGCCCCGCCGCCACAGCCCGCGAGCGCAAGCGACAGGGCGCCCGCGGCGAGCGCCGAGGCAAACCCCCGGCGCGACATCTCAAAATCAAACGCGCGCATCGCTAGCACGTCCCCTCGTTAGGCATCGACCAGGCGTGATGGTCGGTATGCAGCAGTTCCTCGGCCAGCGGCGAGAGCGGCTCGCCCAAGAACTCGCGGTAGCACGCCTGGACATCGGGGTTCTCGTGCGAGAAGCGAATGTCCGCAGCGGCATCCAGACCCCACAGCACCTGACCGCGCTCGGCTGCCAGCTCACAGCCGTCGTGGATGGGTTGACCGCCGCCACCGACGCAGCCGCCCGGGCACGCCATGACCTCAACGAAGTCATAGCTCACGCGGCCGTCGCGAATCGCGTCGAGCAGACGGGCGGCGTTGCCCAGCCCGTGCGCTACGGCGACGCGCACCTTGGTGCCATCGATATCGGCCACGGCTTCCTTCCAGCCGTCCAGGCCGCGCACGTCGGTAAAGAAGTCGGCGTCGGGATTCTTGCCCGTCACCAGGTAATATGCCGAGCGCACGGCGGCCTCCATCACGCCGCCCGTGGCGCCAAAGATCACACCCGCGCCCGTGCCAAAGCCCAGCGGCGTATCGAGCGGCTCCTCAACCAGCGTATCCACGCTCACGTGGTTCGCGCGGATCATGCGCACCATCTCGCGCACCGTCAGCGCAACGTCAACGTCGGGCGTGCCGTCCTCGCCCACCATGCTCGGCAGCGCGCACTCGGCCTTCTTGGCCGTGCACGGCATCACGGACACCACAAACAGGCGCTCGGGCTCCACGCCCAGCACCTTGGCGTAGTAGGTCTTGGCGATGGCGCCGAACATCTGCTGCGGCGACTTGGACGTGGACAGGCTATCGACAAACTCCGGATAGCGTGCCTTTACAAAGCGTACCCAGCCCGGGCAGCAGCTCGTGAACATGGGCCAGCCGCGGCTGTCGCCCTCGCCCTTGGCGGCCTTACCCAGGCGCTCGAGCAGCTCGGAGCCCTCCTCCATAATGGTGAGATCAGCCGAGAAGTCGGTGTCGAACACGTACTCAAAGCCCACGCGGCGCAGCGCGCAGGCCAGACGCTCGACGGTAGCCTCCTCGCGTGAAATGCCGAGCTCCTCGCCCCAGGCGCTACGCACGGCCGGCGCAATCTGCACCAGCACGATCTTGTCGGGATCGGCGATGGCGTCGAACACGGTCTCGGTATCGTCACGCTCGCGCAGGGCGCCCGTCGGGCAATGCGTAATGCACTGGCCGCACGCGACGCAATCGGTCTTGCCGATCGGCGCACGCCCGCGGGTGCCCACGGCGGTATGCGTAGCGCGGTTGGTCAGGTCCCAAATCCCTAAGCCCTGCACGCTCTCGCACACCTTGATGCAGCGCATGCATTTGATGCACTTGTCGTTATCGCGGATGATGGGGAAATCGAAGTCCCAGCCCTCGCGCGCCAGGTGCTGCTCGTACGGCAGATAGAAGATGCCCAGGTCGTTGGCGATGGTCTGCAGGTTGCAGTTACCACTGCGCACGCAGCTCGTACAGCGAGAGTCGTGCTGGGACAGCAGCAGCTGCACGTTGGTGCGACGCGCCTCGCGGGCCTTGGGGCTGTTGGTGTGGACCACCATGCCATCGAGCACGTAGTTGTTGCAGGCGGCAACCAGCTGGTCGCAGCCCTCAACCTCGACCACGCACACACGGCAACCGCCGATCTCGTTTAGATCGCGCAGGTAACACAGGGTGGGAATCTGGATGCCGACGGACTTGGCCGCGTCCAGGATCGTGGTGTGCTCGGGCACCACGACCTCGCAATTATCGATCGTGAGCTTGACCATGTTGAGTGCTCCGCTTTCGGTGTTGTCGCTGACAGTGGTTTTGTTGGGCTCTACCATTCCAGGTTCCTCCCTCCGCGGAACGCGCCAAAGCCAAAGTGGTCGCAACGCAGGCAGCGGCTTGCCTCCTGGCGTGCCTCCTCCTCGGTAAGGCCCTGCTCGACCAGATTCCAATCGTGGATGCGCTCGCCGGCCTCGCGCTCGCCCAGCTCGCAGCGGCCGCACTCGTGCTTGCCCTTAAACTGCACGGTCGGCAGCTCAACGTCGAGCTTGATCTTGTGGTCAAAGCCCAGATAGCGGTCGATATTTGCCGAAGCAACGCGGCCAGCGTTGATGGCACGGATGACGGTGGCGGGGCCGGTCTGGCAGTCGCCGCCGCTAAAGAGACCATCGAAGTTGGGCACGGCGCCGTCCGAATCGGTAACGACGCGACCCCACTTGCAGGCGATGCCCATGTCCTCAAACGGCTTGGAATCGATGTCCTGGCCAATGGCCACAAACACGCGCTCGCAGGGAATGACGCGCTCGGGCGTGGCGGCGGCACGCGGGGCCGGACGCCCACGACGGGGCTCACCGATGATCTGCGGCTGCACGCGCAGGCCGCTCACGCGACCGTCTTCGCCCGTCTCGATGGCGAGCGGAGCCGTCAGCTCCAGTACCTCGCAGCCCTCGGCCTGGGCACCGGCGATCTCGGCGTCCTGGGCTGTCATATCGCAGATGCGCCGGCGGTAGACGATGCTCACCTTTTCGGCACCGCAGCGCACGGCGGAGCGCGCCACGTCCATGGCCACGTTACCGCCGCCGATGACGCACACGCGCTGGCCGCTCAGGTCGGGCAGCTCGTCATCGCCGATGGCGCGCAGCATCTTGACGGCCGACTCCACGCCGAGCGCCTCTTCGCCCGGAAGGCCGAGCTTCTTATCGCTGTGGGCGCCAATGGCCAGGTAGACGGCATCGAACTCGTCGCGCAGGCGGGCAAGCTCCTCGCCGTTGACGGAGTGGTCGAGCTCCACGTCGATGCCGGCGCTCAAGATCCAGTCGATCTCGGCCTGCAGGCGCTCGCGCGGCAGACGATAGCTGGGGATGCCATAGCGCAGCATGCCGCCCAGGTGGTGGCGCTGCTCAAAGATGGTCACCTTATGGCCCATCACGGCCAGGTAGTAGGCGCAGGAAAGGCCGGCCGGGCCGCCGCCGATCACGGCGACGCGCTTGCCGGTGTTGTCCACTACATGCGGCTTGTGGTCGTTGAGGTCACTGTGCTCGACGGCAAAACGCTTGAGGGCGAGGATGTTCATGGGGTCGTCGACCATGCCACGGCGGCAGTGCATCTCGCAGGGATGCTCGCACACCAGGCCGCAGACAAGCGGCAGCGGATTGTTCTTGCGGATGACCTTGACGGCGTCGGCATAGCGGCCGGCCTCGACCAGCGAAATGTACCCGGGAATGTCGACGTGCGCCGGGCAGCCCGAGACGCACGGGACGCGGGCCTCGCGGTCAAAGCCACAGGAGTGTTCGCGGATGTGGTGTTCAAAGTCGTCGCGGAAGCCACGGATAGCCGTAAGTGCCATAGCACCGGCCTCGTAACCGATGGCGCAGTCGCTCGAAAGATAGATGGTGCGGGCGGTGCGCTCGATCAAATTGAGCGTGGACTCGTCGGCGCGGCCCTCGAGCACATCGGCGAGCAGATCGCTCAGCGCGCTCAGCCCCACGCGGCAGGGCGTGCATTTGCCGCAGCTCTGGGTGGAGCACAGGTTGACGAGCGCTGCCGTAAACTCAACGGGGCACGGGGCGAGCGAACTCACCGCCAGACGACGTCCGAGCGCATCGTGCAGGTCGTCCATGACGGCCTGAGCGTGGCTGCGTTCCATTACATGCAGTCGTGCCATAAGATCCCCTCTCATGCGGCAGCCCGGAGGCGAGGCCGGGCGAAGTTGCTACACGCACAACACTGACCTAAAAAGTTGTTAGGTCTCCACGCAGTTCGGCAGGCGGTATGAAATGTCACCCTCGACGGTGAAATAGAACATTACCGCAGATAAATGCCATATTTGATAAAACGCGTTACCAAATGACAATGCCCCGCCCACGCAATCACGTGGACGGGGCATTGCTCCAGGTATGCGGCCAGCGACCCTGTTGCTTTTACTTAAGCTCGGGCCAGTAACCCTTGTTGGCCTCGATCATGTCGTCGAGAACCTCCTTGGCGACCTTCATCGAAGGCACGGTCTTGTTGAGGGTAAAGGCCTTGAGTGCCTTCTCGTACGAACCCTCGATCGTAGCCTCGACCACGAGCTTCTCGGAGTTCAGCTGCTGCATCATGAGGCCCTGCTGGAACAGAGGAATGTTGTCGCGGCTGATGACCTCGGGGCCATTCTTGCCAATGTAGGCAGGCAGCTCGACCATAGCGTCGTAGGGCATGTTGGGGATAGCGCCCTTGTTCTCGCAAATGACCAGGAAGCGCTGCTTGGTATCGTTCTTCAGAGCGATAGCCAGGTCGGCAATCCAGTCGCCGTGGCTGCCCGCATAGAACGTGCTCTCGTCGATCTCGCCCGTCTTCTCGTAGTGGTCGATGCCGTCGAAGAGGTTCTTCTCGCGCGTCTCCTCAACCTCGTTAGCACGGGTGCGCTCAGGGTTGGAATGCTCGACGAACTCCTTCTGCTGCAGGTAGTAGTTCAGGTACGTGTTAGGCAGGAACTCCGGGAAGCACTCCATGATCTCGTACTCGCCCTTCCAGACGTAGTACCAGCTGCCCTTGGTGTGGCGGTTCTGCTCGGGGTGCTCGTCAGTGGCCTCCTCGGGCTTCTTTGCCATGAGCGAGCCCATGCCCTTGAGGTAGGAGTCGGGCAGCAGAATCTCATGCTCCTTGATGTACTCGCGCAGCTGCGGGAGCACCTCCTCGCCCTTGTGGCGAATCGAGGTGAACCAACCAAAGTGGTTGAGGCCAAAGTAATCGTACTCGACATCCTTCTTGTCGATATCGAGTGCGGCGCAAACCACGTCGATGATCGCGATCGGCATGTCGCAGATGTTGATGATGCGAGCGTTGGGACGCAGCACGCGGCAGCCCTCGGACACGATGGCGGCAGGGTTGGAGTAGTTGAGAATCCAGTAGTCCTTCTTGGCGTACTTCTCAACGTCGTCGATCAGTTCGACCATGGGGAAGATGGTGCGCATGCCGTAGGCAAGGCCGCCGCAGCCGCAAGTCTCCTGGCCCACGCAGCCGTGACGCAGCGGAATCTTCTCGTCCTGCTCGCGCATGGCATAGCCGCCCACGCGCATCTGGGCAAACACGAAGCTCGCGTCCGTGAAGGCAGTCTCCTTGTCGGTGGTCACCGTGAGCTTGATGTCCAGGCCAAGGTCCTCGTGCAAAATCCAGTCCACGAGCACGCCGATCTTGCGCTGGCGCTCCTCGTTGATGTCGTACAGACGAATCTCGTCAACGTCGAGCTCGTCCTTGCGCAGAGCGATGGACTTGACGATGCCGGGGGTAAAGGTGGATCCGCCACCACACAGAGTAATGATCATTGTTTACTGCTCCTTCTCAATTGCGTTTTCGACCTTGTCACGCATCTCGGCAACTTTCATGCCAAAGATGATCTGAATATTGTTGCCATTGCGGTTGATGCCGCTGTTGGGCACGTGGTTGATGAGGTCCTCATCGATGAGGTCCGGGTTCTTAACGTTCACGCGGAGACGCGTAAAGCAGTTCTCGAGCTCCTCGATGTTGTCCTTGCCGCCAAGACCTGCGACCAGGTCGGCAATGCCCGCATCGACGCCCTCTGCGGGAGCCGCGGCAACAGCACCCTGCTTCACCGCAACAGACGCGGCAGCTTCGCCCTCGGCAACGGACTCGGCGAGCTCGGACTCCTCCTCGCGGCCAGGCGTGTGGAGGTTGAGCTTCTTAATAAGGAAGGTAAAGAGGAAGAAGTACAGAGCGGCGTTGACGACTCCGAGCACCAGCATCATCGGCCAGTTGGTCTTGTCGACACCGAGGACCAGGTTGGAAACCACGATGTTGATGATGCCGCCTGCAGTCGAAGCGGGCACGGAGAGGACCTTGAGCAGGACCAGGAAGATGCCGGAAAGAACCGAGTGAACGACAAAGAGCACGGGAGCGGCAAAGACAAAGAGGAAGTCCATGGGCTCGGTGACACAGGAGAGCACAGCGGTGATGATCAGCGGGATGATAACGGCCTTGGTCTTATCCTTGTTCCCCTTGTAAGCGGTGAAGATAAAGGCGAGACCGATACCAATGTAGGGCCACAGGTTGTTGAAGGTGTAGCTGTTGAAGTAGGTGCTATCGGAGAAGGGCTGGCCCGTCATCGCCATCTCGGCAACACGGATGGGATAGGCGCCGGCGATAACCTGATCACCCAGCGTAAGGGTGCCGCCCACATCGGAGAACTGGAACGGGGTGTAGATGAGGTGGTGCAGGCCGGTGGGAACGAGCAGCTTGTTGAGCATGCCGTAGATAAACAGACCGATGTTGCCCGACTCCTTAATGATGCCGGCAACGGAGGAGATGGCGCCCTGAACCGGAGGCCAAACGATGCAGAAGCCAGCGCCCATGATCCAGGAGATGATGATCATGATCAGGAACGGGAAGCGAACGCCCGAGAACATCGAAAGGGCAATGGGGAACTGCTTGTTCGAGTACTTGTTGAACACGGCACCGGTAATGCAACCAAGAATGATGCCGCCAAACACGCCGGTATCGAGCACCTGAATGCCCATAACGGTGCTCTGGCCGGTTCCGGTAAGGCCGAGCATGCCGCTCGCTTCGGCAAGAGAGCCGGTGGCGTTGAGCACGATGTTGTTAGCCTGCAGGAACAGGAAGAACGACATCAGGGCAATCAGCGAAGCATGGCCCTTGTTCTTCTTTGCCATGGCGCCGGCGATGCCCACGCAGAACAGAATCGAGGGGTTGTTGATGATAAACATCAGCGACTGATAGACAACGGCGCCCACAAGCTGGAACGGACCGGAGCCCAGCACAGGGATCACGGCGCAGATGGTCTTGTTGGTCAGAATGATGCCCACGATGAGCAGAATGCCGGCAACCGAGAGATACATCATCGGCTGAACGATTGACTTCGCGAACACCTCCAACGGCGCTTTGAAATTGAACTTCTTTTTTGCGGTCATAGCGGTACTCCCCTTCCTTTTCCGCAAATTGAGATAGCTGTGCCCTGGACAAGACCGCAAGCCTTGCCTTATATCAATCGATGTATGGGCACGTTATGCCTAGAGACCAGGTTCTCCAAGCAGGTTAACAATGTGATATGCGAGATAACTCTTCTCGGCATCGGTAACGACAACGTTATAGGTAGACGCTAAGTGGTCGGCTATGGCGTCCGCGCACGAGAACGCGCACGGATACTTAGTTTCATCGATTCGGAACAGCGCATCGTCATTGATCTGCCCGGCCGCGGGGTCAAGCGCCCGCTGTGCGAAAAACTGCAGGTGGCGGACGAAACGCTCATAGGGCAACGAGGTGTCGTCGAGGGTCGCAGCGTAACGATCGGAAACAATCGCGAGTACGTCGCGAACAAGCTGGACCGAGATGATGAGACGGTCGGAGCGTTGCGGCATGGTGGCGTTGACGATATGCAGCGTAATAAAACCCTGCTCTTCTTCGCTCATCTGAATGCCCATATACTCCTTGATAATCTGCAGCGCACGGCCCGCAAGCGCATACTCCTTGCGATAGAACTGCTGGATCTCGAGCAGCAACGGATTCTCACAGGAGACGCCCTTGCGCTCGCGCTCCAAAGCAAGGCCGATATGGTCTGCGAGAGCAATGAGGATCTTGTCGTTGATATCAACATTGAGCTCTCGACGGAGCATCTGAACAATGTCTTCGGCGATCACGAGGTTGACGGTGGGGATGGACTCCAAAAGATGTGCCAAGCGGTCAATCGTACGAGAATCCTGAGAAGTGCCCTCCTGCAGCGCATAGGTCTTTTCGACCGATGCTTCATCGACAGCGTCGCCGGCATGACGGCCAAAGCAGAGGCCTCGACCGATGACAATGAGCTCGGAGCCATCGTCCGAAGTGACCATTGCGACGTTATTGTTGAAAACTCGCTTGATAACCACGGTACCCACCACAAGAATTTACTCGGAAAGCCAGACGACAGGCTCTTTAACAGCAACAGGGCCGGAAGCATGCTCACGAAGAGTCGACTTCTCCGAGCGCTCGCACACGATAACGAAGACCGTAGGATCGAAGCCGGCGGCGCGGACCGCGTCGAAATCGACCTCGACGAGGGGCTGGCCCGCGCCGACATGGTCACCTTGGGCAACAAGCGCATGGAAGCCCTTGCCCTCAAGTTTAACAGTGTCGATTCCGATATGCAGCATCACCTGAGCAGAGCTGTCGTCAGACATGATGCCCAGCGCGTGCTCAGTCGGGAACAGCGCCGCGACGGTACCGGAGACAGGAGCGCACACCGTTCCCTCTTGGGGAACCACGGCAACGCCATCGCCAACAGCACGGCTGCTAAAAGCGGGATCATTGGTTTTTTCCAGATGAACAAGCTCGCCGGAAACAGGAGCGAGGATTTCGAACTCGGAGGCTGCAGTCTTCTGCTCATCCGAACCGCCCATCAGGCGAGAAAAGAAACCCATGGTGGCATGTCCCTTCATAAATATAGCCCAACCAAAATCAAGCGAATGCGTCCATAGAGACACATCCGTTCAAAGACTTTGGTTAGGCCCACGTCCGAGGGACTCGGTAACCTTCCGCATTTCTTTTTACGGGAGCTATTGTAGACAAGCCCAAAGCCAAAACAATCATTATGACCGGTGAACGGTATTTATTCTCCGATAAACGGTATTTAGGCGACACTTAGGGACGTTCCTTTTCTGCCGGCACTCGGGGACACTCCTCACTCTGGTGCATTGTGGACAGGTTTGTTTGCACCAATCATGAGTTGCGGTGAAATAGGGACTGAAAAGCCGCTCAAAAGGCCAAAACAGTCCGTATTCCACCGCAACTTCAAGACGCTGGTGCATATGAACCTGTCCCCCTTGCACCAAAAAGGGCTCCGAGCAAAAACATGCCCGGAGCCCTCTGGTCGCCTCGCTCTAGCGGGCGATGCGTATGTTACTTGCGCTTGCCGCCGCCGTCGCCGGGACGACGGGAGCTACCGCCGCGCTTGCCGCCACGATTGTTACCATAGCTACCACGGTTATCGCGACCGCCGGCACGACCGCCGCGGGAGCCGGCCTGGTTGCCGCCACGCCCGCCGCGATAGCCGCCGCGGCGCTCCTCGCGGGTGTCGTCGTAGTTGCGCCAATCATCGCGACGATCGCGGCTGGCACGCGGGTCGCGACGATCGCGCGACTCATTCGAACGACCGGAGCCGCTGCGGCCACCGTTGCCACGAGCGCCCTCGCGACCTCCGCGCTCGTCAAAGCGCTTGCCGCCGCGGGACTCGCCGCCGCGGGCACCACGCTCGTCACGCGAACCACGGCCTTCGCCGCCACGGCGCTCATCGCGCCCGCCGCGCTCGCCATCGCGACCGGAGCGACGACGGTCACCCGAGCCGCGCTTGCCGCTGCGCGAACCGTGGCCCTCGTCCTCGCGCTCAACACGACGACGACCGCCACGGTCCTCGTCCTCACGACGACGGCGGTGTGCCTCGCCCTGGAACTGCTTGGCACGACGCTCGGCACGGTTGCCGCGCGGGCCCTGCTCAACAGCACCGCTGCGCTCCTCGGCAGCCACCTCGCGGGCCACGCTCTCCACGGCCTCGTCCACGCGAGCCTGAACGCCCTCGCGCACGCGGGTCTTGCCGCCGCGCTTGGGACGGCTCGGACGCTCGCCGTCGCCGCGACGCTCGTCGCGACCGCGGTTGGAACGACCGGCAACATCGCCGTAATCGTCGCCGTTGCGCTTGCCGTCGCGGCGCGCCTGCTCAAGCTTCTTCTTGCTCTTGGACTTGCCGCGTTTGGTCTTCTTCTTCACCTTAAAGGCGGCAGGGTCGCGCTCGGGGTCAACCGCGGGCGGGTTGGGACCCACATGCAGGTCGCCGGCCTCGTAGATGTCGGCCGTCTTGTCCATGAGCTTCTCAATCTCGTAGAACTCATCGACGTCCTGCTCGGTCACAAACGTAATAGCCCAGCCCAGCTCGCCGGCGCGGCCCGTGCGGCCGATGCGGTGGATGTAGTCTGTCGGCTCGGCCGGCACGTCAAAGTTCACGACGTAGCGCACATCGCTAATGTCGATGCCGCGGGCAAGCACGTCGGTCGCCACCAGTACGTCGACGGTGCCGTCGCGGAAGGCCGAAAGCGCGCGCTCGCGCTGGGCCTGGCTGCGGTTGCCATGGATCGCGGCGGCCTTGATGCCCTTGCGCTCCAGACGACGGCAGCAGCTGTCGGCACGGTGCTTGGTGCGCATAAAGACGATAGTGCGCTCCGGGCCCTCCTTTTTGAGGAACTCGGGCAGCAGGTTGTTCTTGGCCTCGATGGACACCGGGAACACAAACTGGTCGACGGTGTCGGCGGTCGACGTGGCAGGCGCGATCTCCACGCGGGCCGGGTCGCTCACCAGGTCGGTGATCTCGCCCACGGCCTCCTCGTCAAGCGTGGCCGAGAACAACAGCGTCTGGCGCTCGGCCGGCGTCTCGCGCACAATGCGGCGAACGGCGGGCAAAAAGCCCATGTCGAGCATGCGGTCGGCCTCGTCGAGCACCAGCACCTTGACCTCGTCCAGGTGGCAAGCGCCCTGCTCGATCAGATCGACCAGACGGCCCGGCGTGGCGACCAGAATGTCGCAGCCGTACTTGAGCGCCGCGGTCTGGGGCTTGTAGCTCACGCCGCCCACGACAGTCACGGCAACATGGCCGGTGACGTCGGCGATCTTACTCGCGACCTCGTCAATCTGCTGGGCAAGCTCGCGCGTGGGGGTGATGACGAGCATCACGGGACCGCGACCGTTGCCCTCGGGCTTTTTAGCACCGCGACGACGGTTGCGGCCGCCGTGCTCGCGCACGGGCTTGGGCGGAGCAATGTGCTCCAGATTGTTCATGGTCGGCAGCAAGAAGGCGGCCGTCTTGCCGGTGCCGGTCTGAGCGGCGGCAAGCAGGTCGCGGCCCTCGAGTACCACGGGGATCGAGCCAGCCTGGACAGGCGTGGGCGCCGTGTAGCCCAGGTTCTCGATGGCACGAAGCATCTCGTCCGAAAGTCCCAGCTCGTCAAAGGCGGGCAGGTTCTCGGTCGCGGACTCGACGGTCTCGGCGGCGCTGGCCTCGTCGGCAGCATCGAAGGCAGCCTGGGTCATGGCCTCGCGGGTCTCGTCCAGAATCTCGGCGTCCGTGACGTCGGATACAGAATTACGCATATGTTGTTGTTCCTTATCTGCACGCGTTATGGGCACGGCATGCGGCCGCGCGAGCGTGCTTGGTAGTGCGCTAATACATACAAAAACAGGTGCGCACAGAGAGGACGTTGCTCAGCACGCTGGCGATCGCTTTGGCAGCCCTATCACGCGCCGTCCAGACGCAGCAGCTCTAAGCGATGGAGCAGATTCGCCGCCGGTTAGTATACCCGTACTCCGCATGCCCCCACGTAAACCACAGATGACGGGGTGGGTCTGGGCCGATTGTCTCGATCTGTAACACCTGGAGCCCAAAAACCGGTCTAACTGTTACAGATTGAGATGTTAAGCAACCGCCGAATTGTTTGTCTTGATTTGTAACAGTAACTCGGCAAAACTGGGGCTAGATGTTACAGATCGAGATGGTTGGCAGGGACGGTCCATCGACCACGCAACAATCCCCATCTGTAACGAAATGTCATACATTTCTTTCTGTACTGGACACCCCCAGGGGGTATGGGTGTATAGTATCGGCAGGTTAACAATTCCAATACCGAGCCACAGAAAGGAGAAGCCATGGCTCAAGATAAATTCGATGTGGGTGGCATGACATGCGCCGCCTGTCAGGCGCACGTGGACCGTGCCGTGAGCAAGCTCGACGGCGTCCAAAGCGTCGCGGTCAACCTGCTCGCCGGCTCCATGCTGGTGGACTACGACCCCGCACAGGTCTCCCCCGACGATATCTGCACCGCTGTCGATCGCGCGGGTTACTCGGCCTCGCCCGTCGATGCGGGCACCGGTGCCGCCGGCTCAAACGGCAGCATGCAAGCCAGGTCCGGCGCCACCCATATGGAGTCGCCCACCAAAAAGTTGGAGGCCGCTGCCTCCGCCATGCGCACTCGACTCATCGTCTCGATTGTCTTTCTCATCCCGCTGTTCTACATAGGCATGGGGCACATGCTCGGCTGGCCACTGCCCAGCGTCTTCACCGACCATACCCACAGCATGACGTTGGCGCTCACCGAGCTCGTCTTGCTCATCCCCATCGTCTACGTCAACGACGCGTACTTTATCAACGGCTTCAAGTCGCTCGTGCACGGCGCGCCCACCATGGACGCTCTCATCGCCGTAGGCGCCACCGCGTCGATTGCCTGGTCGCTCTACGCCATGTTCATCATGGCCGACCAGCTGGCCACAGGTCAGGTGCACGAGGCCATGATGACGAGCATGGACAACCTCTATTTTGAGAGCGCCGGCACCATCCTGTCGCTCGTCACCGTGGGCAAATACCTCGAGACGCACAGCAAGTCCAAGACCGGCGGCGCTATCGAGGCGCTGATCGACCTGACACCCAAGACCGCGACCGTCGTGACCGACGACGGCACCGAAGCCACCGTCGACGTCGACAGCATCCTCCCCGGCCAGGTCCTGCGCGTGCGCCCCGGCGAGTCTATCCCTGTCGACGGCGTGGTACTCGAGGGCGCGTCGGCCGTGGACGAGAGCGCGCTCACCGGCGAGTCCATCCCCGTGGAAAAGGCCGCCGGCGACACCGTCAACGCCGCCACGGTCAACCGCACTGGCTCGTTTACCTTCCGTGCCACACGCGTGGGCGCCGACACGTCGCTTGCCAAAATCATCCAGCTCGTCGAGGACGCCAACGCCACCAAGGCGCCCATCGCCCGCATGGCCGATAAGGTCGCCGGCGTGTTTGTGCCCGTGGTGTTTGCGATCTCGGCCGTGACCTTTGCGGTGTGGATGGCTCTCACCGGCAGCATAAACGAGGCGCTCACCTCCGCCGTAGCCGTGCTGGTGATCAGCTGTCCGTGCGCGCTGGGCCTGGCCACGCCCGTCGCCATTATGGTGGGCACCGGCAAGGGCGCAGAGATGGGCATTCTGTTTAAGAGCGCCGAGGCGCTGGAGAACCTGCGCAACGTGGGCACCGTGGTGCTCGATAAGACGGGCACGGTCACCCGCGGCAAGCCGGCCGTGACCGACATTGTGGTTGCCGCGCGCGCTGACGGCTCGCCCGCCATGAGCGAAAAGGCGCTGCTCAAGCTGGCCGCCGCGTTGGAGCGCTCGAGCGAGCACCCGCTGGCCGAGGCGATTATGGCCGAGTGCGAGTCGCGCGGAATCGTCGCACGCATGGTCGAGGACTTTGCCGCCGTGCCCGGGCGAGGCGTTACCGCGCGCGAGGGACAAAACGTCATCGCTGCCGGCAACGTTCGTCTGATGAGCGAGCTGGGTATCACCGTGCCCGCAGGACTTGCGGAGCGATTTGCCGCCGAGGGCAAAACGCCGCTGTTCTTTGCCAAGAACGACGAGCTTGTCGGCACCATCGCCGTGGCTGACGAGGTCAAAGAAACGAGTGCCGTGGCAATCGCCGCGCTCCGCGAGCTCGGCATCGACGTGCGCATGCTCACTGGCGACAACCGCGTGACGGCCGAAGCCATCGCCCGCCGCGTGGGACTCACCAGCGAACAGGTTATCGCCGACGTCCTGCCCGCCGACAAGGAACGCCACGTGCACGAACTGCAGGATGCGGGCGGCAAGGTCGCCATGGTGGGCGACGGCATCAACGACTCCCCCGCCCTGGCGCGCGCCGACGTGGGCCTTGCCATCGGCACCGGCGCCGACATCGCCAAGGAGGGCGCCGACGTGGTGCTCATGCGCAGCGACCTCATGGACGTCGCCCGCGCCATCGAGCTTTCGCGCGCCACAATCCGCAACATCAAGCAGGATCTGTTCTGGGCGCTGTTCTACAACGGCATCGGCATTCCGCTGGCGGCGGGCGTGTTCTTCCCGCTCACCGGATGGCAGCTCTCGCCGATGTTTGGCGCCGCGGCCATGAGTCTGTCGAGCGTGTGCGTCGTAAGCAATGCGCTGCGCCTGCGAACCTTTAAGCCTAAAGTGGCAAAATAAGCTCACCATTATGTCCATTTAGAACGGGTTTTCCAGGTGCCCGAGATTGACCTGAAAGAGGAGCGACGCGTACTTTGGTACGCGAACGACGGCTTGAAGGTCAAGGTCGGGTGCCTGGGAAAGCCGACACAACAGAGAGGAATATCCATGCGTTACACGATTAAGACTTCGGGCCTTATGTGCGGCCACTGCGACGCCACTGTCGAGACGGCACTGCTCAACGTGGCCGGCGTGACCGATGCCGACGCCGATCACGAGACCCAGACCGTCCAGGTGGAGTGCGCCGACACCGTGACCGCCGAGCAGCTCGCTGACGCCGTCGAGGGCGCCGGCGAGAAGTTCCACGCCCTGTCCGTGACCGCCGCGTAACGACCCGCACGTACCCCCCCCGACCAGAAACGAGGACCCGCCATGATGGCAGACCATAAATCGGTGACCCGCATGCTCAAGACGGCACGCGGTCAGATCGACGGCATCCTGCGGATGGTCGAGGAGGACCGCTACTGCGTCGATATTTCCACGCAGCTCATGGCAACGCAGGCGCTCCTCGCGCGCATTAACGCCGACGTGCTCAAGGCTCACATCGAGGGCTGCGTCGCCTCGGCCATCGAATCGGGCGACGAGGAACTCAAGGCCGCCAAGCTCGCCGAGATCGAACGCGTCGTCGACAAACTCGCCAAGTAATTGGTGCATTGGGGACAGGTACGTTTGCACCACCTTGGTGCAGATTGACCTGTCCCCAATGCACCAAAAGGGGTATAAAGGCGTGCAGCATATCGAACGAAAGGCAATTCGCATGAATGACTTTATGAAGGGTCGCAACGGCGCCGATGAGCTCACCGTCGTGTTGGGCTTCGCAGGCATTATCATCGCGATGATCGGGTCGATGGCCCGTATCCAGTGGCTCAGCTGGATCGCCATCGCCGTGATCGCGCTCGGCGTGCTGCGCGGTCTGTCCAAAAACATCGACGCGCGCCGCAAGGAGAACGACGCCTTTGTCACGGCGACCGCAAACGTCCCCGGCCTAGGTAAGTTCGTCGCCAGCTTGGGCGGCGGGACTGCAGCTGCCAACGCCTCGCGCACGGCCGGCACCAGCAAGGAAGACTTTGAGCGCGCCAAGCGAACGGCCAAGAAGATGTGGAAGGGCCGCAAGACCACGGCGTACCTCAAGTGCCCTAACTGCGGTCAGATGCTGTCCGTCCCCAAGGGCAAGGGTAAGATCCGCGTCACCTGCCCCAAGTGCCACGCCAAGATGGAAACGCGCTCCTAGGCATCGCGCCGTGGGGCAAATGAATCAGTAGTGTTTGTCTCAAATCTGAAGCATTTGTTCGATAAAAAAGCCGAGGCCTCGTGTTGAGACCTCGGCTTTTTGTATACGGCAACGGAACTGTCCCCTTGTCACATCTACGCCACGCCGTCGCGGGCCAGCTCCTCGGCCAGCGCTTCGGCAGGCATGGCCATAATCGCGTCGAGCTCGGCGTCCACCTCGGGAATACGCTTCACCTTGAGCTTGCGTATCAGATCGCCGCGACACATCACATGCATCGGCTCACGCAGAGCGCACAGGTCAGCGAGCGGGTTCTCGCGCGTCACCAGGATATCGGCCGCCTTGCCGCACTCGATCGTGCCGGTCTCGTCACCCAGGCCCAGTAGCTCAGCATTGACCTGCGTGGCCGTATGCAACGCAAACGCGTTGCTCACACCCACGTACTTGGCAAAATAAGCCACCTCGCGCCACATGTCGTACTGGGTCACGAACGGGCAGCTCGAGTCCGTGCCCAGGCCCACCTTAACGCCGGCTTCCAGCGCCGCACGAGCGCTCTCGATAATGCCCGAGCACACGATGTCGCCGTTCTTCTTTTGCGTGTCGGTCGAATGGGTCTTTCCCGGATCGAGCAGTACAAACGGCAGCGCCGGACTAATCGTGCAGGTCACACTCGGCGCACGTCCCTCGAGCTGTGTTCCCGCGGCGCCGCGGTACAGCTCCAGAATCTCGGAGGTCATCGGAGCGCCGTGCTCGATTGTGTCGACGCCGGCCTGAAGCGCGGCCTTCACACCTTCGGTGCTCTCGACATGGGCCATGACCGGAAGGCCAACCTCGTGCGCCGCCTTGCACGCTGCCGCGGCGACATCGAGCGGCATGCGCAGCACGCCCGGCTCGCCTACTTCGGTCGCGTCGAACACGCCGCCCGTCACGAACAGCTTGATGACGTCGGCGCCGCGCGCATACAGATCGCGCACCTGCTCGGCTGCCTCGACGGGGCTGTTGGCCACCTGGGCGAACAAGCCCGCGCCATGGCCGCCCGGCACCGTGACGCCCGTTCCCGGCGCTACCAGGCGCGGACCCTGATACTTGCCGGCATCGATAGCGTCACGCACGGCAATGTCGGCAAACAGCGGGTCGCCCGCGCCGCGCACCGTGGTCACGCCGCTTGCCAGCTGCTGCTGGGCACTGCCCTTGAGGATATGGCGCACGACGGCGCGGCCCACCGGATTATCAAGCTTCTTCATCAGCGCGCCCGCATCGCCCGCTGAGACTGGCTTGCCCGAACCGCACAGATGCACGTGCATGTTGATGAGGCCCGGCATGAGATACGCCCCTGCCAGGTCGATGACCTCGGCACCTGCAGGCGCCTGCGCCACAGCACTCGGTCCCATCCAGGTGATGATGCCACGCTCGACGGCCACGGCCATATCGGGCTGCGGCTCCATATGTTCCGAACCATCCAGAACGGTCGCATTGATAAACAACGTGGGACGATCGGCAGTCGCCATATCGAGCTCCTCCCTCACGATTAACTTGAACATTTGTCCATTATTACCCAGCACGGCAGGATTGCTGCAGACATATCGGTTAACGGAGAAAGAAGGAGATGCGGGGAATGGAATGCACTGCAGTCCCACCCCAGCGACATCCGGGAAATGTCTTGATCTGTAACAGGTGGACCGGTTTTTGGCCTCTAGATGTTACAAATTGAGATCTTTTAGCGGCAGCCAACCTTCTGTCTCGATCTGTAACAGTTAGACCGGTATTTAGCCATTAGATGTTACAGATCGAGATATTTTCCAGCCCTGTCGTCAAACGTCTAAATCTGTAACAAGTAGACAGGTTTTCGGCCTCTAGATATTACAGATTGAGATCTTCTAGCGGCAGCCAACCTTCTGTCTCGATCTGTAACAGTTGCGAGGCCAAACTGCCCCTTCTTGTTACAGATCGAGACAAACTCGGCAGGAACAACCACATCCGCGTCAGTTGCACCCCTCAGCGCCCATACCACTTCCGCCTCCACTCCTCGGCCAGATCAGGCTGCTGAGGAATTCCCGCCAGTCTCATCTTTTCAGCCAGCTTCCCCGGATTCTTGAGTTCATCAAACGTAAACCTCAGCACCTTATGTCCGAGCATCGTCAGATGGGACTCCCGCTGACGTTCCGCCACGAATGGGTCGACCGATTCCCGATCCCCACCATCCTGCAGGGTATACTTTCCCTTTCCATCGAGCTCGCCAATCACGCACGTCCCGTCCTCGAGCCTCCAGAAATAGTCGACTCGAAATACCTGATTCGGATCGAGCGGGTCACGAAACTCCACCTGCAACCCTGGCACCGGAAAACCGTATGCAATAAAGAACGCCCGAAAGCGAGACTCACCGCCATTCTCGGACAGCCCGTCTGCATACGACGCGATCACCTGCGCTCTGCGATACCCTCGCCTGCCCCCGCAATCGGAGCGGAGACACTCGCACAGGTCATCGCGCGATACGCCCTTTGCTCGCAATGCAGAATCGGCAATCGCCAGGCCATACGAAAACGGCGCGCGCTGTAGGCAATCCTCTACCGTGCGCCAAAACGGCGTCACCCGCACGCCGTCGACTTGTTCAAGCGCACCCGCCGCCTGCGGACGCAACAGCCGGCATCCTGCACTCAGAGGCACCGAACAACCCGTCTTAACAAGAAATCGCGGCCCAAGCAGATCATTCGGCACCTCCAGACCCCACAAAAGGGCCGCGTCGTAACCCCAAAACGCCCAGTCCGGATGAAACTCCGCAAGCCCTTTGATGGTCCGCAGCGCTCGCTCCGCCGGTGTCAACGCATCCCAATCATGTTGAAAACAGAACAAATACGGCTCGGGCTCCGCAATGTCATCGGTCCCCACATGACGCCGCAGCCACATGAGCTCGGCATTGTCGTGCGTCACAAGCAGCACGCCTAGTTCAGCCGCCTCCGTGAGCCTGGCAAGCATCCTATTCCGCGCCAAGGTGTTACGTGTTGCATGCTTGTGTTTGAAAACGGTATTAGACACTTCCATCACCACCACATCGGAGAAATGGGCCATCGCCGCTGTTGCCTCCGCTGACAAACGTCTCGATCTGTAACAGGTAGACCGGTTTTTGTCCCTAAACGTTACAGATCGAGACATAAAGGCAGAAGGCAAGGCAGGCGACAGCTGCCCATCCTCTACTCCCATTCTTGCTCGTAGATGTTGAGCGACTTCACGTACCGCCCCTGGGCGCCCATGACGTCGCGGACCAGGCGCAAAAAGAAGCTGATGCACGAGGTGTCGAAACCGTCCTCTAGGTCCTCGGGATGCACCGCGCCCGGCCCGTCGACGGCCGTGTCGCCCAGGCGCGCGATGTCATACAGGTAGAGCTGCCCCGCCGTCAGCCAGACATCGTCGACGCACGCGAGTCGCACCGCAATCGCGCCGTCGCTCCAGTGCTCCTTTTGCACGATATGTGGGTCGTAGACGTCAAAGCGACGGTCGGTGCGCGTGTCACGCAGCGCGACCATACCAGCTGCAGGGTCCTTGTCCAAAATGCCAAAACGCGAAAAGTAATGCGTGCCGCACACTTGCTCAAGCCGCTTGAGCGACGCAGGCGGACGCGACGCCGGCGGCTCGTCCACATACAGTTCCAACAGCGTCTTGCCGTGGTAATAGGGGCGCTCAAACAGCAGCCAATCGGTAAACGCCATGTTGTAGGCCATGATTTCGTTTTGAGAAGGTTCCTCGCAATAGCTGAGCCACGGATCGACGATAATCTCGAACTGCTCGCGCGCCGGCTCCAGGAATTGAAACTTCCGCAGCATCCAAAAGTGAGCCATGTCGGCAATATCGTTGCCGACGGCTTCGGCCAGCTCTGCTCGGTCAAATACTTGGTCAGTCATGGCATCCTCCTCAAACTGATGGACCTCAATTTGAGCTTACGAGGAGGGCGAGCAGCCGAGGCAAGCGCGGGCAAAATAGGCCTTCGACTGCAAACCAGATGCTGACCAAACACTTGACGGGACACTTGACCGAATGAGCGAACCGCAACAAAACCGCAGGTAGACATAGACAGCCAACCCGCCCTTTTGAGCCAGATGCCCGCAGCCACCACAGAAACAACAGGTGACCACAGCCCAAGAAGTCGACAAATGAACACCCGTACGTCGACAAACGAGCAAGTCGCTCGCAAAGAGTGTCCCCAACGACTAGACAAAAAATGACTAGTCATTGGGGACGTTCTTAAATGACTACTTTACAGCTCCAGTGCCTCGGCGACTTCGGCTGCGCAGGCCTGGGCATCGGCCATGGCGTTCACGACGAGCGAGCTGCCGTTGCGGGCATCACCGGCCACATACACCGGCGCGGCATCGGCGGCGACACCCTCCGTGCGAGCCGCGAGGTGCGAGCCCTCGGCAGCCATCACCGGCAGCGGACGACCAGCGGTGGCAACAGGCACGCTCACCGCATCGAACACGCCGTGCTCGGGACCCGTAAAGCCGCAGGCGATGAGCACCAGCTGCGCCGGCACCTCGTGCTCGGAGCCCGCAATGCGCTCGGGCTTTCCCGCCGACCAATCCAAATCGACCACGCGCAGACCCGCAGCCGCACCCTTCTTGTCCAGCAGCACCTCGAGCGTATCAACGCCCCAGGCACGCATCTCGCCACCCATCGCAGCGATAGCCTCCTGCTGGCCGTAGTCGGTCTTCTTAACGTTGGGCCACTGCGGCCAGGGGTTGCTCGACGCGCGCTTATCGGGCGCAGCCGGCAAGAACTCAAACTGGCGCACGCTGCGCGCGCCCTGACGCACGGCAGTGCCCACGCAGTCGTTTCCAGTATCGCCACCGCCAATGACCACAACGTCCAGGCCGCGCGCGTTCACCGTGGGCTCGCCGCCATCGAGCACCGAGACGGTCGAAGCCGTCAGGTAGTCCACCGCGTACACCACGCCCGGAGCATCCACGTTCGCGGCCGAAAGACCGCGGGGTGCACGAGCGCCGGCAGCCACCACGACGGCGTCAAAGTCATCGAGCTCGGCCGCCACCGCAGGGTTCGTAACGTCGACACCCAGCTCAAACACAATGCCCAGCTCGCGCATGAGCGCCACGCGGCGCTCGACCACGGACTTCTCGAGCTTCATGTTGGGAATGCCGTACATGAGCAGACCGCCCGGGCGGTCGTCGCGCTCAAACACCGTCACGCGGGCGCCACGACGCGCAAGCTCCCATGCCGCCACCAGACCGGCAGGACCGGAGCCCACCACGGCAACCGTGGGTGCGCCCTCCTCTGCCGGCTCAAAGCGACGCGGGCCGCCATTTGCCCACTCATGGTCGCTGATCGCACGCTCGTTGTCATGGATCGTCGTGGGCTGGCCATCGACCGAACCCAGGTTGCACGCGGCCTCGCAAAGCGCCGGGCACACGCGACTCGTGAACTCAGGCATGGGCGAGGTGAGCGACAGACGCTCGGCAGCCTCGTCCCAGCGACCGCGGTACACCAGCTCATTCCACTCGGGAATCAGGTTGTGCAGCGGGCAGCCGCTCGGGCGTGCCTTGCCAAAGCTCGAGCCCATCTGGCAAAACGCCGCGCCGCACATCATGCAGCGGCTCGCCTGGGCACGGCGTGCGTCGTCGTCGAGCTCCACGTACAGCGGATCGAAATCGCGGCTGCGCTCCTCCACGGGGCGAAGCTCGTGGGTCACGCGATCGATATCAAGAAAAGCACCGGGCTTACCCATGGCACTTACGCCTCCTTCTTGGTCGAAGCAACAGAGCTGGCAACGGCCACGGGCGCAACACCTGCGCCCGCAGCACCGCCCGCGACATCAAAGCGAGCAACATCCGCGGCACTCGCGCGACCGGTCACGATGTCAAACGCCAACTCCTCGCCCTGCGCATGCGTCTTGCCCACGGCCTCGGCCGCAGCGACAATCGCCAGCACGCGCTCGTACTCGGTCGGAATGACCTTCACAAAGTGCTTGCTCATCGTCTCAAAGCTGTAGAGCAGCTTAATGCCGCGCGGGCTCTGCGTCGCGTCCACGTGCTCTTGGATGAGCGCGCGAATCTGCGCCAGCTCATCGGCCGTCGGGGCCTTGAGCTCAACGCTCTCGTGGTTCACGCGGGCGTCGAGCGTGCCATACTGGTCAAAGACATAGGCCACGCCGCCCGTCATGCCGGCGGCATAGTTCTGCCCGACCTCGCCCAGGATGAGCGCCAGACCGCCCGTCATGTACTCGCAGCCATGGTTGCCGCAGCCCTCGACCACCACGGTGGCACCGGAGTTGCGTACGCCAAAGCGCTGGCCGGCCAAACCGTTAATGAAGCCGCGGCCGCTCGTAGCACCAAAGAACGCAACATTGCCCACGATGATGTTCTCGTCGAACTTGTAGGTCGCATGCGGGTTGGGGCGCACCGACACCTCGCCACCCGAAAGGCCCTTGCCAAAGTAGTCGTTGGCGTCGCCGCACACGTTGAGCGTAATGCCGCGCGGCAGGAAGGCGCCAAAGCTCTGGCCGGCCGAACCATCGCAATCGATGGTGATGGAGCCGGCGGGCAGGCCCTCGGGATGCGCCTTGGTCACCGCGTTGCCCAGGATGGTGCCCACGCAGCGGTTGACGTTGGCGATATCGGCGCGGAAGCGAATCGGACGCAGGTGCGCACGGGCATCGGCCGTATAGGGCACAAACAACGTGGAGTCGAGCGTCTTGTCGAGCTCGCTGTCCGCGGCCATCTGCGGCAGGAAATGGCGACCGTCGGCGCCCGGAATATGGGCACCGAACTCGCAGGTCGCGCTCGCCAGCACGGGCGATAGATCGAGCAGGTTGGCCTTGCGGTTGCCCGGGACCTCGATCTGGCGCAAGCACTCGGGATGGCCGACCATCTCATCGACGGTGCGGAAGCCCAGGCTCGCCATGACCTCGCGCAGCTGCTCGGCTACAAAGAGCATAAAGTGCTCAACGTGCTCGGGCTTGCCGCGGAAGCCGCGACGCAGGCGGCAGTTTTGCGTCGCGATGCCGGCCGGGCAGGTGTCCTGCTGGCAGTCACGCTGCATGAGGCAGCCCATGGAGATGAGCGGCATGGTCGCAAAGCCAAACTCCTCGGCGCCCAGCAAGCAGGCGACGGCAACGTCGGTGCCGTCCATGAGCTTGCCGTCGGCCTCGAGCACCACGCGGGAGCGCAGGCCGTTTTGCAGCAATGTCTGCTGAGCCTCGGCAAGGCCGAGCTCCAGCGGCAGACCCGCATGCCAGATAGAGTCGCGCGCAGCGGCACCCGAGCCGCCATTGTGGCCGCTGATCAAGATCTTGTCGGCAGCACCCTTGGCCACACCGGTGGCGATGGTGCCGACGCCGGCCTCGCTGACCAACTTGACCGACACGCGCGCGCCGGGGTTGGCGTTTTTAAGGTCAAAGATCAGCTCTGCCAGATCCTCGATAGAGTAAATATCGTGGTGCGGCGGAGGCGAGATCAGGCCGATGCCGGGCGTGGACTGACGGACCTCGGCGATCCAGGGGTAGACCTTCTTGCCGGGCAGGTGGCCACCCTCGCCGGGCTTGGCGCCCTGGGCCATCTTGATCTGAATCTCGAAGGCGCTGCACAGGTAGCGGCTCGTCACGCCAAAGCGCGCGCTTGCCACCTGCTTGATGGCGGAGTTCTTGGAGTCACCGTTGGCCAGCGGGGTCTCGCGACGCGGGTCCTCGCCGCCCTCGCCCGAGTTGGAGCGTCCATGCAGGCGATTCATGGCGATGGCCATGCACTCGTGCGCTTCTTTGCTGATGGAGCCGTACGACATGGCGCCGGTGTTAAAGCGGCGGACAATGTCGAGCGCCGGCTCCACCTCGTCGAGTGCCACCGGAGTGCGACCGCTGGCATCAAAGTCGAGCAAGTCGCGCAGGCGCACGGCACGGCCGGTGCGGTGCAGGCGGCTGCTGTACTCCTTAAAGGTGTCGTAGCTGTCCTCACGGCAGGCGGTCTGAAGCAGGTAAACAGTCTGCGGATCGATGAGGTGATCCTCGCCGCCGAGCGGGCGCCACTTGGTCAGACCCAACGTGGGCAGCTGATCGGGAGCCGGGCTCTTAAGGATAGCGAGCGCGGCGTCGTAGCGCTCGTTTTGCTCGCGCTCGACGTCCTCGACACCCATACCGCCCACACGGCTCACCGTGCCGGCGAAATACGCGTTGACGAACTCCGGCGTAAAGCCCACGGCCTCGAAGATCTGCGCCGAATGGTAGCTCTGCACCGTGGAGATGCCCATCTTGGACATGATGGAGACGATGCCGGCGGTCGCAGCCTTGCTGTAGTTGGCGATGCCCTGCTCGGCCGTCACTTCCAGGTCGCCGCGTGCCGCCAGATCGCGGATGCACGCATGTGCGTTGTACGGATAGATGCCGCTCGCGGAGTAGCCCACCAGTGCCGCAAAGTCGTGCGGGGACACGGCGTCGCCGCACTCCACCACGATGTCGGCAAAGGTACGCACACCGGCGCGGATCAGGTGATTGTGCACGCAGCCCACGGCGAGCAGCGACGGCACGGGCGCCTCGCCCGCAGCGGCACGATCGCTCAACACCACGATGTTTACGCCGTCGCGGACCGCAGCCTCAACGTCCTCTGCAAGCTGCTTGAGCGCAGCCTGCAGCGCGCCCTCGCCGGCATCGCGGCGGTACACGGCACGGAAGCGGCGGGTCTTAAAGCCCACGCGGTCGATGGCGCAAATGCGGTCGAACTCCTCCTCGCTCAGCAGTGGGCGCTCCAAGCGCACCAGTTGACAGGCCGTGCGGGAATCCTCGAGCAGGTTGCCGTGGTTGCCCAGGTAGAGCGTGGTCGAAGTCACCATGTGCTCGCGCAGGGCATCGATCGGAGGATTCGTGACCTGGGCGAACAGCTGATAGAAGTAATCAAAGAACGAACGCGTCTTCTTGGACAAGCAGGCCAGAGGGGCGTCGATGCCCATCGAGGCGAGCGGGGCCTTGCCCTGCCGGGCCATGGGGCGCACGACCTCGTCGACGTCATCCCAGTGATAGCCGAGCTTGGCCATGCGCACGGCGGCAGGCACCTCGACGTCCTCGGCGGGCGCGGGCGCGGCGGGCTTGTCGAGCGCGTCGACCGTCAGCGTCTCCTCGGCGATCCAGTCGCGGTAGGGCTTTTCCTTGGCATAGCGGGCTCGCAGCTCGTCGTTGTAGATGACGCGCCCGCGGGCAAAGTCGACCTCGAGCATCTGGCCCGGCCCCAGACAGCCGCTCGTCAGGATGTTCTCGGGGCTCACCTCGATGGTGCCCACCTCGCTTGCCAGCATAAAGCGACCGTCGCGCGTCACGTAGTAACGAGCGGGGCGCAGGCCGTTGCGGTCGAGGGCGGCGCCCAGCGTGCGACCGTCGGTAAAGGCGATGGCCGCCGGACCATCCCACGGCTCCATGAGCATGGACTGGTAAGCGTCGTAGGCGCGGCGCTCCTCACTCAGGCTGTCGTTGTGGTCCCACGGCTCGGGCAGCAACATGGATGCGGCGCGCGTGAGCGGACGGCCGTTCATGACCAAAAACTCGAGCACATTGTCCAGAATCGCGGAGTCGGAACCCTCGCGGTTGATGATGGGCATCACGCGCTCAAGATCGTGCTGCAGCACGGGGCTGTACAGGTTGGGCTCGCGGGCGCGAATCCAGTTGACGTTGCCCTTGAGGGTGTTGATCTCGCCGTTGTGGATGATAAAGCGGTTGGGGTGCGCACGCTCCCAGCTGGGCGTGGTGTTGGTGGAGTAGCGCGAGTGGACGAGCGCCACGGCCGTCTTGACGGCGGCGTCGTTGAGGTCGATGAAGAAGCGGCGCATCTGCGTGGCGACCAGCATGCCCTTGTACACGATGGTGCGCGAGCTCATAGAGCACACGTAGAAGATCTTGTCGCGCAGGGCAAACTCGGTGTCGGCCTTCTTTTCGATGGTGCGACGGCACACGTACAGGCGACGCTCAAAGGCATCGCCGGCGGGCGTGTCGTCCGGACGGCCCAGGAAGGCCTGCAGGATAGTGGGCATGCAGGCTCGGGCCGTCTCGCCCAGGTCGTGCGGGTCGACGGGCACCTCACGCCAAAAGAGCAGCGGCACGCCGGCCTCGGCGCAGCCCTCCTCAAACACGCGGCGGGCATCCTCTACGCCCTTGTCGTCCTGCGGGAAGAACAGCATGGCCACGCCATAGTCGCCCTCTGCCGGCAGAATCTGGCCGCACTTTTGAGCCTCTTTACGAAAAAAGTGATGCGGAACCTGGAACAGGATGCCAGCGCCGTCGCCGGTGTTCTTCTCGAGTCCCGTGCCACCGCGGTGCTCCAAGTTGACCAGAATGGACAGCGCATCGTCCAGAATCTGGTGATGGCGCTCACCGTTGATATCGGCAAGCGCGCCGATGCCACAAGCATCGTGGTCGAATTCGGGGCGATAAAGGCCCTGCTGCTGAGCGGAATCTGCCTGCATCGCGATCCTCCCCTAGATATTTAGACAGTCAGTTGAATAGGCATACTAGGAGCATCGGGGTATCGCTGTGTTTCTCACCCGTTTCGAAACAATCGCGTAACGCACGCCGGCCATCAACGTCTTGCCATCAAACGTGTACGTCAGTCCCCAAGTTCGGCTTGTAAATTCACCGCTTCAAACATCTCAATCTGTAACAGGAGGAGCCGATTTTGGCCCCTAGATGTTACGGATTGAGATTTTCTGCGGGACGGTTTTGGTTTGTCTCAATCTGTAACACCTAGGCCCAATTTCCATCCCTAGTTGTTACAGATCGAGACATTTCGGCAGCCCCCTTTCACCATCCTATTCAATTACAACAATTTTGTTAGTCTTGGTTAACTTCTAAGCTTAAAACGGGTATCCTTTGCGGCGTCAAGCAAACGGCACGCACACCGTGCCAGATCAAGGAGGCCCCTATGGCGCACCGAGCAGACCGACAGACAATGCAACTTGTCCTTATCCGTCACGGAGAATCCGAGTGGAACAAACTCAACCTGTTCACCGGCTGGACCGACGTAGAACTCACCGACACGGGCCGCGAAGAAGCCGCAGCAGGCGGTCGAGCCCTCAAAGAAGCGGGCTTCGACTTCGACGTCTGCTACACCTCGCGTCTCAAGCGCGCAATTCACACCCTCGACATCGTGCTCGGCCAAATGGATCGCGAGTGGTTGCCCGTCATCAAATCCTGGAAGCTCAACGAGCGCCACTACGGAGCGTTGCAGGGTCTCAACAAGGCCGATGCCGCAGCGGAGCACGGCGACGAGCAGGTGCTCATCTGGCGCCGCTCCTTCGATGTCTGCCCGCCGGCACTCGAACCGGACGACGCGCGCGATCCCCACACCCAGGAGCAATACCGTGATGTCGCGCCCGATCAGCTGCCCTATACCGAGTGCCTCAAGGACACGATCGCCCGCGCCTGGCCTTATTTCGAAGACGAGATTCGCCCCCAGATGCTCGCCGGCAAGCGCGTACTCATCGCCGCACACGGCAACTCCCTGCGCTCACTCGTCATGAAGCTCGAGCACCTCACGCCCGAGGAGATCCTCAAGGTCAACATCCCCACCGGCGTGCCGCTCGTCTACACCTTCGACACCGATTTCAACGTCCTCGACAAGCGCTACATCGGCGACCCGGCGACCATCGCCGCCAAGATCGACGCCGTGGCCAATCAGGGCAAAGCGCACAAGTAGCCCCAACCCAAATCCGACGCGTGGCGCCGCACGGCCCAGATGCGACGTCACGCCACCCCAACGTAGGAACCAGCCATGCTCAACCATCTCAAACAACACTTTGGCTCCCGACGCACCGGTGGTCACGGAGGCCTAGATATTGCGCGGCATATCGGCCCCGGGCTGCTTGTGACCGTCGGCTTTATCGACCCGGGCAACTGGGCCTCCAATATGGCCGCGGGCTCGCAGTTTGGCTACGCGCTGCTGTGGATCGTCACGCTGTCCACGATTATGCTCATTGTGCTGCAGCACAACGCGGCACACTTGGGTATCGCCACGGGCGCCTGTCTTGCCGAGGCCACGACCCGCTTTCTCCCCCGCATCGTGGGACGCGCGGTGCTCGGCAGCGCCTATCTCGCGACCATCGCCACCGCCATGGCCGAAGTCCTGGGCGGCGCGATTGCCCTTCAAATGCTCTTTGGGCTGCCCGTGCGCGCGGGCTGCGTCATCGTGGCGGCAGTATCGATGGCGATGCTCATGACGAGCTCCTACAAGCGCGCCGAGCGATGGATCATCGCCTTCGTCGGCGTGGTAGGACTCTCGTTTTTGGCCGAGCTTGCGCTGGTCAAGGTCGACTGGCCGCAGGCCGCCGCAAGCTGGATCACGCCCAGTATGCCCACTGGCTCTGCCGCGATTATCGTGAGTGTCCTGGGTGCGGTCGTTATGCCCCACAACCTTTTTCTGCACTCCGAGGTCATCCAATCCATGCACTTCGAAGGCCAAGGCGAGCAAGTTATCGAAGAACGCCTGCGCTACGAGCTCTTCGACACGCTCTTTTCGATGGGCGTGGGCTGGGCAATCAACTCGGCAATGGTCATCCTGGCCGCAACGACCTTCTTTGCGCACGGCATTGTCGTAGACGACCTCGCCGTCGCAGCGGCCACGCTCTCCCCCATTCTGGGCCCGGCAAGCGCGACCATCTTTGCCGTGGCGCTACTGTTTGCGGGCCTCTCGAGCAGCGTGACAGCGGGCATGGCGGCGGGAACCATCACTGCGGGCATGTTCGACGAGGAATACGACATCCACGACCGACACTCATCGATTGGCGTGGCACTCTGCTTTGCCGGCGCAGTGGCGGCGTGCCTGGTCGTTCCAAATCCCTTTGAAGGTCTCATCTGGAGCCAGGCACTGCTGTCGCTTCAGCTGCCGATTACGGTCTTTGTGCTCATACGACTCACCAGTTCGCCCCGCGTCATGGGCAAATACGCCAACTCGCGCCCGCTCAACGCGCTGCTTGTAGGAATCGGTGTCGTCGTAACGGCGCTCGACGCCGTGCTGTTGACCGGGATGTAACGAGGCCGCATGTCCACCCAGTCAAACGTCTCGATCTGTAACATCTAGACCCGCTTTTGATGTCTAGATGTTACAGATCGAGATTATTCCGAGGGACAGCTCCGTTTGTCTCAATCTGTAACACGTAGACCCCGTTTTCACTGCTAGATGTTACAGATTGAGACAAACGGTCGGCCGGACTCACAACAGACAGGATCGGTCAACAGCAACCGTGATCCTTTGGAGACGGAGGAAAAGGGCCCCGGCCGGGATGACCGACCGGGGCCCTTGGACAGAGCTATGTTCGGCTTTCGCCGTGTGTCTGCGAGCTACTCCTCGACGAGCTCAAACTGATCGGGACCGACGCCGCATACCGGGCACACATAATCCTCGGGCAGCTCGGGCGTATCGACCTCAACCTCGTAACCGCAAACGACGCACACGAACTTATAGGTCTTCTTCTCCTCAGCCATGATGTTCTCCTCTCGAACGCGACTGGTGATGTACTTCATTTATCAGTATAGATTCTCAATAATATAATGCAAGTATTTTTAAAACATTTCTAGCCTTGATACGAGGACGCCTTCGGAGGCGTCTTGCCCTTCAGGACCTTATGGTAGTAATCGTAGGTGAGCGGCGTCTCGTCGCTTAGGCGCTCGGCATCCTCGACCTCGCCGATAAACAGTAGATGCGTGCCCACATCCACAGTGTCGATCAAACGGCAGCTAAACAGCGCCGCCGCGTGCTCGGGCACATAAGGCATGCCGAGAGCAGTCTCGCGAGTCTCGTACTTGGCAAACTTGTCATAGTCGCTGCTGGTGCGGAACCCAAAGTTACCGATGTAGAGCATATCGGCCGTCTGATCGATCACGGTCAGCGCGAACGCTTTGGCCGAAGCGATGACGCCCGAGGTCACGTTGTCCTTGTTCACGGCAACCGAAATGCGCGGCGGCATGGACGTCACCTGCACCGCAGTGTTGATGACGCAGCCGGCGCGCAGCCCGTCTGCCGCGGCGCTCACCACGTACAGACCGCTCGGCATGGTAAAGAACGCAGTTTTGTCCATAACAATCACTCCCCTAACCCGGGTTGGAACCTCATGGATGTATGTACCCACAAAAAAGGCGGCGCCCATAACGGACGCCGCCTTTGAGACATATGTGTCAAAACAGTATAAGCAAGATGAGACGTCCGCAGTTGCGGTGAAATAGGGACTGAATAGCCCCTCAAACAGGCAAAACAGTCCGTATTCCACCGCAACTTACACAGAGCGCCTAGCGATTACGCTCCTTAAGTGCGCGGTCAATCTCGCGCTGAACATCGCGCTTGGCCATATCCTCGCGCTTGTCGTAAAGCTTCTTGCCGCGGCCTAGGCCCAGCAGCAGCTTTACGCGGCCGTCGGTATTAAAGTAGAGCTCCAACGGTACCAGCGCATAACCACGGTTACGAAGTTTGCCGTCGAGAAAGTCAATCTCCTTGCGGTGCAGCAGCAGACGACGACGGCGATCAGGGTCGCGGTTCCACACGCCACCATGGCTATAAGGGTGAATATGCAGACCCACGAGCCAGCACTCGCCGCCACGAATCAGTGCAAAGGTATCGGTAATCTGGCACGCGCGCTCGCGAATCGACTTGACCTCGGTGCCACTCAGCTCAATGCCGCACTCAAAGGTCTCATCGATAAAGTACTCGTGGTGTGCCGAGCGATTCTTGGAGATGAGCTTGCGCTCGCGCTTACTGGGCATCGCCGGCCTCCTTGGCGCCATCGGCGTTTGAGCCCGCGGCGTCGCGCTTTGCCTTGCGCTCAGCATTGAGCTCGGCGTCGCTCTCGCGCACCAGTTTGATAATCGCCGCGCAGGCCTCCTCGCCCACCAAGTCGCGAGCACGCACCGTCAGGCGCGTCGCCTCCTGCTTGTCGCCGTCGCTTGCAGCATCGGTCGCGCACATAATCAGGCAGATGGCAATCTCGGCCGAAGGCGAGGTCGGCACGCCTTGCAGGCTCAGCTCGCCCATCACGTGGTCGTCGCTCTCATCGGCGGCATCCGGATAGGCAGTATGGATCTTGTTGAGCAGGCGCGTCGTATGCGCATCGCCAGGGGCCAAGCGCAGCGCCAGACGCGCGCAACCCACGGCCGCCGAGACGTTCTCGGTCTCGGGCTCAAGGAAATAATGGCCCAAGTTGGCATAGGCGCGGGCGGCACACTTGCCGTCGCTCGCACGCTCTAGCACCGAGAACGAGAGCGATGCCCATTCCTGCTTGTCCTCGAGCGCACGGAACAGCTCGGCCAAGTCCAAGCGATAGTTGCAGTTCATGGGGTCCCAACGCACGGCCTGCATCAAGGCGTTACGAGCACTCACATAATCCTGCTGGCGAATGTAGGCATACGCCATGTCGGAATACAGGCGATCAAAGGGCACCTCGACCTGCACGAGCTCGCGCGGATCCTTTTCCACGCGGCGATAGGCCAAGCGCTCAAACTTGCTATCGAAGCTAAAGTATTGGCGCTTCTCCTCCGTCTTGCACTCGGCATCGATATACTCCTCGGCGAGCTCAACCAGACGCTCCAGCAGCGGCGTCGCCGTGGCCAGGTCGCCCTGCGCCAGATAGTTCTCGGCATACGTGATGTCTTGCAAGCTGATGGGCAGATCCATGGCTACTCCTCGATCTGAGCGAAACACGGCAGGCGCCGTATATACGGTCGATACACAAAACCCGGGTCTCTTGCGAGGCCCGGGCGTTCATTTGTGGGTAGCCCGTACCAGATTCGAACTGGTGATCTCCGCCTTGAGAGGGCGGCGTCCTAAACCGCTAGACGAACGGGCCATATGTAGCAAATGCAATGGCTGGGATGGAGGGAGTCGAACCCCCATTGACGGAACCAGAATCCGCTGTCCTGCCATTAGACGACATCCCAATGACTGCATCGCTGCGCTCGGCTGTGCCTTTGCGCAAGAAAGAAATATACGGGAAGTCCGGCCGTGACGCAAGCCCCAATTTTGACTTTTTTGAAATTCAGTCAAATACGGCCAACACGTGAAGGACCTGTGAAGCCGACCGCTGTACACGAAGGGCAAAACGCCGCGAGCGGTAGCCGTCAACCGTTGGCAGATTCTACCGCGAAAACGATAGCACCAGGCAACACAATCGAAGTATCAATGATCGCGTGGATATCGAGGCGCCATGGACGAAGAGCTTGATTACCTATGGGAGACCCTGGGCCTCGAGATCACTGCTGACCTTTGGCCCGAACGGGACAAAATCCATCCCACACTGCGCCCCGCCATCACGGTGATGCAGGCAAACTACCGCCGCGCCTCATTTTTAATCATGCGGACGTCATGGCATGCGGCGCTCCCCGACCTCAAGCGCATCCAGGCAAGCCTCGTCGAGCTGTCCGGCATGCCGACCGTCATATCCGAGACGAACCTGGAGCGGCGGCAGCGCGAGCGCCTGCAGCGGCAACGGATTCCGTTTATCTGCCCCGGCATTCAGGCATACCTGCCCTTTATGGACGAAGAGTATTGGAGCGACACGCCCGACAAGCACGTAAAGATCTACGACCCAAACGAATGGGCGCAGTTGGAAGACTGACTGGGGCAGGCCCGCCGGCGGAAAGTGCGTCCCAGATTTCAAGCTCAAACTGGTCCCTACTTTCCCGTCGAGCCCCCAACCGGAAACCGTGTCCCAGAATCAGCGCTCGAAACGGGACGCACTTTCCGCAGCCGCTACAGCAACGCCTCGGCCCAGGCCGCTTCCCTAAAGCCGGGGATCGCAAAGTCGTCGCCCACCAGCAGCGGGCGCTTAACCAGCATGCCGTCAGTCGCCAGCAGCTCGAAGCACTCCTGGTCCGTCATACCCGCATCCAGACGCGCCTTCAGGCCCAGCTCTCGATATTTCATGCCCGACGAGTTAAAGAAGCGTCGCACCGGCAGCCCCGAACGAGCAATCCAGGTCGAAAGTTCATCGGCCGTGGGATTGTCCGTAACGATATCGCGGTCGATATACTCAACCCCATGTTCATCCAGCCATGCCTTGGCCTTTTTACAGGTCGAGCACTTGGGATATTCAACAAACAGTACGGTCATGGGAATCCTCCGAATATAGATCGGCCAACGCAGGTACACACCATACGAGGCGCCTTCGCATGATGGGGCAATTGTAGCCCACGGGCCACACGCTAAACGAACCGTACCCCAAATCCGCGTTTGATGAACGGCAGCAGCTCCATTGCCTCAGGCGTGATATGGCCCGCAACGTTCATGCGCTCGTCACCGGGAAGATCGACCCGCGCAATCTCAAGCTCGCCTTCGTAGCGCCCATAGTCGCTATTGCTCACAGCGATCGACCCCGCCTTTCGCGGCCGGCCGGCACCGGTATCCTCCGGCACGGAATCTGGCTTAAGCGTCGTGCGCGACTCCTGAGACCTAAAGATGAGGGCGCTCGAATCGGGCCGGTCGTGATGAATCTGCCCACGTACATAGGTATAGCCGGACTCAAGTTCGCATCGCAAATCCACGTATCCGGCAGAAACTTGAGCAAACTGTGCCCAACCCGCATCGGAAAGATCGGGGTCGCCGACCAAAACAATGTCGCAATCGGCGCCATGTGCGAGCTCAAGCATGTTGAGGGCAACCTTTGACGCGCGACCGCGCTGCGCCTCAACCGTCGGCAGTCCCTCGAATACCGGCCCGCGAACGTTGGCGTCACCAGGCACAAAAGCCATGATTTCGAAGCCAAGCGCCGCAAGACGAAGATTCGTCCGAGCAATGTCCTCCAGAGCTAAACCGGTATAAGGCTTGGGATAAAAATTGTGGCAGGCGGCAAAACGAGTCACATCGGCACCAGCTTCTTGCCACGATGCGATTTCATCAGAACTCACCGTCGATGCATTAACCACAATGCGAAATACACCGGACAGCTCCGCGACCCGCTGGGCACTAAAGCCATAATCCAAGCGCAGGTACTCCAGTCCCAGATCGCGCAGATCCTCGATGCGCTCGAGCCCGAGCAAATCGCATGTGCGCGGCCCCACATCGGCAATGAGCGCAATACCGCGAGCGGAAAGCAGCGACAGCACCTGGCGAACCTTATCGGCATACGCCGCTCCCCCATCCTCGGGAATATGCAGTGAGGTAAACGCATAGCGTGCACCCGCCGCGGCACCACGCTCAATCGTCCGCTCAATATCCTGCAGAGGGCTGGAAAGATAAATCGAAATACCCGTTTTCACGCTTCAACGCTCCTTTAAAAAAGGCCGGCGGAGCAGTTAGCCCCGCCGGCACAACCATAGCATCAAGAAATCTGCGGCACGTCACGACGTTCGAATGACATAGCGCGCAGCATCAGGCTACTCGCCAAAAAACTCGTTGATCTTCTGCTCGTCGACGCCAAAGAACCACGTCAGGACAAAGCCGGCGACATAGGCAAGCAGCATAGCGGCAACGTAGCCGAGCTGCTGACCAGGAACGACGATCAACAGGCCAAACAGACCGGAAACGCCCTGGGAAACCGTGCCGATGTGAAGCAGCGCTGCAAGCGCGCCACCAAATCCGGCACCCAGGCAGGCCGTCACAAACGGACGAACGAGCGGCAGCGTAACGGCATACATCAGAGGCTCGCCCACGCCCAGGATGCCAACGGGGATGGACTCGGCGACATACTTCTTGAGCTTGGCGTTCTTGGTCTTAAAGTACAGCGCCAAACCGGCACCGACCTGGCCGCCGCCAGCCATCATAAGGATGGGCAGCAGGTAATTGATGCCCTTGGTAGCGCCGTCGGGATCGTTGAGCATAGCGTGGATCGGCGTGAGCGCCTGATGCAGGCCGACGGACACCAGCGGCAAGAAGCCTGCCGACAGGATATAGCCGCCCAGGACGCCCAGCTTCTCGAAGATAAAGGTGAGGACGCTAAAGATCGCGGCCGTCAGCCAAGCGCCAACCGGCTGGATGACAAGCATCAGAGCAAAGGCGCCGATGATGAGCACCAGCAGCGGGGACAGGAACGTATCGAGCGCGTTGGGCATGACCTTGCGAATCTGACGCTCCATCCAGGCGAAAAACGCACCAGCGATGAGAGCCGCGATCATACCACCCGCGGCAGGGTTGTACTGCGCATTGGTGAGCGGCAGCAGAATGGCAGTGGCAGGATCAGCCGCGCCAGGCGCAAGCAGGGGCATGGCGCTGTTGGCGATACACATCATGCCGGCGATGCCGCCCAGCGCAGCGGAGCCACCAAACTCGCGCGCCGCGTTATAGCCCACCAAAATGGGCAGATAGGCGAAGAGGGCCCAACCCATGGAACGAATGCCCTGATACCACCACTCGCCCGCAAGCGCACCCGCCGTCGAGACATTGATGACGTTGCAAATACCGTTAATGAGGCCAGCCGCAATGATGCCGGGAAGCAGGGCGACGAAGACGTTGGAAATCTTCTTAAGGAAGGCCTGAACCGGTTTGGACTCGTACTTGGCCTTCTGCGCGGCCTTGTTTGTGGCCGCAGCGTCAACTACGCTCTCGTCAGCAACGCCTTTCGCAAGGCCGGTGAGCTTGGAGAATTCCTCGAGCACCTTATTCACCTTGCCCGGACCCAGCACGATCTGCATCGTGTCGTCCTCAACAAGGCCCATCACGCCGTCGAGTGCCTTAATACCCTCCGTGTCGACGTTGCCCGTGTCTTTGACGGTCACGCGCAGGCGCGTCATGCACGCCGCGTTTGCCAGCACGTTGTCTTTACCGCCCAAAAGGTCCAGCAGCTTTTGAGCCAGCTCTTTGTTCGTCATAGCTCCTCCTTGTATTGGGTATCTCTTCTTGATGTCATATCTGCTCACGCCGTGCACCTATTGGGCATCGGCATTGCTCTTCTCATGGCCACTCACCGCAGCACGGACATGGCCGCGCGCCCGCTCAAGAGCTACCGCAGCCTGCTCGGCATTGCAGTCCAGCAGCACCGAGACAATAGCGGTTTTTACGTGGCCGCCGGCATCTGCAAGCGCCTGAACAGCGCGCTCGCGCGTGCAGCCGGTCGCCTCCATCACGATGTTCTGGCCGCGCACCACCAACTTCTCGTTCGTCTGCTGCACATCGACCATCAGGTTTTGGTATACCTTGCCGATCTTGACCATGGCACCGGTCGAAATCATGTTGAGAATGAGCTTTTGAACCGTTCCCGCCTTGAGCCTCGTTGAGCCGGTCAGTACCTCGGGACCGGGCACGGGTTCAATGGCAAGATCTGCGCTCTCCCCGATCTTCGACCCTTGGTTGCAGGCAATTGCGATCGTCTTGCACCCAGTTGCCTTGGCGTACACAAGGCCGCCCACCACATAGGGAGTACGACCGCTTGCCGCCAGGCCAACGACAAGATCCTTGTCCGAGAGTCCACGCTCCCGCAGGTCGCTCGCGCCAAGCTCCTCGCTGTCTTCGGCACCTTCGACAGCCTTGATAAACGCCGTCTCGCCTCCGGCAATGAGCCCGACAATCAGATCGGGTGACACGCCAAACGTGGGCGGACACTCCGAAGCGTCGAGTACACCCAGACGACCGCTGGTGCCTGCGCCCATGTAAAAGACGCGCCCGCCGCGCTCGAGTGCCTCAGCAGCCCAGTCGATTGCTGTGGCAACCTGGGGCAACACCTTCGTGACCGACTGGACGGCACGAAGATCCTCATCATTCATCGTCGTGACGATTTGCAGCGATGTCATCGTATCGAGGTCCATAGACCTTTGATTACGCTGTTCGGTCGTGAATTTTGTTAAATCGAGCATTTCATTCACCTCATCTTTCCTGTTTCTCGATGTAGTTTTGCTTAATGACATGCGTCGCCCGTTCGTAGTCGCTGGCAACGTAAGCAGCGTACAGGGCATCGACAACCATAAGCTGGGCCATACGCGAAGCCATGGCACCGCTGCGGACCAAGGGCTCACTCGCAGCGACGCCGAGCACGGCATCGGCCATGGTGGCAAGCTTGGACGACCCATCTACTTTGGTAACGGCCACAACGAGACAGTTGTGACGTTGAGCCTCGGCGGTGCAGTCCAGCACCTCTTGCGTCAAGCCCGAGTAGCTAAAGGCGATTGCCATATCGCCCTCATGCATGTTCTTGGCACACAGGAGCTGATCATGCCAGTCGTCGTACAGATGGCACTCTTTGTCGACACGCATGAGCTTTTGCGCCAGATCGTGCGCGACCAAACGAGAGGCACCGATACCGAACAAATTGACCGCGCGTGCCCGCTTAAGATGGGCCGCGCATCGCTCCAAAACGGTGTAATCGAGCGTTCGCGCCGTCGCTTCGATCGTACGCACGTTGCTTTTCATCACCTTCCCCACGATACGTTCGATGCTGTCATCCATGGAGATGTCCTCGAGGGCAACGTCTTTCTTGTCACCCAAGAGCGCCAATTCAGCAATCAGTTCGCGCTGGAACTCCTTGTAGCCCGCAAAACCCAAACGCTTGCAAAAACGCAAAATGCTCGAGGGCGAGGAGAACGTGGCATCGGCAAGACTGCGGACGGACAGCCCGACCACCTCATGCGGATGAGCGCTTACATATGCGATGACATTGCGTTCCGCCGGGCTCGCGCTGAGTTCACGCTCGCGAAGCCGCAAAAGCAATCCGTTTGCCATCTCAAACACCTCCGTTGAGAAGAATTAAAGACCAACGAACGATTCGTACCGGATACAAACAGCTTTTGCGGTACATTGTGCCGCATCGTGGCGCACAAAGGGCGAGCGTTCTACCGCTCGCCCCTCAAATCCGACCGCTCGGAAATACGCGCGACACAAAATAATTCAACAAGGTCGCATTATCAGAAACGGGTTTGTTACCGGCTAGCGCCTCGCATGGGCGCCAATGGGGCGTGTCACGTGGTGCACCCATGCGGAGACCAACAGCACCAACAGCATGGCGACAACGTAACCCGCGGCATCGAAGCCCAGGTCGATCATGTCGAAATGACGGCCAGGAACAAAGATCTTGTGCACTTGGTCACCGACAGAGCAGACGGCGCAAAAGGCCAGGAGGGGCACGCACCGCAATCGAGTGGGCGACACACGCTTATCCAAGCACACCGCCGCCAACGAGGCAAACAGTCCTACAAAGAAGAACTCAACGGTATGTGCGACGCGACGAATGTTGGCACCCATCCACAGCCGAACGGGCGCAAGCGGGTCGGGATGAACGGTGGCAATCGTTGAATCCGCGCCCTCGGCGGCATCCCCCGCCTGGGATTCCTGCGCGGCATCGGACCGCACGTCCGCGGCCCGTCCTTCCACCGCGCGCGCAGTGGACTCGCTGAGCGACGACGTCTGCTCCACGTTCTGCTCCGTCAGCATCCAAATACTTGCCAGCGTCACGACCAGCAGGACAACCGAAATCCATCCGACTATGTGCTTCACACGCGCCAAGGGCTAACCTCCGTCATTTTTTGAGCAGCAGCGAGTGTACCCCCAAATGCAGTTGCCGCCGTAGCGAAATCCAAAATGTTCGAATCGGGGCGCCAAAGGACCGTGGCGCCCCTACTCCATCTCGCGCATCCAGCGATCAAACGTCCCCACGCACACGCCTAGCCGCTTTGCCGCCTGACTCCGCGTGATATCACCCGCCTCGTAGGTATCGCGCACCAGCTCGAATTGCGGGGGACAGGGCTTGCGGGGCCGGCCAAAGCGCACGCCGCGCGCTCGCGCCGCCGCAATGCCCTCGGCTTGGCGCCGGTGAATGTTCTCGCGCTCCACCTGCGCCACATAGCTCAGCAGTTGCAAAACAATATCGGCAATCAACGCACTCGTCACGTCCGACCCACCACAGTCTCTGGAGCGCGTGTCGAGCAATGGCATGTCCAGCACCACGATGGCGGCGCCGAGCTCTTTGGTTATGCACCGCCATTCCTCAAGGATCTCGCTGTAGTTACGGCCCAGCCGATCAATGGAAAGTACCACCAGCACATCACCGGAATCCAACGCGCACAGCAGCTCGCGATACCGCGGTCGATCGAAGTCTTTGCCGCTCGCATGGTCGGCAAAGATATTCGCCGGTTCCACGCCATAGGCGCCCAGCGCATCCAGCTGCCGATTCAGATTTTGATCACGCGAGCTCACCCGCGCATACCCGTACACCGTTGTCATCTCATCCCCGCTCTCTCGTAAACCTCCCAAAAAGGGACAGGTTTATTTTGGTAGGTTTTATCTCCCCTATAGCAGGCGGAAGACGCAAGCGCGCGAGCGGAAAGACGACTGAGCCGGCACAAAAAAGGCGGCCCCAAAAGACCGCCCCGTTCTCTATGAATCACCAGATTCCGGCTAATGAATAAGCCTGAAATCCAAGTGCCCGCGCGTGGTGTTGACGCGCGAGACCTCGATGATCACACGCTGCCCCAGCTCGTAGCGAGTCCCCGTGTCGGCACCCGTGAGCGTGAGCGCGTCCTCATCAAACTCAAACCACTCGTTGCCCAGACTCTTGATCGAAACCAAACCCTCAACCTGTGTCAGATCCAAACGCACAAAGAGGCCCATGCTGCTGACCCACGAAATCGTTCCGGCGTAGCGCTCACCCAGGCGGTCCTCGTAGTACTGGGCGATCTTGATCTTTTGCGTCGCATGGCTGGCGGCGTCGGCCGCACGCTCGGCATCGCTGCACGCGCGGCAGATTTGCGGCAGGATGCGCGGCAGGGACTCGCGACCCTTACCGATCAGCCGCGGCGTACGCACCAAGGCGTCCTTGCCGCCCAGCTGCTCGTATGCCAGCTGCAGTTTGAGTACGCGATGCACCACCAGGTCGGGATAGCGGCGAATGGGACTCGTAAAGTGGCAATAGCACGGCGCGGCAAGTGCAAAGTGGCCCTCGTTGCGCGGCTTGTACAGTGCGCGCTGCATACTGCGCAGTAGCAACGTGTTGACGAGCGGCGCGTTGGCCGTACCGGCTGCGGCATCAACCGCCGCCTGCAGCTCGTCGGGGCTTCCCAGAGCAATGCCTGCCGCGCGACGGTCATCGATGATACCCAGCTGTGCCAGCGCCACGGCGGCACCGTGCAGGCTGTCGGGACTGGGGTCGTCGTGCACGCGATAGCAGGCCTCGATATCGCGGTCGGCCAGCCACTCCGCCACGCACTCGTTGGCCAGCAGCATGGCTTCCTCAATCAGCGACGTGGCGCACGAGCGCTCACGGGCCACGATCTGCACGGGCACACCGTCCTCGTCCAACAGCGCACGGATCTCGGCCGTATCAAAGTCGACCGAACCGCGTGCGCGACGAATACGACGGCGAAGCTCGGCGAGCTCGTTGGCAGCTACGAGGAAATCCCCCAAGTCGACGTTATAGCCGCGGGCGGTTTTCTCGCACGCAAGCCCGCGCCCGAGCGCTTCCTCGCGCGAGGATTCAACCGCAGCAACATCCTCGGCGGCGCCCTCCAGCACCGAATACTCCACCGCACCGGCACGTACCAGCAGCGCCTCGGCGCCGTCGTAGTCCATGCGCACGCGCGAGCGGATCACGCTGGGATAGGGATCGTAATGGCGCACGCGACCCTGCGCATCGAGCTCAATGTCGACGGTAAACGCCAAGCGGTCCTCGTCGGGACGCAGCGAGCACAAATCGTTCGACAGGCGCTCGGGCAACATGGGCAGCACGCGATCGGCAAGATACACCGACGTCGTGCGATGGCGAGCTTCCAGATCGATATATCCGTCCCAGGCGACATAGTGCGAAACGTCGGCAATATGGACACCCAGCTTGTAGCCACCCTCGGGCGTGCGCTCCAGCGAAATGGCGTCGTCAAAGTCGCGCGCGTCGACCGGGTCAATCGTAATAACAAAGCGGTCGCGCAGGTCGCGGCGGAGCGGGTCCTTGAGCGCCGAGGTCACATCGAGCGAAAGTGCCTCGGCCTCGGCTAGCGCGGCCTCGGGATACGTATCGGTATAGCCATAGCGCGCCATCACATACTGAACGCCCAAATCGGGCGCATCATCGCCGCCAATACGGCGCTCGATCGTCACGGTGCCCGATTCCAGACGCGTCGGATATGTCAGAATGCGCGCGACGACCGCATCGCCCGGATGAACACCCAAGCGCTCCGCCGAGGTGTCCTCCGGCAGAATAAAGAAATCGGCCTTAAGGCGAGAATCAAGCGGCTCGATCACCCCGAGCGGGCCGGCGGTCTGGTACGTGCCCACCACACTAATGGCCGCACGCTCGACGACGCCCTCGATTACGGCGCGTCGCTCGCCATGCGGGCTGTTCTTAATGCTCACGGCAACGGTATCGCCGTCCATAATCTCGCGCTTGCCGCGGCCCATGACCTTGTAGTCGCCGTTTTCGGTTACAACGTAGGCGCTATGCTCATGGAGCTGCACACGTCCGGTCAGACTCGGGCGACGCTCGCTGCGCACCGGCCCGCGCTTATTGCGAGCTCCACGCTTATGCTTGTTATTGCGCCCCATGGCGCCTCCTTACTATCGATGGCCGTTTACACCCCAAGAGTCTACCCAAATGATCCCTAGGGGACGGCAGGATTGCGGGTCACATAGATAGACCAGCGTCACGATGATGCGCAATCCTGCCGTCCCCTAGGGATCAAAAAACGGGCCGCCCCCAAAAGAGACGACCCGTTGAAGGAACGAATTCCAAGCACGCCTACACGCGCAGATAGCGGCGCATGGCGATGGCGGAACCAAAGAGACCGATAATGACGCCGACCAGAATCAGCGCGGCGTAGGTCACCAGATAGTACTGCATCGGCAGCGCAAACGACATCCAGCCGATGCTCTCCTGCAGACGCGGAACCATCAGGTTACGCAGCAGCTCCAGCACGCCGATGGAAAGCAGCGAGCCCAAAATGGCCTGCAGCACACCCTCGGTAATGAACGGCCCGCGAATGAAGCCGTTGCTTGCGCCCACCAGACGCATGATCGCGATCTCACGACGACGCGCCGTAATGGACAGGCGAATCGTGTTGTTAATGAAAATGAACGCGATAAAGGTCAGCAGACCGACGAGCACTACAGCGGCGATACGGATGTAGTTCGTCACCTGGAACAGGCGGCTCACTTCCTCCTGGCCGTACAGAACGCTCGCGTTAACGTCGCCGTCGTCCGCGATCTTCTGAAAATCGGCGTTCTTCTTGAGCTTCTGGGCCGTGCTCTCGACCATGGACGGATCGTCCATCTCGATGGCATACGAAGCCGGCAGCGGGTTCTGACCGTCGAGCGCGCTCATGGTAGCGTCGGCGTTACCCGACATCTTGCTCGTGTACTCGGCCAGCGCGTCGTCCTTGTCCTTGTACGTCACGGACTTGACGTTGCTCCACGTCTTGAGCTCGGCCTCGAAGGCCTGAACATCTGCCTGGTCGGCGTCATCGCTAATAAAGGCGTTGATGACGACCTGATCCTCGACGGTGCCGATCAGGGAGTTCAGCATCGCGGAACCCATAATGAACAGGCCGATGATAAACAGCGAAAGGAAAATCGTGATGACGGCGCCGAGCGAGGTGGTCCAGTTACGGAAGAAGTGGCTGATTGCCTCTTTGAGCGAGTAGCCCACGTTAGTTGGTGCCATAGTTGCCGTAACCTCCCCTCTCCTGGTCGCGGATTACGTGGCCGCCCTCGAGGGCGATCACGCGACGGTGCATGCTATCGACCATCTCGCGGTCGTGCGTAGCGACGATCACGGTAGTACCGGTGCGGTTAATGCGCTCGAGCAGCTTCATGATGCCCAGCGAAATCGCCGGATCGAGGTTGCCCGTGGGTTCGTCGCAGATAAGCAGCGGCGGGCGGTTGACCATAGCGCGGGCAACGGCCACGCGCTGCTGCTCGCCACCGGAAAGCTGATCGGGCAGCGAGTCCATCTGATCGGCCAGACCGACCAGACGCAGCACCTCGGGCACCTGACTGCGAATGACGCCCTTGGGCTTGCCGATGCACTGCAGGGCAAACGCCACGTTTTCATAGGCGGTCTTTTGCGGCAGGAGCTTAAAGTCCTGGAACACGGCGCCAATCTGACGACGCAGGAACGGAACTTTGCGGTTCTTGATCTTCATGAGATCCTGGCCGGCGACCAAAATGCGACCGCTTGTGGGCTTGACGTCGCGGTTGAGCGTCGACAGCAGCGTGGTCTTACCCGAGCCGGAGTGACCGACCAAAAAGACGAACTCGCCCGGATAGATTTCAATGTTGATGTCGTCGAGTGCGGGCTTGTTGGGCTGCGCCGGATAGATCTTGGTGACGTGCTCCATAAGGATGACGGGCTCGACACCGGCCTGCTTGGCCATCTTTTTGCGGCTGGCCTGCGGGTCGATGGGCGCAAACACCGACGTGAAGTCGGGGTTGTTGAGCGCATTGTCGAGGCTTGCGACCTCGGCGGCCTGATCGCGCTCGACCACGGGAGCCGCAGGCTGCGTGGGGTCGGGAATGCCGGCAAAAAGACCGGACTGCGCGGGCTGCGGCGCGGGAGCCGCGGGGGCCATGGGGTCGGGGATGCCGGCCATGGTAGGCTGCGGCGTGGCGGCGCTCGTCTGAGGCTGAGCCACGCGGGCGGTCACCGTCTGAACGGGCTCAAAGCCAGCCGTGCCGGAAAGCGCAACATCGTTGTTGGGATTGTAGGCAAAGGGATCTGCCGCCGGCTGTGCCTGATCTGCCGGCTGTGCGGGGATCGGGCTAAACAGCTGATCCTCTGAATCCGGAGTAGCGAAACGACTGCCCGCGACGCTCGGCTGCGTCTTGGGGGCTTCATCGCCCGCACCGGAGGTACGGAAGTGGTTACCCACTGGTGCTCCTTATCGTCGTGCGTTTAAACTACATGAGCGCTTTGTATTTTAGCAGGATTGCCTTTGCTGCACATAAGAAGCATGGCGGGCTTTGGGATCTGTCCGGCCGCGCACAGGGTTACCTCCCAAATCGTCCTCGGACATGTCGGAGCCCCCGCTGCGCGCTTCGCGCTGCGGGGGCTCCTCCGTCCTGCGGAAAGATTTGGGAGGTAACCCTGTGCCCGGCCTGCGGCAACTAAGGGGTCGCCGCGTTTCTATTAGGTGCAGCAAATGCATGCTTGGGAGGGTCTGAATTGCACTTTGTTGGGATGGGCCCTTATCCCAATAGAAATCCTGCTTGATACGGCCTCTTTAGAAGTTGCGGTGAAATAGGGACTGTTTTAGCAGTTAAAAGCCCTAATCAGTCCTTATCTCACCGCAACTGAAACAGGGGCGCTCTCCAAGAGAGCGCCCCTGCCGGGTTTCCATAGTACTGGCGAAGCAGTCCTTGAGATCCGTCTTGCCTTAGGCCAAGAACTCCTTGGTGGTCGCCACGATGTTGGCGGCGTCCAGGCCGTACTTGTGCAGGAGCTCGGCACCCGGGCCGGACTCGCCGAAGGTATCGTTGACACCGATCTTCTTGAGCGGCGTCGGGCACTGCTCACACAGGACGTCGGCAACGGCGCTGCCCAGGCCACCGATCACGGAGTGCTCCTCGACGGTCACGACGTGACCGGTCTTGGTGGCGCTCTTGACGATCAGGTCGGCGTCGATGGGCTTGATGGTGTGCATGTTGATGACCTCGGCATCGATGCCCTCGGCAGCGAGCTGCTCGGCGGCCTCGAGAGCCTCGCCGACCATCAGACCGCAGGCGATGATGGTGACGTCGGTGCCCTCGCGCATGACGATGCCCTTGCCTACCTCGAACTTGTAGGTCTCGGGGTCGTTGATAACCGGCGAGGCCAGACGGGCGAAGCGCATATACACGGGGCCGTCGCACTCGTAGGCGGCGCGCGTCACGGCGCGGGCCTCGACGTCGTCGGCGGGAACAATCACCGTCATGCCGGGGATAACGCGCATGAGGGCGATATCCTCGCAGCACTGGTGCGTGGCGCCATCCTCGCCCACCGAGATACCGGCGTGCGTGGCACCGATCTTAACGTTGAGGTGCGGATAGCCGATGGAGTTGCGGACCTGCTCAAAGGCGCGGCCAGCGGCAAACATGGCAAAGGTGCTCGCGAAGGCGACGCGGCCGGTGGTTGCGATACCGGCGGCAACACCCATTAGGTTGCTCTCGGCAATGCCCACATCGAAGAAGCGGTCGGGGCAGGCGGCCTTAAACTTACCGGTCTGCGTGGCGGCGGCCAGGTCGGCGTCGAGGACCACAAAGTCATCGTGCTCGTTGGCGAGCTCGACGAGGGCCTCGCCGTAGCTTACGCGCGTGGCGATTTTCTTGACGTCTGCCATCCTAGAGCTCCTCTCCGGCGGCCGTGAGCTCTGCCATGGCCTGCTCAAACTGTTCATCGTTGGGGGCCTTGCCGTGCCAGCCAACCTGGTTCTCCATAAAGGAAACGCCCTTACCCTTCGTGGTCTCGGCGATGATGGCGGTCGGCTGACCCTTGGTGGCGCGAGCCTCGGCAAAGGCGGCGCGAATCTGATCGAAGTCGTTGCCGTCGGCGAGCTCCACCACATGGAACTTGAAGGCGCGGAACTTGTCGGCGAGCGGCATGGGGTCGTTGACCTCCTCGACGGGGCCGTCGATCTGCAGGCCGTTGTGGTCGACGATCACGCAGAGGTTGTCGAGCTGCTGGTTGCCGGCAAACATGGCGGCCTCCCAGACCTGGCCCTCCTCGCTCTCGCCATCGCCCAGCAGGGCGTAGGTGCGATAAGCATCGCCCCAGTGCTTGGCGGCAACCGCCATGCCCACGGCGGCGGAGATGCCCTGGCCCAACGAGCCGGTGGACATATCGACGCCCGGGGTGTCGTTCATGTTGGGATGGCCCTGCAGGTGGCTACCGATATGGCGCAGCGTCTCGAGGTCCTCCTTGGGGAAGAACCCGCGCTCGGCGAGCACGGCGTACAGACCAGGCGCGCAGTGGCCCTTGGAGAGCACAAAGCGGTCGCGGTCGGCCTTGCGGGGATCGGCCGGGTCGACGTTCATTTCCTCAAAGTACAGATAGGTCATGATGTCGGCAGCGCCGAGCGAACCGCCCGGATGGCCGGACTTGGCAGCGTGCACACCGGTGACGATGCCCTTCCTTACCTCGTTGGCAACCTTTTTGAGCTCTTCGTCGCTCATTGTGCCTTCCTTTCATCCTCTTAAGACAAGATGTGCGCGGCACGGAAAGGTAGTCCCAACACAGCCGCAATGCACGTACGTCATTCATTATGCTGGAAACTGATGGCTTTACCAGACTTTTTATCATTATTTGAGCAATTGAGCAGGCAGAACCGCTGATGAAACGGTTTATCAATGTGAACATCTTTTGGATGGAACGCAGTCGGCCCTACGCGTTAATGTCCTTGAATCCCTCACCGAAGGCTTCCGTAACGTCGGCGACCGTCACAATGGCGTGAGGGTCGCGCTCGCGCACGATCGTTTTGAGGGTGTTGAGCTCTCGGCGGCTAACGATCACCATGATCACCGGCTTCTCGACGCCCGAATACATACCGGTCGCCTTTAATTTGGTGCAGCCGCGTCCCAGACCATACATGATGTCGGCCGCGATATCGGGAAACTTGTCCGAGATGATGAGCACCATACGGCGCCTGTTGCCGCCGTCGACCACAGCATCGATCACATAACCGCTAATGACCATCGAAAGACCTGCATACAGCGCGTTTTCGACCGAGAAGACCGGGGCCGAGAGAGCGCACACGGCGACGTCGATCGCCATGACGGTCGAGCCAACCGGCAGCGATGTGTTGCGCGAGATAATCTGACCGATGGTGTCGGAACCACCAGTGTTAGCACCGGCGCGCAACACCATGCCATAGCCGATGCCCGTGATGATGCCACCCCACATAGCGGGCAGCATCAGATCGGCATGCGCCAGCGGCGCCACAAACGGAGCGAACAGGTCGGTGAAAAAGCCCAGCAGCACAAAGCCCGTCGCGGTCTGCACCACGTAAAACATGCCGCCCGTGCGCATAACCACCAGCAGCAGCAAGGCATTCATCACAATAGTCTGGATACCGACGGGAAGCGATATGCCATGTGAGGCGCCGACCGCCTGAATAATGGTGGCGAGGCCCGTGACGCCGCCGGCGGCAAGGCCGTTGGGGATCAAAAACAAGTCCGTCGCGATAGCTGCCAGAGCGCAGCCAAACATGATCTTGGGCAAGTCGTGAAAGAAGTTCATCGAAAGAATGCGCTTGATGTCCAGACGATATGCCATGCTGCCTCCCTCAAAAAAGCGCACCCAAACGAGTGCGCTTTGAACTTCTTGCTGTATTCGATTCTACCGATTCACCGGGCAAATACCACCCCTGCGAAGTGTTTGCATCGATCCGGAGCCAACCATGTGCCTAGGCGTCCGAGCCTTCCGCATCGGCGTTGCCGGTAGCCCAACGGTGGTAGCCGATCACAAACGGATCCAAATCGCCATCGTCGAGAACGGCCTCGACGTTGCTGGTCTCCACACCCGTACGCAGGTCCTTGACCATCTGGTACGGGTAGAGCACGTAGCTGCGAATCTGGTTGCCAAAACCGATCGTGGTCTTGGGTCCGCGAATCTCATCCAGGGCCTCGGCGCGCTTCTCGAGCTCGATCTCGTACAGACGGGCCTTGAGAATCTGCATGCACGCGGCCTTGTTTTGAATCTGGCTGCGCTCGTTTTGGCAAGTGACAACGATGCCGCTGGGAAAATGCGTCACGCGTACGGCGGAGTCGGTGGTGTTGACACCCTGGCCGCCCGGGCCGCTCGCGTGATACACGTCCACGCGGATATCGTCGGGACTGATCTCGATGTCGATATCGTCAGGCAACACGGGAATGACCTCGACGCCGGCAAACGTGGTCTGGCGGCGCTTCTTGTCATCGGTGGGGCTAATACGTACCAGGCGGTGCACACCGGCCTCGGCACGCAGCATGCCAAAGGCATCCTTGCCCTCGACGGTAAAGGTCGCGCGATCAATGCCGATGACCTCGGCGGCGGGGCAGTCGTTAATCGTGACCTTCCAGCCGCGGCGCTGGCAGTACTTCATGTACATCTTAAAGAGCATGAAGGTCCAGTCCTGTGCCTCTAGGCCGCCCTGTCCGGGCTTGATGGTCACAATCGCGTCGCCGTGATCGAACTCGCCGGTAAACCAGCTCGAGAGCTCGAGCTGGTCGATGGCGCGGGACAGGCGCTCCGCCGTCATGGCAGCCTCCTCGCGCAGAGCGGAGGCATCGGGGTCATCGCCCATCTCGTCGGCGAGCTCCAGCGCCGCGCGGGCGTCAGATAGCTCACCGCGCGCGGTATCCACGGCAGCGATATCCTCCTTGGCGCGAGCGATCTCCTCCATGGTGGCGCGAGCGGCGTCGGCGTCATCCCAAAAGCCGGGGGCCACGCTTTTTGCCTCGAGCTCGGTCACGCGCGTGCGCTTCTCGTCCAAATGAAGATACGACTCGACCTCGCCGAGCCGGTCCGCAAACGCATCCAGCTCGGCGGGCGTTACCTCTAAAGCCTCGGCCATTAACGATTCCTGCCGTGGCAGTACTTGAACTTCTTGCCGCTGCCGCAGGGGCAAAGGTCATTGCGGCCCACGTTGACATAAGGGTCATCGCTCTCGGACTTGCGGTAGGTGGTCACCTTGCCGCCGTTGTTGACAGCAGCCGGGCCTCCCTGGACGGCCGTACGAGCCTGCGCCTGAGCCTGCTTGCGCAGCACCGAGCTGCCGTTGTCGCCATCGACGTCGGCGGGGCCGGAGAAGCGCGCACCCTCGAGCGCGGGGTCCTCCTTGTGCTCCACGGCCTGCGGGGCGGCCTTGATCTCGATGCGCAGAACGGTGCGCAGGTAATCCTCGTACATGGTGTCAACGAGCATCTGGAAGGCACCATAAGCCTCAGTCTTGTACTCGACCAGCGGGTCGCGCTGGCCAAAGCCGCGCAGTCCGATACCGGTCTTGAGGTAGTCCATCTCCTGCAGGTAGTTCATCCAGCGGGTATCGATGACGCGCAGCATGACCTGGGTGTTGAGCTCGCGCATGAGGTCCTCGCCCAAGCGCTCGGCCTTCATGTTGTAGCACTTCTCAACGTATGCCAAGACATCGGCAGCCAGGGCCTCAAAGTCCTCGTCGGGGAACTTGGGCGTATCAATATGCCCGGTGAGCTCCACGACCCACTTGCGCAGGCCCTCGAGATCGCGCTCGCCATCGTGGCTGTCCTTGGTGCAGAACTCCTGCACGCAGCGGTACACGGTGTCGTGCATGACCTCGGTGATGTGGTCGGTCAGGTCCTTGCCGTCCAGAATCTTGTTACGCTCGGCGTAGATGACCTGGCGCTGCTTGTTCATGACGTCGTCGTACTCAAGAACGCTCTTGCGCATGGAGAAGTTGATACTCTCGACCTTGTGCTGGGCGTTCTCGACGGCCTTGGAGATGATCTTGTGCTGGATGGGCATGTCGTCGCCCATGTCGGCGGTGACCATCATCTTGGAGACGCGGTCCATCTTGTCGCCGCCGAACAGGCGCATGAGGTCGTCCTCGAGCGACAGGTAGAACTGAGTCTCGCCCGGATCGCCCTGACGACCGGAGCGGCCGCGCAGCTGGTTGTCGATACGACGGGACTCATGGCGCTCGGTGCCGATGACGGTCAGGCCGCCGGCGGCAAGCACGCGCTCGCGCTCGGCCTTGCAGGTCTCCTTGGCCTCGGCGTTAAACTGCTCGAGCTGTTCGGGCGTCACGTCCTCCATGGTCAGGCCCTCGTACTCAAGGCGCTCGCGCACCAGCTCGTCGGGATTGCCACCCAGCAGGATGTCGGTACCACGACCGGCCATGTTAGTAGCGATGGTCACGGCGCCGTAGCGTCCGGCCTGGGCGACGATGTGAGCCTCGCGCTCGTGATGCTTGGCGTTGAGGACTTCGTGCGCGATGCCGCGCTTGGTAAGGGCGGCCGACAGCTTCTCGGAGCTTTCGATGGATACGGTGCCCACCAGGACCGGCTGGCCCTTGGCGTGACGTCGCTCGACGTCGTCGGCAACGGCGTTGTACTTGGCCTGGATGGTGCGGTACACCAGGTCCTCGTGGTCAACACGCTGAACGGGCTTATTAGAGGGGATGACCTCGACGGGCAGCTTGTAGATCTCGCGGAACTCGGCGTCCTCGGTGAGTGCCGTACCGGTCATGCCGGAGAGCTTGTCATACAGACGGAAGTAGTTCTGCAGGGTGATGGTGGCCAGCGTCTGGTTCTCCTCGCGCACGAGCACGCCCTCTTTGGCCTCGATGGCCTGGTGCAGACCCTCGGAGTAGCGGCGGCCTTCCATGATGCGGCCGGTGAACTCGTCGACGATCTTGACCTCGCCGTTGGTGACCACGTACTGCTTGTCGCGGTGGAACATGTACTGGGCCTTCAGCGCCTGCTGCAGGTGGTTGACCAGCTGGCCCGAGAGGTCGGCATAGATGTCATCGATACCCAGGCGGCGCTCAATCTTCTTAAGGCCGCGCTCGGTGGCGGCAATGGTGTGCTTGGCCTCGTCCATGACGTAGTCGCCCGTGGGCTCGACGTCCTCGGTGGCGGTGAGCATGTCGTGCGACACGTCCTCGCCGCGCTCCAGGCCGCGCACGGCACGCGCGAAGTCCTTGTAGGTGCTGGCGGACTTGGTGCCGGCGCCCGAGATAATGAGCGGGGTACGCGCCTCGTCGATCAGGATGGAGTCGACCTCGTCGACGATGGCGTAATGGTGGCCGCGCTGCACGCGCTGCTCGGGGCGGGTGACCATGTTGTCGCGCAGGTAGTCGAAACCGAACTCGGAGTTGGTGCCATAGGTGACATCGGCCTGGTAGGCCGGGCGCTTAAGCTCGAGCGGCATGTTGTTCTGGAGAAGACCGACGGTCATTCCCAGGTACTTATAGATGCGGCCCATCCACTCGGAGTCGCGCTTGGCAAGGTAATCATTGACAGTAACGACGTGCACGCCCTTGCCGGCAATAGCGTTGAGGTAGCCGGCCAGCGTGGAGACGAGCGTCTTGCCTTCGCCGGTCTTCATCTCGGCGATATGCCCCTCGTGCAGCGCCATGGCGCCGATGAGCTGTACGTCAAAGTGACGCATGCCCGTGATGCGCTTGGAAGCCTCGCGCACGGTGGCAAAAGCCTCGGGGAGCATGTCGTCGAGCGACTCGCCGTTGGCGTAGCGCTCACGGAACTTATCGGTCTGGGCGCGGAGCTCTTCCTCGGTCATCTTCTCAAACTGGGGCTCAAGACCGTTGATCTGGTCGACGATCTTGTAGTAGCGCTTAAGGTCCTTATCGGATCCAAAGGACAGCAGCTTTGACATGAATCCCATGTGGTTTTCCTTTTTGGCCATCGCCCACGCCGTGCAGCTGCGAGCGAGTTAAACACAGATGATTGTACTTTAGCCAAACAAGGCGCGGCCTATACGGTCGACCTCGACCGCCACGTAATAACTATGACCAACCTGCCACAATGGGACAGGTTTATTTTGGCAAGTTTTATCTGAGCAAACGCCGTCTCTCTGCCATTTGGTGCCACGGGGACAGGTTAGCTTGCACCAATAAAAAGAAAAGGGCCGCGCACCCAAACGGATGCACGGCCCTTATGCCATGAATGCGAGCGATTCCGCGGCGAGCTATTTACTCAGCAGCCTCGGTGGTCTCGGCCTCGGCAGCGGCCTCCTCGACGGGAGCCTCTGCGGGAGCCTCGGCGGCCTGCTTGGCAGCCTCCTCGGCGAACTTAGCGGCACGCTTAGCCTTCTCGGCAGCCTTAGCCTCAGCGGCGGCCTTGCGAGCGGCCTCGGCCTCAGCAGCCTTGGCGGCCTTGGCAGCCTTGGCCTCCTCAGCCTTCTTGAGCTGGGCGGCAGCGGCGCCACCGAACTTGTCGGCGAAGCGCTGGACGCGTCCACCGGTGTCGACGAACTTCTGCTGGCCGGTGTAGAACGGGTGGCACTCGTTGCAAAGCTCAACCTTCATCTCGGACACGGTTGCGTGCGTCTTGAAGGTGTTGCCGCAGGAGCACGTCACCGTGCACTCGACATACTGGGGATGGATACCCTGCTTCATGGTAGGACTCCTTATTGGTCAGGCGCTGGTTACCGATCAGCGCATAAGGCGTCTTGGTTTCCGACCAAGACAACAAACTCGGCTATGGTACCACGGCGCCGCGTGTCCCACAAAAGGTTCACGGTCTTTTAAGCACAACATGAGCTGGCCCTTGAATATCAACTTCATCCGAATACTCCCCCACATTCATCCTTCGTATGTATCGAGGTATTCCTGCTTGAGCGTCTGCGAGGACGACTTGATCTTTTCCACGAGCGTGCCGGCTTCGATGAAGTAGAACGAGTTGGTAAGGTCTGCCAGGTCGTCGAGTAGATGGCTTGAAATGAGCACGCTGCGTCCCCGCGCCACTTCGCTGCGCATCGCGTCGCAGGAGGTTTTCCGTTTTCCCGGATCGAGGCCGTTCAGCGGTTCATCGAGGATGAGGTACGGGCAATCGGTCGCTATCGCCATGGCAAGCTTTACCTGCTGCTTCATTCCCGTCGAGAGTTTACGGGTCGGCTTGTCGAGATATGGGGAGATTCCGAGGGAGTCGCAGAGCGAGTCGATGTCGGCGGCCGATTTCCACGCCTCCCTAACGAAAGCAAGGTGCTCGATGGCCGATAGCGTGGGATAGAGATCCGCGCTGCCCGAAGAGCTCAGGTAGACGAGTTCTGCAAATTCGGCTGATCGACGTTGGCGGATTCCGTCTGCCGCCAGGCTTCCCGAGCGGATGCGGGTGGGAAATTGGCCCGACAGCGCTTCAAGAAGGGTGGTTTTCCCCGAGCCGTTGGGAGCAACGAGGCCCGCCGCCGTTCCCGGGCTCAGGAAAAGCGACCCGATTGAAAGTATCGTCGTGCTCCCGTATCCCACGCTCGCGTCCAGAAGCTCGAGCCCATGGTGCTTTTTCGCGGGTCCAGGCTGTTTGGGGGAACGTGTCGCAACGGCGCCGACCGCAAAAAGGACCGCGACGTATGCCAGGGCCACGGCAAGCATCGATGCGCTGCCTGAACCGGAGCCAATGAATTCTGTCGGGAAGCATCCTACGTAACCCGTTGCCTCGATAGGCGAGAACACGGCCAGCGGCAGGAGATTGAGCGCGGCGTTATGCTCCAGCGCCGAATCGGACAGTAACGGGAATGCCGGGGCCGCGACAAGCAGCGCGGAGGCAAGGGGGCCCGCGAGGACGCGCCTCGTTGCGGTCGATAGGACGGCGGAGCAAACGGATATCAAGGTTCCGCCCGCAAGCAGCGCGAGAAGCAGGGCTGTGAAGACGTTTCCCGCGGTCGTGGTGGTAAGCGCGCCGTCATGGAAGAAGGCGATCGGGTACCCAATTTGCCCGAAGCCGTTTAGGGCCAAGGCGTAAATGCCCCCGGGTGCGAGGCCGGCGAGGAGCATCGCGGTCCCCGCGGCGATTATCGAAAACACGATCTGGATAAGGCGCCGGAATTTGGGCGCGGGCGCCTTCGCCGCCAGGGTCCCGGGCCTTGTGGCCCCGAGCAGGAGTATCGACGAGAGAAGGAAGGGGATGAAGGGAAGGAAAGACGGCGCCGTGGCAATGGCGTAAGGCAGGAAGGAAAGGAATGGCAGGTCGTTTGCGGAGGCCGGGATATCCGTGATGCCGGAGCTGCTCAGGGCACGGCAATATGCGAGCGCCGCGTCATTGGTCTCTCGGTCTCCCACGATGGACCCGGATTGGAAGCCTTCGCCCATGAGCGCGTAGTAGCTCTCGGCAGAATCGAGAAAGGCGGCGTCGGTTTGAGCGGCAAGGGCGGCGTTCGCGTATCTTGCAAGCTCCGCGTCAGCTTGCTGCTCTGGAGATAGGTCTGTGCCGCTGGCCTGGGGTGCGCGCGTATTGAATGCGTCGACAAAGCCCTGCATGCCCTGCTTCATAAAGAAGGGCCCGTAGATGGGCGAATTGAACGCAATGGGGACGGAAAAGGCTGCAGCGAGAACGAGCGTACAAATCCATACGGCCCTGTCTCTTAGGATCAGTTTGAGAAGAAGTCGACAGTACATTTAGAAGCACCTACATTCCTCAAAGCATCGTTAGATTAATGATGACAGACCGAATGAAGATGCGTGCGACGGGGGCGAGGCGAATGGCTGAGCGGTATCGATATGCGGGTTCAACGGTATTATATTGACCACATAGATTTTTAACTTGCATTTCTACCCGCCCTTTTCGTAGAGTCGCCGATACGTGCCTAGCGCACCCTCGGCGCGTCCGGCAGGCTTTGCGAAATGGGATCCAGGAGACTTCGGCGCAGCATCATCTTGCGGAATGCTTCTAATGAGCCTCCCATCCTTCAAAAACAGAATCTCATCGCACAGCCTATCGACCGAATCCAAGATGTGGGATGACATGATGATGCACGTACCAGAATCGGCCAGCTTCCTGAGAATCTCGGAATGCAAGTCCACCCTGCTGGGGTCGAGCGCGTTCATGGGCTCATCTAATAGAAGGTACCGCGCGCCCGTCGCATACGCAATCGCCAGGGTAAGCTGCTGCTTCATGCCCTGGCTCAGAGTGCGGATCCTCATCTTCGCGAACTCGCCTATCTGCGTTTGTTCCACTATCTCTTCGATATCGCGAGCATGCGGCCACATATCGCAAACCATCTTGAGGTGATCTTCCGCACGCAATCCGGGATACAGCAGCGTCCCCTCACCAGGTGCATAGAAGATCATAGAACGGACCTCTCTCGCACCCGTACCCTGCACCTCATCCAGAACGATGCTCCCGTCCACGCGAGGACCCGGCAAACCTGCCATCGCACGCAGCAACGTCGTCTTTCCATGCCCGTTCGGAGCGACGAGACCGTAGACCGTACCCGGGGCAAACTCAGCGTTCACCGAATCTACGAGCACCTTCTTTCCATAAGAGATCGTCAGCGTTTGAAGGTCAATCATCGAGATCATCCCCTTTCGATCTTTGGAACACTCAGGCGCACCATCAACGGAGATACGGCGCCCAAGACCACCAGCAGAGCGCCCGATGCGCCGACGACCTCTCCAAAAGGCATCGCGTTCGTCCCTCGCCCAAGGAACCCAATCGTCCCCACCTGGGAAGCGGGATCAAACGAGGCGAATGGAGCCAGCAGCGCGACGCCCATGCCCACGCTTTCAACATGAGCGCTCAACGAACCCAACACCAAGAGAACCGCGCAAACCATTCCGGTGACAACGGGGTTGCGGCTAATCGCTGCTGTCAACGCAGCGACGACGGAAATCACGCCGTATGCCATGACCAGCAACGGAATACTGCACAACACCGCCTCCCCCACCATGGACGTTGTCGAAGCTCCCGCCCGAATGAGAGCGACGGGATACTCCGATCCACCCGCACCGTTCTTAATCACGGACACAACGACAGCGGGAACCATCGACACCAAAAGCAGCACCAAGCCAAGCAGGAGAGCCAGCGCAACAGCCGTCAGAAAACGCACATGCGCTGTTGCGGGGATCTGGAGAACCAGAAGGGAACGACACTGCAGGTGGGTGCACGCGAGCGATGTGACAACCACGGGCAACAGCAAAAATAAGGAGGGAAGCGCTGCCTGGAGATACGAAAGGAGGATTAATGGGGGCATCTTCGTACTTAACTCGTAAACCTTGGGGTCCGGCAAGCTCGCGATCGACTCAAGCAGAAGGGCGCGCGCCTCCGCACGAGAAGGAGTCTCCGGCTCGATTCCGATCGATTGCAGGAGAGTCGCATCTGCCGCGCCCAGCTCACCTCGAGCGCGCTCGTACGTCGCAAGGCTTCGAAACCCCTCCGCAGGCATAGGCGCGTACACGAAACCCGAAAGAGCATCCCGCATGTCTTCCAGGGCCGCTTTGCCCTCGACGTCCATATTCGCAGCGTTCTGCTCTAGATACCGATCTATTGAACGGAGCTCCCCATCCCTATACCGAACAGCGGAAACGTTATCAGCGTCAGGAAACATCTCGACCAGAGCCGGGGCCAGCATCGTCGCCGACATTGCAATCGCGCATACGGCGAGGGTAGGAGAACGCAGGAGCAGTTTCCCCATCGTTCTTACGTATGCAACGGCGGAGGCACAAGCGCTCGAACGAGTTGCCGTTCTCGATGCAGTGGAGGAACCTCTCTCAAGACAAATCGGGGATATCGGGCACGCGCAGCCGCTCTTTCCAGCAACGCAAAGCAGGCTAATTGCCAGCACCTCGATCCCGATTGCGCATACGAGGGCAATCGCGCCACGCTCGAAGCAAAGTCCAGGCAGATTCACTATCTGCGTTGTCGGGTACGGGCTATAGGCGCCGACGGTCAACTCAGTGTTCGCATACGTAAGGGGATTCAACAGGGCGAACTCACGTAAAGCGATGGATCTTCCGTAATACCCGGGAACCATCGTCACCCCCATCAGGGCACATACGAACACGATTCCAAGCGTAGGGTTATTGGCAATCTTCACGGCAAGGTGAACGACAAGCGAGATGAACGCTGCCACCAAGAATTGCAAGATGGCCGTCTGCGCGAACACCAGCCAAGCCGGTTTGATAACCGGAGTCGCATATTGAATGTAGCCTATCGGATAGAACGGCGAGCCCGGGCCATTCTTCACAAGCGCGGCGATTATCCCTGGAAGATTGATGGCGAGGACGGCAAGCATTGCAAAAACACTCGCCCATACGCTCGATGCAACAAGTCTACCCAGCTCGCCCATCGGTGCCTGGATGATGAGCTTTTCACGTTTGTTAAGACGCGCGGCAAGGAACGAGACGGCAACGGCCGTTGCGACCCATAGCAAGTACTCCTTCGATCCGTCATAATAGGTGTACTCTCCATCCGATATCTGCAGAAACGGAAGTAGGGGAGAGAGCGGTGCCAAGATAAGACGTCCCGCGGCAAGAGGGTACAGAAGCGCGGGCATGCTTGATGAAGAGGTATAGACACCGTCCTCCCCCGCATTCACAAGCGCATCCGCATAGGATGCTGACAATTCCTGCTCAACACGGGTTATTCCCGACTCGAGGTATTCGACCCGTCCGTCGATGCCAGCCGCGCTCCTGAAGACGGGCAGAGCACAAAGAACCATCAACGCAACAACGACAACACAGAGCGACCTGGAGGAGAGAAGCGACCTAAAGATCGCCTTCGAGATTTTGAGCATATTCATCGCCAACCTTAACCTCATCCAGTCGGAACAGAGGGGCCGAACAAAATGCTCGGCCCTTATTACTTGCCGGCAAAGTCAATTTAACATAAACTGTTAAAAAGTAACCTGAGTTTTTTAAATTCTTCGGAGGTTATTATGAGTTCCGACAATCGCACTCCCCGGCTTCATTCCTTCCGCATCGCATGTGCGATAGCCTCTGCGACCCTTTGCGCCACCGCCATCGCACAAGTGGCGTTCTCCTTAAAGCCAGCAATCGAAGTGCTCGACAACCTTGCAATTGCAGACTCCCCCGCGTATCCAGCCCTTGCGATCTCGACATTGGTCCCTGCCGTCATCGGTATCGCTACGACCATCCTCAGCGCCGTTCTCGTGTGGACGATCAAGAGCGGAGACCCCTTCAAGAAAGGGTCTGCGACATGCTTGAAGGTGCTCGGCATTCTCTTCGTTGTTCAAGCTGCCACCAGCCTCTACGCCGGCTCACTCAAAACCTCCGTTTCGATGTTTGGCGGCGAGGGGGCCGTCGGCGCCCAAGAGATCGCTTCATCATTCGATTGGACCTCTCTGGTTCTCGGCATCGTCCTGTTCATGCTTTCCCAGCTCTTCTTGTACGCCCGAGAGCTGTACCTCGACTCCGACGAGATTGCGTAAGGAAACGCCATGCCCGTAATTGTTCGCCTCGACAAGATCATGGCCGAGCGAAAGATTTCCTCGAACGAACTTGCCGAAAGGATTGGAACCACGCCCGTGAACCTGTCCCGTATTAAAAAAGGGCATATTCGCGGCATTCGCTTCAACACACTCGAGCAGCTATGCCTCGCCCTTCGTTGCCAACCCGGAGACCTTCTCGAAGTCATGAGCGAAGAGGATGCCCGAAAGGAGTTCGGACTCGATTGGTCCGCCGAGGATTAGAGGGCGGTCGTACTCGCCCTGCACACGGGGATGCGAATCGGCGAGGTCTGCGGCCTTCGGTGGTGCGATGTGGATTTCGAGACGGGCCTGATCTCGATCAGACACTCGGTGGCGCACGCGAAGGGAATGGGTTCGTTCATCAAGGACACCAAGACCCATGACGCCAGGGGTATCCCCATCGACCCGGTCGGCCTACTCCCCTTCCTGAAGGAGACCCACGAGATCGACTGCGGAAAGCTGCGCTTGCGCGGCCTTACCGGGGCGGTCGAGATCGGGGACTGCTACATCCTGTCGGAGCCGGGCGCGACCTTCGCAACGACAAGCTATATCCGCAGGGCGTTCAAGACGTTCTCGGAGACCAACGGCCTCATGGGCACCAACGACGAGCTGATCACGTTCCACGGCCTTCGCCACACGTTCGCAACGCAGTGGATCCGCCAAGGCGGCGATATCAAGGCGCTCCAATCGATCCTCGGCCACAAGGACGCCATGGCGACGCTCAACGTCTACGCCGACATCGAGCCCATCTCCAAAATCCATAACATGCTGCGCGCCACGCCGTGCCTTTGGCGCGGGCACCTCGGGCCGAGGGTCGATCCGGGTCCCATGTTCCAACAGAGGATCCAGGAGTCCATCGAGACGCTCCAGGCGTTCGGCTACGGCATCACCGAGCCGGACGACCGAAATATCGCCATACGCGACGTGAAGACGAACAGTTGGCTCTAGCTCACCGAGTACGCGGCAGTGCTGGGCCCATCCCAACTGAGGTCACGGTGGTCCGATAGGGGCGCCGCCCGCGGCATGCGCCGCGGAGCGGTATCCCCTACCGAAGGGCGGGGATGCCCTCCGCTTCCAGTTCGGAATCAGCCGTCGGAGGCGTTCGGCTGACTGCGGGAACGGCCTGTCCGCTCAATGTGTTCGGCTGAGATCGGAAATCAACCCAACACGAGCCGGACACGCGCCAGACGGCTCTTCCCCGTACGGCCTTCCCCCTTACGCTCATGTTGCAGGCATGTAACGCCGCAGCGAGCGCGCCTTTTTTGCGCCAGACAGGTACAATGATGAACACTGTACCGTAGCGGAGCGCCCCCGCGCGCCGCAACCACGCGAAAGGGTTTCCCATGGCCGAGATCTCGTCCTCCCGCATCGTCATCACCGTCCTTGGCAAGAACCGCCCCGGCATCGTCGCCGGCGTCACCCGTGTTCTGGGCGAGGCCAACGTCGACATCCGCGACATTACGCAGTCCATTATCGAGGACATCTTCACCATGACCATGCTGGCCGACACCGCCGAGTCCAAGCTCGACTTCGCCGAGCTGCAGAAGGCGCTGGCCGAGGCCGGCGAGCTTTCGGGCGTCAACGTGTCCATCCAGCGCGAGGACGTCTTTAACTTTATGTACCGCCTGTAGCGAACAAGCCGCTCGGGGCAGCTTGACGTCATATCGTCCAAGCGTGCGGCCCCAAAGCGGACCGGAGAGGAGCGCACATGGCCTACGACGCCAAGAAAATCTACTACCGCTTCGACGATCATCTGAGCCGCCTGGTTCTGGATTACGAGGCGAGCCGTCAGATTTCGCCCGAAAGCGAAAACCTCTACCACGGCCTGCCGACCGCCCCGTACGACGAGGGCCTGTTCGTAGAGCACAACGTCAAGCGCGGCCTGCGCAATGCCGATGGCTCGGGCGTGGTCGCGGGCCTTACCCGCATCTCGGACGTGCACGGCTACAACAAGGTCGACGGCAAAGTCGTGCCCGACCAGGGCAAGCTTACGCTGCGCGGCTATAGCATCGAGGACCTGGTCAACAACGCCCAGGCCGAGAATCGCTATGGCTACGAAGAAGTCGCCTACCTGCTCATTACGGGCTCTCTGCCCACCAAAGAGGAGCTCGACGGTTTTTGCGGACGTCTGGGCGCTTTTAGGCACCTGAGCGACGAGTACGTCAAAGAGTTCCCCATGACCACGGTGTCGTCGAGCATCATGAATGTGCTTCAGCGCGCCGTACTGCTGCTCTACGCCTTCGACGCCGAGCCCGACGCCATTACACCCGAGCACGAAATCGACGTGGCCATCTCCATGCTCGCCCGTCTCCCCCGCATCGCCGCCTTCGCGCATATGGCCTCGGTCGCCAAGCGCCGCGGCTCCGAGGTTCATGTACCGCACCCCACACCCGGCCTCTCCACCGCCGAGACCATCCTGCAGGTGTTGCGCGGCGGCATGGAATTCACCCGCGACGAAGCCATGCTGCTCGACGTGATGCTCATGCTGCATGCCGAGCACGGCGGCGGCAACAACTCCACGTTTGCCTGCCGCGTGCTGTCCTCCTCGGCCACCGACCCGTATTCCGCCTATGCCGCGGCCATCGGCTCGCTCAAGGGTCCGCGCCACGGCGGCGCCAACGCCAAGGTCGTGTCCATGCACGAGGACATCCGTGCGCACGTCTCCAATTGGGAGGACGAGGACGAGGTCGCAGCCTACCTGGGCAAGATTCTCGACAAGCAGGCCTTCGACGGCACGGGCCTCATCTACGGTATGGGCCACGCCGTCTACACGCTGAGCGATCCGCGCGCCGAGGTGTGCCGCCGTTACGCGCGCACGCTTGCCGCCAAGAAGGACTTGGGCGAGGAGTTCGCGCTCATCGAGCGCATCGAGCGCCTGGCCCCGCAGGTGATGCGCGATCACGGCATGACCAAGCCCATCTGCGCCAACATAGACCTGTACACGGGCTTTATCTACAAGATGCTCGGCGTGCCCGAGACGCTCTTTACGCCGCTGTTCGCCGTCGCCCGCATGGCCGGCTGGTCGGCGCACCGCATGGAAGAGCTCTTCTGCGCGCACCGCATCATCCGCCCGGCATACCGTCCGGTGATCGAGCCGCTGGAGTACAAGCCGCTCGCCGATCGCTAGGGCGTGAACCGTTATAGAACCCGAGCGTGGCCAGGGCATCACCGCCCTCGGCCACGCTTTTTATGCCAGTAGAAAGGGCTGCATCGAATGATTGTGTTTTCCGATATGGATGGAACGCTGCTGACGAGCGATAAGCAGATGAGCGACGCCACCTGGGCGATGCTCGACGAGCTTGCGCGCCGCGGTATTGAGTTTGTGCCCTGCACGGGGCGCCCGCTGTCGGGCGTCTTTGAGCCCATCCTCGCCCACCCCGCCGTACACTACGCGGTCTGTGCCAACGGCGCCAGCGTCTGGCAGCTCGACGACGGTACACCCACCGATGTCTCACGTGCTACGCGCATTTTGAGCCGACCGCTCGACCGCGGCATCGCCCACCGCGTCCATAGCATTGCCGCCGGCCACGATGTGACCTTCGATATCTTCGCGGACGGGCAGTGCTTCCTCCCCCGCTCGCTCTACACGCGCCTGGACGAGTTCTGTGGCGGCGATCCTCACATCGCGGCTTCGCTCAAGCGCACGCGAACGCCGATCGACATGGATATCGACAACAAAATTGACAAAGTCGAGGTGCTCGAACGCATCGCCATGTACTGGCATAACCCGGCCGATCGCGACGCCATCGCGGCAGCGCTCGACACGCTCGAAGGCATCGAGGTCACGCGTTCGTACGCCATGAATATCGAGGTCATGGGCGAGGGCGCCACCAAGGGAACGGCCCTCACGTGGCTATGTGAGCACCTGGGCGAGCGTCTCGCCGACGCCTGGTCGTTCGGCGACAACATCAACGACATCCCCATGCTGCAGGCAGCGGGCCACGGCATGGCCATGATCAACGCCGAGCCCGAGGACCGCGAGGCCGCCGACGCCATCACCGAATACGACAACGACCACGACGGCGTCGCCCGCACCATCATGGCCGCCCTCGCCTAGCAGCAGCAACCCGGCAGAAAAGGAACGTCCCCATCTGCCGGATTAAGCGAGACTCTCCAGCACGCGACGGAGCTCCTGCTGGACGGCGTGGTCGCGGTTACGACCCACCACGCGATCGGCCACCGCCTTAAGCGCGGGGCGCGCGTTTTCCATCGCACAACCCGTGCCGACAAAGCGAATGATCTCGTAGTCGTTCATCGAGTCGCCAAACGCCATGACCTCGTCGCGTCCAATGCCATAATGCTCCGCGAGTTGCGCGATGCCCGAGGCCTTCGACACACCGGGCTGCATGGCATCGATCCACGCGTTGCCTGAAGGCGCAAAGGTAAAGAGCTGACCGAGTTCGCGCTGTAGCACGTACGCACTGTCCATAACGGCACCGTCGTCGCAAAAGATACTTGCTTTGATGATATTTACGCTGGGATCGGGCAGCTCCCAAATGCGCTCGGCATTGGGAAGGTCCTTATCGACCTCGCGCACGAACTTGCACTCGTCATCGAGCAAAAAGGACTTGGTTCGGTCAAAGAGTGCAAGATGCAGATTGGGAAACGTCGCGACGGCCTGGGCGAGCTTTCGAATCGCCAGGTGCGAATACACCTCGCGGTCTACCAATTTGCCGTCGGCGTAGACCTGGGCACCGTTAGCTGCGACAAAGTCCATCTTGTCGCGAACGGGCGCAAAGAACTCGCACAGGCGATCGTAGCGGCGGCCTGACGATGCAGCAAAATGTACACCATGCTCGCGTAGCGCCAGGATCAATTCGTAGGTCTCAGGCGGCACCTGGCCATTTTCGTCAAGCAGTGTGCCGTCCATATCGGATGCAATCAGTTTAAACATAGAAAAGCTCCCTTCGGGCTTGATGGAATCGGACGTGTATCCGATTCCAACGTACCCAAAGGGAGCCCAAATAAGACCCCGCAGTCATAAACGTTACAAGGACCTAGCAAATAGCTCACGCGCGCCAGAGGTCCCACGGTCGTGGCGTCAGGCGACACGCCAAAGAGTGTCCCCGACGGCCAGTCGTTTAAGAACGTCCCCAATGACTAGTCGGCGTAGGTGAAGGTAGTGACGTCGAACATGCCCTCGGGGCGAATGCGGAGCGTCGGGATCACCGGCAGGGGCAGGAAGATGATGCCCATAATGGGGTCGAGTGGCGGCTCAATACCCATCGCGCGCGCCTTGACCATAAAGTCGTCGTGTTGCGCGGCGACATCCTCGGCCGTGCCCTCGCTCATCAGGCCACCGAGCGCCAGCGGAATGCGCGCTACGACCTCACCATCGCGTACCAGCACGTGACCGCCCTGGCCAACAGCCTCGACGGCAGCCATCATATCGGCTGCGTTGTCGCCCACCACGCACACGTTGTGCGAGTCGTGACCGATCGTGGAGGCGATGGCACCACCGGTGATGGTGAAACCGCGCACCCAGCCGCGACCGATGTGCTTGCCAACAAGACCCAGGCCCGCAGGACCATCACCGTCGGCACCCTCTGCCTGCAGCGATACGCCGCGGCCGTGACGCTCGATCAGCATAATGCGGCGCAGGCCCTCGGCATTCTCGGGACGAGCCATGCCCGTGATGGCCTTGCCCGGCACCACGTCAATCACGGCCTCGCCCGGCTTAAAGGCATAGTCGAATACGTCGAGCGAAAGCTTCGGCAGCTTAACGGAAGCACGCAGCTCATCGGCAAGGGCCGCAACCTCGGCCATCTCGGGCGCAACCTCGCCCACAAAAGTGCCGTCCTGTGCCACGAGCGCGCCGGCGGCATACACGCGATGCGGAGCTGTAGCAAACGTCAGGTCGTTGAGTACCAGCAGGTCGGCACGCTTGCCCGGGGCGATGGCGCCACGCAGCTCGTGCGGGTCGCGGCAACCGTGGTCCAGGCCAAACGCTTCGGCCGTGGACAGGGACGCCATAGAGATGGCGACCACGGGGTCAATACCGGCCTCGATGGCCACGCGGCAGGCATTGTCGATCATACCGGTCGAAAGCGCGTCGGAGGGAGCGCGGTCATCGGTCGCAAAACAGCAGCGGCGGGCACGGGCGGGGTTTTCCAGCAACATCGGAGACAGGTTAGCCAAGTCATGGCTGCACGTACCTTCGCGCAGCATGACATACATGCCGCGAGATAGCTTGTCGAGCGCCTCCTCGGGAATCGTCGACTCGTGGTCGGCGATAATGCCCGCCGCGGCATAGGCATTGAGATCCTTGCCGGCAACGAGCGGCACATGGCCGTCGACCTGTTTGGACGGCGTCTGGTTGGCAGCGTCGATTCGAGCGCAGGTCTCGGGATCGGCCATAAAGACGCCCGGCAGGTTCATCATCTCGCCCAGACCAAAGACATCGCCCGGATGCTCGGCAAAAAACGCCTGCATATCGGCGGCGGTGATAACGGCACCGGCCTGCTCATCGGGCAGTGCGGGCACGCACGAGGGCATCATGTATTTGATGGAAATGGGTGCGCGACGGCCGTCCTCGATCATAAAGCGCAGGCCGTTCAGGCCGGAAACGTTGGCGATCTCGTGGCTGTCGGCGATGGCAGTGGTGGTGCCGCGCGTCGCCGCCATGCGCGCATACTCGGCGGGACGGATGTTCGAGGACTCAATGTGCAGATGTCCGTCGATAAAGCCGGGGGCGATATAGCGACCCTGGCAGTCAATGACCTCAGCCGCCTCGTAGGTGCCGGCGGCATCGTCGCGACCGTCGTAGAGCACGCCGACGATTACGCCATCCTTGACGGCAACGCTACCGGGTGCCACGCGCTGGCCATATACGTCGACAATCTGCGCATTGGTAAACAGCGTGTCGACGGGCACGCGACCCTCGGCAGCATCGATCACAGACCTCATGACCTCAACGGACATACATACTCCTTTAACCGTAGAAAACAGCTGCGGAGCGGACAAACCTTCACCGCAGCAAGCCAATAGCAATTGTATGCCCAAACGGAGGATCGGGAATACACCCCTTGCAAATGACGAGAGTGGATAATCCCCCACTTTGAAGCCCGCAAACAGGCCAAAAACGGGAGATTATCCACTCTCATTCCGCGGGCACTCATTTAAGTCTGTCCCCAATGAGTGCCCGTAGAACCGCGTAACTAAATAGGGCCGCAGTCGGGAATCCCGGCTGCGGCCCTATTGCACATGTTAGGTTAACCTACTTGCTAAACCAGCTTGAAGCCCTTGCGCTTGCCTACGGAGAGGGTGTCGCCCAGCTTGAGGGCGCTCGGGTCGATGTTGTAGCTCTTGGGAGCAACGGCCTTGCCGTTAATCTTGACGCCGCCGCCGTCAATGTCGCGACGGGCCTGGCCGGCGCTCGCCGAAAGGCCCAGGTCCTTAAGCAGGCCTGCGAGGTAGATCTGGCCCTCGTCGTTGACGGTCAGCTCGACATGCTTCTCGGGGAAGTCGGCAAGCTGGCCCTCCTTGAACACGCGGTCGAACTCGGCCTGAGCCTCGTCGCCGGCACCGGCGCCGTGGTAGGTGTCACACAGGTCGCGGCCCAGCGCGCGCTTGAGCTCATAGGGATCGGCAGAGCCGTCGGCCAGAGCAGCGTCGATCTTGTCGACCTCGGCCGGGGTGAGCGAGCTCGCCAGACGATAGTACTTGCCGATCATCTCGTCGGGGATGGACATGGTCTTGCCGAACATATCCTTGGGCGCGTCGGTCAGGCCGATGTAGTTGCCGTAGGACTTGGACATCTTGCGCACGCCATCGGTGCCCTCAAGCAGCGGCATGGTGAGCGCGATCTGCGGCTCCATGCCCAACTTCTCCATGAGCTCGCGGCCGGCGAGCAGGTTGAAGAGCTGATCGGTGCCGCCCATCTCCACGTCGGCCTTGATCTGCACGGAGTCGAAAGCCTGCATCACGGGGTACAGGAACTCGTGCAGGGCGATCGGCGTCTGAGACTGGTAGCGCTTGGTAAAGTCATCGCGCTCAAGAATACGGGCGACGGTGAACTTGGAGCACACCTGCAGCAGGCCGGCAAGGTCCATCGACAAGATCCAGTCACCGTTGTGCACGATGGTGGTCTTCTCGGGATCCAGGATCTTCATGGCCTGGCTCACGTAGGTCTCGGCATTGGCCTCGATCTGCTCCTGCGAAAGCTGCGGGCGGGTGGAATTCTTGCCCGAGGGGTCGCCAATCAGCGCAGTACCGTTACCGATGATGAGGGTGACGTTGTGGCCCAGGTCCTGGAACTGACGCATCTTGCGCAGCGGCACGGCATGGCCAAGGTGCAGGTCGGGGCTAGTGGGGTCGACGCCGAGCTTGATGTTGAGGGGCTCGCCCTTCTCAAGCTTCTTGCGAAGGTCGGCCTCAGGAACGATCTGCGCGGCGCCCGAGGTGATGATACGCATTTGCTCGTCAACAGACAGCATTGGGTATCCTCCTTTTGCTATAGCACCCTCGCCGAAAACGGCGGTGCTGGAAGTCCATAAACTCTCTTATGATAACAAACTGACGCGATGCAGCACCTACGACAGGAAAATCCTCGTCCTGCCGCATGCGTCGATGGCAACTGGCAGACGTGTACTGTCACGCTCGACCAGATAGCGTACCTGCCGACGACGCAAGCAGTCGCGGCAACGGACCTGCCCCGTCGCATCGGTGGCACAGACGCCCTCGGCGGTCAGCAGGCAGTGCTCGCACACCATGAGCTCGGGACGGTCGGCGTCGACCGGACCCAAGACGCCGGGGCAAGCGGCAAGCTCGGCAACACGCTCCGCGTCGTCGGCGGCAAGCTCGGCAGGCAAATACACACGGCCCGCGCCAAGCCCGCGTAGCCAGGCAAGCGTAACCCGGTTCGCGCAAAACACCGGTGCCGCAACGTCAAACGCCACGCCCAGCTCACGCGCCATCGCCACCTGTCCCAGATTACGGCAGACGACGCGCCCGGCACGCCGCATAAGCGAGCGGGTACGCGAGGCATCAGCTGCGCGGCAGACCTCGTCGAGCACCACGGTCGCATCGGACAGATCGCGCTCGCCGCACGGGTCGGCATCCATCAGCTGCCAGGCAAAGACCATGCGAGCGGAAGCCCCCTTTTCCGTCGGCTCCGTCAACGCCGCCTCGGGCACGTCGTCAACAGTCACGGCGCCCTCAAAGGGCAGTATCTCAACGGCTCGTGCTACGGGTACGACCGCGTCCGCCTCGACCCGCATGTGCTCCAGCGCCGTTGCCGTCTGCCCCAACACGCCAGCGCTGCGAATCAGGTACACCTCGCATCCCGCATCCACCTTACGCTTGCAGTGCACGACAACGCGCTCCCCCGCCGCTGCATCCACCGGGCAGGGCACCTGGGGCCAGCGCTTGGGCACATCGGGGCGTGCATCGGCACCCGGATAGAACCGGATCTCGAGTGTGTCGCCCGCGGCCACGGCGGCATCGAGCTCGACGGTCACCTCTTCGTGACCCACCGTCACCAAGTGGCCCACGCGCACGCCCTGGTTAATCGCACGCTCAAAGCTCATGAGCTCAGCACCCGATCGCCCCCGCAGATACGCATCGGTAAACCCGCGGTTGAACGACCTGCCCAGCTCGCGCTCGAGCGCCGACACGGCAGCGGCATCCCACGCGCCGTCGCACAGCGTATCGAGCGCCCGGCGCCACACCCGCACCACGTTGAATACGTAATCGGGGTTCTTCATGCGCCCCTCGATCTTGAGCGACGCCACGCCGGCATCTATAAGCTCGGGCAGATGTGCAATACCCAGATAGTCGCGCGGGCACAGCAGGCGATCTCCCTCGACGGCGACAACGCTCTGTCCCGCCTCGTCCACCAGGTCGTACGCCAGACGGCACGGCTGCGTGCAGTCGCCGCGCATCGCCGAGCGCCCACGCCGCAGGGCCGAGAACTCGCACGCCCCCGAATAGCCGATGCAAATCGCACCGTGGCAGAATACCTCGATGGGCACGCCAGTAGCGCACAAGGAGGCAATCTCGCCGACCGTCAGCTCGCGTGCCGTCGTCACGCGTTCGACCCCAAGCTCATCGGCGGCAAGCCGCACGGCGCCTTCGCTATGAACGCCCGCCTGCGTAGACAGGTGAATCTCGACCCCGGGAATCGCCGCGCTCAGCGCGCACGCCAATCCGGCATCGGCAACAATCAGGGCATCGGCGCCCAGCTCCAGTGCATGAGCTCCCAACGCCACCGCGTCGGACAACTCATCGTCAAACACGAACACGTTGAGCGTCACGTACACACGCACGCCATGGGCATGCGCCACGGCACAACCGCGCGCAAACTCGTCATCCGTAAAGCCATGGGCGCTCACACGGGCGTTAAAGCCTCCCAACCCCGCATAGATGGCATCGGCGCCCGCGGCGATGGCCGCAAGCATCTGGTCGAGTCCCCCCGCCGGCGCCAGCAGCTCGGGCAGCGCCGCACCGGCAGCATCCAATCCAGTCTCGTATTGTCCGCTCGGCCCCATCGTCCGAATCGCCATCGGCAAACTCCTTACCAAGGTATGCATTCACTCTGAAAAATGCCGTCTTCCAGCATACACGAGGCCTCGCGCGCCCCGTTTGGTTTATCGTGTAATAACTTATGTCCATCCTGCCCCGACGGCACATCCGCCGTCCGGCACGACATACCTGGAGGTCAATATATGGGTCCTCGCCAACGACAGGGACGCAGCCGTTCAAAGACGCATGCCCTGCCCATAATCCTGCTCTCGTTTTTGGGCTTTCTGCTTATCGCGGGCGTGGCATTTGGCATCGGCATGGTCGGCAACGTCAACCGCTGGCTGTCCGATCTGCCCGACTACACCGACGCCAACGCGTATCTGGTGAGCGAGCCCACCGAGATCGTCGACTGCAACGGCAACAAGATCGCGAGCTTCTACACGCAAAACCGCAAGTCCATCACCAAGGACGAGGTCTCCCCCTACGTGCTGCAGGGCACCGTTGACGTCGAGGACGAGCGCTTCTACGAGCACGGCGGTATCGACCTGTGGGGTATCGCGCGTGCTGCGGTGGCAACCCTCGGCGGCGGGCACGAAGGCGCCTCGACTATCACCCAGCAGCTTGTGCGCAACACCATCCTGCAGGAGGAGCAATTCGACTCGACCATTGAGCGTAAGGTGCGCGAGGCCTACATCGCCATCAAGATGGAGGACATGTACTCCAAAGACGAGATCCTCATGATGTACCTCAACACCATCTATTACGGCCACGGCGCCTACGGCATCGAGGCCGCAGCCGAGACCTATCTGTCCAAGAGCGCCGCCGACCTCACCCTGAGCGAGGCCGCGCTACTCATCGGCCTTCCCAACTCGCCTTCGCAGTACGACCCCACGGTCAATCCCGATCTGGCACTGTCTCGCCGCAACAAGGTTCTCGACAACATGCTGCGCCTGGGCCACATCACCCAGGAGGAGCACGACGCCGCGCAGGCAGAGCCCATCACCCTCAACGTAACCGAGATTTCGGGTAGCGGCGTCGACGTGTATTCGCAGCCCTACTTTGTCGCCTATGTTAAGCAGCTGCTGGAGCAGGAGTTCTCGACCGACGTGCTCTTTAAGGGCGGCCTGACCGTCAAGACCACCATCGACCCCACGATGCAGCAGGTGGCAGAGAATGCCGTCCGCGAGCAGCTCGACACGCTCTCGCTTGACGGCCTGGACATGGGCATGGTCGTCGTCGACCCCAAGACCGGCTACATCAAGTGCATGGTGGGCGGCTACGACTACAACGCCGACGAGAACCACGTAAACCATGCCACGGCCAAGCGTCCCGTCGGCTCCACCTTTAAGGCCTTTACGCTGGCAACTGCCATCCAAAACGGCATGAACCCCAACGTCACCCTCAACTGCAACTCGCCGCTCAAGGCCAAGGGCACCACGACTGAGGTCCAAAATTACGCCAACCAGAGCTATGGCAACATCACGCTTAAGCAGGCGACGGCATACTCCTCCAACACCGGCTACATCCAGGTGGCGGAAGCCGTCGGCAACAGCAAGATCATCTCGCTCGTCAAAAAGCTCGGCATCGACCCCGCCAAGGACAACATCGAGGACGTTCCCGTCATGACGCTCGGCACCGGCTCGATCTCGCCACTCGAGATGGCCGCCGCCTACGCGACGTTTGCCAACGGCGGCTACTATCGCCAGCCGATCGCCATCACCGAGATTGACTCTCGTACCGGTTCGGTGCTGTACCAGCACACCGACAATCCCTCACAGGTGCTTACCGAGGGCGAGGCCGCCGCGGTCACCGATGTTCTGTCCGGCGTCATGAAGGGCAGCGGTACGGGTGCTGCCGGCGCCCTGAGTGTCAACCAGCCCTATGCCGGCAAGACGGGCACCACCGACAACACCACCAACCTGTGGTTCTGCGGCTATACCCCGCAGCTGGCGTGCGCCCTGTGGACCGGATATTCCGCGGGCGAGATCCCCATCCAAAAGTACGGCACGGACCTGCTGGGCGACAGCACCAACCTGCCTGTCTTTAAGCGGTTTATGAACACCGTTCTGACCGGTACCGAGCGCGAGGAGTTTGCGACCGGAACGGCGCCCACCTACAAGAACAACAGCGTCTGGAAGTTCTACGGCACCAACAACACCAAGAAGTCGGAGAACGACGACAAGGACAAGGACGAAGAGGAAGAGGAAACCACCACGACGACCACGACGACCACGACCACCGAGACCACGGGCGGCGACACCACCGGCGGCACCGGTACGACCGGTGGCTCGACGGGCGGCTCCACTGGTGGTTCGACCGGCGGCGATGGCGGCACGCCTACGCCTACGCCCACGCCCACTCCCGACCCCTCGCCCACGCCTGACGATACGGTCGGCTAAGAAGTACGCGACTAAAGCCAACAAGGCCCCGAGCAGCTTATTGAACTGCTCGGGGCCTTTTAGTTTGAAGCGACTGGGCGGTCGTTATACCAGCAAACAAAAAAAGGGGGTACCGACCAACGTCGATACCCCTTACAAGCCACTATGTAAGCGCACGCAGTGCCGAGCGCACGACCCGCACGCCTACTTGTGAGAATTGCTCAGCTTATTGATCAGCGCCTCGAGACGCTCGCCGTCCTCGGCCGTCTGGGCAATAACCAAAATCGTATCGTTGCCGGCAAGCGAGCCAAGCACATCGGGCAACTCTGCCGCATCAACGGCGGCGGCGATGCCGGAAGCCGTGCCAGGCTGAGCCTTGATCATAACCAGATTATCGGTACGCAGAACGCCCGTTACGAGCTCGGAAACCATGCGCTGCAGGTGCAGGTCCTCTGCCAGAACATAGATGCCCTCAGGGAGCTTACGCAGCCCCATATCGGCAATATCGCGAGAGACAGTCGCCTGCGTGCAATCAAAGCCCATAGCACGGAGCTCATCGACCAGCACACGCTGCGTGCGGACGTCCTTATTGCGCACAATATCTCTAATGGCATCCTGGCGCCCATTGCGTTTTTTAGCCATACTAAACCTCACTCCATAGATGGCGGAGACAATCAATCAGTAATTGAATAGTTTAGCGCTATTTGAGGGTATTTGTGAATAAGAACGCATTTCGAAACAATTCCATGCAAGATTGTTTCGAAAATAGCCGTCTTAAGCAGTTTTGACGCCCGTCCGGTTAAAAAAAGCGGCCAGATGCGTATACATCACGCAACGCGTAGGTTTGGCACTGGCAATCGGTCCAAACAACAAGCCGAGTCCACGATGGTTGCCCTTGAGTGCCGCAGCCATCTGACGAGTTCGAGATGCCTCGAGCATATCACGCATGCGGGCGGAACGCTCAATTGAAGAAACCCCATGCGGGCTCAAGCACAAATTTTCGATGCAGGCGACCAGCCCGGCGAAGTAAAACATATGGCTCGCCACCTTTAGCTGCGCGTCACCGTTCGCCTCTGCCAGCGAATCAATAAGCTCGTCGAGCGCCCGGGCGTCATCGGTAAGCTTGGCAAACAATGTGGGGTCAAAAGCATCTGTAAGCCGTGGCGCCACCGCATGGAAACAGGCATCACCGCACCCGGATATGCATTGCGCCTGCGAAAGAGCGCATGTCATAAACCCAATCGAGCGAAACGCACGGTCGCGCGACAAACACGTCTCGAACAGCGTGCGGCTGTACATCACACCGGGAGTCTGGGCAATCAGGCCGCCGGAAATCATTTGAGACAGACCGGCCGCCAATGAAGCACGGTCATCGATCGCAAGAGAGGTGGCATCCAGTACACGCGAATGGCGCTCACGATGAGCATCGTAGCGGTCGAGCGATGCCGTGGGAATCACCATGTCTGCCGCAGCATCACACGCAACATCGACCATCTTGGAAAGGGACTGTGGGGCAAACCACTCGTCGGCGTTCATGGCAACAATCTGCAATCCACGCGAGGCGGCAAAACCGGCCTTGAGACATGCTCCGCGCGCCGAATCCTCGACGTCAATCAAATCGATGTGAATATCTCTGCCGGCGGCAACCTCGAGCGAATGGCGCACACCCGGTGCAACATCGCGGCATACGATGACAATCTGCAAATCATAGAGGTCTTGGTTCTGGATACTCTCGAGCGCACGCATCGCATAGCTGGGCGAACCTTCTACCACAAGGATCACCGAAAGTCGCGGATGCGAGCCACGTCGAACCAAATTATCCGTCCTCTCGACAGCAATGAATCAAACCGTGGTTCATGGTACACCCCGGCAATAAAAGCAATGAGACACCGGTTGCATTGCACGCCAAGAACAGATGTTGCACACGCGCAGCCCACAGATGACAGGTGTCGACGCACGACACGTCGAGCCCTCCCCTAGTCGAGCACGACAAGCTCGGCGGGATCGTAATCCACGCCCATAAACGTAAGGCCGCAGGCAGGAGCCGTGGGGCCCGCAGCGGTACGGTCGCAAGCATCGATAACCTCGCGCATCCACTCGGGTTCACGGCGATGCATGCCAATCTCGACAAGCGTGCCCACGATCGTACGGACCATCGAATGCAGAAACGCATTGCCCTCGATGGTGAACGTCAGGATGTCCTCGCCAAACGCAACCTCATGGCCAAATTCGGCACGCATCACGCAGCGATGCGTGGGCTTGTCGACGGCCGAGGCAACCTTGCAAAAGCTTTTAAAGTCCTGCTCGCCCAGCAGCGCGGGGCAGGCAGCAGACATCGCCTCAACATCCAAGGGATAGCGATGCCACCACACGGCACCGCGGGACAGCACGGGGCGCGCATCTCGATCGGCAATACGGTACGTATACGTACGTGAACGCGCGTCAAAACGCGCAGAAAAGCCTTTACGGGCCTTGTAGACCTCGTTTATGGCGATATCTTTGGGTAGCAGGGCATCCATGGCCCGCAGCCACCTACGGCGCGTACAAGCGAGCTCAGCGTCCGTTACGGGCACGCTGATGTACTGAGCCACGGCATGCACGCCGGCATCGGTACGCCCCGCACACGTCAGATCGATCGGGCGGCGAAGCAGCGTCTCGATGGCTCGACGTAGCTCACCCGCAACCGTCGTCTGTCCCGGCTGCTCGGCAAATCCGCTATACGACGAGCCATCATAGGCCACACGAAATACGAGTGTGGCGTCAAGCTCGGAAATCGAATTGAAATCAGACGGCGCAGTCATGGACGCTCCCAACAAACAAGCAACGGTATCGCGACAAAAAAAGAGGGGTACGCGAACGTACCCCTCGAATATAGCCTATGCAGACGGAATGTCTACTCAGCGGTCTCCTCAGCAGGAGCCTCCTCCACAGCCTCGACCTTCTTGGGAGCAGCGGCCTTCTTGGGGGCCGGAGCAGCCTTCTTGGCCTTAGGCGTGCAAGGCTCGGTGACGAGCTCCATGATAACGATGGGAGCGTTGTCGCCCTTACGGTTACCGAGCTTCATGATGCGGGTGTAACCGCCGTTGCGGTCCTGCCACATGCCCTGAGCAGCCTTGTCGAAAATCTCGGCAACGAGCTGCTTATCGCCGAGCTTGGCGATAGCCAGACGACGAGAGTGCAGGTCGCCCTTCTTGGCCCAAGTGATGATCGGGTCGACGACCGAACGCAGCGCCTTAGCACGGGTCTCGGTGGTCTTGATGCGGTCGTTCTCGAAGAGGGCCTTAGCAAGGCTCTTCTTCATGGCCTTGGTGTGGCTCGCATCGGTGCCGAGCTTCAGGCCCTTCTTAACGTTGTGACGCATGGTCTAGTTTCTCCTCAAATATGCGAAGCATTAAGCCTTCAGGCTCAGGCCCATGGACTCAAGCTTGTCCTTCACTTCCTCGATCGACTTAACACCGAAGTTACGGATGTTGAGCAGATCGTTCTCCGAGAACTCAACGAGTTGACGGACCGAGTGAATGCTGGCGCGCTTAAGGCAGTTGTAGGAACGGACGGAAAGGTCCAGATCCTCGATCTGCTTGTCCAGCTCGGCGTTGTCGTTGGTGACCTCGGGAGCGAAGATCGAAGCCTCCTCCTCGACCTCGGGGGTCTCGGCAAGGTTCATAAAGGCGGCCATATGCTGGTTGATGATATTGGCAGCCTGGACCACGGCGTCGCGCGGAGCGATGGAGCCGTTGGTCTCGATCTCGAGGACAAGGCGGTCGTAGTCGGTGTGCTGACCGACACGGCAAGCCTCAACGAGCTTGGCGCAACGGGACACCGGCGAGTACAGCGAGTCGACGTGGATCACACCGATGGGATCGTTGTCGCGCTTGTTAGCCTCGCCAGAGACATAGCCGCGGCCATAGCCGATGCGCATGCTCATGGTGAGATGGCCACCCTCGGTGAGCGTAGCGATGTGCTGCTCGGGGTTGACCAGCTCAAACTCGGACGGAATAAAGAAGTCCGCACCGGTGACCTCGCAGGGGCCGTCAACCGAGATGGTGGCGGTCGCCTCGTCGGTCGTGCCGAGAGCCCTGAAGACAAGACCCTTGACATTCAGGACGATGTCGGTGACATCCTCGACCATGTTAGGGATGGTCATGAACTCGTGCTGTGCACCATCGATCTGAATAGCCTCGACGGCGGCACCCTCGAGCGAGGACAGAAGTACGCGACGAAGGGAGTTACCCAGCGTATCGCCGTAGCCACGCTCGAGCGGCTCGACGGAGACACGAGCAGACGTCTCGTTGATCTCTTCGACCTGAACCTGAGGCCTAATGAATTCTGACATGTATTACCTCCAGCCTCAGCAGCCCGGATGGACTACTTAGAGTAGAGCTCGACGATGAGCTGCTCGTTGATATCACCGCTGATCTGCTCACGCGTCGGCAGAGCGAGCACGTTACCAGACAGCTTCTCGATATCGACCTCGAGCCAGCCAGGGACCTCAAAGCGCTCGGAGGAAATCAGGGCCTCCTTGATGGGGAGGAGGTCACGGAACTTCTCGCCGACAGCGACGACGTCGCCGGCCTTGACGCGGTAGGACGGGATGTCCACGCGCTTGCCGTTCACGGTGAAGTGACCGTGACGAACGGACTGACGAGCCTCTTTGCGGGTACGGGCGAAGCCAAGACGGAAGACGACGTTGTCGAGGCGAGACTCAAGGATGATCATGAGGTTCTCACCGGTGACGCCGTTCATCTTGCGGGCCTTGTTGAAGTAGCCGTGGAACTGCTTCTCCAGAACGCCATAGATAAACTTGACCTTCTGCTTCTCGCGCAGCTGCATGCCGTACTCAGATTCCTTGCGACGGCGCTTGGGCTGACGGATAGATTCCTTCTTGCTGCTGTAACCGAGCTCAGCGGGATCGATCCCGAGCTGACGGCAGCGCTTAAGAACAGGAGTCCTGTCGATTGCCATATTGATACGATCCTTTCAGTTACACGCGGCGACGCTTCTTGGGGCGGCAGCCGTTGTGCGGGATGGGGGTCTTGTCCTGGATACTCGAGACCTCGAGGCCAGCAGCCTGGAGGGAGCGGATGGCGGTCTCACGACCGGAGCCGGGGCCCTTGACGAAGACGGAAACCTTCTTCATACCGTGCTCCATGGCCTGCTTGGCAGCAGCCTCGGCAGCCATCTGGGCAGCGAACGGCGTGGACTTACGGGAGCCCTTGAAGCCCACCTGGCCAGCCGACTTCCAGGAAATGACGTTGCCCTGGGGATCGGTGATCGAAACGATCGTGTTGTTGAACGTAGAACGAATGTGAGCCTGGCCCACGGAAATGTTCTTACGGTCCGCGCGCTTCAGACGGGCAGCGCGAACGTTCTTCTTAGCAGTAGCCATCTATCTAGCGCTCCTTATTTCTTCTTCTTAGCACCGATCTGACGCTTCGGGCCCTTGCGGGTACGAGCGTTAGTGTGGGTGCGCTGGCCGCGGACCGGGAGGCCCTTGCGGTGACGAAGGCCGCGGTTGCAGCCGATGTCCATAAGGCGCTTGACGTTCTGGTTGCGCTCACGGCGGAGGTCGCCCTCAACCATGATCTGGTTCTTATCGATATAATCGCGGATGGCGTTAACCTCATCCTCGGTGAGGTCCTTAACGCGCGTATCCACGTTAACGTTGCACTCGACGCAGATCTTCGTCGCAGTGGTGCGGCCGATGCCGTAAATGTAGGTCAGACCGATCTCAACGCGCTTCTCACGCGGGAGGTCGACACCATTAATACGGGCCAACGTAGTCTCCTCTCTTAACCCTGACGCTGCTTATGACGGGGGTTCTCGCAAATGACGAGGACCTTGCCATGGCGCCTAATGATTTTGCACTTATCGCACATCTTCTTGACCGAAGGACGTACCTTCATCGTTCTTCCTTTCGGTAGCGCTCAAACTACTTCCCTACTATCTACTCGCCCAGCCGCAGGCGTTTAAAACTATGGCTGGTCTTCACACACAATCCGACCGTAGGTTGAGCTAAGCCTTCAGTCGGAAATGGAGTGCGTGTATGCGTGCCGCTATTTGTAGCGATAGGTGATGCGGCCGCGGGTCAGGTCGTACGGGGAAAGCTCCACGACAACCCTGTCACCGGGGAGAATACGGATGTAATTCATTCGGATCTTGCCAGAAATGTTGCACAGAACCGAATGACCGTTCTCGAGCTCAACCTTAAACATGGCGTTGGGCAGCGGTTCCTTTACCGTACCCTCGAGCTCAATTGCGTCTTCCTTCTTCACAAGCAATCATCTTTCTCTAGAAAACGACAGCGATTGAGTATTCTACAATACGCGTGCACGTATCGTAATATCTTCGTAATGGCTCCACAACTAAGTGAAACTAGTTACTTTGAAATGTAAATGCCGGAGAATTTGAACGCGGCCTCTACATCTCGCCTCCTTGCAAGGAACACCAGGCGCCTTGCGCGTCGGTAGTAAGAATCACCGGGCCGTCATCGGTGATGGCGACGGTGTTCTCATAGTGCGCGGCGGGCAGGTGGTCGTTGGTCGTGACGATCCAACCGTCGGAGCCCGTGCTCACATGATTGGATCCCATCGTGACCATCGGCTCGATAGCAATGACCATACCAGCCTGGAGACGAACGCCCCTCCCCTTCTTTCCGTAATTCGGAACGTTGGGGTCCTCGTGCATCACATGGCCAATACCGTGCCCCACATAATCGCGAAGCACGCCATAGCCGTGAGACTCGGCGAGGGACTGGACGGCATAACCAACATCCCCGATATGGTTACCGGGAACAGCCTGCTCGATGGCAGTCTTAAGGCAATCGCGCGTAACCTCGCACAGGGCCTTGGCCTCGGGCGTGGGGGTACCGACGAAAAACGTCCAAGCATTATCGCCGACCCAACCGTCGACAACGGCACCCGTATCGATGGAGATGATATCGCCATCGCGCAGGATCATGTCGGGATTGGGAATACCGTGCACCACGGCATCGTTAATCGATGCGCAAATGGTACCGGGAAACCCGCCGTAGCCCTTAAAGGCCGGGGTGCCACCATGCATGCGGATAATCTGCTCCGCAAGCTGATCAAGCTCAAAGGTCGAAACACCAGGGCGAACCATGGCTCCAACGTGGCGGAGCGCCATCTTAGATAGCGCTCCTGCCTTCTTCATCTGCTCGATTTGCGTTGCAGACTTAATCTTGATCATAGACCGAGAGCCTCTTTGACATCCCCGTACACGGTCTCGCGAGCCTGGTCACCGTTGACCGACTTGAGCAGACCCTGGCCACGATAGTAGTCGACGAGCGGGCTCGTGGACTTCTCGTAGACGTCGAGACGGTTCTTGATGGTCTCGGGCTTGTCGTCGTCGCGCTGATACATCTCGCCGGCGCACTTGGGGCAGGTGGCATCGGCAGCAGTGCCGGTGTAACCGCAGGCGCGGCAGGTGCGACGCGAAGACAGACGGTCGATGATGACCTCGGGGGCCACGTCGACCAGAAGGGCGCAATCGATCTCGCGACCCATGGTGGAGAGCTCGGAATCGAGCGTCACAGCCTGGGCGGTGTTGCGCGGGAAGCCGTCGAGGATGAAGCCCTGCTGGGCGTCATCGGCGGCAAGGCGCTCCTTGACAAGGTCGATCACGAGCTGGTCGGGAACGAGCTCGCCAGCGTCCATGTACTTCTTAGCCTGAATACCAAGCTCGGTGCCACCCTTGACGGCAGCACGCAGCAGGTCGCCCGTAGAAATGTGAGCGACGCCAAACTCGGCGACGAGCTCCTGTGCGACGGTGCCCTTACCGGCACCCGGAGCTCCGAGCAATACGAGGTTCATGAGCAATCCTCCTCTAGCCTATTTAAAGAATCCATCGTAATCATACATCTTGATCTGGCCTTCGAGCTTATCGACCGTGTCGAGCACGACGCCGACCATGATGAGGATGGACGTGCCGCCAAATGCCTGGATCAGATGGTTACCCGTAAAGGAGAAGATGATCGAAGGCACGATGGCGATGAGCGCCAAAAAGACAGCGCTGGGAAGCGTGATCTTGTTGAGCGCGTTCTTGATGTAGGCCGCGGTAGCCCTACCCGGACGCACGCCCGGAATAAAGCCGCCCTGTTTCTTAAGGTTGTCGGCCGTGTCATCGGGGTTGAACACCATGGAGGTGTAGAAGTACGCGAAGAAAACGATGAGGACAACGTTAAGCACCCAGTTGAGCCAACCGGTCGAAAGCGCGGAGGCAACTGCCTGAATCCAGCCGATGCCGGGGAAGAACACGGCAATCTGGGCCGGGAAGTACAGCAGCGCCGAAGCGAAGATAATCGGCACGACGCCCGCGGTGTTGACCTTGATGGGCAGGTAGGTGGTCTGGCCACCCATCATGCGACGGCCCACGACGCGCTTGGCGTAGGAGACCGGGATGCGGCGCTGGCCGCGCTCAAGGAAAACGATCAGCGGGATGACCAGCAGGATGATGGCGCAGATGATCACCATGGTGATGATGCCACCGGCGTTACCCTCGGTGCTGGAGAAGATCGCCTGCGGAAGACCGGCCATGATGTTCGCGAAGATGATAAGCGACATGCCATTGCCGATACCGCGCTGGGTGATGAGCTCACCAATCCACATGATCAGCATGGCGCCCGCAGTGAGCGTACCGACGATCATGAGGTCAAAGATGATCTCGGGAGCGCCGGCGCCGTTGAAGCTAATGCCGAAGCTCTTAAAGAGGAAGAGGTAACCCACGGAGTTGAGGATGGCCAAAGCCAAGGTAAGGTAACGCGAATACTGCGTAATCTTGGTCTGACCGACCTCGCCCTCGCGGGCAAGCTCATGCAGGGAAGGCACGACGGCCTGGAGCATCTGGAGGATAATCGAGCTCGTGATGTACGGCATGATGCCCAAAGAGAACACCGAGACATAGCTCAACGCGCCACCAGAGAAAAGATTCAGGAGGGCCATAGCACCTGCGGCGACCGAGTTGCTCCCGGTCGAGAAAAGGCCCAGCATCCCCTGGAAGGGAATGCCGGGCACGGGAACGTGCGCACCAATGCGGTACACGACGAGCATAGCTATGGTAAAAAGAATCTTTTCGCGCAGTTCTTTGATGCGGAAAGCATTCTTAAGACCATTTAGCACGGCAGCTCGACCTTTCCGCCGGCGGCCTCGATCTTGGCCTGCGCAGAAGCGCTGACCTTGTCGACCTTGACCGTGAACTTCTTGGTGAGCTCACCATTGCCGAGCACCTTGACGGGCTCGAACTCGCTCTTGGTGATGCGAGCGGCCTTAAGAGCGGCACCGTCGATTACAGCGCCGTCCTCGAACTTACGCTCGAGACGCTCAACGTTGACAGCGGTGTACTCGATACGACGGGGGTTGCGGAAGCCCGGAAGCTTGGGCAGACGCATAGCCAGCGGAGTCTGGCCACCCTCGAAGCCGGCACCCTTGGTGCCGCCAGAGCGGGAACCCTGGCCCTTCTGGCCGCGGCCAGAAGTGGTGCCGTGACCCGAAGAATTGCCACGGCCGACGCGCTTGCGGTTCTTGGTGGAACCGGGCGCGGGAGTAAGATCGTGAAGCTGCATTTGCTACTCCTCTACAATCTCGACAAGGTGCTTGACCTTGAAGATCATGCCGCGGACGGACTCGTTGTCAGCAATCTCGCGAACCTCGCGGATCCTGTGGAGACCGAGGGCACGGACAGTACGGACCTGGTCCTGCTTGCAACCGTTGGTGCTGCGGACCTGCTTGATCTTGATGGTGTCAGCCATGCTTAGTTCTCCTTACCGACGAACATCTCGGAGACCGTCAGGCCACGGCGAGCCGCGACGTCCTCAGGGCTGGAGAGCTCCTTGAGGCCCTCGACGGCAGCCTTGATGATGTTAAGGCCGTTGTCGGTACCGAGGGACTTGGACAGGACGTTCTTGATGCCAGCAAGCTCGAAGAGGGGACGCACAGCGCCGCCGGCGATAACGCCGGTACCCTCGACAGCGGGCTTGATGATGATGCGGCCGGCACCAAAGTGACCGAGAACCTCGTGCGGGATGGTGCCCTCTTCGGTCACCGGCACGTGGAACATGTTCTTCTTGGCATCGAGAGACGCCTTGGAGATGGCCAGGGGCACCTCAGCGGACTTGCCCATGCCAACACCGACGTTGCCCTTGCCGTCGCCAACGACGACGAGAGCGACGAGGCTCATGCGACGACCACCCTTGACGGTCTTCGACACGCGGTTGATGTAAACGACGCGCTCCTCGAACTCGGAGGCCTCGCGCTGCTGCTTCTGATTACGAGCCATGTGCTACATACCTCCTAGAACTCGAGACCGGCGGCACGAGCACCGTCGGCGAGGGCCTTGACGCGGCCATGGTAGATACGGCCACCGCGATCGAAGGCGACCTTGGTGATGCCGGCCTCGATGGCGCGCTTGCCAACGAGCTGACCGACCTTCTCCGCAGCCTCCTTGTTCGAGGTGTGGGTGCCCTTGAACTCGGCCTCGAGGGTCGAGGCGGAGACGAGCGTCAGGCTGGAGCCCTTGCTGTCGTCGATGATCTGGGCATAGATGTTGGCGTTAGTACGGGTCACGCGAAGACGCGGACGCTCGGCGGTACCCGAGACCTTGCCGCGAACACGACGCTGACGACGCTTGAGGCCTTCCAGCTTCGCCTTATGCTTGTTCATACGTAAACTCCTAAAAAGGTTGATCTTGCCAGCACCTGACGGGGTGCTGGTCTTATGCGAGTGAGTCGGTTACGACTACTTGGCGGCCTTACCCAGCTTGCGGCGGATGTGCTCGCCAACGTAGTGAATACCCTTACCCTTGTAAGGCTCGGGAGGACGATGGCCGCGGATCTCAGCGGCGATCTGACCGACCTGCTGCTTGTTGATACCCTTGACGTTCACGTGGGTGTTGTCGGGAACCTCGAAGGTGATGCCCTCGGGAGCCTCGACGATCACGGGGTGCGAGAAGCCCAGGGAGAACTCGAGGTTCTTGCCCTTCTGCTGCACGCGGTAACCGACACCGGCGAGCTCGAGCTTCTTCTCGAAGCCCTCGGAAACGCCAACAACCATGTTGTGGATGAGGGCGCGGGTGAGGCCGTGGCGGGCACGGGTCTCACGCTCGTCGTCGGGACGGGAAACGGTGAGGACGTTGTCCTCGACGTTGATAGCGAGCTTCTCATAGACATCGAGCTCGAGCTGGCCCTTGGGGCCCTTGACGACAACGTTGTTGCCGTTGACTGCCACTTCGACTCCGGCGGGAATCTGGACAGGCTTATTACCGATACGAGACACGGTGATCTCCTTTCCTTCTACCTACCGAGCGAATTACCAGACGTAAGCGATGATCTCGCCGCCGACGTTGTGCTTGCGAGCATCGCGGTCGGTCATGACGCCATGGCTGGTGGAAATAATGGCGGTACCAAGGCCACCGCGGACGCGGGGCATGTCGGCAACGCCGGTGTACTTACGCAGGCCCGGCTTGGAAATGCGGCGGATGCCGTTGATGACCTTAGCCTTCTTGGGACCATACTTAAGCGTGATGTGCAGAGTCTTCTGGGGAACGGTGTCCTCGACATCGTAGCCCTCGATGTAGCCCTCCTCGTGCAGAACACGAGCGATCTCGACGAGCTTCTTGCTGCTCGGCATGGAGACCGTGGCCTTGTTCACAGAGTTAGCGTTACGGATGCGCGTAAGCATATCTGCGATCGGGTCTGTAAGGTTCATACAGATTCTCCTTCGTTCTTGATGAACACGTGCTCTTGGTTCTTCGCCGCCCTTAACGGCAAAGCCTAACTAGCGCGTTTTCCCTGTTCCAAACGGATGCTTGAAACGCTGGTAGTGACTTACCAGCTGGCCTTCTTAACGCCGGGAAGCTCGCCCTTGAGTGCAAGCTCGCGGAAGCAGACACGGCACAGGCCGAACTTGCGGTACACAGAGTGCGGACGGCCGCAGCGCTGGCAGCGCGTGTACTCACGAGTAGAGAACTTCTGCTTGCGATTGCACTTGACGATCATCGATGTCTTAGCCACTTATATCCTCCTCACATAGAGTATTGTTCGCCCCAAGCGCCGCTCCCTTGTGGAAACGGCGCTTTTAGGGCAGGTGAACCTATTTCTTGAACGGGAAACCGAAGGCGTCCAGAAGGGCCTTGGCCTCCTCATCGGTGTTGGCGGTGGTCACGAAAGTGATGTCCATACCACGCTGGTGATCGACGGAGTCGAAGTCGATCTCGGGGAAGATGAGCTGCTCGGTGACGCCCATGGAGAAGTTACCACGGCCGTCGAAGCTCTTAGCGGAGATACCGCGGAAGTCGCGGATACGGGGAATCGCGACGGAAGTCAGACGATCGAAGAACTCCCACATACGGTCGCCACGCAGGGTAACCTTGCAGCCGATCGGCATACCAGCGCGCAGGCGGAAGGTAGCGATGGACTTGCGGGCACGGGTGATCATCGGCTGCTGGCCGGTGATGGCGCGCAGATCGCGCACGGCACCGTCGATGGCCTTGGAATCGGTAGCGGCCTCGCCGACACCCATGTTCACGACGATCTTCTCAAACTTGGGGATCATCATGACGTTCTCGTACTGGAACTTGTCCTGAAGCTGCTGCTTGACCTCGTTGTTGTACTTGGTCTTCAGACGCGGCACATACTTCTCTTCTGCCATTGTTCACTCCTTCTTGGGGTTTTAAGCACGGGGCGTGGCCACGGTGGGTTGTCCTCGTGCCTCCTGGCTGCATCCGCGCCGCTCATGGCATTTCGCGGTTTGGACTCGACGCAGCAGGAGCCGACAAAACAATCGGTACTATACGCGCATTGGGTGCGTATTTCCAGAAAAACCTCGTCTGCCTGCACAACTCCACAACTCCCCCGCACATATTGATCCCTAGGGGACGGAGGAAAATGGATCACTTGGGTCACCTGACCCTCCGAGCGATCCGTTTTCCTCCGTCCCCAAGGGATCAACATGGCAGTTGCGGTGAAATAGGGACTGCTTGGCGGCTTGACTGGCTTAAACAGTCCGTATTTCACCGCAACTTATTGGTGGGGATGCGATTAGCGCTTGCGGGGGACGAGTTTGGTACGGCGCAGGTGGATCATCTCGGCGGCTATGGAGATGGCGATTTCCTCGGGATCCTCGGCCTGAATGGCGACTCCGATCGGCAGGTGCAGCTCGTCAATTTGCTCCTGCGTAAAGCCCTCCTGCTCCAAGCGGGCGCGCACAAATGCCGTCTTGCGGCGCGAACCCAAGCAGCCCAGATAGGCGGGTTTGGCGCGCATGGCCTGAATCACCACGTCGATATCGGACTTGTGACCCGCCGTGGCGACGACCACCAGGTCGCGCGGGCCGATGGGGCACTGCTTGCTCAGGTTCTTGTAGTCGACCAGACGACGGTCGTAGACACCGGGCACCCATTCGGGGGTCAGCGTGCCGGGGCGGTCGTCGCAAGCCACGACGGCAAAACCCGCCGCCGTGAGTACCCGCGCCGTCGCAGCGCCCACGTGGCCGCAGCCAAAGATATAGGTCAGGCCCTCGGGGCAGAGCGTCTCGATGTGCGCCGCGGGAATCTCGGAGGCCGCGTTGGTGTAGGTGACCTTACTCCCCTCCTCCACCAGCGAAAGCCCGGGGCAGCCCGCAATGGTGCGGCGCGATTCCTCGCCATGGTACTCGGCCGCATCGCCCTCGAGCGCGCTCGCGACAAACGGCCCAAAGTCGATGACGAAGTCGCCGATGCGCCGATAGGCCAAGACGTCGGCAATTTCCTGGAACAACGGTGCCTGGGTCGCATCCAGATGCAGGTAGCACAGGCAGATGGCCCCGCCGCAGATCATGCCGGTATCGGAGTTCTCGCCGCCCATGGTGTAGCGGACCAGACGCGACTGTCCCGCGCTCAGGAGCTCGCGCGCCTCATCCAGCGCAAAGAGCTCAATCTTGCCGCCGCCGATGGTGCCCGCTTGGCTGCCATCGGCAAAGACGGCCATCCAGGCGCCCACACCGCGCGGTGACGACCCCGCCGTACCGGCCACGACCACGAGCTCGCACGTCTCGCCAGCACGCAGGGCGGCAAGCGCCGCATTCACAACATCGAGCTTTTCCATTGCCGCCTTCTATCCTCTAAAGACACCGGTGAGCATAGCGAGTGCCTCGAGCACGCCGCCGCCGACCGACGTCGCCTTGTCCGAAATGTAGTTGATATAGCTGGCATCGCCGCGCGGATCGACATCGGCGCATTTAAAGCCCTCAGTCACCTGCACGCCGTTCGCCAAAAGCCCGCGCAGACAGCCATCGATCTGCGTGCACATGGGCGTATCGCCCGCATAGCCAATCACGTCTCCGGCGCTCACGATGTCGCCGATTGCGCGGTCGGACCGAAACACACCGGCAGCGGGGCTGTGGATAACACGCTCCTTGCCATAGCCGGCGATAATGCCCGGCACGCCCGTGTTGGGCTGGGGCGAACCTTGGGTAATGACACGGCCGAGAAAATGCCCGCGCATGGTCTCGACCACGGCGTCGCAGTCAACCGGCGCGGTAAAGCCCGGCCCCACGGCGATGACGGCAGGCGCCATGTCGCACGTGGTACCTAGGTTGCGCTTGGCCAGAATCGCGTCGACCACGGCAGAGGGTTTCAGCTCGCCGAGCATCTTGGCCTGGGGGTCCACCACAACGGCGACGTCTCCCGCTTGGGTAATCTCGAGCGCCTCAGCCGGCGTCTGTGCCAAGCGAGCGTGAATGCCTTCGACCTCGACCTCGCCCAGGCGAATGGCCTCGCAAAAACTGATTGTGCGGCGGATGCACGTGGGGACCGCGATATCGGCCATAACGACCGACACGCCGGAGCGCACCAAGCGAGCGGCGACGCCCGTGGCGATATCGCCAGCGCCGCGAACATAAACGAGCATTCCCGGGGCACCTCCCTGTGCTACGGTTTGATCAGAGCAAAAGCGGTTCGACCGCTACTCTGATGATTATTTATTATCACAGTATTATACGGCGGTGAACAGATGGAAACGGTTAGCGGCAATCTTGCCTCGGCGCTCAGGATCGAGCCGGGCATTACCGCGATTATCGGCAGCGGAGGCAAGTCGACCTTGCTCAAGACGATGGGTCTCGAGCTCATGCGCGCTGGCGGCCGCGTGCTCCTCTGCACCACCACGCATATGTTTCCCGTCGCCGGCGTGCCATGGGACGGGTCGAGCCGTCGCCTGGACGCCGCACCTTGGAAGCCGGGGACCCTGCATGTTCTCGGCTGCACCTGCGAGGCATGCGCGGAACTTGTCCGCGGAAGCATCTGCCAGGCGGGTGTTTTGGACCCGGAGACAGGCAAGCTCTCCGCCCCCGCCGAGCCGCTCGACCAGCTGGCACAGCGCTTTGACTATGTGTTGGCCGAGGCAGATGGCAGCAAGCGACTCCCGCTCAAGGCGCATGCCGCCTGGGAGCCGGTAATTCCCGCCGCCACGGCAAACGTTGTCTGGGTCGTCGGCGCCTCGGGGCTGGGCAAGCCCGTCGCCGAGGTTGTCCACCGCCCCGAGATCTTCTGCGAGCACTGCGGCTGCGAGCTCACCGACGCTGCCACCCCAGAGCGCGTCACCATGGTGCTCAATGCCGAGTTGCAGATGCTGAACCTCAACAATGCCCGTATCACGCTCAACCAAGTCGACACGCTTGCCGACCCAACGATGGCAGATCGCTTCGAGGCCGCCCTCGGCCGCCTCATCGTCGCCAGCAGCCTCAAATAGCCGGCGCTGCCCCACCAGACATATAAGTTGCGGTGGAATAGTTCCTGAAACGGCCTATTTGGCGGCTAAACAGGAACTATTTCACCGCAACTGCGAAGGGAATCCGGCGCCCTTTCTGTTAGCGGGGGACGTAGCGGCCGGGCTGGGCTCCGGTGGGCTCGCCGTCGCGTGCAGCCAGCACGCCGTTCACAAACACAGCCTTGGCGCGGCCATGTGCCTCAAAACCCTCGAGCGGCGTGTAGTCCACAGCCTGATGCTGTGTCGCGGCACTAATTGTCCAACGCGCCTTGGGATCCCACACGCACACGTCGGCATCGGAGCCCTCGGCAAGACAGCCCTTGCGCGGATACATGCCAAAGACGCGCGCCGGGTTCTCGCTCATCAAGCGGCACAGATCCTCAGGACCCAGCTGTCCCTCAAAGCTCGTAGCGATCGCAACGGGGCGATGCTCCACACCGGGCCCGCCGTTGGGAATCGCGCGGAAGTCGTCGCGTCCGCGGTCCTTTTGCCCGTGCAGGTTAAAGCTGCAGTGGTCGGTCGCAATCGTATCGATCTCGCCGGACACAAGCGCCTCGCGCAGAGCCGCACGGTCGCCAGCATGGCGCAGCGGCGGACTCATCACATACTTGGCACCCGCAAAGCCGTCCTCTCCCTGCTCCAGATAGCAGGTGTCGTCGAGCATCAGATACTGAGGGCAGGTCTCGACATAGATGTTCTTCTGCCCGCGCGCCTTGGCGGCACGGATAGCCTCAAGCCCCAGCTTGGTCGAAAGGTGCACCACGTTGACCGGTGCGTCGCCGGCCAGGTGCGCCAGATATAGCAGACGGCTCACGGCCTCGGCCTCGCACACATCCGGACGGCTGAGTGCATGGCCCTCGGGTCCATGAATCCCCTGCTCGTACACGCGCTTCTGCAGCTCATTCACCAGCGTACCGTTCTCGCAATGCACGCACAGTATGCCGCCAATACGCTTGAGCTCCTCCAGCACCTCGAGCGTCTCGGCATCGTCCAGGCGCAGATGATCGTAGGCAAAGTAGGTCTTAAACGACGACACGCCCGCCTCGCGAATGGCCGAAAGATCGGCGCGATTGCGCTCGTTCCACTCGGCGAGTGCCATATGAAAAGCGTAGTTAGCCGTGCAGGTTCCATCGGCACGCCGGTGCCACTCGGCAAGGGCATCGGGCATGGTCACGCCGCGATCGGCCGTCGCGTAGTCCACGATGGTCGTCGTACCGCCGCAGGCAGCCGCACGCGTACCGGTCTCAAAGCTATCGGCCGTCCAATCCATGCCAGTCCAGCACTGCATGTGCGTGTGGCCGTCGATAAAGCCGGGGAACACCCAACAGTCGGTGGCGTCCTGGACGGTATCGCCCTCGGCCGGCTCAATCGCCGCGGCGATCCGCACGATCTTATCGCCATCCATGGCAAGATCGGCGCGGCGAAGCCCCTGGGGCGTCACGAGCGCGCCGTTTTTGATGATGATCATAATTGCTCCTTATTGATTGATGCAGTTTGCCACGTGATCAAAATACGAGCAGGCGGCGATATGCTCCGTTATGCGCCGCTGTCCCTTGGCGGTATCGACATCCCACAACTCGTACGCACGCGCCTCGACCAGCGCAACGTCGACGCGACCTTTGAGGATCGAACCGCCGCCGTCCTTGCCCTCAAGACACATAAGTGCATCGAACAGTTCCGCCGGAAAGAGCACCGGACTCGAAGGCTCACCGTTGCACGCAAGACGCACCGGGTGCTTGCGGCCACGCTCGTCAAACGCGCGAACCATGGCCTCAAAAGAATCCGCGCTCACAAGCGGCTGGTCGCCCGGCAAAAAGAGGCAACCTTTCCAGTTGCGTTCGATTCCCCACGAAAGGCCCGCACGGACGCTTTCGCTGCGCAGCTCGCCATCGTGCAGCACGCACGGGCAATGCTTGTCCTCGCAAATCTGGGCGACCTCGGGCCAACGCGTCGAAACCACAACGTCAAAGTCCCGGGGAACCGAATCGATAGTCCGGGCAATCAGCGGCTCGCCATAGATATCGGCAAGCATCTTGTTGGAGCCAAACCGCTTGCCCTCGCCCGAAGCCATAATGACGCAACCGAGTTTCATCTCCGCAAACCTCCCCTGGCTGCCTTGGACACCATAGTTGCTATACCCACCATACCAAGCTCACACTCCGTCGGAACAGGCATGTGCTCGTTTTTCCAGCGACCGCCCCTTGGCTCTCCATAGCACAAAGGAGGGCACCCCGCGGCGCAGGGCACCCTCCTCAATGGTGCAGATATGCCTACTCAGCGTCGCCGGTAAACGTGGTACCGGTCTTGCCGGCAAGACCGTCACGCGCCTTCTCGAGCAGCGTGATGAGCGCCGTGCGGCCCGGCTTGCTCTCGGCAAACGTCGAGGCGGCCTGAACCTTGGGCAGCATGGAGCCGCGGCCGAACTCGTTGGCCTCGGACAGACGCTTTACGTCAGCCGCGGTCAGCGTGTCGAGCCACTGCTCGTGGTCGGTACCAAAGCCAATGGCAACCTTCTCCACGGCCGTCAGGATAATCAGGGCATCGGCGTCGAGCTGCTCGGCGAGCTTCTCGGCCGCAAAGTCCTTATCGATGACGGCGGCAGCGCCCTTAAGGTGGTTGCCCTGGGCCTTGGTGACGGGAATGCCACCACCGCCGCAGGAGATCACCACATGGCTGGACTCGACGAGCGACTTAATGGTGTCGAGCTCGACGATGTTCACGGGCTTGGGCGAGGCAACCACGCGACGGAAGCCCTGCTTCTCGTCGTGGATGAACTGGTAGCCGCGGTCGGCCTCCAGCTCCTTGGCCTCGGTCTCGCTCATCCACGGACCGATCGGCTTGACCGGGTCGGCAAAGGCCGGATCGTCCGCCGCAACCTCGACCTGGGTGAGCACGGTGGCGACACCCTTGTCGATATTGCGGTCGAGCATTTCCTCGCGCAGCGCATTTTGCAGGTCATAGCCAATGTAGCCCTGGCTCATGGCGCCGCAAACGGACAGCGGGCAGGGGATGTACTTCTGAGGGTTAGAGCGCGTGAGCTCTGCCATCGCGTTGGCGATCATACCCACCTGGGGACCGTTGCCGTGCACGACGACGACCTCGTTGCCCTCCTCGATCAGGTCGACGATAGCCTTGGAAGTCGTCTTGACGGCCTCCATCTGCTCAGGAAGGTTGGCGCCGAGGGCGTTTCCGCCCAGGGCGACAACAATACGCTTAGCCATTTCTCAGCCCAGCTTTAGGCCTGGAACCAACGGGCGGTGTTGCGCTCGTCGAGGGCCTTGAGGGTAGCGGCGGGATCGGCAACCTTCTGCAGGAACATCATGGCTGCGATGGCGTACGGCTTGTAACTGGCCTCCTTGTACATGCCCACACGATGCATGTCGAAGACGTCGGCGTTGACCTCGCCGTGCTCGCAGGAGACACCGGAGATGTCGGCGGGCAGCGGATGCATAAAGATGGTGTCCTGGCCGTTGGCGGTCTTCTCCATGAGCTCGGTCGTGGAGCACCAGTCCTGATGGGTGGCGTTCTGGGCGAGTAGCTCCTTCTCGAGCGCTGCGATGCCGGCGTCGTCGCCCTCGGCGTACAGGTTGGTACGCTTCTCCATGGCGGCAAACGGAGCCCAGCTCTTGGGGATCACGATGTCGGCGCCCTCGAAGGCCTCGGCCATGGTGTTGACCTGCTTAAAGGTGGTGCCGGACTCGGCGGCGTAGCCCTTAGCGCGCTCGACGACCTCGGGCATGAGGTCGTAGCCCTCGGGGTGGGCCAGGGTGACGTTCATGCCAAAGCGGGGCAGCAGGCTGATCAGCGACTGCGGGCAGGACAGCGGCTTGCCGTAAGAGGGCGAATAGGCCCAGGTGACGGCAACCTTCTTACCCTTGAGGTTCTCGAGACCGCCAAACTCGTTGATGAGGTAGAGCATGTCGGCAGAGGACTGCGTGGGGTGATCGGAGTCGGACTGCAGGGAGATGAGCGTGGGACGGTGATCCAGAACGCCGTCCTCGTAAGCCTGCTGGACGGACTCGGAGACCTCGGCCATGTAGGCGTCGCCCTTGCCGATGTACATGTCGTCGCGGATGCCGATGACGTCGGCCATGAAGGAGATCATGGTAGCGGTCTCGCGGACGGTCTCGCCGTGAGCGATCTGGGACTTCTTCTCGTCCAGGTCCTGCAGCTCAAGGCCGAGCAGGTTGGCGGCCTTAGAGAAGGAGAAACGCGTACGGGTGGAGTTGTCACGGAACAGGGAGACGGCCAGACCAGAGTCGAAAATCTTGGACGAAACGTTGTTCTCGCGCAGCTCGCGCAGGGCGTCGGCGACGATGTAGAGAGCCTTGAGCTCATCGGTGGTCTTATCCCAGGTGTGCAGGAAGTCGCTGCCGTACATACCCTTAAAATCGAGGCCGTTCAGCTGCTCGACGAGCTCGGTAAACTTAGCGTCCATGTAAATATCCTTTCCAAAGATGAAACGATCGCAATGAGTAGATGTGCTCCGGCATGCGCGTGTGGCTAGAACATGCAGAGCGCTATGACGAGGACCCGCTACCGTTGAGGAAGCATGGGAGATAACGACCGCGGGCCCCAAGTCAACAGGAGGTGCCGGGGGCATAAACTGTCCCCGGCTCAACAAAATCGAGGAATGGGACTAGTCGATCTTGTTGTTGGTCAGACCGGCGCGGAACACGGTGGCGTCGCCATCGGCCTGGCTCGGATCGTAGAGGTTCAGGGCAGCCACATACATGGCGGCAGCGGTGACCAGGTCGTCCTTGTAGGTGACCTCGTTGGGAGCGTGAGCCTGAGACTCGGCACCCGGGCCAAAGCCGACGCAGGGGATGCCATAGCGGCCCTGGATGGAAACGCAGTTCGTGGAGAAGGTCCACTTGTCGCACAGCGGACGACCGGTGCGCTTGTCCATGCTGGGCTCGCAGCCGATGCGCTCGTCACCGAACATGGCCTTGTGGGCGTCGACGAGGGCCTTGACGTGCGGAGCGGTCTCCTTGTTGATCCACGTGGGGAAGTAAGCCTCGGTCTCGTAGACCTCGCCGGTCCAGGACGGACGGTCGTACATGTACATGGAGACCTTCACGTCGTCGCCGTACTTCTTGGCGGCCGGCAGGTTGCGGATCTCGTCCAGGCAGGACTCCCAGGTCTCACCGGCGGTCATGCGGCGGTCGATGGAGATGGCGCAGGAGTCAGCGACAGCGCAGCGGCTGGGGCTGGTGTAGAAGATCTGGCTGACGGTGCAGGTGCCGCGGCCCAGGAAGCGGGCATCCTCGTAGTGCTTGGGGTTGTACTTGGGGTCGAGCATCTTGACGAGACCCTTGATGTCGGTCGACTCGTCGCAGCCGTTGTTGTTGAGGGCGCGGACGTCGGCGATGATGTCGGCCATCTTGTAGATGGCGTTGTCGCCGCGGTCGGGAGCGGAGCCGTGGCAGGAGGTGCCGTGAACGTCGACGCGGATCTCCATGCGGCCGCGGTGACCGCGATAGATGCCGCCGTCGGTGGGCTCGGTGGAAATGACGAACTCGGGCTTAATGCCGTCCTTGTTGTAGATGTACTGCCAGCACATGCCGTCGCAGTCCTCTTCCTGGACGGTGCCGACGACCATGATCTTGTAGCCCTCGGGGATGAGGCCCATGTCCTTCATCATCTTGGCAGCATAGGTAGCAGAAGCCATGCCGCCCTCCTGGTCGGAGCCGCCGCGGCCGTAAATGATCTCGTCGGTCTCGTAGCCCTCATAGGGATCGGCATCCCAGTTCTCGATGTTGCCGATGCCGACGGTGTCGATGTGGGAGTCGATGGCGATGATCTTGTCGCCCTCGCCCATAAAGCCCATGACGTTGCCTAGGCCGTCGACCTTGACCTCGTCATAGCCAAGGCTCTCCATCTCGGCCTTGATGCAGGCAACAACCTCACCCTCCTCGCAGGACTCAGAGGGGTGGGAGATCATGGCGCGCAGAAAGCGAGTCATATCAGCACGATGGGACTCAGCAGCAGCCTTGATAGCGTCGAAATCGAGTTCTTTAGCCATTGTTCATAACCTTTCAAACGAAGGAATCTACCTGTGAGGTGGCGGAGCGATACCTATTTACTCCGCTGCTCGGACAGTCCTGCGCAAGACGGAAAGCACATTAAGTGCTTTCCTTTGCGTGCGGAACTCGCGACGGAGCAAATAGGTATCGCTCCGCCTCCCGGGTTCATGCATCTGCAGGACATAGGGGGTCTAATAGGAATTTGGCGCGGCGCGTTGCGCCGCCCAACGATTAGCAGGTCGGATATTCGCCTTCCCAAACAATGCGGCGATACTGGTCGGGGTCCGTGTCGCCTTCCGTGGAGAAGCAGAGCACGGAGCTCGTCTTGTCCAGGCCGATGAGCTCCTTGAGCTCAGCGTACTCGGGATCGAGCATGAGAGTCTCGACCAGGCCGGTGGTCACGGCGCCGGACTCGCCGGAGATGACGCGCGGGTCGCCCTTCTCGGGAGCGCCCAGGGTGCGCATGCCGCGAGCGGTGACCCAGTCGGGGCAGGACACGAAGGCGGTGGTGTGGTTGCGCAGGATATCCCAGCCCAGAATGTTGGGCTCGCCGCAGCACAGGCCGGCCATGATGGAGGGCATGTCGCCGTCCACGATGCGCGGATCGCCGTCGCCGGCGGCAGCGCCCTTGTACAGGCAGGCGGCGGGAGCGCACTCGACCACGACGAAGGTGGGCGGGTTATCGGGGTACAGGTTGGTGAAGTAGCCCACCACGGCGCCGGCCAGCGAGCCTACACCGGCCTGAACAAAGACGTGCGTCGGGCGGTTGATGGCCATCTCGCGCAGCTGCTCGGCAGCCTCGGAAGCCATGGTGCCGTAGCCCTCCATGATCCAGGACGGAATCTTCTCGTAGCCCTCCCAGGCGGTGTCCTGAACGATGACGCCGCGCTCGCAGGCATCGGCCTCGGCGGCGGCCATGCGCACGCACTCGTCGTAGTTGACCTCTTCGATGGTCACCGTGGCGCCCTCGGCGGCGATGTTATCGAAGCGGGGCTTGGTGGAACCCTTGGGCATGTGCACGACGGCCTTCTGGCCCAGCTTGTTGGCAGCCCATGCCACGCCGCGGCCATGGTTGCCGTCGGTGGCGGTAAAGAAGGTAGCCTGGCCAAAGTCCTTGGCAAGCTGATCGGAGGTCAGGTAATCGAAGGTGCACTCGGCAACGTCCTTGCCGGTCTCGTCGGCAATGTAGTTGGCCATGGCAAACGAACCGCCCAGAACCTTAAAGGCATTGAGGCCAAAGCGATAGCTCTCGTCCTTAACGCACAGGTTGGACAGGCCCAGGCGTGCGGCCTGGCCGTCCAGGCGGGCAAGCGGAGTGACGGTGTACTGGGGGAACGACTGGTGGAAGGCGCGGGCCTTCTTCACGTGGTCGAGGCTCATAATTCCCAAGTGCTTGTCATCGCTCTTGGGCATCGTGTTGCCCGCCCACTGGATCTTATCGGCCATACGGTGAACTCCTTAAGTTCTCTCTTGCCGGCCCCCGCATACGCGTTTCAGCCCATTCCCATTCATGCGGCTGAACTTTTATGTGGATGCCAAACAAAAAGTTTGTTAGCACTGTTCTATCACACTTTTTGAATGGAAAACCTAACAAATTGTTTGTTGCCGTAATCGGTACCTTTTCGCCGCCGAACGGTCGCATAACGCAGCGATGCTTTCGTTATTTGCGAACAGGTGTGGTTTATGGCACAGTGAGCCCAAACTAATTTTTAGGAAGGCACCTATGACCCCCGCACAGATTGAGTTTTACAAGCGTCTTGCGCGCAGCCTGGCGCTACAGTTTGGCCCCAACTGCGAAATCGTCGTCCACGATCTGGAGACCGAGGACATGGACCACTCTATCGTGGTGATTGAAAACGGCCACATCAGCGGACGTAAACTGGGCGACGGCCCCAGCCATATTGTGCTCGAGTCCATGCACGAGGATGCCGCCGAGATCCACGACCGCGCGCCGTACCTCACCAAGACCGCAGATGGCAAGCTACTCAAATCGTCGACCATCTTCATTCGCGACGACGCCGGCAACCCCGTTGGCATTATGGGCATCAACTTTGACATCACGCTCATGAAGGCGTTTGAGCGTTCGCTCGACGCGCTCACCGGCACGGGCGACAAGGGATACACCGAGCCCGAGCCCATCACCAAAAACATCGGCGACCTGCTCGAGGATCTGCTGCGCGAGTGCGAGCAGTACGTGGGCAAGCCCGCGGCACTCATGACCAAAGACGAGCGCATCCGCGCCATTGGCTACCTCGACCGTCGCGGCGCCTTCCTCATCTCCAAGTCGAGCGAACGCGCCTGCGAGTTCTTTGGCATCTCTAAGTACAGCTTCTACAGCTACCTCAACGAGGCCAAGGCAGAGGCCGACGACAAATAGTCAGCGCGCCCGCATCCCTCCCCTTTTGGGCGCGAGTTCTGGAATGCGCGAATCCGAGAGTCGGCCGCAAGGCAAGTTCCATATAATCGATGAATGTGAGCATTTCGAAAGGATGGGACAAGATGGGGTCGAGCAACGCATCACGCAACGGCCGCGGAGGCACCGCTTCTGGCGCCAGGCATGCGAAACACGCGTTTGACGAGGGCGAAGAGGGCCTTTTTGCGCTGAGCCTCGACGACGTGATGAGCGACCGCCCCTGGACCGCCGAGGAGCTCATGGGCGGCGGGGTTCGCCCAACAAGTGCAAAGCACGCACCTTCCGCCACGCCCGCGCCGGCATCTGTGCCCGCGGACGACTTTGCCACCCGTCCCATCGTGCAGGCGACGCGTAAAGCCGCCCCCGCACCCCGTCCTGCTAGCGATCCGTCCGAGACGGCGGCGTTTCTCGCTGCAGCGGCACAGCGCCCCACGGCAGACAACACGATTCACTACGCTGCCCCGCAGCAGTCGGCATACACGACTCCCGAGCCCGAGCTCGAGCCGCCTGTCATGGATCTGGATGATCTTTCCAACCGCCAGTTTGCCTTTGATTCCTGGGCGGCGGCAGATCTGGACGAGACCTCGGGCGGCATGCCGGCACTCGACATTCCGGTAAACCCCCTGTTTGCGGCTGCCGAGGAACACGACTCCGCTCACGACAACACCGCAGCATACGCCAACCGCCCGAGGAAACAGCCTCGCGCCAGCCGCATCGAAACCGAGGATTACGGTCAAACGTCGAGCGACTATTCTCGCGACCCGTTTGCCGCCACGCCCGCTCCCGATTACAACCAAGCGAGCGTAAAGGCAGCCTCGGCATCGTCGTATACCCACGGCACCGACGATAGGCGCGCTGCCGATTACCACACCGAAGAAGAACCGCCGCGCTTTTCGGAGTTTTCGCAGGCGGCAAAGGTTGTCTTTATCGCCATCATCATCGCCCTGCTCGGCGTGATCGCGTTTGAGGGATTCCAGCTATTCCGCGGCCCCACCGCATCCGAATCGGCAACGCAGCAAAAAGAGGACGACAACCAGCACCTGGACATCAACACCCTCAAAGGCGACCCCAACGACGGAGACGAGTAGCGAGGGTTAAGGGAGGGCCGGAAGAGCCGGCGGCATGTTACGGCTCCAAAAGCCCTGCCATAAAGATGGGCAGATACAGCACGTCACCATCGCGGTGAAGATTACATTCCGCAAGTACCAGGGCGCGATCGATTCCGTAGCCCTTCGTCGCGAGCGCGTTGTCGAGCGCCGCATGGGACTTAAAGCTCTTGCCCGACTTGACCTCGATGGCAAGGACCTCCCCATCGAGCGTCTCCTCCACAAAATCGAGCTCGCCGACTTTTTTAGACGTAAAGTAGCGCAATCTGAATCCGTGGGCTTTGAGCTCTTGGGCAACGAAGCCCTCAAACGCCGCCCCCATGTTCATGCCAAAGGCGTCTTCCGCCTCCCCATCAAAAACGCCTTGGGCGACCCTTTTGGAATACGACGACATGAGCATTCCGGTGTCCAAGTAAAACAGCTTGAACAGATTTCGTTGCTCCCCCAATAAAAGGGGTGCCACGGGCGCCGTTACGTTATAGACGGGAAGCGCGACACCCGCCTCCGATAGCCAGAGAAAATGATCTGTCACCTGCGAAAAACGTTTGACACCGTTAATCGATGACAGTTTGAATCGCTTGTTTTTGGAGCCGGCCTCGCTGGGAATCAGATCATAGATATCGCGAATAACCAAGCGTAGCTCAGGCGGAGCGTACTTTGCGATGTCATCGCGATACAGGGCGTGAAGATCGCGATGGATGTTTCGAACCTCGTCGACATTGCGCGTCGCCAAGAAGGAATTGACCGCGTCGGGCATGCCCCCCACCACCACATACTGATGGAACAGATTGAGCAAGCGATCATACAGATAGCCGGGGAGCTCCTTTTCGTCCTTTAGACAACCCCTGAGCATGTCAAACGCTCCGGCAGCAACGCCGCTTGCCCAGCAGAACTCCTCAAAGTCGAGTGGGTACATCTGGACCTGCTCGACATACCCCACCGGCAGGGAATCGATGCCCTCGAGCTCAACGCCAAGGAGCGATCCGGTAAGGATGTATCGAAAGTCGCCGCGCTGGACCAGGTATTTGATAAACGTCACTACGTTGGGGCATCGCTGCACCTCGTCGATAACCACAACGGTCTTGTTCGCAACCATCGGCTGCGTTGCAGCAATAGACATGCGCATAAGCAGGTCATCCGCGCTTTTTGCCGCCAAAAACGAATCGCGCACGGACGCGTCGGCGATAAGGTCGAACGTCACGACATTTTCGAACGATTCGCTTGCAAAGATGTTGACCAAATATGACTTTCCTACCTGTCGGGCGCCCTTGACCAAAAGAGCCTTGTTAGGCGACGAGGCAAGCCAGGATTCAAACTGTGCTTTTGCTTTTCTTTGCAGCATAAGCGTACCCCTTATTACGTGCTGTTTTAGCACTATGATACACTTTTCCGTGGTTGCTAGGTGCTCATTTCGACACTTTTTCGATGTTTTAAAGTGTATATTACGACACTTTTCCGTACTTTTATACCAGCCAATATTGCACTTTTCCGGATTTAGGCCGAATAATTGCCCGCGATTCCGACACCAACCGACCAAGAGCAGCCTCTCCCACCAGATGCGCTTTACGGTGAAGAGCCACCAACAAATCTGAGGCAATGAAGGCCGGGGGGGGCCAATCCCCGGCCTTCAACCTAGCACTGCTTTATAAGATCGAGCACCGCGGGAATGTCATCAGCGTTCCGAAGTGCGACATAGGTCGGTAGACCCGGGCCAAATCCGCCCTGTGAGCGCTTGTCCTGACACAGGCCCTCTGGATCCGTCAGATCGTCAACGCTCTTTGCCAGGCCGACGGCAATCCAACCACCGTTGCTGGTCCTGCCTTCTAGCACGGCGTGCAATTTTCGCTTGCCCGACCTGAAGCCTACATAGTACTTGGCTATATAGGACTCCCACGAAGGGTTACCACTCAGAACGGACTCGCGTACCTCATCGAAAAGCTTCTGGTTGAGTCCGCCTTCAGCAAAAGTGGGGTGGTTCTCCTGCAGAGTCCAAATAGGCGCCTCGTCAGACTCCCCGCGAGAGGGGCGATACTTGTCGACGACATCTGCCGGAAGATCGGGGTACTTCCATATCTCGCACGCCTCTTTCGCCAGCTCGTCCGCACGCTGCCTAATCTCCTCCTCGCCCCATTTTTCATGCGAGGCGATCGACTTGTTTAGGTAGAGTGGGCTGCACATAAGTCCCACGTTCGGAAGATTGAGCTTGTCCGAGAACGACCGGCTTGAGTACTCCTGGTTGTAGCCCGTCAGCGTTAGATTTCCCAAGTTGTTGCACAACCTGTCGTGGATGTCTTCCCAGTTCTCGCCAAGCGATTCCTTCCAGCCGTGCTCATCATCAATCGTCTGGGGCATGACGTGCTCGATCTGGTAATCGTCAGCCGAGATGGGCTCCTTCGGGTGGTGCCAGTTCTCCATGCGTTCCAGGTAATAGCGCTTTTTGGAGAAGCGGTTGTAGCAGTCACGCGTCTTAAACTCCTCGACAAAATGCTCGTCCGTCGGGAAGTACGCGGTCATACCACTGCTATGGATAAGGAGCATCGCCGTAACGTACTCCTCTATATCGTCCTGTTGCTCAAGGCTGCGATACATGCCGGCAAAGATATTATTTAGGCCCGTGGTAAGCCTGCCGCAAACCGCGCGCCTGAACAGAAACGACTCGATAGTCTCGCAGATACGTAAAAACGCATTGCGGTCAATCCTGCCCCCTTCATAAACCGAGTAAAGCAGCATCAGCAAAGGCCTGACCGATTTCACATAAAGACAGGCAATCCTGCCGAACACTCGACGCAGACCCTCATCCTTCTCCTTGTCAAGGAACAAGCTGGCATATCTTTGTGCATATTCGCGGAGCTCCTTCAGCAGGCCCTCGGTATCCCCATCGTAGTCGTCAGCGAAATAGCGTTTGAACTCGTAGTAGGCCTCGTTTTCCTTCGGCATCCTATTGGGGACCTTGAGCCACAGCCAGTACCAGACAAATGCATTGAACTCTTCTTCGCCGCCTTTCCCGAACAGGCGCTCGAGCGGATGCCAGTAACCCTCGTAAAGCTTGGTCTGTTCGTCGTTGGGAAGCGACATAAGAACGTAGTTGCGAATGAGGTCAATGGGCGTGAGCGGCTTGCCCTTGGAGTTCATGGACTCAAATATGAGCTGGGCATTATCGACGCCAGCGGTGAGCTTAGTGTCGATGACCTGCACGCGGTTTAGCCCCGCCCAAAGCCTTGCCGGATCGAATGATTTCCCGCGCATCTTTTCGCGGAAGAACGCATGGTTCTCGACGATCCGATCCGATTTTTCATCTGGCATGGGAAACCCAGACACGATGGAGAACAGAGTCTCTTTATCGTCCTGCGAGAGCACTAATTTGTAGCGCGCCAGCCCGTTGTAATCATCATCGTTAAAGAGGTAGTTCTTCCGCAGCGCAGAGATTTTGAGGTCGCCAAGGAAGCCGGCCTTGTCGGGATTACCCTCCAGATAGTCAGCCAAGGCAGCGATCATCAACGAAAACGTCGTCATGCGCTGCTGCCCGTCAATCAGAAGCACGCGCGAAATGCTCGTGGCAGAGCTCTCGGACTCGGGGATATAGAGCATCGACCCCACGAAGTGCGATACGCCATCACGACCCGCTCGCATGACATCATCCCAAAGAACCTCGCACTCTTTTACGCTCCACGAGTAAACTCGCTGGTACACGGGAATGACGAACTGCATCTTCGCGACACCCATAAGGTCGAGTAGATTTGCCTCGGTTGCTTTCATTTGCGATTGCCCCCTTTCTTGTTTACGCTGCTTGCGGTCAGTCCTCCACTGAACGAAAGGCGCTAAAGACCAGAGCATCGAAGCACTGGAGCAACCGGGATGCTCATATCGTTAGATTCTACAACGAAAGCAAACACTTACGCCGTCATGGTGGCGCGCGATCGCTGCACGCCACTCCCCAAAATCATACGATGTCAAAAGACTGACACTTGTGTATGCCTTTTGACATTGCCACAGTCTTACGGGCTTCTTGTCTCATATGCCAAGAGCGGATATCTAGATCGCTGCCTCTCCCGCCCAAAGAAACTCGACAAGAACTGATCGAAGGGCAAATCAGACATCGAGCAAGTCGCCGACCTGCACTCAGCCTCGACAAGTGGCATCGAAAACAAGCTCACCGGCATAAAGCTTGCGTTAAAACAAAATGAGCCCCGGCGACTTGTATCAGAGGCCATTCCCGGGGCATCAATATGCAGTGTACCTATTCATCGCCCGATGCCGGCAAGCTGTTGAGCGGCTCACCCTCACCGGCGGTGCCAAGGCGCCTCTGCATCTTCTCGATCTGCTTAAGGGTCGAAGTCAAATACCCAAGACCCTTCTTCAGTTGCTTAAGTAACTTGCCATCCTTGCGATTTCCCTTTCCGTTCTCCTTTTCGACATCTTCTTCAATGCCAGCGATGCCGCGCTGCACGGCCTCGGCTGCTTTCCGCACCAAAATGGCCCCCTCATGCGGGCAGCGGTCAGTTGCCACATCAAGAAATGCGAGAAGCCTTGAGCATTCAACGAGCACGAACTGAGCATAGTCCTCCCCCATCGACGCCGCCAGGGCAACGCCGCCAGAACCCAAAAGGCCAAGCGCAGCGCCGCCGCCCGCAATTAAAGCGGTGCCGCCAGCCATACCCATGCCGCCGGCGACCAAGGCGCCGCCGCCGGCAGCGGCAAGACTCGCATTGACAAGCGCAGCTCCGTGGAGGCCGACAAACGAGCCTCCAAAGATACCGACAGCGATATTTGGAGCGACCACCGCGGCAGCTCCTCCAGTGCCCACGGCCACCACCGCGGTGATGGCTCCGCCCACCAAAAACTTTGGCAACGCGCCTGAAAGCCCGCGAATGCGCGCCTTACATCGCTTCTCGAGGGAACGTATGGCGTCCAAATCAGCCGCGTCTTGTCTCTTGGGAAATTCATCTCTAACCCAAGACCCATTCTCCTTCAAACCTTTGTATTCCTTCTTCTCTTCATCTCCTAACTGCGAATAGGGGCAAAACTCAACCAGCTCCTGTGCAACCAGCAGGGCGCGCACCTTACCGCCTCGCTGCCGCGAAATAGCCTCAAGGGCTCCGTATGCATCTTCCTCGCTCAAAAAGTAGCCGCCTGCATCAATGCCTAGGCCATCCGCGACCGAATCCTGCCACGCGCGGGCCCAGCTCCTCTTTTGCCCTTTGCGCACTTCGTTCTTCTCGTTCCCGCAGTCGTAGTTGATGGCGGCAAGCTTCAGCGAGAAGGCAATCCTCATCGTTTCTCTATCTAGGCTATAAAAGTGGAATCCATCGAAAATATCCTGGCGGCGCCTGGCGCGCTCAGCCCAAGCCTCGGACATTTCCTCCGCCATATAGTCCCAGTCGGCATGGAGTGCAAACGCAAGGCGTCCAACTCCGACGTAGCTTATACGCAAGAAGAACTTCTGGGCGAAAACGACTTTGTTCCCCTCGCATTCGATACCCGCCCTGACCGCCACCGTCGCCAGATTCGCCAGAACAAACGAAGTGCTCGAAACCGTGACCATGCGAGTGAGGGCCCTACTGTTATAGGGCATAAAATGCGAAGCCTTGAGTTTGTTCAAGCCGGAGAGCTTGCTCACTTCACAACGCTCTAGCTTGGCCTTGAGCCTTGAAAGCATGTAGAGACAACGAACGATAACCTCGTTGGCCACGACTGCTGGCACCTGGCTTAAAGCCTGATCGAGAAGACCGACTTCCGTCCGAAGGTCGAAGCGAATGGGCTTGCCGTCCTCGTTTTTGAACGCCGTTCCGTTAAACAGCTTTGAGATCCATTGCTGAATGCGAATATCCTCGCCCTTATAGGCAATCTGTATGTCTTGAAAAACAGGCAGGGAGGAGAGCTCCTTTAGCAGGGACAGCACGACGCCGGGAACACCCGTCCCCTTACCGGGGTTTGAACTAGACCCCGCCATGTCGCTCACGAGATGCATCGCCCAGAACAGAATGCCAAACGCGATCTTCTCTGGAACGTTCCTGCCTATAAGAGGGCAGTCGGGATCGAAGGCGGCGGCAGGCAGGTCAAAGGCGACAAACCGGCCGGCCGTATCGGTACCATAGCCTTTGCGCGTGAACTGCGAGAGAATCGAACACGCAAGGCCAACCAAGCTCGGGTGGTGCGAAAAATCCCGCAGATGATGTTGGAGCCCGCCGCCAAACTCGGCAGTCAGCTTATCCGCGGCAAGAGGAAACCCTTTCTCTAGAAAGCGAATAGCGTCTTCTAGAGTTGCATCCACCTTTGTCATACCCACAGACTTGGCAATCGTAAGAACGAATTTGCCAACCTTCTTGTCGCCCCACTCTTTGGCGCCCTCTAGGTTGAAGTCTTTCTGCCAAAGGATGTTCAACGTGCCCGTGAGGAGCCCGCTAACGGCCGCAAGTTCATAGTCGAGCTTCGTAGCCTTTTCAGCCCGAGGGTCAAAATCAAAGAGGACCTCCTCCCCATCGGGAGCGTCCTTAAAACCAACCAGCACGGCGCTACCGTTCAGCGGCACAGATGCAACTTTGGGCAGTTGAGGCATGGTGTAAACTATCTCGCCGCCACTAAAAACAAGTTCGTCTGCCATACCGGCTTCATCCTGCAAACGCGTAAAACTAGATTGCTCTACGCCGCCAAATCCCTCTCGTAGAACTACTCGATAATCTCGATGATGCAGTTGCCCAGAACCTCGTCGGAACTGTTCGCCTCTGGCAGCCTGTACGCCTCATTGTGAACGATAACGCGCACAGCGTCACGGGTCTATGCCTGCCCATCCAGCGAATCATGTTAGCAAGCCGTTCTTCGACAATGGATGCCATCTCGATGTCCATACTCTTGACCTGCTTGGTCTCGGCGGGCATCAGCGTGTCCTTGAATAGCATCTCAAGCACAGTCCTCTGATGCTGATTCTGGAATCCTTCCCGCAACCATTCCTTCTGCTTGCGCCCAATGGGCACCCGCTACCTCCCCTCCGCCTTCAGCTTCAGCAGCAGGTCGCCCAGCTCGGGGCACTTGCTGGAAAGACGCGTCTGGGCTCGCTCGCCCATCCCCCACCGTTGGCGGACTTCCTGGGCGCGCGGGCTCACGTGATAGTCCCCGTTCATCGCCTGCTTGAGCAACTTGGCGGTTACGCGCGCATCAGCCAGAGCGCTGTGGGCGTGGCCCGTCGACTCGTCGAACTCGATGCCAAACCACGTTGCCGCGTCACTCAAAGAGACGCGCCCGTGGCTGCCAACATCCATAATCGATGTGTAAAACGCCTGCAGGTCGGCCCAGTCCGTAAGAAATGCGGAAAGGTCGATGTGCTTTGCCTGGCACTCGGTCAAAAGCTGTCGACGATCCGCCCCGCTCCAGCAAACTATCTGGGCGGAGTAGCGACCGATCCAATCGCTGAGCCTTTTGATCACCACATAGAGCGGATCGGCCATCGCGGTATCCACGGCCGATATCCCCGTAAGCTCGCGGACGGGAAACGCAACGCCTTCGGTAAATTCCGTCTGCACAAACTGCGAGAACTCGCCCATAACGTTGCCGTGGTAATCGAGCTTGACGGCGCCGACCTCGATAATCTCATTGCGCAGCCCACGGCGCTGGCGCTGCTTTGGCACCGGCGCAAACTCAAAGTCCAACACAATCTGGCGCGCAAAGTTCGTCGTATCGATAGCCGAGATACACGGCGTCTTTTCAGCTGACACGGTTAGGGCCTTTCCCCGTTGCTTGCCGCTTGCTACACAGGCGGCTACATTGCCGTAAGGATAGGCGCTCGTGCGGACATGAAAGCGGGACGCAATGCCATGCGCCAGGCACTCGCCACACAGACGGCCCCAAGGGAGTTGCCCGCTCTATTCAAATGCATGAAAAAGATTTAGGCCCGGTGACTTGAATCAGCGGTCATCCCGGGCCCATCAGAGCTCACAGAGCTCTTGGTTGCTTTGGTCTTGCTCTTCACGGCGCTTATCGAACTTTCCGAGGCACTCAAGCAGCATTCGAAGCATAACAAGTCACTGCCATTAAGGCACTGACCTCTTGACCAAGCAACGGCGCTGCCCAGCTCTCCAGAACTTGGGCTACCGTCAACTTTATTCTACCCGCGAGCATCTGGTTTACCAAATGGATTTTCGGTAAAGGAAGCACGGCACGCCCGCAAAACCACTACGCCCCAAGAGCCGCCACGGGGATCACCGCCACGCCGTCGTCGCGTGTGTAGGCAATGCTCCCCTTTCCAACCACGACCGCCAAAAACGCCGGCGCGGCATTCTGGGCGGCAGGATTGGAGAGCACTTTCCTCTCCAGCGCCTTGAGATTTCTCGCTCCATCGTCTGCTTTCGCATCACTCAGCTTGACCTCGATGGCTCTCCAGCGCCCGTCGTGCTCAACGATCAGATCGACCTCAAGGCCCTTCTCATCTCGGAAATAATGGACACTGTTGTCAACACCGCCGTAGGTGGAAAGGAACACGCGCACGTCGCGCAGAACGAGGTTCTCAAAGAGCATCCCCAGCGTTTGCATATCGCCAAGCAGCCGCTCAGGGGTAGCCCCCAGCAACGCCGCCGCAAGTGACGGGTCGCAGAAGTAGCGCTTGGGGCGCACGCGAACGCGGGCCTTCGAGCGCATGGGTGGCTCCCATCCGCACAGGTCCTCGGTCAGCTTGAGCCTGTTGAAGAGGTCCAAGTACGCAGCAATGGTCCTCTCGTCGGGGCCCGCCTCACCGTACGAGGCGTCCTTTATGAGCGTCTTGTACGTGACGGCCTGGCTCTCGTTCATGGCAAGAGCTCACAAAAGGCCGTGTGCAAGCTCGGGCTATCATGCGATATACGAAATTTCGCCATTCTCAATGCTGTTTTTACGCTACTTTCAATGTAGTTTTTACGCCATGACCGATGCAGTTTTTACGCTATTTTCATTGAAGGTTTTACGCTTGGCATCCTTAGCGCGACGCTCGCTCAACCCCTGACCACCGGATTGCCCGAATTCCGGGATGCTGCCTCCGCTCCAAGCAAAAGGCCCCGGCTCGCGATGGAGCTGGGGCCAAAAGCGCAGCATATGCAGTTGGTGTTGAGCGCGAACAGCTCGTCAGTAATGGCTGTCCGCGCCCTACCCTAGCCGCGGTGACGGGCGCGGCTGTACGGGGTATCCACCATGGGCAGATCCGGACGCAGCTTGCCGTCGAATGCGCGATAGGCGTTCTGCACGGCGGGCGCCGTGGGGATCGTTGCAATCTCGCCGATGCCCTTGCCGCCGTATGCCACGGGCAGCAGTTCGTCCTTCTCCACGTAGATGGCGTGGATATCCGGAATCTCGGGCGCACGGAACAGTCCGAGCGTGCCGTACCTTGCCTGGGGTATGCAGTCCTTGAGCGGCCAGTCCTCGGTAAGCGCATAGCCCATACCCATGAGCACGCCGCCTTCGATCTGACCCTGGATGGAGATGGGGTTGACCACCTTGCCGGAATCGTGCGCGGCATAGACCTCGCTCACGCGACCGTCATCATCCAGAATGACCACATGCGTGGCAAAACCGTAGCAGATGTGGCTCTTGGGGTTGGGAACGTCAGCGCCCAGCTTGTCAGTCGGCTCCAGGTACACGTAGCCAAACTCGCATCCCTCGAGCGCCTTGATGGCGGCCGCGGGATCCTGAGGATGCATGCCCTGGCCGGCGACGAGCTCCTGCGTGCGCAACTGATAGGCTCGACCGTCGTCGTACTCGATCTTGACGCCGTCACCATGCGCGCTCACAGGAACATCGGGTGCAGGCTTGCCGGCCTCGATGTCAAGCATGGCATCGCGCAGCAGGAAGGCGGCACCGCGCACGGCCTCGCCGGTCACGACCGTCTGTCGCGAGCCAGACGTGGTGCCGGAGTCGGGAGCGTTCTCGGTGGAGCACTCGCCATTGGCAATGCAGCTCAGCGGCAGACCGCACGCCTCGGCAACGTCCTGCAAAAAGACCGTGTTGCAGCCCTGGCCGATGTCGGACGTGGCGGCGTAGACCACGGCGCGGCCATCCTCGACGCGAATCTTGCAGCGGCCGGCATCGGGCAGGCCCACGCCCACGCCGGCGTTCTTCATGGCGCAGGCGATACCGGCGTGTCCGGGATGCGCATAGTAGGCATCCTTGACCTCAAGCAGCGTCTCCTTCAGCGCCGTGGAGCAGTCGGCAATCTGGCCGTTGGGCAAAACCTCGCCCGGCTCGATGGCGTTTCTGTAACGAATCTCCCACGGGTCCAGGCCGACCTTCTCTGCCAGCAAGTCGATCAAGCTCTCGAGCGCAAACTCGGACTGGCAAACGCCAAAGCCGCGGTACGCGCCGGCGGGCGGGTTGTTGGTGTAGTAGCCAAAGCCGCGAATGTCGGTGTTCTGGTACTTGTAGGGGCCAACGGCGTGCGTACAGGCGCGCTCGAGCACCGGGCCGCACAGCGAAGCGTAGGCGCCGGTATCAAAGTTGATCTCGCAATCAAGGCCGGTAAAGTTGCCCTCGGCGTCGCAACCCAGCGTAAAGGTACCGTCCATGGCATGGCGCTTGGGATGGAACGCAAGCGACTCAGCGCGCGTGAGCTTGCACTTCACAGGACGTTGGAACTTATATGCGGCGAGCGCGGCCAGGTGCTGGATGGACACGTCCTCCTTGCCGCCAAAGCCGCCACCCACGAGCATGGTTTCGACGACCACACGCTCGGGTTCGCTATCCCAGCCAAACATATGGGCACACTCTTTGCGCGTGTCGTAGGCACCCTGGTCGGTCGACTGCACCTTAACGCCGTTCTTGTACGGGAAGGCAACGGCGCACTCGGGCTCCAAGAAGGCATGCTCGGTAAAGGGCGTGGTAAAGCGCTGCGTCACGGTAAACGCGCTCTCTGCCAGCGCCTTGGCGGCGTCGCCGCGCGTCACGTGACGGCTCTGGCACACGTTGTTCTTGAGCTCCACCGTGTTGCCAAAGGCAAAGAAGCTGTCGTGCAGGCGCGGGGCGTCGGCAGCCCTGGCCTCGACAATGTTACGCACGGGCTCCAGCGGCTCGTAATCGATCTTTACGAGCTTCTTGGCCTTCTCGAGCGTCGCCTCGTCCTCGGCAACCACCAGCACGATGGCATCGCCCACGCAGCGGGTGATATCGCCCGCCGCAATCATGACGTCCCAGTCCTGGATAAGGTGGCCGACCTGGTTGACCGGCACGTCCTCGGCGCGCAGGATGCCCACCACACCGGGCAGGGCCTCGGCCTTGGAGGTGTCGATGGAGAGCACGCGGGCGCGCGGATACTTGGAGCGCACGGCGCTGGCGTAGGTCAGACCCGGCTGATCGAGCTCGTCGATGTCATCGGGATACTTGCCCTCGCCGAGCACCTTCTTGCGCACGTCGATACGGAAGGCGCGCTTGCCCACGCCGTAGTCGTCGCCGCGCTCCAGGTCCTCGTCGATCTGCTTTTCGCCGCGGAGCACCGCAGCTGCCAGCGAAATGCCCTCGATGATCTTCTTGTAGCCGGTGCAGCGGCAGACGTTGCCGCGGATGGCGTACTTGATCTGCTCCTCGGTGGGCTCGGGATCCTCGGCGATCAGCGCCGCACCCGCCATGACCATACCGGGGATGCAAAAACCGCACTGCACGGCGCCCACGGCGCCAAAGGCGTACACAAAGGCCTCGCGCACGTCCTCGGGCAGGCCCTCGACGGTCACGATGTTGCGACCGGCGGCAAGGGCGGTGGTCAGCACGCACGCCTTGACGGCCTCACCGTCCACGTGGATGGTGCAGGTACCGCACGCGCCCTCGGAGCAGCCGTCCTTGGCGGAGTGAATGTGCAGGTCGTCGCGCAGGTAGCGCAGCAACGGTTTGTTTTGGGTCGTCGTGCGCTCGACGCCGTTAACGGTAAAAGTGAATTCCTGTGCCATGGTGATTCCCTTCTACACGCCGGCGGCTATGCCGGTGCGGTCGTGGATGGCGCCATGCGGGCAGACGACGGCGCACATGCCGCACGACAGACAATCCGCGCCATCAATATGGGCGCAGTTGTCCTCGATGCGGATAGCGCCGGCAGGGCACTTTTTGGCGCACATGCCGCAACCGATGCAGCTCGTGTCGCAGATCTTGCGGGCAATGGCGCCCTTATCGGTGTTGTTGCAGCGCACCAGGATGTTCTGGTAGCCGGGAACGAAGGCAATCACGCGCTGCGGGCACGCCATGCCGCACAGGCCACAGCCCGTACACTTGGAGCGATCCACGCGAGCGATGCCATCAATCAGCGCAATGGCGCCGTGGGGGCAGGCCGTGACGCAGGCGCCACAGCCAATGCAGCCTTCGCTGCAGTGGGCGTCGCCGCCTGCGGAGGCGCAACCGCTTCCGCAGGCAACGTAGGCCACGTTATGTTGAATGGATTTGGCCATAAGAGACTCGCCTATTTCTTAAGGAGATACGAATAGCTGTCGCGCACGGCCTTGATGGTCAGGCGGACGGCCTCGGGCAGACCGGTGTTGACGGCATCGACCGAGACGGTGCGGACCGTGCCGGCGACGCGGACCTTAAAGTGATCCTCGTCCACGGCCAGGAAGCCCTCGTTCTCGGAGTTCTCCATGTCCTGCTCGCTCCAGAACAGGGTGAGCTTGTCCTTGTAGGGACGACCCTCCTGGTAGGGGCAGAACACGGCGCAGTTGCCGCACTCGTTGCACATGCCATCGACATGGACGACCTGATGCTTGGCCAGGCCCGGCACCTTAATGGCAACGTTGGCGCGGTTGGGGCACACGTCGCAGCAGACCTCGCACACCGAGCCGCAGCCCAGGCAGCGAGTCTTGGTGCAGTTGCGCTTGTCGCGGCACAGCGACCCCTTGCGCTCATAGCAGGTGTCCTCGCGGCCGGCCTGCTCGTTGCAGTCGGCGTACTTGTTAAAGTCCACGTCGGCAATGGCACGGGCGACCTCGGCGGCGTCGGCGATAGCCTCGACCACGGTGGCGGGACCGCGGCGACAGTCGCCCGCAGCCCAGACGCCCTCAACACCGGTGGAGGTGGCGGCAAGACGGCCGCGACGGTCGTGCTCGACGCCCGCGGCATCGTACAGGCTGGCATCGATGCCCTCGCCCACGGCGCAGATCACCGTGGTGGCGGAAAGCTCGACGGTCTCGCCCGTGGCGACGGGGCTGCGACGGCCGCTTGCATCCGGCTCGCCAAGCTCCATGACGTCGCAGGTCAGCACGGCGCCGTTGAGCGCCTTGGGCGCCAGCAGCTCGCAAAACTCAACGCCGTCGGCAAGAGCAAGATCGAGCTCTTCCTCGTCGGCGGGCATCTGCTTCTTGGTGCGGCGATACACCAGGCGCACGTTCTTCACACCAACCAGGCGCTTGGCCACGCGGGCGGCGTCCATGGCGGTGTTGCCGGCGCCAATGACCACGACGTCCTCGCCCAGCTCGAGCTTCTCGCCCTTCTTGGCGGCCTCGAGGAACTCCAGCACGTCGAGCTCGGCACCCTCGCCCAGGCCCGCGGAACCGGGCATCCAGGCACCGGTGGCAACGACCACGTCGGTAAAGCCCTGGGCCTTGAGCTCGTCAATGGACTCCACGCGGGCGTTGAGCTGAACCTTGGCACCAAAGGCCAGGCAAAGCTCGGCGTCGTGCGAGATATCGTCGCTCGCGATACGGAACTCGGGGATCACGTGACGGACCACGCCGCCGAGAGAGTCACGGGCCTCAAAGATGGTGACGGGCACGCCAGCGCGCGTCAGGAAGAACGCCGTCGCCAGGCCGGCCGGGCCGCCGCCGATAACGGCAACGTTGCGCTCGCCGTCGTTGGCGATGGCCTGGGCGCGCAGCTTGGGCAGCACGGCGGTCATGGCCTCGCGGGCGGCCTTGAGCTTGCTGGCGCGGATCTGGGCGCCCTCGGGCTCGTAGAATGCACGCTCGCAGGCACGGCCGCAGGGATGCGGGCAGATGGTGCCGGTAATGAACGGCAGGGCGTTGCGCTCGATGATGATGTTGAACGCGTCCTCGTAGCGACCCTCGTCAACAGCCGCCAGGTAGGCGGGAATATCCTGCTGGATGGGGCAGCTCGTGCGGCACGGCGTGGTAAAGCAGTCGGAAAGCGGGCTTTTGCCGGCGACCTTGCGGTCGGGCAGCGGGCGCAGCGGCTTCTTGTAGAGCGGGTTGGTGAGCGAGTCGGTCTGGATCGCGGTCACGGCCTCGAGCGAGACGCCCGCGAACGGCTTGCCGTCCAGATCGGTAAACTCGCCGGCCATCTGGCTAAAGCGCTCGTAGCCACCGGGCTTGAGCACGTCGGTCGCCAGGGTAACGGGCCAAATGCCGGCATCGTACAGGGCACGGATGTTGTAGACCGTGGCACCGCCGGAGTAGCTGATGCGCAGCTTGCCATCGAACTGCTCGGTAATGCGGCGGGCGGCCTCGATGGTCAGCGAGAACAGCGAACGACCGGACATGTACATCTCGGTGGAGGGCAGCTCGTTCCTCGTCACGTCGACGGGGAACGTGTTGGTCAGCTTGACGCCAAACTCCAGGCCGCGCTCGGCGCACAGGGCAATCAGGCGCTCGAACATGGGCACGGCGTCGGCCCACTGCAGGTCCTCGCGGAAGTGCGTGTCATCGAAGACGATGTAGTCAAAGCCCAGCTCGTTCAGGCGCTGGCGGGCAAACTCATAGCCCAGCAGCGTGGGGTTGCACTTGATGTAGGTGTTGAGGCCCTTTTCGGTAATCAGATAGGTCGCGATGCGCTCGATCTCCGCCGGCGGGCAGCCATGCAGCGTGGACTCGGTGATGGAGTTGGACACGCGAGCCGGGATGGACTCGACAAACGCGGCGTCGACATGCTCAAACTTGTCCAGGTTGGCGAGCGCCCATGCGCGGCACTCATTCCAGACGTCAGAGCCGCTGGCGTCCTTCATACCCTCGATGTAGGCGTCGACCTTGGGGCTCTTAATACCCTCGAGGTCATAACCCACGGACATGTTGAAGACAAAGCCGTCCGGGCTGCCCAGACCGTACTCGCGAGCGATCAGGTGGCAGGCAAACCATGCCTTCACGTACTCGGCAAAGGCCTGCGAAACCTCGAGCTCGGTCGACCATTCGCAGTTGTAGCACTCGTCCTGAGCCACGATGCAGGGCTTGTTCACACACTTGGAGAGCTCCTCGCCGTCCATAACCTGGACGGTCTTGAGCTCAAAGAAACGAGAACCGGCCACGTAGGATGCCACGATGTTCTGGGCCAGCTGCGTGTTGGGGCCGGCAGCCGGGCCAAACGGAGTCTCGATGCGCTCGTCAAAAATGGGAAGCGCGCCCTCCTGGTTGGTCGTGACCATCTTGCGCACGCCAAAGATGGCGTCCTGGGTCTTGTGCTCCTCGATGATCCAGTTCATCAGCTGCGAAAACGGGATCGGCCTCATGATGTCGCTCATAGTGAGCTCCTCTCTGTAACGCCCGGCGAGACCGCGCGGCGGGCGCAAATACGGTGTAGCGCTAGCACAAGCGCCGGCGACCCCGCGGAGGTCGCCTATACGCGCGTCGGATGCGGCGAAACATCCGACGCGCGTGAATCTACTTGTAATTAGTACGTGCGATCGTTGAGCGTGCTCCAGAGCTTCTTGGACTCGGCCATGGTCCACGCGTTGATCTTGTCCTCATCAATGCCAACGAACTCGCGATCCTTGTACAGGACGCGGCCGTTGATGATGGTGGTGCGGCAGTTTTTGCCCATCATGCCAAAGAGCATGTGGCCGTCGATGTTCTCCTCGCTCAGCGGCGTAAAGGGCTTGTAGTCCATGACGATGACGTCGGCGGCAGCGCCGGCCTCGAGCACACCGAGCTTGCGATCGAAGTACTTGCTCGCCATCTTGGCGTTGTTCTCGAACAGCATGGTCATGGCCTCGCACCAGCCCACGTTGGGCATGGCGGCGTTGTGGCGCTGAATGATCAGGAAGACCTTGAGGCTCTCGAGCATATCGTGAGTGTAGGCGTCGGTGCCCATGCACACGGGGATGCCGCGGCGGAAGAACTCGAGCACGGGGGCGCAGCCCACGGCGTTGCCCATATTGGATTCGGGGTTGTTGACGAGCCAGGTACCGGACTCCTTGACGATATCCATCTCGGCAGGCGTCACGTGGATGCAGTGGCCGAGCATGGTGTCGGGACCCAGCAGGTTGTGCTGCAGCAGGCGCTCGACGGGGCTGATGCCACCACGGTTGAGGCGGGAGTCCCACACGTCATTCATGCCCTCGCACACATGGATGTGGAAGCCGGTCAGGCCGTTGTTGGCCTCGGCCATCTTGTCCATGGTCTCGTCCGAAAGCGTAAAGGTGGCGTGACCGCCAAACATGGCGGCGATCATGTGGTTGTCGTTATCGCGACGCTCCTTGGCGGCCCACTGGGCAAATTCGGCGTTCTCGGCAATGGCCTGGTCGCATTTTTCCTGACCGCGGCGGTCGGAGACCTCGTAGCACAGGCACGAACGCATGCCCAGCTCCTGCGCGGCATCCTTAATGGCAAAGAGGCTGCCCGGAATCTCGCAGAAGCTCGCGTGGTGATCGAAGATCGTGGTGACGCCATCGCGGATGGAGTCCAGAATCGTGGCATAGGCGCTGGCCTTGGTGCCGTCGAGCGTCAGGTTGTCGTCGATCTTCCACCACTGCTGCTCAAGATTCTCCAGGAAGTTGGTGGGGTTGCAGCCCTTAATGGCAAGGCCGCGAGCCAGACCCGAGTAGATGTGGGTGTGGCAGTTGATGAGTCCGGGCATGATGAGGTTACCCTGGGCGTCGACGTACTCGGCATCCGGGTACTTGGCCTTGAGCTCGCACTCGGGGCCCACTTCGACGATCGTATCTCCGTCAATGGCGACCGCACCGTTGGGAATGAACGGGGCCTGCGCGTTGCGGGTAAAGACGGAACCGTTAGCGACCAGAAGCATGGATGCTCCCTTCAACATCAGAGGCGGGGTTTGACACCTCTGACATGGCGGAGTGCGAAGCGCCGGCCTACACCGGAAACGGGCCCTCTCCCGTCAACGCTTCACCAAAGGGACAAACCCTTTGAAGTGCGGCTTGGCGCCGCATGACGTCGGCGGACGGGGCGATGCGTCCGCCGACGAATAGCACCGAATTGGTTACTTCTTGCTCTCGGGCAAGACCAGATCCACGGCAGCGTCCTTGGCGGCATCGATGTGCTGAGCCACGACCGGCGTCTGCGGAAGGATCAGGTTAAGGACAATGGCCATGATGGCGGTGGGGGTTACGGCATTGGAGCCGATGACGGTGGACACCCAGGTGGGCATACCCTCGCCGGCAAGGCAGCCGCTGGCCATCCAGATACCCAGGCCAAAGACGACAGAGGTACCGACGATAGTGGTAGTGCGCTGCGTGAGGCCCTCGCGGGTGAACATGCGCACGCCGTTCATGGTGATGGTGCCAAAGACGCCGACGGTCGCGCCGCCGATGACGGGCTGCGGGATAGCGGAAAGGACGGCAGAGAGCTGCGGGAACAGGCCGGCGATGGCAAAGACGGCCGCGATGATCACAAAGACCCACTTGTTGACGACCTTGTTGGAGCAGATGATGCCCACGTTCTGGCCAAGGGCGCTGGTGGGAAGACCGCCCAGCAGGCCGCCGACCATAGAGGTGAGGCCCTGGGACACGATAGCGCCGGAGAGCTCGCGCTCGGTGGGCATACGGTCGATGGAGCCCAGGCAGGCGGCGGAGACGTCACCGATAACCTGGATGGCAACCATGGGGAACACGACGGCGAGGGTAATGCAGACCTCGGGATCAAACTCGAGCGCGTAGGGCATGAGCTTGGGAAGGGCGAAGACCTGGGCGGTGGCGACGCTGGAGAAGTCGATCATGCCAAAGGGGATCGAAACGATCATGCCAACGATCATGCCAAAGAACACGGATCCCAGCTTGAGCGTGCCCTTGCCAAAGTTGGCGAGCGCAAAGACCACGGCGAAGGTGATAAGAGCGACGCACCAGGCCTGCGGGGTGCCCCACAGCGGCGTGCCCATACCGCCGGCCATGTACTTGACGGCCGTGGGATACAGAGAAACGCCGATGGAGAAGATGACCGTACCGGTCACGACGGGCGGGAACAGCCACTTGATCTTGCTGTAGGCCAGACCAAAGAGGACCGCGACGGCGCCGCCGACGATCTCGCCGCCCAGTAGCGCACCAAAGCTAAAGCCCGAGGCACCCATGGCCTGCAGGGCCGGCAGGAACGCGAACGAAACGCCCATGACGATGGGCAGACCGCCGCCGATGCGACGGAAGGGAGCGAAGGCCTGAAGGGCCGTGTCGATTGCCGAAAGAATGAGCGCGACCTGGATGATGTCGGTACTCTGCTGGCTATTAAAGCCGTAGACGCCGGCCATGATGACAGCCGGGGTGATGATACCGGCAAACGAAGCCAGTACGTGCTGAAGGGCACACGGGATCATTTCTTTAACGGGAGGCATGCCTTCACGAGTGAACAGGGCTTCAGTGCCGTTCTTAACCGTCTCCTGGGTCATTTGACCACCAATCCTCGAAATAGTTGTTTTCGCATCTAACGCTCTATTGTGACGCAGTGCGGGGTTGAGGTTGTGCCTTCGCTGCATATCGTATTAAAGATGATTCTCATTCTCAATAATAATTTTTTGTTATCAGACTATTCTTCAGCTGAGATAATGCATTTCCGCAGGTCAGAAAAGTGTCTGGTTAAAATAACATCTAACTTTTCTTTTGGTCAACCGTTTACCGCCAAATTCCTACCGTTCGTCTGTATTACGCAATGTACCTGCGGATATACGAGATGAAGAGCAGCGTGTTACCATGAGAAAAAATTGTTATGAACATCTCCGATTTCACCCAAAGGAGTTGCCCGTGAACGAGACCGTACGTCGCTTTTTGCCGATGGTCGATTTCCTGGAGCAGATACTCGGTAAGAACAGCGAGATCGTGCTGCATGATTTCTCGGATCCCGACCACGCCATCGTCGATATTCGCAACGGCATCGTGAGCGGCCGTAAGGTCGGCGGTCCCGCCACCGATCTGGCGCTCAAGATCATGCACGACCCCAAGTATCGCGACCTGCCGTTTATTACGGGCTACGAGGGGCGCGGTGCCGGCGGCAAGACGTTGGAGTCAGCGACGTACTTTATCCGCGAAGATAACGAGATCGTCGGTATGCTCTGCGTCAACACCGACCTCTCGACCGTGCGCTCCATCAACACCATGGCGCAGCAGCTCATGGCATGCTTCGACGCGGCGCCGACGCGCGCGGAGCCCGCCCCCATCGAGGTCGAAAGTCTTTCGGAGTCCACACAGGAGCTCATCGACCGCAGCATTGCCGAGTTGTTGAGCGCGCGCGGGCTGGATGTGGCGTCGCTTGGTCAGAGCGACCGCGTGGACGTCATTCGCCACCTCAACAGCAACGGGGTGTTCATGCTCAAGGGCGCCGTGGCCTGCGCTGCCACCGCGCTGGGCATCTCGGAGCCCAGCGTCTACCGCTACCTGCAAAAAGTCCGCAAGGAAGGCTAAACGTGATCCCTTGGGGACGAGGGGAAACGGATCATTTTTGTCGCACCGCTTGACAAAAGACCCTGCAGCTCGCGCTGCAGGGTCTTTTTGCATGTCATGTTTAGCTGTTGCCAACGCCTTAGAGAGCGGCGACGACTTCGATCTCGACCAGACCGCCGGCCGGAAGGGCGGCAACCTGGAAAGCGCTGCGCGCGGGGAACGGAGCCTCGAACTTGGAGGCATAAATCTCGTTCACGGCAGCGAAGTCGGCGATGTCGGCCAGGTAAACCGTGGTCTTGACGACATCGGCAAAGGTGGCGCCGGCAGCGGTCAGCAGGGCCTCGACGTTAGCAAGGGACTGCTTGGCCTGAGCCTCGACGCCCTCGGGCATCTTGCCGGTTGCGGGGTCGATGCCCAGCTGGCCGGACAGGAACACCATGCTGCCGGTCTGGATGCCGGGGGAATACGGACCAATGGCTGCGGGTGCGTTATCGGAAGACACGACGGTCTTGCTCATGTTTTTCTCCTTACGATCAGTTGAGAGAGCGTGAGCGCGGCGTTCACACCGGGAGGCACAGTTCGGTCTGAACGCCGCGCTTGATTGGGATAGTACTCAAGGTTTCCGCGCGATGCAAGATTATTATCACGTTGCGAGAATCTTTTATCGCCCAACGGCGTCTGTCGGCCGCTGAACGGCGTGACCGGCGACCTGCCTGAAGACTTTGTCCTGCTTAGGCTGCGGGCATCGTCCGCCGCAACAGCACCACTATACTTTTGAATATCTGAGCATTTTGAAAGGCAGGATATGACCGCAACCGCCAGTCGAACCACCAACCGCAGACCCGAGCTTTTGGCGCCCGCCGGAGGGCCCGAGCCCTTTGCCGCCGCACTCGCCGCCGGGGCAGACGCCATCTACTGCGGCATGGGCAGCTTCAACGCCCGCCGCAAGGCCACCAACTTTACCGACGAGGCCTTTGAGCAAGCCTGCCGCGCCGCGCATCTAGCCGGGTCGCGCGTCTACGTCACGGTCAACATCGTCATCAAGCAGTCCGAGATGGGCGATGCGTTGCAACTCATCCACCGCTGCTCCACGTTGGGCGCCGACGCCTTTATCATCCAGGACTGGGGCCTGTTCTTTGAGGTCAAGCGCACGATGCCCGGCATCGAGACGCACATCTCAACCCAGGCGAACATCCACGACGACCGCGGAACCCTTTGGTGCCGCGAGCAGGGCGCCGACCGCGTGACTCTCTCGCGCGAGCTTTCCATCGACGAAATTGCCACCATTCACGATGCCGCGCCCGATGTGGACCTTGAGGTCTTTAGCCACGGCGCCATCTGCTTTTGCTACTCGGGCCTGTGCCTGCTTTCGAGCTTTGCCATGGCGGGGCGATCGGCCAACCGCGGCATGTGCGCCCAGCCCTGCCGCCTGCCCTACGAGCTGATCGACGAGAACGGTCGCGCGCTCTCCCCCGCTGGCCGCGAGCGTGCGTTATGCCCGCGTGACACTAACACCTCACAGCTTGTTCGCCGTCTGTATGACGCCGGCGCCGCGTCGCTCAAACTCGAGGGCCGCATGAAGGCGCCCGATTACGTGTACTCCATCGTTGATGTGTATCGTCACGAAATTGACGACATGCTATCCGGAGCCGCCGTTACCAAGGACGAGGAAGCCGCTCGCCAGCGCCAGCTCAAGCGCTGCTTCAACCGCGACTTTACGCACGCCTATCAGGACGGCACCTCGGGCGACGAGATGATGAGTTACGAGCGCTCCAACAACCGCGGCCAGATTGTGGGCACGGTACTGGGCAGCCGTCTGGCCAACCGCGACGTGCGCGGGCTCAAACCCGACGACCGTCGTCGCCGCGCCGCCATCGCCCGCATTGAGCTGTTTGAGCCCGTGGGCAAAGGCGACTTGTTGGAACTTCGCCACGACGACGAGTTCGACCAGTTCCTAACCACTATCGCTACCGATGATGCCGCCGCCGGTGACATCATCGAGTGCCGCGTGCCCCGCAGCATGCCCGAGGGCTGCCGCGTGCGCGTCATCCGCAGCCAGCGCGCCATCGACGCCGCCGGCACCGCGCTCAAGCGCGACGTGCTTCGCCGCCGCGCCGTTGATGTATCCGTCGTGGCGCGCCTGGGAGCGCCGTTTACTGTCACACTCACCTGCTGTGACAACCCCGCGCTCACCGCCACCGCCACGGGCTTCACCGTCGAGGCTGCCAAGACCCGCGCCGTCGAGGCGTCAGACCTGGTTGAACATGTGGGCCGCATGGGCTCCTCGCCCTTTGAGGCAGCGAGCTTTGACGTTTCGCTCGACGCCGGCTGCGGTATGGGCTTCTCCGCCGTGCACAAGGTGCGCGCCGCCGCCTGTGAGGCATTGGAGGAGGCCATTCTGGCGCCGTACGAGGAGCGCGCGAAAACGCTCGAGTTGCCGGTGATTGTAACCAGTGATTCCCGCCCCGCGCCCGAGCACTACCGCGATGAGCCGCAGATCTGCGCCACCGTCACCTCGCTCGAGGCCGCCGAGGCCGCTCGCGCCGAGGGTGCAACGCGCATCTACATGACCACCGACGCGCTCGATGCGGCCGAACTCTCCCCCGCCGATGCGTTTGAGCAGGGCATCGTACCCATACTCGACGAGGTCTGCCGCGCCGTTGACCACGCACGCGTTGACCCGTGGGTTGTTGCCGGCGCCACGGTCGCTATCGGCAATATATCCGAGCTTGCCCTGGCCGCCCAGGTTGGCACCAAGGCCGAAATTCGCTCTTGCCTGCCGGTTCATAACACGCCCTGCATGGAAGCGCTTGCCGAGCGCGGAGCCGGTGCGTTTTGGCTCTCGCCCGAGATCACGCTCGACGAGATTGTCTCGCTCGGCGCCGCCGCGCCCGCGGCGCTGGGCATCACCGTCTTTGGCCGCCCGCGCGTCATGACAAGCGAGCATTGCATTCTGCAGGTTGCCAACGGCTGCATCCACGATTGCGCCAACTGCCGCCTGCGTGCCCGCAAGCTCTCGCTCAAGAATATCGACGGAAAGGTCATGCCCGTCCGCACCGACATCCACGGCCGCTCTCGCCTGTACGATGCCTACCCCATCGACCTCACGCCGCAGGTTCCTCAGCTGCTCGATGCTGGCGTGCGTCGTCTCATGGTGGACGGAACGCTGCTCGAGACGGATGAGGTGGGCCGTGCCGTCGCCCGCGTCCGTCGCGCCGTCGAAGCAGCGCAGGCCGGCCGCAAGCCCGCCGCCCGCCTGCGCGGGGCGACCTCGGGCTGCATGTTTGTGGGAATTAGCTAACCGAAAGGCTTACACGTGAACGAAGAACCTCAAGTCCTCTACTGCGACGCCTGGCTCATGGCCATCGACAAGCCCGCCGGCATGATCGTCCACGGCGACGGCACCGGCGAGCGCACGCTCACCGACTACGCCAGCGACCTGCTGCTGGCGATGGGCGACGGCTTTGCCGCGACCGACATGCAGCCGCTCAACCGCCTGGACCGCGACACCACCGGCGTGGTGCTGTTCTCACTCGACAAGCAGACGCAGCCCGCCTTTGACCAGATGGTCATCGACCACGCGTTCGAAAAGCACTACCTGGCGCTCGCCGAGGGCAAGATCGACTGGAACGAAAAGCTCATCGACAAGCCCATCGCCCGCGACCGTCACGACAGCCGAAAGATGCGCGTCGGCGCCAGCGGCAAGCCGTCTCAAACGCACGTGAAGGTGCTCAAGCGTCTTAAGAGCCGTCGTGGCCTGCCCACGCGCTCGTATATCGATGTCGAGCTGCTCACCGGCCGCAAGCACCAAATCCGTGTGCATCTGGCGAGCGAGCATCATCCCTTGGTTGGCGACGACCTGTACGGCACGCCGCGCCCCTGCGGCCTGATGCTCCACGCCCACAGCGTGTCCTTCACGCATCCCGTAACCGGTGAGCACATTCACATCGAAGCCCCCTGCCCCTGGGAGCCCTAAACCACCACAATGGGGACAGACACCTTTGTGGTGGTTTTGCCGCAATGGCTCAGCCGCGGTCCCAAAACGTCTCGATCTGTAACAGTTAGAACCCGTTTTCCGGTCTATCTGTTACAGATCGAGACATTCGAATCCCCCTTAAGGGAAAATCTCAATCTCTAACAGTAACTCGGCATAATCAGCCTCAGATGTTATAGATTTAGACAAACCACCAGCGTCGCCCCAAGCAATCTCAATCTGTAACATCTAGCCTGCTTTTAACGGTCTGGTTGTTACAGATTTAGACAAACCGGCAGACAACGAAAGCGGCAACGCCCGTAATGGACGTTGCCGCTTTTCTATTGAGAGAACTAAATGATTTTGGCCTTGCCCCGTCGCTAGACCGTGATGACGTTGTCCATTGCCCGGTACTTTGCGGGCACCTCGCCCGCGGTAATAATTGTTGCGTCGCGGAAGTCCGCGAACTTGACGGGCGCCACCATGCCAAATTTGCTGGCGTCCGAGATTACGAAGCGTTTGGCCGTATGGCGCATCGAGATGCGCTTGACCTGCGCTTCCTCGATATCGGGAGTCGTAAAACCCTGCTCGGCGGCAATGCCGTTGGAGCCCCAAAAGCCGCAGTTGAAGTTGTAGCGTTCTAGAGTTGCCAAGGCATCGGGGCCAACGAGCGCCTCGGTCTCGGGTTTGAGCTCGCCGCCCAGCACCACGGTACGCATGCCGCGCAAAGCGAGATGCTGAGCATGGAGCACGGAATCAGTCACATAGGTAACCCCTTCGAGATGCGGAAGATGCTCGATGAGCTTGAGGGTCGTGGAACCCGAATCGATATACACGAAACTATCGGGCTCCACAAGCGCCGCCGCACGGGCGCAGATGCGCTCCTTGTCATCGTTATGGAGATCACTGCGCTCACTGATCGTTAAGTCGCGCGTCACGTGCGCGCGCTCAAGGCTTGTCGCGCCACCGTGCACCTTGGCGATGCGGTGCGCTCGGTCAAGCGTCTGCAGGTCGCGTCGAATGGTAGAAGCCGTCACACCCAGGGCATCGGCAAGCTCTGGCACCGTTACTGAACCAGCCTGCTGCACCATCGAGACGATCGCATTGAGCCTATCTTCCGCGAGCATCGCTTACTCCTCCTCGGGGTAGACGACTCCCCAATCGGCACGGAGCTTGGTCATCAGCTCCATTACATCAGAAGCATAATCCAGAAGCTCACGCTTGGAATCATCGCCGGCGACGGCCTTCTCGAGGTCAGCCATCTCGTAGCACAGCGCGTAGGCCTCGGTGCCGGCGTGGACCTCCTCACGGTGACCGTCTGCAGTCCACACGATGATCGCATGGTCGGCACGCGGATACTCGTTGACCTCGATATAGCACTTGTCAAAGCTGATGACCGAGCGCTTGGGCTGCTTCGAGTGGAGCGTAAGGCTCACGACGCCCAGCTGCTGCTCGGCGTTTCGGCAGACAATGCCGCCCGCGACGTCAACGCCAGTCTCACAGGTGTTGCCCAGAGACACGACCTCAGCGGGCTGGCTTGCCATAAAGAGGCGCATGACCGAAAGGGCATAGACGCCGATGTCGAGCATGGCGCCGCCGGCAAGGCTGCGGTTGTAGAAGCGGTTGGTCAGGTCGCCGTACTCCTTATAGCTGCCAAAGTTGAGCTGGGCGAGGTTCATGTGGCCAAAGTCGCCCGCATCCATGCGACGGCGCAGCTCCTGATACAGCGGCATGTGGAGCACCGTGGTGGCATCCATAAGGACCACGTTGTGCTCGTCGGCGATGGCGCGGGCCTCGTCGAGCTCGGCAGAGTTGAGGGTAATGGCCTTCTCGCAGAGCACGTGCTTGCCGGCGGCCAGCGCGGCACGCAGATAGGTGATATGCGTGTTGTGCGGCGTGGTGATATAGACAGCGTCGATGTCCGGATCGGCGTAGAGGTCTTCGACCGTGTCATAGACCTTCTCGATGCCATACTGCTCGGCAAAAGTCTGAGCCTTGGACAGCGTGCGGTTGGCGACGCCCGCGAGCTTGCGGCCGGCAAGAGCGAGGGACTGGGCCATCTGGTTGGCGATAACGCCGCACCCGATCACGGCCCAACGGAGCTCGGGAGCCGTAAAGATGTCGTTAGGGAACGGCTTGTCCTGGACCGAAGCGAATGCTGCTTTGGCGGCTGCCGCGGCGTCGAGTGGAGCCTGCTTGGAATCTGCCATATGTGCCTCCTGGGTCATGGAGCGTCTAACATTTCTGCCGTCTCTATATTCGCACAAATTAGCGCGTATGTGCGTACTTTTGCGTATATAACCGCTAAATGGTCAAAATACAGCCGCAGACGGCGCTTATACACGCATAGCCACGCAATCCTACGCACACAAATACGCACAAATGCGCACTAATCATTACTCAGAGACGGGGAATTCTGCTTAGAACTCGAAAGACAGGATGATCCGCTTCGCCTCGTCGCTCATGGCGCGCTGCAGCTCTAAGGACCGTCCCAAACTGCCGACAGAAAAGGAACGTCCCAAACTGCAGACAGAAAAAGAACGTCCCCAGGCGCCGGCATTTCAAGAGCACTCATTTAAGTCTGTCCCCAATAAGTGCAATCACTCATGTAAGTCTGTCCCCAATGAGTGGGAGCAATCAGAGACTCTTTGCGAGGGAGGCCGGACGTGGCCTTCCTCGTTTTTATTCATGGACTTTAGTCCGTGCCGCACGGCACGCGCGGCATAGAAAGCCACCCGCTCAGCGGGTGGAGGCCAATTTCCGCTACGCGACAAAAACCTTCCCCCTAGCATGAGGATTGTTCAGGTCATCATGCTAGGGGGAAGGTGATTGCTGTGGCCCAGAAAGCCAACAGCCTCGCGCACACGAAATGGCTGTGCAAGCACCGCATCGCACCGAGATCAAGCTCATCGCCGCCATCGTCGAGAAGCACCCCAAGGTGCGCTTTGCCGCGAGCTGCACCTCGGCCCACGCCGACCTCTACGACCGCATGGAGCAGGCCCTGTGCGAGCGCGTGGCCAACGCGGTGGAGGTCGTCCGCTCCGACATCAGCCCCGCGTTTCTTGTCCACACCGGTCCAAACCTCGTGGGTGTGGCGGTCCAGGGACTCTAGCGGAGGCGGGGCGTCCTGCCCCAAAAACAAATGCAAAAGACGAGCGCTTCTTGCCGCTCAATTGGCAAGAAGCGCTCGTCTTTTCTTAACGCGTTGTATGGCGGAGAGAGCGCAAGTTACGCGAGCGCCCTTCTTGCCAGCTCGGCCGCGCCGAGGATTCCTTGGTCGCCGCCGCAGCCCGGGGCGCAGATGTAGCTCTCCATGTCCTTAAGCTCGGCGGTCTGGATGTAGCCACCCAGATATTCGAGGGTCTTCTTGCGGACGATGCCGTAGAGCTGCTCCTGGTGCATCACGCCGCCGCCGAGGACGATGCGGCGAGGCGAGTACATGAGCACGAGGTTCGCGCACATCTGCCCCAGATAATCCCCCTCGAGCGCCCACACCTCATCGTTGTCCGCGAGCTCGGCCGCGGGCTTTCCCCAGCGCGCGGCGATGGCGGGGCCGGAGGCGAGGCCCTCGAGACAGTTCGCGTGGCTCGGGCAGACGCAGCGTCCCTCCTCGGTGGGACGGGTCCTTACCAGCATGTGGCCGGCCTCGGGGTGCAGCATGCCGTGAAGGAGCCTGCCCGCGCACATGACGCCCGCGCCCACACCGGTGCCGATGGTCACGTAGACGGCGTCCTCGAGCCCCTTGCAGCAGCCGAAGACCACTTCGCCGAGGCAGGCAACGTTCACGTCCGTGTCGTAGGCCACCGGAATCCCGAGGGCGTCGGCGAACGCGGCGCGAAGACCATAGCCTCGCCACGCGAGCTTGGGGGTCTGCAGGATGGAGCCGTAGCGCTCGTCGGCGGGGTCGACGCAGGTCGGGCCGAAGGCGCCGATGCCCAACGCGTCCACATCGCGGGCGGCGAACCACTCGATCATCTGCGGGACGGTCTCGGCGGGCGCAAGCGTCGGGGTCTCCATACGGTCGAGGACCTCGCCGTCGCCGGACACCACGGCACAGACCATCTTGGTCCCGCCGGCCTCGAGGGCGCCGAGCCTCATTTGCTTTTCGCTCATGTGATCCTCCTTGCAAAGGGGCGCCCGCAGCCATGGTCAACCGCGGGCGCCCATAACGTTGGCATGTTTCGAGGCGACCCTACCTGGGCACGCGGTCCTGCCTTGCGGCAAACGGGGCGAGCACGGCGTGCGGCTCGCTTTGGTACCAGTAGGCGACGGTGGAGATGTCGTCCTCGCGCTCGTAGAGCTTGATGTCGTCGTTGCCGAGGTCCTGGAATGTCACGCGCAGGTCCTCCTTGAACGAGATCGGGTCGGGAAGGTGCCACCTGTAGAGACCGTGCCTGGGCAGCGCGTCGTCGTTGGTCGCGAGCATCGGGTTCGGGTTCGGCTTGCCCGCGCTGAAGCGGTCGCGCGTGGCGTCGCGCGTCGAGCGGTACGGGTAGCCGGCGAACAGCGTGTTGAAGCACTGCGCCTCGGGCAGCGCGTGGGGCGGCCTGTCGAGAAAGGCCCAGGCACCGCCGAAGTAGTCCTCGGCTCCCGTCGAGGTGACCGTGGGGAACTCCTCGTCGCCGTCGAGGAAGAACTTCATCTCGCCCTCGCCCCACCAATAGCGCTCCAGGGCGCACAGGGCCATGTAGGTGCCGACGTAGTAGCCCTTGCCGCGCACGCCGTCGAGCACGGTGTAGTCGACGCCCCTGCGGGTGCTGCGCTCGCGGTTAAAGCGAGCGTGGAAGTACATGGCGTCGTCCGGCACGTCGGTGAGCGCGTAGTTGAACGTGTAGAAGATGTACTTAATGAACCCGGGGTGCTCGCTCGTAAGCGTGACCTTGGCGTGCTTCCTGAAGGGCATCTCGAAGTAGCAGTTCATGCCGCCCGTCGGGTTCACGCAGATGGGCATTGAGTTGACAATGGCGCGCTCACCGAAGCCGTTACAGAAGAAGTCGCCGATAGGGCACTCGACCGAGGGGGTCTCCTCGTCGTCCCAGTAGAAGCGCAGCACGAGGTCGCGCATGACGAAGCTGCCGGCGGCGGTCTTGTCGGGGACGGTCATCCAGATGTGGCGGATGATGCCGGGGCCCTCGATGTCCGCGAGCGTGATGGTCTCGCCGGACTCAAGGGGCACGCAGCACGAGCCCTTGCGGCCGACGCCGAGGTGGCTGGCCGACATGGCGGCGCGGCCCTTCTCGCCCGTGATGTTCTCGGGGGTGATGGCGCGGCTTTCCTCACCGCCGTGCATCCACACGTCCTTAAGGAACTCTCTCATCGTCGACCTCCTCTATTCGTCGTCGTCGCACTCGGCAGAACTGACACCGTTCACGTAGATGATCTGCTGGCGCGCCTCGTTGACGAGGGCATCGAAGTCGAGCTTCTCGTCGGGGCGCGCGAGCGCGACCGTCATGGCGAGCGGGAGGTTGACACCCGCGATCACGTGGATCCGGTCGGAGGCGAAGCGGGAGAAGCGCTGGTTCACGCTGCCGCCGAACGCGTCGGTAAGGACGACGACCTCGTCAGTGCCCGAAAGAGCCGCCTCGACCGCCGCGTCGAGCCCCTCGCCGTTGTCGTTCACGTAGGCGCACACGGCGTTGACGGCGTCGCCCTTACCCGTAAGGAACTCGAGGGTGTCCTTGAAGCCCTGGGCGAGAAGGGAATGGCTCGCCACAACTATCTTTCTCATTGATTCACCAATCTCTTGGGTCGAAGCTAAGCGAGGATGCCGGCGGCGGAGGCGACCATCGCGAGGACAATCACCACGAGGATGAGGGCCGTCATGCTCGCGTTCTTCTTGGTAAGAAGGTAATACGCGCTTCCCGTGATGGCGGCGGGGATCATGGCAGGCAGGATCTTGTCGAGCAGCGGCTGGATCTCCATCGCGACGTCGCCGAAGCTGAAGCTAATCGGGCAGGTGACGCCGATGACCGAGGCGATGAGGCAGCCGACCACGGTGAGGCCGAGCACGGAGGCGGCGGCAGTGAGGTTGGGAAGCTTCTCGCTGAAGTCGGTGACGAGCTTCACGCCCTGCTTGTAGCCGAACTCGAGGGCGTGCATGCGGACCCAGAAGATGGCCAGGATGAGCGCGAACCAGATGCCGGCTCCCACGGGGTTGCCCTCGATGGCCATGTAGGCGGCGATGGAGCCCATGATGGTCGGGATCATGGTCATGAGCAGGGAGTCGCCGACGCCGGCGAGCGGTCCCATGGTGCCGATCTTCAGGTCTTGGACGGCGTCCGCCGCCGCTAGGCCGTCGCGCTCCTCCATGGCCACGCAGGCGCCAAGGATGATGGCGGCGAGCCAAGGCTGGGTGTTGTAGTAGCGGAAGTGGTTGTTGAGCGCTTGCTTATAGTCCTCGTCGTTCGTGTAGATCTTCCTCAGGACCGGCGAGAGGGCGTAGGCGACTGAGGCGCCCTGCTGAGTCTGGTAGTTGAAGGTGCACACGCTCATGAGCCAGCGCCAGTTCGCGTTGCGCAGGTCCTTCTTGGTAACCTTGTAGCCGGAGGGCTTGCCCTTGGCGACGGCGGTGATGTTCTCGTTTTCCATGGTTACTCATCCTCTCCGATGAAGGCGTCTGCGGAAGCGTGGGCGGCGAGCTCGGTGTCCCTCTCGGCGCGCTGGTAGAACGCGATCGCGAGGGCAAAGCCGACGATGGCGGCGCCGATGATGGGCACGTTCAGGAAGGCCGAGAGGAAGAAGCCGGCGAGCAGGTACTGGAAGTACTTGCCGGTGGGCATGTAACGCAGCAGCATCGCGATTCCGACGGCCGGGAGCATCTTGCCGGCGAGGGTGAGGCCGGAAAGGAACCACTGGGGCATAACCTCGAGGAGCCAGTTGACGGCGGGCTGGCCGAGGGTCACGGAGACAAAGACGGGCAGGGCGGCGCACAGGCCGAAGAGCACGGGGCAGACCCACAGGATGGCGTTCATCTGCTTGAACTTGCCCTCGTCGCAGAACTTCTGGGACTTCTCGACGACGAAGCCGTTGAGGATCTTGACGATGACGTCGAGCTGGATGCCGAGCATGCCGACCGGCAGGCCGATGGCGAGGCCCGTGTCCGCGCCCAGGGTCACGCCGTAGGCTGTGGCGATGATGGCCATCGTGCCGTAGTCGGGAATCGACGAGCCGCCGAAGCCCGCGACGCCGAGCTGCATGAGCTGGATGGTGCCGCCGATGACGAGGCCGGTCTGCCAGTCGCCCATGACGACACCGGTGATAAGGCCCCAGAAGACGGC
>DXMV01000025.1 GCA_019414055.1 Collinsella sp.
AAGGAATTTCTCGGGGCCGCCTCTCGGCGGCCTTGCGAAAAACAAATCCAAGTTAGACCATTTCAAATGGTTCGATGTCTGCCCGGATGCGACACATCTGGTGTGTCCATCCTCGCAGTATCCGGTTCTCAAGGTGCACGCTTCGCGGCTCATCCGGTCTCACCGGGCCGCGCGGCAAGGAGATATATTGCCAGACCGTGAAGCCTTGTGAGACGTCAATTCCACTCTTCACAAGTCCTACACAATCTATGGCTTTCTATATAGGGAGTAGAAAGTCAAGTGCAGCAAGACCGCACGTATCAGATGATGACCCTTCGGTTAAGAGATATATAAAGATCGGTCACCTGTAAGTGTTTATCTACCCGCGCTTTTAGCTATGTAAACTAGCGCTTTCGATAAAAAAGAGGGAGCGCCGCGCACAGTGCGACACTCCCCTAGCGATTCAACAGAATCTATTAGGCCTCGAGAGCCTTCTTGGCGATGGTAGCCAGCTCGTTGAAGGACTCGATGTCCTCATAAGCCATCTGGGCCAGGACCTTGCGGTCGAGCTCGATGCCGGCAACCTTCAGGCCGTGCATGAACTGAGAGTAAGAGATGTCGTTCAGGCGAGCAGCAGCGTTGATACGGGTGATCCAGAGAGAGCGGATCTCGCGCTTCTTGTTGCGGCGATCACGATACTGATACTGCAGGGAGTGCTGGACCTGCTCTTTAGCATGCTTGTAAGTACGCGAAGCGGCACCGTAGTAACCCTTCGCACGGTGCATAACGGTACGGCGCTTCTTCTTGGCGGCAACAGCGCGCTTAATACGTGCCATGTTCTATCAACTCCTAGACGGTTAAACGAAAAACGGGAACGCGAACTTAGGCGAGACGCGACTTGATGACCTTGCGGTCGGCAGCGGCGATCTCGGTCTCCTGACGGAAGCCACGCTTACGCTTGGTGGACTTCTTGCTCAGGATGTGGCTCTTGAAAGCCTTGGCGCGCATAAGCTTGCCGGTACCAGTCTTGCGGAAACGCTTCTTGGTGCCGCTGTGGGACTTCATCTTAGGCATGAAATACTCCTTAATCGGTTACAGAACACTAGTTACTTGGTATCGCTTGCCGCTTTATCCTCATCAAAGGCGCCCTTAATCGGGGCGAGCAGCATAAGCATGTTACGGCCTTCCATCTTAGGCTTGGACTCGACCGTAGCGTAAGGCTTAAGATCCTCGGCGAGGCGCTCGAGAACGTTAAGACCCTGCTCCGGGTGAGCCATCTCACGGCCGCGGAACATGATGGTGATCTTAACGCGCGCGCCCTTCTTGAGGAAACGCAGAACGTGGCCCTTCTTGGTCTCGTAATCGCCAACGTCAATCTTGGGTCGGAACTTCATTTCCTTGACCTCGACCTTGGACTGGTTCTTACGAGCGGCCTTGGCCTTCATGGCCTGCTGGTACTTGAACTTACCGTAGTCCATGACCTTGCAGACCGGCGGCTCCGCGTTGGGAGCGATCTCGACCAGGTCGAGACCCTGATCGTCAGCGACGCGCTGGGCATCGCGGATGGCGAACAGGCCGAGCTGAGAGCCATCGACGCCAATCAAACGGCACGAAGATGCAGTGATCTCGTCGTTGATGCGGGTGTCATCAGACTTAGCTATTTTCCCTACCTCCATTCATAAAAAAATAACCCGGCGCTTCTTTGCAACCAGGTCGTACACATAGACATCCTCAATATGAGGAAGGGAATCTAAGTTGTATGACCAGTCAGCTGCTCATTGGCGCCAAAAGGTGGGAACCCTCGGGTTCCTCTTTAGGGCATTGCGGGAACAACGCCTTGCGAATAATAACACGTACCGCGCGTTATCACATTACGTACACGAAAAAGGGGGCCTTGACCCCCTTGAAGCGCAGGTGCATGTATGGTGCCCGAGGCGAGACTCGAAGGGCCTTCGCTTCGCGAAGCCCCGGGCTTCGGGCGCACGGCGCCCTCGACACGCTCCGCTACAAACAGGCCACAGGCCTGTTTGCTTAACGCTCCGCGCGCTCACGCGAGTTCGGCACGAAAAAGGGGGCCTTGACCCCCTTGGACGCTCACTTGCATGTATGGTGCCCGAGGCGAGACTCGAACTCGCACGTTGTTGCCAACGGTGGATTTTGAGTCCACTGCGTCTGCCAATTCCGCCACTCGGGCACGTAATGCGTGAGTTAGTTTATCACAGCTTTCTGTTGATTAGTCCGAAAATGGAACTTCGAGCATTTCGATGAGTTCGACCGAGCGGAGCATCTCGCGCCGGCGGCACCCACGACCGTCAACCGAGGCTTCGCCCATCTGGTTGTCATAGGGATCCTCGCGCATACCATCGAAAGCAGGCACAAGCTCAGCCTGGAATCGATCGTTGGCCACCATACGCCACGGGTCGAGATTGCCGAAGTAGTGACGACGGCGCCACTCCTCCCCCATTCTGCGCGCAGAGGAACCAAACGAAACATCGGCGTTAAGCCAACCGGTCTGTGGCGTAAAGAACTCGGCCCAGTCGTGCGGCCCCACCGAATCGGGCGCAACATACAGGCCGCTCTGCCAACGGGCAGGCACGCCCGCGATGCGGCACATGGTGATAAACGTGAGCGCCATAACGCCGCAATCGCCGCGGAGCGAGTGCGCACAGTCGTCGGCAATAGACCCCAAAAGCAGGTACGGTGGCTGATAGCGATAGTCGACATGCTGTGTCAGGTAATCATAGATAGCACGAGCGCGATCGAGCGGATCATCGAGCCCGTCAATAACACGCTCCGTCAACTGTCGCAGGTACGGCGTAAACACAATGTGCGGACGGTCCTCGGAAGTGTCCTCGGGCAGCGGCGTGTCCATGCACGCATGCGATGGGAGCGCGCCACCATAGATATCGCAATAGGCGGCATCGATGTGATAGCGATAGGTCACCGAGAACGAGCGATCAACCGAGGAGACCCACGAGGCAGTACGAGCCGAGGCGTTCGCAGGGGAAATGGCCCCCTCCGGCGTCATATCGAGAATCTCGACCTGAGGCTGCTGACGGCAGGCAGCGGCAACGGGAAGCCACGCGCGAACGGCCTCCCCCTCCAGGGCACCGGGGACAGACACGCACGCCTTGAGCGTGATGGCGCGAGACAACCCGCCTTGCAATTCCATCTCCTTAAGCATCTGGTTGCGCAGCGCAATTCCATCCGTAGAATCGGGGCGCAAACCCGGAACCTCCTTGGGATACACGCGCAAAGAATCGAGGAAGTTATCGAGAATGAACAGCTCGCCATCGATAAAGCGCCAGTCAATACGCTTACGATTAATCAGGTCATCAAACTGCTCTTCGGTAAACTCAGGCCACTCCTCGCGAATCATCGCAATGGCCCGATCACGCGACACCGAAAAATGAAGAGGCGTCTCGAGCATGCGATACCGCTCTGCACGAACACAAGCAGCCAGCGAAGGCTCAGGGTTCTGCTCCAAAAGGCGATCGCAGGCAGCAACAGCCTGCGTCAAATACCCGGCATCCTTAAGACGAAGAATCTCAGGCGGCAGTCCAACATCGAGATGACGAAAGTCATCACAGCAAACATCAACAGAGCAACCAACTGGGCCCTCGTCAATAACCTTCCCATCCGAAGGCAGCACATCAATAACAGCCATACCAAACTCCAAGTCATTAGAACTCTTGAAGTCCATTGTAACGAGATAAAAAAGAAAGCCCCAATAAAGGAGCCCCCAGCACCGATAAACGGTAGCCATGAAAATCAATTCAGCCCAGTAACCCTGCGGCGTCAAACAAAGGAAGCCCCGTCCCCCGGAACTGTTTCCTTGGCGCGACTTCTGGCGAAGCCAGGTGAGCGCAAAGGAAACAGTGTAGGGGGACGGGGCTTCCGGCGGGAAGTTTAGCGACGCTTACGCCTTGTTGACGGAGCCAAACTCCTCCATGAGCTCCTTGGTGCGGGCAACGATGTTGTCGCGACCAGGCTTGAGGAGCTTGCGGGGGTCGAAGCCCTTGCCCTGTTGATCCTTGCCAGCCTCGATGTACTCGCGGACGCCCTTAGCGAAGACGAGCTGCAGGTCGGTGTTGACGTTGATCTTGGAGATGCCCAGGGAAATGGCCTTCTTGATCTGATCCTCGGGGATGCCGGTGCCGCCGTGCAGGACGAGGGGCAGGTCGCCGGTCTGGGCCTTGATCTCGCCCAGGCGCTCGAAGGAAAGGCCAGCCCAGTCGGCGGGATACACGCCGTGGATGTTGCCGATGCCGCAGGCGAGGAAGTCGACGCCCAGATCAGCAATCTGCTTGCACTCAGCGGGGTCAGCGAGCTCGCCGTTGGAGGTCACGCCGTCCTCGGTGCCGCCAATGCCGCCGACCTCGGCCTCGATGGACATGCCCTTGGAGTGGGCAAGCTCAACGAGCTCCTTGGTGCGGTCGAGGTTAAGCTGGAAGGTCTCCTCGTGAGAGCCGTCATACATGATGGACGTGAAGCCGGCCTCGATGCACTTGAAGCAGTCCTCGTAAGAACCGTGATCGAGGTGAAGGGCGACGGGAACGGTAACGCCCGTGGCCTCGACGGCAGCCTTGACCATGTCGGCGCAGACCTTGAAACCGCCCATCCACTTAGCGGCACCAGCGGTGCACTGAAGGATCAGCGGAGACTTGGCCTCCTCGGCGGCCTGGAGAATAGCCAGGGTCCACTCGAGGTTGTTGGTGTTGAAGGCACCGAGAGCGTACTTGCCGGCCTCGGCCTTCTTGAGCATGTCTGCTGCGTTGACGAGCATAAAAGAAACCTCCTGTAAGGTTGCTCCGATAACGCCTGAGATTTTACCACGGCATACCCGAGATAAACGTTCGTTTGTTCACGAATATCGTCCAAACGGACTTTTTTTGACCGTTTGCCCTACGGAATCGACCCGTTGGGGAAAATAACTTGACGTTTGAACGCTTCTCGTGATTTAGAAACTGCTCATGAAGCTACATCTGCATGAACGGGTTTTGCATGAGCTCGCGTGCCATGGTGGTCGAATCACCATGGCCCGTTAAGCAAACGGTATCAGCTGGAAGCAGCTGGGCGAGCTTGGAGAGCGAGCGTATGATCGCCGCCTCGTCTCCGCCGGCAAGATCGGTGCGGCCATGGCTGCCCGGGAACAGCGTGTCGCCAACAAAGGCGATGTTTCCCTGCTCGGTGGCGGCGAACAAGATAATGCCGCCCGGCGTGTGACCGGGCGTCTCGATTACCTGTAGGCAAATGTCTCCGAGCTCAATGGTATCGCCCTCGGCAAGCAGCCGCGTCGGCTCACCCGGATCGGGCGTCTCGATGCCCCACATCGCTCGCTGCTCCTCGATATTCGCCTGCGGCACAGCCGCGTCCTTGCCACACAGCTCGTACAGCGCGTCAGCGCCAACGGCGGCCCGAACTCCAGCGACACCGCCAACATGATCGGCATGACCGTGCGTGCAAACGGCACCGAGCACATGCACATCAGGGTGTTCGGCTCGAATATGCTCGACGAGACTCTCGCCCTCCCAGGCGGGATCGACAATGATGCATTCACCACTCGAGATCACGGCGTAGCTGTTGGTCTGGATGGGGCCACATACCAGCGTCTCTATCAAAGCCGAGCCCCGAGGAGTTAAATCCAAAGCTGTAATGTCCATGCGTGCGTTCTCCTTCTATAAACGTCGAGGCATCAAACGATGCCTCGAGTGTAGCGAATATTAATAATGTGGCACGTTCGTCGCGGCTAAACGCGGCGCTTAAGCTGGGCTCCACCCTCGCCGGGCATCAGGCGGCGCGCGTCGTAGACCGAGTCGACGCTGCTGATAGAGGCCAGCAGCGGATCCAGACCGCTCGCGTCCGAGATCTCGACCATAAAGCGCAGGGTTGCAATACCCTCGCGGTTGGTCGACGTGGCGGCAGAAAGGATATTGCCGCCCGCATCGCCAATGGCAATGGTGACATCCTTGAGCAGGCCCATGCGGTCCAGGCACTCGACCACGATCTCGACCTGGAAGAGGGTGTCGGCAGCGCCGTCCCACTCCACTTCGATCATGCGCTCGGGATGCTCCATAAGACCCTTGACGTTGGGGCAGTTGGCGCGATGCACCGAGACGCCGCGACCGCGCGTGATGAAGCCGACGATATCGTCGCCCGTCACCGGATTGCAGCAATGCGCCAAACGGACCAGCAGACCGCTGTTGCTCTCGCCCTTGACGATAATGCCGTTGCTGGCGCTCTTGCCGCGCTTTTGCGGCTTGCGGTTGGAGCCGCGGGCAGGCTGCTTGACGACCTCGGCGATAGCCTCGGCCTTGGAGAGCTGCTCCTCGGGCTTGGGGTCCAAGATTTGCTCGACCTTGTTACCCACAGCGCGCGGGGCAACCTTGCCGGCGCCGACGGCGGCAAACAGGTCCTCGAGCTGCTTGTAGTTAAACTGCTCCGCCACGGCGTTGAGCGCACGCGTGGATCGCGGCGTAGAGATGCCGTACCCGCGCTTGCGCAGGTCCTTGGCCAGTATATCGCGGCCGGCGGCAGCGTCGTCGTCCTTGGTCGCGGCGGCAAAATAGCGGCGGATCTTTGACTTGGCCGAAGGCGTCTTGACGATCTTGAGCCAATCACGCGACGGCTTGGAGCTCTTGTTCGTCAGGATCTCGACACGGTCACCCGTCTTGATTTCGTGCGTGAGCGGCGCCACCGCACCGTTAATCTTGGCGCCGACGCAGTGGTTGCCCACCTCGGTGTGAACGGCGTAGGCAAAGTCGAGCGGCGTGGAGCCGGCACGAAGTGCCATGACCTCGCCCTTGGGCGTAAAGACAAAAATCTCCTGGTCAAACAAGTCAACCTTCAGCGAGTGCAGGTATTCCTTGGCGTCGGTGATCTCATCAGACGCAGCCCAATCGAGCGAATGTTTGAGCCAGTTAATCTGGTCGTCCAAGCGCTGGGCATCATTGGTCTTAGACGCAGACGATCCGCCCGACTTCTTATAGAGCCAGTGGGCAGCAATGCCGTACTCGGCCTGCTCGTGCATCTCGTAGGTTCGAATCTGAATCTCGAGCGGGCGGGCCGTGGGGCCGATAACCGTCGTGTGGAGCGACTGGTAGTTATTGACCTTGGGCATGGCGATATAGTCTTTAAAGCGACCGGGCATGGGGTGCCATAGCGTGTGCACCGCGCCGAGCGTGGAGTAGCAATCGCGCACCGAATGGGTGATGACGCGCAGCGCCACCAGGTCGTAGATCTCGGAGAACTCCTTGCCCTTGCGCTTCATCTTTTGGTAGATGGACCAATAGTGCTTGGAACGGCCATTAATCTGGAAGTCCTCCAGGCCAATGCGGTTGAGTTCGTCGGTGAGTGTCTTGATGGTCTCGGCCAGATAGCGCTCACGGACCTCGCGCGACTCCGCCACCATGCGTGCGATGCGCTGGTAGGCGTCGGGTTCAAGGTAGAAGAAGGACAGGTCCTCGAGTTCCCATTTAATGGAGCTCATGCCCAGACGGTCGGCCAGGGGCGCATACACGTCCATGGTCTCGCGGGCCTTAAACAGGCGACGGTCCTCGCGAAGGGCCGCCAGCGTACGCATGTTATGCAGGCGGTCGGCAAGTTTGACAATGATAACGCGAATGTCTTTGGACATGGCGAGGAACATCTTGCGCAGTGTAAGCGCCTGCTTCTCGTCCATGCTGTCGACTTCGATGTTGGTGAGCTTGGTCACGCCGTCGACGAGCTCGGCCACCGTATCGCCAAACAGGCCGGAAACATCGGCGAGCGAGGTCTCGGTGTCCTCGACGGTATCGTGCAGCAGCGCGGCGCACACCACATCGCAGTCCATCTTGAGGTCGGCCAAAATGATGGCAACCTCGACGGGATGGTTGATGTACATCTCACCCGAGCGGCGCTTTTGGTTGCAGTGCTTCTCGGCGGCAAAGCAGTAGGCCTGCTCCACCTTAGAGAAGTCATCCTCATTCATATATTTGAGGCACAGGCGCTCCAGCTTGTCGTAGCTGTCCGCCATAATCTCGGGCGGCAGCTCATCGGCATGCTTATAGTGCTCCATCTCCGAAAACGGCTGGAGGGTGGAATCATGGGCGGTACGGGCTGCGGCATCCATCGAGGTCCCCTTCCCCTAGGCCCGCGGTACGATCGGGCGGTTAACTTTGGCTAGCATATCAGAAGCGCACGAATCGAGCGCCCAGCTCCGGAAAGCCGAGAACTCCATGCGCGAGCGCAGACCCTCCAAATAGCGGATTGACCTGCTCAATTGCACACGGCCGGGGTTTTCGGCCATCGCGATGCGACGCGTGTCATCAAACCCCGAAACGCGACAGAAACCAAGCTCTTCGAAGATTCCCAGACCGCTTGCCACCGAGCGCTCATCGACCGGCGTGCGCGCGTCGATTGCAAGGCACATCTGCGCGATGTCGATATCGCTCGCGCTAAACGAGTCGTCTCCGGTCTTGCCGCGGTTGGAGCGCCACATAGTCTGCAGCGCTCGATAGAGCGTGACGAGCTCGTCGCGCTCGGGCGCGTAGCAGTCGAGCAGGCGCTCGTTAATGCGAGCGTCACGCGACGAATAGAGCAGGTGAATCACGGCGGGCTGGCCATCGCGACCGGCGCGGCCGCTCATCTGGTTAAACTCAATGCCGCCAAACGGCATATGATAGAGCACGACATGGCGAATATCGGGAAGGTTGACGCCCTCGCCAAAGGCAGATGTCGAGACGATGCAGCTGAGGCTGCCGTCTCGAAACGCCTCCTCTACGCGATGGCGGTCGGTGCGTGTAAGGCCCGCGTTGTAAAAGGCGATATGCGACGCGTAGTCGGGAACGCGCTTGCGAAGCGTCTTGGCAAGCGCCACGGACTGATCACGCGAATTGACGTAGATGACGGTCTTCTCCCCCGTCGCGACGATGGACACCAGGCGGTTTTCGCGGCTCGCAAGATCGCGGTCGTCCTCGAGCTGCAAGTTCTCGCGCACGGTCTCGTCGACCACCGTACGGGTAATCGGTAGCACGCGGGCGAGCTCGGCCACAACCGGAGCCGTTGCGGTGGCAGTCGTGGCCAGAACGACCGGGTCGCCCAGGGCCTTGAGGATATCGGGCATGTCGAGGTATGCGCTGCGGTCGCCGCCCTTGGCGAGACCGGCATGATGCGCCTCGTCAATAACGACAAAACCGATGCGCCCCGAACGCGCAAAGCGGTCGCGGTGAATGGACAGGAACTCGGGCGTCGTGAGCACGATGCCGGTGCGGCCCGAAGCCAAGCCGGCAAACACGTCATCGCGCGCCGCCTCCACGGTCTCGCCGGTCAGCACGCCGACGCCAATGCCGAGCGCGGCCATCGTCGACGAGAGGTGATAGGCCTGGTCGGCAACGAGCGCGCGCAGCGGATAGACAAAGATGCTCGCACGCCCACGAAGGACCGCCTCGCGCGCGGCGTGCACATGGAAGATAAGAGACTTGCCGCGCCCCGTTCCCATAACGGCCAGAACACTTTGGTGATCGGCCAGGGCATCGAGCGCCTCGACCTGCGCGCGGTGCGGCTGGTTCGAGCCGATAAAGCTATGGATAAGCGAGCGCGTCAGCTCGGTATAAGAAAGCTGGGCGAGCGTCTCGCGTTTACGCGACTCCAGGCGCAGGCCAGAATCCGCCGGTTGCACGCCGCGGCGAAGCTCGCATGCCGGATCGTCGATATTGGACGCCGCGGTATCGCGCACCAAGACATCTTTGATCATGAGCTTGGGCTTCACGCGTCCCTGCCAATGCTCGGCCACGGCTTCGAACACCAAGTCGATGGCGCTATCGCAATTGATGAGCTTATCGATCTGCGGCACGCGGAACATAATGGCCGGCACACTCGCGGCGCCATCGGTCGCCACGAAGCGCATGTGCTCGCCGGTTTTGCCCACCACGGCGCGATCGCACATTGTCACGCCCTCGGCGGCCAGAAGCGGCACCTTATTGCCCTGGCCAAACGGCTCAAGACGGGAGATCTGCTCGATGGTCTCAATATTCAGCTCGGAGAGGTCAACGGTGGCGGCAACCTCGTCGGTGTCCTCAAAGTCTTCGGCGGGAAGCTCGGACAGCACGGCGGAAAGGCGACGACGGAACTCGTCGAGCTTGGACGCCTCGATGGTCACGCCCACCGCACCCGCATGCCCGCCGCGGCGAATCAGCAGATCCGAGCAGCGCTCTACGGCATCGAACAGGTTGACCTTGCCCACCGAGCGGCCCGATCCGCGTGCAACGCCGTCCTCGATCGAAAAGAGCAGCGCCGGCACGTGATAGCGATTGGTAAGGCGGCTCGCCACGATACCCTTGACGCCCTCGTGCCAGCCCTCGCCACCCACGACGATTGCGCGACCGCCATCATAGGTCTCCTCGACCTTCGCCATGGCGTCGCGTGTGAGCTCCGCCTCGATCTCGCGGCGCTGACGGTTAATCTCCTCGAGCTCGGCTGCCAGTGCACTTGCTTCGATAGGATCACGGGCAAGCAGCAGGTCGAGCGCCAGCTTGGGATCAGCCATGCGGCCGGCGGCGTTCAAGCGGGGAATGAGCGAAAACGACAGGCCGTCGGCCGTAATGCTAGAAAGGTCGGCCTTGGCAAGTGCGGCCAGCGCGATATAGCCGGGACGAGCCGTCACGCGCATCTGCTGGATGCCCTCGGCGACCAGCGCGCGGTTCTCGGGCGTGAGCGGCATCATGTCGGACACGGTGCCCAGCGCCGCGACCTCTATCAGCGAACGCCAATACGACGGCTTGCCCAGACGCTCGCCCAGAACCTGCACCAGCTTGAGTGCCACGCCGGCACCGGCAAGCTCACGCGAAGGACCCTCGTCCTCGAGCTTGGGGTCGGTCAGGGGCACGCCCTGCGGCACCTGGTCGGAGGGCTCGTGATGGTCCGTGACCACCAAATCGATCCCCAGGCTCTCCAGATAGGAGACTTCTTCCTTGGCAGCAATACCGTTATCGACGGTCACGATCAGGTTGGGTTGGGCGAGCTCGTTGACGCGGTCGAGCGCTGCACGCGAAAGACCGTAGCCCTCGTCAAAGCGATGCGGGATAAACGGCGTGACGTTGGCGCCAAACGAACGTAGCGCCTCGGTCAACAGACAAGTCGACGTAATGCCGTCGACGTCAAAATCGCCAAAGACGGCGATGCGCTCGTGGCTGCGAATAGCACGCTCAACACGGTCGGCGACGACCGCCATGCCCGGAATAACGAGCGGATCCGCCCAGTCGCGATCGAGCGAAGGCATCAAAAACAGCTGGCCTTCCTCGATGGATGTAATGCCATGCGCAACCATAATGCGCGCCACCAGCCCGGGTATGCCCAGGCCAGCCGAAAGCTCCTTTTCGAGCTCGGGGTTTTGCTGAGCGACCGCCCAGCGATGCGTCGTCTTAAGCGATGACATAGGCGCCCACCCCCGATAGGGGCAGGTCGCCGCGATACCTCTCACGGTTCATAGCGATGAGTCCTCTGTGTATGCCCGCTTCGGCAGGCAGATCTGTTGAACGGATTTATTATACCGTGCAGCGCGGACGCACAACGTCCAGCACGCCGCGGTTTCGATAAACGAGGGCGGTAATAGCCTCGAAATATTCGAGCGTTTCTGACGCACGGACGCATGCGAGCGTCTAGCATATCCATTCAAAACGGATTCACGAGCAAAGGGAGTCACAAGAGCATATGAAGCAATGGGTTGGACTGGGCAAGTTTCTCGCGGGGCACATGCAGGTTATCGTTCCGATTTGCGTAACGCTCGGTGTGCTCTATCCCCAGCAGATCGGCGTACTCAAGCCCATCGTTCCCACCCTGTTTGCCTTTATGACGTTCCAAGGTGCGCTCAGCAACACCTTTCACCAGGTGGCCGAGGTGTTCCGCCGTCCCCTACATTTGATTTTGGCGTTATTTGTCTCGGCCGTGCTCATCCCCATCGCGGCGTATGCCATGAGCTCACTGTTCTTTGGTTCCAACCCAAACCTTGTCTGCGGCATCGTGCTCGAGTACAGCGTACCCGTCGCAGTCACCGCCTTTATGTGGATTAGCATGTTCGGCGGCAACGGCCCGCTCGCGCTCACCATTATCCTGACGTCCTCGGTTATCTCGCCTGTGACGATTCCGCTCACGCTCAAGCTCCTGCTGGGCGCCACCGTCTCGATCGACGTGCCGAGCATGATGCAAGACATGGCCTTTATGATTGCCATCCCCGCCGTGCTCGGCATCGTGATCAACGAGCTCACGCGCGGCTGGGGTCATGAGAAACTCTCCCCCGCGCTTTCGCCCGCCTGCAAGTTCATGATGATGGGTGTCATCGCGTCCAACTCCACCGCCATGAGCGAGTACGTGCTGCACATGAATGTTGAGCGCTTGGAAGTCGCCCTCTTTATTTTGGTGTTCGCCATCAGCGGCTTTGTCGTCGGTTTTCTGGTCGCCCGCGCGCTGCATCTGCCATATAGCGAGACGACTACCATGTGCTTTACCTGCGGCATGCGCAACATCTCTTCGGGCGCCGTCATCGCCACGCAGTACTTTCCAGGCGAAGTCGTGTTTCCCGTCATGTGCGGAACGCTGTTTCAGCAGGTGCTGGCCTCGATTATCGGGCATCTCTTTGAGCGCCTAACCGGCGAGGAGCGCGCCAAACAGCGCAAGCGGGTCGAAGCCGGCCGCGACGCGATGGCACGCTAGGCAGCACGCTTTCGCAGGCGTTCGTCTTGCTATGCGAGCGTTTCCAGATGCGCGCGTAGGCGCTCAGCATCGATATCGAGCGTGGTCTCGGCATTGACCTGGGCCAGACGATAGCCCACAAAGTAGGGCGAAACCACCCAACGCGGCAGCGCCTTGGCAATAGTCCGGCCGTCCATGTGGTAGAAGAACAAGTTGTACGACTCCGCGCGACCGCCGTGGTGCTCGTGCAGGATATAGCGTAGGGCCACCTGAATCGCATCGGCAAACAGGTCCGCTTCGGCCTGGTCGCGGGCGTCGTCGCCGGCGGCGATTCCCTGTGGAGCCGAGACGTTGACCTCAAAGAATCCCATGATCGGCTCGGTTGAGATGTTGACCGAGATTCTCCCCTGCCGCCAGACATCGATGCCTTCAAAGTTGGCTGAGGTCAGCGCCGCATAGCCGTCTTCCTGCTCCAAGCCCACAATCTGCATGTGTGGATGGACGAGGCTGCCGCCCGAAAGCGGGCCCTTGTTCTTGTACATGAGCACACTGCGGTACTGTTGGGAATCGATCATCTGCTGCCAACAGCCCAGAGCAAACCGCATCACATGATGCAGCTCATCCGGTTCATAGGTCACCAGGTCGGCGTCGTGATTGGCGGACTCGATCAATACGGTCTGACGGGTGGCCCGCAAGGTCTTGAACTTATTCTCGAGCCAGATGCAGTCACCATCGCGCTGGATGACGCTGGCGAGCCCCTCCGTGTCACAAAAGGGGCACGCGGTGCCTGGGCGACGATTATCGTCGGGCTTACCGCTCGCCTGCTGAACGTCAAATACCAGTGCCACAGGTTACACCTCCAGCGGCACGATCTTGGTGCCATGGAGCTCGGAGACGCCCAGTGCCGCAGCCGCGGTATCGCGGTTGGCCGTGGTGATACCGCCGCCGGGAAGGATGGTCAACCGATCGCCCGCATACTCGATTAAACGAGCCAGGTGATCGAAATTATCCTCGATCGACGTACCGGCCGCGCCGCCATGCGTCAGGATGCGCGTAACGCCGCAGTCGGCAAGTGTATCAATCGCATCGAGCTGAGCCTCGGGCGAGAGCTGGTCAAATGCCATGTGGAAGGTGATGTCAAGGGACTCGCGCTTGCACTCCTCGGTCGCGCAGCCCGTAGCCATAACGAGGGCGCCGAGAGTGAGCTCGTCGAGCGCCCAGCCGCCGGCACAGGGCTTGCAGCAGCCAAAGACCAGGCCGTCAACGCCGGCGCTCACAGCAAGGCCCAGGTCCATCTCCATCATGCGCAGCTCGTCCTGGTTGTAATGAAAGTCGCCACCACGCGGACGAATCATGCACATCACTTGCGCGTCATGCTCGTGAGCGTAGCTGACCGTAGCGCTAATAACGCCGGCGGAAGGCGTGGTACCGCCAACGGCAAGGTTGTCGCACAGCTCAATGCGCCCCGCACCGGCCTCGATGGCCGCCGGCACTCGCTCAAAGTTCTCGGCACAAAACTCGTACAGCATAGATAGGCCCCCAAAGACGGCAGATGTTTTCCGACGGGCATTGTCACACATCCCCATGAAGTTGCGGTGGAATAGGGACCCAAAATGATCCGTTGGGGACGGAGGAAAACGAATCATTACGGCTGGCCGAAAAATGTTGCCGATGGCGAATGTTGCGCAACAAGATTTCGGAATCCCGATTAACCATGGCAGTATCGCATTCGTATCTAGAGGAAAGGATTGCCATGTTTAAGAGCATCCAAAAGAGCGGAAGGATCGCAGCAGTCGCCATTGGCCTCCTCGCGGCCCTGTCTCCACTCGCAGCCCCTCCAGCAGCATTAGCCGGCGGCAGCGTACCGACGCCTGAACTTGAGAAGTCGTATAGCTTTAAGGTAAGTAGTGAATACTCGGATATCCGCACGAACGGCCATACAAAGTTCGGCTATCTGTACGACTGCGATGACGATTTCAACCGAAAGACAATATCCCTTATCAATTTCAATGATGGCAGCATGAGCCCCATCAATATATCAGATGAATGCCTTGATTACGCATATATCACCGATAGCGACCAGCTCTACTGGGAAGACGGTAATAATTTGATCGTATTCTCACCAGACAACCAGACCCAAACAGTCCATCCCATCACTTCGGCCAAATATGCCTGGACCAATGTAACCATCTCCGATGATGGCAATAGGGCTGCCGTGGAGCACTATGACGATGAAGACGAACCTAAATTGGTCGAAATCTATGATCTTGAATCCGACAAACTGGTCCAGACATACCAGCCAGATAAAGATGACTCTTGGTGGTACTACAGTTACTCAAAAGACATGAGCCGCCTATATGCCTTACAGGACAATACCGAGGACGGCGTCGTTGCACTTAGGGTTTTCAACTGTGATACGGGGTCAACAGAATTAAAGACCGTCAACGTAAAAAAGGATGATAGGTCTTCGAATATCTACAACATTACCCTCAGTTCTAACTCGGACGACATTTATCTTCAGAGCGACATTGCACTAATAAAAGCTGACCGCGACGGAAACATGAGCGTTCTTCTCAATGACGATGAGCATGCTCCTAATAATTTCTACTCGGAATCAGTCAAGTTCTACCCAATCTATATAAAAAGAGGGTCAAACGAGCTATTTGAAGAGGATGAAGGTTATTACGACCTAAACGATAATGATGCAAACGTTGGCGTCTATGATTTGGGAAAGGAAGAGATTATTAGCTCGATCGCCTTCCCCTTCGGCGGTGGATACCTCAAAGACATCTCACATGACGGTAAGGCCCTGCTCGGAGTAAGCGACAAAGACTCGGCATGCCTAGCTGATGCAAAAACCGGAGCAAAGAGCGAGTTTGGCTCTCATTGGTCCGATCTTTGGTTCATGGACGGTGATCGTAGGATTTTGGAAACCTATAACGATGAAAACGACCCTGCGACGGTCCACGTGAACATCTATAAGTCCAATATCCCCCACTCGCTGCCTGAGGATGTTCTCTACTTTGTCCAGACTCACCTGCCGTTTGTTATTGGCGGCGGTGTCGCTATTGTCCTTATCATCGGTGGCGCGATTGTTGTCCTTTGTATCCGCAAGAAGCGCGCGAAGGCCGCGAACGGTGCGACAGCCGCAATGCCTAAACCTCAGCGCAAGCAGCGTCGTCGTCAGAAGCGCGCCCAGCAGAACGCCGCGGCACCCGCGGCACCTGCGATGCCGACGGCACCGGCAGCTCCGGCCGAGCCCGCCCGCTTCTGCCGTCACTGCGGAACCCCGCTCGTGCCCGAAGCCCAATTCTGCCCCACATGCGGACAAAAGGTAGACTAGCGAACAAAACCCAATAGATCCCAACCACCAAGGCCCCGTTCCGAAACACTCCAGAACGGGGCCTTATCTTGGTGCAGGGGTGCTAATTTGGGACGGTCATCGTCGCACGCCCCAATGAAGTTGCGGTGGAATAGGGACTGTTTTGGCGTCTAGAATTCCTATTTATTCCCTATTTCACCGCAACTTAAAAAGGGGGCGCTGACCGGGTTGGTCAGCACCCCCTTTACTGAATGGATTAACCACCAAGATAGGCCTTGCGGACGTTATCGTCGTGCAGGAGCTCTTGGCCCGTGCCGGTCATGGTGATCTTGCCGGTCTCGAGCACGTAGCCGCGCGTGGCGATCGAGAGTGCCATCTGCGCGTTCTGCTCGACCAGAAGCACCGTGGTGCCGGCCTTGTGCAGGTCCTCGACAATCTGAAAGATCTGCTCAATCAGAATCGGCGCCAGGCCCATGGAAGGCTCGTCGAGCATGAGCAGCTTGGGGTTGCTCATAAGGGCGCGGCCCATAACGAGCATCTGCTGCTCGCCGCCCGAAAGGGTGCCGGCGACCTGGCGCCGGCGCTCCTTCAGGCGCGGGAACTGCTCGTAGACGCGCTCAAGGCCCGGAGCAACCGTGGACTTGGGCTGCGTGTAGGCGCCCATCTCCAGGTTCTCCTCGACCGTCATCTGCAAAAAGGCGCGACGGCCCTCGGGAACCTGGGCCAGGCCCTTGCCCACCAACTTGTCGGCAGGCGTATGGGTAATGTCCTCGCCCATAAACTTGATGGAGCCGGTCTTGGAACGCAGCAGGCCCGAGACGGTTTTAAGCGTTGTGGACTTGCCGGCACCGTTCGCGCCGATCAAGGCCACGATCTCGCCCTCGTTGACGTTAAAGGAGATGTCCTTGATGGCGTGGATGGCGCCGTACCAGACGTTGATGTTGTAGACGGAAAGCATCGGCTCTGCCATTTAGTTCTCCCCCTTATCTTGCTTGCCCAGATATGCCTCGATAACAGCGTCGTTGTTCTGGATCTCCTCGGCCGTGCCCTTGGCGATGACCTTACCAAAGTTGAGCACGCAGATGCCCTCGCAGATGTTCATAACGAGCGACATATCATGCTCGATAAGCATGATGGCAATGCCAAAGGTGTCGCGAATCTTGACGATGTTCTCCATGAGCTCGGCGGTCTCGGACGGGTTCATGCCGGCGGCAGGCTCGTCGAGCAGCAGTAGCTTGGGGTTGGTGGCAAGCGCGCGGACAATCTCCAGACGACGCTGAGCGCCGTAAGGCAGCGATCCGGCCTGTTCGTTTGCCAGGTGCTCCATATCAAAGATGGACAGCAGCTCCATGGCACGCTCATGGGCGGCCTTCTCGTGCTTCCAGTACGTCGGCAGACGCAGCACGCCCTCAAAACCGGAGTAGCGCTCCTGGTTGTGCAGGCCGACCTTTACGTTGTCCTCCACTGTCATGGTGTTAAACAGGCGGATGTTTTGGAAGGTACGGGCGATACCCATGCGGTTAACCTGGTAGACGGACTTGCCCGAGGTGTCCTCGCCGTCGAGCAGGATGGTGCCGTGCGTGGGCTGGTACACCTTGGTAAGCAGGTTGAAGACCGTGGTCTTGCCGGCGCCGTTGGGGCCAATCAGACCGGCGATCTCGGTCTTGCCGATGGTCAGGCTAAAGTCGTCGACCGCCTTGAGGCCGCCGAACTCAATACCCAGGTGGATACACTCGAGAGCCGGGCGATGGCCCAGGTCGCGATCGGGAACGATGGCGCCAGAAGGATACGGGACCATCTTGCCCTTATTGAACTCAAATTTACTGGGCATCGGCTGCCACCTCCTTCTTGGAAGCAAAACGGTCCTTGACGCGACCGAAGAACGCCTTGAGCTGCGGGTTGTTGGTAAAGATCATGACCAGGATCAGCACGATGGCGTAGATGAGCATGCGGTAGTCCGAGAACTGACGGAGCAGCTCGGGAAGCACCGTGAGCAGTGCCGCGGCGATAACGGAGCCGCGCATGTTGCCCAGGCCGCCCAGGACCACGAACACCAGAATGAGGATCGACGTGTTGAAGTCGAACTTAGTGGCGGAGAGCTGCGAGAAGTTACCGCCGAAGAGGGCTCCGGCAGCGCCGGCGAGAGCGGCGGAAACCACGAAGGCGATCATGCGGTACTCGGTGACAGAGATGCCCACGGACTCGGCAGCGATCTTGTTGTCGCGCACGGCCATAATGGCACGGCCGGTACGGCTGCGGACCAGGTTGAGTACAATCACGAGCGCGACCATGACCAGGATGGCGCCGGCAAGGAAGGTCGAATAGGTCGACACGCCCGATGCGCCCTGCGCGCCCTTGATGATGGCGGTGCCGTCCTCGAGCAGGTGCAGGTCGTCGATCGTGGAGTTGCCCGTGATGTTAAAGATCACATGCAGGCCGCGGGAGTCGACGCCCACGATAAGGCAGGTGACGATCTCTTTGATGATCTCGCCAAAAGCCAGGGTCACAATGGCCAGATAGTCGCCGCTCAGGCGCAGGACCGGGATGCCAATCAAGAAGCCCAGGATGGCGGCAGCGATGGCGCCGACCACGATACTGATGATAAGGCGCACCGGATCGGAGGGAACGGCGCTCTCGAGGGCGACCGCGGTAACGATGCCCGTATAGGCGCCGACGCTCATAAAGCCCGCGTGGCCCAGCGACAAGTCGCCCGCGATGCCGACGACGAGGTTAAGGGAGATGGCCATGACGATATAGGCCGTGATGGGAACCAGCTGACCGGCGATCATGCGCGGAATCATGTGGTTGGACTGCATAAAGAACACGATGGCGAACGCCACAAGGCACATGGCGTACGTGACAAAGTCGTGACGCGTCTGCTTGTCTTTAAGAAACTTCATAACGCTCACCTACACCTTCTCGGGGACGTACTTGCCCAAGAGGCCGGCAGGCTTGACGAGCAGGACGATGATCAAAACACCAAAGACGATGGAGTTGGCAAGGCTCGTGGAAATGTATGCCTGCGCCATTGCTTCGATGATGCCGATGAGGATGCCACCGACAAAGGCACCGGGGATGGAGCCGATGCCGCCGAAAACGGCAGCATCGAAGGCCTTGATGCCAGGCATGGCGCCCGTGGTGGGCTGCAGGACCGGCGAGTAGGAGCACAGGAGCACACCGGCGATGGCGGCAAGGGCAGAGCCGATGGCAAACGTCATCGAGATGGTGCGGTTGACGTTGATGCCCATGAGCTGAGCGGCGGCTTTGTCCTCGGACACGGCGCGCATGGCTTTGCCCATCTTGGTCTTACCTGTAAAGAACATCAGGCCGGCCATGATAACCAGGCAGGCGACGATGGTGACGAGCGATACGGCGCTCACGTTAAACTTGGCCAAGAACTCCGGCACCGGGAAGGTGACGAGCGAAGTGAAGTTCTTGGGCGTGGCGCCCCACAGAAGCTGCGCGGCATTCTGCAGGAAGTAGGACACGCCGATGGCCGTGATCAAAACGGCCAGCGGGCCTGCTTGGCGCAGCGGCTTATAGGCCAGACCCTCAATGAGAACACCGAGAACCGTGCAGACCACGCAAGAGAGAATTACAGATGCCCAGCCCGGGAGGCCGAGATACGACGTGGCACAGAACGAGACATAGGCACCGACCATGATGACGTCGCCGTGAGCGAAGTTGAGCATCTTGGCAATACCGTAGACCATGGTGTAGCCCAACGCGATGATGGCGTAGACGCTGCCCATGGACAGGCCGTTGACCAGGTATTGGATAAAGACCGTCATGTTCCACATCCCCCTTTCGAATAGGTTTCCAGTTGATGTACAAAACAGGGACGTTACCTTGTCCCTAGATACCAAGCAAGCAGGGAAGGCCAAAACCTCCCCTGCTTAGGATCAAAACCGCTCTATGTAAGGCGGCCAATTAGGCCTGTACGTACTTGCCGTCGGTGATGACGTACGCCGTGGGGTCCTTCTGGACCTGGCCCTTATCGTTCCAGGTGAGCTTGCCGGTCAGGCCGTCAACGGTAATCTTGAGCATGGCCTCGGACAGCTTCTCGGCGACCTCGGTCGGATCGGCGTCGACGCCAAGGCCGGCCTCCTTGAGGGCCTCGGCCACCGCATGCACGCCGTCGTAGGCGTCGGCGGCAAACTGGTCGGGGGTGTCGCCGTACTTATCCTTGTAGGCGTTGACGAAGTCGGCGTTCTTCTCGTCGTCGGCGGAGAACGGGGTCATGAGCAGCAGGCCCTCGGCAAGAGAAGTGTCGAAGCCCTCAACGCCCAGGATGCCGTCCATGCCGTCGCAGCCCATCATCTTGACGTCATAGCCCATGTCCTTGGCGTTCTTGAGCAGGACCGAGGCCGGGGTGTAGTAGATCGGGGCGAAGACCATCGTCGCGCCCTTCTCTTTGGCCTTGGTCAGCTGGTTGGTAAAGCTCGTGGCGGAGTCGTCCTTAAAGGTCTCCTCATCGACAATCTCGAGCTTGGACTTAGCGGCCTGAGCCTTAAAGGCGTCCGCGACACCCGAAGAATAGGCGTCGCCGGAGTTATAGAACAGCACGAACTTCTCGTCCGCATACTTCTGGGCCAGGAACTTGGCAGCGTTGACGCCCTGGTTGGGGTCGGTAAAACAAACCTGGAAGACGCAATCCTTGCCGTCGGTGACGTCCTCGGAGGACGCGGACGGGGTGATCATAAAGGTCTTGGGGTCGTTACCGCACTCGGCGGCAACGGCAACCGACGCACCCGTGGTGGTCGGGCCGACGAGGGCCTGCATACCCCAGTCGAGCAGGGTGTTGAAGGCGTTAACGGCCTTCTCGCCGTCGGCCTGGTCGTCCTCGGCCTTGCTGGCAAGCGGCAGCTCCTTGGTCGAAAAATCCTTGCAGCCAAGCTCGACGCCCTGGGTAACGGACTTGCCGTAGGACGCGGCGGCACCGGTCAGCGGGCCGATGGTGCCGATCTTAAACGAAGCGTCGCCCGAAGCAGAACCGCTGTCGCCGCCGTTGGAGGAGCAGCCAGCTAGAATGGACATCGCCCCCAGACCTGCTGCGCTCGCGATAACGCTCCTGCGATTCATAACAGGGTTCAATGACTTACCGGTGAGGCTCGACATGCGGCTCTCCTCTCAAATCTCGTCGGGTTTTGGTTGCCCGACAGGCCATCCTTCGCCGTGTTCGGCGTTCGCAAAATAGTAGACGCTTTAGTTGAGAAAAGTGGCGATTATTTCAACTTTTCTTTTGTTTTGTCCGTTTATCCATAATTATGCGTTTTTCTATTGGTTTATGCAGTCTAGCCACTTTATTATGTGAAAGTAATGTTTCCATTCTGTTACAAGCGCTCCTGCCCTGATTAAAACAGCCTCACCGGTCGCGTTTTGTGCGCACCTAGGCGGCGATGTACTTGCCGTCCTAAATCACCGAAGTCAGCGTTCTTCTCGTCGTCGGCGGAGAACGGCGTCATGAGCAGCACGCCCTCGCCAAGAGAGGTGTCGAAGCCCTCGGACCGTCTATGTCGACTTGCGGTACGAGGCAAACCTTATGGCGCAAACGTTGACAGTTTGTTACGGAGTTCCGTTTGTAGCGAGCATGTTTCCAATGTTTCCGCAGCGTTTCGGGGGTGCCGTTTTGTGCGACTCCTGTTGCCCGGCGAGCACGCGCCCGCACTTCACGCTAGAATGCACTCAACCTTTAAGCGGTTAATCCATCCATAAGATGCACGAAGGAGCTATCTATGAGCGAACCCCTGCGCACCGTGAACGTCGGTCTGATCGGTCTGGGAACCGTCGGCGGCGGCGTGGCCCGTCTGATCAAGAGCCACCACGATGAGTACCTGGCAGCCTACGGCATCGACCTTAAGCTGACCCGCGCCTGCGCGCTTGCTTGGGAGCAGGCCGAGGCGGCAGGCATTGAGCGCGAGGCCTTTACGAGCGACTGGCATGATGTCGTCACCGACCCCGCTGTCGACATCGTCGTCGAGCTGATCGGTGGCGAGCATCCCGCAACCGAGATCTTTACCACTGCCTTTGAGCACGGCAAGCACGTCGTCTCTGCCAACAAAGCCCTGCTGGGCCGTCACGTCGAGACGCTCGCCGAGAAGGCGCGCACGTGCGGCGTGCAGATTAAGTGCGAGGCCAGCTGCGGCGGCGGCATCCCCATCGTGAGCACGCTCGAGCACGACCTGGTGGGCAACAAGATTCTGACCATCGCCGGCATTCTCAACGGTACCACCAACTATATCCTGTCGCGCATGGACGCCGAGGGCGCCGATTACGCCGACGTGCTTGCCGACGCGCAGGCCAAGGGCTATGCCGAGGCCGACCCGTCCGCCGACGTCGACGGCTTCGACGCCGCCAGCAAGACGGCAATCCTCGCCTCCATCGGCTTTGGCACCCGCGTGACCACCGATGATGTGTACCAGCAGGGTATCCGTACCATCGGCGCCGAGGACATCGCCCAGGCCCGCGAGCTCGGCTACACCATTAAGCTGCTGGGCATCGCCCGCAACACCGACGCCGGCGTCGACGTCCGTGTGCATCCCACGCTGATCCCCGCCGACCACATGCTTGCCAAGGTCAACGGCGCCATGAACGCCGTCTACGTGGTAGGCGACGCCGTGGGCGAGACCATGTTCTACGGTGCCGGCGCAGGCTCCTTCCCCACCGCGAGCGCCGTCGTGGGCGATATCCTGTCGCTCTCCGAGCAGATCAGCCGCGGCGTGGCTCCGCTGCCCGAGATTGAGCCCTATGGCCACAACCTCGCCTTTAAGCCCATGGACGAGCTCCAGACCAAGTACTATGTGCGCCTGAAGGTCGCCGACCGCGTGGGTGCCCTGTCCGAGACGGTCGATATCTTTGCCAAGCACAACATCTCGATTTCGCTCATCAACCAGGTCGAGGACGGCAAGTCGGGCGTCAGCGATGCCTGCTCGGTCATCTTCCTGACGCACCGCGCGCTCGAGAAGGACGTCCAGGCTGCCGCCGCCGAGCTTGCCAGCGTCGACTGCGTGGCCGAGGTCGCCAACGTCCTGCGCATCGAGGACGTCGAGGCCTGGACCGAAGGCGTCATGGCGAACTAACCCGATCTTCGCCATACGACACATATGCGTGAGGGGCTCCCGTTCAGCAGTGGACGGGAGCCCCTTTGTTTGCGCGCATGGGGCGTATTGGCGCAGTCCGCGCTTGAACGACTTGACCGCTCACTACCAGGCGGGGGTACCGTTCGCCGACATGCAACCAGAGCCGATTTTGGCTGCCGCTATGCTGTGTAGTGTATGTCCGTCCGCGAAGAGAGGAAGCACCATGTTGCTCGAGGGCAAGAAAGCAATCATCACCGGAGGTACACGCGGTATCGGCTATGCCATCGCCTGCCGTTTTATCGAGGAAGGCGCTGCCGTCACCGTCTTTGGCTCGCGCCAGGAGACTGCCGACGCGGCCGTTGAGAAGCTGGCAGCCGCCTATCCCGACGCCAAGGTCTGGGGCCGCTCCTGCGACCTCACCTCGCTCGAGGCCGTGACCGGGGCCTTTACCCAGGCTGCAGCCGACATGGGCGGCTTGGACACAGTCGTCAACAATGCCGGCATCTCCCAGCGCTCACCCCTTTTAGACTACACGGCCGAGGAGTTCGCCAAGGTTATGGACCTCAACGTCGTCGCCGTCTTTAATGGCCACCAGGCTGCCGCCAAGATCATGACCGAAGCCGGCCACGGCGGCACCATCACCACCACGAGCTCGATGGTCGCTAAGTACGGTCAGCCCTCCGGCGTTGGCTATCCCACGTCCAAGTTCGCCGTCAACGGCATGGTCCAGTCGCTCTCGCGCGAGCTCGCCCCCATGGGTATTCGCGTCAATGCCGTCGCGCCTGGCGTAACCAAGACCGATATGGTCGCCAACCTGCCCGAAGAGGTTATTAAGCCCATCATCGCCACCATTCCGCTGGGTCGCATGGGCGAGCCCGAGGATGTCGCCAATGCCTTTGTTTTCCTGGCGAGCGACATGTCCTCCTATGTTACGGGTGCCGTGCTCCCCGTCGACGGAGCCGCCCGCTCCTAAGAGGCCACAAGCTTTGGCCCCTGGCCCCAACATAGCTCAACCAAAAAAGGCGCGCTGCCCGCATCAACCGCGGGCAGCGCGTCTTCTTCTGTTTGAAGGGAAACTGCGTCCCGTTTCGCGTCCGTCCTCAAACGGGAATGTCACCTCCGCACCAGCGTCGGCTATTTGCCGTCGTCCTCGTCGGCCTCTTCATGCGCATAAAGCTCCAGCATGCGACGGCGGTACTCATGCACGGCGAGCTTGGCGCGCTCTAGGCGGCGACGCTCGCGCGGGGTGAGCTCGGACGGATCTATCTCGTCGCCATAGGTCTTATCGGCAAGAAGATGCGCCGCGTCCACGATGCGGGCATCGATGTGGCCGCTCGCCGCCTCGGCGGAAAGACGCTCGGCAATCGTATCGAGCGTAGGCAGGCCCTCGAATACGCGACCATGTCCATGCGAGGTTAGCAGCTCGTGCTCGCGCGCGAGCAGGCTCGCCAAATCGTGATGGGCGCGCAGGATGTCGAGCGCATCGGATGGATGCTCGGCAACCTCTGCCACGGCGGCGACCGGCGCGGCATCGACCACGCGGTAGAAGAGCTGCGCGAGCAGCGGCATCAAGAACACCGTGATGGCACCGGCGGCGACCATGACCGACGCAATATCCTGCGACAGCGCGCCCGCGTTGACGGCCACGCTCGTCACGGCAACGATGATCGGCAGCGCCGTGGTGCAGTACAGGGCCACGGTAATGCGGCCATACGCCGACACATCGCGCGTCGCAGGACAAATGCTCATAGAAATAAGAATGGGTACGGCACGAATAATCAACAACGCCACGATAAAGCCCACGAGCAGCCCGGGACGCGACACCACGGCCGTCAGGTCGATCTTTGCGCCCGACACGGTAAAGAACACCGGGATCAAAAAGCCGTAAGCCAGACCGTCGAGCTTGGTCTCAAGCGTATGGTTGCCCTCGGGGATGATATAGCGCAGGACAAAGCCGGCGGCAAAAGCGCCCAATACGATATCGAGGCTAAAGATGGCCGAGAACGCCACGAGCGTGACCAAAATAAGCACCGTCAGGCGCACGAAGGTCTGCGACGTGGTATCGGCGCGCTCCTCGACAAACGCAAAGAAGCGGCTGCCGACGCGTTTGGAGCGGCTGGGGACCACGGCAAGCAGCACGCACACGGCGGCAAATAAGCCCAAGATCAGCAGCGTCTCGATACCCGTACGGGCAGACAGCAGTACCGACATGGCGAGCACGGGGCCGAGCTCGCCCCACGTACCATAGGCAAGAATCGAATCGCCAACGCGCGTTCCGGCAAGCAACCGCTCGCGCAAGATGGGCATGAGCGCTCCAAGCGCCGTCGAGGTCAAGGCGAGCGTCACGGCGATACCGTCAAAATGGCTGACCGAGAACCACGGGGTAAAGCGCACGGCAAGCCAGGCGATACAAAATGTGACAACCCACGTGGCCATACCGTAGCGCCCCTCGACGCCTGTGATGTTCTTGGGATCGATCTCAAAGCCGGCAAGCAGGAACAAAAATGCCAGACCGAGCTCTGACACGAGCGAGACCTCGGCATCTACATGGATAACGCCGAGCATATGTGGGCCCAGCACCGCGCCGAACACGAGCAAAAAGACCGTTTCGGGAACGGGTTTTCCAGGAATCGCCGAAGCGATGAAGGGGCTTGCAAAGGCCACGAGTGCGATGATGGCGAGCGAAACGAATGCCATGTGATGCCTTTCTCTTGTTTGCGTTTCACTGTAGCACCCTCGCCGTCCTCTACGCGCCGCGAGCTGTCGTATCATAGTGAGGTTTACAAACATGTGGCTCAAGGCGACCGCGAGGCTTGCCCCGCAAACCGACCGCTGCCGCATACCGTACCGTACGCCCAACCGATCAGGAAGGCAGGAACCAATGGTCTCTCGTATCTACGTGGAGAAGAAACCCGGGTTCGACGTCGAGGCTCAGCAGCTCAAGGGCGAGCTGACCGAGATTCTCGGCATCAAGGGCATCGAGGCCCTGAGGATCATCAACCGCTACGACGTCGAGGGCATCGATGAGGAGCTGTTCCGCTCCTGCGTGCCGACCGTCTTTAGCGAGCCCCAGGTCGATGTGACCTACGACGAGCTCCCCGCAAGCGATGGCGCCGTCTTTGCCGTCGAATTCCTGCCTGGCCAGTTTGACCAGCGCGCCGACTCCGCCAGCGAGTGCGTGCAGCTCATCAGCCAGGGCGAGCGCCCTGTCGTGCGTTCCGCCAAGGTCTATATAATCTCGGGCGCCCTGGACGAGGCCGCCATCGAGGCCATCAAGCACTACGTGGTGAACCCCGTCGAGGCGCGCATCGCCTCGCTCGACCTGCCCGAGACGCTGCATATGGAGACCCCCGAGCCTGCGCCCGTCGAAGTGCTCGACGGCTTCCGCGAGCTCGATGAGACCGGCCTTGCCGCCTTTATTTCCGAGCGCGGTCTTGCCATGGACGAGGCGGACATCGCCTTCTGCCAGCAGTACTTCCGCGATGAGGATCGCGACCCCACCATCACCGAGATCCGCGTGATCGACACCTACTGGTCCGATCACTGCCGCCACACCACCTTCGGCACCGTCCTGGACGACGTGACGATCGACGACGCCGTGGTGCAGCAGGCCTTCGACCGCTACATGGAGATGCGCCACGAACTCGGTCGCGACGCCAAGCCCGTCTGCCTCATGGACATGGGCACCATCGGCGCCAAGTACCTTAAGAAGACCGGCGTCATGACCGATGTCGACGAGTCCGAGGAGATCAACGCCTGCACCGTCAAGGTGAAGGTTGATGTCGACGGCGAGGACCAGGACTGGCTGTTCCTGTTTAAGAACGAGACCCACAACCACCCGACCGAGATCGAGCCCTTCGGCGGTGCCGCCACCTGCGTGGGCGGCGCCATCCGCGACCCGCTCTCGGGCCGCAGCTATGTCTATCAGGCCATGCGCGTCACCGGCGCCGGCGACCCCACGGTCCCCGTCTCCGAGACGCTCGAGGGCAAGCTTCCGCAGCGCAAGCTCGTGACCACCGCCGCCGCCGGCTACTCCAGCTACGGCAACCAGATCGGCCTTGCCACCGGTCAGGTCAACGAGCTCTATCACCCCGGCTACGTGGCCAAGCGCATGGAGGTCGGCGCCGTCGTGGGCGCTACCCCGGCAAACCACGTGCGTCGCGAGTGCCCCGCCCCCACCGACAAGATCATCCTTTTGGGTGGCCGCACCGGCCGTGACGGCATCGGCGGCGCCACTGGCTCCTCCAAGACCCAGAACACCGAGTCCATCGAGACCTCGGGCGCCGAGGTCCAGAAGGGCAACGCCCCGGTCGAGCGCAAGCTGCAGCGTCTGTTCCGCCGCGGCGACGCCTGCCGCCTGATCAAGCGCTGCAACGACTTTGGCGCCGGCGGCGTCTCGGTCGCCGTGGGCGAGCTTGCCGACGGCCTGTATGTCGACCTGGACACCGTGACCAAGAAGTACGACGGCCTGGACGGCACCGAGCTCGCCATTTCCGAGTCCCAGGAGCGCATGGCCTGCGCCGTCGCCGACGGTGACGTCGAGGAGTTCATGGGCTACGCCGCCGAGGAGAACCTCGAGGCGACCGTTATCGCCGAGGTTACCGCCGAGCCGCGCATGCGCATGGCCTGGAACGGTGTCGCCATCGTCGACCTGTCCCGTGAGTTCCTCAACTCCAACGGCGCGCCCAAGCACCAGGTCGCCCACGTCTGTGCCCGCAGCGTGTGGCAGCCCAGCTGGGCCGGCACCACGCTTGCCGAGCGCATGACCTCGCTTGTCACTGACCTCAACGTCGCCTCCAACAAGGGCCTGTCCGAGCGCTTCGACTCCACCATCGGCGCCGCAACCGTGCTTATGCCTTTCGGCGGCAAGACGCAGCTCACCCCGAGCTCGGCCATGGTCGCCAAGTTCCCCGTGGACGGCGAGACCACCACGGCAAGCGCCATGGCATGGGGCTTCAACCCCTACCTGATGGAGGCCGACCAGTTTGCTGGCGCCTACCTGTCCGTGGTCGAGTCCATCGCCAAGCTCGTGGCCGCCGGCTTTGAGCACAAGCGCGCCTACCTCTCCTTCCAGGAGTACTTCGAGCGCCTGCGCACCGAGGCCGAGCGCTGGGGCAAGCCCATGACAGCCGTCCTGGGCGCCCTTATGGCCCAGGTCGATCTGGGTGCCGGTGCCATCGGCGGCAAGGACTCTATGAGCGGCTCGTTTGAGGACGAGGCCGGTGAGCTCAACGTTCCGCCGACTCTGATCAGCTTCGCTGTGGCCGTGGGTAAGGCCGCCCGTGCCGTCTCGCCCGAGTTCAAGGGTCTGACGCATCGCGTCGTGCGCATCGCCCCCGCCACCTATGGTGAGGACTACCGCCCCGACGCTCAGCAGCTGCTCGCCACGTTTGACGCCGTCGAGGCGCTCACCGCCAACGGCAACGCCCTGGCCGTCTCCACGCCCGGCTACGGCTGCGGCGCCGAGAGCCTCTTTAAGATGTGCGTCGGAAACCAGATCGGCATCGAGCTTGCCGAGGACGTGGACGTGGAGAGCCTCTTCACCCCGCTCTACGGCAGCTTTATCGTCGAGCTCGCCGAGAACGCCGAGCTGCCCGAGGTCGCCGACGGCGTTGTCGTCGAACCCCTGGGCACCACCGTCGAGGGCTATGTCATCGACACCGGCTCCGAGGTCATCGAACTCTCCGAGCTCCAGGAGGCCTGGGAGAGCGGCATCGAGGGCGTCTTCGCCTACCGCAGCGCCGGCGAGACCCCCGAGGTCGAGACCATCGACTTCCGCTCCAAGGATATCCACGTGTACGGCGGCGCCAAGATCGCCCGCCCGCGCGTGATCATCCCCGTGTTCCCCGGCAACAACTGCGAGTACGACAGCGCCCGCGCCTTCCGTGCCGCCGGTGCCGAAGCCGACACCTTCGTGATCAACAACCTCACGCCCGAGGCCGTCGCCGAGAGCACCCACGAGCTTGCCCGCCGCATCCGTGCAAGCCAGATCGTCATGATCCCCGGCGGCTTCTCGGGCGGTGACGAGCCCGACGGCTCCGCCAAGTTCATCACGGCGTTCTTCCGCGCTCCCGAGGTCACCGAGGCAGTCCGCGACCTGCTCAAGGCCCGCGACGGCCTGATGCTGGGCATCTGCAACGGCTTCCAGGCTCTGGTCAAGCTCGGTCTGGTGCCCTACGGCGACATCGTCGACGCCACGCCCGACGCGCCCACGCTGACCTTTAACACCATCGGCCGCCACCAGAGCCGTCTGGTGCGCACTCGCATCTCGTCCAATCTGTCCCCGTGGCTGTCGCAGTGCAGCCTCGACGACCCCTACACCGTCGCCATCAGCCACGGCGAGGGCCGCTTTGTCGCCAACGACGAGGTGCTCGCCCAGCTGATCGCCAACGGCCAGGTCGCCACGCAGTACGTGGGCGAGGACGGCAAGCCCAGCATGGACCTTTCCGTCAACCCCAACGGCTCCGCACTTGCCATCGAGGGCATCACGAGCCCCGACGGCCGCGTCCTGGGCAAGATGGGCCATGCCGAGCGCCGCGGCGACAACCTGTACCGCAACGTGCCCGAGCATGTCCCCGGCGATAAGTTCATGCCGATCTTTGAGAGCGGCGTGGCCTACTTCGCTTAATGCGTCCCATCGGGTACAATCCCCTCGGGTACACAACGCCCGCCACCGGCACGCCCGGTGGCGGGTTCTTTTTTGCTTTGCGCATACAGGAAGGACATCATGGAAAGCCGCAAGACGCTTCTCGCCACCCTGCCCGGACTCATCCTGGGCTGCCTTGTTTGTTGCGCGCTCTGGGGGTCGGCTTTCCCCTGCATCAAGATTGGCTACGGCCTCTTTGGCATTCCCGCGCACGACAGCGCCTCGCAGCTGCTCTTCGCGGGTCTGCGCTTCACCCTTGCCGGCATGCTGGTCATTGTTGGCATGAGCGTGGCCCAGCGCCGACCGCTCGTTCCGCAAGCGCGCGATATCAAGTCTATCCTCACGTTGTCGCTCTTCCAGACTATCGGGCAGTACTTCTTTTTCTACCTTGGTCTCTCCCGTGCAAGCGCCATGTCGAGCTCCATCATCGAGGCCAGCGCCAACTTCCTCGCCATCCTCTTTGCCGCCCTGGCGTTTCGCACCGAAAAGCTCGATGTGGCCAAGGTGCTCGGCTGCGTGCTGGGCTTTGCTGGCGTCGCGCTCGTCAACCTTTCGGGCGCGGACGGTACCTTTGGCTTTACGCTCGGCGGCGAGGGATTTATCTTGGCTTCCACCGTTGCGGGTGCCCTATCGACCTGCCTCATTGGCATCTTCTCGCGCGAGCATGACGGCGTTCTGCTCGCCGGCTGGCAGTTCTTGGTCGGCGGCCTGGTCCTCACCGCCATCGGCTTTTTGATGGGTGGCACGCTCTCCCCCACGGCGATTGCCCCCGCCATCGCGCTCATCATCTACATGGCGCTTATCTCCGCGGTCGCCTACTCGCTGTGGTCGCGCCTGCTTGCCGTCAACCCCGTCAGCCGCGTCTCGGTCTTTGGCTTTATGAACCCGGTCTTTGGCGTAGCGCTAAGCGCGCTGCTGCTCGGCGAGGGTGCTGGTACGAGCCCCGTTACCGTCATTGTGGCCCTGCTTCTGGTCTGCGGCGGCATCATCATTGTCAACAAGCCTCAAAAGGCCTGACAAACCAGGCCTTTGCGTATGTCGCGCTTGCAACGGGCGTTCGCGTGGTCGCCCCTCATTTTCTAGCGAATCTGGATGCCGGCTTTCTTCTTTTCATGCTTTACGCGGTAGAGCTCCGCATCGGCGGCGCGAAGCAAGTCTTGCCAGGTATCGACGCCATCACCGACCCGTGCGTAGCCGATGGACATCTGCAACAGATACGGCACCTCGGCACGCGCGAGCTCGTCGTTGATTGCCGCGCACAGATCTATGATTTCCTGCTCCGCCGTCGCCTTTTGGAGCACTACGAACTCATCGCCGCCATAACGTGCGATAAAGCCACCAGACGCCGAGCAGACATCTTTGAGCACCGTGGAGATGACCTGAAGAGCATGGTCGCCCTCAACATGCCCATGGTGATCGTTAATCTGCTTAAAGCCATCGGCGTCCATCATAAGCAGATACACATCTTCGGCCTGATCCACATTTGAGAAGAGCGACAGCATATAGGTCTCAAAACGGTTACGGTTGTTGAGACCGGTCAACGGGTCGGTCGAGATCAACTGCTCCTGACAAACAATGTAGAGCTGCAACATACTTAACATGATGCCAACACTAAGGCAGGGACCCGAATAAAAGACCTGAAAGACACCGGCCACCAAGGCCGGAATGGCGAAAAATGCCAAGGTTTGATAGATGGCCTTCTTTTGCAGGCTCTCGACCTTGCGAGATTGTATAAACGCATGCAGGGACGTATATATAACGTAGCAGTAGCTGACGATGGGCTGGATCATATAGACAAAACCGCGACGATACACGCCCTGTGCATCGATATAGAACAGGGCATGCGTCCAGCAGCTGGTAAACGCCAGTACGATCACCAGCGCCGCAGGTAGCATTACAAACGCCATCCTATAGTGCGCAGTCAAAAGGCGAGAGCCCTGCACCGTCTCGGAATAGATAAACCAAATAAGGCACGCGGCGGCAAAGAGTGAAAACGAAAGCGCGTTGGAAATCCAGTTGACAGCAATGCCCAGCGTGCCGCCCACACCGTCCGAAAGCGTCCAGATAATATCGAATAACATGTACGCGGCAGAGGTGTAACCGAGCGTGCTAAACAATAACTGCTGGGTACTCGAGAACAAGGAGTGGCGACTTCGCGCGGCAAGTCCGATAAGAACAATCATGCATAGCAGGAATATCTCAATCTTGAGTGCCTTAACCACTAGACGCCATCCCCTCACTATTCAAGTGGCCAGAATCGCCCGAGTCGTATCTGGGCAATAAATACCCCCTATCCGCAGGGGTAAAGGAAATAATAGCAGAGCGCCCGAACATCACTGCAAGACAGCTTCCGCTCGGGCGCTCGAACGGCGCGAATTGCGCGCCGGCATTATTGATGGGTGTCGATTGTTACTCGCCATCGATGTCGATCGCGACGGCTTCCTCGATGGCCTCGACACCGGCGGCGGACAGATCTTCCTTGCCCTGGCAAAATTTCTTGTAGACCCAACCAGTCAGAATCGGAGCCATGATTGCCGTGATGATGACGGCGGTGGCGATCTGGGCGTACGCAGTGGGTGCAAGCTCGGCGTAGCGCGGCGCGACCTCGGCAAGGGCAACCGGCGTGGTCATAGCCGTGCCGGCGATGGTAGAGCAAGCCACGGCGGCCTTGCCGTTACCGCCGCACAGGCGCTCGAACGCAAAGGTGATGGGACCGACGACAAACAACGTGATGAGACCCAGCAAGATGCCGGAAATGCCGCCGGTAATAAAGCTCGACAGGCTCATAGACGCACCGAGCTGAAATCCGATGACGGCAATCGCGGGATTGGTGCCAGGAACCAGCAGGTTCTTGATGAACGGGAAGAGGTTGCCCAGAACCATGCCAATAACGAGCGGCAAAATGGAGCCGATGATAGTACCGACAGGGATGTTGGCGAGACCCGAAACGCCCAGGATGATCATGGTGACGGCGGGGCCGGCCGTAAAGAATAGGATGCCCACGGCGCCCTGCTCGGACTCATCGCCGAACTCGCCCATGATGCCCGTATAGAGCGCCATGTTGCAAAACGTAATGCCGCCAATGATGGAAACCGAGCTCAGGCCCAAAAAGTTGTCGTTAAAGAAATACGCAACACCCAGACCCAGCGCGGCTGCCACCACAAGCTTAGGGATCAGCACGACGATGCCGGTCTTGATGGCGCCCGGCGTGGACTTAAAGCTAATGCCGGCGCCCACGAAGAGCAGGATCGCAGCGACGATGGTATTGGAGCCACTGCGGCAGGCAGCCGTAAAGAAGCCGCCGATCTCAAAGACCTGCGGACAGAAAGTGTTGAGTAAAAGGCCAACGATCATGGGATAGATCATGATGTCGCCCGGGATACGCGGTACCTTGAATTTCTTTTGCTCGTTGGCGGTCGCTTCCTGTGCCATGAAACCCCCATTTCCGCTGACGCAGAACAAAAGCCCACGTCACACTTTGCTACAGTAAAGTTTGACCATGGTACCAGAAGAAGCAGACCAGCTCAGTGATAAATTCGATTCGTTGGACAGGGGCGCTGAACGTGCCCCGCTCTTGGTTGCAAACCATAAACTGGCCGCTTCCCGTCACAAACGTGCTGCTCAAGGCAAAGACCATCCAGGGTTCCATTCCCGTCTGCGCCATAATCATTCCGCACGGCGCGGCTATCGCAACATAGGTAAGCATCACCGGCCAGACGGTTTTAACGATTTTGAGCACCACAGCGTTCCTCGTCCCCTACAAGATTTCCGAGCCGCATTCAACGACGCGGCAGAATCATCGCCCGACGGCAACCGAGTTCACCTACAATTGCCCCCGGATCGAAAGACACAGAAAGACACAACTTTTTTAGGAAGTCATTATGACAGCTATCGATCGAACGCGGGCTGCCGCGGCCTTCAAGGCCTACACCGATGCCTACGATGCCGCCAATCCGCGTATCGCGCTTAAAATCGAGCATACGTACCACGTTGCCGAGGCATGCGATACCGTGGCGCGTGAGCAGGGCTGGTCACCGCAGGACATTGACCTGGCGTGGCTTTGTGGGCTGTTACACGATATGGGTCGCTTTGAACAGCTGCGACGCTGGGACACGTTTAAGGATGCCGAGAGTATGAGCCATGCAGCGTTGGGCGTCGGGGTCCTCTTTGGCGAGAACCCCGACGACGCGCCTGCCACAACAAGCATCCGAGATTTTATCGAGGCCGACGAGCACGACGAGCTCATCCGCGCGAGTATCGCCTATCACAGCGACTTTCGCCTGCCGGCACAACTCGACGAGCGTACACGGCGCTTCTGCGACATCGTGCGCGATGGCGACAAGATCGACATTATGCGCACCATCGCCGACAGCACCGTCGACACCATCCTCAAGGTGGACGAGGACGCATTTCTGGCCAGTCGCTTCTCGGCATCGACGCTTGCCGCCTTTGACGAGCATCGCTGCGTCGCGCGTGACGAGCGCAACGAGCCGGCGGACTACCTGGTGGGGCTCATCTGCTTTATGTTTGAGCTCGTCTATCCGGCAAGCCGCGCGCTGGCGCGCGAGCAGGGCGATGTCTACCGCCTGCTCGACGCGCCCTTTGGCATTACGCGCCCCTTTACCGATCCCGCCACGCAAGCGACCTGGGAGCGCCTAAAGGACGAGATGCGCGACTGGCTGGCGCGCGCCTAGCACTCAAGCTGGGCCAGCAGCTCCTCAACGACCTCGACGGCATCACCGACAACCTTATACTGGGCAGCACCGAAGATGGGAGCATCCGGGTCCTCGTTGATGGCGATAATGCACTCCGCCCCACCGATGCCGGCAAGATGCTGGATAGCACCCGAAACGCCGATACTCACAAGGAGCTTGGGCGAAACCGACACGCCGGTCTGGCCAACCTGGTGGCGATACTCCAGCCAGCCTGCCTCCACAACGGGACGCGTGCAACCAAGCTCGGCACCCAGGGCATCGGCGAGTTTTCGCATCAGGGGCAGATTCTTCTTGGAGCCAATGCCGCGGCCCACCACGACCAGACGCTCGGCATCGGCAATTGATGCCTGCTGCCCCCACTCCTCGGCGGGAATCGAGATCTCGACGCGGGCCTTAGCATCATCCGCAAGCGATACCTGGGTAATCGTTCCGGAGCGGCTATAGTCAAAGTCGGGTGCCTTAAAGATGCCGGGGCGCACCGTTGCCATCTGAGGACGGTGGTTGGGGCAAATAATGGTGGCCATCAGGTTGCCGCCAAACGCCGGACGCGTCTGTTGCAGCAGCCCCGTCTCCGTATCCATCGAAAGTACGGTGCAGTCAGCCGTAAGGCCCGTCTGCAGGCGCACGGCAACGCCAGGCGCCAGCTCACGGCCAAAGGCGGTCGCACCGTACAGAATGGCCTCGGGCTTGCGCTCGGCTACCAAATCGCAGATCAGCCGGGCGTAGACCTCCGCATCGTTCTGGCGCAGACGTTCGTCGCGACAGACCAGGACCTCGTCTGCACCGGCGCAAACCAGATGCTCCAGGGCCCCGAGCGAACCCTCGGGGCCCATACCGACCAGCGCCACCAGACGGCAGCCGCGCGCATCGGCAAGCTCGCAGCCCTTGCCCATGAGCTCATAGGCAACGGGAGTCACCGTATCGCGCTCGTCGGTCTGCACGAATACCAAAATGTCTCGATATGCCTCAAGGTCAACCGCGCCGGCGGCCTCGTCGCGCTCGATCGAAATGGCGTTGACGGGGCAGGCGTCGACGCACCCACCGCACAGGATACAGCCGTCGGTTACGTGGGCACAACGGCTGGGCCGCTCGCCCTCCACTACGATGCCGCCCGAGGCACAGGCGCGAACGCAGCGACCGCAGCCGATACAGGCTTCGCTATCGATAATCAGTCCGCTCATCTATGCCATCCCCTCGATAATCTTGGCAAGTTTTGCCGCCTGCTCGGACGCCGTTCCGTCAACGGCCTCGCACGTTTGGTCGCGGTCGGGCACAAACGATCGCACGACCTGTGTCGGCGAGCCGGCGAGGCCGCAGCGTGCGGGGTCGGCGTTCACGTCGACAGCGTTGACCACGCGCACGTCCACTTCCTCGGCCGCGCGAATGCCAGCGATACTCGGCATGCGCAGCTGGCCAATCTCCTTGGCGGTCGTCATCGCGCACGGCATCTCCAGATACACTGTTTCCTCGCCGGCGTCACAGCCCTGGACAAGCGCCAGCGAGCCGCAGGTCGTAAAGCCCGCGCTCTGCACGCAACTCACGTCGGTCACGCAGGGAATCTCAAAGGCTCCGGCAAGCTCGGGACCAATCTGGGCCGTATCGCCGTCAACTGCCATCTTGCCGCAAATAAGCAGGTCAAAGTCCTCGTCGAGCGCCTCGATGCCACATTTGAGGGCATAGGTGGTCGCCAAGGTATCGGCACCCGCAAAGGCGCGATCGGTTAGCAGCAGCGCGTCATCGGCGCCTCGGGCGATGCAGTCGCGCAATAGCGATTCGGTCGCGGGGATGCCCATCGACACCACCGTTACGCGCACGTCCATGCCAAAGCCGATACAGTCGTCCTTCAGCGCCAGCGCGCATTCCAAAGCGCTCGCGTCAAAGGGATTAATGACCGCCTGCTTGCCATCGCGCACGATGGTATTGGTCTTGGGGTCCATCTTGACCTCGGTGCTGCCCGGCACCGCCTTGACGCACACCACCATATGGAAATCGCTCATCTTCACGCGCCCCCTTTCTGGATGAGCTCATCCAAGAGCTTCTCCGAAAACAGGTTACCGCGACCCAGCTGCCCGGCAGGATCGAGCTGGAGCTTGAGCCGCGCCGACTCGACCATGGCCTCGTGACCGTACATCGTCTCCAAGAAGCCCGCCTTGATCTTGCCGACGCCGTGTTCGGCGGAGACGGCGCCTCCCATGGCCGTGACCTCGAAAGCCCACTGGGCAAAGAGTTCTCCGCCGCGGCGGTAATCCTGCGCATCGCGCGGCAGAATGTTCACATGCAGATGGTTGTTACCGATGTGCCCCCAGGCGGCAGATTCAAGCCCACTTTCGGCCAACGTGCGGCGATAAAGGGCGATGACATCGGCCAGGCGTGCGTTGGGCACCGACATGTCCGAGCCCAGTTTGGTGATGGTGGGATCCGTGCGGCGACGCTCGTCGACGAGCATGTTGACGCTCTCGGGCACCGCATGGCGGAAGAATCGCTGACACTCGCGATCGACTTCGGTGCGCGCGACCCATGTCGCATCGTCGCTGCCGCCCGCAAGCTCCAGTACCCACCCCAAGTGATACAGCTCCTCAGTCGCCTGGGCTTCGTCGTCGCAGTCGAGCTCCACGTAAACACAGACCTTGGCGTCTTTGTCGAGCGCCGGCAGCGAGGCGAACGCGGTCGACTGCTCACGCTGACGACGTAGGATATCCAGGGCGCCCGGATCGAAATATTCGATGGCAGCCGCGTGGGACAGGACGGGGCGCACGGAATCGGCGAAGGACACAGCCTTGTCTTCGCTGTCAAAGAAGCAGCTCACGCCCCAAACGACCGAAGGCGCCGCCTGCAGGGCAATCTCGAGCTCGGTGATGACGCCGAGTGTGCCACACGCACCGATAAACAGATCGATGGCATCCATATCGTCAGCAACGAAATAGCCCGAAGCATTTTTGGTCTTGGGCATGGTGTAGTCGGGAAGATCGAGCTCGAGCGTGCGGCCCTGCATCGTGACGAGCGAAAGGCGACGACCCTGTGCAAAAACCTCGCCACGGCGAAGCTCGAGCAGGTCACCATCGGTCAGCACGACATGAAGGCCCGTGACGTGAGGGCGCATGGGGCCGTAAGCGTAACTACGGGCGCCGGAAGCGTTGCATGCCGCCATACCGCCCAGGCAGGCAGATGCCTCGGTGGGATCGGTAGGAAAGAATTGCTCGGGAGCTTCCTGGAACTCCTCGTAGGCCTCAAGCGATGCCTGGTCCCAGCCGGCAGTCGGCAGCACTTTTTTGCCCAGTTGCTTGCGCAGCTCAGACAGCACGACGCCGGGCGCCACACGCAAAAGAAAGCGGCCCTGCTCATCGCGGCGAATGCCCAGGCAGCGATTCATGCGGGAAGTATTGAGAATGTGACCGCCATGAGGCACGGCGCCGGCGGCAAGTCCGGTCCGGGCGCCCTGAACCGTCACCGGGACACGCTCGGCATGGAGCTTTTTCAAAATGGCGCGGACCTCGTCCTCCGTTGTCGGAAACGAGATGCTCGAGGCCTCGCCCGATGTGCGAGACTCATCGCGACCATACTCTTCGAACTCGTCGGTGAAGGGTTTGATAGTTGCAGACACGCGAACTCCCCCTTTAGCTAACTACAGTGTTTGCAGGGAGATGTTACCGCATCGTTTTGTCGACGTGTTCGAGACCGTCTCCATAATTGGCGATTTTTACGTTCGTGCAATTCGGCGAGCGGCAAGGTTTGCTCGGCAGACGATGCTTTTGACACATGTCGCTTTACCGCCAGCGACCACGCAATTGTTGCTCGAAAAAAGTTGAAGTAATTTTTACCATCTTTCACCTGCGGAGATGTCAATCCGTCAAGCATTTGGTCAGAAATTGGTCAAGTAGTGACTGATACGGTCGGCATCAACAGCCAAAACCAATGGAAGTTTTGGCCCCAGAAGCAGGGAGGTTCCCATGGCATATTACTGGCCCCAGTACGGCGTCGCCATCGAGGTCGACGACGATCCCTATCTCCTGCCTTTCGACGAAGAGGCGTTCCCCGATACGGCGGTCTACCACGTCACCACCGATGTTATCTGCGACCCCGAGTCGTTCTCGGCGCTCGCCCACCACATCGCGCGTATCCACAACATCGAGCTCCCCCACGACTTCGACGAGCTCATCTACTCGCGCCGCCTGATGCTTCACATGCTCTTTGGAGCGGACCCGTCCACGTTCGCACGTGTCTATACCACCAAGGACGCCGCATGAGTGCGAAGAAGCCGCCCCGCCTTGCAGGACTGGGGCGTCGCAAGAAGCTCGTCGTTGTCTGCCTGGCTATCGTCTGTGCCCTCGTCGCCGTAGGGCTATACGCCTGGCAGTCGCAGCCCGTGCCCGAAGCAGGCGCCTCAGTCACGACGGCAGAGGGTAAATCGCGCCAAGAAATCCAGGATGAGCTCGACGCCATCGTCCGCGACAACATGATGACGATCTCGGTCGCGCCGGTCGCACAGTTGCAGGAAGGCGGCAAGTTGCGCGTCAACGTGCAAAACGTCCAAGACAACAAGTTTCCCCAGCGTTTCCGCGTGATTCAAAACGACGAGACCATCTATGAGTCCGGTGTGGTCGAAGCCGGCAAGACGGTTGAGACCTGCCCCGCCGGCGATATCCAAGAAGGCGAGGCATATATCGAGATTCAGGCACTCGATGCCAAGACCTACGACACCCACGGCAATCCGACGCGCGTCAAAGTGCGGGTGGCCCAGGCAGAAGGCTAGTGACCGACGCGCTCGTAGGGGCAGCACCCTGTCCCCATTCGTCCAACCATCACGGAAACAGTCCGTGACGAGCAGAAAGGATCGATTATGACCACACCCATGAACCTGAGCGGAGCCAGGGCACTCGCCGTGGGCGCAGGGCTTGCGCTCGCACTTGCGATGGGCGCCGCGCCAACGGCGGCCATGGCAGAGGTGCGCGTTGGAACCACCGATGTGACGGTGAAGGCCGACATTAGCAATGTTTCGTTTAAGGCGCCAACGGTCATCCCCTTTGCCGCCAAAGCCGACGGAACGCTTGTAGGACCCTCCGACAAGACGATTACCATCGACAACCTCTCGGCATATGGCATCCACGTCACTAACATGAAGGTCACGGCCAAGAACGACTGGACAATCGTTGCAGACGCAAAGACGGGCTCGGCCCAGAACTCCATCGATTTTAAGGTTGGCCCTGATAAGGCAGAAAAGGATGCCAGCTCGGCGACTCAGACTACGGGCCTCGATCTTTCCAAAGAAGCAAGCTTCGACATGAAGTACAAGGACATTGCCGACGGAACGGACAAAATCAAGCTCAATGTGAGTGGCCACGTCGCCCGCGTAACGCGTGACATCTACCACGCCACCGGTACGGGAGATCAAGTGGCAAGCATCACCTGGACGGTCGAGCCCGGTGCGCACGCCACGTCCTAAGGCGATTGCACTGGCCGCCATCGTCGGCATCTTGGCGTCCGCACCTGCCATGGCCTTTGCTCAACAAGAGCAAGCGCAGGCGGCCACAGAAGTGACCGTCGACCTTTCGGGCCTTAATCGCGGCAGCCGTCACGAGCCGCTCGCTCAGACGAGCGACACCCGGCAACTCATTGCGGTAGGCGTCGCCACGGCGGGAGCAGGACTGACATGCCTTGGCCTGCACATCAAACGCAACCGATAGCCAAGCACAACCGGAGCACGCGGAATAGATAGGAGAACCATGGCACCCAAAAACCTTTTGCCCGTCGCCGCGCTCTGCAGCGCACTGGCGAGCGGTACGCCTCTCGCCGCTTGGGCGACGCCCGCCACGGCAAACTCCTTACCGCAAGCTCTGAACCCCGTGGCGAATTCGTCGGGTATCGTCACCTGCCAACGTTTTTCGCTCGCACACGCTACGGTCCGAACCTCGGGATGCCTTTACCGCAATACGGTCGACTCGATAGTCGTGGATATCAAGCGACCGGACAAGGAGAACGGCCCCCAGACAGGTTATGCCATCTGCACATGGAAATCGGCTGCAGTCGACGCCGATGGCGACCCATGCGACCTAGAGCTGCGCATCGATATTGACTCGGTCGATGACTCGGCAAACGGGGCGAAGGTCGTCTTCGACAGCGCGGCCTATGAAGAAGAAGGGGGTGTATGCCTGGGCTGCGTTCCCTCGAATGTCGATGGCGCGCAGCCCATTATCTCCTTTACGGCATCGCTGCGACTGACCAAGGCGGACACCGAAGCCATCGCAACGGGAGATGCGCCTTTGCTGTTCTACGCTGGCGACGCGGACGACCAAAAGGCTCAAAGCAATAGGCAGAAGGGCTCGCTTAACCTCACGCGCGGATCAGAACCCGCCCCCATCAATATCGATACCCAGACGCAAGGCGTGCAGCGCATTCTCGCCGATCCGGCGCTGCTCCAAATGACATGGCACGGAGTGGGATCCGTCGGGATTGCTGCTCCTATATCTAGCGATAATGACAAATCCCCCAAAGACGAGGTCGCAGACGCACCGGCACATGTTGACGATGCAGACGATGCATCATCAGAAGACAACGCTGCGGCTCCTCTCGAGAAGCCGGGCGGCACCGCCACCGAACTAGGCGATCCCCAACCGAAAGACGGCCTGGACTTTGCCGCTCCCCCAGATGTCGACGAAGGCAACTGTTGCATGATGGTCGCGCTCGACCACACGGAAACCGTCGATACCGCAAGCATTGAGCCAGTCGCCGCCAATTCGCCCCGCCGCAAAAATATCCTCATCGCATTCCCCAATACTGTCGAGCTCGTCTTTTTGCCATCGGGTGAAGTCGTCGCGCCTACGGCGCTTACAGCAGTGGGAGCAAGGAGCGCATCGAACGATATCCAAGCTATCTCGGCACTTGATGCCACAACGACCGCCAAGTTACACCTTTATTCCGTTGCAGCAGACGGAACGAGAACCGAAGAATTCGACGGAACCAAGCTTTTGGTTCCCCGTCGCATCGGTATCCAAGAAGACTTCCCCTATCAAATGGAACTTGAAGGGTTCGATCGTGCGCGAGATGCCGACATCATTGCCGCAGCCATCGAATCCCCGCAGCACCTCATGACGCTGCGCTTCGACTTTAGCCCCGTCCTGTCCTAGACCGCTAACCGCCGCTTGGCTCGGATACTGAGTACCCCCCCTCCCCGTTCTGCTACGATTGCCACGTTGGCATCAATTACAGGAGGGTTCATGCCGGGTTTAGGAACGATCATCAACGTCGCGCTTTTGATTGCGGGCGGTCTGCTGGGCCTCATGGGCGGGCGCTTCATTACGCCCCGCATCCAAGACACGCTCATGAAGGCGTCGGGGTTGTGCGTTCTGTTTATCGGCCTAGGCGGCACCATGCAAAAGATGCTCGTTATCGATGGAGAGGCGTTGGCGACCACCGGCACCACCATGCTTATCGTCTCATTTGCCCTCGGTTCGCTCATCGGCGAGGCCATCAACCTGGAGGCCGCCATCGAAAACCTCGGCGAATGGCTCAAGCGCAAAACCGGCAGTGAGGGAGACAACGAGTTCACCAATGCCTTTGTCTCGGCATCGCTGACCGTCTGCATCGGTGCCATGGCTATCGTGGGTTCAATCCAAGATGGCCTGCTCGGCGACTGGTCCACACTTGCCCTCAAGGGCGCGCTGGACTGCATCATCGTCTGCACCATGACGGCCTCGCTCGGCCGTGGCTGCATCTTCTCGGCCCTGCCCGTCGCCGTATTCCAGGGAACGATCACGCTCTTTGCCGGCGCGCTCTCCCCCATCATGACCACCGCGGCCCTCGACAGCCTATCACTCGTGGGCTCTATGCTCATCTTCTGCGTCGGCGTCAACCTTATCCGTCCTCAGACCTTCCGCACGGCCAATATGCTCCCCTCCGTTGTCATAGCCGTCATCTACGCCCTCCTGTTCTAAACTATCTGCATAGTGGTATCTCGAACATCTGTTTGATGCTGTGCTATGATATGAGGTCACCGAAGCTGCGTTAGGAGAGGAGAGACGGTGGCCGACCAGGACATCAAGATGCTCATCGAGCGCATTATGGCCGAGGCTCGAACCCATCAGTCCGCCCGCTTCTCAAATGAGATCTACGCAGACGAGCCGATTCTCAAGACCGGCCGGCAGATGCAGAACTTCCTCCCCGACCAGTACCGCAAGATGCGCGAGATATCGCGTTGGCAAGATGACCCCAAGGGCGGCGCGGGCCGCTGGCTTTCGGAGGCCGAGCTTTTCTACCGCCAAGGCCTGCTGATGGCCGACTTTGAGGACGACTGCCCCTACAACGGCACTTTTAAATCGTACTTTCCCACCTACAACGCCATGAGCGATCGGCAGCTGCGCGGCTATTTTACCTGGCGTGCCCAAGTGCGCCGCGGAACCGTCGAGGAAACGTCTACGTCCTTTGCCTTCCTGTATCTCTATGAGTTGATCTGCGGTATTGGCGTAGATGACCCACTCGATGGTTTTAGCAAGATCAAAGCCTTTTGGGATGCCTATCGCACCTTCGAGCCCGGCATCGACCGGTTTGTACGCGTGTGGCTGCAGGATTACGCCGTATTCCACGGGCTCGACCCCAAGCTGCTTCGCGACTCTAAAACCGTCATGTTCGATAACGCCCTCATCGAGCTGCGCCGCGCAGCTCGAGACCTTGTACCCGCGCCGGCGCCGTCGGACCAGGCCCCCAAACGTCGCAAGACCTCCGGGCCCACGCTTCCCCTTCCGCCCGATGAGGCGCATGAGGAGCGGCTCATGGCTGCCATCGACGCGCTCTCGACGTACAACCTGAATAACTCACGGCTCGACCGCTCCCACCATCGCGACCTGCGCCACGTGGCATGCGCCGTGTATGTCCGTATGGCGCGCTACTATGACACGCACCGAAAGACCGGCATCGTAGCGAGCTTGTTTGGGGAGGAGACGGCCATGCCCTACACCATGTTTGCCTCGGCCGTGTTCTTTGCGCCCGAGCGCCACGGAGACTGCGAATATCGTCTGGACCCCATTCACATCTACCGCTGCCAAAATGGCTTTTGGGAATGCATGCGCGTCCACGGCAGCAGACAAAAAAGCAGCAAGCTCGGTGAGATGATGCGCGCTTGCGATCAGCGCCTGCGCTTGGCACTGGATCCCGGCCATCCCCTTAAGGAAGAGAAGGTCCCCAAATATCTGGCTAAGATTATCGATGACGAGATCGTGGCATGGCTTTCATGGGATGCCGCACATCAGCCCGTCAAGATCGATATCGACCTGAGCCAGCTGGGGCACATTCGGAGCGCCGCCGCGCAAACGCGTGAAGCGCTTTTGATCGATGAGGAGCGCGAGGACGGCACGCTTGCGGATGCCGAAGTGGCGGTTGCCGAACGACGGGAAGCCGAGCCCGTGGCCGACACGATCGCCGAACCCGTCGCGACGGCCATGCAGCAGGACGAGGCTAGCGAGCCGACCATCTCCACCGAGCAGTTTGGCGTCGTAGCACCGCTTCTCGCGCCGACGCCCACGCCCGCCGACACCGCGTCCGCACTCGACCCCGCCGCAGACGCCTATCTTCGAGCACTACTCGAGCAAAACGCAGCACAGACGGCATCGGCGGTGGAACAGTCGGGCAAGAGTGAGGACATGCTCGTCGATAGCATCAACGAAGCGCTCTTTGACCTGGTGGGCGACACCGTTATTGAATTTGGCTCAGCAGGACCGCAAATTATCGAGGACTACGAAGCAGACGTGAGAGGATACTTAGACCATGAGTGATACCGCATCCGCAGCACCCCGTGTGCCCAAGCGCGTCGCCGCCGTCATTCTCAACTCGCTCAAGGGCGGCGTTGTCCCGCGCATTGGCCTTCCCTATATCACCGTGGGGCGAGAGATCGAGATCCGTGCTCTGCTCACCGATCTGAGCCTCATCGCCGATGGCGGCGCAAGCTTCCGTTTTCTAGTCGGTCGCTACGGCGCCGGCAAGAGCTTTTTGCTCCAGACCATCCGAACACATGCCATGGGCGAGGGCTTTGTGGTCGCCGATGCCGACCTTTCCCCCGAACGCCGTCTACAGGGCGGCCAGGGCCAGGGCCTTGCCACCTATCGCGAGCTCATCCGCAACATATCGACCAAGACGCGCCCCGAGGGCGGCGCGCTCAACCTTATCCTGGATCGCTGGGTCGCCTCGTGTGCCGACGCCGATGAGTCTGCCGTTAATGCCCAACTGGCCCCGCTCGAGGAGATGGTCCACGGCTTTGACTTCACCCGCATGCTCCGCCGCTATCGCACGGCCGCATCCGAGGGCGACGAAGAGGCCATGAGCCGCGTGACCAAATGGATCCGCGGCGAGTACCGCACCAAGAGCGAGGCTCGCGCCGAACTGGGCTCCTCGACCATCATCAGCGACGACGACTGGTACGACTACGTTAAGCTCATTGCGCGCTTTTTGGTCTGCAGCGGCTACAAGGGCATGCTGGTACTCATCGACGAGCTCGTGAATCTGTATAAGATTCCCAACGCGATCACGCGACAGTACAACTACGAGAAAATCCTAACGATGTACAACGACACGCTCCAGGGCAAAGCGCAGTACCTGGGCATGATCATGGGCGGCACGCCGACCTCTATCGAGGACCGCCGCCGCGGCGTCTTTTCCTACGAAGCCCTTCGGAGCCGTCTCGCTCAGGGCCGTTTTGTGCGCGATGATCTCAAAGACATGCTCGCTCCCATCATCCGCCTGCAGCCACTCACCTACGAGGAGCTGCTGGTGCTCATCGAAAAGCTCATGCAAATTCACGCCGGCTACTTTGGCTGGACGCCCACGCTTACCGAGAACGACTTGGTGGACTTCCTCAAGATTGAGTTTGGCCGCGTGGGGGCCGACACGCATCTGACGCCCCGCGAGGTCATCCGCGACTTTATCGAACTGCTCGATATCCTGTGTCAAAACCCCGATGCTAACGTGGCCGAGTTACTGCAAAGCGTCGGTGGCGACGCGCTGGCGCCGGCAGCCGCAACAGACGACACCGGCACCGCAGGCGGCGACCGCAACTTCGCCGAGTTCACCATCTAACCTGCCAAAAAGGGACAGGTTTATTTTGGTAGGTTTTATCTGGGCAAACGTTGAGACGGCAATGCAGCAAACCATTGCCAGCCGCGTTAAGAGGTTCGTATTTGAGAGGAGGCCCCGTGAACGCCTTTGACCGATATGCCCCGTTTATCCAGGATTTCATTTACTCCCACGATTGGGAGAGTCTGCGCTCCATCCAGGTTGCGGCGGCAGATGCCATCTTCAACACGCAAGACAATGTGCTCCTAACGGCATCCACGGCATCTGGCAAAACTGAGGCGGCCTTCTTTCCCATCCTGACCGAGTTTTGGGAGAACCCGCCCGCGAGCGTGGGCGCCCTCTACATTGGCCCCCTCAAAGCACTCATCAACGACCAGTTCGTTCGCCTCAACGATCTGTGCGAAGAGGCCGATATCCCCGTCTGGCACTGGCACGGAGATGTCTCGCAGTCGCACAAGGCAAAGCTCATCAAAAAGCCGAGCGGTATCCTACAGATTACGCCCGAATCACTCGAGGCACTCCTGATCCACAAGCACATGGCAATCCCGCGTATGTTCTGCGACCTGCGCTATGTGGTCATCGACGAGGTCCACTCGCTCATGCGCGGTGATCGCGGCGGGCAGACACTCTGCCTTATCGAGCGTCTTTCGCGCATGGCGGGTGTGCGGCCCCGGCGCATCGGCCTTTCGGCCACCATCGGGGACCCGGAACGCACGGGTGCCTTCCTGTCGCAGGGGACGGGACGCGACTGCGTCATCCCCCGCTTTGAGGAGCCGCGCCGCGTGTGGCGTATCTCCATGGAGCACTTCTACAACTCGGGCCCCCAGGCGCAGCAGCGAGGATTCACGAGCACAGGTCCGCAGGAAGCTGAGGTGCTCGCATGCGAGCGCATTGAGGCGGCACCGCCCGCGGCACTGCCCGTCAGCACCCAAGACATGCGTCATAGCGGGCAACTCACACAGGAGGAACGGCGCCAACGTCGCGGGCAGGCACGGGGCAAGGCTGCCCCCAAGGACCGTCGCACTTCCTCGGCCCCCGAGGGCGAAGTCGACATCCCGCAGGCAACCGAACAGGCACTGCTCAACCCCACCGACACCGCACCCGACAACGCCGACCCCGGCATGGGCTACATCTTTGAACATACCCGCGGCCGCAAGTGCCTGATCTTTGCCAACTCGCGCGAGGAGGCAGAGGCCGTGTGCTCCATGTTGCGCAGCTACTGTGAAAACCGGCACGAGCCAGACCGCTTCCTTATCCATCATGGCAACCTCTCGGCATCGCTACGCGAGACCGCCGAGGAGCTCATGCGCGACGAAGAACAGGCACAGACAACCGTCACCACCTCCACGCTGGAACTCGGCATTGATATCGGTCGCCTGGAGCGCGCGTTCCAGATCGATGCACCGTTTACCGTCAGCTCCTTTTTGCAGCGTATGGGCCGCACGGGACGCCGCGATCTTCCGCCCGAGATGTGGTTTGTCATGCGCGAGGAGGAGCCCGAGCCGCGCACGATGATGCCCGAAACGATACCCTGGAAGCTCCTGCAGGGCATCGCGCTCGTACAACTCTATCGCGAAGAAAAGTGGGTCGAGCCGCCCGAGCTCGATCGACTCCCCTACAGTTTGCTCTATCACCAGACCATGTCGACGCTCGCCAGCACCGGCGAGCTCACACCGGCCGAGCTTGCTCAGCGTGTGCTCACGCTCAGCTATTTCCACCGCGTCTCGGCCGATGACTATCGCGTACTGCTGCGCCACCTCATCAAGATCGACCACATCCAGGTCACCGAGGGCGGTGGGCTCATCGTGGGCCTCGCGGGCGAGCGCATCATCAACAACTTTAAGTTCTACGCTGTGTTCCAGGAAAACGAGGAGTTTACCGTTCGCAGCGAATCGGCCGAGCTGGGCACGATCGTCAATCCCCCACCGCCCGGTGAGCGCATCGCTATCGCCGGACACTGCTGGATTGTCGAGGAAGTGGACTGGAAGCGTCATACTGTCTTTGCCACGCAGGTCAAGGGCCGTGTGCCGGCCTACTTTGGCGACTGCCCCGGCGACATCAATACACACGTACTCGAGCGCATGCGCAAGGCGCTCAACGAGCACACGGCATATCCGTACCTCATGGGCAACGCACGGGCACGCCTTACACAGGCTCGTCATACCGCCGAGATTTCGGGCGCGGGAACTAAACCGCTTATCAACCTTGGCGGCGACACCTGGGTACTCTTCCCCTGGCTGGGCAGTTACGCCTTTCTGGCGCTCGAACGTATGCTCAAGATTAAATGCGCCGCGGAGCTTGGCCTTCGCGGACTCGACCCTTCACGCCCGTACTTTATGCAGTTTAAGATGAAGGCCGACGAGGAGACGTTCTTTGAGGTGCTCGCTTCCGAGGCCGAAAAGGGCTTCGACCCCATCGAGCTCGTCTACCCCGGCGAGGTGCCTTACTTTGATCGCTACGACGAATTCGTTCCCGAGGAGCTCGTGCGCAAAGGCTTCGCCGAAGGCGTGCTCGACATAGAGGGCATGAAGCAGCGTGTCCTCGGATGGCGTGACCACGCCTAAGGCCAGTCTTTTTAGGACGGAGAGACTTACTTGTCGTGAAGGACGGTGCCGAGGAAGTCGGTGTCGAAGGGCACGGCTTCGGCAAAAGCGTAGTCGCCGTCGCTGGCGATGAGCAGGTAGTTCTCCTCGCCGCCGAACTCCGCATCGCCACATGGGACCACCCAGGCGTGGGCGAACACCTCGAGTGCCGTGGCAGCGCAGTCGCGCAGGAACGTCACATCGCTCCCCTCGCTTGCGCTCACGATATTGGCCACGTAGATACCCCCGGGGTTCAGGCTGCCCCGCACTAAACGCAACGCCTCAACGGTCGCCAGCTCGCGCACGGGCTCGGCACCGCCAAAGCAATCGCTCACGACCACGTCGTAGCGACGATGGCCCACGCTCGTCACGCCCAGATACGAGCGAGCCTCAGCGGTAATCACCCGCAGGCGGTCGCCCACCATGCGCTCCAGCTCGTCCAGGTAAAACCAACGACGTGCCAGGCGCGTAATCTCGGCATCGTACTCAATGACGTCCATGCGCAAGCTCTCGTGCGACATCAGCGCAAACTTGGGATAGGCAAACCCGCCGCCGCCCAGCATGAGCATGCGGTCGATACCGTGACCATAGGCGTCATGCATTGCGCGCTCGGCCTCAAACACGTCGTCAAACGCACGATAGTACGCAAAGACGGGCTCTGCCCAACGCTCGCCAACGTAGCTCGCGCTTTGGTAGACCCCACCCTGCACCAACACGCGGACCTCGCCGCCGCCCTCATCGTGCACGCGCTTCACGCGCGCCAGTCCATTGCGGGTCCTCGCGACCTGCAAACAGGCAGCGCGAACAGCGACGGCGGCCGCACCAAGCGCCGCAGCACCTAGGGCAACGCCGGCGACGACACCAGCAGAAACACTCGGCTTGTTCATCTAGAGCTCCTTTTGCAGATAGAGTCCATGGTCGTAAAAACCCAAATGGCGATAGTACTCACGCGTGCCGATCGCGCTGATCACGTTGATGTGCGTATACCCCGCGTCCCGAACAATCTCGCACGCACGCTCTACGAGCAAACGCCCCAACCCGTGATGCTGCGCCGCCTGGCCCTGGTCGCCCACACGTGCCGCCATGCCATACACGTGCACCTCGCGAATCATCGCCTCGTCCGGCGTCGTCGGCAACTCGTCCGCATGTGCGGCAACAAAAGCGCGGTCGGGAAGCGACAGCCGCAAAAAGCCCGCAATCTTGCCCTCGGGCGTCACCCATTGCAAAAAGCGCTCGTGCGTCACCGGCGTCTCGTACGTCACTTCCTCGTCAAGGGTCAACTCGTCCAGGTCGGCACCCGCCGTGCTGATCTCGCGATAGCGGATCTCACGCACCGTCGCGCCTTCTCCACGAGCCGACAAGCGGTTCTCAACGAGCTGGCGCAGGTTGGGTTTCTTGTTGCCCACCATAATGTCGTCGGAACTAAAGTCGCGAATCATACGGCTAATGCGGCAGAACGCCGGCGTCACTACGATGTCGTCGGCCAACACATCGAGCAGCTCTTCCTCGGTATAGGGACGCCACTCGCCGCGCTCATAGCAGCCCACCAGACGCGAGCCCTCGATGAGCGCGCACGGGTAGACCTTGACCTCGTCGGGCATAAAGGCGCCCTCGGTCATAAAGCGCTCGTAGTCACGCTTGTCCCCCTCGGGAGTGGCGCCCAGCAAGTTGAGCATAAAGTGCGCGTGGATCTTAAAGCCAAATAGGCGCGCGAGCGAAAACGCTCGCTCGATCTGTGCCACCGTAATACGGCGCTCGTTAATGTCGAGCAGGCGCTGGTCAAGACTCTGGATGCCCATCTGTATCTTGGTGCAGCCCAGGCGGCGGATGAGCGTAAGCGCCTGCGGCGTTACGGCATCGGGGCGCGTCTCGATAACGAGTCCCACCACGCGATGCTTCGCCATCTCGTTGATGCGCTGCTGACGCTCGAGCTCCTCCATCGTTGCCGTCTGCCACTCGGCAACCTCACCCCACGGCGTACCGGGGCCGTACAGGCGTCGCACTGCACGGTTATAGCCACCCACGGCAGCATCTACGCGCCCCTGCTCGTCGGCAACGCCAGCAGCGGGCTCAGCCTCGTCTGTCGCAATGCCGGCGGCCCGATAGCGCTCGCGACGCTCCGCCACCACCGGCGGCAGGGCATCGGCGGGAGCGTCATCGAGCAGGCGCCCCGCCTCGGCACGACTGATGCCCGGACGCGCCAGCATGGGGTTGGCCGCCACGCCGGCGACGGCATCGTCATTGAGCGCACGGAAAAGCTCCGACATAAACCACGTCTGATACCCTTGCGGATAGTCGCTCCAGGTACCGCCGAGCACGATGAGCTCGATCTTGTCGGTCGCATGCCCCATCTGCGAAAGCGCGGTCAGGCGAGCGCTCACCTGCAGATACGGGTCGAAGCAGCTTTGCTCCGCACGGGCGCACGCCGGCTCAGCGTGCAGATAGCTCTTGGGCATGCGCAGGTCGTTGGGGCAAAACAGGCAATCGCCCGAACAGGGCCACGGCTTGGTGATGACGGTAATGGTCGCTACGCCCGAAGCCGTGCGGCGAGGCTTCATACGCAGCACCTGCAGCAGTTGACGTTCCAGATCGGCATCGACATTCCACCCAGCCCAACGAGCCGGTTCCTCACGTTTAACCCGCTGGTAGAACGGCAGCAGACGGCGCTTGGCCAGGTCGCGTTTGTCGGCACCCTCGCGGCGTGCCTCGGCATGTATCAGTTTGACGAGCGCCTTGTCGTCCACGGTCTCACCGCGGCGCAGAGCCTCGAGTATGTTCAAGATAATCTGTTCCATGTCCCCATTGTAAAGGCAAAGGCGCCGGAGCCAGTCACGGCCCCGGCGCCTCCATCAAAGAGCATGCCTATATGTACCGATCTCCGAAAACCGCCCATCACTCCGAATCAAACGACATGTCGCCCGAACCGACCTTAAAGCGATACGTGGCAGACTTATCACCGTTGTCGAATTCATGATTCAAAGTGGTCTCGCCATCGTAGCCAAGCGGAAGGAAATCACTCTCGAAGTCACCGCTGCCCACGGTGAGGCGCGCCTTAAAGCCCGTAGAGTTCGGAACCGTTATCTCCACATCGCCCGAGCCCACGCTTACATCCATCGACTTCGCGGGGGCCTGGTAGAGCTCGAACGTCACATCGCCCGAACCGACCTCGGCATTCAGGGTGTCGGTCACGGTACCCGCAAACTCGACGTCTCCCGAGTCCAACGTCAAATCGAAGTCGTGGCACGCAATGTCCGTGATCGTCAGGTCTCCCGACCCCACATTCGCCGAAATGTCCATCATGTTATCGGCAAGCTCGCGTGGCAGCTCGATGGTGACCGTACGATCGATGGCTCGCTCGTCATCGCAGTCGGACTGGCCAATCTTGAGCGTAGAGCCCTCAACCTCGGCCAGATGCCGAGTGGCGCCATAGAAAGCAGATACCCCCTTTGCAACACGACCACTCTCGATGACACGTACCGGCCCGTCGGAAACGCACTTGATCTCGACCGTCCCCGATGTCACATCCAGGTCAAGGGACTGGAATGAGCCGGCATCAAAGGTCACGCTCGAAAGCTGCTGAGGCTGAGCGGAATAATCGCCACCATTATGAGAATCGTCTTCGTCAACCACATCGTCCATCCTAAACAAGCCGGATGCAATATTGCCGAGACCCCACGGGCCATCATAATGAATCAAAGTCCGTGAAATGCCAAAAACAAGCCCGATGATGAGCACAAACGCTCCGATGCCAACGCCCAGACGCAGCCTGGATTCATGCGAAAGCTTCATCATTCGTCGCCCTCTTTGGCACACGGCTCAGCGGTGGCTGCGGTAGCCACGTCAGCATCAGGTTCCGCAGAAGTATCCTTCCCCTGGGCCTTGACCGCCACCGGCGCCGGACCAACCTGGATATCCCCGCGCGCCCAATCGCCATCGAGCGCACGCGCCACCCAGTGATAGATGGGAATCGTAAAGAAGATCAGTGCGGGAAAAGGGCTGGCACCAACCAGGAGCATCAGCAAAAAGAACAGCAGCCAGCACACGGCCCAATACGGGAACGACTGGAAGGGGCCCTTCACCGGAGTCGAGCCAACTGCGCGGCCACTCGTCGCCTGCGCCGTAGCAGCGTTGGCGGCCTGTGCGCTCCAGCTTGCCGCCTGTGCCGCCTTAGCCGCGGCATCACTCGCCTGCGTTGCCGCTTCGGTGGCGCGCACCGCCGCCTCATGGGTGCGAGCGCGCTCTGCCGCCTCGGCCTCGCGCTGGCGGGCGCGGTCCTCGTTCTCAAACTCGATATCGTCCTCGATCTCGTCGCTCGGATTGAGCAGCTCGTCCAGACTCACGCCATAAAGCTTGGCGAGCGAGATCAGGTTCTCGGTATCGGGCGAGCTCTCCGCGCGCTCCCATTTGCTGACCGCCTGGCGCGACAGCCCCAGCTTTCGCGCCAGCCCTTCTTGGCTAAAGCCTTTGCTGCGGCGAAGGTCGGCGAGCCGCTGCGCAGTTTCTACATTCATGGTTCCTCCTATGCTTTTGCCAGCCGTGCCGCCGGACCGCTTTTGTTCTTAAGGCGCCTTGCACAGTTAAAATCTATCCGCCACCGCCAAAAACATGCCACCTATTTTAGTGGGATTTTTGACAACCGGCGGTTGCGGGCGCGCATGAGCTGCGAAAATGTGTCCAAACCAAGCAATGACCCGCAGCCCGGTTGTCCCCGTTGCGGCGATAACGGTAGTATGGTCGTACCGTTTATTCCGCACCGCCAACGGAGGGAGTCCCGCGCCGTGAACCGCGATTTCGCCTCATCGCTCATCCAGCTCAACAACACGTTCTATCGCGAGCACTCCGCCTCCTTCTCCGATACGCGCCAGGCCCCGTGGCCGGGCTGGGTCCGCACCATGGACATCGCACTCGAACAGCTCGACGTCGCCACCATCGAGCATCCCGTCCGCGTCTTCGATCTTGCCTGCGGCAATATGCGATTCGAGAACTTTGCCGCCGGCGGCGCACTTGCCGCCAAGGGCGTCGACGGTGCAAATCCCTCGGCAGATGCCAGCTGCCCGTTTGAGTTCTATGGCGTCGACTCATGCCAGGACCTGGCCATCGATGCACGTGGCCACGCCCTGCGCATTCCCAACCTGCACTTCCAGGAACTCGACGTGCTCGATGCCCTTATGAAACTCAATCCCGCCGAGACGCCCGACGTGCTTTTCGACGCCCCGCTCGCCGACATCTCGGTCTGCTTTGGCTTTATGCACCACGTGCCGTCGTGCGAGTACCGCGTGCGCGTGCTCGACGCCCTGGTGCGCCAGACACGCCCGGGCGGCATCATCGCCATCAGCTTTTGGGAGTTTATGAATGACGAGCGCATGGCGCGCAAGGCCGTTCGCGCCGAGGCCCGCGCCGAGCTCACCCCGCCGTTTGAGGGTTACGATTCCGCACAGTTTGAAGCCGGCGACCACCTCATTGGCTGGCAAAACGACCGCCACGCCTACCGCTATTGCCATCACTTTGACGATCAGCAGATCACCGACCTGGTGCGCGGCGTGCGCACGTTCTACAAGAGTGGCGAGGTTCCCGTACGCGAGCTTGAGCGCTTCCATGCCGACGGTCGCAGCGGCGAGCTCAATCGCTATGTGATCCTCAAGCGCCTGTAGGCACCGACGACTCGCGCCGGGACGCACCGCATCTTTCGGGCAAACCATGCCCACCCTTTTTCAACCCATTGACGGAACGTGCAGCTATGCGTTCCATACTTATGACCAAGGAGCCTCATGGGAGCCGTCCACGTTCGCACGCCTAAGAACTTTGTGCTCGAGGAGCGCCTGGAGCGCTACGCCGATGCGATTGAGACGAACCCCGAGACCTATGCCGGAGATTGGCGCAAGGCCTGTGCGCCAGTTGGCAGCAAGCCCTTCGAACACCTTCACCTGGATCTTGGCTGCGGCAAGGGAACGTACCTTGTAGAGCGTGCGGCCCGCGAGCCAAACACGCTCTTTATCGGCATGGACCAGGAGCCCATCTGCATCGCCTATGCCGCGCAGAAAATCTGCGAGCAAGAGCTATCCAACGCACTTGTCCTGCCCCGAGGTGCCGCATCGCTGCCGCAGCTGTTTGCCGCAGGCGAGCTCGATGCCATCACCATCAACTTTCCCACGCCGCAGCCCAAGGCCAAGTACGCCAAAAAACGACTCGTCCATGTCGACCATCTGATGCTCTACCGCCCGCTCTTTTCGGCCGGTGCCGCCGTCACGTTGCGAACCGACAGCAAGCCATTGCGCGATTACGCCCTGGGACAGTTTGCCGCGGCAGGCTACGACACGCTTTGGGTAAGTGACGACGTCCGCCGCGACCATCCCGAGCATCCCGAGACCGAATATGAATGCCGCACGCGCGAGATGGGCGCCGCCGTCTATGGCATTTGCGCCACACCCGGCGCACAGCCCAGCGATGAACAGCTCGCGGCGGGCCGCGTGCAGGAGCAGAGTCTTGCCTGCTACCTGCCCGATAACCTCGATGAGCTCACCTATGTACCTCTGGGCATGGAAGAGGCCGTCGAGAACTTTAAGAACCGCGCCCGTAAAGGCAAGAAACGCCTGCCTCAGGAACGCTAGCACCGCGCGCCCATTTCCTGCATTTTCTCGCCCGCTGGCACCCCGCGCCGCCGCTACGCCATAATAGTTGACGGACAAACGGCGAGAGAAAGCAACCACATGGCACAGACCACGACAGATATCACCGCCAGCACCGTTTCCGGCGCCGGCGCCGCCAGCTCATTCTCGGGTGGCACGGGAACCGAAGCCGAGTTCGGCTCGCTCGGCGCGCTCTCCCCCACCTGGTGGGAGCCCGAGGACGGCAGTGAGCCCGAACCATGGCTCACGCCCGATCAGGCCTTCGAACGCTTCTTTGAATGGACGAGCGGCCGCGGCATTGAGCTGTGGGATCACCAAGAAGAGGCCCTCATGGACCTGGCAGCCGGCGATCACGTCATTTTAGGCACACCGACCGGCTCGGGTAAATCGCTCGTCGCGCTGGGCATGCTCTTTATAGGCATGGCACAGGGCAAACGCTGTTATTACACGGCCCCCATCAAGGCCCTGGTCAGCGAAAAGTTCTTCGACCTGGTACAGGTACTCGGCCGCGATAACGTCGGTATGATAACCGGTGATACGCATATCAACACCAAAGCACCCGTCATCTGCTGCACGGCCGAAATCCTTGCCAACGATGCGCTGCGCGAGGGTGAGGACGCCGATGTGGGCTGCGTGGCCATGGACGAGTTCCACTACTTTGCCGACCCCGATCGCGGTTGGGCCTGGCAGGTGCCGCTGCTCACCCTGCCCCACACGCAGTTTATGCTCATGAGCGCCACGCTCGGCGATGTCATTGCCATCGCCGCCTCACTCGAGGAGCACACCGGCGCTGCTTGCGACTTGGTTGTCGACGCCCCGCGTCCTGTTCCGCTGAGCTACGACTATGTGACGACCTCCCTCGAGGGCACGGTCGAGCTCGCCATGCGCCGCGGCGAGGCCCCGCTCTATATCGTGCACTTTAGCCAGGATGCCGCCCTTGCGACGGCACAGTCGCTCGCCAATTTTGGCATCGCCAGCAAGGAGCAGCGCGAAGCCATCAAAGAAGCGGCAAAGGGGACGAGCTTCTCGACGGCCTTCGGCAAGATCCTCAAGCGCTTGCTCGGCTGCGGCGTCGGCGTGCACCATGCTGGCATGTTGCCGCGCTATCGCCTGCTGGTCGAGCGCTTAGCGCAACAGGGCCTGCTGCCCGTCATCTGCGGTACCGATACGCTCGGCGTCGGCATCAACGTACCCATCCACACCGTGGTGCTCACCGCGCTCACCAAGTTCGATGGCTACAAGATGCGTCGTCTGCGCGCCCGCGAGTTCCATCAGATTGCCGGTCGCGCCGGCCGCTCGGGCTTCGATACCGAGGGCATGGTGATCGCCGAGGCACCCGAGCACGAGATCGAGAATGCCAAGCTTATGTCCAAGGCGGGCGACGATCCCAAAAAGCTCCGCAAGATTAAAAAGAAGAAGGCCCCCGAGGGCTTTGTCACCTGGAACAAGCAGACCTTTGAGCGCCTGATCGAGACGCAGCCCGAGACGCTCAAGCCGCGCCTGCGCATCACGCACTCCATGGTGATTAGCGTGGTCGAGCAGGGCGGCGATGCCCGAGCCCGCGTGCACGACCTCATCGAGACGAGCCTGCAGACTCCCGAGGAAAAGGCTAAGCTCGAGGTTCGTGCCGACGAGATCTTCGCCACGCTCATCGACTCCGGCGTCGTCGTGCGCACCGAGGTGCCGCCCGCACCCGACGCTCCGGCTGACGCCGCGCCGGACATCGACTACGCGTTGACGGTCGACCTGCCCGAGGACTTTGCGCTCGACCAGCCGCTCTCGCCGTTTTTGCTTGCCGCGCTGGAGTTGCTCGATCCCGAGAGCGAGACCTATACCATGGACCTCATCTCGATGGTCGAGGCTACGCTCGAGGACCCCAAGCAGGTGCTGCGCGCACAGGAGCGTGCCGCGCGCGATCGCGCTATGGCCGAAATGAAGGCCGACGGCATCGAGTATGAGGAGCGTCTGGAGCGCATTCAGGACGTCACGTACGAAAAACCGCTCGAGGATTTGCTCGACGCCGCTTTTGACAAGTACTGCCAGGAAGTACCCTGGGCCAACGACTACCAGCTCTCGCCTAAGAGCGTCCTGCGCGACATGCTGGAGAGCGCGAGCGACTTTAAGGGCTATATCCAAAAGCTCGGCATCGCCCGCTCCGAGGGCATTCTGCTACGCTACCTAGCCGAGGCCTACCGTTCCCTCGATCGCACCGTGCCCATCGAGAAGCGCGACGAGCGCCTGCGTGACATCATTTCGTGGCTCGGCTTTGTGGTGCGCTCGGTCGACTCGAGCCTGGTGGACGAATGGGAGAACGCCGGCAACCCGGCAGCCCTCGATGCCGCACCGCCGCAGGGCATCGACGAGGTCGTGGCAGACCGCCGTGGCTGCACCCTGCTGGTGCGCAACGCGCTCTTCCGCCGCGTGACCCTTGCCGCCCGCGAGCACGTTCGCGACCTGGGCGAGCTCGACGACGACTGGGGCATGAGCGAGATCCGCTGGCAAAAAGCGCTCGATGCCTACCATGAGCAGCATGAGGAAATCCTCACCGACGGAGACGCCCGCAGTGCCGCGATGTTCTCCATCGATGAGTCCGACGAGAAGACCGCGCACGTATGGCACGTGCACCAGATCTTTGCCGACGAGGATGGCGACCACGATTTTGGCATCATGGGCGATGTCGACCTGGATGCCACGCAAGACGGCGGCGAGGTAATCTTCAAGAACTACCGCGTCGGCTTTATCGAGGACCTGCTCGAAGACTAGCCGGGCGCAATGGGACGAAACGAAGCGGGGCCGCTGGCAACATCGCCAGCGACCCCGCTTTTCGTGCGATACGCTATCCCCTACTCGGCATCCTCGACCTCATACGAATCCGCCTCGGCTGGCTCATCGTTTGTCTCTGGCGCAGCCCCGCGCGCCTCGTCAAAGGCGGCCTTCATGGTCTTATTGCCCCACGTGAGTTTGCGAATGGTAAGATCGTCGGCTTTCTTGTTGGCAAGGCGCAGATTGTTCTCGGAGGACAGCAACGCCTCCTTGGTTTTCTGCAGGTGGCTAATCGTCTTGTCGATCTCATCGATCGCCGTTTGGAACTTGCGGCTCGCGATCTCGTAGTTGCGGCCGAAGTCGTTCTTGAACTTCTCCATCTTGGCTTCGAAGTTCGTAACATCGATATTCTGCTGCTTGTACTCCGCCAACTCCTGCTTATAGCGAAGCGAACCCATGGCGGCGTTGCGCAGCAGTGTGATCATGGGAATGAAGAACTGCGGGCGGATCACGTACATCTTCTCGTAGCGATAGCTCACGTCCACGATCCCCGCGTTATAGAGCTCGCTCTCGGGCTCGAGCAGCGTGCAGAGCACCGCGTACTCACAGCCTTTCTGGCGACGATCGTGATCGAGCTTCTTAAAGAAGTCCTCGTTTTTATGCTTGGTCGCGGTCTCGTCATTCTCGTTTTTCATCTCGAACATGATCGAAATGACCTCGTTGCCGTTCGCGTCACACTCGCGGAAGATAAAGTCGCCCTTGGTGCCCTCGGACGCATCGTTATCTTTCTCGAAGTACGCGTTGGGAAACGCCGTCATACGCAGACGGTTGAACTCAGTCTCGCAGTGCTGCTCGAGCGACTCGCCCACCATCTTGGTGGACAGGCGAACCTTCATGTCCTTAAGGCGCTCAATCTCTTCGTCCTTGTAACGAATCAGGTCATCGCTCGCGCGCTTGGCCTGCGCAAGCGCAAGCTCGTGTGCCGCCTTAGCCTGCTCCTCGCGCGAATCACGCACCGCCAGCTCGCTCGTCAGTTTGGCACGCGCCTCATCGCGCTCTCGCTCCGCTGCGGCAACCGCCTCCGACAGGTTCATTTTTGCCATCAGCTCTTGCTCGCGCAGCTGGGCGCGCAGGCCCTCGGCCTCCTGCTCAGACTGAGCCTTTGCGGCATAAAACTTCTCCTGCACCTTCGCGCGGTAGTCTGTGAGCGTGCGTTCGGCCTCGCTGCGAGCGGCATCGAGCTCACGCTGCGACTCGGCCGCAGCGGCAGCAAGCGCCATCTCCTGAGCCTTGTCCGCCGCGGCAAGCTTGGCCTGCAGCTCGGCAATCTGCGCATCCCGTGCAGCCACATCGTTTTGAGCAGCGTTGCGCGCTGCCGACTCGGCAAGCTTGGCTTCGTCATCCTTGCGCCCCAGCTGCGCACGCAAGTTGTCGATTTCGCGCTGGAGCTCGGCGTTCTCCTTTTGAGCGTCGGCACGGGCCTCAACCGCCGCGCGCTGGGTTGCGCTCTCGCGCTCTGCGGCAGCGCCCTCGAGCTTAGCGTGCAGCTCGGCAAGCTCCGCATCGCGCTTGGCGAGCTCTTGCGCCAGCTGCTGAGCTGCAGCGTTCTTCTGCTCGACAAGCTGAGCGTCGCGCTGAGACTCTGCCTTTTGCAAAGCAGCCGTCGAGCGCGAGCGCTCAAGCTCCAGTGCCTGCTCGCCCTCGCGCTGGACCGCCTTCACGCGCTCATCCAGGTCGCGCGAGAACTCGGCATCGCGCACCTGCTTGACGATATCCGCATAACCGGACGCATCGACCTTAAAAACTTCGCCGCAATGCGGGCACTTGATCTCGTTCATGGCAGCTCCTCGATGGACGCAAATTTCAACCGCCTACACTCTACCGCGCCGCACGGACAAAAAAGGCGCCGCTGCCATAATGGCAACGGCGCCAGAACCACCACGAAGGTGGCTGCCCCCTTTGCGGTAGCTCGTGTCGTGGTTCGAGAATTACAGTCCAAAAAAGCCGAGGATCTGATCACGGCTTACGGGCTTGTAGTCGTTGGCATCGAGGCCGACATCGTAGCGAAAAATGGGGCGCTCGCGATCGCGGTTGCGTGCGTTGGTGCGGTCACCCCTGCTATGGATATGTCCGTGCAGCATGATGGCGCCGCGCGCCTTGCCATTCCAGCTGAGCATGGGGTAATGGCTCATCACCAGGCGATGACCCTTAGCGTAACCGGGAGCGACCTCCAGATAATCGCGCACCTCATCCCAAATCTGCGGTGCGTTCGGATCTTCCCAATCGCCGTCATGGTTACCGCGGATGAGCGTCACGTTCTTGCATTCGATACACTCGCGCAGGTGCACGGCATCCGCTAGGGGCAAACGATAGGTAAAGTCTCCCAGGATGTAGAGACGGTCATCCGCAGCCACGCACTCATTGATGGCATCGATGACCTTGCGATTCATCTCCTCGACCGAGCCAAACGGCCGGTCCATGTCGTGCAAGATATTCGTATCGCCCAGGTGCAGGTCGGCGGTAAACCACATCATCGTCTATGTCCTCATTTCGCAACGCGTCAAACTCGTGCTAAGTATACAGACACAGCGATGCGGCGGTTAGCCAAAGAGCCCGCCGAACAGACCTCGGCGGTGTTTGTCTTTCTTTTTCGACGCGTCACCCTGGGCGTTCTTGTCCTGCCGCTTCTTCCGGTCCTGCTCTAGCTCATCATCGTCGAGCAGCATATCCCACTCAAACGGGTCGTCCGTCAGATCGAACAGGCCATCGCCATCAAACATGACCGCCTCCATTGCCGATTAGCGAGCATCCACCACATAGAGTCCAACGCGCACCTGATGCCACGGGCTGCGCTCGGGGGCAACCTGTTGCACACGGGCCTCAAATACGTACCCATGGCCGTAATACATCATCAAGGACAGCGGGCCGGCCTCGTTTCCCGGAACATAGCCGAGCTTGGTGTTGCCGTAGTAGATCGCAACCGCCTCGGGATCATGGGGATTATCGCGCTCGGCACACAGCGTCAGCTTATCGCCCGCTTTAAGATCGCCCAAGACCAAGGCGCCATCGGCATACTGAAATCCTGCAATATGAAACGACAAAAGAACACGTGAAGGCTCGTACATGGCAACTCCTCTAACGACCGAATAAACCGGCACTTAACCTTACTGAGAAGCTTACGGGCCCGTGCGGACACGAATTTATCCTGTCTGATTTAATGCACAAACATGCGCACGAACTTGTGCTTCCAGTTCGCGTAAGGAGCATAGCGGAATGGCACGTCCAGCCACGTTGCCTTGTTCACGATGCTCTTCTTGTGGCTAAACGTATCGAAGCTCTCGCGGCCATGGTACTGACCCATACCGCTCGCTCCCATGCCGCCAAAGCCCATATGGCTCGTAGCCAAGTGCATAATCGTGTCGTTAACGCAGCCGCCGCCAAAGGGCACGTAGCGCACAAAGCGCTGCTGAACCTCACGGTCCTGGCTAAAGATATACAGGGCCAGCGGCGTCGGACGATCCGTAATAAACGTCTCGGCCTCGTCTAGGCTCTCAAACGTCAGCACCGGCAAGATGGGGCCGAAAATCTCCTCCTGCATCACGGCGTCATCGAGGGACACGCCGTCCAAAATCGTCGGCTCGATCTTGAGCGAAGCCTCGCGCGCGGCGCCTCCAAGCACGACCTTATCGGGATCGATCAGTCCGCGCACGCGCGCAAAGTGCTTGGCGTTGACGATATGCCCGTAATCCTCGTTGTCAAGCGGATGCTCGCCAAACATACGATGGACTTCCTCCTTGATGAGGCCCAGCAGCTCGTCGTGCACGCGCGCATCGACCAGCAGATAGTCGGGCGCCACGCAGGTCTGCCCCACGTTGAGCCATTTGCCAAAGGCGATGCGCCGTGCCGCAACCTTCAAGTTTGCCGTCGCGTCCACGATGCAGGGGCTCTTTCCGCCCAGCTCAAGCGTCACGGGCGTAAGGTTTTTACTTGCGCGCTCCATGACGAGCTTGCCGACCGGAACGCTGCCGGTAAAGAAGATCTTGTCCCAGCGCTCATCGAGCAGCGCTTCGTTCTCGGCGCGCCCGCCCTCGACAACCGTCACCAGGCGCGGATCAAATGCCTCTTCGCAGATTTGCTTGAGCACCGCGCTCGATGCCGGAGCATAGGCGCTCGGTTTGATGACCACGGTATTGCCCGCGGCAAGGGCGCCAGCGAGCGGCTCGAGCGTTAGCAAAAACGGATAGTTCCATGGAGCCATGATGAGCGTGACTCCGTAGGGCACGGCTTGCGTCTTGCACACGCTTACGGCGTTGGCGAGGTCACACGGGCGCAGAAGCGGGCGGCTCCATCGAGCCACATGCGCAATCTGATGACGAATCTCGGAAAGCGATGTGCCGATCTCGCACATATAGGCCTCGTCGTGCGACTTGCCCAAATCGGTCTTGAGCGCATGGGCGATATCGGCCTCGTGCGCCCGTACTGCATTGCGCAAACTCACGAGCGCGCGACGGCGAGCGTCGACATCAAACGTGACGTGCGTCTTAAAGTAGGCGCGCTGATCGCCGACGATGCGCGCAATTTCCTCGGTGTTCATGAGCCCTCCTAGTTCTCGTCCTCAAACATACCACCCGCAACGACCTCGTACATATGCTCGAGCTCCAAACGGTCCATTAAAAGCGGAACGGGGTACAGGGGATTGGCCTCGGCATCGGCATGCGTCGCCATCTCAGGAATGTCGGAGCGGCGAATGCCTGAAACATATCTGGGGATTCCCAGGGTCTCGTTCATGCGGTCGACCCAATCGATAAAGGCCTCGGCCGCCAGGCTGTCCTGCGCGTTAGCCGGCGCGATACCGGCCATGCGGGCGAGATCGGCAAGCTTGGGAGCGGCAGCGTCACCATAAGCGCGAAGCATGTGCGGCAGGATGATCGCGTTGGCCAAACCGTGTGGAATTCCGTATCGGCCGCCCAGACTGTGCGCGATGGCATGCACATATCCAACATAGGAGCGCGTAAAGGCAACACCCGCCTTATACGCCGCCGAAAGCATATTGCGGCGCGCACGCATGTTACCGCCATGCTCATAGGCCTCCAGCAAATTGTCGTGGATGAGCTGAACCGCCTGACGCGCCATCTTGCGCGTGTAGGACGTGGTGCTACGGCCGATAAAGGCCTCGACAGCATGCGTCAGGGCATCCATACCCGTCTGCCCCGTAATGGACGCCGGCAACCCACGCGTAAACTCGGGGTCGTGCACCGCAAAACGTGGGATGAGTACAAAGTCGTTAATGGGGTACTTGTAGTGCGTCTCGTCATCGGTAATTACCGCCGCAAGCGTGACCTCGCTTCCCGTGCCTGCTGTGGTGGGAACGGCGATGAGCAGCGGCAGGCGACGATGAATGCGCAGCAGGCCGCGCATCTTATTGATGGGCTTGTTTGGCTGCGCGATGCGTGCCCCCACGCCCTTGGCGCAGTCCATGGCCGAACCGCCGCCAAAACCAATAATGGCCTGGCAGGCGTTCTCTCGATACAGGGACGCTGCTTCCTCCACATTCGAGACCGTGGGGTTCGCACGTGTTTCGGCATAGACCGCAGCGCTAATTCCCTTGGACGCGAGCGCTGTCTCGAGCGGTGCCGTGAGCCCCAGACGGGCAATGCCGGGATCTGTCACGATAAGAACATGCTGTATTGAACGCTTTTGAAGCACTGCGGGCACTTCCTCAGCGTGCTCTAAAATGTGTGGCTCGGTATAGGGCAGCACCGGCAATGCGATGCGAAAAACCGTTTGATACGTTCGGCACCAGGCGCGGCGGGCTAGATGCATAAAGGAAACTCCTTCATTTGTTGATAGGTCAACATTTGCTCGACCGATTGTACTCATCGGCGTCCGTATATGGCTTGCCAATCGTTAATCAATCAACATCTTCACATGCATAAATTGTTTTATTAAAAATCATTCCTAATAGGCTTCACATTTGGTTGCATTTATGGATAATAGTACCCGTCAAGACGCACGTCCGGAGAGGGCCCTTACGGGACCGGACGAGCGCACCATCGCCATCGATCGAAAGGATCGAATTATGAAGTTTGTTTGCCCCGTTTGCGGTTATGTGGAAGAGTTCGACGGCGACCAGCTGCCCGAGGACTTCAAGTGCCCCCAGTGCGGCGTTCCCGGTTCTCGTTTCCTGAAGCAGGAGGAGGGCCAGCTCGAGTGGGCTGCCGAGCACGTCGTGGGCGTCGCCAAGATGGAGGGCGTCTCCGAGGACATCGTTGCTGACCTGCGCGCCAACTTTGAGGGCGAGTGCTCCGAGGTCGGTATGTACCTGGCCATGGCTCGCGTCGCTCATCGCGAGGGCTATCCCGAGATCGGCCTGTACTGGGAGAAGGCCGCCCACGAGGAGGCAGAGCATGCCGCCAAGTTCGCTGAGCTCCTGGGCGAGGTCGTGACCGACTCCACCAAGAAGAACCTCGAAATGCGCGTTGAAGCCGAGAATGGCGCCACCGCCGGCAAGACCGATCTTGCCAAGCGTGCCAAGGCCGCTGGTCTCGATGCCATCCACGACACCGTGCACGAGATGGCTCGCGACGAAGCTCGCCACGGCAAGGCTTTCGCCGGTCTGCTCAAGCGCTACTTTGGCTAAGCCAACCGCCTGAGAGATAATCTCTAGCTCGATGAGGCCCGGACCGCATGGTTCGGGCCTTTTTGTGTCTCGAGGACTCGTTAACGCTCTGAAATAGGACCGCCTTCGGCATCGGTTTCTCGTCAAAAACTAAGTGAGTAGACTTTTTGGAACTTGCCGAGCACACCATCCATATTGCTTTATAAAGCCGCAGGTAAATGACTTGTTGCAAAACGGCCCGGTCGCCAAAGCGCCAAAAGTCTACTCACTTAGAACCGCAGCCGTCCACGATCGAGCTGTTTTGTGTCTAACGGGCATCTTTCCGTCGATTACTCCCAATTTTGTCCAGTCAACGAATAGTTCAGACCGGAGTAATGTCTCAGCCCTTTGCTCATCTGAGCTTTTATCACGATATTCAGCATCGAGCATCCTGCATACGGCCTTAACGATCGCGCGGAATCTATCCTCATCGGATATCTGTCTGTGTGTCAGGAGAAGTACATCGTAGCCCATGGCCTGAAGGGCCGTCATGCGGTCAGCGTCACGCAAGCCATCTCCTGCGCGTCCGTGCGAGGCCTTTCCCTGACATTCAATGGCCACCTGTTGCCTGCCGTCCGGCGAAGACAGAAGTAGGTCGATATATACACGGGACTTTCCCACAATCGCTCGAGCACTTGTGCTTAGCGTCACTTCGACATTGAGCTCTATGCCGCAAAAACCTTCACCTCCCAGGGATCGCGGCAGTCCAAGCAACAAATACGCCTCGACCTCAAAAGGCGACGCGGCGCCCAATGGAACGAGCTGCGTTACCGCCATAAATCTATTGCCGTAACGCATCCCGCAAACATCTGAACAAAAACGGTCAAGGTCTCTGCCCAAAACCAAAGCGTCTCGACGCCATAAATTTGAAGCGGTACCGTCCTCGGACGGGCAGCGCACCCAACCGAACGTTGTCGAAATCGCGCCCGAATCAATTGCACGCGTAAGCTCCGCCTCAAGTGCCGCCGGCAGAGCGCACACCGCAAACAAGCCACACATCTCCGCCAATACCAAAAGAAGCTGAAGATCCGTCAGATGCCGCGACATAATGAATGCCGTCAGTAGAGGAGACGTAACCAAAAACCCATGCTCCGTTTCCAGCACGGATTCCCTGGGGAGCTCACCAAGGAACAGCCGCTGCCTAATGCTGGCAGGGCAAGTCCGTTTGTTTCTCGACCGAACCAATGTATACAACGGAAAACCGAGCGCGACCGCAGCCGTCGGGTTGCGGGCGAGATCATATCGCTGCCGGTCTTCTTCCGGTCGTGGAAGCGGCGGACACAAAGCGCGGACTTGAGGAGGCAAACGCCAGTACCTAAAAGCTGATATGTCACAAAGTAGATCCTTCATAGGCACAGGAAAACACGAATTTCAACCCAGTCAGTCACGCATTGGCGCGAACGCACCAAAAATGGCGCCGAACGGACTGCCAAGTTTTCAACAGCCCTCCCCAACTGGCCAAAAGCTTGCCGAGAGCTGGACGAAGCCCTGTTGAAAACCCCATTTTTTTCTCATGCAGGAGCTTTGCGCGGCAAGTGAGTAGACTTTTTTGAACATCCCGAGCAGGCCGGTCATCCTGCTTTTCAAAACCGCAGGTAGATAGCTTGTTACAAAACTGCCTGGTCGCCAAAGTGCTAAAAGTCTACTCACTTAGGTTGCAGAGTGCCCCCATTAGCTGCAATTCCAAGGTAGTTAGTACTTTTGGACTCAGATCGTCATACTGAACAAGAATTTGAGTTGAGTTTTCAGGGACAGATGCGCCATCGGCACACCAAAAACAGTCACCGATATCGATAAAAGGGATGCTCGAGCGCGTGAGGGCCCGTGCAAAAGAGCTTCCGCCCGCGTCACGCTCCACGGCCACGACGCAGTAAAGGCCCGCGTCTGCATGATCGATCGAAACCTCCCCTGCCGGAAACGTTTTCCGTACAAGCGCCGCCAGGCCATCACGCGCCCCACGAGCACGAACGCGCACGCGGTTCACATGTCGCTCGTAATCACCCGATTCCAGCAAACGCGCCAAGGCAACCTGATCAACAGAACTTACCGACGAGGCGTAGAAACCAAGGTTGCGTTTAAACCTCTCCATTAGTTCATCGGGCAGCACCATGTACGCCAAACGTAACGCCGATGAAAGGCTCTTCGAAAACGTGTTGGTGTAGATAACCGACTGGGCGGCATCGATCGACGCGAGCGCGGGAATCGGCTTGCCGGCAAGGCGAAACTCACAATCAAAGTCATCTTCGATGAGATACCGACCTGGCCGCTCGGCGGCCCAGCTCAGCAGGGCATAGCGACGCGCAATGCTCGTCACAAGGCCGGTCGGATATTGGTGAGACGGCATCAGGTGAAGGACATCCGCCCCGGTTTTCTGCAGAGCACTCAAGTCCACGCCTTCACCGTCCAACGGGATATGACGCACTTCGCAACCCATAGCCTGATAGATGCGCGTCAGGCGCAGATAGCCCGGATCCTCAACGGCATACACCTTGTCGGCTCCAAGCAACTGAACCAACATGGTATCGAGCAGCTGGGCGCCCGCACCGATAACAATGTTGTTGGGGTCGACATTCATACCCCTCGTCCCGCGTAGATGGTGCGCAATCGCACGTCGCAGCCGAGCGGTGCCCTGCGCCGGCGCGGGCGAAAAGATTTCGCGCTCGTCCTCGGATGCCAGCGTCGCCCGTAGCGCGCTTTGCCAAAGCCGCGCCGCCTCCAAAGCAGAAGGAGAAAGCGCATCGAATCGCTCGACCTGTCCGTTGACATCATGCACGCTGGGGCCCACAGAGACGGCATCTCGGTCGATGCCCTCCGCAGCCGAAGCCAAAACTGGTGCATCCGGAAGCTCGCAAGCGTAGTAGCCACGACGTGGCATTGAGCAAATATAGCCCTCAGCGAGTAACTGGCTATATGCATTCTCAATGGTAATAACACTGATTCCCAGATGACTGGCAAAGGCGCGCTTGGACGGCAGATGCTCCCCCGCCGTAATGCGTCCAGCTACGATATCATCTCGGATTTGCTGGTAAACATACTCATAGAGCGATGCTTCGCCGCGTTTTTCCAAATTGTAGTCAAGCATGAGTTTGTCACCTGACCTTATCGAGCTGTTCAATCTGGTATTAAGCTGACCTTATTATTATCTCGAAAACTGAGTATTTTGCCATGCCCAGCTCCCCGATAGGATTTTCCGTCAAGCAATGCACATGCCAACCAAGGGAGCAACCATGGCAGAACAGACCAGCAAGGCAGATCGCGTCAAACTCAATCGCGAACTCGCGCAGATGCTCAAGGGCGGCGTCATCATGGACGTCACCACGCCCGAGCAGGCACGTATCGCCGAGGAGGCAGGCGCCTGCGCCGTCATGGCTCTCGAGCGCATCCCGGCCGACATCCGCGCCGCCGGCGGCGTGTCGCGCATGAGTGACCCCAAGATGATCAAGGGCATTCAAGAGGCCGTCTCCATCCCCGTCATGGCCAAGTGCCGCATCGGTCACATCGTCGAGGCGCAGGTCCTTCAGGCCATCGAGATCGACTACATCGATGAGTCCGAGGTTCTCTCCCCCGCCGACGATGTCTACCACATCGATAAGACCCAGTTTGACGTCCCGTTTGTCTGCGGTGCCCGCGATCTGGGCGAAGCGTTGCGACGTGTTGCCGAGGGCGCCACAATGATTCGCACCAAGGGCGAGCCGGGCACGGGCGACGTCGTCCAAGCCGTGCGCCACATGCGCAAGATTCAAAAGCAGATCCGTGACGTTGTTGCCCTGCGCGACGACGAGCTCTTTGAGGCAGCCAAGCAACTGCAGGTTCCGGTCGAGCTGGTGCGCGAGGTCCATGCCACGGGTAAGCTTCCCGTCGTGAACTTTGCCGCCGGCGGCGTAGCGACCCCCGCCGACGCCGCGCTGATGATGCAGCTGGGCGCCGAGGGCGTCTTTGTTGGCTCGGGCATCTTTAAGAGCGGCGATCCCGCCAAGCGCGCAGCCGCCATCGTCAAGGCCGTGGCAAACTTCACCGATGCCAAACTCATCGCTGAGCTTTCGGAGGACCTGGGCGAGGCTATGGTGGGCATCAACGCCGACGAGATCGAGATCATCATGGAGGAGCGCGGACGCTAGTCCGGCAGAAAGGATCGCACATGAGTGATTACGCAGACCAGACGGTCGCCGTGCTGGCGATCCAAGGTGCTTTTGCCGAGCACGAAGCGAGGCTGTCCGAGCTGGGCGCACGTTGTATTGAGCTGAGGCAGGCGGCTGATTTGAAGCAGGACTTTGACCGTCTGGTACTTCCCGGCGGCGAGTCTACCGTTCAAGGGAAACTGCTTGATGAGTTGGGCATGCTCGAGGAGCTTCGTGCCCGCATCGCTGAAGGCATGCCCGTCCTGGGCACCTGCGCCGGCCTGATTCTGCTGGCGCGCGACCTTGCCGCCCATGACGATAAGGGCACGCCGCGTTTGGCAACCATGGATGTACTTGTCGAGCGCAATGCCTACGGCAGGCAGCTCGGCAGCTTTCGAACCAAAGGGCAAGTAGCCGGCATCGACGGTGAAGCGCCGCTGACGTTTATCCGCGCACCCCGCATCGTCGAGGTCCACGGCGACGCCAAGGCCCTGGCCGAAGTCGATGGCTGCATCGTCGCTGCCCGCCAGGGCAACCAGCTCGGCGTAACCTTCCACCCCGAACTCGATGAAGACACCCGCCTCCACGATCTGTTCCTACAAATGTAGACAGAGTAGAAACGAGCGTGGATTTTCGGACACATAACAAATGAGAGTGGATAATCTCCCACTTTGAGCTTGAATGCAGGCTCAAACCGGGAGATTATCCACTCTCATGCTATGTAGTCGTTTAAGAACGTCCCCAATGACTACCTTGGATCATGGCAACGCCGATGTTTTGGCAACGCCAGCGAGCGCCGCCCAGGGCGAACAAGTTGGCATGAAAAAGGCAAGGCATAGACCTTCTGGTCATGCCTTGCCTTTTGAATGACAAATTGTCGCCCTGGGTGGCGCGCAGCGTCAACTAGTTACGCGGTTCGTAGAACCGCGTAACCCCTAGAAACGGTTGCCGCGGAAGCCGCCACCGTTGCGGCCGCCACGGTCGCCACCGCGACCGCCGCGATCGTTACCACGGTTGCCGCCGAAGCCGCCGCGGCTGCCACCGCGATCACCATAGCCACCACGGTTGCCGCCAAAGCCGCCGCGACCGCCACGGTCGCCGCCACGGTCACCAAAGCCGCCACGGCCACCGCGATCGCCACCGCGACCGCCGCGGTCGCCGCCACGGCCACCGCGATCGCCAAAGCCGCCGCGACCGCCACGGTCGCCGCCACGGCCACCGCGCTCGTCACGGCCGCCGCGAGGACCGCGGTCCTCGTCCAGGCCCATGGCGACGAGCGGAGCGATGACCTTATCGAGAGCAGCCATCAGCTCGGTGGCCTCCTCGTAAGAAAGCTCGGGCAGGAGCTTCTCCTTCTTGTTGGCAAGCTCGACCAGGCCCTCAGCGGCATCCTCGGCAGCAAAGACGACGATCTTGCGCATATCGCCCTCAGCGTCGTCGATGCGGCCGACCAGGTCGGCAGCCTCGGCCTCGGCCATCAGACCATCGAGCTCACGAAGGCGCATACCCAGCAGGTCGGACATTTCCTTCTGCTCCATCTTGGGCTTGAGGTCAAGAAGCTTGATGGCGCGCTCGATGTTCGCCATGCGCTCGGCCTTGGCCTCCTCCTCCTTGGAAATAGCAAAGCGACGGCTGCGCAGCAGGCGGGCGGCCTTCTGCATCTTGTCCATCAGCTCTTCGTCATCGTAATCAACGGCGGCCTCGACAACCTCGGCCTCCTCCTCGGCGGAAACCTCGTCAGCAGCCTCAACCTCGGCAGCTTCGGTCTCCACGGTCTCGACTGCCTCAACCTCGGCAGCCATGGTCTCGTTCTCGGTCTCGTTCATGATCTCTTCGTTCTCAGACATGAGACTCCTTCTTGGCCCTCTCGGACATCATCGCCCCATTCGCGGGGCCCGTCGCGCACTCTTTGCGCTTTAAACATTCATGCCTCTCGGCAAAACGTCCATTAGTTTATGGTGTCGCCATCCAATCTAGCTGCAGAATCTATGTGCACACATTAATGCGACATGTCGCGGTTATCATGGCCTGAACCAAACGTGTCCACCCTAAGGAGCCCGCCATGATTAAGCCCATCATGAAATCCGAGTTCTTTTTGCGCCTGCCTTCCGAAGACGCGGGCCCCGATGACGCCGTGACCGGGCAAGACCTCCTGGATACGCTCCACGAGCATGAGCACGAGTGCGTGGGCCTCGCCGCCAACATGATCGGCGTGCGCAAACGCATCATCTGCGTAAAGGACGGCAGCAAGTCGCTGCTCATGTACAACCCGCAAATTCTTGAGCAGGTCAATTCCTATCAGACGAGCGAAGGATGCCTCTCGCTGACCGGCGAGCGTCCCTGCACCCGCTATCGCCGCATTAAGGTTGAGTATTTGGACGAAAACTTCGTCCACCGCATCAAAAACTTCTCGGGCTACACCGCCGAGATCATCCAACACGAAATCGATCATTGCTGCGGAATCGTTATTTAGACAGCCAGGGTAACGATGCAGGTTGAGCACACGACAGCGAGCGAGCCGCATTTGCGCCAAGGTGACGCGAAATGAGAGGGCGCTGACCTTCTGGTCGCGCCCTCGAAATTGAATGTCAGATTGGCGTGAATGCGGCTCGCGCAGCGTCAAGCGGTCCGCCGTTCGGTAGAACGGCGGAACCAATTAGCTCTGGCGGTAATGGTCGAAGAAGTCGGCGAGGTCTTCGAGGGACTCTTTGAGCACTTCCATGCGCGGTAGGTACACGATGCGGAAGTGATCGGGCTCGGCCCAGTTAAAGCCGCCGCCGCGCGTGATGAGGATCTTCTTCTCGTGCAGCAGGTCGAGGGCAAACTGCTCGTCGTCGGTGATGTTGAACTTCTTCACATCCATCTTGGGGAAGATATAGAACGCCGCACGCGGCTTGACCACCGAGATGCCGTCGATCTTGTTGAGTGCCTCATACACAAAGTTGCGCTGCTCGTAGACACGACCGCCGGGGCGGATATAGTTGTTAACAGACTGATGGCCGCCGAGCGCCGTCTGGACGATCGACTGAGCCGGCACGTTGGAGCACAGGCGCATGTTCGAGAGCATGTTGATGCCCATGATGAAGTCGCTCATGCAGCGCTGGTTGCCCGAAAGCACCATCCAGCCAATACGATAGCCCGCGATCATGTGCGACTTGGACAGGCCGCTAAAGGTGACGCAGGGCAGGTCGGGAGCGAGCGAGGCAATCGAGACGTGCTCGTAGCCGTCCATGCACAGGCGGTCGTAGATCTCATCGGCAAAAATCATGAGCTGGTGCCTGCGCGCGATCTCAACGATGCCCTCGAGTACCTCGCGCGGATAGACCGAACCCGTGGGGTTGTTGGGGTTGATGATGACGAGGGCCTTGGTCGCGCTCGTGATCTTGGACTCCATATCCTCCAGGTCGGGATACCAATCCGCTTGCTCATCACACAGATAGTGAACGGGATGACCGCCGGCAAGGGTTGCGCACGCCGTCCAGAGCGGATAGTCGGGGCTGGGGATCAGAATCTCGTCGCCATTGTCGAGCAGCGCGTTCATCGAAAGCTGAATGAGTTCGGACACGCCGTTGCCCGTGTAGATGTGCTCCATCTGAACATTGGGCAGGCCCTTGATCTGCGAGTACTGCATGATTGCCTTGCGCGCAGAGAACAGGCCGCGCGAGTTGGAATAGCCTTCGCAGTCGGGCAGCTGCTGGCGCATGTCCTTAATGACCTCATCGGGCGTGCGGAAGCCAAAGGGCGCCGGATTACCGATGTTGAGCTTGAGAATACGCTCGCCCTCGTCCTCCATACGGGCGGCCTCGTCGACGACGGGGCCGCGCACGTCATACAGGACGTTATCGAGCTTGGTGGATTTTGAAAAAGTACGCATGGTGGTGCTCCTTGGAATTTGAGCTGAGGGATGGGGTTCGGGCTTGGGTACGTTGCGAGGCGATGATTCCTCGCCTTGATCGGCGTCACCGGCGAGCAGCCAGGAAACATCGACCTCCAAAATACGAGCGAGCAGCTCTGCCACATCGCGCCGCGGGATCGTCTTGCCGCTCACATATTGGCTCATCTGACTCTTGCCGAGTTTTTTTCCGAGCATCTCCGATGCGCGGATTACGTCCGACTGGCGAACGTCGCGATCGGACATGGTCTGTCGCAGGCGATCGCTAAACGTCTCTTGGGCCATTAGAACCTCCTTGCTGGCAAAGTTCAATTTATAGAACACGAATTGAACCTAAGTTCAATTTAGGCAGCAGTATAGCGCCGTACCTTATTCGGAAGTTCAATTTCACAAGAAAACGTACCGAACTCCGAGATTTGCCCAAGGCGGACAATGACGCGCACGCGTTTAGAGATATTCAAGGAATCGAGCGGCGGCAAGCGAAACGTCAGCCGTGCGATATATCGCGTTGATCTGCCGATGGGGATGTCCCTCGAGCGGACGCACGGCGACATCGAACTGACAGCGGCGCAAGATGAGCGCCGGAAGAATACTCACGCCCAGACCGTCCTCGACCATGGCCATAATCGCATAATCATCCCAGGTCGATAGCTTAGAACGCACCGCCAGACCCGCGCGGCGAAACAGCGGCGTAATCTCGTCGTCGCTACCGCGTTCCAGCAGAATAAACTGCTCGTTGGCCAAATCGGCAAGGCAAACGACCTCCGCGGTGGCAAGCGAGGAGTCCGCTGGCACCACGGCCATCAGCTCGTCTTGCACCAACGGCCGCGACGCCATACAGGCGCCGCGTGGCTCGCGCGGAATAAAGCCCAGGTCGCAGCGGCCTTCCGCCACCCATTGCTCAATCTCGGAGTAATCACCCATCAGCAGCTCGTAATCGACTTCCGGGTGATCAGCGCGAAACCGCGCGATCACCGGCGGCAGTACATGGGTCGCCACACTCGAGAATGTACCGATACAGATCTTGCCACGCATGAGCCCCCGCATCTCGTCCACGCATCGCTGCAGGCGGCCAAACTCTTCGCATAACGCCTCGACTGCCGGCATGACCTGCCGCCCGTCGGCAGAAAGCACCACGCCCTCGCGGCTGCGATCAAGCACCTTAAAACCCCAGTCTGCCTCAAGGTCGCCCACCATGCGGCTCACGCCCGACTGCGAATAGCTCAGCCGCTCTGCAGCATGCGTAAAGCTGCCGGCACGCACCGTCTCGAGCAGCACTTGCATCTTTTGAATATTCGTTTCCACGGCATCCCTCCACCTTTACATGAGTTTTTGTCATGTTATCAATGCATTATATTCGCTTTTCTTCTAAAGCCACCTCACCCATAGTGAACATGCTCGGATATAGAGGAGATGTCAGCACATGAACAACGGACTGTTTACGTACTTAGCAGCATTGCTATTGTTTGGCTCCAACGGCATCATCGCCGCTGCCATCGCGCTGCCGAGCTCCGATATCGTACTGTTGCGCACGTTTTTGGGCGCTCTCACCCTTGCCGCCATCCTCTTCATAACCAAGCGCCATAACCTGCAGGCTCCGTCTCGCCCCCGCGAGGCCGCAGCGCTCATCGTCTCGGGCGCCGCGCTGGGCGCCAGCTGGATTTTCCTGTTCCGCGCCTATCAGACGATCGGCGTTGGCATCTCCTCGCTGTTGTATTACTGCGGCCCCATCATCGTTATGGCCCTCTCCCCGCTCATTTTTGGCGAAAAGCTGACCGGCGGCAAAATCGCCGGGTTTATCGCCGTTGCCTGTGGCGCCTTTCTCATTGCGGCGCAAGGTCTAGGCGGCAATATGCCCATTGCGGGTATCGCTTGCGGCATCGCCTCGGCCTTCTGCTACGCCTTGATGGTCATCGCTAGCAAGGGTGCGCCACACATCGAAGGCCTCGAGAACTCCACGCTCCAGGTGAGCGCCGCCTTTGTAACCGCGTTGATCCTTACGCTCTTCACGCAAGGTGCCCCCTCGTTCCTCTCCCCCAGCATTGCCGCCGGCATCGATTGGGGCGCCGTCGCCATGCTCGGCGTCGTCAACACCGGCATCGGTTGCCTGCTCTACTTTAGTGCCGTCGCCAAGCTGCCCGTCCAGACCGTCGCGGTCGTCGGCTACCTCGAGCCGCTTTCGGCCGTCGTGTTCTCCGTTGCCCTTTTGGGAGAGACCATGACGCCCATCCGCCTCATGGGCGCCGCGTTGATCATCGGCGGCGCGATCTTTTGCGAAGTCGCCGGCAAACGCGCAGACACCAAAGCAAGCATCGCCCAAGCAGCACGCGCCTAAAAGCCCCTCTTCAGTTTCAAAGCAGGGGCGCGTCCGTGGTTATCACATTGCAGCAAGACCATACAGCCGGTGCGCCCCTGTTTTGAAATGCTACCTGCGTACATGAATAATCCCCAGATGGGGATTATTGTCTAAAACACCCCGATGTGCCAAGCTGCTCTTATATGTATAAAGATGGCATAAAGGTTATCTGCCCTAGACAGATAACCGGATGCCTAAGGGAGTCCACGTGGCACACAACAAACTGGAGGCAAACCTCCAAGACCAGCACGGACAAAGCGGGCATGGAGCCATTCCCCTTTCTGCTGGTATGTTGCTCGTAACGCTCGGCGTCGTCTATGGCGACATCGGCACGAGCCCTATGTACACCATGAAATCAATCGTCGCCAACAACGGCGGCATCGGTACCGTCAGCGAGGACATGATCCTGGGCGCGCTTTCGCTCGTCATCTGGACCATGACGCTCGTAACCACGGTCAAGTACGTGCTAATCGCCATGAGGGCCGACAACCACAACGAGGGCGGTATCTTCGCCCTGTTCAGTCTCGTGCGCAAAGTGGCGCCGTGGCTGATCCTTCCCGCCATGATCGGCGGTGCGGCGCTGCTTGCCGACGGCATCCTCACCCCCGCCGTCACGGTCACCACAGCCATCGAGGGTCTGCGCACCATCGAGTGGGGCCACGCGCTATTGGGCGACGGCCAGACCAACGTCATCATTATTACCATCATCATTATCTGCGGCCTATTTGCCATGCAGCGCGCCGGCACCTCGTCAATCGGCAAGCTCTTCGGCCCGCTCATGACGCTATGGTTCCTGTTCCTGGCGGGCGCCGGCCTGTTCAACATGCTCGGCAACCTGTCCATCTTGCGCGCACTCAACCCCATCCGCGGCATCATGTTCCTGTTCTCGCCCATCAACCACTCGGGCATCATGGTGCTCGGCTTCGTCTTCCTGTCGACGACCGGCGCCGAGGCGCTCTATTCGGACATGGGTCACGTGGGCAAGGCTAACATTTACGCATCCTGGCCGTTCGTAAAGGCGGCCCTCATCCTTAACTATCTGGGTCAGGGCGCTTGGCTGCTCGCCAACAACTCCAATCCCCAGATGCTCGCGATGGACATCGTCAACCCGTTCTACATGATGCTTCCCGAGCCCCTGCGCCCCTTTGCCATCGTGCTATCGGCCGTAGCGGCCATCATCGCCTCGCAGGCGCTTATCACCGGCTCGTTCTCGCTGGTATCCGAGGCCACGCGTCTCAACCTTATGCCGCATCTGCGCATCCACTACCCCAGCGACACCAAGGGTCAACTCTATATTCCGCTCGTCAACAACATCATGTGGGTCGGCTGTATCTTCATCGTGCTACTGTTCCAAAACTCCGAGCGCATGGAGAGCGCCTACGGCCTCGCCATCACCGTGACTATGCTCATGACCACGACGCTTTTGACGAGCTACATCGCCGGCATCCTCAAGCACAAGCTGGGTGCCTGCGTCTTCGCCCTGCTCTTTGGTGCCATTGAGCTGTGCTTCTTCGCTTCGTGCCTCACCATGTTCTTTGACGGCGGCTACGTCATGATCTTCCTGGCGGCACTGTTGTTCGGCCTTATGTATGTATGGCGTCGCGGCACTGCCATCGAGCGCACGCAGACGATTCTGCTGCCCGTCTCCAAGTACATCGACCAGCTCAATCGCCTGCGCAATGACGAGACCTATCCCGTGCTCGCCGACAATCTGGTGTTCCTCACCAACAGCCCCGACCCGCTCACGCTCGACCGCGACGTGCTCTATTCCATCCTGGACAAGCACCCCAAGCGCGCCAAGGCATATTGGTTCATCAACGTGCACGTTACCGATGAACCCTATACGCACGAGTATTCCGTCGAAACCTTTGGCACGGATTTTTTGTTCCGCGTGCGCCTGGACCTGGGCTTTAAGGTCAATCAGCGCATCAACGCCTACCTGCGCCAGATCGTTGGCGACCTGATGGCATCGGGTGAGTTGCCGCCGCAGCATCACACCTACTCCATCTACGAGACACGTGGCAACGTGGGCGACTTCCGTTTTTGCATGCTGCGCAAGATGCTTGCCCCCGAAACGGACATCAACCGCAACGACCACCGCGTGATGGCCATCAAGTACGCCGTCCGCCGCGCCTGCGGAAGCCCGGCACGCTGGTACGGTCTTGAGAACTCGGCGATCATCATCGAGTACGTGCCTCTCTTTGCCCGCATGCGTCCGGCGGTCAAACTCGTACGCACCCATGTGCCGCTCGAAGTCCAGATCGAGGAAGCCGAGGAAATGGAAGTCGATATCTTCTCGGACGACCTGGTCAACGGCAACGAGGCCGGTAGGGACATGAACGTCGATCCCACCGAATTGCTCGAGAGCGTCGCCGATACGCCCGAACAGCAACTGCTCGACGGCCTCGAGAGCGCCCAGCTCAACGATGCCAACTTCTAGCGACGTCGCGCATCAACGACAGCGCCCCTGCACCTCACAGGAGATGCAGGGGCGCTTTGCATTTCAGTAAAGCCCTCGGCTACGAACGACGCGGCTCGGGAACCACAAGCCTATCGGGGCTCGCGCCCTCGGCATCCATCAGGCTCACGTAGCGAATCGACGGATCCTCATACATCGCGTAGTAATAATTGCCCGTGCGCGCGCTAAAGCATCCGGTATAGATAGTCTTCTCGAACTTGCCATCGCCCATCCTGGACGCCCCCTCAATCATCACCACGCCCTCGAGTGAACGGAACATGCGGACGACGTTTTCGGTCTCGCTGTCTTTTTGCGGGTAATTGGCGTTGAGGTACGCTGCCTTTACAAAACGGCTCGGCGAATAGCAGTCGCCGGGAATGCCGCGCATGCCGGCACCGGCTCCATAGGGCTTAAGCTCGGCGCCACGCCACGTCGCCGTCTGCGGAAAATCGCTTGTGGCGGTGATATAAGTGCGTAGGTTTTCCATATGCCACGGGAAGGTGGGCTGATTGGCAAGGGTGTCGACCGGATCGTCGTATACATGCAGGCCGTCAGCCATCATCTCGACCACGATGCTACGCTGGCTGTCGCCGATAATCCAATGGAGCAGCGACACGCCCAGCCCCTCTCCGGCAGATTTGGCGACAATCACCGTGTCGCGCAGCGCGGCCTCGACCTCATCGACCGTCGAGAACGTCGCTGCCACCCACAGGGGAAACTCATAGGCCGCGATATTGGTCTTGCCGTCGACAGGGTCCTCGGCATACTCGGCATAACCCGGGAAATTGAGACCCGCCACGGCGAGGCCCGCATCGTTGCCGCAGTCGAAGAACATAGGGTAGTTCTTGTAATCGATGCACATACCGATCACCGCGTGTGCCGCTGTCGTGTCGTCGATAAACGAATACGGAATGTGAAACCCGCGCGGCATCACGCGAACCTGTTGGCCGTAGTCAAAGCTCCAGTCGAGGTTGCGGCCCAGATACATGTTGCCGGAATTATCGGTAAATCGAATGCTCGTACACATAGCGCCTCCTAGCTTTACGTTCTTGCTAAGTTCATTGTCACCAAACAAAAAGGCGCTAAACACAAAAGCCCGGACATGACAACAATGTCACGCCCGGACCAAAAACGACGAAGTGCGGTGCTGTGGTCGCCCTAGACAAGCTTGCCAAGACAGTGATCGATCATATGCTGGATCATCTGCGCCTCGAAGCCCACAAAGTCCTGCTTGCGCTCGCGCATCTTGCCGTCGACGATCTGGTCAAAGGCAACCTTGCACTTGATATAGCGCGTGGACTTGGTGACCTCCTCGTGCGTCAGGCAGCTCTCCTCCATCTTGCTGGCACCCAGGCCAAACACCAGACGGGGGTTGTAGAGCACGTGGGGCTCGCCGGCGTCGTCCAGGTAGACGCAGATCTTCTTGGTAACGCCAATCTGGTTAGCGGCAAGGCAGCCGGCATCGTCGAGCGACTTGATGGTATCGATCAGGTCCTGAGCAACCGACTCGTCCTCGACGGTCGCAACCTCGCAACGCTGGGACAGGATAGCCTCGTCGTGGCAAAGCTCTTTAATCATACGTTCCTCCATAGGGGTCGTTGTAACCGCTTAAGTATACGGTACCCACACATTTTCATGCGATAAATACCGTCCGTCTGTTACAAAGCGCCGAACATCAACATGCGAGGAACAGCAAGGTTGTAAAGACGATATAGTAAGTGAGTTCGTGTCAATCGGCCTAAACTCGGGGCCGAACAAGGAAAGGGTATGCATGGACGAACTTTTTCACGTCAGTGAGCGCAAGTCCACAATCGGGACCGAACTTCGCGCTGGACTGACAACATTCCTGGCGATGGCCTACATCATCGCCGTCAACCCCGCAGTGCTCTCGGGCGCTGGCATCGATGCGGGAGCGCTCGCCTGCGCCACCTGCCTGGGCGCCGGCATCATGACCATCTGCATGGGCATCTTCGCCAACCGCCCGCTCGCCTGCGCGTCGGGTCTGGGCATCAACGCCATGATCGCGGGCATCGCCACCACCATGTGCGGCGGCGACTGGCACGTGGCCATGAGCGTTATCTTCCTCGAGGGTATCGTCATCTTGCTGCTCGTCCTGTGCGGCCTGCGCGAGGCCATCATGGACGCCATCCCCGTGGTCCTGCGCCACGCCATCTCGGTGGGTCTGGGCCTGTTTATCGCCATGATCGGCCTGTGCGACGCCGGCATCATCACCGCTGGCGCCGGTACGCTCGTCGGCCTGGGCGACATCGCCTCCCCCACCTTTATCGTCGGCATCATCTCCATCGTCGTGACGGTTGCCCTGGCTTCCCGCAACGTGCCGGGCTCGCTGCTCATCGGCATCATCGTCGCCGTTATCGCCGGAATCCCGCTGGGCGTCACCCATGCGCCCGAGGGCCTCATCGCACCGCTCGACTTCTCGACCTTTGGCGCCCCGTTTGCCAGCACCGCCGACGGCAACATGGCCATCGTGAAGGTTCTGACCGACCCGATGCTGCTCGTCGTTGCCTTCTCGCTGCTCATGAGCGACTTCTTCGACACCATGGGCACCGCGATGGCCGTCGCCAAGCAGGGCGAGTTCCTGACCGAGGACGGCAATGTCGAGGACATCCGTCCCATCCTGGTCGTCGACTCCGTGGCCGCTGCTGCCGGTGGCTTTATGGGCGTCTCCTCCATCACTACCTTCGTCGAGTCCACCTCTGGCGCTGCCGACGGTGGTCGCACGGGCCTCACCTCCGTCACCACCGGCGTGCTGTTCATTCTCGCCGCGTTCTTCTCCCCCATCGTCACCATCGTTTCCAGTGCCGCCACCTGCGGTGCTCTGGTCTACGTCGGCTACCTCATGATGAGCGAGGCCTCCGAGATCGACTGGTCCGACGTGTCGCAGGGTTTCCCGGCGTTCATGATTGTCGCCGGCGTGCCCTTCACCTACTCCATCTCTGCCGGCATTGGCCTGGGCTTTATCGCCTACGTGATCGTCGCGCTCTTTAAGGGCGAGGCCTCCAAGATCAAGCCGCTCATGTGGATCGCAGCCCTTGCCTTCCTCGTCTACTTCTTTGTAGCGTAACGGCAAAGCTGCCAAAGCAGAACACCAAAGCGCGGAGTCGCATCGAGCGGCTCCGCGCTTTTCTTTTAAAGCCAGGCACCGCACGGACGCGCGATGTATTGCCTCCCAAGTTTTGGACATTTTGCCCTCCAAACGGCACTACCGCCGGCTACATCCTGCAGATATGCTGGGCGTAATCGCATAGGCCCTATGAGGATGGGAGTAACCATGGCCGCCTTGTTCACGACCCCCAAGCGCAATGATAAAACCTCAGGAGCCCATTTTGTCGAGCCCGACGTGCGCCGTCGCACGCTGCTCGCGCACGGCAGCTGGCGCCGCGTGACGCGCCGCATCGTCTGCGGCCTGGCCTGCGCGCTCACGGTAAGTTCGCTGCTCATGCCGAGCGTCTCGCTCGCGGCGGAGTGGGTGGACGTTGGCGGCGTCCGCCACGAAGCGGCCGCGGGGCCCACGGGAGACGCCGCCGGCACCTGGAGCTGGGACGGCGCCGACGATATGAAGCTCAACGGCTATAACGGCGGTGCAATCGAGGCCAAGGGCAAGCTCAACATTGCCTACGAGGGCAAGAACACCGTGAAAACCGAGCCCGATTACACTGGAGCCGCCATCAAAGCGCAGGATGGCACTAGCCAGAAAGCAGAGTTGAACATAACGAGCTCGAATAGCACGGATGAGCTCAATGTGACAGCCGAGACCGATGCAATTAAATCCACAGGCGACCTCTCCATTTCTGGCCCAGGCACTGTGAACACCACAAGCACTAATGCCGACGGAATTGAGGCAAAGGGCGATCTCTCTATCACGGGCTCGGGCACCGTGAATGCTACGGGAGGCACCGAAGGCATCCAATCCAAGGGCAAGACCACCATCGATTCCTCTGGCACAGTGATCGCAAAAGGAAACGAAAGTTACGGCATCTCCGCGGGCAGTGACCTCATCATCAAAGGCGGTGGCAAGGTAGAAGCAAGCTCGATAGAAGAAGCGTCGATTTGGGCTGAAGACGGCAACATCGACATCTCGGGCGGCAGTCAGGTCGAGGCGAGCTCCCAGGAAGACCTTGCCGTCGACGCTGAGGGCAGTCTCACGGTCACCAACGCATCCCTTAACGCAAGCGGTGTTGAGTATGGCGTCTATGGCCGCAAGGGCATCACGCTCGACCACGCGACCGTGACGGTCCGTGCAAGCACGGGCGGCGGTTGGCAAACTATCGCTCTCATCACTGACGAGGACGACATCGTCATCAAGAATGGTTCCATCGTGGACGCGCTCGCGGAAGGCGGGTTCTCGGCTGCTATCGCCAGCAGAAACTACAACCCTGGCGAGTCAGGTGGCCATATCTACATCAGCGACTCCGTTGTCAAGGCCATAGCCCGCTATGCCGAGACCGGCGGCGACGGCCCCGACCACTACAGTGGAGACCAAAACGACGAAATCATCCCTGAGTCCGAGGGCCTGAACATCGGCATCTTCGCGCAGACCAGCGAGGGCATCACGCCCGCGACCATCTCGATCGTCCGCAGCAGGGTCACGGCCAAGGGAGACACGGCGGCAATCTTCGCCCTTGCCATGAGCGCGGACGGCAAGGCGATCGGCACCATCGAAATCGAAGGAGCCACCATCCAGACGCCTGAAGGCGGCAAGGTCATTGACTATCGCAACAAGGAAGAACTCAGCGACGGCATCGTCTACGAGGCGGGTCAAACCATCGGCACGGGCGACGCCGTGATCGACTCCCCCTACAACGAAGCAGTCGCCAAGCACACGCTCATCGCGCCTCCCGAGGAGACCAAACCCGAGGAAAAGCCCGGCGAGACCAAGCCGGGTTCCAAGTCCGAGGGCGCGAAGACGATCAAGACCGTTGCAGTTGCAGCCACGGGAGCCAAGACCGCCGGCAAACTCGCGGCAACCGGCGACGCCTCGAGCGCAGCCATCATAGCGACCGCCCTTGTAGGAACGGCCGCTATCGTCACAGGCGCCCTGGCGAGTCGCAAACGCTCGTAAACACTTTTTCGCACAGGACGGGTGGGTCGCGGCCCTTGCCTTCCTCGTCTACTTCTTCGTAGCGTGAGGGCAAGGCTGCAAAAGCTGAACAATAAAGCGCGGAGTCGCCATGCGGCCCCGCGCTTTTCTTTTAGCGCCGGTCCCTGCGCCGGCGTGCGGCCTATTTCTCCCCCATTTTGGCCATTTTGCCCTCCAAACGGCACTACCGCCGGCAACATCCAGCAGATACGCTGAATCTAGTCGTATAGGCCCTATGAGAACGGGAGCAGCCATGGCAGCCTTGTTCACGACCCCCAAACGCAATGACGCTACCGCCGGAACCCATGTTGCCGAACCCGACGTTCGCCGTCGCATAGGACTCGCGCACGGCAGCTGGCGCCGCGTGACGCGCCGCATCGTCGCGGGCGCCGTGTGCGCGCTCACGGTGAGCTCGTTGCTCATGCCGAGCGTCTCGCTCGCAGCGGAATGGGTCAAGGTCGGCGGCAACAAGTACAACACCGCGGCGAGCGACGAGGCCGGTACCTGGTCGTGGGACGGCGCCGACGACTTGAAGCTCAACAACTATAACGGCGGCGAGATCCAGGCCGCAGGCAAGCTCAACGTGAATTACTCGGGAACCAACATCGTCACTGCCGAATGGATAGAAAGCATCAACGTTTCTCATGGCACTAACGAGAATGCCGAGCTCAATATCCAAGGCGACGCGGGCAGCACGCTCAGCGTGACATCTACTGAGGACGCTATCCTCTCCACGGGTAATATCAACATCGACGGAGCCGGATCCGTCAACGCCACGAGCACTGGGTTTGATGCCATCAATGCCGGGGGTGATCTCGCTATCAAAGGTTCGGGCAACGTCAACGCCACGGGTGCATCGGATGGCATCAGGGCAAACGGCAATATCACGATTGACGACAGCGGAGCCGTCACCGCCAGGGCTACCGAGGACAAGGGTATTGGAACCGACAAGAACCTCACCATCAAGGGTGGCGGGACGGTCGAGGCAAGCTCAGCTGATGGTGAGGCCCTTTGGAGCGGCGGCAATATCAACATCTCGGACGGCAGCCAGGTCAAGGCAAGCTCCGAGAAAGACGCTGCCGTCGAGGCCAAGGGCAGCCTCGCAGCCACAAACGCCTCCCTCAACGTAAACGGTGTTGAATATGGCGTCTATGCCCACAAGGGCATCACCCTCGATCATGCAAACGTGACGGTCCGTGCAGGTAAAGGCAGATACGGTGACGCCATCGCCCTCTTCACCTACCAAGACGACATCGTCGTCAAGAACGGCTCCACCGTGGACGCGTTTGCGGAAGGCGAGGTTTCGGCTGCATTCTCCACCAGAAACGATCGACCCAACGAGAAGGGTGGCCACATCTACATCAGCGACTCCGTTGTCAAGGCCATAGCCCGCTATGTCGAGAACGGCGACGGCCCCACCCCCTACAGCGAAAACCAAGATGGCGAGACGAGCCCCGAGCCCCAAGGCGAGAACATCGGCATCATCGCCCAGACCAGCGAGGGCGTCACACCCGCAGTCATCTCGATCATCCGCAGCAAGGTAACGGCCGAAGGAGATACAGCGGCAATCTTTGCCCGTGCCATGAGCGCTGACGGCAAGACAATCGGCACCATCAAGATTGAGAACGCCGCCATCCAGACGCCCGAAGGCGGCAAGGTCATTGACTATCGCAAGCTCCGTGACGGCATCTACGAGGCAGGCCAAGCCATCGGCACGGGTGACGCTGTGATCGACTCCCCCTATAACGAAGCTGTCGCCAAGAGCATGGTCATCGCACCTCCCGAGGTAGCCAAGCCGGAAGACCCCAAGCCCGACGAGACCAAGCCCGCAGAAAGCAAGCCCGCGGAGTCCAAGCAGAACCCCAAGCCTGAGGGCTCAAAGCCGACCAAGGCCGTTGCGGCTTCAATCACGAAAGCCAAGACTACCGGCGTGCTCGCGGCAACCGGCGACACCTCGGGTGCGGTCATCGTGGCAACCGTCCTTGCGGGAACAGCCGCTATCGCCGCAGGCACCATGGCGAGCCGCAAGCGCTCTTAGACGCCTCTGCGCACATGGCAGCTCCCGCGAAGACCCCGAGTCCCAGCACCGTTTAACAACGCCACCGCCGAGCTCCCCTCCGGCGGTGGCGTTTTCCATATGCGTCCGCAGGGTATGCACGAGATTGTCTTTGGTCTAGCCCAACCTGCATGAGCCGGCGTGCGACAATGGGGGCCGTCGATATCACAACGCCGAGAGAAGCCCGTCATGGAAGCGCATCAAAAGCAGATAACCGTTCATGCACAGCATGCCGAAAGCGCACCAGTCATCTATCTTCCCGTGGTCATGGGCGACGGCGCGGAGGTTTATGAACGCTGCCGAGAGCTCAACTGCCCGCCCTTCACGCTTGTCGGCATTGGCAGCCTCAACTGGAATCGCGAGCTGAGCCCCTGGGGATGCGACGGAACCGTGCGCGATGCCGAGCCCTTTGGCGGTCAGGCATCCGGATTTCTCGATGAGCTGTTGAACTGGATAATCCCAGAGGCCGAGTCGTCGCTTCCTCAGCCGCCCACCTGGCGCGGCATTGCCGGCTACTCGCTCGCGGGCCTCTTCGCGCTCTGGTCCCTCTGGCAAACCGACGCCTTTAGCCGCGCCGCAAGCGCATCGGGGTCGTTGTGGTTTCCCGACTTTGTCGATCGCGCCAGCACGGCCCCTTTTGCCGGCAACCCGCAGGCCGTCTATCTGTCACTCGGCAAAAAGGAAACCAAGACGCCCAACCGCATGATGCGGCACGTACTTGACGACACGCGCGCAATGGAAACGTTGCTCGTTGAGCGCGGCATCCTCACAACACTGGAACTCAACCCCGGCAACCACTTTGCCCAAACCGACCTGCGCATGGCGCGTGGCATCCACTGGGTTCTTGCGCACTAAAAAGCCGGCCATGCGCATCGGACGCATGGCCGGCTTTTTAACTGAGTTGGACACAGCTGCTATTCGGCAGACCCTTCGAGTTCCGAGACATCAAACTCAAAGTCATTACCCGGCAGAATCGCATTGAGCACGATACCCACCAGCGAACCCACGGCAAGACCCGAAAGCGAAATCGTCACGCCGCCCAGCTCCAACACGATGGCGCCGGCGGTGCTGTACGCGATGCCGAGCGAAAGCACGAGCACAAGAGCGGCCACCAGCACGTTGCGGTTGTTCTGGAAATCGACCTGGTTCTCAATGAGGTTGCGCACGCCTACGGCACTGATCATGCCGTAGAGTACGAGCGACACGCCGCCGATAACGCATGGCGGCATGGCGGCGATCACGGCAGCGAACTTGGGGCAGAAGGAAAGCACGATGGCGCAGCACGCGGCAATGCGAATCACGCGCGGGTCGAACACGCGCGTCAGAGCGAGCACGCCGGTGTTCTCGCCATACGTGGTGTTGGCCGGAGCGCCAAAGAGCGAAGCCAGGATCGTGGCAAGGCCGTCGCCGAGCAGCGTGCGATGCAGGCCGGGATCGGCAATGTAGTTACGCTCGCAGGTGGAGCCAATAGCGGAGATATCACCGATATGCTCGATCATGGTTGCAAAGGCCAACGGCATGATGGTGATGATGGCGGTCGTGGCAAGGCCGCTATCGAACTGCGGCCCAAAGAGTGCAAACACGGTGTTGTCCCACACGATGGGAAGACCGACCCACGGCACGGCGGCAACGCCCGAAAAATCGACCTCACCCAACGCGGCGGCAACGGCATAGCTCACCACGACACCCAGCAGGATCGGCACGATCTTAACCATGCCGCGACCCCAAATGTTGCAGATCACGATAACGGCAACGGCAATAACAGCCACAAGCCAGTTGGTCTGGCAGTTGGCAATAGCGGAGCTCGCCAGAATCAAGCCGATGGAAATGACGATGGGGCCCGTCACTACCGGCGGAAAGAAGCGCATGACGCGCTTGGCGCCAAACGCGCGGAAGAGTGCCGCAAGTACCGGATAGAGTAGACCGGCGCAGGCAACGCCCAGGCAGGCGTAGGGCAAAAGCTCGGCCTCGCCGTTGGGCGCGATGGCGGCATAACCGGCAATAAAGGCAAACGATGAGCCCAAAAATGCCGGCACCTTACCGCGCGACAGGAAGTGGAACAGCAGCGTGCCCAAGCCGGCAAACAAAAGCGTTGCCGAAACCGAGAGACCGGTGAGCACGGGCACCAGCACCGTGGCACCAAACATGGCAAACAGGTGCTGTAGGCCGAGCAAAAACATGCGCGGGCGGCCGAGCGACGATGCATCGTAGATGGCATCGGTGACGGCGGGCGTCGAAGACTGGGACATGGAAGTCCTTTCGAATGGAAGGGCGATCAGGCATATCGGATAACCTGCCCGAACGATACGATCCGAACCATTGTACGCGATATGCAGTACCTCGCACGCGCCGCCACCTGCAAACGCTAGCGCTATTTCCAAACGCGCTCGGCAATACGCCCGACCAGCGCAATCTTTGCCCACTGCTCGTCCTCGGTCAGCTTATTGCCAATCTCGCAGCTGGCAAAGCCACACTGCGGAGACAGATACAGGTTCTCGAGCGGCACGTACTTTGCCGCCTCGCGGATGCGCTCGACGATAACATCCTCGTTCTCGAGCTCTGCCGCCTTGGTGGTCACCAAGCCCAGCACGACCTTCTTGCCGGGAGCAACGTACTTGAGCGGCTCAAAACCACCGGCGCGGGGCGTGTCGAACTCCAGATAGAACGCGTCAACGTCCTCATGCGCAAACAGGTACGGCGCGATGGGGTCGTAGCCGCCCTCAAAAGCGTAGGTGGAGTGGTAGTTGCCGCGGCATACATGCGTGTTAATGACCAGATCGTCGGGCTTGCCCACGATGGCGGCATTGTTGAGCGCCACGCCCAGCTCGCTTACCTTTTGCAGGTCGACCGGGCTCATGCCGGTTTTGGCAACAAAATCGGTATCGCAGTAGATGCCCCAGGTGCAGTCATCAAACTGGATGTTGCGGCAGCCCGCGGCATACAGGTCAGCAATCACGGTGCGGTATGCTGCGGCAATGGCATCGACGAGCTCTTCGTCGGTCTTGTAGACGGCGTGCAGACTCTCCTGCTGGCCATCGCAGCGGTCGAGTGTGACTTCGGAGAACGTCTGGATCGGCGCCGGAATGGTCTGGCGCGCGACCTGGCCCTCTCCCTCGAGCGACTTGATAAATTTGAAGTGCTCGACGAACGGATGATTCTCGCCGCTAATGGGACCGGTTACCACGGCGGTGTCGGCGGTAGTCTCCTCATCGTGGAACATGTAGCCCGTGCGCGAGGCGCGGCGCTCAATGCCGTTGAGGCCCCACATAAAATCGAGGTGCCAGTAGCTGCGGCGGAACTCGCCATCGGTAATCACCTGCAGGCCGGCAGCCTTCTGCTTGGCCACTAAGTCGCGGATGGCCTCGTCCTCGACGGCCTTAAGGCCGGAAGCGTCGAGTTTACCCGCGACATAGGCGGCACGGGCGTCCTTTACAGCCTGCGGACGAAGAAAACTGCCGACGATATCGGCACGAAACGGCGCGTTCGGTTGAATCGAAGTGCTCATAGATATCTCCCTTTGCATTGGTTGCTTTACTGGGACAGAGTATGAGCGCTCATATGACCATCGTAAAATATATGTTTATAACAGTTTGATATAGATGCTTCCTATATCAGTTTGGACTGCCATAAAGAGATTTGACCCGTGCAGAACGCAGCAGTCTAGATGTGCTGACGAATCGCTTCGATATAGGCCTGCCCGTAGCGCGTAAGTGTCGTGTTCTTGCGCGTGATGATGCCGATCTCCATGTACTCGTCTACATCGAGCGGAATGGAGATAATGCCGGGGCCGTTAAGTTCATGGCTGATCACGCCCGAACAAACCGTGTAGCCGTTAAGGCCCATGGCCAGATTGAACAACGTCGCACGGTCGCGCACGCGGATATTCTTGCGACGCTCAAAGGTCGAGGTCAGTTCCTCGGAATAATAAAACGAGTTATAGCTGCCCTGCTCATAGGACAGGAACGGGTAGTCCTCGAGATCTTCGAGCGTCACGCTGGCGTGGTCCGCCAGCGGATGGTCGGAGCACACAAAGACATGCGGCGTAGCGCAGAAGAGTCCTTCGAATACGAGCTCGTTGGCCGCCAGCATGCGCTCGATGACCTCGCGATTGTGCTCCGACAGATACAGGATGCCGAGCTCGCTTTTCATATGCGCGACGTCCTCGATAATCTCGTGGGTCTGCTCCTCGCGCAGGGTAAAGTCGTAGCGCGCGGCATCGAACTCGCGGATCACATCGACAAATGCATTAACGGCAAAGGAATAATGCTGGCAGCTCACACTAAAGTGCGGCACCTGCTCGGACGTGCCTTTGTACTTGCCCTCGAGCAGGTCGGCCTGGTCGAGCACCTGGCGCGCGTAGCCCAAGAAGGTCTCGCCTTCCTCGGACACAATGACGCCCTTGTTGGTGCGCTCAAAGATGTGTACACCCATCTCGTTTTCGAGATCGCGAATTGACGCGGTAATCGAAGGCTGCGACACAAAGAGCCGGCGCGAGGCCTCGGTGATGCTGCCGCATTCGGCAACTTTGACGACATATCTGAGCTGCTGGAGCTTCATGGCTTTCTCCCTAGACGTTCGTGACGTCGAAACCCGTCGCGTCCATCTGACGCATAAACGACGGCATCTCCCCCGTCGCGGCGCAGGCGGCAATCTGATGCAGAGCCCCGGCAACCGCATCATCTGCCGCAGCGCCGATATGCCAGCGCGCGGCAGCCGTGACGGCCTCGTTGGCATTGGCGACTGCAACGGAATTGGGAACGGCATCGATCATGGGCAAATCGTTATCGGAATCGCCGAATACGGCCACCTCGTCGGGCGTCAGGCCCAAAGCGCGCGCCAGCTCCAGCGCAGCACAGCCCTTGTCCCAGCCGGTCGGAAGAACGTCGAACAGGCGCACGCGGTTGTTGGGAAACACGAGCGAGAGCTCCGGCACCTCGGCGGCAACACGCTCGCGCAGCTCGGCGAGCTCCTCGCGCGAACGGGCACTCCAGATATTCGCCTTGTATACCGGGGCATCGTCAACGACAGGGCGACAGGGAGCCTCTTCGCCCTTGAGCCACGCGTTGCCGCCTGACTCCATGGCGCGACGCACACGCTCGGGATCGCTTGTCACGCAATAGGCGTCGTTGTCCCAAAAGTCATCACCCAGACGGTAGACCTTCAAATAGGTATCGTCGGTCTCTTGCTCCAGGTAGTCGGCCAGGCGCATAAGGGCATCGTTATCAGTTGCGCGCGAGGCAACCGCCTCGCCATCGACAAACATCACCTGGCCGTTGCAAAACGCACCGGTCGAGAAGCACTCGGAGCGATTGCGGAACATCCAGCTCATCGCGGACGGCTGGCGACCCGAAACCGGGCCAAAATGCAGGCCCGCCGCCTGCATGGCATGAATGCCCTCGATGGCGCAGTCGCTGGCGCCATCGTGTCCAGCAGGAATCAGCGTATCGTCCATATCGGTCAGCACAAGTTTGATCATAAGGTCCCCTCGGTCATTCTTTATCCCGTCTATTGTAACGACCTGCCAATAAGGGACAGGTTTATCTTGGCAGGCTTTATCTGGGAAAATGCAGCGCCCCTGTTGCCACCTGCCAAAATAAACCTGTCCCATATTGGCAGGTGCGCTAGTATAGGGAACAACAGATTCGATGCGGGAGTGCCGGCGGTGCAAACCACAAGGCTGAGAGGGCATAGGGCCCAATCCTTTGAACCTGTCAGTTAATGCTGGCGTAGGGAGCATGCCGCCTTTACAGGGGCGCTGTCTATGCACAGCGCCCCTTTTCTATGCCAAGGAGGCATGTGCAGTGATTGATTCGGAACAGCTTAAGCAACATATGGTCAAGGCCGTAGAGGAGATTCGAGCCACCAATCCGATGGCCGGCTCCATCACCAACACGGTGACGATCGACTTTGTCGCCAACGCGCAGCTCGCCGTGGGCGGTTCGGCCGCCATGGTCTATCTGCCCGACGAGGGCGAGGCGCTCGTTGCCGGCGGCGCCGCCATCTATCTCAACATGGGCACGCTCTTCCCCATCTACGAGCAGACGATTCCCCGCGCGGCCAAGGCGGCACACGACGCCGGCAAGCCCTGGGTGCTCGATCCGGTGGGTCTGGGCATCGGTAGCCTGCGCACCCAGCTGGTAAACGAGCTCAAGCAGTACAAGCCCGCCATCGTACGCGGCAACGCCTCCGAGATCATCGCACTCTCCGGCCTGTGGGGTCTTGAGGGCGAGTCGGCCGATCTGAGCCGCGTACGTGGTGTCGATACCACCGACACGGTCGACGCCGCCCGCGATGCCGCCGTGGCGCTCGCTCGCTACACCGGCGGCGCCGTTGTGGTCTCGGGCGAAGTCGACCTGATTACCGACGGCACGACCGTGGCCAAATCCCACGGCGGCAGCCCGCTCATGTCCAAGATCACCGGCTGCGGTTGCTCGCAGGGCGGCGTGCTGGCCGTGTACGCCTGTGCTACCGATCCGTTTACGGCAGCAGTCTGCGGCACCGCCGTCTACAACGTTGCCGGCACGCGTGCCGCCGCCGTCGCCGATGCCCCGGCAAGCTTTAAGGTCGCCTTTATCGACGAGCTCTACCGCGCAACCGCCCAGGATATTGCCGACAACCGACTCGAGCTCGAGGAGGCATAAGCCATGTCCGAACCCGCAACCAATGCCGGCATGAACACGCTCGTCGCCGTGGCCATCGCCCCATGCGGCACCGGCGACGAGCTGTCCGCCGAGGTCGCCGAGGTCGTGCGCGTCATTCGCGAGAGCGGCCTTCCCAACCGCACCACCTCGATGTTCACCGAGATCGAGGGCGACTGGGACGAGGTCATGCAGGTCGTGCGCGACGCGACCTTTGTGTTGGCGAGCAAGGGCATCCGCACCGAAGTCGTGCTCAAAGCCGATATTCGACCCGGATTTACCGACACCATGACCGGCAAACTCAAGCGCATGGAAGCACAGATCAAAAAGCAGGAGGAAGCACAATGAGCATCCGCGACAACCTTGATATCTCGGCCTATCTGGTACTCGGCCCCGAAAACACCCTCGGACGCCCCGTGGGCGATGTGGTGGCCCAGGCACTCGACGCCGGCTTTACCTGCATCCAGGTGCGCTCCAAGGTGGCAAGCGCCCGCGAGATCATTGCGCTGACCGACGACGCCGCGCAGGCAATCGCACAGGCCGGCAAGACCGGTCAGGTCGCCCTGTTAATCGATGACCGTCTGGACTGTGTGCTTGCCGCGCGCGAGCAGGGCATTGCCGTCGATGGCGTGCACGTAGGCCAGAGCGACATTCCCGTCGAGGTCTGCCGCAAGCTGCTGGGCCCCGATGCCATTGTGGGCCTTTCGGCCCGTTGCGAGGAGATGCTCGAGTACGTCAAGACCGCCGACATGAGCCTGGTCGACTACCTGGGCATCGGCCCGCTCCACGAGACCGAGACCAAGCGCGACTGCGGACGCGCGGCCGACGGCTCTATCATCACCAAGAGCTTTGAGGACCTTGCCGCACTCCACGCGGCAAGCCCCGTGCCCATCGTGGTGGGCGGCGGCGTTAAGACGGCCGACTTGCCGCAGCTTAAGGCCACCGGCGTCGACGGCTTCTTTGTGGTAAGCGCCGTCTGCAGCGCCGACGACCCCCATGCCGCAGCCAAGGAGCTTGTCGACACCTGGCAGCAGGCATAGGCATAGGCCGAACAGCTGATTCGCAGCCTCATATCTTCAGCAATGGAAAGCGCATCCCAGTTTGGGCCTCCATTCCGGGATGCGCTTTCCGTATGCGACCCTTACCCCGCCAGATACGCTTCCAACGCCGGCAAAGTCGCCTCTGCATCGTGGCGGCCGACCTGGTAGATGCGCTCGAGCTCATCCGGTTCGCGGCACAGCGACGGCACCTTCACCGATTCGCTCGGCCGCACCACAAAGATTTCGCCGGCAGCCTCTCGACGTGCCAGGTCATCGAGCGTGGCATTGTAGACCTCATGCCGATGCTCAAGCGCTGCAACAAACTCCGGATAGTGACGGAACACGCGCCGCAGCATGGGCATCACGCTGTTGGGCTGCTTCACAAAGCCCGCCGGCTGCGTGAGTACCACGATATTGCGGTCATACCCCTGCGCAAACAGCCATGCGCTGGGAATAGAATCAGCCACGCCACCATCCAGATACTTATGCCCGTCAATAGCAACGGGACGCGTCGCCACAGGAATGGCAGACGACGCCCGGATCCACTCGATATCGCGCTCGTTGCCATACGGTAGATCGTGGTAGACGGCCTTGCCCGTCTCGATATCGGTACACACGCACGTAAATCGCATGGGGCAGGCGCGATACGCCTCCAAGTCGATGGGATCGCGCTCGATAGGCACCTCGTGATAGGCAAAATCGGCATTGAACATATCGCCGGTTCGCAGCCAGCTGGTCACGCTCGCATAGCGCTTGTCGGCGCAATAAGCCTTGTTGTAACGAATGGCACGGCCGATCTGGCGCGATTTAAAGTTGTAGCCAAACGCCGCGCCCGCCGAGACACCCACCATATGGTCGCAGGTCAAACCGCGCTCCATCCAAACGTCGAGCACGCCCGCCGTATACATACCGCGGTAGCCGCCTCCCTCGAGCGCAAGCCCCACCGTGCGCGTCGTATCCGGCTGTGCCATGTGACCATCTCCGTTCCTGCGTTTTAAAACGGGACAAGTATACCCGTCAACATATATCGACTCAGTCGCATTTTTCATGCGCACCCAGGCGTTGCCGTTTGGCGAATAATAGCCGCCCACAGCATGTGCGCCCATATATAATTGTGCACTGTTGTCTATACTACTCAGCTGTTATCAACAGCGAACATTAGCCGGCAAAGTAACTCAACAACGCAGCAAGGCGGGGGCCTGGATACACGCAAGGCGCCGAGCAACGACGCGTGTACACTACGAGCTCGCCCGACGCCATCCGCCCCGACCTCAGAAAGCCGCTTACAACATGGACACCGCCAGCAATTACACCGAAACGCTCGAAAAGACCGTCCGTGACCTTCTCGAGCGTCAGGATGATCTGATTAGGACGGCCTTTACCGACCAGCTCACCGGACTTGGCAACCGCGGCGGCTTTGCCCGTTCCCTAGAGGAAATCTGGGAGCAGGAACTGCCCGTGACCATGGCGTTTATCGACATCGATAACCTTAAGCACTGCAACGACGTCTTTGGGCATGACGAGGGCAACCGCTATATCTTGCAGGTAAGTCTCTATCTCAAGCTGTATATGAAAGTGGACGAGGCGGCGTTTCGCATAGGCGGCGACGAGTTTGCCATCCTGTCTACGATTGCGACCGAGGACGACCTCGCCGAGCGCCTGGAACACTGCCGAACGGTCCTACTCAAAAACAACGATTCCGAGATGCCTCACTCGTTTAGCTACGGAGTGTCGCACGCCGACCCCGCCCTGGGCGAAGCCTCCAATCGCATGACACTCGATGCCGACCATCGCATGTACGACTACAAGCTACGCCATGCCATGCATCTTGATCGACGCAATATCGCGCAAGTCCACACCGACGACTTCGAAATAAGCGATCGCGTTTTTGACGCCTTTTCGATGCTCAACGAAGGCCGTTATTGCTTTATCGAGAACTTGGACAAACATCGCACCCTATGGTCACAAGGCGCCCTGCGCGATCTCGGTCTTCCTTCTGAGCATGTAGACAACTGCCACGATTACTGGAAAACGCGCGTCCACCCCGATGACCTTGAGGCCTACATCAACGACATCGACCAAATCTATAATGGCTCCAAACACCGCCGCGTCATGCAGTACCGCATGCGCAATGCCGCGGGCGACTACGTCCTCTGCCGCGCTCGCGGGTTTCGCATCGACGGCGACGGAAATACCCCCTCGCTCTATGTCGGCGAACTTGTTAACCACTCACTCGCCGAGACCGTCGACGCCGCCACGGGCCTCGGAACGCAGCGTATGCTGATCAACGCTATCGATGCCTGCCGTCGCGACCGTTGCGAGACGGGGCTTATAGCGGTCCGCGTTTGTGGCACGGCAAAGTTCAACGAGCTCTACGGGGCCGAGGCTGTCGACAACATGCTCGCCGAATACGCAGGCCGCATGTTATCGATCACCCGCGGCAGAAGTCGCGTCTTCCGCTCGCGAAACGCCCAGTTCGTCGTACTCAGCAACGATCTGGACCACGAGGCATTCGAGCAACTGACCCATCATCTTAAAGAGGCCGTTTTCGCTCCTGTTCGAATCGCGAACGACACCATTACCCCCGTCTGTCTTGTCGTCCCGGCCTTTTACGAGCGCTTAATCAATCAAGCGACCGCTGTTTTAGGCGAACTCGACCGTCGTCTTCGCGCCGCCGGCGGGCTTGCACCCAACGACAGCCTCCCCATACCCGAGATTGAGCGTAAAAGCGCCGTCGCCGAACGCATCGATACGCTCACGGGCCTCTATCGACCCAGCGAGTTTATGCGGCGTGCCAACGCATTTCTTAAGACAAGGCGCGACGCCGCTTGGTGTATCGCCACCGTCGACATGGGTCATATGCGACTGTTCAACGAATGGCACGGACAGGCCGAGGGCGACCGCGTGCTCGCCGATGTGGGCACGGTCCTCAAAGACATCGAGAATGCCGAGATGGGCGTCGCAGGATACTGGGGCCAAGACGACTTTTGCATTCTCATCCCCTTTGAGCACGACACCGTCCATCAAATCTATAACCGCGTTCGCGCCGCCGTGGCCAAGCATGATGGCGGCGTGGGTTTCTGGCCGTCCATGGGCGTTTGCCCCATCGACCCCAACGAGGAAATCACCATCGACGCGCAGGCCAAGGCCATGTTTACCAATCGGCGCGCCAAAAACGATTTTAAGGATCGCATCGCCGTCTTTCGCCCCGAGGAATACAAGCGCGAGGTGGCGTTTCACCGCACCCTCACCGAGTTCCAGTATGCGCTCTCAAACGACCGCATCACCTACTACCTGCAGCCCCAGGTTGATATGGAAACCGGCGAGATCATTGGCGCCGAAGCACTCACCCGCTGGATTGACAAGGACGGCTCTCTCATTTCGCCCGCAACGTTTATCCCCGCACTCGAGGAAAGCGGCTTTGTGGTGACGCTCGACAAGTACATTTGGCAGGGTGTCGCCTCGTGGCTGCGCGGGCGCATCGATCGAGGACTTTGCGTGGTTCCGGTCTCGCTTAATGTGTCGCGCGTGGATATCCTTGCCTGCGACGTTGCCGAACATATGGGGGCGCTCGCCGCCCAATACAACCTACCGCCCGAGCTCATGCGTATCGAGATCACCGAGACGGCTTATACGGGGGAGTCCGAGGCCGTGGACAAACTGACAGCCGACCTGCACACCCGCGGCTTCTCGACCTATATGGACGATTTTGGCACCGGCCAGTCCACGCTCGCGATGCTCAAGAACGTCAACGTCGACGTCATCAAGCTCGACCGCACCTTTGTGCCCACCGACCGCGATCAAGGCCGCAGCGCGCAGATCGTGTCATCGATGCTCGAGATGGCGCAGTCGCTCCATCTGCCCGTCGTGGTCGAAGGCGTCGAGACAAATGAGCAGGCAAACATACTACGCCACATGGGCGCCCGCTACGCTCAGGGCTTCCTCTACTACCGCCCCATGCCGGCGAATGATTTTGAGGCATTGCTCGATGGTGGCAAAAACAACTGATACGCTCGCGCGCAAAACACCACCGCCGAAGGGGACATTTGTCTCCATTAGCTAACTTATATCCCCAATTCAAACCGAATTGGGGATATGATACAAACCGTTGTTCTGCCCAAGGAGGTTATTCATCATGAACGAGTCATATCGCTTGGGCGAGCAATCGATTATTGCCTATCTTCAGCGACTTGCGAATGGTGTCTCGACCGCCGAACTCGATGTTTCCGTGCTGCCTGCTGAGCTACGCGCCGTTGGTGAGCAACTGCAAAAGACGCATGCCATCCTGCAACAAGAGCGCCAGCTGCTTGAGTGCAACGCCTATATCGATCCGCTCACCAACTTGGACAACCGTGGCGGACTCGACCGTCACGTCGAGCAGCTCTGGCGCAAAGGCGACCCCTTCACCTGCGCCTATATTGACATCGACCATCTCAAGCATTGCAATGATAGGTTTGGCCACGCCGAAGGCAATCGCTATATTCTGAGCATCTGTCGCACGCTCTCCGAAACCATGGAGCACGATGAGATGCTGTTCCGTATCGATGGAGACGAGTTTGTGCTTATCTCGCTCTCTGCAAACGAGACTGAACTCGAGCAGCGCTTGGAGCAGGTACGTGCCGGGCTGATCGAGGCGAGCTCAGGTGGCAAGGCGCCCATGATCGCTAGCTTTAGCTTTGGCTGCTCGCGCGTCAATCCACTTGCCGGCGACACGCGTCGCCAGATGACGATGGATGCCGATCGCAAGATGTATCGCTATAAGCTTATGCATCGTGTGCAGCAACCGAAAGACAATGACGCGCCGCCACACCCAATTGCCGAGCAGCTTCCGTGCAACGACCGCGTATTCCAAGCGATCTCTATGAGCTCCGAGACGCGCTATCCGTTTATCCTCAATCTCGATACGGGCGAATCACAATGGTCGGTTAATGCCGTACGCGATTTTGACCTGCCCTCCCAGCATCCCTACAACTCACTCGACTTGTGGCTTGCCCGCGTTCACCCCGAGGACCGCGACAACGTACGCGCCGAGCTCGACATGGTGATAAACGGTACGTGGCACTTCCACTACATGCAGTATCGCGTGATGGATGCCACCGAAGCATACGTGCTTTGCGACTGCACGGGCTACCGCTTGGACGGCACCGATACCGAGCCCAACATGTACGTGGGCATGATTATCAACCGCAGCTTGGCAGATACGACCGATTCCGTGACCGGCCTGGGCGACATCCACGCCCTGGTCAACGCCATTGGCGAAATGCGTCGCGTCGCGCGCAAGGCGGGCTTGGTCGCCATTAAAATCGACGATATCGCTCAGGTCAATGCCCGCTTTGGCTTTGATGCAGGCGACCGCGTTTTGGCGGAGAGCGCCGCCTGCCTCATGGATTGTTCGCGCGGTAAGGGTCGTCTGTTCCGCTCGACCGGACCGATGTTCGTGGCGCTTTTCGACGAATTCGATCCCGAAGAGACCGACGCGATCGCAAAGGAAATCGAGCGGTTCCTGGGCTCTCCCGTGCTCTTTGGCTCGTTTGAATATCAGCCGCCCCTTCGCGTGGCCACGCTTCATCTGGATACCGTCGACCGACAGCCCGTTTCCATTTTGAACGAGCTCAAAGTGTTGCTCGGGAAAGCCGTGCAGGTGCCAGGTACCAAACTGGATTAGCACCACGCCCGCACCGCCTCCCCCATCGTGCGATAATCCTCTGCAGAAGTCACCAACAGCAGAGGGAGTTTGTGATGAAGGTTCTTTTGGTCAATGGCAGCCCCAAGGCAAACGGCAACACCGCTCGCGCGCTCGCCGAAGTCGCCGAGCAACTTAAAGCCGAGGGCATCGACAGCGAGGTATTCCAACTGGGCGCCAAGCCCATCCGCGACTGCATCGGCTGCGGTCAGTGCGGCAAGCTTGGCGGTCGCTGCACCTTTGACGACGACGTGGTGAACGAGCTCATCGCTGCCGCCGAGCAGGCAGACGGTTTTGTCTTTGGCTCCCCCGTCTACTATGCGCATCCCAGCGGACGCATCCTCTCGGCTCTCGACCGCGCATTCTATGCTGGCAGCAAGGCCTTTGTGCACAAGCCGGGTGCCGCGGTCGCCGTCGCCCGTCGCGGCGGCACGTCGACCACCTTCGATGTACTCAACAAATACTTCACTATCAACCAGATGCCCGTGGTGGCCTCCACATACTGGAACAACGTCTTTGGTGCCATGCCGGGCGAGGCCGCCCAGGACGCCGAGGGCCTGGCCACCATGCGCAACATCGGCAAGAACATGGCTTGGCTCCTGCATTGTATCGAGGCAGGACAGGCTGCCGGCATCGAAGCCCCCGAAGCCGATCGCGAGCGCACCAACTTCATTCGTTAGAACGGCGGAACATGAATATCCAGATTTTTGGCACCAAGAAGTCCTTCGATACCAAGAAGGCCCAGCGCTATTTTAAGGAGCGCCGCATCAAGGTGCAGTTTATCGACCTTAAGGAAAAGGAGATGAGCAAAGGCGAGCTCACGAGCGTGATGCAGGCGGTCGGCGGCATCGACAAGCTGCTCAACCCCAAGGCCAAGGACGAGGAGACGCTCGCGCTCATCCAGCACCTCACCCCTAGCCAGCGCTTCGACAAGTTGCTCGAGAACCAGCAGGTTCTAGCCGAGCCCATCGTGCGCAACGGCAAAAAGGCCACCGTCGGTTATTGCCCCGATGTATGGGGAGCCTGGGAGTAGCCTGTGTTATTTGCCGGCGCGTGGGTATAAGAGCAGGCGTTTGGCATAAGATTCAACTGTAAGCCATGTCTAACAAAGGAGGGCACATGCCCAACAAACCCGTGAAGATCATCATGCTTACCGGATACCTCGGTGCCGGCAAGACCACACTGCTCAACCACATCCTCGCTAACGACGGCGGCATCCGCGCCGCTGTGATCGTCAACGATATCGGCGAGATCAACGTCGACGCCAGCCTCATCGCCGACGGCGGCCTTTCCGAGACCGACGACCTCATCCCGCTCACCAACGGCTGCATCTGCTGCACGCTTTCGGACGACCTTGCCAACCAGCTGCAGGGCATCGCCGATTCGGGCAAGTTCGACTACATCATCATCGAGGCCTCGGGTATCTGCGAGCCTATCCCCATCGCCTACACCATCTCGAGCTTCTGCGACGAGGCCAAGGTGGGCGGCCAGCCCAAGCTTGCACTCGACAACATCGTGGCTGTGGTCGATTGCGCCCGCATGTACGACGAGTTCAACGGCGGCCGCGACCTGTTGGCCGAGGATATCGACGAGGACGACATCGAGAGCCTGCTCATCCAGCAGATCGAGTTCTGCTCCACGCTGATCCTCAACAAGACCGATACCGTGAGCCCTGAGCAGATCGCCGAGCTCAAGGCTATCGTGCGCAGCCTGCAGAAGGACGCCGTGATTGTCGAGGCCCAAAACGGCGAGGTCCCCATGGAGGAGCTGCTCGACACCGACCGCTTCGACTTTATGCGCGCCTACAACTCCGCCGCCTGGATCGAGGCCATGGAGCATCCCGAGGAGCACGACGACCCCGAGGTGCTCGAGTACGACATCGAGACCTTTGTGTACTCGCGCCGCAAGCCGTTTGACCTGCAGAAGTTCACCGATTTTGTTGAGCAGGAGTGGCCCGACGAGGTCATCCGCGTCAAGGGTCCGCTGTGGCAGACCGGCGATCCGGACATGTGCTACATGTTCGAGCAGGCCGGCCACCAAATGCGCCTGATGGAGAACGGTCTGTTCGTTGACTCCGCGCCCGAGGGCGAGAAGCAGAAGATCATCGACGAGAACCCCGAGATCATGCAGATTTGGGACGACGAGACGGGCGACCGCATGACGAGCCTGTGCATCATCGGCCGTCACATGGACAAGGATGCGCTCATCGCCTCCCTCGATGCCTGCCTGACCGACTGGCACCGCGCCTAGATTTATCCAAGCGGGCATTTTTCCGCCTACGTAACCGCCAAACCACCACGAAGGTGCCCTTCGTGGTGGTTTTTCGTTCTGAGCCAAGGAGATTCATGTTCAACATTGTGCTGTATGCGCCCGAGATTCCGGCCAATACGGGCAATATCGGCCGCACCTGCGTGGTTACCGGCGCCCGCCTGCATCTGGTGGAGCCGCTGGGGTTTTCGCTCGATGACAAGACGGTGCGTCGCGCCGGCCTGGGCTACTGGCAAAATTTGGACGTGACGACCTATGCCGGCTGGGAGGATTTCCTTGCGCGCAACGGCCTCTCCCCCGCCGACGAACGCCTGCATCTGCTGACCAAAAAGGCGCGCCGCACCTATGCGCAAAGTACCTACCGCGACGGTGACTTTTTGGTCTTTGGCAGCGAGAGCTCGGGGATTCCCGAGCCACTGCTTGCCGCGGCGCCCGAGCGCTGCGAGCGCATCCCCATGTTGCGCGATTGCGACTCGCTCGAAAACGCCGCCGCCTGGGAGGCCCACGAGGAGTCGCTCGGGCATACCGAGGACAGCCACGAAGCCATCCTTCGACAGGATATCTGCGGCAACTTCGTCGACCCGGACGACTACCGCATCAGCGCTCTCAACCTCTCCAACAGCGCCGCCATCGTCCTCTACGAGGCCCTGCGCCAAACAGGCTTTCCGGGAATGTGACAAAGGAACTGTCCCTTTGTCACATTCGGTTAGAGGTAGCGACCGGTGATGCTCTTGGAGCAGGCCGCGATGTCGCCCGGCGTGCCGGCGCAGACGACTCGCCCGCCCGCATCGCCACCGCCCGGGCCCATATCGATCACATAATCGGCATTACGGATAAGGTCGAGATCGTGTTCGATCACGACAACTGTGGCGCCCTTGGCGACGAGGCCGTCAAACACACCCAGCAACACCTGAACATCGAGCGGATGCAGGCCGATCGTGGGCTCGTCAAATACGAATACGGCATCGTCCTGCACGCGGCCCATCTCGCTCGCAAGCTTAAGACGCTGCGCCTCGCCGCCCGAAAGCGCCGGCGTGGGCTCACCGAGCGTGAGATAACCCAAGCCCAGGTCGTGCAAGGTCTGCAAGCGCGCCTGTACCTTTTTGAGTCCCAGCGTGGCGTCGAGGGCCTCGTCCACACTCATGTCCATGAGCTGCGGCAACGTCAGTAAGCTCCCGTCCTTGCCCTCGCGATGGATATGCGAAGCCGCGTCTGCATAACGTGAGCCGCGACATGCCGGACAGACGATCTCGACGTCGGGCAAAAACTGCACGTCGAGCGATATCGAACCCGTGCCATCGCACGTAGGGCAGCGCAAAGCGCCAGTGTTGTAGCTAAATGCGCCTGCCTTGTAGCCGGCTGCCTTGGCCTCGGGCGTGCGGGCGAAGGCGCGACGCAGTTCATCATGGATGTCGGCATAAGTCGCTACCGTCGAACGCACGTTGGCACCGATGGGCGTGGCGTCTATCAGGTTGGCACGTGCAATGCCCTCGGCATCGACCCAACGCACGTGTTTTGGCAGGCGCTCGCTGGCTGCCTGCGCCTTAAGTGCCGGGATGAGTGTCTCGAGCACCAACGTCGTCTTACCCGAACCCGAAACGCCCGTCACCGCGACAAGGCGACCGCGCGGTATATCGACTTCGAGCGGTTTGACGGTATGGATGGCATCGGTCGCCATGCGGATATGGCCCCGGTCAAACATTTCGTCGTCAGGCACCTGCGGACGCAAGCGCTCAGGCTCCGAGCGCAAAAATGGGGCGATGCGGCTGCCCTGCGATTGTTCGACCTCGTCCACCGTGCCAGCGGCAATCACATTACCGCCGCCTGCTCCGGCAATGGGGCCCATCTCGACCAGATAGTCGGCTTCTGCCAGCACGCGCGTATCGTGATCGACAACGACCACGGTGTTGCCGTCATCTACCAAATCGCGCATCACGCCTACCAAGCCGTCGACATTGGCAGGATGCAGACCGATCGAGGGCTCGTCGAGCACATACAACACGCCCGTCGATCGGTTGCGCACCACGCGGGCGAGTTGCACGCGTTGGCGCTCACCCGTGGACAGCGTGGCGCCGGCGCGATCGAGCGAAAGGTAATCGAGACCCAGATCGACCAGACGACGGGCCGCGCCCAAAAACGAATCGCAGATATCCGTCGCCATGGGCCGCATCTCGGTCGGCAAGGATTCGGGCACGCCGCGCACCCACTCAATTGCCTCGCCCAGCGTCATGGCCGCCGCCTGCGCCAGATTGATACCGCGCACCTGGGGCTGGCGCGCAGCCTCGGAGAGACGCGTGCCGCCGCAGTCTCGGCATGACCCCTCGCGCAAAAAGCGTACCACGCGTTTGAGCCCCTTATCGTCCTTAACCTTGGCGAGTGCATTCTCGACGGTATAGACGGCGTTGTAATAGGTGAAGTCGAGCGGCGTGGCGCCCTCGCCGTTTTTGGGAACGTAGAGAATGTGTTTCTTAACCGCCGGACCGTGGAACACGATGTCGCGCTCTTGAGGCGTGAGCTGGTTAAACGGCACGTCGGTGCGCACGCCCATCTCGCCGGCTACCTGCTTCATCAGATCCCACATGAGCGTACCCCAGGGAAGCACCGCGCCTTCGTTGATGGTCTTTGACTCGTCGGGCACCAGGCTCGTTTCGTCCACCTCGCGCATGACACCGGTGCCGCCGCAGGTAGGGCACGCACCGCCGCTGTTAAAGGCAAGGTCCTCGGCACTCGGCGCGTAGAACTCGCGGCCGCATGCGGGGCACGTGAGCGACAGGCCCGCAGCCACGTTAAGGCTCGGCTCCACACGCGCCCCGCAATGTGGGCACACGTGATGGGCACAGCGGCTAAAGAGCAAACGCAGACTGTTGTTGAGCTCGGTCATGGTACCAAAGGTCGAGCGCACGCCTGGCACACTGGGACGCTGATGCAACGCGAGTGCCGCCGGTACGTGCAATACCTCGTCCACCTGGGCGTGCTCGGCCTGCGTCAGGCGACGTCGAGTATAGGTGCTGAGCGCCTCCAGGTAACGGCGCGAGCCCTCGGCATAAAGAACTCCCAGCGCCAGCGAGCTCTTGCCCGAGCCCGACACGCCGGCAATGCCCACGAGCCTCCCCAGCGGAATATCGATATCGATGTCCTTGAGATTGTGGACACGTGCACCGCGCACCTCGATAGCCTGCGGGCTCATCTTCTGTTCTGCCACCTTTATCACCCTACTCGTGCCATAAAACGCGGTCGCGGATATACTCGCCCAGCATGGGCACGGTAAACCGCACAAGGCCGTATCCGGCGGCCTCGATGACGCGCTCGCGAATCAGGCTTGCGCGATATTTACTCGCCCAGCTCTGGGTACGGTCGCAGCGCTCAATGATATCCGCCGTGCGCGTCGGCTTGTCCTCGTCAACCGCCATAGCCTCGATAAAGAGGCGCTGAGGGCTGCGCAGACCGTAATACAGAGGTGCGTCAACCGCTTCGTAGAACTCGGAGACGGCATCCGCATGGCCATTCTCGACATCGCGCCTTTCGATGACCTGCGAGCCACGCCGGACAGCAGACCGCCACATGTAATAGCCCACCAGCTGAACCATATAGGGATGCCCCATGCTCTTGCGCGCCGCAAGGTCCGCCGTCTCCGCGTCAACGTAAAGACCAGCGTCTTTGACCGTCTGGATATACGAATCGCGCACTTTGGGCAAAGATATTGCCCCCAACGTACGCTGCTGGGCACGCCGCAAAAACGTCACGCTCGGCTCTTCGAGCAGATCGTCAACCATACTGGGCAAGCCGGCGAACGCCAGCGCAAGACCGCGCTGGTCGCTATCGGGCAAGCCCGTGGCATCCTGGTCTCCGAGCACCTGCTGATAGAGGACGGCAAGAGCCGCCAGTTCCTCGATAGACACCGATTGTGCCTCGTCAATCGCAAACAAGACGCCCTTGCCCGGACCGAGCTTCTTGAGACGCTCGTTGACCAGCCCTCGCAATGTCTCGCCTTTTGCCCGCGCCGCCTCGACCGACATCCGGCCAAACGACGGCCCAAACTCCATTGACGTCACAACGGGTTTATTCGAGCGAAGCGCGTCGGCCAAGCGGTCGCACAAACCAAGCGAAGCGGAATCGGAGACAACCGCCCATCCGCGCTCGCTGGCTAGACGTTGCAGCTCCCGCAGGAGAACCGTTTTGCCACAGCCGCGGTTTCCCGTAATGAGCATGAGCCTGCCCGGCGCTCCGGCGCCGTTGTCGAGCCCTTCCTCAAAATCTTCGATGACCGACTCGCGACCGATGAGTATCGGAGGCCGCTTACCAGCTGTGGGCTTAAAGGGATTTGGATTCATATCGGCCTCCTCGGATTGGCAAACCCTGGTAACAGTTATACCAACTTATACTGAGTTATACCAATAGCATGTGACAAAGGGGCTGTCCCTTTGTCACATGTGGCCGAAAAACTCGGCGTCTGCTGCTCGCCAGGGACGGAAGGTGGCGGGATCGATCTTTACGTGCGCTGCGGCGGGCACGTCATACCATTTGACCGTGTAGCCGGCGCCGTGAGAGCAAAAGACCGAGTCGGGCGTGTTGGGCAGATCGGCCTCGGGCTCATAGGCGGCCGTCTCGATTACGCGCTCGGCATCATGGCAAGCCGCATAACCGGCGAACTCCAGGTACAGATGACCGCGCCCGCTCGTGTAGGCAGCCACCTCCAGCGCGTAATCCTGCACCTCGGATGCCGGCACGCGACCCACAAGCTTCGCTCGGTCTCCCGCCATCGTCGGCGGCTCGTACTCGGCACCCATGCGTGTGGCATCTGACAACGCCCGGCCCACGCACTCCCCCGGCACCTCGAGCTCAAAGTGGTACCACGGCTCCAGCAACACGTCTGCGCCGACCTCGCGCGCCTGCATCAAACCCTGGCGAATCGCGCGATACGTGGCCTGGCGAAAATCGCCGCCCTCGGTGTGTTTGGCATGCGCGCGGCCGCCCGTGAGCGTAATGCGCACATCGGTGATGGACGAGCCCGTCAGCACGCCCAGGTGGTCGCGCTCCATAGCGTTGGTGAGTGCCAAACGCTGCCAGTTAAGATCGAGCTCGTCGGTCGAGGTCACGGTGCCAAACTGCACACCCGAACCCGCCGGCAACGGCTCCAGGCGCAGATGCACCTCGGCATAGTGGCGCAGCGGCTCAAAGTGGCCCACGCCCTCGACCGGCCGCGAAATAGTCTCCTTATAGAGAATGCCGCCGGGCTCAAACGCAACCGAAAGGCCAAAGCGATCGGCCAACACCCGCTGCACGACCTCGAGTTGCACGGCGCCCATCAACTGCAAATGGATCTGCTCAAGATGCGTATTCCAGCTTACGCCGAGCATGGGATCTTCGTCCGCCAACTCACTCAGCGCTTTAAACACCGCATGAACGTCGTGTTCGCCCGGCAGCACCGTATAGGTGAGGACCGGAGCGATGACGGGCGCATCGCCCGCGGGCTCCGTGCCCAGGGCGTCCCCTGGGCGAACGTGCGCAAGACCCGTCACGGCGCAAATACCGCCAGCAGCAACTTCTTGGGCAAGCTCATACTTCTCGCCGTTATAGATGCGTACCTGATCGACCTTCTGTTCCCACGCCTCGGCACTGGAATGCCCGCTGATCATCTGTTTTGCGCGCAGCGTGCCGCCGGTCACTTTAACCCAAGCCAAGCGCTCGCCACGATCCCCGCGGCTGACACGATAGACGCGCGCGGCAAACTCCGGGAGCCACGCCTGCTCACGCATCAGCGCGCATATACCATCCAGTAGCTCGTCAACGCCTTGGTCCTTGAGCGCCGAGCCGGCAAAGCAGGGAAAGAGCTTGCGCTCGGCAACCATGCGCGACAGCGTTGCGACAGAAAGCTCACCCGCTTCAAGAAACTCCTCGAGCGCCGCTTCGTCCAACGCAGCAGCGTCCTCCTGAACGGCGCCGCCCGCCAGCAGCTCGTTGGCATCCAGGCAGCCCTCGGAAAGACGCTGCCCGAGTTGTGCCAGCAAAACATCGCGGCCGGGATTCTCCAAATCGATCTTGTTGATGAAGATGAACGTCGGGATGTCATAGCGTGCAAGCAGGCGCCACAGGGTTTCGGTGTGCCCCTGCACGCCGTCGTTGGCGCCTACCACCAAAATCGCGTAGTCGAGCGCGCGCAACGTGCGCTCCGCCTCGGCAGAAAAATCGACGTGGCCGGGTGCATCCACGAGCATGACGTGGGTATCGCCGTGGTCGAGCACGGCCTGCGACGAGAAGATCGTAATGCCGCGCTCGCGCTCGATCGTGTTGGTGTCCAGATGCGAATCGCCATCGTCCACGCGGCCGCGCTGGCGAATGCGACCCGCGTTGAACAGCATGGCCTCGGCCAACGTGGTCTTGCCGGCATCGACATGCGCCAAGATTCCAACGACCACTTGCTTCGACATGGCTCTCCTCTTATTGCAAGCCCATCGCACGCGGCAACGGGCATTCTCGTTCCACACTGGATGATACAATTTACGGGCCGGTGGGCGAAGCGGGCCCTATCCCCCGACCGAGCTCATCGCCCTGCGTTGCCGCGCGGCGATTTTCGTAGGTTCGCGCCTTGCGAAAGCCGGCACCTCCCCTTTTTGTCCGCCCGGACTCATCTGGGCGGTAACAACGCGAGCCCCACAACGACGCGTTTTACCAAAAATGGCCCCACTCGAGGCCATTTTTTATTTGAGCTGGGTGATGATACGTGCCTTGGCTCCTACGCCTCGCGCAGCCAATCAAACGCGACACGCGGCGTACCGTCCGACACATATACGATACCGGCGCGCTTAAACCCGGCCTTGGTGATGGCGCCCTGCATGGGCAGATTGTCTTGGTGCGTGTCGATACGCAGATGGTCGGTGCGTTCCTTGGCAAAGGCAAACATCGCAGCCGCGATACCGTGCACGGTGCCGTCGGACGCCACTCGGTGCAGTACGGCATACGGAGTGTCGCTACGCCATTGCCCATCCTCGATGACGTCATAGTACTCGTCCGGACCCGGTAAAAAGGCAAACGTCGCCACCACGCGACCGTCGACTTCGCACACATAGCTGCCACCGGCGGCGATATCGGCAGCCACCTGCTCGACCGAAGGCGTGCCCTCGGGCCACTGCGTGGCGTTGCCATGCGCGCGCATAAAGGCGCGGGCCGCGTCATAGATAGCCATGACGGCGGGAATGTCGGTATCGAGGGTTTTTCTGATCATCACGCGGCGACCTCACGTTTATTGGTATCACTTTGATTGAGCAATGATACCAACGTTTGGAGAGGGTGCGAAGCAGATGGGGAGCAAGAAGCGAGCCGCCTGGTCAAAGGCCAAAAGCGAGTTTTTGGGCGCTGCCACCGGCGGCGATATGGGCGACCTGTTTGCGCGCGAGGACGAGCGCCGTGACGCCCTGGACGCCGAGCGCGACGAGGCTTGGCGCTATAAGTCGTGCGAGCGCAAAAACCGTTACGACACACGCGCCGAAGCCGAGGCCGTTATGGCCGACTGCGAAAACCGCGGACGGCGTGGTTTGGCCTGCTACAAATGCGAATACTGCGGCGGCTGGCACCTGACGTCGCACCCTTGGAAATAGACCCCGCATCGGCACGGCGCTGGCGAAGCGCCAGCCATCGTGCACAAGCTACGGGCGCGGCGGCACCAAAACATCGTAACGAACGGCCTTGCCCGCAAGCTGATAGCTCGGCTTAACGCCGGCAAGCAGCGGCCCCTTCACCGGTCGCTTGATAACGACCTTGCGCGGGCGCACCGCAAGCGCAGCTTCGACCAGCGTCTCCTCGTCGGCGCACGGCTGCTCCAGATGGTGCAAGAGCTGAAACTTCTTTTTCACCGCCGCGCTCTTGGTGCGCTCGGGAAACATGGGGTCCAGATACACCACGTCGGGAGCCGCGAGCTCGCCCCGCTCGATCAGCTCGGCCGTATGGCGAAGGCCGGCAATGCTGTCCTCGCCCGCATGTAAGCGCATGCGCGCCACAGCAGCCGCAAGCGCCGGATCATCTGCCGCGCGATCCAGGGCATCCTGGAGGAGCGCCGCGATCACGCAATCCTGCTCATACAAATCGACCGCAAAACCCGCGGCAGCCAGCAGCAGCGAATCCTCGCCAAAGCCTGCTGTGGCATCAATCGCCCATGGTTGCTCGATGCCTTTTGTGCGCGCAGCCTTCACCAGTAGCTCTTGCTGCAGACGACCCTGCTTGAGCCGTGGAAGCATGCGGCCAAAATCGGCACGCAACTCCATCGTGCCGTCGGTGAGCGTAAGGCCCTCGGACGTCCGCACGAGCTCGAGCCCAGCAGCCCGAGCAACAGAAAAGGGATCGACGACGCCCATGGACACTCCTTAGCAAGCAAAACGAATACGTAAGCGCCACCTCAGTTGGCACCCAACCGTCCGCTATTGTCCCACACGCGACATGGTCCACAGCATCCCAATGCAAAGCACCGCCATCAATCCCGTGCACACGGCAGCGATCACAGAATCACCCATGCGCCTTCCCAACGACCGCGGCTCACGCACTTGCCCTGCTCCGTACATCATGGCTCCTCCTTGAGATCAGCTCCTTGTTACGGCCCCATCATCTCAGCGCCGCACATGAGCTGCCATCGATTTGGCTTACGTCCAGCTTTCCCTTTTGAAAGGTTGGACCGTACAGGCAAGAGACGCTTTCAAACGCACGCATCGCCGCGTTGAACTACAATGTGCTTCACCATATGTGCAGCACATGGGGTGCGCCAGGTTGGCGTACTCGTATCGAAAGGACCAGCCATGAGCTCCGCTCGTAAGACTCTCAAAATCCTTGCCCTCGTCTACTTTGTTTTGGGCATCGCCAGCCTCGTCATCGCCGGCGTCGGCATCGCCAGTGGCAACCTCGATTCCACGTACGGGTCGAACGCCATGCTCGCCGCGGCCGTGATTATCGCCAAGGGCCTCATCGATCTCGCCGCAGGTGTTGCGGGCATCAAGGGCGCCAACAAGCCCTCGCAGGTGGATGGCGCGTTTAAGCTCGGCATCGTTGCCGCACTCGCCACGATTGCGCAGGCCGTGCTCACGCTTCCCGCACTCGGCGGCAGCGCCGTCAATATCGGCGCCTTTGTCATCGTGGTCTACGACCTGTTCTTTGTTCAGCAGGCGCACGCCGTCAAGGCCGAGAACAAGGACCGCCTGTAAGCGCTCGCTTCTCATAGCCTCTGCAGCCAAGCAACTAAAAAGGGCCGATCGCACATCTCCGCGGTCGGCCCTTTGCATTTGCCCAGATAAAACCTGCCAAAATAAACCTGTCCCTTTTTGGTAGGTTAGTGGCGGTATTCGGCGATGATGAAGTCGATGTCGGTTTGAAGGGTATCCAAATTTGCCAGGCGCTCTTTATCGGCAGGGCGCGTGCGGTAGTAGTACGGCGTCATTTGGAACACCGCCTCGATGTCAGCCTGGGTCTGGAGCGTAATGTTCGCAAACACCCGCTGCGTTCCGACCAACTCGAGTTCGGTGGTCTTCGGCAGCTTCTCGTCATTGAGATATGGCGTGTCGTAGAGCACCTCTTTGAGGCCAAACAGATGCCGAGCACCCGGCACCACGGTGTAGAGCGAACCCTCTGGCGCCAGCACGCGGGCAAACTCACGCTCGTTAAAGGGAGCAAAGAGCTCAGTCACCATATCAAAGGCGCCATCGGCCACGGGGATGTCCTTCATGTTGGCCACAAAGTAGGTCGCATCGCCGCGCCTGGCGGCCAGGCGCACCATCTCCTTGCCTAGATCGAAACCGTAAGCATCCACGCCCGGCACCGCACCCATGGCGCTGGTGTAGTAGCCCTCGCCGCAGCAAATATCGAGCAAGGTCATGGGGGTGCCCGTAGACACCGCACGCCCAGACACCCGCTCGCGTACCAGCTCAACCATCGCATCGCGCAACGGCGCATAGTATCCGCGGTTCAGAAAGTCACGACGGCTGCGCGCCTGCGACTTGGGATCGCCCATGGAGTCGCCGCTCTTGGACGAGCGCAGCAGATACAGATAGCCCTCGCGCGCACGGTCAAACCGGTGTCCGCCCGCACATGCAGCACCGCGCTCGTCGTCCACCAACGGCTCATGGCAAACGGGACACAACAACATGGCAACTCCTTAGCGCGGGCAATACAACGCCCACCATTGTCTCACGCCTCTCCCGCCTCGTCATTGGGGACGTTCTTAAATGACTAGTCGATTAGGAGTATCATCGTCTGCGCAAATAAGCACGAATGAGCATGTTAGAGATTGAGAGCGTATGGCAGACACCGCATCTAAGCACATTGACATGACCACCGGCTCGCTGTGGCGCAATATTCCCCTGTTCGCCTTCCCCGTGGCCGCCACGAGCATCTTAGAGCAGCTGTCGAACCTCATCGCCACGGTCATCATCGGTAATTTCTCGGGCGACCAGGGAACCCTCGCCATGGCGGCGGTCGGCTCCAATGTTCCGCTTACCAGTCTTATGCTCAACCTGTTTATTGGCCTGTCACTTGGCTCCAACGTGGTCATCGCCAACGCCATCGGCCGCAACGATCAGAACATGGTCAAGCGCGCCGTCCATACCTCGATTCTGATGGCGCTCGTGGGCTTTGTCGTCATCGCGCTGGGCGAGATCTTTGCCGAACCCATGCTCGCCGCGCTCAACGTTCCCGCCGAAACCATGCCGCTCGCATCGCTCTACCTGCGCGTCTTTTTGCTCAGCATGCCCTCGATCTTGCTCTACAACTTTGAGGCCGCAATCTTCCGTTCCGTCGGCATCACCCGTATGCCGCTACAGGCGCTTGCCGTGTCCACCGTCCTCAACATTGGCCTGGACCTCATCTTTGTCCCCGTGCTCCACTGGGGCGTCGCGGGCGTCGCCATCGCCACCGCCATCGCCTACACCGTCAGCGCCGCCACACTCTTTGTCCACTTGCTCAAGACCGATTCCGTCGTCCGCGTCACCCCGCGCGACCTGGCAATCGATCCTGTCGCCCTCAAGCGCATCGTCAAGATCGGCCTGCCCGCCGGCATCCAAAGCGCCGTCTTTGCCGTCGCCAACATCATCATCCAGTCCGCCATCAACAGCCTGGGTACCGAGGTCATGGCGGCATCCAGCGCCGCCATGAGCCTGGAGTATGTGTGCTACAACCTGCTCAACAGCTTTAGCCAGGCCTGCACCACCTTTGTGGGGCAAAACCACGGCGCGCGCCAGATCGCTCGCTGCACTAAGACGCTCAAGGTCTGCCTGGTCGAAGGCGGCATCGTTGCACTCACCACCATCGTCATCATCGTCGGCTTGGGACGCGAGATCCTAGCGCTGTTTAATAGCGACCCCAACATCGTCTCGATCGGCTATATCCGCGTGTGCTCGATCTTCCCGGCATACGCCTTTAGCATGTTTTACGAAAACATGTCCGGCTACCTGCGCGGCTTTGGCATCTCGCTCATGCCCGCCCTCATCACCATGATCTGCGTCTGCGGCATTCGCTTCTATTGGGTATTCTGCGTGTTCCCGCACTTCCGTACCTTTGCGAACATCATGATGGTCTACCCCATCAGCCTGGGCACCACGGCATTCTTTATGGTCGTGGCGGTATTGCTCTGCCACCCGGCACGCACCTATCGCACCGCCCAAGCCAAAGCGACAGCCCGCTAAACACCGCACTCAACGTCACGCCAGTCATTAATTGACAATATGCGAGCTCATATAGTCGATAAAACGCCTCGTGGCGATAGGCATGGTGTCCCAGCTGCGCCAAGCTGCCACCACGTCGCGCGAGGGAGCATGCACGATGGGACGTACGCGGATATCGGCCCGCATGCCCTCGACGGTACGGCGATACAGCATACTTACGCCTAGGCCCTCCTCCACCATCGCCATGATGGTGTAGTCGTCGGTGACCTCACTCGTCACGTGCGGCGACAGCCCGTGCGCCGCGAATGCATCGAGCACCAGGCTCTGCTCGCCCTCATCCAGTAACACAAACGGTTCGGACGCCAGGTCGGCGAGTGTCACCTTTTCCTTTGCCGTCAGCGGATGCGCGGCCGGCAACAATGCTACCAACTCGTCGTGATAGACCACGCGCTTCTCGAGCCCAGCGGTAAATCCGCGCGCCGTAAAACAAAAATCAACCACGCCATCGTGTACCCATTGAGCGTTGCGCGTGTAATCGCCCTGCTTGAGGGTAAAGCGTACGCCCGGGTGCAGCGCACCAAAGTCGCGGATCACGCGTGGCAACACGGTACGACTCACGTTGGTAAATGTCGCAATGCGAATATCAGTCGAGGAGAACCCCAGCAGCTCCTGGCGCTTGCCCTCGAGCTCGGCCTCAGCGGTCACAATCTGGCGCAGGAACGGCAGATATTGTTTACCGTCGCGCGTAAGCGAAACGCCCTGCTTACCGCGCTCGATAAGCGTGGTACCCAGCTCGCGCTCGAGCGCTTTGACGGCCTGGCTCACCGCACTTTGCGTATAGCCCAGTTCGTCGGCCGCGCCCTTAAGACTGCTGCAATCGACCACCATACAAACAATCTGATACCGCGATGCCATCGTGCCTCCACATCGATGTAGCCGTAAAACGTTTTGCCAGGGCTTTTTCTACTAGCATTAGTATTTCTTAATCATACTGAAGATACATTCGCTTTACTACATCCATATCTGGGAGCAGAATCCTTTTTGCGAAACCGTTCTGTAACAAAAGGAGTCCCATGGATCGCAAAAAAGCAATCGCGCTCTCATTTTCCGTTCCCGTCGCATGGGGCTTTTCGTACCCCCTCATGAAGATCGGCATGGACAGCATGAACGCCACGAGCATCGTTGCGCTGCGCTGCATCATCGCCTTTGCAGCTTGCCTTGTGCTCTTTCACAAGCACGCGCTGCGCATCAACCGTGACCTGATGGTTCGCGCCGCCATCATCGGCGCCATCATGGCAACCGAGCTCACCTGCATGTGCCTGGGCTCCAGCCTCACCTCCGCCTCCACCGCTGGCTTTTTGCAGAGCCTGACGGTCGTGATCGTGCCGTTTGCCAACGCCGCCCTGCTGCGTCGCGCCCCCGAGCGCAAGGTACTCATCGGCACCGCCATCGTCACCTGCGGTATGCTGCTGCTCTCGGGTGCCGACTTTACCAGCCTGAATCCCGGCGCGATCATCATGTTGCTCTCAGCCTTTATCTATGCCAGCCACATTATCGTAGCCAAGCGCTTTGTCGAAGAAGTCGACCCACTGGCCTTGGGTGTTTGGCAGCTGGGCTTTGGCGGCCTGTTCTCGGGCATCGCCGCGTGCACCTTTGGCGGCTTCACGCTTCCCAGCACGCCCAACGAAATCGTCGTGGTCGTCGCGCTCGCACTCATCTGCTCTGCCTACGGCTTTATCACCCAGACGCTCGTGCAGCCCCACGTGCCCGCCGAGACCACCGGCTTCGCCTTCTCGCTGGAGCCGGTCTGCTCCGCCGTCTTCTCGTTCTTCCTGGTCGGCGAGGTCCTGAGCCCCATCGCCTTCTTTGGCGCCGCCCTCATCCTCACCGGCGTGATGGTGGCAACCGTCGAGCTCCCGCGCCTTCGCTCGCAAGGACACGCTCACATGGCAGGAGCGCCCGAGCGCGTCTCGTAGACCCCACTCTTCATGCAGCCGCGGCATAAAGGCAACCGGTGCGCCTTTACAATAGATGCCAACAGAGCATCTGCCGTAAAGGAGCCCCATGGACACCGCAACTCGCGACCGCAACATAGCAACTTGGTTGGGCGATGCGCCGCAGCCGGTACGTGACACAACGAACCAGCTGCTCGAGCGCATCGCCCTTTTACGTGCCGAGCAAACCATCTACCCGGCACAAGACGACATCCTCAATGCCCTCGCCTATACGCCGGCCAACCAGGTCAAGGTTGTCATCTTGGGTCAAGACCCCTATCACGGACCCAACCAGGCCATGGGGCTGTCGTTCTCGGTCCCCGCGTCGCAAACCAAGTTGCCGCCGAGCCTGCGCAACATCTATAAGGAACTCAACGCCGATCTGGGTTGTCCCATTCCCGCCACGGGAGACCTAACCCCATGGGCACAACAGGGCGTCCTGCTCCTCAACACGACGCTCACCGTGCGCGAGCATGCCGCCAACTCGCACGCCAAGCTGGGCTGGAGCACCCTGACCGACTACGTCATCGAGCGCTGCTGTCAGCTGCCCCAGCCGGTCGTCTTTTTGGCATGGGGTCGCTTTGCCCAGCAGATGGTCGAAGGCAAGCTCGCCGCGACCGGCGCGGGAAAGGCAACCGGCAAGTTCTGTCTGGCCTCTACGCACCCCTCGCCGCTTTCGGCAAACCGTGCCACGGCAGAACTCCCCGCTTTTATGGGGTCGTGCCCCTTCTCCGCTGGCAATCGGCTACTCGAACAGCACGGCTCGACCCCCGTCAACTGGACTTGCCTCGGCTAAAAATCGATACATCAAAAAACGCGCCCGACGGCTTCCCATCGGGCGCGTTTCCTATTCGGGCCAAATAAATTGTGTGCGGCCGGCCTCGCCGCCATCGATCAGCAGGCTCTGCCCGGTCATAAACCGGTTGGTCACGCCCACAAAGTAGATCCACTCGGCGATCTCTTGGGCGGTGGCCCAGCGTTTAAGCGGCGTGAGCTCCATAATCTGGTTCCACAGGTGCTCGTCTTCCATCACGCAACGGTTGAGCGGCGTGATAACGCCGCCCGGGTCCACACTGTTGGCGATGGCCTGCGGCGCCAGGCGGTTTGCAAGGTTCTTGGTGTAGGCGATAACACCGCCCTTGCTGGCAGCATAGGCGGGAAACTCCGATCCCGTATGCCCACTCGCCGACCCCACATTGACCACGGATTTGATAGCCGGCGTCGGCTTGGCGGCAAGCCCCTCCCCCACAAAGGCGTAGCGCTCGGTCACGTTGATGGTGCCACACAGGTTAGCGGCGATATCGTCGGCCGAATCCTGCGTACCGGCAACGTTCACAATCACCTGGGGTTCAAGGCCGCCTGGAAACGAGTCCGGCTCGCGGACGTCAACAATCAGATGGCGGTAGCACTCGTGTTCGATTGCCGCTGGCAGCAGATCAAAGCCCACGACCTCGTGACCCTCGTCCAAAAAGCGCTGCACGCATGCGGCTCCGATACCGCCCGAAGCGCCCGTGATCAAAACCCGCATACTTGCTCCTTAGGCGGTTGCGTGACGCTCGAGGTACTCGGCGCCCACGTTCTCGCGCTCCCAGCCACGCACGACCTTGTAGCCCACGGGGCTCAGGAAGACCTCGCACAGCAGCTCGGCAACAGCGCCGGTCAGCGAGCACATAAGGACCTGCACCCAGGTCCAACCAAAGAACGTGTGGCTCACCACAATGGCAAAGACCAGGTTGTCGATAAACTGGCCAACACCCGTGGACACATAGGAGCGGAAGGCAAAGCTCGCAAAGTTATTCTTCTTGAGCATACGGCCGAGCGACTGGTTGAGCGTGGAGTTAACCACGGCAGAAACGAGCATTGCCAACGAAGAGCCCAGCACCACGTACCAGGTGCCGCCGATGGTGGCGTTAAGGGCGGTGTTGACCTCAATCATACCCGTGTCGTAGTAGGCGCCCCACATGCCAGGCGTGAGCGAGCATGCCCAAAAGCACAGGCTCACGGCCAGGTTGACCAGCAGCGCGAGGATAGAGATTTTGATGGATGCCTTGGCGCCAAAGCGCTTACAGATCATGTCCTGGCACAAAAACGAAACCCAGCTCACCACAAAGCCGCAATCGAGTGCCAGATACGGCAGGCTGATGAGCTCTTTGTTGGCCAGCAGGTTCATCATGATGACGCTCACGAAAAACAGCGAAACCGTTGCCGCGGGAATGCTCCGCAACAGGACCTTGTAGTCCTCCATGACCTTCTTGATCATTATGTACTCCTTTGGTTTTAGGTTTAACGAGCAGGATATCGGACCCGAACTGCTCGGACGTCACGGTCTTGAGACGACGGTGGGTATAATAGCCGCTCACGCGGCATCAGGCAAGCAAACGACGCGGCAGCCCCACAGGGCCACCGCGCCGGTGCGCTAAAACGTTACGTTGCCAAACTCCGACAGGATAAGATCGGGGTTGTGATCGGTTGCCCAGTCCACGTTCCACGGGCTCGTGAACAGCAGCAGCTTGCCGCCGCGCATGTCCTCGACGCGCAGCGTGTCGCGCGTGAGCGAAAGGCCCGGGATATCAATGGTATCGGGGTCGTTCTGAATCCAGCGGATGTCCGTATAGGGCAGCGGCTGGCGACGGACCTCAACACGATACTCGGCCTTGAGGCGGCGCTCGAGTACCTCAAACTGCAGCACACCGACCACGCCCACGATGACGCTCTCCATGCCGGCACCCAGCTCGCGGAAGATCTGGATGGCACCCTCCTGGGCAAGCTCCTCCATACCCTTGACGAACTGCTTGCGCTTGAGCGTGTCGACCTGCGTAATGCGAGCGAACATCTCGGGGGCAAACGTCGGGATCTGCGGATACTGCACGTGGCGCTTGCCGGAGCACACGGTGTCGCCGATGCTAAAGATACCCGGGTCGAACAGGCCCACGATATCGCCCGCGTACGCCTCGTCCACGATGGCGCGGTCGTCGGCCATCATCGAGGTGCCCGTAGCCAGCTTGAGTTTACGGTTGCCCTGCATATGGAAGGCATCCATGCCGCGCTCGAACTTACCCGAGCAAATACGCACAAAGGCAATGCGGTCGCGGTGGTTCTTGTCCATGTTGGCCTGGATCTTAAAGACAAAGCCGCTAAAGTCGTTCTCGGCGGGCGCGACCGGCTCGCTGGTGAGCGTATCGGTGTAGGCGCGCGGCGTCGGGGCCAGACGCAGGAACTCCTTGAGGAAGGGCTCCACACCAAAGTTGGTGAGTGCCGAGCCAAAGAACGCCGGGCTCAGCTTGCCGCAGGCCACGGCATCCAAGTCGAGCTCGTCGCCGGCGCCATCGAGAAGCTCGATGTCGTCCATCAGGTTCTTATGGTTCTCCTCGCCGATGAGCTCGTCCATGGAAGGATCGCCCAGCTCGGCCTCGACCTCGGCGACCTTCTTGGTGGCGTTGGCGTGACCGTCGCCCTCAAAGGCGATGACGCGACGGGTCTGACGGTCGAACACGCCGCGGAAGTTGCGACCGCTGCCGATCGGCCAGTTCATGGGATACGTATTGATGCCCAGGACATTCTCGATCTCTTCCATGAGCTCAAACGGATCGCGAGCCTCGTGGTCGAGCTTGTTCACAAAGGTAAAGATGGGAATATGGCGCAGCGTACAGACCTTAAAGAGCTTTTTGGTCTGGGCCTCGACGCCCTTGGCGCCGTCGATGACCATGACCGCGGCGTCGGCGGCCATAAGGGTACGGTAGGTATCCTCCGAGAAGTCCTGGTGGCCGGGGGTATCGAGGATGTTGACGCAGGCGCCGTTATAGGTGAACTGCAGAACCGAGGAGGTGACGGAGATACCGCGCTCCTTCTCGATATCCATCCAGTCCGAGACGGCATGCTTGGCCGAGCTCTTGCCCTTGACCGAGCCAGCGGTCTGGATGCTGCCGGTATAGAGCAGCAGCTTCTCGGTAAGCGTGGTCTTACCGGCGTCCGGGTGGCTGATGATCGCGAATGTGCGGCGCGACGAGATTTCATCCGACAGGCTTGCCATGCGGATCCTTTCTTGCATTGAGTGCATTACGTCGATGTAACCGCACTATTGTAGCCGCGAAATCCCGCTCTAGGGCGCCTATCAGGACAAATTCATCAGTTGGGGCCTGGGTAGCCGGCCCAATCCGAATTTGTCTCTTGCGTAACTGTACATAGTGTATATATACTGTGCTTACCGGTTATATACACGTGTAGCCCAACAGCTAAGGAGCCGCTGTGGACATCATCCTATCCAATTCGAGCGACAAGCCCATCTACGAGCAAATAGCCTCGCAAGTCAAAGCTCAGATCCTTTCGGGCGCGCTCGCTGCGGGAGCCAAACTCCCCAGCATCCGCTCACTCGCGAGCGATCTTGGCGTGAGCGTCATCACCACCAAGCGCGCCTACGCCGACCTGGAGCAACTCGGCTTTATCTGCACCGTGCAGGGCAAGGGCTGTTTTGTCGCCGAGGGCAACCAAGAACTCTTGCGCGAAAACCAGCTCTGCCATATCGAAGAGCTGCTTGCGAAAGCGGCGAGCCAAGCCGAAGCCTTGGGCGTCACGCGCGACAAGCTGCACGAGATGCTCGACCTCGTAGCCCCCGAAACCATGCAGTAGCCATCTGCAAGAAAGGCTATACCATGCAAAAGTTGCTAGAACTTAAAGGTGTATCGCGCCGCGTGAGCGACCGCTTTTCACTGCGCGACGTCACGCTTGCCGTGGAGCCCGGCCAGATCGTTGGCTTTGTGGGCGCAAATGGCGCCGGCAAGACGACGACCATTCGCGCCGCGCTTGGGCTTATAAAGCCCGATGCCGGCGAGGTGCATCTGCTTGGACAGCGCTGCGACGCCAACGCGCCCGACGAGACGCAGCGCCACCTGCGCTCCCGCATCGGGCTTGTCCTGGACACGTGTCCCTTCCCCTCCACGCTCAAGGTGGGCCAGGTCGAGAAGCTCGTAGGCCCGGCATACCCCACGTGGAGCTGCGAAACGTTCGCCGGATTCATCGACCGATTTGGCCTCGATCCCAAGACGAAGGTCAAGGACCTCTCCCGCGGCATGGGCATGAAGCTGCAGCTCGCCTGTGCGCTCAGCCACAATGCCAAGCTGCTCGTTTTGGACGAAGCCACCGCGGGCCTCGATCCCATGGCGCGCGAGGAACTGCTCGACGAGTTGCTTGCCTTTGTCGCCGACGGCCAGCACAGCGTGCTGCTCTCGAGCCACATTACATCCGACCTCGATCGCACTGCCGACCGCGTCATCTGCATCGATAACGGCTCGATTGTGTTTGACCTGCCGCGCGAGGACATTACCGACCGAGCCGGCATCGCCCACTGCACCCAAGCACAGGCCGCAGAGCTTATGGCTTGCGTCGAAGGTGCCCGTGCCGCCCACCACGCCTATAGCGTGGACGTGCTCGTACCCAACCGTCGCGAGGCGCTCGAGGCCTTCCCCGAGATTCCCTGCGACCGGGCAACCATTGATGACTATCTTCGCCTCATACTGAAAGGGGCTTCGAAATGAAACGCGCCTTTATGTCTGAGCTCGCCATCGTCCGCACGCTTGTCCCGAGCATCGCGGGCGTCGGCCTGTTCATCTTCGTCGTACTGACCCTCGCCAACGCATCGGATGGCGATGCCAGTATGAGCGCCGGCGCCTGCGCGGTCAGTGCCATGTCGCCCATCGTGGTCATGAACTCGCTGGCCGGCTACGACAATCAAAACGGATGGGAGCGCTATCGGGCAACGCTGCCCCTCTCGCGCAAAGACATCATCTGCGCACGTTACCTCTGCATTGTTGCCTTCTCGGCCATCATGGCGTGCGCGACCGTGCTTTTGAGCACCATCACTCTTCCGTTCTTCGATCACACGGGCATGCCCTCGACGGGACAGATCGTCTTTGAGACCACAATAGCCTCCGCCGCATCGATGCTCATCTCCCTCATGATGGTGTTTCTGGCACAGCCGCTGTTCTTTCGATTTGGACACATGGAGGCGCTGCGCCTTTCCGTCGGCCTGTTTGCCCTGCTCGGATGCCTTGCCATGGCCACGCTGAGCTCCTCCAACCCCATCAGCAACTGGCTCATGTCGATTGCTGGGGCGAATCCCGACCCTGCTGTTCTTGGCTGTCTGTGCGCAGGAATTGCCGTACTGGCCCTCGTGCTCTTTGCACTGAGTTGCGCCATCAGTACCAAGGTCTATCGAGCACGCGACCTGTAGGCAAGCGCGGTATCATCGGGCATGCGCCGCAGATCTGGCGCGGTCTTTTATGAGGAGGCGCTCAACCCGTGTCGTGGGTTACAGCAGCATTTGCATCAGCTTTCTTTGCCGGCATCACATCCATTTTGGCCAAATGCGGCATCAGGCACACCGACTCCGACGTTGCAACCGCCATCCGTACTTGCGTGGTGCTCGTATTTGCCTGGGCAATGGCGGGCATTTCTGGATCCATCGGAGCAATCGGCGCCATTCCCGCCAAAGCCTGGCTATTCCTCACCCTCTCGGGACTCGCCACCGGCGCCTCGTGGATCTGTTACTTTAAGGCGCTCAGCATCGGAGACGTCAACAAGGTTGTACCCGTCGACAAGATGAGCACCGTGCTCGCCGTGCTGATCGCCATAGTGCTTTTTGGTGAGACAGGCAACCTGGCGGTCAAGCTCGTGGGAACCGCAGTTATCACGCTCGGCACGTTTTTGATGATCGGGAAAAAGCAGTCCGTCGGCGCAGAGCAAAAGCAAGACCGAGCCTGGCTCGCTTACGCCCTCGGCGCCGCCGTGTTCGCGGCACTCACCTCCGTCCTCGCCAAGATCGGCATCGAAGGTGTCGAGTCAAACCTGGCCACGGCAATCCGCACCTGTGTGGTACTTGTTATAGCATGGGCAATCGTGGCTGCCAAGGGAAAGCTGGAGCAGGTCGCGCGCATTGACCCGCGCGAACTCGCATTTCTTGCGGCATCGGGCATTGCGACCGGCGCGTCGTGGCTGCTGTACTACTACGCCATCGCTGCAGGCCAGGTGAGCGTCGTCGTGCAAATCGACAAACTATCGATTGTCGTATCGGTGCTGTTCGCACGACTGGCCTTCAACGAAAAGCTGTCGCATCGAAGCGCTATCGGCCTTTTCCTCATCGTGCTGGGCACCGCCGCGCTCGCGATTTGGAAGTAGCGTCGGTGCCAGGCGAGATTCAGTCCACCCGCAAATCCGTGACACAGCGCCCACACCGGGCTTGAGATGTTTGTATTGCCCGCGCGCTACCGTGCTACTTGCGCAGTGGCTTGGGCAGCGGAATGCCCGCCGCAATGACCGCGGCGATGATCATGCAGACAATGCCCTTGAGCGGGAAGCACATGAGCAGCAGGCCCACGACCATGACGGGCTGGCGCATGACGGCACCCATCGTCGATGCCGTGCAGACGGCGACGCAAAAGACCGGATCGGCGCCGGTGAGGATGGCAAGACCATAGCCCAGGCTCACACCCGAGAAGATAACCGGGAAGAAGTGGCCGCCACGCCAACCAAGGTTGATGAGGGCGGGCGTCAGCATGGCCTTAACAAGACCGGTCGCGATAAGCACGCCGGCGGGAATGGTCAGATAGGTCTCCATGAGCACGTCGGCTTGGGTCTCGCCGGCAAACATGGTGTAGGGCAGAACCGTGCCGCAGATGGCGAGCGCCAGACCGGCCAGCATGGCCTTGACGACAGGGCGCTCCCCTATGGCATGGGACAGCGCCTCGCTTGCATGCTCAGAGACAAAGTACAGCCAGCCGCATACGGTGCCGACCAACGCCAGCGGAATGAGCCAGACAAGTTCCAGGTTACCCACCTGGGCAGCCTCGAACCTCGGCATGCCCATGCCGCCACCCATAAGCTGGCCGAGCAGCAGATAGGTGCCCAGGCCGCCGGCAATCGCAATGCCGTAGACCACGGTCTTTTGCGCCTTGGGCAGCTTGATGGTGATTTCATCGGATGCTGAATCCTCGTCTTCGTTGGCGCCCTGGCCATCGGCGCTACCGGCGAGCGGCGCCACAAAACCAAAGACGGGCGCGGTAAAGAGCGCCGTCAGGGCGGCCTGGGTACCCAGCAGCGTGAGCTCCCTAAACTCGGCGCCAAAGCGACGCATGCGATCGCCGACCCAGCTGCACAGACCCGCGATGACGCCGGTCAGGCCGGCTTCCGGTCCAATGCTTCCGCCAAACAGCAGCGGCAGCAATGCCGCGAGCGAAAGCTTGCCCAGGTTGTCGTACGGGTAGCGACCGTCTTGTTTAACCTTGGCCATCACCTGGTTGAGGTCATCGGTCTTGGCGCCCGTCATCTTTTCGTACAGGCCGATCAGCAGGCCGCCCAGCAGGCAGACGAAAAACGGATACGGCAAAAAACCGAACGGACCGCTCGCGAGCTCGGGCGAAGCGACGCCCAGCATATGCGGGATCTCGGTCCACAGATAGTCGATACCGTGCTCCATCGCAAAGAAAAACAGCCAGACCGCGGCGCCTGCAAACGCACCGGTCACGGCCACGCTCACTAAAAACAGCGCACGGTTTTTGGGTTTTGCAAAGTTGTCCATCGGGACCTCCCGTGGTCAAAATCGACAAAGATACGTTTTATTGTAGGACGGGCAGGGCGTGGGCGGGCCAACCATCTACGCCGCGAACAGCACCGTTGGGTGCCGCACATGCGATGGGCCCAAGGCTCAGTTGCCGATAATCGATGCGATCTCGTCCAGGTCATCGGCAAAGTAGATGCCCTGCTGGCGCTGCGGGCTCGATAGACCTTTATCGATCATGTGCTCGAGCAGCGACTTGAGATCGTTGTAGTAACCGTCCAAGTTGTACAGGATGCACGGCGCGCTCAGATGCCCCAACGACACGGCCGACATGACCTCAGCGATCTCCTCGAGCGTGCCCGTGCCGCCCGGAAAGGCGATGAACGCATCGCCGAGCTCGATCATCTTGGCCTTGCGCTCGGCCATATCGCTCGTCACGATAAGGTCGTCGATACCATCGTGCTGAAACTCTGCCTGGATAAAAAAGCTCGGCTCCACACCGGTCACGTGCCCGCCCGCATCGAGCACGCTATCGGCGAGCGCGCCCATCAGGCCCGACTTGGACCCGCCGTACACCAGCGCGTGGCCACTGCGGCCAATCCAGGTGCCAAGCTGCCGCACCGCAGGCAGAAACGCCGGGTCGTTACCGACGCTGGCGCCCAGGTATACCGTGATATTCATATTCAGTCCCCCTCGTCGTGACGCGCGGCGCCCGTTCTAGCGTTGGCGTCGGCGATATTCGCGCACACGGCGCGATAGGTCGGCAAGCTCGTCACGATCGAGCTCTTCCAAATGCTCCAGATCATCCATAAAGCGCGCCATGGTGTCCTTTTGGCGCATCTTGATGAGCGTGTTGCAGTAGTTCACCGCCACGCCCGTGAGCATGGCGATGTAGAAGATGCTGATGACGCTCAAAACGACGGTGATAGCGCGGGCAACCGGCGTCTCGGCCGGGATATCACCGAAGCCGATCGTCGATACGGTCTCAAAGCTAAACCAGAGGCCGTCGCCAAACGTAAGGGTCGTGGGCTCGGACAGCCAGACGGCCGTCGAGCACAGCAGATAGAAGACGAGAAACAGGCCCGTGATGCGCGCAAAGCCAGCCTGGCGCAACACGTCGGCAAGCGTCCTCAACTTGTTCATCGCGACCCCTTTTCCCAGACGCCCAATCACATTCGCTCGGTATTGTCCCACGCCTCCCCCGCAAACGGAACTAGTCATTGGGTGTTCCTATAGTTTTGTCAACCGTCGGGGCTACTCCCGGTAGGGCACCCGGTCGCGCATCACGGCGTATATCGCCCTGAGCCGCTTCCTCGCGACGGCCTTGAGCGCCCGCCCGTGCCCCATGCCCCGCGCCCTGCAGGCCCGGTAGTACTCGCCGTAGCGCCCCGAGGACCTCACCAGGCTGTTGCACGAGAAGATCAGCAGGGACTTGAGCCTCGCGTCGCCGCGCCTGGACGCCCTGACCGACCTCACCGACGTTCCGGAGCTCCTCACCCTCGGGGCTATGCCGCAGTACGAGGCCAGGTGGTCGTGGTCCGGGAACCTCCCGATGTCGACCGACACCGCGAGCTGCGCCGCGGTCCTCGGGCCGATGCCGGGCACGGTGAGCAGGCACGCGTAGGTCTCGTCGCCCTCGAGCAGCGCCGCCGTCTCGGCCTCGAGGGCCCCGGCCTCGTCGAGGGCCTCCGATATCCGGGCGGCCAGGAACCTGACCTGCCTGTTCTCGGCCTCGACGAGCGCCGGCGGGGGCGCGGTGGAGGCGGCCGCGGCCTCCCCGGCGGCCTCGGCCCGCGGCCCCTCGGCCCCCGAGCGGGCGATCCCCCACGCCCCGCCGAACCCGGCGAGCAGCTCCAGCCACCGCCGGTCCGACAGGTCGACCGCGGCCTCGAGGGCCGGGCAGGACTCGAGCAGCACCGCGCGCAGGCGGTTCTTGTCCCTGGTCGCGCAGGCGACGACGTGGTCGCGCGGCGACGAGAGGGCGCGGGCGGCCTCGAGGGCCTCGCCGCGGCCCGGGACCCCCGACAGGGAGTCCGGCACGCCCAGGGCGGTCCGCGCGATCACCTCGGCGTCGCGCTCGTCGGTCTTGGCCTCGCCGGCGAACAGCCCGGCGGCG
>DXMV01000026.1 GCA_019414055.1 Collinsella sp.
TTAGGTGGCCCGGCGTTTGCCCCGTTTTGCCGGGGATGTCTGTCGTTCAGTGCTCTTACTGGCCAATCCAGTGTTGCGCATAGCTCTTAATGTCCTCGGTAAAACCGTTAAGGTCGTCAAGGGCGATCACGCTGTCGATAAGCAAATTGGCTATCTCGCGGTGCATTGTGCTGCGGCGAATGTCGTTTGCAATTACGCCTGAGGACAGCTTGTCTCTATTGAGGCGCTCTTCTAGTGCCCAAAATCTACTGGACGCTTCACTGTCGCCGTTCAGTATCTCAACATACTGGCCGATGAGCTTTTCCATATAACGTTCTTGCCATTGAGGAAGCATTTTCTTAAACAGCTTCCAGTCGCTTTCGGCTACGTCGCGCATATGTCCTCCGCTCGTTAAACGGGCTTTTCCATTTGCCTTTCATTCTATTTGGTTGTCGCTCACAGGCGTGGATGAGAGGCTCTCTTTAGCCTTCGAGATTGAGCTTGAATGGGTCGTATGTCATAAAATGGCCTATCTACTACGTTTGCTACCACACCCTCGACCATGACAAAGATTATGAAATTAAAACCGCAGGTAGAGGGCTTGCCAATTATCGGAAAAGGCGGGTATGGTCGGCCCTCTCGAGTTAAACGTAGTAAATGGGCCCTTTTCTTGGTGTGCGGTCAGTTCAATGCTAATCTCCGTGCCGGAACTGACCCAGTTGTTTGTAAGTTGCGGTGATATAGGGACTGTTTGGCGCTTTGGAGCCTCAAAACAGTCCCTATATCACCGCAACTTGAAAGGGGCGGGCGGTGTCGGATGAGTGGCGCTGGCTGGTTGGGGCGGTTTAGGCCTGCTTGCGGCACTTCCATTGTTTGCGACACCAGCGCATGAGCGCCTTTACGATGGGAGTCGTGATGAGGATGATCCATGCGGGATGGGGCTGTCCCAAACAGAGCCACATGTAGAGGAACCAAGCGATGGCGGCTGCCGGGTAGATGACCTCGATCAGCTTAGACAGGTGGCGTCGATCGATGAAGTCACCAATCGCGTAGTAGACGGGAACCAAAAAGACGAGGAAGAGCCCCATGCCCCATGTGCCGTAGACAATGCCAAGCACCAGATAGGCAAGAGTGACAAGTGCGGGGAAGGGGAATTTGTTCCATGCACGTCCGACCTTGGTGTGGAAATGCCTACCATGATGGTCGAGCTTGTCGTGTGCTTCCTTCCAGCTGGAAAACGTCTCGCCATCGATGGTGACGGTGCCGTTGTCATTGGTACGCACGCTATGTCCATCGTCCTCAAGCGTATCGATATGCACGCCGCCCGGCCCCACATGCACCTCTTCGCCCTTGCGCTCGTTGGTCACATGGATGCCGCTCCAGCCAACATGGACTTCCTCGCCTTTATTGGGATCAATGACGTGGATACCGCGCGCGAGGGAAATATCGACAAGTGGTTTGTCGCCGCAATCGGCGTGCTCGGCAGAATCCTCAGCCTCATCTGAAGCTTTGGTGCCGGCGTTGCTGTCCTGTGCCTCATCATCAGCCTGTGAGTCATCAGCGCTAGCCACCGCCACCCCATACAGCAGCTCATCCAGCGACACGCCATACAGCGAGGCGAGCGCAATAAGGTTATCGGTATCGGGTGAGGACTCGCTGCGCTCCCATTTACTAACAGTCTGGCGGCTTACGCCCAGCTGGGCAGCAAGCGCCTCCTGAGAAAGCCCGGCAGCCTTGCGGCGATCAACGAGCCGCTGTGCCATCGCAAGATCCATGGTGGTTCCTTTCGTTTGATGGTCGAATCGAATGAGCCGAGTATGCCGAGAACAACCGGTAGCGACCACCATTTCTAGTTAGAATCTGCTCCGACCCTACCGCAACTACCGGTAGCAACCCCTAACGACCAGCCATTTTAGGACAAATGTCAGTGCAAGTAGCAGCCAAGAGTCCCCACTCAGTAAGTTACGGTGGAATAGTTTCTAGATTCAGCCATTTGCGGGCTAAGCGGGAACTATTTCACCGCAACTTAATTTCAGACCAGGCACCCGCAGCAAGAAGACGAATAGCCCCGGCGAGTATGTAAACGCAGGGCCCTCCGACCCCGCCCGACGATTTCGATTGGCGACCTTTGACGGAGTCAAGGGAGGAGCCAAATCGAAATACGTCGGGCGGGGTCGGAGGGCCCGATGGGGTGGATTCCAGCCGAGGCTATTCGTCGCCGAAGCTGATGCCCAACGCCTTGGCCTCGCGTACCAGATCGCTCTGGGGGTTGACATGCTTGAGCTTGCCGGCGACCTCCTCGAGCGGCATGTGGCACATCTTGCCGTCACGCAGGGCAATCATGTAGCCAAACTCGCCGCGCAGGCAGCCAAGCGCTGCCTCGACGCCGCACTGGGTCGCAAAGATGCGGTCCTGGGCGTCGGGCTGACCGCCGCGCTGCGTGTGGCCGGGGATGGCGACGCGGGTCTCGCGACCGGTCTTGGCCTCGATTTCCTTGGCGATGTCGTAGACGATCGACGGGCTCGTGCGCTCGGCAAGCTTCTTCTTGTACTCCTTCTTGGACAGCGCCGCGTCCTCCTTGGAGATAGCGCCCTCGGCGACGGCTACGATGGTAAAGCGGCTGCCGGTCTCCATGCGATGCTCGATGGTCTTGATGACGTTATCCATGTCGTAGGGGATCTCGGGAATCAGGATGACGTCCGCGCCGCCCGCGACGCCGGCATACAGCGGAATCCAGCCAACCTTGTGGCCCATGATTTCGATGACAAACACGCGACCGTGGCTCGAAGCGGTGGTGTGGATGTCGTCGATGCACTTGGTGGCGACGTCGATGGCGCTCGTAAAGCCAAAGGTCATCTCGGTGCCCCAGGTGTCGTTGTCGATGGTCTTGGGCAGGGCGATAACGTTGAGGCCCTCTTCGCGCAGGCGGTTGGCAGTCTTGGTGGAGCCGTTGCCGCCCAGCATAAACAGGCAGTCGAGCTGCAGCTTGTGATAGGTGTGGACCATCGCCGGCACCTTCTCGACGCCATCGGCCTCGGGAACATCCAGGCGCTTGAACGGCGTGCGGCTCGTGCCCAGGATGGTGCCGCCGCGGGTGAGGATGCCGCTAAAGTCTGCCGGCGTCATCACGCGAAAACGGCTGTAGATAAGGCCCTGGTAGCCGTCCTCAAAACCGTAGATCTCGATAGGCTCTTCGCTATTGGTCATGAGCGTTTTGACGATGCCGCGCATGGTGGCGTTGAGCGCCTGGCAGTCGCCGCCACTGGTAAGAAGACCGATCCTGAGCATGATGAATCCTTCCGGGCAAGTTACAACATGCGCATAAGTTTACCCCCGCACACTGTTGATGCGGAGGTAAAACGTGTTAGCTCAAATGTATAGAAATGTAAGCAACGTCAGGCGAGCGTAAGGACGACGGTGCCAGCTCCTTACAGCGCGAAGGCGTCGACGTCGCCCCAGTGGCGGCGCAGCGTGATGGCGGCAGCGGGCTCGGTGTTGTCAAAGACGACCGACCACTGCGTGTTGCTGGTGATGTCTTCCGGATTGGGCTCTTGCGCCGCAGCGCGTAGAGCCTTCCAAGCGACTGCCTCGTCTTGGGCGCCGGCATGGGCGTCGAGGACATCGGCGATGGCGATGGCGCGTTCCTTGCCATGGCCCAGTTCGCCGTTCTTTTGGTTGGGTAGCACTTCGGCACCATAGCAGGCGTAGAAGTTCGTAACCTGGCGCACGGGCGTCGCCTTGCATGCGCGGTCGGGGTCGCGCGGATCCCACTCCACCACCCGCGCGTCACCGGCGGCGTCGTTGATAAAGAAGTGGTAATCGCGTCCCGCCATGGCGTGCATGTCGTAGGCAGAAAGCAGGTCGACAGCTTCTTGTGTGGTGGCGGCACGGTCGAGCACCAGACGGATGGCGAGCGAGGTATTGATGACGGGGCGTTGCGTGTCCTGGTCGCAGGGCTTGGAATCCAGGGTGAGGACGGCAATGGATACGCCGCATTCGTTAACACCGTCGAGCTGGGCAAACGGGCCCATGAGTGCGGCGGCGCGCCCGGCGACGGAGTCAAGCGGAGTGTTATCGCCCAAGTTGTTAAGGGCGGCAAGCCCGATGGAGGCATAGCAGCCGCGTGGGTGATTGCGCACCAGCAGCGCCGAGGTGTCGTCCTTAAAGTCGTAATTGCGACCGGTGCGCACGCGGCCTTCGGCATCTACGGCGACAAAAGCGCTGCAGGCAAACTGGGGCGCCTGGACATGTGCCGGCACACCGGGCAGCACCTGCGCCACCACGGCATCGATGTAGGCCTGGTCGTCGCGCACGCCAGCGGCGATGATGCGATCAAGATCGTAGTCGTAGGCGATGTCGATTGCGTACAGGTCATAGCCATCCGCGTAGCCGGTCAAGCGTTTGAGCGACGCGGCGGACTTGATTTGCTTGCGGTAAACGATGCCGGCGGCAGCGGCAAGGCCGACGGCGGCTCCCGCGACACCGCAGGCGATGGCAATGTTACGTGGCTTCATGACGGCTCCTCTCGTCCTGTTAGCGCAATTGTCGCAAAAGGAGCGCGGGCATGATGGCTCAACTTGGTGAGCGGCACGGAATTAAGCACGGAATGAAGAGTGCGGCGCTGGCGTGGCGGGGTATGCTGGAGGGGACCATCAACCCAGCGAAAGGGGAGAGCATGACGGATCAGGAAACGCCCGAGCGCGCGCATGTGACGGCCGATGATATCGAGGCCGCCAACGACCTTATCGACTTTATCGAGGCATGCCCCAGCATGTTCCATACGGCGGCGACCATTATGGCCGAGCTCGACGAGGCGGGCTTTACCTACCTGCCCGAGAATGCGGCGTGGGACATCGAGCCGGGCGGGCGTTATTACACGCAGCGCAACACCTCGAGCGTTGTTGCCTTTAAGGTGGGCGAGGACCTGGCCGCGACGTGGGGCGAGGACGGCGTTGCCGGCGACTATCATTTTCAGCTCACGGCGTCGCACAGCGATTCGCCGACGTTTAAGGTCAAGGCCGTGCCCGAGCTCGACGGCGCGGGCGAGACACTGCGCCTGAACACCGAGGCCTACGGCGGCATGATCGACTACACCTGGTTCGACCGCCCGTTGGCGCTCGCGGGCCGCGTGCTGGTGCGCGAGGGCGACCGTATTGAGAGCCGCCTGCTCGCCACCGAGCGCGAGGTCGCTATCATTCCGAGCCTTGCTATCCATATGAACCGTGGCGTCAACGAGGGCTTTGCTCCCAACCGAGCCGTCGACCTGTGCCCGCTCATCAGCGCCGGCGAGCTTAAGCAGGGAGATTTTGACACCCTGATCGCTGGCGAACTGGACGTTGAGCCCGAGCAGATCCTGGGCCGCGATCTGTTCCTGGTCAATCGTCAGGATGCGCGCATTTGGGGCTGGGCCGACGAGTTTATCTCGACGCCCAAGCTCGATGATCTTGCCTGCGCCTACACCTCGCTGCAGGCATTTTTGGGTGCCGAGAACGCGCACGACGTTTCGGTCTTTTGCTGCTTCGATAACGAGGAGGTTGGCTCCGAGACCAAGCAAGGCGCCATGTCGACGTTCTTGGCCGACGCACTGCGCCGCATTAACGGATCGTTGGGCTTTGACGACGAGTCGTACCATCGTGCCCTTGCCGCATCGATGCTCGTGAGCTGCGACAACGCGCATGCCGTGCACCCCAACCACGCGGAAAAGTGCGACGCCCGCAACCAGGTTGTGCTCAACGGCGGCATCGTCATCAAGGAGGCCGCCAACCAGCACTACTGCACCGATGCCTTTAGCCGCGCGGTGTTCCAGGCCATTTGCGATGACGCTGACGTACCCACGCAGGCCTTCGCCAACAAGAGCGATATGGCGGGCGGCTCCACCCTCGGCAATCTGTCCAATATGCAGGCGAGCATGCATGCCGTGGACGTGGGCCTGCCGCAGCTTGCCATGCACTCGAGCTACGAGACCGGCGGCGTACGCGACGTGATGTACGCCATCCGCGCCCTCACCGCCTTCTACGAGCGCGACCTAACTATCAACGGCGCCGAAAGCGTGGAGATCTAAAACCTGCCAAAAAGGGATGTTAATTTTGGCCGGTTTTATCTGGGCGAATGCAAAGGGTGAAACCGAACTAGATCGGTGATGCGTGGCCGCCGAGGTGCAATGTGCCTCGGCGGCTTTTTGGGGCAGGGTACGGCTGATGCTTGTAAATGCTATACATGCTTTACGTATCTACCGTAGAGTTTTATGATAGTTTTAAAGTATTAAGGAGGGGTCATGACCACAACCGCCGCTCAGATCAACGTACGTCTCGATGCCGATCTTAAAAGGAGTGGGGACGCCGCTCTCTCCAGGGCCGGTATGACGCCGAGCCAAGCGGTGCGAGCGCTCTGGCAGCTTGCAGCGTCGCTGGCCGATCGCCCCGGTGTGCTCGAGGATATCCTGCTGCCCAGTCGGACCCGGGCGGAACAGCGCGAGCGCGAAAAGGCCGCCAAGCGCAAACTCGAACTCATCGACCAAGGATCGGAGCTGTTCGCTGCTGCTTGCCGTGAGTCGGGAATCGATATGGCCAAGGCTCAGCCATCGGACGACGAAGGGCTCAAACGGAATGCCTATGCGGATCGCTATGGCGAGGAGATGAGCTGGCTCTATGAGTGAGGCTCCAAAGCGCATCTTGGTTGACACCAACGTGTGGCTCGATTACTTCATTCCCTCACGACGTGGTCGTTCGGTGACGATTGAGTTTTTACGCGATGCATGCACGGCGCAGGTGGATTTGCTGTATGCGGCGACATCGTCCAAAGACCTGTTCTATTTGATTTCAAGCGAACATAAGGCATGGTATCGGCGAGAGCACGGTTCGCTTTCCCGGTATGCCGCTACGGCAGCGACCTCGCTTGCATGGGATTGTCTTAGCGTGCTGTCGCAGCTTGCCACGCCAGTGCCCTGTGACTTGAGTGACATATGGATGGCGAGCAAGCAGCGTAATCTCCATAGCGATTACGAAGACGATTTAATCGTTGCGGCAGCAATACGTGCTCAAGCAGACCTCCTGGTCACCAACGATGTCAAGCTCTGTTCGCATGCGCCCGTCGCAGCAATGAGTGTAGAAGACGCAAAGAATTACTTAGCAACGCTCTAGCAATTTGAAGACCCCGCAGGTTGAACAAAAGTCAGCGAGAGCCCGCCGTTTGCGCCAAGGTGCCGTGAAATAAAAAGGCGCTGACCTTCTGGTCGCGCCTTTGAAATTGAACGGCAGATTGGCCAAACGGCGGGCTCGCAGCGTCGGCTCATTACTCCGTTTGTAAAACGGCGTAATTCTTAGTGCTCGATCCAACAACGTAAAGTTTCGCCGGCTTGCAGGTGACGCAGATTCTCTGCGGCAATGTCGACCACGTTGTTGAGCGTAGTCTCCAAGTGGAACCAGCCCGAGACGTGCGGCGTGATGAGCATGTTGGGCGCATCCCACAGGGGGCTTGTCGCAGGCAGCGGCTCGGGGTCGGTGACGTCGACCGCGGCGCCGGCGAGATGTCCCGACTCCAGGGCGGCAACTAAGTCGTCGGCGACCACAAGATCGCCGCGGCCGCCGTTGGCAAAGAAGGCGCCCGGCTTCATTGCGGCAAAGAACTTGGCGTTCGCCAGACCGCGGGTCTCGGGCGTGCTGGGCATAAAGGATGCGACGATGTCGGCCTCGGCCAGGCGCTCGGGTAGGGCGTCCATGCCGTCCATGTCCTCAAACACGATGGGGTAGACGAGCGGATGGCGCTTGATGCCGCGGACGTGTGCACCCATGCTGCGGCAGAGCGTGGCGAAGTGGCCGCCGATATCGCCCGCGCCCAGCACCAGCACGTTGGCGTTTTTGAGCGAGGTAACTGGCCCCAAATCCTCCCAGCGATGTTCGCGCTGCAAGTCGTGATAGCCGGGCAGGCGCTTCATCATGGAAAGGACCATGGCAAACATGTGCTCGCTCACGGCCTGGCCGTAGGCGCCCACCGAGCAGGAAAGCTTAGCGTCGGCTGGCACGGTGCCGGCGGCCAAGTAATCGTCATAGCCCGCGGTCTGCAGTTGCAGCAGCTGGAGGTGCTCGCATACGGTAAGCAGGGCAGGGTCTATGTTGCCCAGGATCACGTCGGCATCGGCGACCTGCTCGCGCGTGGCGGCATCGGAGCTCGTGTAGATAAAGTCCTCGCCCGGAGCACTCGACTCAAGAATTGCGCGATGACGGCCGTTGACGGGCAACAAAACCAGGATGTTCACAAGCAGTCCTCTCCGCTCAACCTACCAAAAAGGGACAGGTTTATTTTGGCAGGTTTTATCAGGCAAAACGTTCAAACAAAAACGCCGGATGCTAGACGAGCGTGCCCGTCAGCATCCGGCGCATCCACGGCTACCAGCTCAGCAGCTCGTAGCCGTCCTCGGTCACTACGAGCTGTACCTCGCACTGGGCCGAATCGCTGCCGTCCTTGGTGCGCACGCACCAACCATCGCCCTTGCTAATCTTGATGTCGGGCGCTCCGGCATTGACCATAGGCTCGATGGTAAAGACCATGCCCGGAGCCATGATGGTGTCCACATCGGGCGCCTCGGTGGTAAAGCCCACAAACGGGTCCTCGTGGAACTCCTTACCGATGCCGTGTCCGCCGTACTCGCGCACCACGCTAAAGCCGGCATCTTCGACCGTCTTTTGCACGGCCTCGGCCATCACGGACAGCGGCAACCACGGCTTGACGGCGGCCAGGCCCGCTTCCACGCTGGCGCGGGTGACGTCGACCAGGCGCTGGCGCTCGGCCGAGACCTCGCCGATACAGAACATGCGGCTCGAGTCGCTAAAGTAGCCGTCCAAGATCGTGGAGCAGTCCACGTTGATAATGTCGCCCTCGTGCAGCACGTCCGTATCGCAGGGGATACCGTGGCAGACCACGTCGTTGATCGAGGTACACACGCTCTTGGGGTAGCCTTCGTAGTTGAGGTCGGCCGGCGTGCCACCGTGCTCGACGGTGTAGTCGTAGATCATCTGGTCGATCTGGTTGGTGGTCATGCCCGCGGCGATGTGCTCGCCTACGTAGTCGAGCACGCCCACGTTGATGGCGGCGGAGCGCTTGATGCCCTCGATATCGGCGGGCGTCTTGTAGAGCGTGCGGGGCAGAACCTCCCAGCCCTCCTCCCACAGGCGTTCGAGGCGCTCGTCGAAGGCGCTGTGGCATTTCTTGTATTTTTTGCCGCTGCCGCACCAGCAAGCGTCGTTGCGGCCCGGCACGGGTCCTTTGTCAAACATGGCTAACTTCCTTTCATTCGCAGCTAGTATAGCCCACCCACGTGTCCATAAAAGTTGCGGTGATATAGTTCCGATTTAAGCGGTTTAACAGCACAAATAGGAACTATATCACCGCAACTGATGGGGCGGGATGGCGGCACTAGCTGCTGCGTGGTTTTGCTAGTAACTCACCTGGCAGGGAATGCCGAGGGCTTGAACGCGCGCGGCAATGGCGTCGAGCACCTCGGGCGCCGCTTTAGCAAGGCCGGCGACCGGTGTCTCGCGCGCCACCGTGTAGATGGTCGCTTCTTGCGGGCGAATGCGCTCAAGCGCCGCGAGCCAGGGGGCAACGTACTCCTCGCCGGTGTTGTCGACGAGCTTGCCCTGATACTCGCCGGTCAAAAAGATCGTCTGGATAATAACGTGGCCGTTAAAGCTTGCGAACGTCTCGATCTGGTGCTCGACGTTGTAGGGGCCAACGGGCTGGTCGAGCAGCTGGATAAACGCCGGGTCGACGGTATCGAGCTTAAGAATGTTGTCGTCAACCATCATGAGCGCATCGTGCACCTGGGGACGGTCGGCGCGCGTGCCGTTGGAGAGCACAGCAATCTTGGTGTTTGGGGCAAGTTCGTCGCGCAGCGCGACGGCACCGGCGATGGCCTGCGGAAACTCCGGCGCGGCGGTGGGCTCGCCGTTGCCGGCAAACGTGATCACATCGGGCAGCTCGCCCTCGGCTGCCATCTCGCGCAGCTTGGCCCCGAGTGCGTCGAGCACCACGGCAGCCGAGTTGTACGACTCGTGGCAGGGGCGCTCAGCATTGAGACCGTTCTCGCAGTAGATGCAGTCGAACGTGCAGATCTTGCCCGATGCCGGCATCATGTTGACGCCGAGCGAAAGGCCCAGGCGGCGGCTGCGCACCGGTCCAAAGATGGGGCTGGCATTCAAAAACGTAGACATAGGCATATGCTCCTCAAGACAATTGTGCCTAAGCATAGCATCGGTGCCAAAGTCTGATCCGGGCTTGTGCTTTTCAGGTTTCGTTTTCCACTCTGCCCTCAATGTCCACGCCATGAGAGGTTTCGGGTCGGGTACAGTTAATGTGTTAACAAGGCACAAGACGATGGGGCACAACATGGATTTTACGGTCGAGAATGCGGGCACCACGATCGCCTGTCGCGAGTTTGCAGGGCCGGGCGTGCCGTCGGATGCATCCGCCTTGGTGTGCGTGCACGGCGCTTGCGTCGATGGCGTATTTTTTGACGGTATCGCCCGCGAGCTCGCCTGTGACTACCGCGTCATTGCCTACGACCGCCGCGGTTGCGGCGAGAGCGGCGACGCTGCGGACGGACGCTACGACCTCGCCGTCCAGACCGCCGACCTTCAGGCCGTTATCGAGCATATTGGCGCTCCGGCAAACGTGCTCGCGCACAGTGCCGGTACGCTGGTGACCCTGGAGCTTCTCCGTGCAAACCCCGCCATAATCTCGCGTGCGATTCTGCATGAACCCGCCGTGACGGATGAGGGTGCCGGCCTGGGCGCGGCCCCGGTTTTGCTCGAGATGATCGCCGCGGGAAAGGTCTCCAGGGCATTACGAGCCTTCCTGGGCGCCATCGGCGATTCGGACCCCGAGGCCCCCAAGTTAACCGAGGCAGAAGCCAAGCATGCCCTGCGCAACGGCCGCAGTTTCATGGCAAACGAATACGAGGACACTATGACCTATGTTCCCGATTGGGATCGCGTCCGCGCATCGAAAACGGTGGCCGCCGTCTTTCTGGGCGAGCTTTCGATTGGAACGCCCCGCGAGGTAGGCACGAGAACGGCGGCTGAGCTTTTGGGCTGTCCACTCGTGACGGTTCCCGGCGCACACAACGGGCTGCGCGATCGCCCGGCAGCGGCTGCCCAGGCCGTCCATGGCATCCTAGAGCTCTAACAGCCGCAATAATCAAACAGGCTTTTCCGTAAACGTTTCGGCTGTGTTAACAGAGGCGCTCAAAACCCAACGTCTGCGGCTTCAGCCCTACCGTCTGCCAACTCATGAAAAAGAAACGGTATTCACGTGCGTACCTGCATCGACAAGGTGCTACCCTTGTAACATTTGGCACCCACTGCTACCAAGCAAAACTACTGAAAGGGCCCCCTATGCTCAATAATCACGAGGCCAATCTAACCGACGAGGAGGCTGCCGCCGAGGTCGCCCGTGTCGCGAAGACCTACCCCGTGGTACGTTTGCTGTCGGCCGACCAGATAACGGGCGATCCCAACTGCCTGCTCGCCGGCGATCGGTGTCCCTGTCTGCGCCAGTCAGGTCTGGAGGTCTTGGCAGGTTCCGATGAGGTGTCGGAACGGCTGCTCAACGATGGCGTTGAGTACCGCGCTCGCCTGCGCCCTCTGAAGGTCGAGGGCGAGCCTCACGTCCTGCTGATGGTGCGTCCGATTGATGAACAGGAGGCCGCAGAAGAGGACCTTGTCTACACCGACGTGCTGACGAATGTGCGCAATCGCCGTTATTACGAGGAAAAGCTTCGCAGCGCCCGCATGCAGGCCGGTGTGGCCATGATCGACCTTGATGATTTTAGGGTCTTCAACGATACGTATGGCCGTCATGCCGGCGACCTTGCGCTCGGTGCTGTGGCGACAGCCATACGTGGCGGTATTCGTTCGACTGACGAGCTTGTGCGTTATGGCTGCGATAAGTTTGTGGCCGTCATGCCTAATATCCCCTCCGATGACTTTGCCCGTCGCCTGCGTCATGTAACCGATGCTGTTCATTCCACGATTATTCCGGGACATGAGCGCGTTAGCTTGACGGCATGCGTTGGTGGCGTTCGCATTCATGGCGAAACGGTCGATGAGGGTGTTAGCCAGGCTGTCCAATTATTGAGTCGCGCTAAGGCAAAAGCCGGTACGGTCGTGACCGATGGCGATTCCATCGAGACCTTCCAAAGCGAAAAGCCTACGGTGCTCATCGTCGATGACTCTGAGATGAACCGAGCCATTCTCAACGAGATGCTCAAGGACGAGTATTGCATCCTCGAGGCTGATAACGGTCGCGCGGCGCTCGACATGGTCGACCGCTATGGCGATGAGTTGTCGCTCGTGCTGCTGGACATTGTCATGCCGGGCATGAACGGCTTTGAGGTGTTGGGCGATCTGTCGCGCCGGTCGATTATTAACAATCTGCCCGTCATCATGATCTCGAGCGAAGATTCCGACGATGTGGTGCTGCGCGCGTATGAGCTGGGTGCCTCGGACTATGTCAACCGCCCGTTTGACTCCCGTGTCGTGCGCCGCCGTGTAAGCAACACCATCCGCCTGTACGCCAAACAGCGTCGTCTGACGAGCCTGCTGTCCCAGCAGTACAACGAGCGCGTCAAGAACAGCCGCATGCTCATCGACATCATGTCCGGCGTCATGGAGCTCCGCAATGGCGAGAGCGGCAGGCACGTTACGAACATCGAGAAACTGACCGAGCTGCTGCTTGGCTGCCTGGTTCACCGTAGCGACAACGTCTCCCTAGACAACGAGGAACGCTCGACGATTGCCCTCGCTTCGGCGCTGCACGATATCGGCAAGATGTCGATCGACGATGCGATTCTCAACAAGCCCGGGCGTCTCACGTCCGAGGAGTTCGAGATTATGAAGACGCATACCACGATCGGCGCCGACATGCTGCTCGAACTGGGCCGCCATCACACCGGCAATGCGCTTTTGGAATATGCGTACCAGATTGCGCGTTGGCACCACGAGCGTTGGGACGGCAAGGGTTATCCCGATGGCCTTAAGGGCGACGATATCCCCATCGCCGCACAGGTGGTTTCGGTGGCCGACGTATACGATGCGCTGACGAGCGTGCGCGTGTACAAGGATGCCATCCCGCACGAGGAGGCGATCCAGATGATCCTGGACGGTAAGTGCGGCACCTTTAACCCGCTGCTGCTCGACTGCCTGCTCGAGGTGCAAGACCGTATTGCCGAGACGTTGGCACGCCCCGCCGACGTCGTCGCGTTTCCCACGATTTAGTTTGAACAAAGGAGTTTTTAACCCATGATTTCCATGCGTGAGGCGTATGAGAAGATTGGCGCCAATTATGATGACGCTTGCGCTCGGCTGATGGGCGAGGAGATGCTTGCCCGCTTTGCCCTCAAGTTTTTGGATGACGAGAGCATGGACAAGCTGGAGGCTGCCATGGCGGCGGGGGACGCCAAAGAAGCGTTTATGGCGGCGCACACGCTCAAGGGCGTGAGCCAGAACCTGGGATTCGACAATCTGTACGAGCCGGCGGTCGTGGTGACCGAAGCGCTGCGCGGTGCCGATACTGTTGACGGCGCTCGTGAGGGAATGCATGCGCTGCAGCAGCAATATGCAGCCACGATGTCGGCCCTGCGCGAGGCGGCCGAGTAAGAGGCTGTGAGCCTTGATGACTATGAGAGTGGATAATCTCCCGTTTTAGGCCCGGTGGCGGCCTCAAAGTGGGAGATTATCCACTCTCGTTCGATACGTGTCCAAAAATCCACTCTCACCCCTTCTGATTAGTGAATGGCCTATGCGCACTGGCGGGGCTTTCCGCATGCAATCCATATCGTTGTTCGATAAACTATTCGGATAACGATAGATTCGATGAGGGTGAGTGTATGTCCAACAGCGTTCAGCGTATGGCCAAGGCGGGCGAGACTGTAAGGAAGCTTGGCTTTTGCATGGCGGTCGTTTTTGCGGGAATGCTCATCGCTTTTGCCGCGTTGGTTGTTTACGTGATCTGGTATGCGGTTGCAAACGTTGTTTCTGTCGATTCTTTCGGTGTCGTGACGCTTCTCGATGGCGGGAGCATCGTTATCCCAAGCGGGCTGTGCCTGGCGCTCGTCGTGGGTGTTTCGCTTGTCGTTTTGTGCGGAATCAGCCATAACATCTCTCGGGGCGTCTCGCCCTTTACCAAGGCGCATGTGCGGCTTATCCGTGTTCTTGCACTTGCCTTTGCTGTTAACGCCGTGGTTTCGTTTGTTGGTGCCTATGAATCGGTCAATCTCACCATTGGCGGACTGGAGCTTTACATCGTGCCTCATTCCTTCGTTATTGAGATTTGCCAAGGCGCTACCTTTGATGCGGGGTCGTTTATCGGCGCAGTTGTCTGTCTGTTTATCTCGGCGATCTGGAGTTATGCCTCGCTGCTCCAAGAGCAGTCTGACGAGCTTGTGTAGGAGGAAACATGAGCTATCTCATCATCGAGCTTGAGACACAGCTGCTTAAGACCGGAAAGACCAGCGCTGATCTGATTCGGGCGACGGGGCATACTCCGGCGAATATTTCAAAGCTAAGAAACGGAAAAATAAAAGCTATTCGCCTTAAGACGCTTCTCGAAATCTGTGATGAGCTTGATTGTCAACCGGGAGATATTATTCAGCGCGTGAGCGAGAAAGAGCTTGAGGAGCTTATTGTTGAGCGCGCAAAAAATGTCGTGAGGCAGATGCGGGATGGCGGAGGCAACGAGGCGTCACTTCCGACATCAGTCTTCGCTGTCGATTTGAGCGACGAGTAGCATAAAGTGAACAGCTAAAACGAAATATCAGTGCGATGGGGCCCGTGTCTAACACGGGCCCTTTCTCTATTAATTATCTTGACAAATATCAGTTATCGACAAACAATAACTGCAAGAATGAACGATAAAAGAAAGGAGGAACGATATGAACGCATCAGCGATAAAGCTATCGAAGGTGTCGAAGCGCTATGGAAAACGGCGTGTGTTGCATGACGTTTCCTTCGAGGTGGATCAGTCTGAGCTTTGCGCCCTTGTTGGTGCAAACGGGGCGGGCAAAAGCACGCTCATTAAAATCGTATTGGGCCTCTGCGAGCCATCGTCGGGGAGCGTGGAGCTCTTTGGAGGCAAGTCGAAAAAAGACTTGAGCCTGATGCGGGCGCGTGTCGGCTACGTGCCAGATTCCAGCGGTGCATACCAATCCCTCAGTGCGGTTGAGAATCTTCGGATCCGATGTGCGGAATGGGGGCTCGATGAGAAACGTGAGGTTCCTCGCGTCTTGGGCCTAGTCGGGCTGGACGTCGATGAGAAAAAGAGCGTGAGCAGTTTTTCTCTGGGAATGAAACGGCGACTGGATATAGCTACGGCTTTGTTGGGCGACACCGACGTACTAATTTTCGATGAGCCGGCAAATGGGTTGGACCCGCTGGGCATCGAGAGTATATGGGCCCTTATCGGCCGATTGAATCGAGAACAGGGTAAGACCATGCTCATCTCTAGCCATGATTTGGATGAGTTGGCATCGGTTGCAACAAGTTGCGTGTTTATTCATGACGGCGAACTGCTAAAAAAGGAATCGATGGACGTCATAAGGGATGAGGCGTCGTCCCTAAAAGAGTATTACAGGCGCTTGATGAAGGCGGTCTCGCTATGAAGCGGGCGATCCATTCCATAAAGGCAGATATGATGCGTTTGCACGGGATGTTTCCAGCGAAGTTTGGTCTTGCGCTTATGCTGGCGTTCGGCCTTCTCTTCGGTGTCTTTCTAAATAACGGAGCAACGTTGCTAGCCTTTGGCTATGGCGTTTGTGGGGAGGATATTGGTTTCCTCTGGAATGCAATCGATCCTTCTGCGCCTGATGAGTCCCTTGCGCGCAGCGCTTTTGCCGGTACATCCCTGTTCGTTCCACTCATCGTTTGTTTGGTGCTTTTACAGGAGCATGGCTATAAAGAGGGGCACCGAATTTCTTCGGCAAGAGGTCTCAACCGCTTTTATGGGGCTCTAGCCCATGCATTTTCGTCTGCTTTAATAATTGGCGCAGCGTATGGCGCGCTTTGCCTTCTTCTTTTTGCAATAGCCATAATACGTGGAGGGCATAACTACTCGCACAACATACTAACTGTATTTTTGCCTGCAATGATAGTCAACGCCGTATTGGTGATATCGGTTGCGCTGGAGACGGTGACCATCTATCGGATAACGGGCAGCGCCGTATTGAGCGGGGCTGTGGTAATAATCGGATTTGTCATGAGCTTGACGCTCTACGGAGCCTTCCTTCAGGCACCTATACCATCCTTGCGATGGATCTTCTTCCTTCCTGGGCCGTATCTTGGAGTCGGATGCGCCCTTGGGTATAGCGATATGGGCCAGCTGACGCTTCTGGGATATGGCGTGGCGGCCAGCTGTCTATCGGTTTTGGTATACGCTCTCGTGAGCTTTCATGCTGGGGGTGTGCCCAATGGCTCATCAGATTAAAAGATTCCTCCATTCAGAATGGAAGCGTGTGATCAAATGGACGTACGCCTTAATCCTGGTAATTTATGCGTGCATGGTGGTATTGCAGCTTAATTCTTTCCCGATGTGGTTCTGTAGCCTCCGTGAGAACAGTTTCTTGGGCTTTTTCCCAGACCCGACGCTTCTGCTATCGGCGGAGGATGTCCTTCTATTTGGTAATGCAGAGGTTTTTCGTGGTCTGCTGTTCAACGTAGCCCCGTTGGCTCATGCATTGTTCTTTCCGTTCATCGCGGCTTGCATTGCGCCGCGCTTTGTCAGTTCGGGCTTTGTCGAGGAACCGTGGGGGTTGTCGGAGGCTCGGGGAGGGAAGCGTGTGTGCGCTATCGTTGCGCGAGCGATGCTGTCTTCTTTCGCCCTTTTGGGCGCGTTTATCCTGACGAGTGTCGTTTTGTACTGTCTTAACTGCGCAATCGTTTTGGATGCTCAGCAGTATTTCAACCTGCATGTATTTTGCTATCGACTTGTTCTTGCTGCCGCCGCCTGCCTTGCATACGTGGTTTCTTGCGTAATCGTTGTTTCCTATTTTGGGTCCGGCTTCGGTCCGATTGGCATGCTGTTGCTTGTCAACGTCGTAGCGATCTACATACAGATCGGGGCCAATTCCATGCTTCCGCTTCCAGCCTCGATGCTCATGTGGATTTGCGGCGTGACCCCGTTGGGGGACGGTCAATGCACCTCGATTTTAATTGACTGCCTCATAAACGTAGCAAGCATTTTTGCCATCTGCTTTACGGTCGACCGATTGTGGTCGAGATTTCTTTGATTGTTTGTGAGGGATAAACATACCGAGCGTATCAAATACAGGGGGGGGCGGGCACCGTGGCTGGTGTCCGCCCCCCTTGGCTTAGGAGGCTTTAACTTGTGTAGCTTGCGAACTAACGGGCCTGCTTAACCTTTGCCGCTGCCTCGACAAACGACTTCCACAGGTTAAAGTCGGTCTCGAGCGTCTTCCACGTGTACTCAGGGTGCCATTGCACGCCCAAGCAGAATGGTTGGCCTTCGACCTCGATGCACTCGGGAACGCCGTCGGTTGCCTTGGCGACCAAACGCGTGCTCTTACCCAGACGGTCGACGCAACAGTGATGTGCCGAGTTGGTCTGGATCAGCCTGTGCCCGCCAAGCGCGCGCTCCAGCAGCGAGCCCGGCACGACCTCGACGGGATGCACGGGGTCGTTGAGCACGTGGGTATGGCGCCACTGAGTGCGGCCCTCGCGAGCGCCCAGGCTCGGCACGTCCATGCACAGGGTGCCGCCAGTGGCGACATTGAGCAACTGCGTGCCGCGGCAGGTGGTAAAGAGCGGCTTTTTGGCGCGGAGTACCTCGCCGACCAGCTTAAACTCAAAGCTATCGCGGATCTCGCAGCAGAGGGTGGGGTCGTAGGGTCGATCATCGCCCCAACGTTTGGGATTGACATCGGGGCCGCCGGGAATGGCGATGCCGTCGGCGATATCGACGTAATGACGGATGACCTCAATGTCCTCGGTGATGGACATCTGCAGCGGCAGGCCGCCGGCGGCAAGGATGGCATCGACAAAGACACTTGCGATTTCCTCGTTGGGGGAGAGCGTCTCGCTCAAAAAGGGCTTCGCTTCTTCCCAGCGCGGTGCTACCAGGATAAGCGGGCGGTCGGCGGGGTCGACGTCGACGTGCGGGGTATAGGACGATGAGGTACGGGTTCCGATCATGGGCGTGGCTTTCGAATCCGGGTGGACATGGCGCAGGGGCGTGGCGGGACAGATGCGGCGCGGGACAGACGCTCCTGATGAATGTGCCCTGCGTGGCATTTGGGTTAGTGGCCCTTGATGGAGTTGAGGAACTCCTGGGCGCGTTGGGTCTTGGGGCGGTCAAAGAACTCGTCGGGTGTACCGGTTTCCACAATCTGGCCGTCGGCCATAAACACGACGCGGTCGGCCACGCGGCGGGCAAAGTTCATCTCGTGCGTAATCACGATCATCGTCATACCCTGCTGGGCCAGACGGACCATGACCTCGAGCACCTCGTTGATCATCTCGGGGTCGAGGGCACTTGTGGGCTCGTCAAAGAGCATGGCCTTGGGCTGCATGGCGAGTGAACGGGCGATGGCCACGCGCTGCTGCTGGCCGCCCGAGAGCTGTGCGGGCACCTTATCGGCCTGTTCGGCAACGCCCACGCGGCTCAACAGATCCATGGCGCGCTCACGAGCTTCCTCCTTGGACACGCCCAGCACGTCGACCGGCCCCAGCATGACGTTCTGCAGTACCGTCATATGTGCAAACAGGTTGAACTGTTGGAACACCATGCCCAGCTCGGCACGCATGCGGGCAAGGTCTTTGCCTTCCTGCGGCAAGGGCTCGCCCTCGATGAGGATCTCGCCAGAGTCGATGGTTTCCAGGCGATTGATGGTGCGGCACATGGTCGACTTGCCCGAGCCCGAGGGGCCAATCACAACGACGACCTCGCCGCGGTCGACCGAGAGATTGATGTCGTTGAGGACGTGCAGATCGCCGTAGTGCTTATCGACGTGCCTGAGCTCGATCAGCGGCTGATTGCCGGTGGAAGAGGTGCTCTGTGCCATGGTGCTCGGCTCCTTATGACTCGAAATGGTAAAGCGTTAGCGGATGATGGTCGCGCCGGTCTTGTGCGAGACGTAGACAGCGGCCTTGTTGATCGCGACGTTGATGAGGATGTAGATGACCGCGATCACCAGGTAGACCGATACGAGGGCGTCGTAGTTGGTGATGAGCACGCGGGCGTTTTGCATGAGGTCGGGGTAGCTCACCACATAGGCGACGGTGGTGTCTTTGACGACGACCACAAGCTGCGAAATCAACGACGGAATGATAAAGCGAATCGCCTGCGGCAACACGATTTTAAAGGTGATTTTAGCCTTGGAGAGACCGAGTGCCTGGGCGGCCTCGACCTGACCGCGCGGCACGGCGTTGACGCCGGCACGGAAGATCTCGGCCAGTACGCCGGCCGCAGCGAGCGCGACGGGAAGCGTGAGCATCCAAAACGACGGCAGTGCGATCTTGTACTGGGGCAGCACCAAAAAGAAGAAGTAGATGAACAGAAGGCTCGGCACGCCACGGAAGAAATCGGTGAGCACGCGGCAGACCGGCTGCAACGGCTTGATGCCGCTCGTGCGGCCGAGCATAAGGGCTAAGCCCAGTACCAGCGCAATGACGCCGGCGGTGAGTGCGACTTTAACGGTGCCCTCAAAACCGGCAAGCAGGAACTTCCAGGTGGTGAGGTGCGTAAAGAAGTACCAGTAATGGACCGAAAGCTGGCCGGTCACGTAAAAGCGCTGCAGTACCAGAGCGATGAGCGCGGCCACGGCAACAAGTGAGATGGCGGTGCCGACGCGAATCTTGGCACGCATCTTGGGGCCGGGAGCCTCGTAGAGCGCATCGCGCATGGTAAGTGCAGGGGAGGAATGTTTGCTCATCGGAGGATCCTCACCTTCTTATCGATATAGTTGCCAATGTGGCTCACCGCAAAGGCCGTGCCCAGGTAGCCGAGTGCCGAGATAAAGAACGCGGCGACGCCGCCGAGCGAGCGCGTGTTGATGTAGCTCACCACGCCGGTGAGCTCCTGCGGCTTAAGCGGTACCTGACTGCCGAGCGCGGTGGTGAGCATGACGGCGATAAAGAGGTTGGTCATGGGCAGCACGCTCGAGCGCAGCGCCTGCGGAATCACGATCTTGGCGAGGATACGGCTGAAGCTCATGCCCAGCGAGCGGGCGGCTTCCACTTGGCCGACACCGACGGTGTTGATGCCGCTCATAAAGTTCTCGGAGCCAAAGGCAGAACCCAAGAGCACTGTGGCGACGATGACGCAGGTGCGGTAGGGCAGGACGACCTTGAGCGGCGGCAGCGCATAGACGACGATGATGAGTAGCGCGATGCCGGGGATGTTACGGAAGACCTGGACATACAGGTCGCCAAAGACGCGCAGCGGCTTGAGCGGCGACACGCGCATCACGGTGACAGCGACGGCCAGCACCATGGCGATGGCAAACGACTCAAGCGTCATGCCCCAGGTTGCTAGCAGGGCGTCGATATAGTTCTGGCCATAGAGCGACCAGAGCTCGGAGAGACTCATGCGGACCTCCCGCCGATAAGGAAAGGGGCTCCCGTGTGTACGGAAGCCCTGACAACTCAGTGAGGAAACAGTTTACCGCAATAAAGCGCATCATGCGTTTCCATATGGTTTCGTAGCGGCCGTTACTAGGCGTATTACCTAGGCGCCGACCTCGGGCAGCTCGGGAACGTTGGTGTCGCCCGTGCGGTCGCCGATGCAGATCTGCCACAGCTCGGTCCAGGTGCCGTCGTCCTCGATCTTCTTGAGGAAGTCGTTGACAAAGGCGACACCGTCGGAATCGAGCGGCAGGCCGATGCCATAGGGCTCCTTGCTGCCGAAGGGCTTGCCGGCGATCTTGTACTTGCCGGGCTCGCGGACCAGGGCGCTCTGCTGCATGTTGTTATCGATGACGTAGGCGTCAACGCGGCCCTGCTGGAGTGCCTGGCGGGCCTCCTCGTCGGTCTTGAACTCCTGCTGGCTGGCCTTGGGAGCGAACTCCTCCAGGATGGCGGGGCCGTTGGAGCCGGACTGGACGGCGACGTTCTTGTCGGCCAGGTCGTCGACGCTCTTGATGTCGTCGTTGTCGGCGAGCACTAGGATAGCCTGCTGGGTGTAGTAGTAGGGACCGGCGAAGGAGACGAGCTTCTTGCGCTCGTCAGTGATGGTGTAGGTGGCAAAGACGGCGTCGACCTGGCCGTTCTGCAGGACGGACTCGCGCGTGTCCGAGGTCACCTGGGTAATCTCGACCTTGTTCTCGCCCAGGATGTAGTTGGACAGAAGCTGCGCGATGCCGGCATCGAAGCCACGGGTCTGACCGTCTTTCTCGTTGAGGAGGGAGAAGAGCGTGGAGGTCTGAACGCCACCGATCTTAAAAACGCCGGCGTCCTTGACGGCCGTGGCCCAGGTGCTGGCGGCTATGGCGTCGTTATCGGCCTTGGGGCCGTTGTCGACGAGCTTGTCGAACGCCTTGGCGTCGAGCGTGGTGGAAGCCTCGGTATCATTGGGGCTCTTGGAGGAGCCGGCGGCGGAACCCTTGTCGGCCTCGGCGCTAGTGTCGGAGCAGCCGGCAAGACCAAGGCCGGCGACGGTTGCGAAGGTGGCGGCGACAAAGCCGCGGCGGTCGAGAACGACCTGCTGGGAGAGGTTTTTGCTCATGGTAGAACACCTTTCTCAATAAAATCCCTAGCGGTTGAGTAGAGTTATACCCTATCGCGCTCAAATGGGTCAACACGAAATAACTCAGAAACATACTTACCTTATGGGTTATTCTACCTACCAAAAAAGGACAGGTTCACAGGCACCTTCGTGGTGGTTTTGACCGATGCAACGGCATGCCTTACTGTTTTGTCTCAATCTGTAACATCTGCAGCCATTTTTGCCGAGTAACTGTTACAGATTGAGATTATCTCCTTAGGGGAATTCGAATGTCTCGATCTGTAACAGTTAGACGGGAATTCGGGCCATAGATGTTACAGATTGAGATAATCGCGCCGCGAAAATTAAAACCTCCGCAGGGGTGCTTCCCTTGCGGAGGTTTTTTACTCGTTGAGTAGCCTTACGGCTTCGGCGGCCATGTTCTCGACCGTCATGCCGTTCTGAGCGAGCAACTCTTTGGGGTCGTAGCGGTCGGGGAAGCCCTTGGCGATGCCGAAGGTGCGCGTGCGCACGGGCGTGCAGGCCAAGTAGCACGCGACACGCTCGCCCCAGCCACCGTCCAAGATGCCGTCCTCGAGAGTGACGACAATGCGATGCTCGGCGGCAAGGCTGTCGAGGAACTCACGGTCGAGCTCAGTTGCATAGCGCGGGTTGACGAGCGTGGCCTCGATGCCGTACTCGGCAGCCAAGCGGTTTGCCACGCGCTCGCCCAACTCAAAGAAATCGCCAAGCGCGAGCACGGCCACGTCGCGACCCTGGCGCACCACGTTGTAATGAACGGCGCCGTAATCGGCGCCCTCGGCAGGCGCCAGATCGGGGCGGCTTACCAGGCCAATGCCCGGTACGCGGATCGCCACGGGATGCTCGCGGTGGTCGAGCGACCAGCTCAGCATGGACAGATATTCCTCCATGCAGGCAGGTGCAAGGTAGTGCATATTGGGAAGACCGCCCAGCATGGAAATATCAAAGAACGAGAGGTGCGTCTCGGATGTGGTGCCAAAGATCGACGCGCCAAATACCAAGATGGTTGCGGGGGCGTCGTTGAGGCACAGGTCGTGCCACAACTCATCATAGGCGCGCTGCAAAAACGTGCCGTACACACCAAAGACTGGCTTGGCGCCCGAGCGCGCAAGCGCGGTGGCAAAGGTCACGGCGTGTTCCTCGGCAATGCCCACGTCGACAAACTGCTTGCCTGCCGCGGCGCGAAGCTCGGGTGTAAAGCCCATGATGTAGGGCGTGGCAGCCGTGATGCCCACAACCTGCGGATCGCGCTCGATGGCAGCGCTCAGGGCCTCGCCCGTAATATCGGCATAGGTGCGCGGTGCGGGCTCGCTCGGATGGCCCGGGCAGAGCTTGCGCCCAGTTGCCATGTCAAACGGACCCACGTGGTGCCAGCGCTCGGGGTCGCTCTGGGCCGGCTCAAAGCCCTTACCCTTGGCGGTGGAGACGTGCAGCACGATGGGATGATTGATATCGCGCAGCTCCTGCAACGCGTCGACCAGGGCCAACACATCGTTGCCGGCGTCCAGATAGCGGTAGTCGAGTCCCATGGCGCGGAAAACGTTGCGCTCGCAGGTGCCGTTGCTGGCGCGCAGCTCGGCCAGATTGCGATACAGGCCGCCATGGTTCTCGGCAATGGACTGGTCATTGTCATTGACGATGATGATCAGGTTGCTGTCGAGATCGGCGGCATTGTTAAAGCCCTCAAACGCCAGGCCGCCCGAAAGCGATCCGTCGCCAATGATGGTAATGACGTTGTAGATGTCGCCCGCCAGATCGCGGGCGTGTGCCAAGCCGCAGCCCAGGCTCACCGATGTGGAGGTGTGGCCCATGGCGAACAGGTCGTGCTCGGACTCGTCGGGATTGGCAAAGCCAGAAGCCTCACCATAACGCTCCGGATCGATATAAGTGTACGCACGCCCAGTCAGCGCCTTGTGGGCGTAGGTCTGGTGCGAAACGTCAAAGACAATCTTGTCGATGGGGGAGTTAAACACGCGATGGAGCGCGACCGTAAGCTCAACGACGCCCAGGTTGGGGGCAACGTGCCCGCCGACGGCGGCGGAGCTTTCGAGGATGGCGTGGCGGATCTCGCCGCAGAGCAGCGGAAGCTCGGCGCGATCGAGAGCCTTGACGTCCTCGGGCGTTGTCGTTTGCGTAAGCAGCATCGTTGTGGGTTACTCCATGCGAATCGTGCGCCGGCACTCCCTCGGCCGGCACAATTGCACAAGACAGTCTCGCACATTTTGGCGTTTGATATGTGACGGCGGCGCGGTAATTCGCCAACTGGTGGGGCAAAACGTTTTGTCCGATGCCATACTGGTAAATTCGATGATGATTTTATTCATTGCGTGCAGGCTGTGGCTTGCCGCCGAGCGCCGCCGGAAGGAGGCCGCATGTCCGATACCGTTCGTGCCGAGAAAATCGCGTGCGAAGTAGACCATGCTGCCCGTCAACTGGCACAGGCGGGCCGTCTGGACCTGACGCGCGAGTTTATCCAGCATGGCGATGTGACGGTGTATGCGCATGTGACCTCGGTGGCGCGGGCAAGTCTGTCATTTGCCGAGCGCTTGGGCCGTGCTGGCATTTCGGTCGACCGCGCCTCGCTGCTGCGCGGGGCCCTGCTGCACGATTACTTTCTCTATGACTGGCACGATCCCGACCCAAGCCATCGACTGCATGGCTTTCGTCACCCGTTTTTTGCCCTGGCGCGTGCGGAGGAAGATTTTGAGCTGACGCCGCGCGAGCGGAATATTATCGTACGGCATATGTTTCCGCTGGTACCGGTGCCGCCGACGTGTCGTGAGGCATGGATTGTGTGCCTGGCGGATAAATGGTGCGCACTGCGCGAGACGGTCGCCGGCCGTCTGCGGCGCAAGGACGAGGCGGACGATGACGTGAGCAGCGAATCGAACGAAAAGAGGAGAGGGTAGACGGTGGGAACCGCGATCGACATGGCATTTGACGGCGCGACGCTTGCCGCCTGTCCACTCTCGGCACTGGTGCTCTCGTTTGCCTTTTACGGGTTTTGCGGCTGGGCGTGGGAGTCGACGGTTTGCGCCATGCTCAATCACGGACGATTTGCCAACAGTGGCTTTTTGCTGGGGCCGTGTTGCCCTATCTATGGTGTGGGCGGCATAGCCTGCTGGCTTTTGCTGCGCGGGATTCCGGATGCCTCGAGCCAGTTTGTTGCCGCGGCGCTCGTATGCAGCTTGATTGAGTACAGCGTAGGCGTGTTGTTGGAAAAAACAACAGGCGCGCGCTTTTGGGATTACTCGCATCTGCCGTTTAACCTGCACGGACGCATCTGCCTGTACTGGGCCTGCGCGTTTGGCCTGGGTGCGCTGTGCATTTGCCGTTTAGTGGAGCCGGCATTGCTGGGGCTGCTTGGCCATCTGCCGGTGCTGATTGTGCGGCTGTCCGCCTTTATCGTCGCGGTCGCGATGATGGTCGATGCGGTGTGCTCGTTGGCCAGCTGGCGCCGCCTGTCCGATGAGCTGGAGCGTGTGCGTGCCGACCTTGCCGACCGCATCAATGAGTCGCTTGCCGATGCCTCCGACTCTATGCTCGAACGTATTCCCGATTCGGCGATCGATTCGGTGGCGCAGACGCATATCCGCGGTCGTGCCGTTAACGCGTGGCTGGCGGAGCTGGGCGACGCGGCACTCGATGCCCTGCGTGAGAAGGCTTCGATGCCGACGTTTATCGCGGATGGTGCTCGCGGCCTGGCGCTCGCTGCCCGCCGCGTGGCCGATGCCGCGCCGAGCATGCCGCGTCCGTCGCTCAGTCGTCGCCTTGCCGGAAAGCGCATGAGCCGTCCGGTGCCGAGCGTGTCGCTCAGCCGTCGCGACCTACGCTTCTTTAACGCCTTCCCGCGTCTGCGCATCAATCGCTACGAAGGCGTCATCCGAGCTACCGACCTCCGCGACCGAGCCCGCGAGCTGTTCCGGCGCTAGCTGGGACGAGGCCAAGCGCGCCCTTCTCGTTCGCACGTTTCCCGTTCGTTTCGCGCCCGTTGCCGCGCCGTTTCCAAGATTGCGGCACCGTTTCCATTCGACAACGCAGCGTTTAACAACGCCGTATCTGGTCTACACCAGTTGCCTCTCGGCCGCATTATGGGCGCCGACAACGTTCATGCGACCAAGGGGGAGTGAATGTACGATACGGGATCGACAACGTTTATGCTCATCTGCACCATGCTCGTGTTTTTAATGACACCGGGCCTGGCATTTTTCTATGGCGGCCTGTCCAGGCGCAAAAATGTCATCAACACCATGCTTATGTGCTTTGGTGCCATTGGCCTGGTTGGTGTGCTGTGGATTGTCGCCGGCTGGTCGCTGGCCTACGGTGGCGACGGCTCCAGTCCGTTTATTGGAGGCCTTGACCAGCTGCTGTGCCTGCCGGTGCTCCACCAGGTGCTGCAGGCGGCCGAGGGCAATGCTGTGGACGGTGCCGTCTACCCTCAGATCATCAACATCGCCTTCCAGATGGCGTTTGCCATGATCACCGCCGCTATCGTCACGGGCAGCCTGGCCGGTCGCGTTAAGTTTGGTGCCATGACGGCCTTCCTGGGCATTTGGCTGCTTGTGGTCTATGCGCCGCTCGCCCACATGGTTTGGGGCGGCGATGGCTCCTTTATCGGCGACATCATCGGCGCACTCGACTTTGCTGGCGGCGACGTGGTGCACATTTCGTCTGGTCTTACCGGCCTGGTCCTCTGCTTAATGCTCGGCCGTCGTCGCGGTTTTGGCATGGTGAGCTATCGTCCGCATAACGTACCGTTTGTGGCGCTGGGCGCCGGCCTGCTTTGGTTTGGCTGGTTTGGCTTTAACGGCGGCAGCGAGTTTAAGGCCGACGCCGTGGCGGCACTCGCCATCCTCAACACCGTGACGGCCAGCGCGGCAGGCATGGTCTCGTGGCTTGCCGTCGAGCGCGTGCACACCGGTCGCCCCACGCTGGTGGGTGCCAGCACCGGTCTGGTTGCGGGCCTTGTGGTGGTCACGCCGGGCGCGGGCTTTGTCGAGCCGTGGGCAGCGTTGGTCATGGGCCTGATCGTATCGCCCGTCTGCTACCTGGCCATCAGCCATCTTAAGACCAAGTTCGGCTACGACGACGCGCTCGACGCGTTTGGCTGCCACGGCATTGGCGGCATCTTGGGTGGCGTGCTCACGGGTCTGTTCTGCGTGCCGGGGCTTTCGTGGACCGGTAAGGGCGGCCTATTCTACACGGGCGACGTGTCGCTGCTCATCTCGCAGGTCCTGGGCATTGTGGTGACGGTCGCTATTGTGCTGGTGCTCGACTTGGTGATCGCCGCGGTGGTCAAGGCGCTGTTCCACGGTAGCCTGCGCGTGGACGAGGCTGACGAGGCGCTGGGCCTGGATGCGAGTCAACACGGCGAGAGCGCGTATCCTTCGTTCTCCGGACTCGATTAGCGGCACGGCTTTCCCAGGCACCCGACCTTGCCCCTCAAACCGTCGCTTGCGTACCGAAGTACGCGGCGCTCCTCTTTCGGGGCAATCTCGGGCACCTGGAAAACCCGTGCCACATGAATGGGCGGTTCATTTCTTTATTAAAGAGAGGAATTCATTATGAAAAAGATCACGGCTATTGTCCGTCAGAAAAAGCTTGAGGTTCTTAAAGATGCGCTGTTTGCTGCTGATGTTCGCGGTATGACTATCAACCAGGTGCAGGGCTGCGGCGCGCAGCATGGCTGGAAGGAATACGTGCGCGGCAACGAGCTGCTCGTCAACACGATCCCCAAGGTGCAGTTCACCCTCATCTGCGCCGACGAGCATGTCGACGGTATCGTTGACATTATCTGCAGCGCCGCTCGCACCGGTGCCGTCGGCGACGGCAAGATTTGGGTCGAGCCGGTCGAGGAGGTTATCCGCATCCGTACCGGCGAACACGGCCCGGCCGCGGTGTAGGGCCGGCCGCCTGTCATCTGCAACGTTAAAATACTGCAGTGAGGTATAAGGCTTGTGTTGCGGATGGACGGATTATGGGGCGTAATAAATATCCCGAGGAGACGGTCGCGAAGATTCTCGACGCGGCACTGGAGCTATTCTGTGCACAGGGTTATGAGGGGACGAGCATTCAAGATATCGTTGACCGTCTCGATGGCATGACCAAGGGCGCTGTCTATCATCACTTCAAGAGCAAAGAAGAGATTTTCAACGCCGCGTTTGATCGGGCGATGACTCCGATTGTTGAGCACCGTCGCTCGATGCTTGGCGTCGGTAATATGACCGGCGCCCAAAAGCTAAAAAGGCTGTACGCGCCCGAGTCTGTCGTTCCACAAATTGAGCTATGGGCACGCATGCATCCTGCGGCGGATCCGGTAAAAAGCTCGCGTCTGCTGGCGATGCAGTACCAGGGCTCGTTTGACGAGTCGGCCGATGGCTGTCTCTTGCCAGTGATCGAGGAGGGCATCGACGACGGCTCCATTGCGTGCGAATGCCCGCGCGAAGCGGCGGAGGCCGTATCGTTGTTGGCGAATCTTTGGCTGCTGCCATTGTTCCGTCCGCTCGAGCCCAAGGAGCGAATGCTCGCTCGCGCTCAATGTTTGGCGCAGATGGCCTCTGCGGTGGGACTCGATTTGGGCGAGGAAGTGCTCCAGACAACGGCACGGATTTGGGACGTATGGGACCGTGCCGGGTGGTAATATAGATACTGACGGTATGTAATTGATTTGAGAGGGCAGCTTCGGCTGCCCTTTTCAAGTCGATAAATACATACTAGCGGTATGTATGGGGGAGGACTTATGGCTGGGCTGAGAGACGTCAGCGTCTTGTTGGAACCAAAAATGGTGCGGCCAATTAGGCTCACGGAGCTTCTTGTTGCGCAGCTGTGCACGTATTCGATGCTGTCGGCGCTGTGCTTTGCGTATCCGCTTTACTTGTTCGATTACAGTGGATCGTCAACGTTATATGGCGTCGTCGTGGCGACGGCATTCATACCCGGCGTACTCGCAACTCCGGTTGGCGGAATCTTGGCGGATAGGGGAAGACATCGCGAGGTCCTCGTGGCCCTTGGCATTGCTCTGATGACTGCATCGCTGCTGTCTATCCCCATGAAGCGCTCGTTGCCTCTTGCGGTCGTCGTAGTAGCGATACTTTGTGTTCAATATGGTGTTCAATCGCTGCTAAAGCCAATGCTCCAAATTGAGACGGTGCGTATGGCGGGTGAAGAGAAGGTTGAGCGGGCCACTGCATTGGTTTCGCAGGTGACCATGGTGAGCAATATCTTGGGCCCTGTGGTCGGGACGGCAGTCTATGGGTGCTTTGGCATCGATACTCTTTGCACAACCGCGTCGGTGGCGTTTGCGATTTCAGCTCTCTTGTTTGGGGTCGCACTCAAGCAAAATGCCTCATCTGACACGATGGGAGACGGCGCGACTCGTACGACATGCCGAAACGATTTTCGGGAGTCGATTCGGTATCTGTTGCAAAATGCATTATTGGTCGCTGTGATTTTGCTTGCGGCAGTTTTGAACCTTGCGTTGGTTGGGCTAACGATTGGCGCTCCCATTATTGTTACAAAGCATCTCGGCATGCAATCGTCCTGCGTTGGGATAGTTGAGGTGGCTATGGGCTTGGGTGGTCTTGCCGGCAGTGGCTTGGTCGGCATTTGGCCGCATCGTTTTTCTTTCAATGGCATATGTCGATATGTTGCGATGATCTGTTTTGGAGTCGCACCGATCATTGTCACGCTACTGTTCGGCGCAGATGCATGCATGCTCACCGTGTTTGTGGTTGGTTCGGCATGGGTCATGGTGTGGGCGAGCATTGCGTCGGTTGAAATCATCGCGTTTGTTCAGCGGGCAGCGCCGACTGAGCTCTGCGGAAAAGTGCTTTCGGTCGTTTACATGGTCCTTTCCTGCGCAATACCTATCGGCCAATTGACGTACGGGGTTGCATATGATCGATGGACACCGGCGATTGTGTTCGCAGGTATGTTGGCGGTGCTGACGTTGACGACGGCGCTGTTTTATCGGCTGAAAAGTCGCTTGTGGCGATTGCCTTAACGCGCTGGGGCACCGTGAATTTGTGAAGGCGGTGGTACGCCGCGCCGGGACGGCATTGTTTGGGCGTGCCTCTCCTTCGTCTACAATATCGTGCAGACGAAGGAGAGGCATGCCCATGATCAAGATGTTTGCGAGTGACTTAGACGGAACGCTGCTGAACGCCCTGCACGAGGCGGACGGGACTATCCGCCGTGCCATTCGCGAGCTGACCGAGGCTGGCCTGCATGTGGTTCCCGCGACCGGGCGCTCGACGTTGCCGATCGGCGAGCATGGCTTTACGGGCCTGGCGCTTGACGCCTGCTGCTCCAATGGCTCCATCGTGCGCGACAGCCATGGCGAGGTGCTCAAAACCTGGACCATCGACCCACAGATCACTGAGGAGCTGCTCAAGGCGTTCCCGGACATTTGCTTTGATTGCTCCACGCCCGATGGCATGTTTTCGAGCGGTTCGTTCGAGATGCACCAGGCGGGCTTTAAAAAGGACAGTCCCATTAAGCGTATCGTGATGCGTGGCATGCGTGCGCGTGGCGGCTATCACGAGGAGCAGTATTTCGACCAGTCGATCGGTGACATCCTTCGCCACGATGTGTGCAAGATCAACTGCCGCGTAACCTCGCCCGAGCTGGAGCGCGACCTTAAGGCCTATCTTGCCGAGCGATCGGACCGCGTGGTCAACGCGCCGTTCGATCCGGTGATGTTCGAGATCACGGACGTGGCGTGCAACAAGGGCGAGAGTGTGGCCTGGCTGGCGGGCTACTACGGTATTGCCGAGGACGAGGTCGCGGTCTACGGCGACGGCGGCAACGACATCGCCATGCTCAAGCGTTTCCACCACAGCTACGCGACCAAAAACGCTAGCGATGCAGCTAAGGCTGCCGCGAGCGCAACTATCGGCAGCTGCATGGTCCACGCCGTCCCCAAGCACATGCTCGCCACCATGCGCAAGCAGAACTCCCGCACCATCATCGAATAATGTGACAAAGGGACTGCCCCCTCGTCACATCCAAAATATTGCCTTTACGTGTTGATACACACGGTGTGCAATAATACTCGCACTGTGCAATAGCGCACAGGCTGAGTAACAAGGAGGACGCTTGTCCCAGCTCGAGAAATGCGACCGCCGGTCTCTTCGCTCGCAGCGTGCCCTTCGCCAGGCACTTGCCAGCGAGCTTGCCGAAAGCGGCGATCTTTCGCGCATTAACGTCGCGTCGCTCACCGATCGCGCTGGCCTTACGCGCCGCACGTTCTATTCGCACTACCGCGATATCCCCGACTTTATCAATCAAATCGAGGACGGCTTGCTGGCTGAGATCCGTGAACGCATTGAGCTTATCACCGCAGCTCAGCTGCCTGATCTCTATCACAACATCGATGAGCTCGAGCCGGCGCCCGGTTCGGTTGAGCTGCTGCGTTATCTTGCGGCCAACCGCGACTTAATCGGTGCGCTGCTGGGTCCGGGCGGCGACCAGGCCTTTATTAAAAGGATTATCGACACTGCGCGTGAGGCTGTGGTGCCGCGTGCGCAGACGGGCATTTTGGGCCTGGCGCTGGGCACGTTCTTTGACTACTACGTCACCTATGTCGTGAGTGCCGAGGTCGGCATGATTCAGCGCTGGTTTGAGCGTGGGCTCACCGAATCGCCCGAGGCCATGGCGCGCATTATGACGGTGCTCGCTTTTGTGCGCCCTGGTGACCTGTATGGCCAACCCATCGATATCAACGTGCCGGAATACGGCATGAAGCTATTGAACTTGCAGCTCGAGGACGCGGTCGACGCCGCCGCAGCCGTCGAGTCCAACAACTAAGAGGAGAGACAATGAGCAAACTCGTCGAGGGCATCAAGGATCGTGTGGTCGCTGCCGCACGCGAGGCCGCGCCCGCCGTGGTGGACGCGGCCCAGAAGGCCGCGACCGCGGCAGCCGAGAAAGTTGCCGAGGCAGTTGCCGATGCCAAGAACGCGGCAGGGGAGGCGTCCGTCACTAGCGAGCCCACCGCCGCCGCTGAGCCCATAGCCGCCGCCCACGCCCCCGAAGGCGCGATCTTCAACCCCGAGGCCGCCCGCGGCAACCTGCACCTGGGCATCGACGTGGGCTCCACCACCGTTAAGCTCGCCGTGCTCAACGACGACAACCAGATCGTCTACGCCAAGTACCAGCGCCATCACACCGACGTCCGTGCCTGCGCCCGCGACCTGTTCGAGGGTGCCGCGACCGTGCTGCCGACGGCCCAGATGACCTGCGCCATTACCGGCTCGGGCGGCCTGCTGCTGTCCCAGTGGCTCGACCTGGAGTTTGTCCAGGAGGTCATCGCCAGCAAACGCGCCGTCGAGACCCTTATCCCGGCCACCGACGTCGCCATCGAGCTGGGCGGCGAGGACGCCAAGATCATCTACTTCGACAACGGCATTGAGCAGCGCATGAACGGCACCTGCGCCGGCGGTACGGGCGCGTTCATCGACCAGATGGCAACCCTGCTCCACACCGATGCCAGCGGCCTCAACGAGCTCGCGGCCAACGCCACCACCATCTATCCCATCGCCAGCCGCTGCGGCGTTTTTGCCAAGACCGACGTGCAGCCGCTGCTCAATGAGGGCGCCCGCCCCGAGGACGTGGCCGCCTCCATCTTCCAGGCGGTCGTGACCCAGACCATCTCGGGTCTGGCGTGCGGCCGTCCCATCCGCGGCAACGTCGCCTTCCTGGGCGGCCCGCTGCAGTATCTCTCCGAGCTGCGCCACCGCTTCTATCTCACGCTCAACCTGGACGAGGAGCACCGTATTGTGCCCCAAAACGCCCACCTGTTTGTGGCGAGCGGCGCCGCCATGGCGCACGAGTCCTACAAGCTCAGCACGTTCCCGCAGCTCATCGAGGCTATCGACAGCTTGGGCGACACGCAGGGTGCTGAGGTCGAGCGCCTGGACCCGCTCTTTGCCACCGACGAGGACTTTGCCGAGTTCAAGGGTCGCCACGACACCGAGGTCGTCCCCAAGGGCAAGCTCGACGGCTACACCGGCCGTGTGTTCATCGGCATCGACGCCGGTTCCACCACCATGAAGGCCGCGCTCGTGGGCGAGGACGGCCAGCTGCTGCACACCTGGTACGGCAACAACAACGGCGACATCCTGGGCACGGCCAAGGTCATCATGGCCGATTTCTACAACCACATCCCTGCGGGCTGTACCATCGGCCACGTGACCACCACGGGCTACGGCGAGGCGCTGCTCATCGAGGCCCTCAAGGCCGATTCCGGCGAGATCGAGACCGTCGCGCACCTGCGCGGCGCCAAGGCTTTCCTGCCCGGCGTCGAGTTCATCCTGGACATTGGCGGCCAGGACATGAAGTGCCTGCGTGTGAAGGACGGCGTCATCGAGCACATCATGCTCAACGAGGCCTGCTCGTCGGGCTGCGGCAGCTTTATCGAGAGTTTCGCCGTGTCTATGAACATGGACGTGCGCGCGTTTGCCGATGCCGCCATCCATGCCAAGGCCCCCGTCGACCTGGGCAGCCGCTGCACGGTCTTTATGAACTCGCGCGTCAAGCAGGCGCAAAAGGAAGGCGCCACGGTGGGCGACATTGCGGCCGGCCTGTCTTATTCCGTCATCAAGAATGCCCTGTTCAAGGTCATTAAGCTGCGCGACCCCAAGGAGATCGGCAGTCAGGTGATCGTCCAAGGCGGCACCTTTATGTCCGACGCCACGCTGCGCGCGTTCGAGCAGCTCACCGGTGTTCACGCCGTGCGCCCCGACATCGCCGGCTGTATGGGCGCCTACGGTGCGGCCCTGCTCGCCCGCGATCGCGCCGGCGCCGACGGCACCTCGACCATCCTTTCGGCCGAGGACATCGCGCACCTCACCGTGACGCAAAAGCACGTCCGCTGCGGACGTTGCTCCAACAACTGCCAGCTTACCGTCAACGATTTTGGCGGCGGCAGGCGCTTCATTACCGGCAACCGCTGCGAGAAGGGCGCCGGCCACAAAAAGCAAAAGACCGAGGCCCCCAACCTCTTCAAAAAGAAAAACGAGCTGCTGTTTAACCGCGAGGTGCTGAGCCCCGACGAGGCCCCGCGCGGCACCGTCGGCATCCCCCGCGCCCTCAACATGTACGAGAACTACCCCTTCTGGCACGCGTTCTTTACGCGTCTGGGCTTTAGCGTGCAACTGTCCGACCAGTCGAGCAAAAAGACCTACCAGGCGGGTATCGAGTCCATGCCGTCCGAGAGCGTGTGCTATCCGGCAAAGATGAGCCACGGCCACGTGATGAACCTTATCGACCGTGACGTCGACTTCATCTGGATGCCGTGCGTGCGCTGGGAGCGCAAAGAGGATCCGACGGCCGGTAACTGCTACAACTGCCCCATCGTTATGAGCTACCCCACGGCGCTGGCGCTCAACATTGATGAGATCCGCGAGCAGAACATCGAGTTCCTGTACCCGTTTGTGCCCTATCACGACAAGACCGAGCTCAAGCGCCGTCTGTATCAGGTGCTCGCCGTCGACCGCGTGGCCGATGCCGAGGCTGGTCGTGGTCGCGTGCGTGGACCCAAGATCACGCGCTCCGAGGTCGATGCCGCCGTCAACGCTGCCTTTGAGGCCGATGCGCGTTTCCACGAGGACATCCAGACCATGGGCGAGGAGGCTCTTAAGTGGGTCGAGGACCACGGCGGCCACGGCATCGTGCTCGCCGGTCGTCCCTACCATAACGACCCCGAGATCAACCATGCCCTGCCCGAGCTTATCTCGAGCTTTGGCTTTGCGGTCTTTACCGAGGATTCGCTCGCGCATCTGATTAAGCCCGAGCGTCCGATTCGCGTCGTCGACCAGTGGATGTACCACAGCCGCCTGTACGCGGTCGCCCGTTTTGTGACGATGCGCAACGACCTGGACCTGATCCAGCTCAACTCCTTCGGCTGCGGCTTGGACGCCCTGACCACCGACCAGGTGCAGGAGATTCTGGAAGCCAGCGGCAAGATCTACACCGTGCTCAAGATCGATGAGGTGTCCAACCTGGGCGCCGCGCGCATCCGCATCCGCTCGCTCATGGCCGCGCTTAAGGACCAGGAGGCCGAGCGCTTGGCCGAGGCCACGGCCGCGGGCGAGGCCTACGAGCAGGGCGATGCCGCGCCGGTGGCGCCCTCCACGGATGCCCCCGCGTTCGCGAGCCGCAAGTACACGTTTGAGGCGCAGCGCGAGAGTGCTTCGACCGCGTGGCCCAAGGTGCCCTTTACCGAGCAGATGCGCGAGGAGGGCTACACCATCCTGTGCCCGCAGATGGCGCCGATCCACTTTGACCTGGTTAAAGAGGTGTTCCGCGGTGCCGGCTACAACTTGGAGCTGCTGCCCTCGACCGATCACGATGCCGTCGAGGCCGGTCTGCGCTATGTGAACAATGACATCTGCTATCCGTCGATCCTGGTGACCGGCCAGATCATGGAGGCCATCGAGAGCGGTCGGTACGACCTGTCCAAGACGGCCGTGGTCATCAGCCAGACCGGCGGCGGCTGCCGTGCCACCAACTACATCGCGCTCATCCGCAAGGCCCTGCGCGAGAGCGGCCACCCCGAGATTCCGGTGATCTCGCTTTCGGCCGTGGCGCTCGGCGAGGACAACCCCGGCTTTAAGATTACGCCAGCGCTGCTTAAGCAGGCAGTTTACGCGGTACTCTTTGGCGACGTGATGATGCAGATGCTCTATCGCTGCCGCCCGTACGAGGCCACGCCCGGCGCTGCCAACGCACTCTACGAGGAGTACATGGCGCGCGCCCGCAAGCTGGCGCCCAAGTTCAACCGCCACAACTACACCAAGCTGTGCCGTGAGGCCATCCGCGCGTTCGACACTTTGCCGCTCGTGGGCGAGGGTACCAAGCCGCGCGTGGGCGTGGTCGGTGAGATCTTGGTCAAGTTCCATCCCACGGCCAACAACCACGTGGTCGACGTTATCGAGCGCGAGGGCTGCGAGGCCGTGGTGCCGGGCCTGCTCGACTTCTTCCTGTACTCCATGAGCAACGCCGAGCTGCAGAAGGACGAGCTGGGTAGCTCTGCTACCACGCGCGCTGGTATGCAGGCGCTCATCAAACTCGTGGACTGGATGCGTACGCCGGTGGAGGAGATGCTCGAAAAGTCCCACCGCTTTGAGGCGCCCGAGCGCATCGGCACCATGGCGGACAAGGCCCGCACGGTGCTTTCGGTGTGCAACAACATGGGCGAGGGCTGGTTGCTCACGGCCGAGATGCTCGACCTGATCGACCATGGCGCGCCCAACATCATCTGCACGCAGCCCTTTGCGTGCCTGCCCAACCACGTGGTGGGTAAGGCTGTGATCAAGGAGCTGCGCCGCCAGCATCCCGAGAGCAACATTGTCGCGGTGGACTATGATCCCGGTGCGTCCGAGGTCAACCAGCTCAACCGCATTAAGCTCATGATCAGCGTGGCCAAGGAGAACATGCGCGCCGGCAAGGGCTTTAAGCTCGAGAAGGTGGCACCGCTCGCGATGGACGAGGTCACCGGCCAGATGCGTGCCCACGATGGCTGCGTGAGCTGCGGCTCGGCCAGCGAGGAGGCCGTGGCATCGGTCGCCGAGCGTCTGGGGCGCGGTATTAAGAAGTAGACGGCCCGCTTTGAGCCGGATATAAGACAAACGGGTGGTAGCCGTACCGGCTATCACCCGTTTTCACTGGACATATGTTGCGTAAACGCCCCAACTATCACCCTTTGCGAACTTAGATTTCGGAAGTATGCGGCAAAATCTGAATAGGCCGAGCACACTTGGTATGCCCAAGCTCTGTACCTGCGGTTTTATTTACGGAAAACGGGGGTGTGCTCGAGAGTTTTAAAATTTGCCGCATACTTCTGAAAACGACGTCTCGGTGGCACCAAAAACTACCCTCGGAACCCTGAGATAATGAACATATGTAGCCGTTTGCCGCAAAATACCGCCCGTTTATAGAACCCACCCCCAGCGTGCAGCCCTCTTACGGTTGAATAAATACACATCTATGGAATTACGTAAGAGAGGACCGTTCCATGAGCTACAAGACCGTTTGCGTTGCCGGCGGCGGCGTGCTGGGAAGCCAGATTGCCTTTCAGGCTGCCTACTGCGGCTTTGATGTGACGATTTGGCTGCGCAGCGAGGGCAGCATCGGCCGCACCCAGCCCAAGATCGATCATGTGCGCGAGGAGTACATCGCTGCTATCGAGGGTATGGCGGACGGCACGGGCGAGTGGTGCGCCGGTATCGCCGATAGCACCCAGCCCTTCGACAAGGAGGCGGCGCTCGCTGCCGTTGAGCGCGCCTACTCCACGCTCAAGCTGGAGCTCGATCTTGCCAAGGCAGTGGTCGACGCCGACCTGGTCATCGAGTCTATGGCCGAGGACACACAGGCAAAGATCGACTTCTACAAGAAGCTCGCCCCGGCTCTCCCGCAAAAGACCGTCATCGTGACGAACTCCTCCACGCTGCTGCCGAGCACCTTTGCCAAGTACACTGGTCGCCCCGAAAAGTACCTGTCGCTGCACTTTGCCAACTCCATCTGGAAGAACAACATGACCGAGGTCATGGCACAGGACCAAACCGACAAGTGTTACTTCGATGAGCTCGTCGACTTTGCCAACGACATTCGCATGCTGGCGCTTCCCGTCAACAAGGAAAAGAACGGCTACCTGCTCAACTCCATGCTGGTGCCGTGGCTGCTCTCGGGCCTGGACCTGTACGTCTCGGGCGTCAGCGACCCCAAGAGCATCGACCTCGCATGGACGCGCGGCACCGGCGCTCCCAAGGGCCCGTTCCGCGTATTCGACACGGTGGGCATCCAGACGGCCTACAACATCGTCATGCAGTATCAGAAAGTCCCGGGCCTGGTGAGCCCGCTGCTCAAAAAGATGATGATGCCCTACAACTTTAAGGCCATGGCCACCGTCCTCAAGCAGATGCTCGACGAAGGCAAGCTGGGCGAAAGCTCGGGCGAGGGCTTCTTTACGTACTAAAAATGATCTCTTGGGGGTGGAAGCGTTGGGGATCTACGGTAGTATGCGACAAAATCTGAATTGATCGGGCAAGAGCTGTAGCGCGCGTTGACGTTTGACCAATGGAGCGCAATTGACCAATGGAGCGCAAAAATGCACCGTTCGCCGATACTCCTCTCGCGAGTGGTTGCCATATGGTTTGATGTTGGAAACATATGACTGCCGCCGGGCTGCGGGTGACGTTTGCCCTGATATCGGAGGTGCCAAGTATGTTTCGCGCTCCGTTAAACAAGTATCGGGCTGGTTAATATGGGCCGCCGTACTATCTCGATAACCCTTGCAGTGGTTTGCCTAGCTGTGCTCCTGGGCGCTATGGGGCAGTTCGCTATAAGTCGAGAAACATCCTATATGCAGGAATGTGCTTCCGAAGGCTTCGCCATTGATGGTTACTATCGGGATGACAAAACGAGTCGGGAAACCCTGGCTTTTCTTGAGGAGGACAACTGTCGATGGCAGCTGGTTGACCAAGACGGAATCTGCACAGACGGGCAGTTTAAGCGTACGGATGATCCCAACATTCTGATATTAAAGAATGAAAACGGCGAAATATTCGGTACGGTCCACGTGGCGCATATTTCGCGCCGACGCGATCAGGGCTTGCTCTACCTATTTAGAGATACCAAGGTGACCCGTTTTTATCTGGTGAGCACCGATCCGGCGTTTATGGTGGAGTCTGGCGATGTCGATGTGGACGGTTGATTCACGGCAATAAAATGGCGAGCGGGGCGCGGGTGTGAACTGCACCACGCTATTTGCTCGCGTCCGTATCGCGTCTGCGCCTCGTCGTAGCTTGCGTCCGTGCGAGCATTCATCCCGCCCCGCATCACTTCACGTCAAACTCCACGCGATCGAGTTCGGGCACATTGAGGTCGATGAGCTTGCGAGCGACGTGGCGGTCGTGTGCCCCGAGCGCCTCGCTTGTCGTCACATGGGCGACAATCTCGCGCTCGACGATGCCCTCCTCCTCGCCTTCGGTAGGCGAGGTCTCGACGGCGACGGTGTAGTCCTTAAAGCCTGGCAGCACCGCCGCAAGCTCGCGCGTGGTCTCGGTGACGCCGTAGCCGTCCTGCACGCCGGCCTGCGCCGAGCCAATGGAACCCGCGGTCATAACGATGCAGGGGATGGCAAAGATCACCGTGCCCACGATGATGCGGCGGCGCACCTTGCGCGATAGCTCGTCGACCTCGGCATTTTCCTCAGCAGTTACAATGCCGTCGCCGTTCAGGTCGCGCTTGAGCGGCACGCGCAAAAGAAGCAGCACGGCTTCGGCCGCGAGTGCGATAAAGACCACGTTGATGCCAAACTCGTAAAGCGCCGAGAGAAACAGCGACCCGCTCGCGATGGCGATGCCGTAACCCGCCGCGCACAGGGGCGGCATGAGCGCGGTCGCCACGGCTACGCCGGCAATGAGCGTGGCAGGTTCCTGATCGCGCGAGTTGCCCAGGCCACCCGCAAAGCCGCCCGCGAGCGCGACGGCAAGGTCCCACACAGTCGGTGTCGAATTGTCGATGATGGCGGCCGTGGTGGTGCCAAGGGGCGAGAGCTTAAAGTACAACGTGGACGTGACCAGGCAAAAGGCCATCTGTAGAGCCAAGCCCGCGACGGCTTCGACGGTAATCTCGCGGTCGAGCGTGGCGATGCCATATGCCATGGCAAGGACCGATCCCATAAGCGGGCAGATGAGCATGGCACCTACAATGGCGATATCCGAGTCGATATCGAGGCCGATGCTCGCGATCAACATAGCAATGATCAGGATGCACAGGTGAGTGCCGGTCAGACGCGCCCCGTTTACAAAGCGTTTGCGAATCACGTGATAGGGCGCGCGCCCCTCGCGAATGTTGAATGCCTGCTTAAGGAAACGGGTGGCATTCTCCATGGCCTCGCTGTGTGCAGGGCGTATACCGTGACGACGATGATGACGCTCGCGCAGCCGCTTGATTTGTTGTTTGTCGAGTTCCATGTCCACCTCGTATTGCCGCAGGAACGCGAGTGCGTTCGCAGCATGTACTCTACACCGTGACGGGTGGGGCGGTCATCTTGGCATGGAACTTAGGCGAGCAGGCAAAGGAAGACACGCCACAAGCGAGTACTGCCGAGGGTTTCGACAGATACAAAAAAGCGCGGGGCCGGTTTGATTCCGACCCCGCGCTCTGTACGGGTACGTTGTTGTTGGGTTTATCCCAGCAGGCTCAGGCCAACAGAGACAAACGCCAGGATAACACCGACGATGGACTCGCCGCCCAGCAGGCCGCTGGCAACGACCAGGCCCTGCTCCTGGAAGGCGGCATCCTTGGCGGCCTTCTCTTCGTCCGAAAGACCGGCGTTGGCATCGCGGTGTGCGGTCCACTTGTCGTAGGCGAGCTTGACGCAGGAGCCCAAGAAGGCTGTGAGCGACATGTAGAACGGCAGGTACACGCCCAGGCCGATCATCATGGCCGGAATGCCGAGCCAGTACATGACGATACCGGCGATAAAGCCGCCTGCGAACCACGGCACGCTCGGGATGCCCGAGACCATGGTGGCGACCACACTTGCCTGTGCGGCAACGAAGCTCTTGTCGGGACCAAAGGCGTCCGGACCATAGGCGGCGACGAGCGCGACCATGACGGCCGCGGCGACCAGGGCACCCACGATGCCGCCAATGGCCTGACCGATCCACTGCGCACGTGGGTTGGTGCCCAGCACGGCGCCGGCCTTAAAGTCGTTCATGACGTCGCCCGCAAGGCCGCACGCCACGGCTACGATGCCGGCGATAAAGAACAGCTTGACCTGAGCGAGCTGCGCGAAGGCGGCCACGATGAGCATGACGATGAGGCCGAAGATCTCCATGGGGTCGATGCCCGTCTGGCCGCAGCTCTGCGCGCTCATGATGGTGGTGACAAAGGTGAACAGCGTGACGATGACGGCCGGAACGGGGCCAAGGTCGAGCACGATGGCGATGATCACGGCGATGGCGGCAGCGCACAGGCCGATGATACCGGCGTCGAGCTTAAGGGAGCCCGAGATGAGCGACTGCTCGTCGGTGTCGGTGGAGCTGTCGGCGGCGAGGCCACGGACGATGCCGGCGACCTGCGGCAGGATGTCCTTGAGGACGACGGCGACGCCAAAGCCCATCATGAGGCCCATGCCCAGGGACTTAACAATGCCCTGTGCGGTCACAACATCGAACAGGCCGGCAGCGGTACCGCCGACGATGATGCCAAAGTTGCCCAGCAGCGCGCCGGCAAACCAGAACGCGACGGGGGCGAAGCCCACCAAAAAGCCGATGGACAGCAACATGGGCGAGTTATAGATGGCAAAGGTCACGCCGGGGATATTGAGCGTGCACAGCATGCTGGGCACCACGCCCAGGGCGTCTCGAAGCACGCTGTAGATGCCGGCGATGGCCATGGAGCCAAAGAGCTGCTTGCCAGTCTTGCCGCCGGCCTCGGTGGCGCGCAGGGTCTGAGCTGCGGCGTTGCCGGTGGGGAACTCCAGCGCGGCGTCCACGATAAAGTGACGGTGGATGAGTGCCGTGGCCAGCAGACCCAGGATGGTGCCGGCGAGTGCCACGATGAACATGTCGAGCCAGCTGATCTGGTCGGCATAGCCCAGCATCCAGGCGCCCGGGATGGTAAACGCCAGACCGCCGGCGACCATGGCGCCTGCTGACATGATGGTGTGGGTGACGTTTGCCTCGTTGAGGCTGGCGTTGCCCATGAGCTTAAGGAAGAACAGCGAGATGACGGCAGCGAAGACGATCGGCCAGGGGAGTGCGCCCATCTTGAGGGCGGTGTAGGCCGAGCTTGCCGTGATGATCACGCAGCCAAGGACGCCGATGACGACGCCGCGCAGCGTAAGTTGACCGCGCATCGAGGTGCGGTTCGAGGGATTGCTCATATAAAACTCCTTTGCGTATATCCGCTTCCCCCGGGAGCGCCGTTACGGATACGGCGCGGGAAGTCGGGTTACCAAGGGCCGCCGCGTGAGCTCGCAAACGACCGCGCACCAGTATAGCCGCAAGCTAGTCATTTTGGGATGACTGGTTTAGGTAGGCGATATACTGCTGGACAGACGAAAGGAGCGCCGACGATGCTTAATGGGTACGCATATATATTGACGGTCGACGTGGGCAACACGTTCATTCGCTTTGGCCTGTTTGCAGAGGATTCGGCCGCGGCGCAGGAATGTCCGCTTGCGACGTGCGAGATCACCACGCCGTTGAGCATCACAGCAGACGAGGCGCGCATGCGTCTCGTGCAGGTCATGGCCGCACTGGCGGCCGATGCGGGCATGCCGGGTGCGCTTGTGCCCGCGGCTGCTGTGCTGAGCTGCGTGGTCCCGGCGCTCGAGCGCCCGTGGAAGGCGGCACTTTCCCGCACCTGCACGGGGCGCGTGCTCACCGTGGGGCCGGGACTTAAGACCGGCATGCCCGTGCACTACGACGATCCGGCCGAGATCGGCCCCGACCGCATCGCCGATGCCGTGGCGGCCCGCGCCGTCTACGGGTCGCCGTGCATCGTGATTGACCTGGGCACGACGACCAATATCGAGGTCATCGACGCGCACGGTACCTTTGTGGGCGGCGTTATCGCGCCGGGGCTGGCACTCGGCGCCCGTTCGCTCTCGGCGGCAGCAGCGCGCCTACCCCAGGTTGAGCCCTCGGCGCCCACACATGTAATCGGCCACAACACGCGTGAGGCCATGCGCTCGGGTGTGGTTTTGGGCGAGGTAGCCCGCATCGACGGCATGCTCGACATGGTGCTTGCCGAGATGCGCGCGACCAAGGCCGCGGGGGAGGGCGATGTGCCCATCGTCATTACCGGCGACGATGCCGAGGCACTTGCGGCGCTGGTCGGCCATAGCCTGACGGTAGACGACGCGCTGACGTTGCGGGGTCTCGCCGAGCTCTACCGCATCAACCAAAAGCCCCGCCGCGCGTAGGGCGAGGGGCTGGTGGGATAAGCGCCCCTACCTTTCACCTGCTACAATGGGCCAAACTATTGCGATTTCGGAGGTGTCTGCCATGTCGGACGATCTTCATCAAACCGCGTCGGGCAAGCGCCGCGACGTTATTAGCTGGGACGAGTTCTTTATGAGCGTGGCCATCGCCGCGCAGCGCCGTAGCAAGGACCCCAACACGCAGGTGGGAGCATGCATCGCCAGCACCAACCACCGCATCCTTTCGGTGGGTTACAACGGCACGCCCTCGGCGCTCAACGACGACTTTTTCCCGTGGGGTACGAGCGATGACCCGCTGCAGGACAAGCACAACTACGTGGTCCATGCCGAGGCCAACGCCGTGCTCAACTACCGTGGCTCGCTCAAGGACCTCGAGGGTTCCACGGTCTACGTCACGCTGTTCCCGTGCCACGACTGCGCCAAGATCCTGGCGCAGGTGGGCGTGGGCGAGGTCGTCTACCTGGACAATAAGTATGCCGACACCGATGACGGCCGTATCAGCCGCCGCATTCTCGACTCCTGCGGCATCAGCTACCGCCAGGTCATCGTCGATGTCCAGATTGGTACCGGGGAGCAGACTCAGCAGTAGCGCGTGCCAACGCCAGCTGGCGGCAAAACAGCCAAAAGAGACCCGTCCCAAATTGACTGCTCGTGAAAGTCGTGTCCGCACGCATGGCTGGCGCCTAAGCGGGTACATGGCTGTAGTAACATAGCCCCTGTCCGCGGGCGTGCCCGCGTTATTGTGAGAAAGGAGCCCCTGTGGCTGTTAACGAAGAGCTGCTTAAGAAGGTTCTTGAAGAGATTCGCCCCAACCTGCAGGCCGATGGCGGCGATATGGAGTATGTGGGCGTCGACGACGAGGGTGTTGTCAAGCTGGAGCTGCAGGGCGCCTGCGCCGGCTGCCCCATGAGCTCGCTAACCCTTTCCATGGGTATCGAGCGCATCCTGAAGGAGCATGTGCCCGGCGTTACCCGCGTTGAGCAGGTCAATGCTTCCGGCGAGGCCGAGGACCTGTACGACGAGTACGCGCCGTTCTAAGACGCGAAAGCTGCGGACGGTACGCTCCGCATAGACGTTACGCCCAAATTTGCGGCTGCGAGCGTAAGGCCCGCGGCCGCATTTGTATGTAGGGAGCAGGGGGATCGATATGCTCAACGACCTCTACCATATGCTTGATCCCGTCGCGATCTCGGCGGGCCCCATCACCATCTACTGGTACGGCCTGGCCTATGTGGTCGGCGCCCTGCTTACGGCAGTCGTTATGTATCGCACGCAGCGCCGCTGGGGCTTCGACATTACGATTGATGACCTGACGAGCGTCGTGGTCGGCGCGGTCTTTGGCCTCATCATCGGCGCGCGCCTGTTTTACGTCGTCTTTTACGGCGATGGCTACTATTGGACCCACCCGCTCGAGATCTTTGCCACCAACGAGGGCGGCATGAGCTTCCACGGTGGCCTGGTCGGCGGCATCTTGGGCGGCATCATCGTGTGCCGCATGTATAAGCTCGACGCCTGGACCATCGCCGACCTTGCCGTTATCGGCGCTCCGCTGGCGCTGTGCCTGGGACGCTGCGCCAACTTCGTAAACGGTGAGCTGTGGGGTAAGCCGACCGATCTGCCCTGGGGTGTGGTCTTTGGCGGCACCGCGGGCAATATGCCGCGCCATCCCTCCCAGCTCTACGAGGCGTTTCTAGAGGGCATTGTGCTCTTCTGCATCCTGCAGGTGCTCAGTCGCAAAAAACCGCTGCTGCCCCAGGGTACGTTTATGGGCGTCTTTGTGATGGGCTACGGCATCGTTCGCTTTTTGATTGAGTTTGTGCGCGTGCCCGATGCCCAGCTGGGCTATTTGCTGGGAGGCGTTATCACCATGGGCCAGCTGCTGAGTTTGCCGCTCGTGATTGCCGGCCTGGTGCTCATCATCTTCGCCCGACACCGCAATCGCCCCCAGCGCATCTACCTCGACGCCTAACCACCAAAACCACCACAAAGGGGACAGGCACCTTTGTGGTGGTTTTGCCGAGTTTGATAGGTTTCTAGAAAGGCTTTCGGACTGTGAAGGATTCCGACCTCTCCACAACGGCTGCGCGCGACGCTGCCCGCATCGTCTGGTTTAAGCGCTACCCCGCCAAGCAGACACTCATCGCATTTTTGCTCGCGCTGTTGGCGACCACGGCGTTTTCCATCGATCCCGCCCCGGTGTCGAGCAACGCAGTCTTGACGATTGACCCCAAAGCCTCGGGCATGCTGTACGTGTGCTACGAGGTGCTCCTCTCGTTTGCCGGCCATACCGACGCGGTCATGCTGCTTGCACTTGCCTGCCTGCTCACGCTGCCGTTTCGCTACGTATTCTTTGGCCGCGGCGACGCTTGGCGTCCCTCGGTGATCCTTCCGTCGCTGTTTTTCGCCATCTGCATGGTGTTCGGCCGCAGCTACGACCTCATCGATTCGGCCGAGATTGTGCTCGGCGACAAGGCTCGCATCATCTGCGCCTGGATAGGCGGTGCGGGCTGGATGCTCCTAGCGATCGTGGCCTTCTATCTGGCTTTTGAGTGTCTAGATTGGCTGAGCTCTCGGCGCATCCCGTTTTCTGAGGCGCACTTTGGCCGCGTATGGCGTGTGGCTCACGCCGTGCTCTCGGTCCATCCCTTTGCCGGGCCCTTCCTGGTGCTTATGGTCGCCTGGGCGCCCACGCTCATCGCTTCGCTGCCCGGCCTTTTTATGGGAGATACGGGTGCGCAGATTCGCCAGTGGTTCAACTACCCCAACGGCACGAGTGACTACCTGCGTCTGCTCAATCCCAATGTGTTGCTCAACGGACATCACCCCGTGGCGCACACGGCTATCATCGGTTCGTGCGTCCAGCTGGGGCTTTCACTGTTCAACAGCGCCAACGCAGGTCTTGCCATCTACACCTGCGCTCAGTTCGTCATTACGGCCGCCTGCATGGCCTATTCCATCTCGTCGCTGCGCAAGCTGGGCGTGAGCTTGCCGATCCGCGGCGTGATCTTGCTGTTCTTTGTGTCTATGCCCATGTTCTCCAACTACGCGGCCCTGCTTACCAAAGATGTGCTGTTTGCCGACGCGTTTTTGGTGCTGTTGGTGCAGACCGTGAAGCTCGTGGCCTGCGGCCTGCCCCGTCGCGATGCCAATGCCGAGCGTGCGGGCGAACAGAGGCCCGTGCTCTTTGCGCGCCATGACTGGCTGCTGCTCGCTCTGGGTGCCATGGGTTCCACGTTTCTGCGCAACGGCGGCCTGGTGTTTCCCCTGGCGGCATGCGTAATCGCGGCGGCGTTTTGCGCATGGGACGCGCATGTGGCTCGTCGTGCAGTCAAGCAGGCCGGTGCTGCGCCTTCGGGCGCCATCTCGCGTTTCCGCTGGGTGGGAGTTCTTGCGGTGCTTGGACTCTGCCTTGCCTCTAATGTGTACTTCACCAAGGTCTTTATGCCGGCGCATGACATTACGCCTGGTTCCAAGCGCGAAATCCTCTCGATTCCGTTCCAGCAGACGGCTCGTTTCGTCCAAAAGCACGACGGCCTCAACTCGGGTGTCAACCCTACGGTTAAGGAGGACGGCACTATCGTGGAGGCTCCTTGCGACGGCTTGGTGACCGACGATGAGCGTGCCGTGATCGACCGTGTGCTCAAGTACGACAATCTGGGCCGCCGCTACAACCCGGATAAGTCGGACGCCGTCAAAAATTGCTTTAACGAGTACGCCTCGCAGGAGGACATCAAGGCCTATTTTGAGGTCTGGGCGCAGATGTTCAAAAAGGATCCCGAGTGCTACATCTCGGCGCTCATCAATAACTACTACGGCTACTTTTATCCGAGTGCCCGCGATGCGTGGGTCTACAGCACGGCGCGCAGTGCCGAGATTATGGCGAAGCCCGATAACCTCAAGTACTTTGACTTCCATCCGGTCGATAGCAAGGTTGTGCGCTGGTGCGACCACCTGATCAACCTGTATCGCGTGGCGGTGCAGCGCATTCCGTTTATCTCGCTCACCATGAGCTCGGCCACCTATGTGTGGATCATGATCGCCGTGGTGGTCTATCTGCTACGTCGTCATTCATGGCGCGGTCTGGCCATTTGGTTGCCGCTGCTGGGCGTGCTTGCCGTGTGCCTGATCGGTCCCTGCAACGGTTCGACCTATATGCGCTACCTGTATCCGGTTATCGCCTGCATGCCCTTTGCCATCGGCGCCACCATCACTCGCAGCGACCTCCTCTGGTCCTAATTTGGTGCAAAGGGGACAGGTTGCTTTGCACCAAGGGGCTGTATCATCACGACGCCTTCATTTTGGGGTTTATCTCGCAGGCCAGTAGGTATATCATAACGACGTTTGTTTATATTGCCCGAGCATCTGCGCTGGGCTTTAGGTCGAAACCGATAGGAGACACGTATGTCCGGACACTCTAAGTGGGCCACAACCAAGCATCGTAAGGGCGCGCAGGACGCCAAGCGTTCCGCCCTCTTCTCCAAGCTGAGCCGCAACATCACCGTTGCTGCCCGTCTCGGCGGCGACCCGCTGCCCGAGAACAACGCCAGCCTCGCTGCTGCTGTTGCCAAGGCCAAGGCTCAGTCCATGCCTAAGGACAAGATCAAGTCCGCTATCGACAAGGCCTTCGGTTCGGGTGCCGATGCCGCCGTCTACGAGAACATCGTGTACGAGGGCTATGGTCCCGCCGGTGTTGCCGTCTACGTTGACTGCCTGACCGATAACCGCAACCGTACCGCCGCCGATGTCCGTTCTGCCTTCTCCCACGCTGGTGGCAACCTGGGCACCTCCGGCTCCGTCGCCTTCCAGTTTGAGCGCAAGGGCCAGATCGTCGTCGCCAAGGAGATCCTGGACGAGAACGCCAAGAAGGAGACCATGATCGCCAACGGTGCTGCCGGTGACGAGGACGAGTTCATGATGGCAATCGCCGAGGCCGGTGGCGAGGACTACGAGGACGCCGGCGAGGAGTGGATCGTCTGGACCGCTGCTAACGACGTCATGGCTGTCTCCAAGGCACTCGAGGAGCAGGGCGTCCAGGTCAAGGGTTCCGAGACCACCATGGTTCCGACCACCCCGACCGAGGTCTCCGGTACCGACGCCAAGAAGGTTCAGCGCCTCATCGATCGCCTCGAGGAGCTCGACGACGTCCAGGACGTCTACAGCACCATGGATATGACCGACGAGGTCATCGCTGCCCTCGAGGAGGAGTAGCGCCCGCGCGGGTTAAGCCGCGCATATCTGGGCATAATGAAGCGAGCATGCAAGCCTCGTGGAATAGATGAGCCGGATCCGCGTGCGTAGAGCACCGGACCCGGCTCTTTTATAATGATGCGAATCGTTTTGCATTTTGTGGACCGAGACCCGAAAGGAGCGCCGCATGCGCGTGCTCAAACGAGCCCTAGCAATCGTGTACCTTGCCGCCGCCATCGTGGCGCTGGGCACGCTTGTCTGCCAGTTCTGGGGACCGTATACGTATCGCTTTATGTTGCTGTTGCGTGACACCATGCCTCGCGTCGTCGTTACGGTGTGCGCCGCCATCGTGGCGCTTGGCGTGCTCATTGGGTTTTTCCGCTTGATGTTCGCGCGTCGCGAGCCGTCCTGCGTGCATCCGGCGGGGGAGCGCAATATCGAGGTCACGCTCGCAGCGCTTTCCTCGTGCGCCCGCGCCGCGGCGGAGTGCGATGATCGTGTGATGGTTGAACATATCGAGGCACGCGTTCAAGGCTCCGACGAGTCGCGCGTTCGTTTTAAGGTAGAGGCCATCGCACTCGACGACCGGGACGTGGCCTCCCAAGCTATCGCGATGCAGCAGCGCATCGAGAAGGCCTGCGACACCATGCTCGGCACGCCGGGCACGACCGCGCGCGTCCGTTTTTTGCCGTCCAAGACTACCGTCCAGACCGTGGAGGTTTCCGGTGAGTGATACCAACCAAGACAAGACCGCCCGCACGCCGCGCCTGACGATCGATCAGAACGCTACGCCGGCAGGCGAGTCCGCCGACACCAAGCCCGAGGCCGGCGAGCAGCACGACAGCGCCGCCAACGACTTTGACGAGGCCATGGGTCTCATCAAAGGTACGGGCGCTGCTATCTGGAGCTACGCCGTGCGCCACCCCAACACTACGCTCGGCGCCGTGGCAGGCTTTATCCTCGCCGTGCTGGTACTTACGTTGGGCCTGTGGGACACGCTCGTCATCGCATTCTTTGTGCTGATCGGTGCCGTGATCGGCCAGATTCGCGACGGCGAGAACGGTATCGTCAACTTCTTCGGCCGTCTGTTTAGCGGCCGCTAATACGTATTCGACTGTCGCATCCGTGGCAGGCATAAGGAGGAACCATGGCTTTTAACACGAAGGTCGATGTAGCCGATACCGAGCTCGAGGCGAACGAGGCCGTCGCCGCCGAGGCGGAGGACGTAACGCTCGAGGACGAGACGCTCGTCGAGGCCGAGTCCAAAGACGAGGCGGACGAGGACGACGAGGAGGCGGACGAGTCCGAGGACTCGCTGACCTATTCCAACGGCGTGATCGAGAAGATCGTCGCCATGGCCACCCGCGAGGTGCCGCACGTTCTGGGCATGAAGGGTAACCTTATGCACTTTGTGCAGGAGCAGTTTGGTGCCGAGAACCTGACCAAGGGCGTGACGGTCGAGGTCACCGACGACAACCGCGTGGTCGTCAACATCTCGGTCATCATCGAGTATGGCGCCTATGCGCCTGCGATCTTTGACGACGTTAAGGCGCGCGTCACCGAGCGTCTGGCCGCGATGACCGGCCTTGAGGTGGCAGGCGTCAACCTGCGCATCGAGGATGTCATCACCCCCGAGGAGTACGAGCACCGCACCAGCCAGCACGAGTAACCTACCAAAAAGGGATGTTTATTTTGGCAGGTTTTATCTGCGTAAACGTCAAACGGCCGGTCGCGCATGCAAAAGCGCGGCCGGCCGTTTCTGTACGCTCCCGATGTAGTCATACCGCTCGTCTAACTAAGGGTTGCAATCTTCGCGTTCCGCGTTACCCTAATGGGCGCATTGTTTCCAAATTGTTAACGAGGGGTTGCCGTAATGGCCGACGAACACGAGACCGAAAGCAAGGCATGGGCGATTGAAGCCGCTGCGGCAGAGGCGGCGTCGCGTGCCGCCGAGGAGGTACATCGTCCTCCGGTGGTGCCGATGGAGCGCGTGGTCGATCGCGATGTTATTGAGCAAGGCGAGCGCGCCGGCCGCAAGCGCAGCCAGGAGCCAGGCTTTCCGCGCTTTTTTGCCGAGCTCAACCTGGGCCTGATCCTCACGGCGTTCGCCATCGTGGCCTTTAAAACCCCCAATCACTTTGCCTTCGGCGGCACCTCGGGCGTGTCGGTCATTCTTTCCACGCTGTTCCCGACTCTGCCCGTCGGCGTCTTTATGTGGATTATCAACGCGGTCCTGGTCATCCTGGGATTTATCTTTTTGGAGCGCAAGGCGATTCTGTGGAGCGTCTTCGCTTCCTTTGCGCTTTCGGCCTACGTCTCACTGTTTGAGCTCTTCATCCCGACGGAAGTTTCGATGACGGGCGATATGTGGCTCGACCTGTGTTTTGCCGTCATCTTGCCGGCGCTCGGCAGTGCTATTGTCTTTGACATTGGCGCCTCGACGGGTGGCACGGACATTCTCGCTATGATTCTCAAACGCCGCACCACGCTCGAGATTGGCCGCGCACTGCTGCTGGTCGATATCGGCATCGTGACCATCGCGGCTTTCCTGTATGGCCCGCGCGTCGGCCTGTACTGCGTGCTTGGCCTGTTTGCCAAGACGCTCGTGGTCGACAAGGCCATCGAGAGCATTCACCTGCGCAAGGTCTGCACGATTATTTGCGCCGAACCGCGCAAAGTCGAGGAGTTTATCGTCAAGCATCTCAACCGCACGGCAACGATCAGCCGTGGCTACGGCGCCTTCTCGGGCACGTGCGTTACGGTGATCATGAGCGTGCTGAGCCGTCGCGAGGCAGTGCAACTGCGCCGCTATACCCGCGAGATTGACCCCGACGCCTTCATCACCATCGTCGATAGCTCCGAGATCGTGGGCAAGGGCTTCCGCGGCACGAACTAGCGCGGACGCACCCTTCGAATCATTGAATAAGGCCGCCTACGTTGCAAATCGGCCATCTTGGAGTATTTGTCCCCACATTGGGCGACAATGTTGCCAAAGACATCGTTTGCGATCCAGGTGATTCGCTCTAGATACGAAGGGATGATTTCGATGTTCTGTTCGCAGTGTGGCGCCCCCATGGGCGATAACGACAAGTTCTGCGGCGTGTGCGGTGCCCCTAATACCGAGGTCAAGGCCGCCGGCCCCGCTCCGCAAGCTCAACCTCAGCCGCAGGGTCAGCCGTTTGCCCAACCGCAGCCGCAGCCGTTCGTTGCGCCCCAGCCGGCTATGAGCGTGCCCAAGGGCTGCATGGCGCAGGCCTTCAACGACATGATTAAGGTTCCCGGCGCCCTGGTTCGCGTATGTCAGATTGCCTTTTTGCCGGCGCTGATCTGCGTCGTGTCGGTGCTGGTGCTGTTTATCCCCGTTATCGGTGGCATCGCGGCGGCCATTGGCTTTTTGCTTGCGTACGTGGCAAGCGTGTGCGGCGCTGGCTTTGCTATTGAGTGGGGTCGCGACCTGTCGCTCAAGGACGATAACGGCATGGAGCGTCCGCTGCTGCGCTCGACCTCCTTTGGACTGGGCATCTTCTCGTCTGTCATTACGAACGTGCTCGGGTTCGTGGCCATTATTCCAGTGATTGGCGTGGTGTTCTCGGTGCTTGAGAGCGCTGTGATCGGTGCTGTCGGTTCGTACTATTACTTCGGTTCGAGCGGCCTCGAGGGCGCACTCATCGGGTCGATGGGTCTGCTTGTCTTTGCCATGATCGTATCGGCGGTGTTGGGCATCTTCTTTAAGATGTTTGGCGATGCCGCTGTGATGCACTTTGCAGTCGCCGGCCGCGTGGAAAGCGCGTTTTCGCTCGAGAAGGTTTGGAAGTCCTATAAGGCCAACCTGGGCAAGTTGTTCTGCGCATCGATTCTCCCCGAGTTTTTGACGGGCATTGTTTCCAATATCATCACCTGGATTTTCACCGCCATCTTTGGTTTTGTTGCCGCGCTGGGCATTAGCAGCTATGGCTACTACGGCTACTATTCTCGTCCTTCGGGTCTTGAGGCAATCATCGAGGGTGGCGGCATTACGCTCATCCTGTTCCTGATGATCATCGCCTTTGTCACCGTGTTCCTGAATGTGTTTGGCACGATGCTCAAATATCGTGCCGTTGGCTACTGGGCCGCGCGCCATGCCAGCGGGTGGGCCGATGAGGATACCGATGATGTCCTGACGTTTGTGCTCCCGGGTGAGAAGAAGCCTGCTCCTGCGGGGTTCAATCCCACGGCCGCCACTGGTGCTGCACCTGCCCCGGCACCCGCGCCTGCACCTGCCCCGGCACCTGCCCCGGCACCCGCGCCGGCGCCTGCTCCGGCACCGGCCCCCGCGCCCGAGGCGACGCCTGCAGAACCCGACTGGAATGCCGTTGCCACGCCGGCGGATGAGCCGGGCGATAATCCTGCTGCCGAAAACAATCAAACCGAATAGTCGGTCGAGGCGCCCTGGGCAACTGAGCCCGGGGTGCCTTTTTCTACTGTGAAAGCAAGACAATACCTGGGAAAACGGTTGCAGAAAAATTTCTCGGAAATTGGTCAATGTTGCGCAACAACGTCGCGGCTATTGTTGAGAACATAGACGTGTAAGGTTTGAAGGCGTGCGACGCCTTAGGAAAAGGAGAAGCTTATGTTCTGTCCCACTTGTGGTTCTCCCATTTCGGATGATGCCAAATTCTGCCCTGTTTGCGGTTCTGCCATCGGTGCCGCTCCCACCGCTCCGGCCCCTCAGCCAGCGCCGCAGCCTGCGCCTCAGCCCCAGCCTGCTCCGCAGCCCACGCAGATTCAGCCCACTCCGGTTCAGGCAGTTCAGCCCCAGCCTCAGCAGCAGTACACCGGGCAGCAGCAGTACGCCGGCCAGCAGCAGTATGCTCAGCAGCCTGCACCTGCCCCGATGGGCTATGCTCCGATTAAGACTGACCGTGGCGTGATCGGCTGGCTCCTGCTTTCCATCGTGACCTGCGGCATCTATTCGTATTACTTCCTCTATTGCCTCGCCCGCGACATCAATGTCATGTGCCAGGACGACGGCGATTCCACGCCGGGTCTGGCGGCATTCATCCTGCTGTCGTTCGTGACCTGCGGCTTCTACGGACTCTACTGGTACTACAAGATCGGTAACCGCCTGCAGGCTAATGCTCCTCGCTATGGCCTGATGTTCCAGGAGAACGGTACCACCGTTCTTATGTGGCAGATTGTCGGCGCGCTGCTGTGCGGTCTTGGCCCCATCTTTGCCATGAACATCATCATCAAGAACACCAATGCCATGGCAACGGCTTACAACACCCGTCTTGGCGCTCGTGCCTAACGATAAGAACGGCGTGAACAGCTCCCAGGGACATAAGGGCGCGGCGGAGCTCATTCGCCGCGCCCTTTCTTGCATCGGCGCGCTCTTTGTCGCCTGGCTCGCACTCTACCTGCTCGATATCGGCTGCGTGTTTCACCTGATGACGGGCATTCCCTGTCCGGGATGCGGCATGACGAGGGCCTGGCTGGCGGCGCTGCGCCTCGATTTTGCGGCGGCCTTCGCTTATCATCCGCTGTTTTGGGTAGTGCCGATTGCGTTCGTGCTCGCGTTCGTGCGCGAGGAGGTGGCATCGAGCAAGCTAAAGCGTGGCATCGACATTGCGGTTGTTGTTCTGTGCGTGCTGGTCGTTGCCGTATGGATCGTGCGCCTTATCAACCCGGCAGACGCGGGCCTGCTCTTTGGTGGTCACGCTCCCGCCGGAGTTCCCACCGATATCATCCACCTCAAAACCCCACGCTGGCTCACCATCCTTCGCTCTTACCTGTCGTGACGGAGGACGCGCTAGAAAAGCATCGACACATAAGCGGGGGCGAACGTTGAGATAACGTTCGCCCCCGCTTTGCTCTAGCCAGGTTGTTACGGGTGGACGTGACGGCTACTCGCCATGCTTCTCCTCGTGGCGGGCAGCGGCACGGGCATCGTGAATGCCCTTGATGGCGGCATGGCGGGCGGTGCGGGCGTCGTGCACGGCGTCGCGGGCCTCGGCGGCCGTTGCCTTGGCAGAGCGCAGCTTGGCTGCCAGGTCGGGATTGGTCTCGGCAACCGCGGCGATTGTGGGGCCGTCGAGCTCCTCTTGCGTGGGCTCGGCCAAAAAGTCGATGGCATACTGAGCGGCTACCATGGAGCCCTTGGCGAGTACACTCTCGTCGATCTTGTAGAAGCAGGAGTGCTGGGCATAGGTGGCGCCAATCTGGGGGTTGCGCGTGCCAACAAAGGCGAGCACGCCCGGCACACGGCGCAGGTACTCCGAGAAGTCCTCGCCCGAAAGCGTGCCGCGGTAATGGCCCTCGCCCGCGGGGCCCAGGCACTTGAGCACAGCTTGGCGGCAACGCTCGCTCGAGGCGGCATCGTTTTCGACCTTGTAGTTGGCGATGGTGTAGTCGGTGAGTTCGGCCTCGGCGCCTAGTGCTGCTGCGGTGTGCTCCACGATGCGGCGCATAAGCTCGGGCATTTCCTCATGCGTCTTGTCGCCATAGGTGCGCACTGTGCCGGCGAGGTACGCCGTGCCGGCGATAACGTTGCGCGCGGTGCCGCCGTGCAGTTCGCCGACGGTGATGACGGCGGGTTCGTAGGGGCTAATCTCGCGCGAGACGATGGTCTGCAGGGCATTGACGATTTCGGCGGCAACCATAACGGCGTCGTGGCCGCGCTGGGGCATGGCGCCATGGCACGAGGTGCCGCGGACATCAATGCGGAACCAGTCGGTATTGGCCATGCGCGGGCCGGGCTCGCAGCTCACGGTGCCGGCGTCGACCTCGCTCCAGATATGTGCGGCGTAGGCGCCGTCGACGCCGTCGAGCACACCGGTGCCGATCATGAGCTTGGCACCCTGGCCGTTTTCCTCGCTGGGCTGGAACACGATGCGGACCTCGCCGTGGATGTCATCGGTCATGTGGCGCAGGATTTGCAGCGTGCCGAGCATCATGGCGATATGACAGTCGTGACCGCAGGCGTGCATGCAACCCTCATTGACGCTGGCGAACTCCTCGCCGGTCTGCTCGGTGACGGGCAGGGCGTCGATATCGGCGCGCAGCAGGATACGGCGACGCGGCGTGCCGTCCTCGCGGTAGGCATCCGGCGCGGTGCCGCGGAGTGTCGCCACCAGGCCCGTCCTGAGTGGACGCTCGTAGGGGATATTCATGGCGTCGAGCTGGTTGGCGATGTCGGAAGTCGTGCGCTCCTCGGCAAGGCTCAGCTCCGGGTGCTTATGGAAGTGCCGGCGCTGCTTGATGATGTAGGGTTCAAACTCGGCGGCGATATCCTGGATGGCCGCGGTGACGTCGTCTGCCGCGCGAACCTCGGTTGCCGCCATAATTTGCTGTGCCTTGGTCTTCGTCATGGTCGATTTGCTCCTTGTTGGTTCGATCGCAAAATCGTACAGGCTCTCTCCAGTATGCCACCTGCCGCTAGGGCTGGTAAAGTTGCCGTTTGCCGCTTGGGGTTTTGTAGCAAGAGTGGGGGAGTACACTCGGGGGTGTTGAATTTCCTGCCAGAGATGGGGATGCCCATGCAACATATCGATCGGATTATCCGCTCCAAGAACGTTTTTACTGCCCAAGACGGCATCGATACCACCCGCGAGTTGGCGATCGCCATCGCGGGTGATCGCATCGTCGCAGTCGGCGCGCCCGATGACGTGATTGCCGCCGCACCTGCCGCCACGCCGGTGGTCGATTACGGCGAGCAGTTTGTCTGCCCCGGTTTCCACGATGCGCACCTGCATTTCTTCCATACTTCGGTTGGCTCCTCGCCGTACATGCTCATGGATATGGGCACGTCCGAGGCAGCATTGGTGCAGCATGCGCTCGAGTTTTCCCAAGGCTTGCCAGATGACGCCTGGGTCGTGACCCAGGGTTGGCGCGATTACCGCTGGGATCCGCCCGAGCACCCTACCAAGGCCTCCCTCGATGCGGCATTTCCCGATCGTCCCTGCGTTATGTACTCGGGCGACGGGCACACGCTGTGGCTCAACAGCCGCGCACTCGAGGCGCTCGGCGTTACGCGCGACAGCGAGCCTCCGGCGGGTGGCAGTTACGACAAAGACTCAAACGGTGAGCTTACGGGTATCGCTCACGAGGCTGCGGCCATGCAGCTGCTGCCGCGCTGCCTGGAGTGGCTGGGCGAGGACCGCATCGCGAGCGCATACGCCGACCAGATGAAGCGTATGGCCGAGCAAGGCATTACCTCAATCTGCGATATGTCGCTCATGCCCATGCCGGGCTGCGACTTTATTCGCGATGATGTTTACGACAAGCTGCAGGCCGCCGGCAAGCTGGGCATCCGCGCCCATCTGTTTCCCACGCTGCTGGATGACCAGTCGCGCTTGGAAGAACTCCAGACCCGCTACGCGAACAACGCGCTGCTCTCGGCGCCAGGCTTTAAACAGTTCTTCGACGGCGTGTCGAGCGAGCATACCGCATACCTCACTGAGCCCTATACCAACCCGCGCTTCCCGGGCGACCAGGGCCGCCTGACGGTCCCTGTCGAGCGTATGCGCAAGTTGGTTTTGGCGGCAGCCGAGCGTGACCATACCGTGCGCATCCACGTTATCGGCGACGGTGCCATCCATGCTGCGCTCGATATCTTTGAGGAGGCGGCAGAGCTCTACGGCTTGCCCCAGCACGGCCACAATACGCTTGAGCACCTGGAGAATCTGCTGCCTCAGGACATCGATCGTCTGCGCAAGCTCAACGTCATTGCCTCGAGCCAGCCTTGCCACATCACGCTCGACCCGGGTGGCCCGGAGCGCGACCTGGGCCTGGAACGCAGCCGCATCATGTGGCCGTTCGCAACTTATCAGCAGCGCGGTATCCGTCAAGCTTTCGGTACCGACAGCCCCATCACGGCCGTTACCAGCATGAACGTGCTCTACACGGCTATCACGCGCCAAGATCCCCGCAGCCACTGGCCCGAGGGCGGCTGGCTGCCGAGCGAGCGTATCGACGCGGCAACGGCCCTGCGCAGCTACACGCTTGGCAGCGCGTACGCAGCGGGCGACGAGCAAAACCTCGGCAGCCTAGAGCCCGGCAAATACGCCGACCTGGTAGTCCTGGACCAAAACCCGCTCACCATCGACCCCCAAGAGCTGCAAGCCACCAAGGTTCAGGCCACCTACCTGGCAGGCAACTTGATTTACGAGCGCTAATATTCATGTCGTACCGTTAAACGCGGCTCGGGCAGCCTATTTTGGGATGGCGCTCGAGCCGCGTTTGTTTGCCGATGGGGGTTCGTTAGGAGCGTCCCCTCTCTGCTGGATTTGGGCGCAGGGTGGAAGCGCTGCTGCTCCGCGCGCTCAATTGGGACATCAGCGATGCTTTCTCTTAGCGTTTTGCATACTTCCAGTTGCAGATTGCAAAAAAAGTTGAGATGTTCTTTCCGGTCCTGATGTACCCCCGCCTGGGCCGTGCAAAAAATGGAGTATTCAGCACCGTGAGCTCTGCCGGTGCCGCTGCAGTCGGGTGGCATTGCGGAGATCGACGTCATTTTGGGGTCCGGTGCGGTGCGAGGCACGCTTTTTTGTCCTGACAGGGTTTGCCCGTCGACCCAAATCGCCGGTCAAAGGCGTTCTTGGGACCAATATGGTGTGTCCGGCGCGTATGCAGCCGTCCTGGCCTGCTGAAAACTCCCAAAAATGCACGCTGCTCCCCAGGGGACCCGTGCGAGCGGCGAAAACCATGCCCAAGTCGCTGTCCGCATCGTCATTTTGCTGCACTGACTTTTCTGAATACCGGGCCCGAGATTGGTCAACCCTAGGCTCCCGGAGCTGCGTTGGGGTCGGTTTCGTTGGCGGCCGCCTGCTTATGGGTGGCAAAGACCGAGCCTTCGTGGTCGAAGAGCTTACGATATTGCATGCGGTCCAGGCGATCGCGCGCATTAGCGGTCTTGGCGGGAACGTTCTTGGCCTCGGCTGTATACCAAACGCCGTGCGCATCCTGCGCCCCCACCACGTTTATCGCCGGCATGTGCGCTTGGTTTTGCAAGCGTGCGCGTTGGTAGGCGGTGAGCGGGGCACCGATGGCATTGAGTGCGAGTGCACCGACGTTATTGATGCTTGTGTTGAGTTCCCCACTCGTTTGTGCGTTGCCGGCGACATCGTAGTTCGCCCAGACCACATAGCGTGTCTGCCAGATGCGCTCGGTATGGGTGGCATCGTCCTCATCGGTAAAGTAGAGGTCGTTGTAGCGGTCGGTGAAGAACGGCTGGTGGTCGCCGTACATCACCACGACGACGGGGCGGTCGAGATCACGCAGCTTTTCCAGGAAGGCGGCGAAGGCGGCATCGGACGCTTCCATGAGCGAGCAGTATTCATTGGTCCAGGTGATAACTTTGTCGGACACACCTTCGACGGCAAGGTGCAGTTGCTGGTCGGTGGGCACCAAGCCCGTGTCATAGGCGGAGTGGTTTTGCATCGTCACGTCGTGGATGAAGATCGGCTGGTCGCTCTGCTTTAGTACCTCGAGGCACTTGTCGTAGGTGGCGGCGTCGGTGACCTTGCGGCAGAGCTCGGGTGCGCCGGCGAAGTCCTCGATCGAGAGGAACTCGTCGAATCCCATGTCCGCGAAGACGTTCTCGCGATTCCAGTTGGTGGCGTGGTTGGGGTGCATGGCCACGGTGCGATAGCCGAGTCTCTTGAACTGACGGGCGAGGTTCTCGCTCGGGGCCAGGTTGTAGCTCATGAACGGGTAGACGCCAGCGCCCAGGAATGCCATGGAGTGTCCGGTTAAGAACTCGAACTCGCTGTTACAGGTGCCGGCACCGAAGGCGCTCATGTAGCTCACTCCCTGCAGAAGCGCGTTATCGATGGCTTTGAAGCGCTCGGGCCCCTTATAGCCACAGCCCAGTTCGTTAAAGATTGAAAGGTCGGCGAAGGACTCGTTCATGATACAGATGACTGAGGGCTTGAGCTGGTCAAACTGTTCGACGGCAGCGGCACGGGAGGGGTCGGCGATGCCGTTCGTGCCCGCGTTCCAGCGCGCGGCAAGGCGCCTGATGATCGCCGAGGCCTCACCGCTCTTGTAGTGCTTGGGTTTAGGCGGCACCATTTTTTGCGCGCTCGAAATAAAGGTGGGGAGAAACCCCTGACTGTAATAGCTTTCGAGGGGCTTCCAGGTATGAAGCTTGATGCCCAAGGTGTCGTAATAGCTGATGAAGGCCTGCGCCCCCAGTGCGGCTCCGGCAACAAGTGCGGTACGACGGTCGACGGAGAGGGGGAGTTTGGATTTGGTTGCGACTGGATGTTCCCTCGGCGCTGTCGATGTCCCCTCGGTTGCCGGAGACGCCTTTGAGTCCTTCGATTTCAAGGACGCAGACATCGCATGGTCGATGGACTCGGGGGACGTTTCCGATGCGCGGCGCGGCGGTCGCCCACATGCATCACGCGGAATGAGGACGATAAGCGCGATTCCCAAGGCCGCGGCGGCAAGCCCCATGAAGCAGAAAGTGCTGAGCTCATAGGTGTAGCTGCCGGCGACCGTCGCAGCGGTCGAGAGGGCGAACAGGTCTCCGGGTTGGATGGGCATCGATTTGAACGTGATTACGAAGTACTCGGCGATACCGATGCTGGCGAGCGCAACGATGCCAACGATTGCGGGGGTCTTACGGCGGTGCGGCAGATAGAACAACAGGCACAAGAAGCAGAAGATGAGCAAAAGCTCTAAAAGTGCCGGTCCGGCCTGCATCTTCCATAGTTCATGGTTGGAGGGCAGCTCGAGGGCGAGCATCGAGCATATCGATGCGCCGCCGATCGTTGCCAGCGTACGGGGGTAGGGATGGTCGGTCATCCAGCTTTTCAGATCCTTCATGCTCATCTTCATCGTCTCTGTTCCTTACTCCTAGTTCAGCGTCTTCACGAGCTTCTCCAGGTTGTCGTTCATGATGGGTGGGTAATCCTCGCCGGCTTTAAGCTGTTTGTCAGTGAGCCCCTCGACGGGGTCGAGCTGGACGCATTGTCGTCAGAAGCGGCGAGAGCAAAGACCGCACTTAAAAGGGGCATATATGCCGCCGCCATGGGGCCACGGTGACGAATAGGACGCCGCTTGGGATGGCGACGGTAGATTCGGTTGTCCACATAGATTGCTCCTGAATTGAAAACGGCTGCGTCGGGGTGCCGACGGCCGAAGGCGATGCCGCTGTGGCACGCGGTAGCTATTTGATTCAATTGGGAGCCGTTAATCGTCCAGACGGACCCTGAGGGATAATAGGGTGACCGGGGCATATGAAGATCGCTCGGTGCCGATGACGGCTAGGGCGGAGATCAGCAAGAGGGTGATGAACGATGTCGCGCCCACGGGGACGGTGTCACCGCCACGGGCGATCGACAGATTGCCGGCGAGCTCGGCGCAGATGGTGCAGCCCGCGCCGGTGCAGTCATGATGCAACTCATGGGCGGTTGCGATGGGGGAGAGGATGGTTACCGCGAGAAGGGCGAAGACGAGAGCCAGGGCGAGCAGGCGAGTGCGAACGGGCGGCATGGAGTCGCGTGCATCGCGATTCGGTGCTATATCTCGCCATGCCGAGGTGCTCAGCTCATCAGTCATCTGCCCTCCCTTCCTCTCATCTGGGCATATTTCATCTGGAGGATTGTAGTCTTGAGAAGCTGATTCACAAAGTTGCCGCGCTAAAACTTCATGCTTTCCGGTCCGCCTTGGGGCTGCGCATAAGTTATCCTCCGACATTCAGAAAATCTAAGTGCCAAAAAATAAGATTTTTTGACTCTGTGTTGTATAACCCGCCATTCGTGGGTACCATTCAACGCGTACGCAAACAACAAGGGTTAACCCGCGCGGCATGACCGCGCGGCCCACAAAGGAGGAAACAAGCATGTCGTCTTTGAAGCCGCTTGCAGATCGCGTCCTGGTCAAGCCCGACGAGGCCGAGCAGAAGACCGCCTCTGGTCTGTACATCGCCAGCAACGCTCAGGAGAAGCCGCAGCGCGGCACCATCGTTGCCGTTGGCGCCGGTAAGGTCAACGACAAGGGCGATCGCATCCCCATGGACGTCAAGGTTGGCGACGTTGTCATCTACGGTAAGTTCGGTGGCAACGAGGTCAAGGTCGACGGCGAGAAGTATCTGCTGATGCGCGCCGACGACATCTACGCCGTCGTCGAGGCCTAGTCTCGTCAGAATCTCTGATTCGTCTTTGAACGCGCCCGCCGCATAGGACTCGGAAGCGGCGACGCGAGTCACATTTCTTTTGGAGGATTACCTACCATGGCAAAGAACATTACGTTCAACACCGATGCCCGCGCTAAGCTCGCCAAGGGCGTCAACACCCTGGCCGACGCCGTTACCGTCACCATGGGCCCCAAGGGCCGCTACGTTGCGCTGCAGCGCACGTTCGGTGCCCCGACCATCACCAACGACGGCGTTTCCGTCGCTAAGGAGATTGAGCTCGAGGACAACATCGAGAACATGGGCGCCCAGTTGGTGAAGGAGGTCGCCACCAAGACCAACGACACCGTGGGTGACGGCACCACCACCGCAACCCTGCTCGCCCAGGCCATCGTCAACGACGGTCTGCGCAACGTCGCCGCTGGCGCCAACCCGCTGGCCATCCGTCGCGGCATCGACAAGGCTGTCAACGCCGCCGTCGCCGAGATGAAGAAGCAGGCCAAGCCGGTCGAGACCAAGGAGCAGATCGCTTCTGTCGGCACCATCTCCGCTGGTGACCCCGAGGTCGGCGAGAAGATCGCCGAGGCCATGGAGGTCGTGGGCAAGGACGGCGTCATCACCGTCGAGGATTCCCAGACGTTCGACATCACCATCGACACCGTCGAGGGCATGCAGTTCGACAAGGGCTATGTTTCCGCTTACTTCGTCACGGACAACGACCGCATGGAGGCCGTGATGAAGGATCCGTACATCCTCATCACCGACCAGAAGATCTCCAGCGTTCAGGACATCATGCCTGTTCTCGAGGCTGTCCAGCGCGCCGGCCGTGGCCTGCTCATCATCGCTGAGGACATCGACGGCGAGGCTCTGCCGACCCTCGTCCTCAACAAGATCCGTGGTGCTCTCAACGTCTGCGCCGTCAAGGCCCCGGGCTACGGCGATCGCCGCAAGCGCATCCTCGAGGACATCGCCGTCCTCACCGGTGGTCAGGCTGCTCTGGACGAGCTGGGCGTGAAGGTCGCTGACATCACCGCCGATATGCTCGGCACCGCTAAGTCCGTCACCATTTCCAAGGACAACACCGTTGTCGTCGGCGGCGCTGGCTCCAAGGAGGCCATTGACGCCCGTATCGCTCAGATTAAGGGCGAGATGGAGAACACCACCTCTGACTTCGACCGTGAGAAGCTCCAGGAGCGCCTGGCTAAGCTCTCCGGTGGCGTTGCCGTCATCAAGGTTGGCGCTGCTACCGAGTCCGAGCTCAAGGAGATCAAGCACCGCGTTGAGGATGCCCTGCAGGCTACCCGCGCTGCTGTCGAGGAGGGCATCGTCGCCGGCGGCGGCGTCGCCTTCATGGACGCTGCTCCTGCACTCGACGCTGTTGAGCTCGACGACCCCGAGGAGAAGATCGGCGTCGACATCGTCAAGAAGGCTTTGACCGCTCCGGTCGCCACCATCGCCAAGAACGCTGGCTTTGAGGGCGCTGTCGTGGTCGACAAGGTTGCCGAGCTGCCCGCCGGCCAGGGTCTCAACTCTGCCAACGGCGAGTGGGGCGACATGATCGAGATGGGCGTCCTCGACCCCGTCAAGGTCAGCCGCGTCACCCTGCAGAACGCTGCTTCTGTCGCCAGCCTGATCCTCATCACCGAGGCTACCGTCTCCGATGTGCCCAAAAACACTCAGCTTGAGGACGCTATCGCTGCTGCCACTGCCGGTCAGCAGGGCGGCGGTATGTACTAAGGCCGACAAGGTCTAGAACTCCCACCGGGAATCCGGGGGCGGGACGGGGCTTCTCTCCGGAACGTCCTCGGACATGCAAAGAGGCTCCGCATCGCGCTTTGTGCTGCGGAGCCTCTTTGCGTCCTGCGGAATGTTCCGGAGAGAAGCCCCGTCCCGCCCCCGGATCCCCTGCGTTTACGGCCTTGAGGTCGGCGGGCGGAGAAGGACGTGGTTGATAGGGATACGTGTCCCCTTCGCTGTTTCGCGCTTTGCGCGAAAGACGCGTTACTTTGGGATGGGTGGGGAACGTGGTTGTCACGGCAACTGGTCCCCGCCAAAAATTACCCTCGGCGTACTTGCGCCTTTCTTCCCTCGTGCTACACTTGCAATTGCTGTTTCAGGGCGGGGTGAAATTCCCCACTGGCGGTAAATCGGGCGGTGTCAAAGGGGCGCCGTGGCGCAGGCGAGATGCCTGTGACCGAGCTGATGAGTCCGCGACCCGTGTGTGCGTTGGTTCGCATGCCGGCTGAACTGGTGAGATCCCAGTACCAACGGTTAGAGTCCGGATGAAAGGGGCAGGTGATCTTATGTCTGAACAGTCGCAGCATATCCATTTTGAGAACACGAATAGGTGGAGCACCAAACAGCTCGTTACCATGGCGTTGATGTGCGCCTTGGGCGCCCTGTTTATGTATGTGCAGCTGCCTATCCTTCCCTCGGCGCCGTTTTTGACGTATGACCCGTCGCTGGTGCCGGCGATGGTGTGCGGGTTTGCGTATGGTCCTGGTGCCGGCACCGCTGTTGCCGCTATGGCGATCGTTATCCATGCGCTTACCACGGGCGATTGGGTCGGTGCGCTTATGAACTTGGTTGCCACGCTGGGCTACATTCTGCCTGCGGCTATCGTCTACCAAAAGATGCATACCTATAAGGGTGCCGTTATTGGCCTGGCGCTGGGCGTTGTTGCCGCTACGGCGCTTTCTATGGTCGCAAACCTTACCATTGGTGTTTGGTTCTGGTATGGCTCGGTCGATGTGATCGCCCCGCTCATGATTCCTGCCGTGCTGCCGTTTAACCTCATCAAGACCGTGCTCAACTCGGTGTTGACATTGGCGGTGTACAAGGCGGTCTCCAACCTCATCACACCCAAGAAGGACCAGGTCAAAGGCCGCGCATGATTGAGTGTCGGGGCGTTTCCTTTAGTTATGACGGTGCCACACCGGCGCTCGATGGCATCGATCTGAACATCGAGGATGGCGAGTTTTTCTGCATTCTCGGCGGAAACGGGTCGGGCAAGTCGACGTTTGCCAAGCATTTGAACGCGCTGCTGCAGCCCGATGCGGGAACGGTGCGCGTCAACGGCATGGACGCGTCCGATCTCGAGCTGGTCTACGACATCCGTTCGACTGCGGGCATGGTGTTCCAGAATCCCGACGACCAGCTTGTGGCGACGCTTGTCGAGGACGATGTTGCCTTTGGTCCCGAAAACCTTGGGGTGGAATCGGCCCAGATCGCGCAGCGCGTACGCGAGGCACTGAAGGGCGTGGGTTTGGTGGGCTTCGAGCGCCACGAGACCCATGCACTTTCGGGCGGACAAAAGCAGCGCGTGGCGCTTGCCGGCGTGCTCGCCATGGAACCGCGCGTGCTCATTTTGGACGAGGCGTCCTCGATGCTCGATCCGCGCGGGCGCAAGGGCCTTATGAAGGCCTGTCACGCGCTGCACGAACGCGGCATGACCATCGTGATGATTACGCACTTTATGGAAGAGGCAGCCGAGGCCGATCGCGTTGCTGTCTTCCAGGCGGGCCGTGTTGCCATGTTCGGTACGCCCGAGGAAATCTTGACGCGGGCGGACGAACTCGCGCGGCTGAACCTGGATATGCCGGCATCGTGCTGTCTTGGCAGGGCGCTTCGCGCGAAGGGCGTGCCCGTTCATGCGCAGGTGCGCGAGGTGGATATGGTCGCCGAGATTGCGCAGACATATGCCGACCGGAGTGGGGAAGACGCCGCAGGGCGGCCTTCTGCATCCGATTCTCGTGTGCTCGACAACGCCTCCTCTGCAATCGATGGCGCAGACGCGCTGGAGCCCGTCATCGAGATTTCGCACCTTTCGTATAGCTATTCGCTGAGCGCCCGTGAGCGTCGCCGTTGGCACAAGCGCTCAGTCGCCGAGGGCGCATCGAACAAACAGGCCCTCTGGGGCAACGACCCTAGCAGCCCCTGGGCGTTGCGCAATGTGTCGCTAACGGTGCGTCGCGGCGAGTTCCTGGGCCTTGCGGGCCATACCGGTTCGGGTAAGTCGACGCTGGTTCAGCATCTTAACGGCCTGATTCGTCCCCAGGAGGGTTCCGTTTACGCATTGGGGCTCGACCTGGCAAACAAGAAAGATGCCGCCGCGGTTAAGGCAAAGGTCGGCGTGGTGTTTCAGTATCCAGAGCGTCAGCTGTTTGCCGAGACCGTGGCGCAGGACGTGGCGTTTGGTCCGCATAACCTTGGCTTGTCGCAGGCCGAGGTTGTCCGCCGCGTTGAGTCATCGCTCGCGCGCGTGGGCCTCGACTTGGCCACGGTGGGCGACAAGAGCCCCTTTGAGCTTTCGGGTGGCCAACAGCGGCGCGTGGCGTTTGCCGGCGTGCTTGCCATGGAGCCCGAGGTCCTGGTACTCGATGAGCCCATGGCGGGGCTCGATCCGGCGGCGCGCAGTGATTTCCTGGAGCTTATCGATCGACTTCACCATGGGGGCCTGACCGTCGTCATGGTCTCACACAGTATGGATGACCTTGCCAATTGCTGCGACCGTATTGTCGTGATGAACGAGGGCGCGGTGTTTGCCGAGGGCACGCCCGCTCAGGTTTTTGCGCATGCGGATGAGCTTAAATCAATCGGTTTGGGTGTTCCCGCTGCCCAGCGCATGGCGCTGGCGCTTGCGAAGGCAGGCGTGCCGCTGCGCTTTGACGGCCTCTATACGGTTGAGTCGCTGGCAGACGAGTTGGTGGGCCTTCTAATCGGTCACTCGGACGGTCCTTCTAACGTCGCGGACATTGCTAAATCCAAGACGGTCGCGCGAGAGGAGGGCTGCTAATGGAGGCGTTTTCGTTTGGCAGCTACTATCCCGGCGATAGTGCAATCCACCGCCTGGACCCGCGAACTAAGTTGCTCTTGGGCTTTGTGTTTCTGATCACGACACTCACGGTCGGCAGCTTCCGCGGACTGGCCCCGGTCGCAATCTTCGTTGTCCTGATCTATACCGTGTCCCGGGTGCCGGCTCGTCGCGTCCTGTCATCGATGGCGCCGTTGCTGGCGATTGTCGCGGTGGTCGCGGTGCTCAACCTGTTTTCCGACCAAAGCGGGCGCATTCTGTGGCAGCTCGGCTTTTTGCAGATAAGCGAGGGCTCGCTGCATTCCGCCGCCTTTATGGCGTGCCGCCTGACCTTGATGATGGCCGGTATGAGCGCCATTACGCTCACCACACCGACGCTCGACCTCACCGCGGGCTTTGAGCGCCTGCTCGCGCCGTTTGCGCGTGTGGGACTTCCTGCGCACGAGCTCGGCATGATTATGGGTATCGCGCTGCGCTTTATGCCGCAGTTTGCCACCGAGATGAAGCAGACGGCCGATGCGCAGGCGAGCCGCGGTGCGCGCGTGACGGGAGGCCCGCTCGGCGGCGTGCGTATGCTCGGCAGCGTGGCGATTCCGCTGTTCACGGGTGTGTTCCGTCATGCCGAAACGCTTTCTGCCGCCATGGATGCCCGTTGCTATCATGGCGAGCAGGGCCGCACACGTCTGCATGCGCTTGCTTTTGGCCGCGGCGATGCGTTGGCGGCGGTGGTGACGGCGTTGCTGCTCATCTGCGTCATCGTCATCAATCTTCAACTTGTTTAGGCGCGATTCGAGCGCAGGAAAGGGGTTCCTATGACCGACAACGACCGCACGGCGCAGCTCGAGCGCGCCTGTTCGTATCTTAGGCGTATTCCGGCGTGGTATCTCGCCACGATCGACGTGGCGGACGGACATCAGCCGCGCGTGAGGCCGTTCTCGTTTGCCATGGTCGATAATGGCAAGCTGTGGTTTTGCACCTCGCGCGATAAGGACGTGTGGGCCGAGCTCAGCGCGAACCCCAAGTTTGAGGTTTCGGGTTGGAAACCGGGGGAGTGCTGGATTGTGCTGACCGGCGAGGCCGCGCTCGAGGACGACGCGGTTGCGAGCGACAAGGTGCGTCAAGCGGGTTTTAAGCACATGATGGGCATCGGCGAGGAACACGAGAGTGCCAATGACGGCCGCCTTGCGTTTTTCTCGGTGCGCAATATCGCCGCCCGCTTCTGTGATATCGACGGCAGCGAGGAGCGTTTGGAGCTCTAGCGCGTCCCAAATTAACTACCCGTTCCAAATTAGCTAGTGGCAGGAGGAAACGTGGACGGATTGAATACGGTGTTGGAGTATCTGACGTCGGTGCCGGCATGGTATTTGGCGACGAGCGTTGACGGACAGCCGCATGTGCGTCCGTTTTCGTTTGCGCAGATCCAGGACGGCAGGCTGTGGTTTGTAACGGCGCGCACCAAAGACGTGTGGCAAGAGCTGCTGCAAAATCAACGCTTTGAGGCCACGAGTTGGTGGCCGGGCCATGGCTGGCTCATCTTGCGTGGGCATGCGGGTCTGGATGACCAGGCCGCTCCCGATATGCGCGAGGCAGGCTGGAAGCACCTGGAGCGCCTAGGCGAGCACTACGAGGGCGCAGACGATCCCACGCTCGTCTTCTTTAGCGTGGAGGAACCCGAAGCCTTTATCTGCAATCACGACGAATGGGTACCGGTCGAGCTCTAGCCAGGCTGGCTCATCCTACAACTTGGTTTTCGCATGGGCGGGCCCCGTATTGCCCGGCGCCGTAAGGAGTGCCGGTCAATACGGGGCCCGCTCCTATTTGTCAATTACTTCAAGCAAATATGTCGGGCATGTTTCAATGCATGAAGATGCAAACTATTTGCGTGAATATGCATCTTTTGGTGCTAAAGTTCCAACTCACTTCATAACGACGGCTGCGGGATGCGCATTGCTGCATAACTGCAGACAAGGAGTCTGATATGTCTGTAAAGGTTGGAATCGTCGGTGCGGCTGGATATGCCGGCGCCGAGCTCATTCGCCTCGTCCTCGGTCATCCCGAGTTTGAACTTGTTGTCATTACGTCCAACGCCGATGCCGGCCAGCCGTTGTCTGCGGTGTACCCGAGCTTCACCGGCGTAAGCGATCTTGCCTTTACGACGCATGATGCCCCCGAGCTCAAGAACTGCGACGCGGTCTTTTTGGCCGTGCCGCACACGGCTGCCATGGCACAGGTGCCCGCCTTGCTTGCCGCGGGAGTCTCCTGCATTGACCTCTCGGCCGACTATCGCCTGAGCGATCCGGCCACCTTTGAGGCCTGGTATGCCGCCGAGCACACGAGCCCCGAGCTACTCAAGAGCCGCGCCTTTGGTCTGCCCGAGCTATTCTGCCAGGATTTGGAGACCGCTGCATCCGACCACGCCGACGGCAAGCCCGTACTGGTCGCCTGCGCCGGTTGCTATCCCACCGCAACGAGCCTTGCCGCCGCGCCTGCCGTGCGCGCCGGCTGGGTTGCCCAGAACGGCCCCGTGATCGTTGACGCTATCAGCGGTGTAGCGGGTGCCGGTAAGTCCTGCAACGCCCGTACGCATTTTTGCAGCGCGGACGAAAACCTGGAGGCCTATGGCGTGGGCAAGCATCGTCACACGCCCGAAATCGAGCAGATCTTGGGCCTAACCGATCGTGTCGTCTTTACCCCGCACCTGGCACCGCTCAAGCGCGGTCTGCTCTCTACGGTGACGATGCCGCTTACGCCGCAGGCTATCGATACCTTGACCCTTGAAGACGTTGTCGACCATTACAAGCAGTTCTACGCCGGTCGCACCTTCGTGCGCGTACTCGATGCCGGCCAGCAGCCCAAGACGGCTTCGGTCGTCGGCACCAACGCCGCCCAGATCGGCCTCGCGCTCAACAAGCGCGCGGGCGTTCTGGTGGCTACGGGCGCCATCGACAATCTGTGCAAGGGTGCAGCAGGCCAGGCGGTCCAGTGCGCCAACATCGTCTTTGGTTTTGACGAGCGACGAGGCTTGCCCACAGTGGCGTGCCCGGTGTAGCACATTCGATTGTTGACGATTTGGTAGTCGGGCATCGAGTGGGGCGCCACTCTTAAGCTGGTCACATGATTGTGGCTGGTATGGCGCACCAACCGATGCCCCTTTTTTGTTTGACATAAGGAGTCATAAAGACGATGAATACTGAGCAGTTCGATATCAAGATTCGTGCCGTAGAGGGTGGCGTAACGGCGGCAGCCGGCTTTAAGGCGGCGGGCATCCATGCCGGATTCCGCAAGAATCCCGAGCGCCTGGATTACGCACTCGTCGTGCCCGATAAACCCTGTCCCGGGGCCGGCGTGTTTACGACTAACCGCTTTTGTGCGGCGCCCGTGCAGGTGAGCCGTGCCAACCTGGGCGGCGCCGACAAGGGCTACGGCGTCATTGCCGGCGTTTCGGTCAACTCTGGCAATGCCAACGCCGCCACGGGTGAGACCGGTCTTGCCTGCGCGCGCGAGACCTGCAACATCGCCTCGCAGGTCATCGGCTGCGAGCCCCAGCAGATTCTGGTCGCCTCCACGGGCGTAATTGGTCAGATTTTGCCGATCGACACGTTTGAGACTGCCGTTCCTGCCGCCTACGAGGCGCTCTCCGCCCACGGTGGCGCCGATGCCGCTCGCGCCATCATGACGACCGACACGCATTCCAAGGAGTATGCCGTGTGTTACCGCAGCGAGGCCGCGGGGCACGCAGGCAATGCCTATACGGTGGGCGGTATGTGCAAAGGCTCGGGCATGATTATGCCCAACATGGCAACCATGATCGCGGTCATCACTACCGATGCCCCCGTCGAGCCGGCGGCGCTCCACGCCCTGTTGCTCTCCACCGTCAAGCAGACCTTCAACAAGGTAACGGTCGATTCCGACACCTCGACTAACGACACCTGCATCATGCTTGCCTCCGGCGCCGCTGCCGCAGATGCCGAGCCTATTGTCGAGGGCTCTGACGCCTTCGACGAGCTGGCCTTTGCCGTGCATGAGGTGTGCGAGAGCCTGGCGCGCAACATCGCCGCAGATGGCGAGGGCGCATCCAAACTCGTGACGGTTAACGTCACCGGCGCCGCCAACGACGAGGAGGCCGATATCGCCGCTCGTGCTGTCGCCAACTCGCCGCTCGTCAAGACCTGTATCGCCGGCCACGATTGCAACTGGGGCCGCGTTGCCATGGCGCTCGGCAAGTGCGGCGTGCAGTTTAACCAAGAAGATGTGTCCATCGACATGATGGGTATGCCCGTCTGCCGTGATGGCCTGACCGTTCCCTTTGACGAGGACGAGGCGCTGCGTCGCTTTGAGGCGCCCGAGATTGTGATCTCGGCAGACCTGGGCGCAGGCGACGCGGCAACGACCGTGTGGACTTGCGACCTCACACATGAGTACATCTCCATTAACGGCGATTACCGTTCCTAGACTCCCGATGCGCCGCGCGTCCCGCTTCAATCGCGGGCAACGAGGTGCGGCGCGATAGCTACACGAAAGACGAGGCAGACTATGAAGTTCGCACGCGATTGTCGCTCGAGCGAATCCAACGAAGTTACCGCGCAGCTGCTGTTCGAGGCGCTGCCGTGGATTAAGAACCTGACCGGTAAGACGGTCGTTATCAAGTACGGCGGTGCCGCCATGGTCGACGAGCAGCTGCGTCGTGACGTGATGAGCGACATCGTCCTGCTCAAGATTATCGGCATGCGCCCTGTTATCGTGCACGGTGGTGGTAAGGCCATCAACGAGGCGCTCAGCCACTACGACATCCCCGTCGAGTTTAAGAACGGCCAGCGCGTGACCACGCCGGACACCATGGATATCGTGCGCGAGGTGCTGGGCGGCAAGGTCAACCAGGAGCTGGTCGCTGCCATCAACCAGCACGGCAACCTGGCCGTGGGCGTGTCGGGCAGCGATGCCGGCACGCTTATCGCCGAGCCGCTCGATCCCGAGCTCGGTCGCGTGGGCAAAGTGACGCACGTCAACACCGACTATATCGAGCGTTTGCTCGATAGCGAGTACATCCCCGTCATCGTTACCGTCGCGGCGGGGGAGGACGGTGGCTTCTTCAACATCAACGCCGATACCGCTGCCGGTGCCGTTGCGGCGGCGCTCCACGCGCATAAGGCAATCTTCTTGACCGATGTCGACGGCCTGTACAAGGACTTTAGCGATAAGGATTCGCTCATCTCCAACCTGACGCTCGACGAGGTCAACGAGATGCTCTACGGCGGCGAGGTCGACAAGGGCATGATTCCCAAGCTGCGCGCCGCCGTCGATGCGCTTACCGCCGGTGTGTTCCGAGCCCACATCATCAACGGCACGACGCCGCATTCGCTGCTGCTGGAGCTGCTGACCGACGCCGGCGTCGGTACCGTGATCCACTCCACCGAGACGGCCTACGAATTCGATACGCATCCGCACCCGCTTTCGACGTTTGCCGCGCGCCTGACCGAGAACCTCGACGAGGTCGAGAAGCTCCAGACGGTCTAGCTGACGCGCGGTCGTCGCGTCCCTGCACCTATAGCCCTGCGCCGTACGGCGCCCAACGAAAGGCACCCCATGTCACTTGCAACTCAACAATCGCTCGAATCCCATTACGTTATGCATACCTTTGGTCGCTCTCCGGTAGAGTTTGTCGAAGGCCACGGCATGAAGCTCACCGGTGATGACGGCCGTGAGTATCTTGACTTTCTTGCCGGTATCGGTGCGTGCAGCCTTGGCCACGGCAACCCTGCAGTGCTCTCGGCGCTCGAGGCGCAGACCAAAAAGCTCATGCATGTCTCCAATTACTTCTACATCGAGCAGCGCGGACAGGTCGCGGCGCTGCTGTCCAAGCTTGCCAACGACGACGTAGATGGTGCGTGCGTGCTGGCCGATGCCATTGCCGCCGGCGATGAGACCACGGCCGCTGCGCTCGGTGCCCCGGCTGCGGACGAGCAGGTGTGGGAGACGTTCTTTGCCAATTCTGGTGCCGAAGCCAACGAGGGCTCGATGAAGCTCGCACGTCTGTACGCCAAGCGTGCTGGTAACGGCGGCAACACCATCGTATGCATGCGCGGCGGCTTCCACGGCCGTACGCTCGAGACCATTGCCGCCACCATGCAGGATTGGCTGCAGGACAGCTTCCGTCCGCTGCCGGGTGGCTTTGTGGCCTGCTCGCCCAACGATGTCGACGAACTGCGTTCGATCTTTAAGCAGCTGGGAAGCGAGGTCTGCGCTGTCATGCTCGAGCCGATTCAGGGCGAGAGCGGTGTGCACCCCATGACCGAGGAGTTTATGGCGGCGGCGCGTGACTTGGCACACGAGGCAGGCGCCGTTCTTATCGCCGACGAAGTCCAGTGTGGCATCTTCCGCTCCGGCAAGCCGTTTGCATTCCAGACCTATGGCGTGGAACCCGACATTATGAGCCTTGCCAAGGGCATTGCCGATGGCGTGCCCATGGGTGCCGTGGTGGCAAAGAAGGAAATCGCCGACGTGTTTAAGCCGGGCGACCACGGCTCGACCTTTGGCGGTAGCTGCTTGGCTGTCGCGGCGTGCGCCGCGACGCTCTCCGCGCTCGTGCGCGGCGGCTATGCTGAGCATGCCGCCAAGGTGGGCGCCTATATGGAGCAGGCGCTGGCCAAGCTTCCGCACGTTACCGAGGTGCGCGGTCGCGGCTTGATGCTCGGCTGCGACTTGGATGACGCTGCGGGCGATGCGCATGATATTGTTGCCCGCGCGCTTGCCGCCGGCGCTGTGATTAACGCTACTGGTGCCCACACGCTGCGTTTCCTGCCGCCGCTTGTCTGCGAGGAAGTCGACGTGGACGGCCTGATTGAGATCCTGGCGGGCGTTTTGGGCTAACACGGCGCAATAACTTAATTTGGACCGGGTTCTGGACTGCGGGCGTGCCATATGCGGCACGATTCAGCGGTCCGGAACCCGTTTTGCTACCGATTTACCATGACTGGGATGGGCCGTGTGCAAAAAGTGGCAAATATGAGTACTGGCACTAACCTTGTAACATATAAAAAAGGCGTTTTTAGACGAGTTGGGCCACATATGTCCAGTTTTGTAGTTAGTAAATTGGCTTAACTGGACTATTGATCGTCGTTCTAATGTCGGATTTGCCTTTTATGACTTCGAAAACGCTGCCATCAAAAAGGTGGCAGTACTCATATTTGGCATTTTTTGCACACGGGTATTCGCCAAGGGTCCATTTCGCCGCCCGCTTTCGCTTCGGGCCTGCGGCCCTCGCGTGCTGCGCTGGAAAACGCTTGCGCGTTTCCTCAGCTCCGCACCCTGGCGGGTTCGAATCCCTCTGCACTGGGCCCAAAAAGGAAAGGCCCCCATCGCTGGGAGCCTTTTCAATCAAGTGGTGGGCGATGAGGGATGTCGCGTGCGGCTTCGCCGCCCGCTTCCGCTTCGGGCCTGCGGCCCTCGCGTGCTGCGCTGGAAAACGCTTGCGCGTTTCCTCAGCTCCGCACCCTGGCGGGTTCGAATCCCTCTGCGATGGGCCCAAACAAAAACGGTCCCCTTTCGAGGACCGTTTCCAATTCAGTGGTGGGCGATGAGGGATTCGAACCCCCAGCCTTGTGCGTGTAAAGCACCTGCGCTAACCGTTGCGCCAATCGCCCGTGCGGAGAGAGTATAGCAAAACAATCGCCCCATTCACCTCATATCCATTAAAGGTAACCGGCGCGTGTCGGCGCGGAGCTGATTCAGTTGAGATTGCCTGAACATTCCGTCCCTCTTTACACCCTCGGGTATACTCAAAAGCTACTGATTCGATTTGATACCCAGCAACAGCAGAGGGGATAGTATATGTGCGGTTTTGTCGGTTTTGTCGGTGGGACGGATAACCAATCCGAGGTGCTCACCAAGATGATGGACCGCATCGTCCATCGTGGTCCCGACATGGGCGGCCAGTTTATCGACGGCCGCGTTGCCCTGGGCTTCCGCCGCCTGTCGATCCTCGACCTGACCGAGGCCGGCGCTCAGCCCATGGCCAATGAGGACGGCAGCGTCGTTATCGTCTTCAACGGCGAGATCTACAACTTCCAGGAGCTTCGCTCCGAGCTCGAGGCCAAGGGCTATAAGTTCCACTGTGGAGCCGACACCGAGAGCCTCCTGCACGGCTACGAGGAGTGGGGCGAGGCCGTACTCGATCGCCTGCGCGGCATGTACGCCTTCGTCATCTGGGACAAGAAGAAGAACAAGCTTTTTGGCGCCCGCGACATCTTTGGCATCAAGCCGCTCTACTACTATCCCATGGCCGATGCGGGCGACGGCGCTCCGGGCGTGCTCTTTGGATCCGAGATCAAGAGCTTCCTGGACTACCCGCACTTCCACAAGGCGGTCAACAAAAAGGCCCTGCGTCCGTACATGACGCTGCAGTATTCGGCAACCGAGGAGACCTTCTTCGAGGGTGTCTACAAGCTGCCGCCGGCGCATTACTTTACCGTAGACATCCCGACCGGCAAGATGAACATCGAGCGTTATTGGGATTGCGATTACTCCGCCGTCGAGAAGCCGTTCGAGGAGTACGTCGACGAGCTGGACGAGGTCGTGCACGAGAGCGTCGAGGCCCATCGCATCGCTGATGTTAAGGTCGCCTCCTTCCTCTCCGGCGGCGTCGACTCCAGCTATATTGCCGCTTGTCTCATGCCCGACAAGACCTTCTCGGTGGGCTTCGATTACAAGAATTTCAACGAGACTAACTACGCCAAGGAACTTTCCGACAAGCTCGGCGTCGAGAATGTTCGCAAGATGATCACCGCCGACGAGTTCTTTGGCGCACTCGAGGACATCCAGTATCACATGGACGAGCCGCAGTCCAACCTGTCGTCTGTGCCGTTGTGGTTCTTGGCCGAGATGGCGCGCAAGGATGTTACCGTCGTGCTTTCGGGCGAAGGTGCCGACGAGCTCTTTGGCGGCTACGCCTACTACGAGGACACGGTTCCGGTGCGCAAGTACAAAAAGATGGTGCCGTTGCCCATTCGCCGCGCGCTCGGTAACCTGGCGCTGCATATGCCATACTTCAAGGGACATAACTTCCTAGTCAAGGGTGCCGAGATTCCCGAGAAGTCGTTTCTGGGCCAGGCCTTGGTGTGGCCTGAGCGCGAGGTCGACGGCGTACTCAAGCCCGAGTACAACACCGGCGACGGCGCCTTTGAGCTCGCTGCACCCATCTATGATCGCGTGAAGGGCCAGCCCGAGCTGGTCAAGAAGCAGTACCTGGACATGAACATGTGGCTCCCGGGCGACATTCTGCTCAAGGCCGACAAGATGTGCATGGCGCACTCGCTGGAGCTGCGCGTGCCCTTCCTGGATCGCAAGGTCATGGAGTTCGCCGAGCACATTCCCGACCGCTACCGCATCAACGAGAACGGTAACAAACAGGTACTCCGCCACGCTGCCAACAAGTCGCTGCCCGATGAGTGGGCCACCCGTCCCAAGGTGGGCTTCCCGGTGCCGATCGTCTACTGGCTGCGCGAGCAAAAGTGGTACGACTACGTCAAGGAGTACTTCACCGCGCCGTGGGCAAGCGAGTTCTTCGACACCGACGAGCTCATGCATCTACTCGACCTGCACTTTGCGGGCAAGGGCGATTTCCAGCGCAAGATCTATACGCCGCTCGTGTTCTTGGTGTGGTACAAGCGCTTCTTTATCGACGAGGGCCAGCCTTCTGTTCAGGCTGCCTAGCATCGGCTTTCGAATGCCTGCGCGTAACGGCTCCTCCGGGAGCCGTTTTTGCGCGAGCACGTTTCAGTTACTATGAAAACCGTCCCTGCCAAATGGCTGAGAAAGGCGAAAGATGCACCATTCGGATTCCGCGACCGTGACCACGGTCGATACACTTGCCAAGCTTCTCGATGTGTGCGGCGAGCTGCGCGCATCGGAGCAGGTTGACGAGCGTGCCGTGACCGGCTGCTCGTTTGATTCGCGCGCGGTTTCGGCAGGTGACGTGTTCTTTTGCAAGGGCGCTGCCTTTAAGCCCGCGTTTTTGAGCATGGCGCTCGATGCGGGCGCCGTCGCATTTGTGTGCGAAGAGTCGCTGGTCGAGTCTCTGGAGCCGCTGGCGAAAGAGAACGGTGCGGCGATGCTGGTCGTGGATAGCGTGCGCACGGCCATGGCCCTGCTGCCTCCGGAGGTCTATAACCGCCCCGACCACGACGTTAAGATCGTGGGTATCACCGGTACCAAGGGAAAGACCACGGCCGCTTTTATGCTCCAGTCCATCATCAAGGCGGCGGGCGAGTCCTGTGGCATGATCGGCTCGGTGAACACCGACGATGGTATCGAGTGCTACGAGAGCACCAACACCACGCCCGAGGCCCCCGAGGTCTGGCGCCATATCGCCAACTGTCGCGCGTCTGGTCGCCAGTCCATGGTCATGGAGGTCTCAAGCCAGGCGCTTAAGTACCAGCGCGTCGAGAACCTGCCGTTTGACGTGGCGTGTTTCCTCAACATCGGGCGTGACCACATCTCACCGATCGAGCACCCGACCTTCGAGGATTATTTTGAGAGCAAGCTCAGGATCTTTGATCAGGCTAAGACCGCCGTAGTGAATCTGGGCACCGATGAAGTCGAACGCGTGCTGGAGGCCGCGTCGACGGCCGAGTGCTTGGTGACCGTTGGCGTCGAGCATCCCGAGGCGAGCCTGTGGGCAAGCGATGTCCGCATGGTCGGCTTTAACATCGAGTTTAACCTGCATGGCATGAGCGCCGACGAGCCCGAGGCGGGGGAGAAGGTCCTGCTGGGTATCGCGGGAGACTTTAACGTGGAGAACGCGCTGGTCGCTATCGCCGCCGCGCGCGAGATTGGCATCGGAATCGATGCCATCAAGAAGGGCCTCTCCAAGCTGCGTGTGCCGGGCCGCATGGAGGTCGTGGAGTCGAAGGATGGACGCGTGGTTTGCGTTGTTGACTACGCTCACAACCAACTTTCGTTCCGCTCGCTCTTTTCGTCGGTCAAGCGCGCGTTTCCCACCAGCCCGGTCATTGCGCTGTTTGGTGCTGCTGGAGGCAAGGCGCAGGAGCGCCGTGAGCAGCTTCCGCGCGAGGCCGCGCCATATTCTGATTTGCTGATCTTTACCAACGAGGATCCGGCTCACGAGGACCCGATGAAGGTCTGTCGCGAGCTTGCCGAGCATGTTCCCGACGATACCCCGAACAAGATCATCCTCGATCGCGAGGCTGCTGTGCACGCGGCATTCAAGGCGGCGCGCGAGGAATACGTCAGCCCCGGTGCGCCCACTATCGTCTTGCTGTTGGCAAAGGGCGACGAGGAGCTCATGCACGTGGGTGATGAATTCGTACCCATCGAGAGCGATCTTTCGCTTGCCAATCGTTTAATCGATGTTACCCAGTTTGACTAATGAACTGCGATGAGGGCGGCGTCCCGAGCGCGCTGCCGTTGCAAGCGCGTTTCCCCTCAAGCGAGGCGCGCCACCTAAGACCAGAAGCCCCTTCTACGTAATGGAGTGACCATGTCCCACAATACCCTGCCGACCGTCGCTGAGCTTTCGGGCGAGATGCGCGAGCGTCTTGCCAAGGTTAAGTACGTCTTTACCGACCTGGACGCCACCATGCTCGCGCCCGGCTCGTGCGTGCTGCGCGACAACGACGGCAATCCCTCGACCAAGCTCGTCGAGGCTGTCGTGGCACTTGCCCGCGCCGGCATTCAGGTGGTCCCCACCTCGGGCCGCAACCGCACCATGATCCACGAGGATGCGCGCGTGCTCGGCCTCAACTCCTACATCGGCGAGATGGGTGGCCTGGTCATGTACGATCTCAAGGCCAACGATTGGGAGTATCTGACCGGCGATATGCCCTACGACCCCGCCTGCGGCCTCACGCCGCATCAGGTGATCGAGCAGACTGGCGTGTGCGAGAAGATTCTCGCCCGCTGGCCGCATAAGATCGAGTACCACAACGACATGTCGACTGGCTACAAGTACCGCGAGGTCACCGTCGGCATGCGCGGCGATGTGCCCGACGACGAGGTCCAGGCCATCCTGGACGAGGCCGGCTGCGGTCTGGTCTGGGCCTGCAACGGCCACCTGACACATCTGTCCAAGCCGACGACGCTCGAGCTCGAACGCGTCGAGGATGGCCGCGCGTTTAACATCAATCCCGCCGGCCTCAACAAGGGCGTTGCCATCGCACGTTTCTGCGAGCACCTGGGTATCGAGCGCGAGGAGACGCTGGCGCTCGGTGATTCCGAGTCCGATTTCTACATGGCTGACCACGTGGGCACGTTCTGTTTGGTCGAGAACGGCCTGACCAGCGCCGGCGCGCCCGAGTTCCTGGACGCTTGCGATAATGCTTACGTCACGCGCGGCAAGATTGTCGATGGCTGGGTGGCAACGGCCGAGCTGCTGGTCGCGGCTCGTTCGTAGCGCGGTCCTATCGCGCTGAGCCATATCTTTTCGAGAGAGAATCTGGTGAGGTCATGTCCGATATCGAGAATCTGGCTGGTGACACGCGCCCGATCGGTGTGTTCGACTCGGGACTGGGTGGTCTGACGGTTGCGCGCGCGATCGCGACGGCGTTGCCGCACGAGTCCGTCTACTACTTTGGCGACACCAAGCGCTGCCCCTACGGCACCCGCACCGAGGACGAGGTGCGCACGTTTGCACTGCAGGCGGGCCGTTGGCTGTCGAAGCATGACGTCAAAATCATGGTCATCGCCTGCAATACGGCGACCGCTGCGGCCTTGCGCTTGGCCCAGCAGGTGCTCGACGTCCCCGTCATCGGTGTGATCGCACCGGGCGCACGCGCGGCAATCAACAGCACCCGCACGCGCCGAGTGGGCGTGCTCGCCACCAACCTCACCATTCGCTCAGGCGCTTACACGCGTGCCATTCAGGATCTGGATGCCGGCGTCGACGTATACGGCTGCCCTGCCTCGAGCTTTGTCGAGGTCGTTGAGCACGAGCTCGCCTCGGGCGCGCATCTGCAAGAGCAGTGGCTCGAGAACGAGGACATCTTTGATACGCCTGCCGTACGCGCGCTGGTCGGCGCCACGGTTGAACCGCTGCGCGACCACGGCATCGATACCGTGGTACTCGGCTGCACACACTTTCCGCTGCTCGTGGGGCCTATTCGCCATGCGCTAGGTCCCGGAGTGCGCGTGGTGAGCTCCGCCGAGGAGACCACGCGCGAGCTGACCGATATTCTCACGCGCCGCGAGCAACTGGCGGGCGACGCTGCCGAGCCGCAGCATCGTTTTGCAACGACGGCCGATAACATTGCCGAGTTTGCGGTGGCGGGTAGCTTTATCTTTGGCCAGCCGCTCAAAAGCATCGAGCATGTCGATATCGACGAACTGAAATAGATGTAGGGTTACCGTCCAAAGACTTGCCCTCTTCTTCTGCCGAAAGGATATTTCTATGGAGTACATGCAGGTCAACCGCGCCAACGGCCGTGCCGCCAATGAGCTGCGCCCCGTCAAGCTCACCCGTGGTGTTATGAAACATGCCCACGGCTCGTGCCTGGCTGAGTTCGGCGACACGCGCGTGCTTTGTGCCGCCACCATCGAGGAGGGCGTGCCGGGCTGGCGCAAGGGCGCCAAGGCCGGTTGGGTAACCGCAGAGTATGCCATGCTGCCGGCATCGACCGGTAAGCGTTGCAAGCGCGAGTACGCCAAGCGTAAGGGCCGCTCCATGGAGATCGAGCGCCTCATCGGCCGCAGCCTGCGTACCGTCGTCAACATGAAGGCGCTCGGCGAGTACACCGTTACCGTCGACTGCGATGTGATCCAGGCGGATGGCGGCACGCGTACGGCGAGCATTACCGGTGCCTGGGTGGCGCTGCACGACGCCCTTGCTATGTGGGTCGAGGCCGGCAAGATCGAGCGCATCCCGCTCACGGGCCAGGTTGCTGCCATCTCTATGGGCGTTGTCGACGGCAACACCCTGCTCGACCTGGATTATTCCGAGGACAGCCACGCCGAGGTCGACATGAATCTCGTCGCTACCGACACCGGCGAGATGATTGAGCTCCAGGGCACCGGCGAGCAGGCTCCCTTCGACCGCAAGCGCCTCAATGCCCTGCTCGATTTGGGCGACAAGGGCATTGCCGAGCTCATCGAGCTCCAGCGCCAAGTCCTCGCCTAACCTACCAAAAAGGGACAGGTTTATTTTGGCAGGTTTTATCTGGGAAAACGTCGAAGTATAAGACTGCCGCTGATTAAGAGGGGGAGAGGCCGAGGCCTCGTCGTCCTCAACACGGCATTGCTATAGAGACAAGGAGGCCAGCTATGGCACTTGAGAAGATCGACATCGACACCCTCGACCCGGCGGCGACCATCGTCGTGGCAACGGGCAACGCTCATAAGCTCACTGAGATCGAGGCCATTTTGGGCAAGGTCATGCCAGAGGTGCGCTTTGTGGCGCTCGGCCAGCTGGGCGATTTTGAGGACCCCGAGGAAAACGGCACGACGTTTTTGGAGAACGCCATCATCAAGGCGCAGGCCGCCGTCGAGGAGACGGGGCTCATGGCCATCGCCGATGATTCGGGCCTGGTCGTCGACGCGCTGGACGGTGAGCCCGGTGTGTATAGCGCGCGCTACGCGGGCGTTCACGGCGACGATGCCGCCAACAATGCCAAGCTGCTCGTGAATCTGGAGGGCGTGGCCGACGAGGACCGCACTGCGCGCTTTATGAGCGTCGTCGCGCTCATCGACACGGACGGTTTGGTCACCTATGGTGAGGGCACCTGCGAGGGCGTTATCGCGCATGAGGGCCGCGGCGATCACGGCTTTGGCTACGACCCGCTGTTCCTGCCGGTCGACACGCCGGGCAAGACCATGGCCGAGCTGACGGCGGACGAGAAGAACGCCATCAGCCATCGATTCCATGCGCTCGAGCACCTATCCGCCAAACTGACGGGCGAGGAGTAGGCCGTGCGTGCGGTGGTGCAGCGCGTGCTCAACGCCGGCGTGACGGTCGACGGCGAGTGCGTGGGCAAAATTGGGCGCGGCTATCTGGTGCTGCTGGGCGTGGGCCACGGCGACACGCGCGCCGAGGCCGATAAGCTGTGGGGCAAGCTCCGGGGCTTACGCATTAACGAGGACGAGAACGGCAAGACCAATCTGGCTCTTGCCGATGTCGACGGCGAGGTTCTCGTGGTGTCGCAGTTCACGCTGTTCGCCGATTGCCGTCACGGCCGCCGCCCATCGTTTACGGATGCCGGCGCCCCCGATGTCGCCAACGAGCTCTACGAGTACTTCCTGACGCTTGTGCGCGAGGACGTCGAGCACGTAGCGCATGGCATCTTCGGCGCCGACATGAAGGTCGACCTCGTCAACGACGGTCCATTCACCATCGTCTTGGACACCGATAGTCTGTAAGTAGTCAATTTGGGACGGGGCTTATTTAGCTACTTGCGTATGGCGTCAGCAGAGTGCTATAGTATTAGAGTTTTGTCTATCTTAGGGGTATTATCCCCTTTTTGAATTGCACCTTCTGGAGGCCCTGTTCATGGAAGAGATGGAAGTCAATCACGTCGACGACATCCACGAGAAGCTGACCGATATGGTGGGCGATCGCGTTAAGGTGAAGGCCAACATGGGCCGCACCCGCGTCGTCGAGCGCATGGGCACCATCAAGAGCGTCCATCCGGCAGTCTTTATCGTCGAGGTCGACGAGCGCCGTGGCCGCAAGTCGCGTCAGTCCTACCAGTATATTGATGTTCTCACCGGCCAGGTCGAGCTGTTCGACCCCGAGAGCGGCGAGCACATTTTTACCCCGCTCGGCAATCAGCTCGAGGAGCACTAGCGGTGACCGATTGGTCCCTGACCCTTTCCGCGCCGGCAAAGATCAACCTCTACCTGGGGGTTCATACCGAGCGCGATGACCGCGGCTACCACAGGGTCGATTCCCTGATGGCAGCTGTCGGTCTTTCCGATACCGTGACGGTCACGCCGGCGCAGGCGCTGACCGTCCAGACGGTTCCGGCATCAGATTTTCCCATGCAAAAGAATACGGCGTATCGGGCTGCGGTTGCTATGGCCGAGCATTATGGTCGCGAGGCAAACATCTGCGTGACGATTGAGAAGCGCATTCCATTGTGCGCCGGCTTGGGCGGTCCCTCGACGGATGCGGCCGCGGTCATTGTCGCCTTGGCGGAGCTCTGGGGAATTGATCGCACCGACCCCACGCTCGACGACATTGCGCGGGGCATTGGTGCTGACGTCCCGTTCTTTTTGCACGCGAGCCCTGCGTTCTACGTAGGTGGGGGAGACGTGCTGGCAACCGAGTACCCCGCACTACCCGCGACACCCGTCGTGCTGGTCAAGCCGCGCGAGGCAAGCGTTTCAACAATTGAAGCCTATCGACGTTTTGACGAGACTCCAGCGCCTGCGGACAAGCCCGGAGCGATCGCATCTGCCCTTCGCTCGGGAGACGCAGAGGCGGCCTACGCGCTCGTCCACAACAACCTGGGTGTCATTTCCGCGCAGATGGAGCCGCGGATTCAAACGGTGCTCGACTGGCTTCGTTCACAGGACGGTACCATTGCCGCAAACGTGTGCGGTTCGGGTGCCTGCTCGTTTGCTCTCTGCGATACCGCCGCCACGGTAGTCAATCTCGCGGCAGTCGCTCAACAAAACGGCTGGTGGGCTTATGCAACGGAGCTCGTTTCCGACACGGTTCGCATTGAAGCGCCAAAGAAATTAAAATTTCTCTAGCACGCGGCGAAAAACTTTGTTACTATAGTCGAGCTAACGGGTTGTGGCTCAGTTTGGTAGAGCACTGCGTTCGGGACGCAGGGGTCGCTGGTTCAAATCCAGTCAACCCGACCAGAGCATGAGGAGGGACCGCTTCTTGCGGTCCCTTTTTTTAGCTATTGTTGTGATACCGCGACACCCGCGGTATACTCATTCGAGCTTGTCTCGCTGTATTGTGGAGGTCTACATGTTTGGACTGAGGGCTCCTGAGCTCATCATTATTCTCGTTGTTGTCCTGATTATCTTCGGGCCCAAGAACCTGCCGAAGCTCGGCAAGTCCCTCGGCTCTACCGTCAAGAATATCCGCGAGGGTATGGAGGGCGACGATAAGGGCGAAACCAAGCAGGCCGAGGAGGTTGTGGTCGAGGAGTCCGAGGAGGACAAGGAGATCGCAGAGCTCGAGGCCAAGCTCGCTGCTGCCAAGCAAAAGAAGGCAGAGGACAGCGACGCGGACGCAGAGTAGTCCCATCCCTTTGGGGTGAGCACCTGACCGGCTTGCCCGCAGGCTAGCCGGTCTTTTTCGTTTTGTTGACAGTTGATCGTTACATCATAGTTGGGGAGATATCCGTATGGACGCAAGCCAGATCGTACTGACCGCTGAGGGCCGCCAGAAGCTCGTCGAGGAGCTCGCTTGGCGTGAGGGCGATTACGCCAAGGAGATCGTCGAGGACATCAAGGAAGCCCGCGCGTTCGGCGACCTTTCGGAGAACTCCGAGTACGACGCCGCCAAGGACAAGCAGGCCCAGAATGCTGCTCGCATTGCCGAGATTCAGGCCATCCTCGCCAACGCTCAGGTCGCTGCCACCACGGGCGATCTGACCGTCTCCATCGGTTCCACCGTTTCTCTGATCGATCCCAACGGTGAGGTCATGGAAGTCACGCTCGTCGGTACCACCGAGACCAACTCGCTCGAGCACAAGATCTCCAACGAGTCTCCGGTCGGTCACGCCATCATTGGCCATGGCGAGGGCGACTCCGTCGAGGTCGTTACGCCTTCCGGTAAGACCCGCGTCTACACCATCGCAAAGATCGCACGCTAGACCACGGTCCCGCGTAAAGGTATGTTTTCGCTCCCTGGGACCGAATCCTGGGGAGCGTTTTAGTTTGAGGAGCTAACTATGGCAGAGAACCAGAACGCCGCCGAGCAGGCATCGACGCTCAACGACGAGCGCGCCACCCGCCTGGCCAAGCGCGCCGCCCTGTTCGAGGCGGGCCAGAACCCGTATCCCGAGCACTCCGAGATTGAGGACTACGTCGTCGACATCGAGACTAAGTACGCCGAGCTCACCGATGGCGAGGACACCGAGGACGTCGTGAAGATCGGCGGCCGTGTGGTCGCCAAGCGCGGTCAGGGCAAGATCATGTTCATCGTCGTGCGCGACGCGACCGGCGAGATCCAGCTGTTCTGCCGCATCAACGATATGGACGAGGCCGCCTGGAACACGCTCAAGGCACTCGACCTGGGCGATATCCTGGGCGTGACCGGCGTAGTCGTGCGCACCAAGCGTGGCCAGCTTTCCGTTGCCCCCAAGAGCGCGACGCTGCTGTCCAAGGCCGTTCGCCCACTGCCCGAGAAGTTCCACGGTCTCTCCGACAAGGAGACCCGCTATCGTCAGCGCTATGTCGACCTGATCGCCAACGACGATGTTCGCGAGACCTTCCGCAAGCGCTCGCAGATCCTCTCCACGTTCCGCCGCTTTATGGAGTCCGATGGCTACATGGAGGTTGAGACTCCTATCCTGCAGACCATCCAGGGCGGAGCTACTGCCAAGCCGTTCATCACGCACTTCAACGCGCTCGATCAGGAGTGCTACCTGCGTATCGCCACCGAGCTGCACCTCAAGCGCTGCATCGTCGGCGGCTTTGAGCGCGTCTTCGAGATCGGCCGCATCTTCCGCAACGAGGGCATGGACCTTACCCACAATCCCGAGTTCACCACGATGGAGGCCTACCGCGCCTTCTCCGATCTCGAGGGCATGAAGGCACTCGCCCAGGGTGTCATTAAGGCTGCTAACAAGGCTATCGGCAACCCCGAGGTTATTGAGTACCAGGGCCAGACCATCGACCTGTCCGGTGAGTGGGCCAGCCGTCCCATGACCGATATCGTCTCTGACGTGATTGGTAAGCAGGTCACCATCGACACGCCGGTTGAGGAGCTTGCTGCCGCCGCACGCGAGAAGGGCCTGGAGATCAAGCCCGAGTGGACCGCCGGCAAGATCATCGCCGAGATCTATGACGAGCTGGGCGAGGACACCATCGTCAACCCCACCTTCGTGTGCGATTACCCCATCGAGGTTAGCCCGCTTGCCAAGCGCTTTGAGGATGACCCGCGTCTGACCCATCGCTTTGAGCTGGTCATCGCCGGTCACGAGTACGCGAACGCGTTCTCCGAGCTCAACGACCCGGTCGACCAGGCCGAGCGCTTCGCTGCCCAGATGGCCGAGAAGGCCGGCGGCGACGATGAGGCCATGGAGTATGACGAGGACTACGTGCGCGCCCTCGAGTACGGTATGCCTCCCGCGGGTGGCATTGGCATTGGTATCGACCGCGTGGTCATGCTGCTTACCAACCAGGCTTCTATCCGCGACGTCCTGCTGTTCCCGCACATGAAGCCCGAGAAGGGTTTCCAGTCCGGTGCCGCTGCCGCCAAGGCCGCCGAGGCCGGCAACGCCGCGAGCCCGTTCGTTAATTCGCTTAAGCCCACGCTCGATTACTCCAAGATCGCCGTTGAGCCGCTGTTCGAGGAGTTCGTCGACTTTGATACTTTCTCCAAGAGCGATTTCCGCGCTGTGAAGGTCAAGGCATGCGAGGCCGTCAAGAAGTCCAAGAAGCTGCTGAACTTTACGCTCGACGACGGTACCGGTACCAACCGCACCATCCTCTCCGGCATCCATGAATACTATGAGCCCGAGGACCTGGTCGGCAAGACCCTGCTCGCCATCACTAACCTGCCTCCGCGCAAGATGATGGGCATCCCCAGCTGCGGCATGCTCATCAGTGCCATCCACGAGGAGGAGGGCGAGGAGCGCCTCAACCTGATCCAGCTCGACGCCTCCATCCCCGCCGGCGCAAAGATGTACTAACTAGTTACGCGGTTCTACGAACCGCGTAACGGCTCGACGCTGCAAACCCGCCAGAGCGGCAATCTGCCTTTCAACTTCGGCGGCATGACCAAAAGGTCAATGCCGCCTCGTTTCAAGGCACCTTGCTCGCTCTGGCGGGTTTTCGCTGTCGGTACCAAGACATCGGCGTTGCCTTAATCCAGGTCTGCCAAAAAGTAGTCATTGGGTGTTCCTATAGTTTTGTCAACCTTCGACGCTACTCCCGGTAGGGCACCCGGTCGCGCATCACGGCGTATATCGCCCTGAGCCGCTTCCTCGCGACGGCCTTGAGCGCCCTGCCGTGGCCCATGCCCCGCGCCCTGCAGGCCCGGTAGTACTCGCCGTAGCGTCCCGACGACCTCACCAGGCTGTTGCACGAGAAGATCAGGAGCGACTTGAGCCTCGCGTCGCCCCGCCTGGACGCCCTGACCGACCTCACCGACGTGCCGGAGCTCCTCACCCTCGGGGCTATGCCGCAGTACGAGGCCAGGTGGTCGTGGTCCGGGAACCTCGCGATGTCGACCGATACCGCGAGCTGCGCCGCCGTCCTCGGCCCGATGCCGGGCACGGTGAGCAGGCACGCGTAGGTCTCGTCGCCCTCGAGGCCGAGACGGCGGGGCTGCTCGAGGGCGACGAGACCTACGCGTGCCTGCTCACCGTGCCCGGCATCGGGCCGAGGACGGCGGCGCAGCTCGCGGTATCGGTCGACATCGCGAGGTTCCCGGACCACGACCACCTG
>DXMV01000027.1 GCA_019414055.1 Collinsella sp.
TCTACCGGCGGGAACGATAGGCAACCGGACACACATTCTGTCCGAGTGGTTAAAAGCGGGCACGGAATTTAAACGGCTGAAAAAGGGGCATCGACCTGCGCCGATGCCCCTAAAGTGGACACACATTTTGTCCTATAAGCCGAACTCGGGGCCTGTTCGCTACTTCCTGAATCGTGAACCCTGGCGCTTTCTGCCCGAAGCAAAGGTAGAGCCCTTGCGAGCCTGCGAACGCAAACGCTCGATCGTTTCGTCCTCAGATGCGCCCTCAAGCATCGCCCGAATCTGAACGACGGCATCGCGCAGACGTGCCGCCTCCTCAAAGTCCATGGCGGCGGAAGCGTTACGCATGTCTTCCTCCATGGTCTCGACAATCCGTACGAGCTCGTCATGCGGTAGCCCTTCCAGCTGCTCGGCAAGCGTCTGCTCGGGTGCCACCGTCTCCGGCGCGGCGCCCTCGCCGTTTTCGTCGGGTGTATAGAACGCACCGTGACCCAGCGAATCGCCTCTCGAGCGTCCCTTCGAGCCCACAGTCTTTTCGGCCTCGGCAATAAAGCTCGAAATGTCGTTGATAGCCTTGCGGACCGTCTTGGGCACAATGCCATGTTCTTCGTTATATGCCATCTGAATCTCGCGACGGCGCTGCGTCTCCTCGATGGCCTCTTTCATCGAATCGGTCACAACGTCCGCATACATGACGACCTCGCCGTCGGCATTACGGGCCGCACGGCCAATCGTCTGAATCAACGAACGGCGATTGCGCAAGAAGCCTTCCTTGTCAGCGTCGAGAATTGCCACCAGCGAGACCTCGGGAAGGTCTAGACCCTCGCGGAGCAGGTTAATGCCAACGAGAACATCAATCTTTCCCTCGCGCAGCGTTCGCAGGATCTCGACACGATCCATTGTCGCTGTATCAGAGTGCATGTAATTGACCTTAATGCCCGCATCAAGCAGATGGTCGGTCAGGTCCTCGGCCATGCGCTTGGTCAACGTGGTCACCAGCACGCGCTCCTTGCGGGCAACGCGCTCGCGAATCTCGTCCTCAAGATCGTCAATCTGCCCACGAACCGGACGCACATCGATCTTGGGGTCGAGCAGTCCGGTAGGACGAATGATCTGCTCAACGTCGTTCTGGCTAACCCGCAACTCATAGTCGCCCGGCGTGGCCGAAACGTAGATGAACTGGGGAATCCTCGCCTCAAACTCATCGAAACGAAGCGGGCGGTTATCGAGTGCCGAAGGCAGGCGAAAACCATGCTCCACCAGCGTCACCTTACGCGAGCGGTCGCCTTCGTGCATGCCGCGGATCTGCGGCACAGTTACATGGCTCTCGTCGATGATGCAGAGCATGTCCTTAGGAAAGTAATCGATCAGGGTAAACGGCGGCTCGCCCGGTTTTCGACCGTCCAGATGACGCGAGTAGTTCTCGATACCGTTACAAAAACCCATGGTCTCGAGCATCTCGAGATCATAGTCGGTGCGCTGCTGCAGACGCTGTGCCTCGAGCAGCTTATCAGTCGCCTTGAGCTCGGCCACACGCTTCTCGCACTCTTCGCTGATTGATTTCAGAGCCGCTTTGACCTTAGGCTTTTCAGTCACGTAGTGCGAGGCCGGCCACACGGGAATGGCCTCATACTCACGCAGCATCTCGCCGGTGACCTCGTCAATCTCGGCAATCAGCTCGACCTCGTCGCCAAAGAACTCAAACCGCAACGGGTGCTCGGCATAGGGCGGATACACGTCGACGACATCGCCGCGCACGCGGAAGGTGCCACGTGTCAAATCATAGTCATTGCGATCGTACTGGATATCGATAAGCGCATGGATAAAGTCATCGCGCTCGAGCGGCACCTTCTTGTCGACGTTCGGTGCCAGCCCCGCATAGTCCTCGGGAGAGCCAATGCCATAGATACACGAGACCGATGCGACAACGATCACATCGCGTCGAGATAGCAGCGATGCGGTCGCCTGATGTCGCAGCATCTCGACCTCTTCGTTAATCGAGGAATCCTTCTCGATATACGTATCACTCTGCGGTACATATGCCTCGGGCTGATAATAGTCGTAGTACGAGACAAAGTAGACCACGGCGTTGTTGGGAAAGAATTCTTTGAGCTCGCTCGCAAGCTGGGCGGCGAGGGTTTTGTTGGGGGCCATGACCAGCGTCGGCTTCCCCAGGGCCTCAATAGTCTTAGCCATCGTGAAGGTCTTGCCCGAACCAGTCACGCCCAGCAAAACCTGATAGCGATCTCCGTCCCTCACGCCCTGCACAAGCGACTCAATGGCCTTAGGCTGGGAACCAGCGGGCTCGTATGGAGACACGACCTCAAACGGCACCTCAGAGCCCTCAACGCCAAAACGTTTGAGCTCTCCTCCAACACGCTCAACTTCAAATTCCGCCATGGATACTCCTAACTCATATATCTGCAGTATACGCAGGCGGCAGGCATAGTCCTATACGAACCGATCGGGATAGAGGGTCTTGTAGCGAACCCAGGCATTATTGACACGAATCAGATACGCCTGCGTCTCGGGAAAGGTGATTGCATTATGAAGCGACGTGCTCTGCTGCGCCCATCCGTCGACATTGCCCATGCCGGCGTTATATGCAGCAATAGCGCTGTCCGTGGAACCGTTGAAATACGTTAAGAGGTACGAGAGGTACGCACAGCCAAACTCGATGTTCGTAGCGGGATCGTTAAGGTTGTCGGCTGAATACTCGTTACCATCGACAAGACCCTTGGCAATCATATCGTGTGCAGTCTCGGGCATCAGCTGCATCAATCCCCGAGCGCCTTGATTCGACTCCGCCTCGGGATCCCAATTCGATTCCGACTTTATGACAGCACACACCAGATATGGATCAAGATTGTGCGAAATGCTCGATTGCTTTACATACGCCTCGTAGTCAATTGGATACAAAGGCTTAAAGAAGGCGGCAGGAGCATACGAGTAGACGAGCGAAATAAGGCCGAAGACGAACACAACGGCAAGTGGCGCCACGCGATACCACGTAAAGAAACGTGTCTTAGGCATCGGCCTCCTCCTTATCCGTTACATCCACGAAGCCATGGCGCGCAAGCCATGCGTCCAGTTGTTCAAAGAGCGAATTATCGCCTGCCGCATTATCGATTACCGTCGTAGCGAGATGGCAAAGCGAAGCCTCATCAGGTTGGCATGAAGAGCGAGCATCAAAATCAGAGGACTCCATACCACGATGAATGGCACGCTCGCGACGAACTGCCAAAGGAGCACTGATAACCAGAATTTCATCAGCCAGGCCAAAAGCATCCTCAAACCCAGTCGGGGCAGAAACCTCGACAACCGCAAAGGGATAACGGGGGGACGAAACCGTGCAGCAAACCGGATCAAGAATCCTCAGTGACAGCTGTTCAATGAGGACCGGGTGAACGATGCCATTGAGTCGCGCAACTGTATCAGGAGAGGCGAAAGCTCGAGCAGCGAGGACATTGCGGCGAATGCCGCCCTCCCCGTCCAGAATGTCCCAACCGAATTCTTCCGCGAGGGTATTGACGATATCGGAGCCTGGCACATACAGCGACTTGGCAAGCTCGTCCAGATCGATAAGCAAGGCGCCATGAGATTCGAGATAGCGGCAGGCAGTCGACTTACCCGAAGCAATATTGCCCAAGACAAAAACGGTAAACATCAAGTCCTCCCTAACGCCAATGGGAGTTATTATCGCGCAAATACAAAAGAAGGACTCAAAATACAGCCAAACAGTAAGAGAGTCAAAGGAAGGACCCGTTCACAAGACACAGCGTATATATAACGCAAAAAAGGGGAGGCCGCGAGGCCTCCCCCTTCTCCATTCTCGATGACGGCTCGGTGCCGTCCACCGGTCAGCGGCGCCCTGGCCTCCCACGGGCTGGCCCCGCAGTACTCTCGGCGCGATGGGGCTTAGCTTCCGGGTTCGGAACGGGACCGGGCGTGCCCCCCATGCTCTGGCCGCTGACCGGTGGGCGGCGCCCACCGTTACGGTGTCCTGGGTCTCATCTACGTGCCCTGGGGGTCGCATGGCGCATAGGAGGAGTCGACTCGGGGGCATCCTCGTGCCCGGACCGCGCATGAGCGCATGTCCCGCGGGCCGCGAGGTGCGGTTCCGGAAGAGCTCGGGCGATTAGTGCGGCTCGGCTGAGGACGTCGCCGTCCTTGCACCTGCCGTCTATCGACCAGGTAGTCTACCTGGGCCCTTACCGGAAGGAGAACTAATCCCTGGAACGGCTTCCCGCTTAGATGCCTTCAGCGGTTATCCGCGCCGCACGCGGCTACCCGGCCGTGCCGTTGGTCGACAACCGGTTCACCGGAGGTGCGTCCACCCCGGTCCTCTCGTACTGGGGGCAGCCTCCATCGATTCTCCTGCGCCCACGGAGGATAGGGACCGAACTGTCTCACGACGTTCTGAACCCAGCTCGCGTACCGCTTTAAACGGCGAACAGCCGTACCCTTGGGACCTGCTCCAGCCCCAGGATGCGATGAGCCGACATCGAGGTGCCAAACCT
>DXMV01000028.1 GCA_019414055.1 Collinsella sp.
CGGCGTCGACCAGGTCAAGCTGATCCCCTGCGGCGGCGGCGACCCGATCGCGGCCTCCCGCGAGCAGTGGAACGACGGCTCCAACACCCTGTGCGTCGAGCCCGGCAAGATCTGCGTCTACGCCCGCAACACCGTCACCAATGACGTGCTGTACAAGGAGGGCCTGGACCTTCTCGTCGTGCCCTCCGCCGAGCTCTCCCGCGGCCGCGGCGGCCCGCGCTGCATGAGCATGCCCTTCTGGCGCGAGGACCTCTAAGGTCTTCAAAGGCCCGTACAGGTCTTACTACAAACATCTAGCTGCCATTAGATGTCTCCCATTGGGGCGGTGCGGATTTTTCGCACCGCCCCATTCATGTTTAAAGACGCTAAATGAAGATCAGATAAGGTGTCCATGGATATCAAGACAATCGGCGTTGAGGAGTGGCTCAACGTTTGGGAGAAGAGCGCCACGTGGGATATCGCCCAATCGACGATCTCGTCGCTGACCATGGGCGAGCTGCGCGCGCTCGACGAGCAGGACGGCGCCACGTTCTATGAGCGCCTGGACCGCGAGAAGATGAACTACGGCTGGATCGAGGGCTCGCCCGACTTTAAGGCGGAGGTCGCCAAACTGTATCGTCGCGAGGTCAATCCCGATCACATTCTGCAGACCAACGGTTGCACAGGTGCCAACCTCAACGCCATCATGGCCGTGGTCGAGCCCGGCGACCATGTGATTGCCGAGTGGCCCACCTATGCGCCGCTCTACGAGATTCCGCGCACGCTGGGCGCCGAGGTCGAGTATTGGGAGCTTCGCGAGGAGCTCGGTTGGAAGCCCGATATCGAACAGCTCAAGCACCTCGTTCACCCCAACACCAAGCTCATCTGCATCAATAACGCATCGAACCCCATCGGTACGGTGCTCGATGCCGATACGCTCGGCCAGATTGCCGAGATCGCCCGTTCGGTGGGCGCCTATGTGCTGTGCGACGAGGTGTATCTGCCGCTCGAGAACACCGAGTCCTTTATATCGATGGCCGACGTGTACGAGAAGGCCATTGTCACCAACTCGGTGTCCAAGACCTATTCGACGCCTGCGGCTCGCGTGGGCTGGGTCGTGGCCGACGAAGAGGTCTCCAACCGCATCCGCACCTATCGTGACTACACCATGATCTGCGGCGGCGTGTTCAACGACGCCCTGGCGACCTACGTGCTCGAGCACAAGGATAAGATCCTTGAGCGCAACCGTAAGATCGTGTTTGGCAACCGTGATATCGCTCAGGCATGGATCGATGCGCAGAGCCGCGTCTCTTGGACGGCGCCGCAGGGCGTATCCACCTCGTTTATCCAGCTGGATATTCCCGAGAACGATGAGGAGTTCTGCAAGCGCCTGTTGGCCGAGAGGGGAGTGCTGCTGGTTCCCGGCAGCCGCTTTGAGCTTCCCTGCGGCGCGCGTCTGGGCTACTGCGCGAGCGAGGACGTTCTTCGCGAGGGCTTGAGGCTTCTGGGCGAGGCACTGGCGGAGTTCGATCGCTAGCCACTTGAGGCTTTCGAGGGCCTAAACCTTACTGGGCCCTCGATGTACCGAATGCAGACCCGCTCCCTTTGGGGGAGCGGGTCTGTTTATCTTTACCGCCGAAAAAGTCAAGTTGTTACAAATAGGGACGCAAAACAGACGGGGTATCCGAGGGGCCGTATACTGAGCTTCCGGTGAACGGTATCCAACGTCTGGTAAACGGTAGCCTGGTTGCTAAAAATGAATAGGACGAACTTTTTTCTGAATAAAAATCAAAATGGTTGAGACATAGCAAGAATTGCGCATTCTATTCATACCTTTGCGTGAAATATGCAAATTGAGGGTGGTTCAAGAAAGATTAGTTCCAATTGATTTTCCGGTTAAAAAAGCGTTTAAGCACGTAGATACACTTTATTAAGTCAAAGTGTACCATGCGTGAAGTATATGTGTATGCCGTTCACCCCGTATAAAAAACCGTTCGGGGGCAAGGTGGAAGTATGGGCTGATTTTGGATATAAATATGTCGTCAGCAATAACGCCTCACACGGAGGGGCGCTAACGAATCGGCCCTGACAAGGGCCCGAAAGAAAGGTAGGAGGCCATGACGAAAGGTCTGCACGTGCCTTCCGAGATCGGCAAGCTCAGGAAGGTCTGCCTGCACCGTCCCGGCGACGAGCTCCTCAACCTGCCGCCCGACGAGCTCGAGCGACTCCTGTTC
>DXMV01000029.1 GCA_019414055.1 Collinsella sp.
GTTGGGAGCAATCGTAACTGAAATTGATATTTCAACGGAGGCTTATTCAACGATACAGTCTCTTTTTGAAGATGCGGATGTGATCTATTTTACCGGCGGAAATTCTTTTTTCCTTATAGACCAGCTCCGTAAAACGGGAACGGATGAGCTGTTGAAGAAAGAATTGGCAAAGGGAAAACTGATGATTGGTGAATCGGCAGGTGCGATTGTATGCGCTCCAAGCATCCAATATATCGAGCAAATGGATGAAATACCGGAGGACTACTCACAAGAAGATGATGCAGGGCTTAATTTGATTGATTTCTATGTTCTTCCGCATTTTCTTACAGCACCATTTAAGAAAGTTACCGAGAAAATAATGACTGAGTTTTCGGATTTGAATCTATGCCCAATTAACAACCGTCAGGGAATTGTAATTGATGGTGAAGGTTCAAAGGTAATTTGCAAAGACTAATTTGATAATTCCAGTTTGCTGCACTCGTTCCTAGCAGGGTTTGGGGCAGGCACGCCCCAACAAAAAGCTGTCCCAAAGGGGCAAGAATGGGGACTGCGGACGATTTCTTGGACCGTTACGCGGCCCTTCCCAGCGCGGAGCGGAACTCGGCCGGCGTGCGGCCACCGAGCGCATCGCTGCGCCTCTCCGTATTGTATCGACCGATCCAGCCCCCGAGCTCCTCGATGAAGCGGGCGGGGGTCCAGTCCGATCAGTCCCTGCCGTGCCAGAACTCCTTCTTGAGCAGGCCGAAGAAGCCCTCCATCGCCGCGTTGTCCGGGCTGCAGCCCTTGACGGACTGGATTGGCTACACTGATGTGGACAGTTCCGGGAGGGGCGCAAGAGACGGGAAGCCCGTGTGCGCGTTCCTGCGCGAGGGCCGCGGGGAGGGGCTGCCTGGGTACAGCGCCTGTCAACTCGGTCTACGTCTTTGATGACCGGGTCGTACTCAATATCAACTTCACGGATGATGCCAAAACGGTCACCCGTGAGGAAGTGTTGGGTTCGAGTGCTGTGGACAATGTTCCAGCATGCTGGGATCGAACTCGCTAGCCGGAATCACACGGTACCCGTGACGCAGCAGCAGATCGACAAAAACGCCGTTGCCCGCGGTGAGCGTACCGCTGAAGGTTCCGTCGTAGATACGGCCTACACCACACGAAGGGCTGCGGTCCTGCAAGACACACGCAGCGATCTGGAACGGCCCGCCCGCCTGCTCGCACATATCGAGCGCGCGCTGAGCACCCTGGCGAAACTCGCGATCGACTGAGGTGCCCTCGCAGGTACGGACTTCGCCGTTCACAATCTCGGACGGCTTGCGCGGTGTGGGCAAGCCACCAAAAACCTCGGGGCACACCAAGAGAACCTCGGTCCCCGTTCGCTCGCAGGCCTCGACCAACGCGCGATGGTAATTGTCGAGCCCGTTATACTTGCAGCTCTCGCCCATCAAGCAGGCACTTACCACGATCTTCATATTCAACTCTCCCCACGCAAAACGCCCCATTTGAGATGGACACTCAAATGGGGCGATAGACACTGCGCAACCAGACTTACTGCTGATTTGGCATCAGCGGATTCTCACGCGTGAGGAGGTTCATAAACTCCTCGCCCGTGATCGTCTCCTTCTTGTACAGATAACGAGCCAGCTCGTGGAGCTTGAACTTATTCTCCTTCAGGATCTGCAGGGCGCGATCGTGCGCATCCTCAATCAGCTTGGCGACAATTGCGTCAACGCGCTCGGCCGTACCGGGAGCGCAGGTGAGCGACGTGTCCTGGTTGAGATACGCGTTCTGGACGGTACCGAGCGCCATCATGCCAAACTCATCGGACATGCCAAAGCGCGTAACCATGTTGCGGGCGAGCTTGGTGGCCTGCTCGATGTCGTTGGCCGCGCCGGTCGTCATCTCACCAAAGATGAGCTCCTCGGCAGCACGGCCACCGCAATAGACGGCGAGCTTGTCCAGGACCTCCTGGCGCGTGGTCAGGAAGCGCTCATCCTCCTCGACCTGCATGGTGTAGCCCAGAGCACCACTCGTGCGCGGCACGATAGTGATCTTCGTGACCGGCGCAGAGCCCTTCTGGCGGGCGGCAACGATGGCATGTCCGATCTCGTGGTACGAAACAACCTGCTTCTCGTGATCGGACAGCACCGTGGACTTACGCTGCTGACCGGCGATGACGACCTCCACCGACTCCTCAAAATCGTCCTGCGTGGCGCGCTTGCGACCCTCGCGGACGGCACGCAGGGCGCCCTCGTTGATGATGTTGGCAAGGTCGGCGCCCGAGGCACCGGGCGTGGCGCGGGCAATCGCGGTCAGGTCGATCGGCGGCTGCGTCTTCACGCTCTTGGCATGCAACTCAAGAATGTTCTTGCGACCGGTCAGGTCAGGCAGCTCAACGGGGATACGGCGGTCAAAACGACCGGGGCGCAGCAGGGCGGGATCGAGGCTGTCGGGACGGTTAGTTGCGGCAAGGACAACGATGCCCTTGTGGTTATCGAAGCCGTCCATCTCGGTCAGCAGCTGGTTGAGCGTCTGCTCGCGCTCGTCGTTGCCGCTAAAGCCGCCGCCGTCACGCTTTTTGCCGATCGTATCGATCTCGTCAATGAACACGATGCACGGGGCCTTTTCCTTGGCCTGCTTAAACAGGTCGCGAACCTTGGCGGCGCCGCGGCCGACAAACATCTCGACGAACTCGGAACCCGAAATGCTAAAGAACGGCACACCCGCCTCGCCGGCAACGGCCTTGGCAAGCAGGGTCTTACCGGTACCCGGAGGGCCGACAAGAAGAGCACCACGCGGCAGCTTGGCGCCGATCTCCTCGTAGCGCTGCGGCTTCTCCAGAAAGTCGACGACCTCCTTGAGGGACTCCTTGGCCTCTTCCTGGCCGGCGACATCCTTAAAGGTCACGCCCACGTCCTTGGAGGCGATCACGCGCGCGCCGGACTTACCCAGTCCACCGCCGCCAAAACCGCCGCCGCCAAAGTTCATCGACGGACCGTCATCACCCATGGCCTTCTTCATGCGGCGGTTGAGCCACCAGCCGATCAGGAAGAAAATCGCCATGGGAAGGATGAGGGTGAGCAGGTAGTAGGTCATCAGACCCGAGTTCTTATCGGGAACGACCGACTCAAGCGAGGCACCGGACTCAAGCACGCGATCGGTAAAGCCCGCGTCATTCGGCACACCGGTCGTTTTGTAGGCGATGTTCTCGTCCTCGCCCTTCTTGGTGTAATAAATCGAGTAATCGTCCGTGTTGTACTCGACCTTGTCGACACTCTTCTTATCGAGCGCTTTGACAAACGTCGAATAATCGGTCTTCGTAATCTGCTGCGTGTGACCGATGTTGGGGAACAGAACGGTCGAGAGCACGAGGTAGACGACGAAGGCGATGAGCACGTAGAGGATCATATTCCGTCTACGTTTGTTGTCATCCATCTCCATCTGCTTGAACTCCATCTACTGGGGTTGATAATGCTATCTAGAATACCCAACCCGAACGGCGATAAACCGACGCCGGGCACGAAAGGACAGAGATGGCATCACTGGAAGTCGGCAAGGTTCAAATCTATACGGGCGACGGCAAGGGCAAGACGACGGCTGCGCTGGGGCTCGCGCTGCGCGCCACGGGCTATGGACTTAACGTGCTCATGCTTCAGTTTGCCAAGAAGCTGCACTGCGCCGAACATGACGCAGCACCTCGATTGGGGCTACGCATCGTACAAGCCGATCGCGACACGCCCGAAGCCTGTGCCGTACAGATCATGGAGCTGGCGCGCGAGCAGATTTGCCAGGTCGACGTGCTGATCTTGGATGAGCTGGGGGAAGCCATGCGACGGGGCTTTGTAACGCGCGAAGATGTCGAAGCGCTGATCGCGATGAAACCGACCACCACGGAGCTCGTGCTCACCGGCCGCGGCTTGCTGCCCCTCGCCGACCTTGCCGACCTAGTAACCGAAATGCGCCCCGTCAAACACTACTTCGACGAAGGCCTCCTAGCTCGCCAAGGCATCGAATACTAATTGATCCGAAGGGGACGAAGGGAAACGGATCCTCGACATCACGACGGAGAGCAATGAGCCGTTTTCCTCCGTCCCCCCCCAGGGATCATTAGGCAGTGGCGCGGCCTAGCCAGTTGCCGCTGTGATGGTAGACGGTGAACATCGTGGCGGTGATTACCCAGGTTACGGGGTAGACCAGCAGCAGATGCTCGAGCGAGGGGTCGAGCGGCATAATCGCGAACACCCACGCCACACGGAGCACGACCGTACCGAAGATCGTGAGCATCATAGGCTGGAAGCTCACGCCGGCGCCGCGGATGGAGCCGGACGCATTTTCGATAATCGAGAAGATCGCGTAGAACGGCGCGATGAAATGAAGAATCGTCGTGGTGTAGGCCGATATCGCGGCATCGTCGATAAACAGACGCGAAAGCGGGCCCGAAAACACCAGCAGCACGGCAGACAGGCCACCGATAAGCACAAATGAAAGCACGAGCGACGTGTGATATCCCTTTCGCATGCGATCGTAATTGCGCGCACCAAAGTTCTGCGCCGAGAACGTAGTAATCGACACACCAAGCGCCTCGGTCACCATCCAGATAATGCCGTCCAGGCGGCCGGAAAGGCCCCAAGCGGTCGTAACATCGGCTCCAAACGAGTTGACCGACACCTGAATCAAAACGTTGGAGATCGAATACGCCGCAGACTGAACGCCCAGCGGCAAACCGCACGAAAGCATGCTCTTGCAAATGCTGCGATCGATACCGAGCTTGGATAGCGACAACCGCCACGCCCCCGGAGCGCGCATCATGCGGATCACAATCATCGTGGCATTGGTGCAGATAGTCAGCGCCACCGCGATGCCGCAGCCCAGCGCTTCCATGTGCAGCACGGCGACAAAAAGAATGTCGAATGCCACATTGACGAAGCAGCCGGAGGCAATAATAACCGCCGGACCGCGCGTGTCGCCCACGGCGCGCAACAACGCCGTCCCCATATTGAGCAGCAGCGCCGCAAACATGGCGGCAAAGTAGCAACGGGCATACGCCACACCCTCGGCCAGCAGCTCATGCGGTGTATTCATCAGCACAAGCATCGGCTCGACAAACACCATGCCCAGAATGGAAATGACAATGCCGCCCACCAGCGCGAGCGCCATGGCCGTATGGACCGATCGGCTCAAGCGCTCGTCATCGTGCTGACCAAAAAACTGACCGGTAATAACGGCACATCCAGCACCAACACCGACGCAAAAACCAATGCAGAGCTCCGTAAGCACCATCGTGGCCTGAATGCCACCCAGCGCGAGCTTGCCGCCAAACTGACCGACGATATAGGTACCGATAAGCGTGTATGCCTGCTGAAAGAACGAACTAAAGAAGATGGGGACGCACAGCGACAGCAGCTGCTGCCAAATAACGCCTTGCGTTACATCGATAGCCGTAGATTTCTTAGCCACACGCCCTCCCCACTAGCGTACGTCAAACAACACGGCAATTTAAGACCAAAGCCAATACCAGCTTAACACCGACCGGCGTCGACCGATACACCCCGAATCAGAGCCCGATGCGAACTATCTGCCTAGTGATACAGCCCCGGCTGGTAGTGGTACTCGTTGCTCACGTGCGGGCACAGCTGCCAAAAGGCGACAGCACTTGCCGCGGCCACGTTGAGCGAATCGACCCCATGCGCCATCGGAATACGCACGGCGCGGTCGCAGCCCGCAATGGTCTTGGTGCCCAAGCCAGCACCCTCGGTGCCCATAAAGATTGCCAGACGGTCAATCTCCTGCAGCGCGGGATCGTCCAACGACACCGAATCATCCGTCAACGCCATGGCGGCACACGAAAAGCCGGCATCGTGCAGCGCCGCCAGCCCATCATGCGGCCATACGCGCGCCTCGCTGCCAATGCGCGTCCAGGGCACCTGGAACACCGTGCCCATGCTCACGCGGGCCGAGCGACGGTACAGCGGGTCACAGCAAGTGGGGCTCACCAAAATACCGTCGACGTTCAGCGCAGCCGCCGAGCGGAAAATCGCACCGACGTTGGTGTGGTCGACAATGCCCTCGAGCACGCACACGCGCACCGGGCGCTCCCCCGCAGCCTCGATGACGCCGCCCAAGAACTCGGCTACCGGAATCTGGCGCGGGCGACGAAATGCCGCGAGCGCACCGCGCGTCACGTTAAAGCCCGTCAGCCGCTCCATGAGCTCCATCGAGGCAACGAACACGGGAACCGGACCCGCGCCCTCGCGTACCGCCAGGCGCTCAAACAGTGGCATCATCTGATCGAGCCAGCGCTCGCCCAAAAGAAAGCTCACCGGCTCGTATCCGGCGCGAACCGCACGCTCGATAACCTTGGCACTCTCGGCGATAAAAATGCCCTTCTGCGGCTCCAGCACGCAGCGCAGCTCACGCTCGGTCAGTCGCACGTAGGCATCGAGCCGCTCGTCCTCGAGCGAATCGATTCGCAGTACCTCAACGGCATCAGTCATAGCAGCCAGCCCGCACCTTTCTTTACAACACGTCTATACCAAACGAGGCGACGCTAAGCGCCGCCCCATGCATTCAAACAAGCCGATGATACCGTTCACGCCAGACGATTTACGCCTCAACGCGACGATACGTCACGAACTCATAATCGACACCCTCGTCACCCTCACCCGAGGCAATCGTGGCAACACCGCCACGCCGCGCAATCTCCCACGCGGGATCGGCGTCCAAGTCGGGAAAGTACGTATCCACGTCATGCACGCAATGATTATGCGTGACCTCCGCTTCCACGCAATACGGCAAAAACTGCCGATACACCTCGCCACCACCGATCACCCACGCAACGGGCTCATCGGCTACCGCGGCGAGCGCTTCGTCGACGCTATATACCACATCGACGCCCTCGGGAGCAAAGTCCTCATCGCGCGTGAGCACGATATTGCGGCGGTTCTTGAGCGGACGCCCGCCAGGAAAACTCAGCAGCGTCTTGCGTCCCATAATGACCGGGCAACCCTTGGTGCATGCCACAAAATGACGCATGTCGGCACGGTTGGACACCACCATGTCGCCCTCGCACCCAATACCCCAGTCATCGCACACGGCGACAATGGCAGAAAGATTACACGTCATGCGCGTCACCTACACCGCAATGGGGATGTTCTTGACCTGCGGGCCATGCTCATAGCCCTCGACGATCAGATCATCGGTCGTAAACGCGTAGAAATCATGTACATCGGGGTTGAGCGTTACCTTGGGAGCCGCAAACTGCGGACGCTCGATAAGCTCGCGGACGATATCGACATGACGGTCGTAAATGTGGGCATCGGCGATCACATGCAGGAGCTCGCCAGCGATCATATCGACCGACTGCGCGACCATCATCAGCAAAATGGCGTACTGGCAGACATTCCAGTTGTTCGCAGCCAAAATATCCTGGCTACGCTGGTTGAGAATCATGTTGAGCGTCGGCTTGTCGTCCTGCGGGCGCTGTGTCACGTTATACGTCACGCTGTAAGCGCACGGATACAGGTGCATCTCGGACAGATCGCTAAACACGTACGTGTTGGTCATGATGCGGCGGCTATATGGCGTGTTCTTAAGGTCGTACAGCACACGGTCCATCTGATCGAAGTCGCCCTCGGCGTAATGGCTCTTCTGCCCAATCTGATACCCGTAGGCCTTGCCGATGGAGCCAGTCTCGTCGGCCCACTCATCCCAAATATGGCTGTTGAGATCATGCACGTTATTGGACTTCTTTTGATAGATCCATAGGATCTCATCCATGGCAGATTTGAGGGCCGTACGACGCAGGGTAAGCGCCGGAAACTCCTCACGCAGGTCATAGCGTGCCGTGACCCCAAAGTTTTTAATGGTATAGGCAGGGGTGCCGTCCTCCCACACCGGGCGGACCTTTTGGCCCTCGGTGGTGGTGCCATGGTCCAGAATATCGCGGCACATGGCTACAAACTGTTGATCAGCCTTGCTCATTGACCCTCCTGTCAGTCGCCTATAAGCGAGATTCATTGTAGCCCAGGCGCACGCGGCCCCACAGCCCTAACATAAGCCCTCATTTTCTGACATATGCCAGAAATTCCTTGCGTAAATCCGCACGGTCGTTATTCTATTGTTGACATATATCAGATATGGAGAGTGTATGGCAGGAAGACGCGAAAAATTGCGCCGCGTCGGGATCATCCCCGAATATCGCGGTTTTACCCCCGATGGCCTTGCCAGCGGAGACGCCATCGATATGACGGTCGACGAGCTCGAGGTGCTGCGCCTGTGCGACCTGGAAGGCCTCAATCAGGAGGCCGTCGCCCAGCACATGGGCATTGCCCGTGCCACGGTGGCAGCTATTTGCAGCCGAGCGCATCGCAAGGTGGCAAACGCGTTGGTCAATGGACGGGCGATCGTCATCGAAGGCGGCAATATCGCGTACTCCCCCATCACCACAACGACGGCCGCATGGCCAGCAAAGGAGGTCGGCACCATGAGGGTGGCAACCACGTACGACAACGGCAACATCTTTATGCACTTTGGCCGCAGCGAGCAGTTCAAGATCTACGACATTCAGGACGGCAAGGTACTCAACGAGCAGGTCGTGGGCACCGGCGGCACCGGCCACGGTGCCCTTGCGGGCCTGCTCGCCAACGGCGGCGTGGACACGCTCATCTGCGGCGGCATCGGCGGTGGCGCTATCAACGCGCTTGCCCAAGCCGGCATCACGGTATACGCAGGTGCCCAAGGCAGCTGCGACGCTTGCGTCGAGGCCCTTATCGCCGGCACGCTCGCACAGAACAGCGAGGCCACGTGCGGCTGCCACGGCCACGACCACGACCACGCCCACGAACATGGCGAGTCCTGCAGCTGCCACGACCATCACGAGCACGAGGGCCACGAGGGCTGCGGCTGCCACTAACGGCACGGCACCGCGAGCTCGGGGCGCGACGCTGAACGCAACCCAACAATCAAAGCCAACAACAAAGGCCACCCGGTAGCTTCCGAGTGGCCTTTGCCATATCAAGCTGGAATTACAGCTCTATTTCTTATTACGCATCTGCGCTTCCATCTGGCGCAGCAGTTCCATATCGGACTTGGGGCCGCCCGTACCCAGGCCGCCCATGCCACCCAGACCCATAGCGTCCAAGCCAGGGATATTGGGCATGCGCATCTTCTTGCCCTTCTTGCCCTTCTTGCCCTTTTTGCCGCCGGCCTGTGCCTGATTGGCCATCGTGCGCATGCGGCCCATCATCTTATTCATCTCGCCCCACTGCTTCATAAGGCTGTTGACCTCGGTGGGGGTTACGCCGGCTCCCTTGGCAATGCGGGCGCGACGCTGGCCGTTGATGATGGAGGGACGCAGGCGCTCCTCCTTGGTCATCGACATGATGATGGCCTCGTTCTTATCGAAGATGCCCTCGTCCAAGTTGCCGCCCATCTGGTTGAGCGCGCGCTGGCCGCCGGGAAGCATACCCAGAATGCCCTTCATGCCGCCCATCTTCTTGACGGCCTTCATCTGGTCGAGCATGTCGTTCATGGTGAAGCCCTCGCGCAGCATACGCTCGGCAGCCTCAAGCTGCTCTGCATCGGCTGCCTCCTGGGCCTTCTCGATGATGCCGACAACATCGCCCATGCCCAAGATGCGCTTGGCCATGCGATCGGGATAGAACGGCTCAAGCGAATCGGGTTTCTCGCCCATGCTCACAAACTTGATGGGCTTACCGGTCACCTGGCGCACCGAAAGTGCGCCACCGCCACGGGCGTCGCCGTCGAGCTTGGAGATGATCACGCCGTCAAAGTCGGTGCGCTCGGCGAAGGTCGAGACGACGTTGACGATATCCTGGCCGGTCATGGCATCGACGACCATCAGCACCTGGTCGGGCTTGACGGCCTTCTTGATGTCGACTGCCTCCTGCATCATCTGCTCGTCGATCTGCAGACGACCGGCGGTATCGACGATGACCACGTCACGCAGGTGGTCGACGGCCTCCTGGATGGCGCCCTTTGCGATGTCGATCGGGTGCGCTCCGTCACCGCGGAAGACCGGCACGCCGATCTCGCCACCGAGCGTGGCCAGCTGGTCGGCAGCGGCGGGACGGTAGACGTCGCACGCGGCGAGCAGCGGAGAGCGGCCCTGCTTCTTGAGCAGGTAGGCCAGTTTCACGGCCGCCGTGGTCTTACCGGAGCCCTGCAGGCCCACGAGCATGATGACATTGGGAATGCGGTTGCTAAAGACGAGTTTGCTCTCGGTTGAGCCGAGCATCTCGGTGAGCTCGTCGAGCACGATCTTGACGACGTTTTGCGCCGGCGACAGCGACTCCATGACCTCGGCGGTCATGCAGCGCTCCTTGGTCTTGGCAACGAACTCCTTGACGACCTTAAAGTTAACGTCGGCCTCGAGCAGCGCCATGCGAATGTCGCGCATGGCCGAAGTAATATCGGCCTCGGTCAGCTTACCCTTGCCGCGCAGGCGGTCAAATGTGTCGTTGAGGCGATCGCTCAGAGAATCAAACACTAGTCACTCCTTAGTTGGACTCGCCCACCAGGGCGCGGCAGAAATCTTTGGCGTTAAACTCCTGCAGGTCATCGACCTGCTCGCCCACGCCGATGCGCAGGATCGGGAGCTTGAGCTTCTCGGCCACGGCCATGGCGATACCGCCCTTAGCCGTGCCGTCGAGCTTAGTCATGATAATACCGTCCAGGCCCAGCGCATCGTTAAACTCGAGCGCCTGGTTCAGACCGTTCTGACCAGTGGCGGCATCGATCACAAGCACGACCGAGACGGGCATAGGGCCGGCGGCCATATTGGCGGCGCGCTTACGCGTCACGTTGACCACCTTGGCGAGCTCGCGCATGAGCTCGGGGCTCGTGTGCAGACGGCCGGCGGTATCGATGAGCACCAGGTCGCTGCCGCGCTTATCGGCCTCGTCGAGCACGTCATAGCACACGCTCGCCGGATCGGAGCCGCGGTCACGCTTAATGACGGGGACGCCGGCGCGCTGGCCCCACACATCGAGCTGCTCGATGGCGGCGGCGCGGAAGGTGTCGGCCGAACCGATCACCACGTTCTTGCCGCGGGCGGCCATGGCGCTCGCAATCTTGCCGACCGTGGTGGTCTTGCCGGCACCGTTAATGCCCACGAACAGCACGCAGCTCGGCGTATCGGAAAACGGATCGCGCTCAACAGGCACAAAATGGCCCTCGAGCTGCTCGGCCAGGGCGCGGCGAAGCTGCGGGGCGGTCTTGAGGTTCTTCTTGGCCGCCGCGTCGCGCAGGTCATCGGAGACCTGAATTGCGACCTCGGCACCCATGTCACCCATGACGAGGGTGTCCTCAAGATCCTCCCAAAAATCCTCGTCGACCTCGCCGCCAAAGTAGAAGACCTCGTTGAGGGCCTCGCGGCTGCGCTCGAGTCCGCGCGAGAGTGCGTCAAAGAATCCCATTATGCATTCACGACCTTTCCGGTTTCGCGATCGAGTTTTTGCGAAACGACGCGACTGACGCCGTCGGCTTGCATCGAGACGCCGTAGAGAACGTCAGCATCCTCCATAGTACGGCGCTGATGCGAGATTACCAAGAGCTGCGTATCGGAACGCAGCACATCGAGGGCGCCGATGAGCTTGGACAGGTTGGCGTCGTCGAGTGCCGCCTCGACCTCGTCCAGCACATAGAACGGCACCGTGCGCGTACGGTATACGGCAAAGAGCAGGGCGAGCGCCGTCAGGCTCTTCTCGCCGCCCGACATGAGCATCATCTTAGTGATGCGCTTGCCGCGCGGCTGCGCCACGACCTCGATGCCCGTCTCGGCCGGATGCTCGGGGTCGGTCATCTCCAAATGTGCCTGGCCGCCCGGGAAGAGCATGGCGAAGATCTCGCGGAAGTTCGCATCAACCTTCTCAAACGTCACTAGGAACGCCTTGCGCATCTTGCGATCGATCGCCACGGTGATCTTGGTAAGCGCCTTGCGCGCGCTCTCAAGATCTGCCAGCTGCTCCTCGATGTAATCGGCACGGCGCTTGAGCTGCTCGTACTCCTCCATGGCGACCTGGTTCACAGGACCCAGGTTGTTGATCTGGCGCACGAGTTGGTTAAGCTCGCGCTCGGCGGCATCGCGATCGGTGGGCGCCGGCAGCATGAGCGCTTCCTCGAGCACCGTGGTACCGTCGACGGTGATGGCCTTGATGGCAGCCTCGACCTGCACCTCGAGCTTGCCGCGCGCCACCTTGAACTCATTTTGCGTCGTGGCGGCAACATCGACCCTCTCTTTGGCGCGGGCGACCTCGGTCTTGGCGTCCTCGATGGTCTTCTTAAGCGAAGCCGAGTCCGCCTCCTCAAGCGATGCCTGATCGCGCAGGCGCGCAGCCCAGTCCGAGGCGCGATCCAACAGGGCAGAATAGCGCTCATGCATGGGATCGACGCGAAGGCGCAGCAGCTCGAGCGAGCGTGAGGCCTGACGCGTCCCGCGGATACGACGGTCGATACCCTCAAGGCGATGCTCAAGATCGGGCACGCGGCCCTTCAGCGAACGCAGGCGCTCGCTCGTCTGAGCCAGGCGCACCTTAGCGTCGGCGAGCTTACCGGCGGCCTCGGAGTCATCGCGCCGAACGCGATCGAGATCGTCGTTGGCCTCAGCAATCTGGAGACCTAAGTCGCTCGCCTGCGCACGAGCTTCGTCACGCGAGCGAGTAAGTTCATCCACGCGTGGACGAGCGGCACGGACGGCCTCAGCGGCCTGCTCACGGCGCTTGGAGATGCGCACGCGCTCGACCTCGGCATTGTTGGCGCTTTGCTCCAGGCGGCCGATCTCGGAGAGCAGCGAGCGGCGCTCGCCCTCAAGACGGGCGATCTCGCCGGCGGCATCGCCCTCGGCGGCACGGGCCTCCTCGACGGCGACGTTGGCCTCAACGACTTGGTCCGAAACATGCTCAAACACGGCAGCAAGATCGGGCTCCAGGCCCTCGAGCTCACGGATGCGGCGCTTGCGCTCCAAGGCACCCGAAGCCTCGCCGGCATCGAGCCCCACGCGCACCAAGCCGCCACAGCTCACGCGGGCGCCATCGGGCGTCACGTAGGTCACACCGTCAACGACGGGCGCGGCCAATGCGGCAGCCAAATCATCGACCACGTAATAGCCGCCGAGCAGTGCCTCGACAACAGGACCGTAGCCCTCACGCACGGACAGGCGATCGACCAGGCGCGAACCGGCAGCACCCTCGGCGGCAGCAGAGCCGCTCACGCCGCGCGCCACCAGCAGCGCCTCGCCCGAGGCCTTCTTCTGGTCCAGGGCGGCGCGACCGGCGCGCTCAAGTGCGGCGGCGTTATCGAACAACAGGGCATCGATATCGCCGGCGAGCAGCTGCTCAACCAGGCCCTCAAGCTCACGCGGCGCCTCGAGCACGTCGCCCAGACGACCCGAAACATCATCGCCCAGAGCGCCCATCAGACGACTCACCAGGGGCGAGCTGTCTGCCATGCGGGCATCGAGCTTCTTTTGGCTCGCGAGCTCCGAGCGCACCTCAGACAGCTTATTGCGTGCCTCGCCCTCGCGGGCACGCAGGTCCTTGAGGGCAGCGCGTGCCGTCTCGGTGGCCTCGCGCGCATCCTTCTGGGCCTGACGAGCCGCCTCAAGGGCGCTCTCAAGCTCCTCGGCACGGTCGCGGCGGCTCTCAAGCGATGCCGTGACCTCCTCGAGCTGTTCATCAATCTGCTCCAGGCGCGAGGCATACATGTTGTCCTCGACCTCGGCATTGGAAAGCGAATCCTTCACCTTGGCGAGCTCGAGCGCGGCGTTATCGGCCACACGCTGCACATCGCGCTGCTCGCGCGTAAGCTGCGAAATCTGCGCATCAAGCGCCACGCGGCGCTCGTGGAGCTCGGCGGCGGCAGGACCAGCGGCGTCGACGTCCTCCTGGGCCTGCATATGCGCGCCGGTCACTTCCTCAAGCTGGGCTCGCGCATCCTCGAGCTCCTCGACCACGCGACGGCGCTGATGCTCGGAGCTCGAGATCTGGCCGCGCATGTCGGACAGGCGCGACACCATGTTGTGGCCCTTTTCCTCGAGCAAACGCATGTCGGAGTTAATGCGGCCGACCACGTCTTGCATATGGCGGCGCTGCTCGCCCAGATCGCCCACAAACAGGCCCTTTTCCTCGAGCATAACCTGGAGCTTCTCGAGCTCGCGCTCCTTTTCGCCCAAGCGGTATTGCGCAAGCTCAAGCTCGGCGGCGCCTTCCTTAGAGCGGCTCTCCAGGTCGTTCCACTGCGATTGCAGCGAACGCAGCTCGTCGACGGCCAGCATCTGCGTAAGCTCGTTCGCGCGCGAGGACAGCTCTTTGTACTTGCGCGCGCGATCGACCTGACGCTCCAGCGGTCGCAGCTGACGGGCGATCTCTTTATTGATGTCGCGGGCACGGGTCAGGTGATCGTCCATCGATTTAATCTTTTTGAGCGCACGCTCCTTGCGGCGCTTGTGCTTGGAGATGCCGGCGGCCTCTTCAATGAGGGCACGGCGCTCCTCGGGGCGGCTCTGCAAAATGGCATCGAGCTTGCCCTGGCTGATGATGGAATGCGTATCCTTGCCCAGGCCAGAATCGTGCAGGATGTCCTGGATGTCCATCAGGCGGCACGGGCTCGAGTTGATGAGGTACTCACTTTCGCCCGAGCGGTACATGCGGCGGGTGATGGCGACCTCGTCAAAGTCGACAGGCAGCATATGGTCCGAGTTATCGAGCACCAGCGTGACCTCGGCGACACCCACCGGCTTGCGCGCCGACGAGCCCGAGAAGATGACGTCCTCCATGGCCTGGCCGCGCAGCTGCTTGGCGCTCTGCTCACCCAGGACCCACAGAATCGAGTCGGAGATGTTCGATTTTCCCGAGCCGTTGGGACCGACGATGACGGTTAGGCCCGGCTCAAACGTCATATGGGCGCGGTCGGCAAACGACTTGAACCCTTTGAGCGTGAGGGACTTGAGATACACGGTTCCTCGCTTAAACAGGCTTCTTGTTGAGAATCACGCCGTTGGTGGTGTAACCCATGCGGTCGAGCGCCTCGAGCGCGGCAGCTCCCTCGGCTTCCTTCTTGGAGGAACCGGTGCCGCGGCCCTGGCGGATACCGTCGATGAGCACCACGGCGGTAAAGGTCGGTGCGTGCGCCGGGCCCTCGGAGCCGACCAGCTTGTACGCCGGAGGCTCGTGGCCGTCGGCCTGCACGCACTCCTGTAAGAACGACTTAGGATTCGCGGGGTGCTCGGCACGCTCGGAGGCCAGGTGCGGCTTAAGCGTACGGTGGATGAACTCCGCCGCCGCATCCCAGCCGGCATCCAGGTACAGGGCGCCCACGAGCGACTCGTAGACGTTCTCGAGCGCCGAGTGCAGACCGCGCGCGCCGGTACCGGTCTCGGAGGCACCGAAGATGATGATGTCGTCGATGCCCAGCTCATGGGACACCTCGGACAGCGTGGCACCCGAGACGAGCGACACCTTCAGGCGCGTAAGCTTGCCCTCGTCAAACTCCGGATAGGACTCAAAGAGCGAGCGGGCAACCACGGCGCCCAAAATGGAATCGCCCAAAAACTCAAGGCGCTCATAGCTCGCCGAGACGGGCTGACCTTCCACGGCAGAAGGGTGCGTGAGCGCCGCGCGCAGCAGCACCTTGTTATTGAACTCGTGGCCCAGGATTTCCTGGGCGCGCGCGAGTCGTTGAGATAAAGCCAAGACTTAGGCCTCCTTGGCGTTTTCAATAGCGTCGACAGCGTCGGCGACAGAGTTGAGCGACAGCAGGGTCTCGTCATCGATCTCGAGGTCGAACTCGTCCTCGATGGCCGTCACCAGCTGCAGACGCTCGAGCGAATCAGCATCGAGATCGTCAAAAGTGGTCTCGTCGCTAATGTCGGCGACATCAACGCCCAGAACGTCAGCGGCGACTTCGGCGATCTTATCGAAGATTTCGGAGCGGTCCATAGCGCTTCCTCTCGTATTGCGTGAACATCAACGAGCTGGCGCCGCAAGCGCAGCGCCAAGACACGGTTTTGATTCTACCCCACGACGAAGGCCGCGAGGCACATAACGGCGCTCTAACTCGCTCCTACAAAACGATGCCGTCCATAGAGTTGGCGACGTTCTCGACCAGCCCGGCGCGCACGGCCTCCGCCGCGGCGAGCGTACCGTTTTTGACGGCCTCGACCGAGGTGGCACCGTGGCCGATCAGGACCACGCCACGCAGGCCCAGCAGAATGGCGCCGCCCTTAGCATCGCCCGAGAGCTTTGCCTTGATCTCGCGCATCTGCTTTTTGATGAGCAACGCGGCGATCTTGGTGCCCAGCGAAGCCATAAAGGCACCCTTGAGCTCTTGCAGCAAAAACTTAGCGGCGCCCTCGGTTGCCTTGAGCGCGATGTTGCCCGACATGCCATCGGCAACGACGACGTCAAAGTTACCCGAGGTCAGGTCGGTGCCCTCACAGTTGCCCACAAAGCCGGGAACGGCGGCCTTCATGGCAGGGAAGCACGCCTTGGTAAAGTTGGAGCCCTTCTCGTCCTCGGTGCCGTTGCCGAGCAAACCGACGCGGGGATGCTCAATGCCCAGGACGACGCGCGCATAGGCGCTACCCATCTGGGCAAAACGCACCATGTCGTCGACCTCGACATCGGGGTTGGCGCCCATGTCGCACAGTACCGTCAGGCCGCCGGCGCGGTTGGGCAATGCATTGGTGAGGCACGGACGCACCGGCTGCTTCTTGCCCTCGGCCTGATACCTAAATGGCGTCACGTAGGCGGTAGCGGCAGCGGTCATGGCGCCGGTGGAGCCGGCAGAGAAGAACGCATCCGCGTTACCCTTCTTGATAGCACGGCAGGCAAGCACGATCGAGGACTTGCGCTTGGTCATCACGGCTCGAATGGGATCGTCATCCATGGCGATGACATCGGGCGCCTCCAAGGCCTCAACACGAGCGTGAGCCGCGGCAAAGGGGTTCACGATCTCTGCGGGACCGACGGCCAAGACCTCGATATCGGGATCCGCCGCAAGCGCCGCCTCGATACCGTCGAGGACAACCTGAGGCTTCTCGTCTCCGCCCACAACGTCTACACAAACGCGAACGTTACTCATATACATGCTCCTTATACAAAAATGGCCGACTCATTGAGCCGGCCATTGTGGTTCCAGTTGGAACGGCATCGCATCCAGAGTATACAGTTACTCGGTAACGATAACCTCGCGGTCCTTGTAGAAACCGCAGCTGGGGCACACGTGGTGCGGGAGCTTGACAGCACCGCAACGGGGGCACGTGGACTGAGCCGCAGCCGAGATCTTCATGTTGGCGGAACGGCGGGTGTGAGTGCGGATACGACCCTGCTTTTGTTTAGGTACGGGCATAGTGACCTTCCTTATGAACTATCCAGTGTGGCGATTACGCGCAAGTAGCGATACTACCACAGTTTTACTCGTCAAGCTTGAGATTCTTCAATGCTGCAAATGGATTTTCCGTGGCAGCGGCCCATTCGGCCTCTGCTTGAGCGGCGCAATCGCATTGCTCGACGTTGAGATTGATGCCGCAAGTGGGGCATAGGCCGCGACAATCGGGCTTGCACAGGACAACGAACGGCGTATCCATGACGACCGCGTCGTTGATGGGCTCACCCAGATCGACGATGCGATCCTCGCCCAGTAACTCGTAGCCATCTTCGTAGGCCTCGGGGTCCTCGGGCTCGTTAAAGAGATAGAATTCCTCGATCTCACCGGCAATATCAAACGAAGCAGGCTCCAGGCAACGGTCGCACTCACCGGTTGCGTGCGCGCGGACCATGCCCGTAAGCAGAACACCGGTGCCGGCATTGGTAAAGACCACATCGTAGTCAATACCGTCCTGTAGCTGGTACTCCTTCTCGCCCACCGTATAGGTGGCAACATCGACCTTGCCGGTCAGCGGATACGAGTCTCCGGGAAACTCGAGCTGCTCGGAAAGATCGACGGTAACGCTCGGGAACTCAGCCATTACCACTGACCATTCTGCTGGGCGGCACCCTCGTTGAGCTGCTGACGGCAACGGGTGACGGTGCCGGTCAGGCTCTTGAGGTTCTCCTCGAGGTGCGTAAAGACCTGCTCGGCGTAATCCTCGGCGGCATAGCGCGTCTCGCGCTCATACTGCTGGGCACGGTCGCGAATATCGTCGGCCTGCTGCTGCGCTAAGCGGACGATCTCCTGCTCACCGGCAATGGTGAGGGCCTGCTGCTGAGCATCGGCGATGATGGAATCGGCCTGAGCGGCGGCGGAAGCCATAAGCTCCTCGCGCTCCTTAAGGATACGGCGGGACTTCTGCCATTCCTCGGGATAGCTCATGCGGATCTCGTCGAGGATGTTAAAGAAGACGTCGGCATCGATAACCTTCATCTGGGCGTTCTTGCCGAACGGCGTCTTAGCCTCTTCGATGAGCCCCTCGAGCTCGTCGACAAGACTCACGATCCTGTCGCCAGGAAAATTCTCGCCCGGCATCCGGTCTCCTTTCATAGGTAACATATCATCGCTTTAGTTTACCACATGCCACCAGGCATTAAAAAACGTCACGAAAAGCGATGTTTGAGCGCCTTGACCACATTGGGCGGAACAAAATTAGAGACGTCACTACCGAGCGAGGCAATCTGGCGAACCACCGAGCTCGAGATATAGCCGTACTGCGGCGCACTCATGACGAAGATGGACTCCAGCTCGTTATCCAGGCGGTAGTTGAGGTCGGCCTGCTGCAGCTCGTACTCAAAGTCGGTCATGGCACGCAGACCCTTAACCACGGCTCCTGCTCCCTGTTCGCGGGCAAAATCGACCAAGAGGCCGGTGAAAGGCAGCACCTCGACGCCGTCAATATCGCCGAGCGCCTCACGGGCCAGCGCCACGCGCTCGTCGAGCATAAAGGTGGTGCCCACGCCGTTTTTTCCCTGCGACTCGGCAACGGCCACGATCACGCTGGGAAAGATGCGGCGGGCACGGCGAATCACGTCGATGTGGCCAAACGTGATGGGATCGAAGGTACCCGGGACGATTACGCGGTTAATGGTGTCACTCATGAGCATCCTCCGTGGGTGCGTCGCTATCGTTGCCATCATCCTCGCCGTTGCCAACCCAACGAAGCAGGTCGACCGAGGTAATGCCGTAGCGCTTCTCACGCACGGTCTCAAAGCCTGCCGGATGCGCACCCGCATCGGCGGCAGCGTGCTCGAACAGCGCATAGGCACCCGGTACCAGCAAGCCTTGCTGAGCTAGGTTTTGCAGCAGCTCCTCGACCGGCTCGGCGCCAAAAGCATAGGGCGGGTCGAGCAGGACCAGGTCAAAGGGACCGACCGGCACGCGGCCGCGCGAAGCGCTTGCCAGCACGTCACCCGTCACCACACGCCAACGCGAACGGTCGCGGCACAGCGACTCGATATTCTTGGTAATCAGACGAGCTGCGTTGCGATCGATCTCGAACGTGGTGAGCGAGCGGGCACCACGCGAGAGCATCTCAATGCCCAAGGCACCGGAACCGCCAAAGGCATCCAGCACGCGGGCCTCGTCCAGATCGAAGTCGAATGCCGACATGACCATAGATGCGCACGCCTCGCGCACGCGATCGGTCGTGGGGCGGGTGACATCGCGACCACGGGGCTCCTCGATCTTACGACCGCGCCATTCGCCGCCGATGATTCTCATCCTCCGCTGACCTCCTTAAAGATGTGTCGATACCGCGTGGCGACCGCATCGCGCAAGGGACGCGTCGCCACGGAGTCAAGGTTGCAAGCATACCGCAAGAGCTCGACCGCGTCCAAATGGGCCCACTCGATCAATTCCTCGTCGGCGTCCAGGTCCACAAAGCGCAAGGTCACGCCGCCATGCTGGCGGTAACCCAGGATTTCACCCTCGTGGCGCAGACGCAAGTCCATCTGGGCGAGCGTAAAACCGTCCGAGGTCTTCTCGAGCGACTGGAGGCGTTCTTGTGCCACCGACGCGCCGCCGTTGCCCTTGGAGTGCGTCATGACCAGGCACGTACCCGACACACTGCCGCGGCCCACGCGCCCGCGCAGCTGGTGCAAGGCCGCCAACCCAAAGCGCTCGCCATTCTCGATGACCATGACGGTGGCGTTGGGCACGTCGACGCCCACCTCGACCACCGTAGTCGAGACGAGCACATCGATCTCGCCACGCTTAAAGGCATCGATGACCCGGTCCTTCTCCCCCGCCGGCATGCGACCATGAAGACGCTCGATGGTAAGCCCCGGTAATGCCAGACGAAGGCGATCGAACTCGGTCGCCGTGTCATGCAACGGCACGGGCACGGTCACGCGGCCTTCGTCGTCGCGAGCGATGCCGGGTACGTCTTCGAGCTCATCGGCCGAATCGCTCGGCTCCACGAGCGGACAGATCACGTAGGCTTGTTGTCCCTTTTCGTGCGCCTCGCGAATGGCGCCATAGGCCAGGTCACGACTCGACTCGGTGAGGACGCGCGTCGTCACGCCGGCACCCGGAACGGGACGATGGCGGATGATGCTCGTATCTAGGTCGCCGTACACCGAAAGCGCCAGCGTGCGCGGGATCGGCGTGGCAGTCATGACCAGCAAGTCGGCACCCGGGCCTTTTGCGCGCAGGGCGTTACGCTGGCCCACGCCAAAGCGGTGCTGCTCGTCGATCACCACAAGCGACAAATGCCTGAACGTAACGTTATCCGAAAGCACCGCATGGGTACCAAAGAGCACGTCGAGCTCGCCCGATTCCAGCCGCGCATGAATCTGTTCACGCTCGGCACCCGGCGTGGCGCCTGTCAGGAGCGCCCAGGTCATGCCGGCCTGCGAGAGCAAGGGGCCGGTCTTATCGGCATATTGACGCGCCAGCACGCCCGTGGGCGCCATAACGCAGGCCTGGGTGCTGCTATCGGCCGCAACCGCCAACGCGCAGGCGGCAACGGCGGTCTTACCGGTACCGACGTCGCCCAGCAGCAGACGGTTCATCACGCGACTGCCATTGCACATGTCATACAGGATGTCTTGGAACGCGGCCTCCTGCTCTTCGCTCAGCGAAAACGGCAGGGCCTCCTTGAGCGCCGCCAGGTGCCCACCCGCGGTATGCGCATAAGGCACCACGTCGACCATACCGCCATCGTTGCGCAGACGCAGTGCGAGCTGCAAGCAGAGACACTCCTCGTAGGCTAGACGCCGGCGTGCGATGTCGCGCTCGGCCATGCTCGAGGGAAAGTGGATCGAGCGCAGCGCACGGGCATTGCTCATGAGCTTCCGCTTTGCGCGCAGCGGCGCGGGAATGGGATCGAACGGATTGGCAGCCACTTCGAGCGCGCCGCTCACGATACGGCGCATCCATGCCTGACTCACGCCATCACTCACGTAGTGGACCGGCAAAATGGTACCCGCGGCACGCCCGTCCTCGAGCTTTTCAAAGTGGGGCGAGGCCATCTGCTTAAAACCGTAGGCAAACTCGACCTTGCCCATCACGGCCAGGCGGTCGCCCTGCTTAAGCTGTTGGGCAATCCAAGGCTGACGGAAAAAGGCAACCTGCAGCACGCCCGTCTCGTCCACGAGCGAGACCTCAGTCACCTGCATACGCGGACGGGGCTGCTTCTGAACAATGCGATCGACCGTGGCGATGATGGTGCACACGGTACCGATGGGCGCCATCTCGATGGACCACGAGCGAGTGAAGTCCAGGTAGCGATGAGGAATATGGAGAAGGAGGTCCCCCACCGTCCGAATTCCCAGACGGCGAAGAGCCTCCTCACGTTTACCCGAAACATATTTGAGTCGCGCGATATCCTCGTCGAGCGCATTGCTCTGGGCAAAGCGCTCCGAGACGCGCGGCACGGAGCACAGCTCGGACATAGGCAGAGCCTACTCGATCGAGAAGATCACGGGATAGAGCGGCTGCTCACCACGATGGGCGTCGACCTCCAGATCGGGCTGAGCCTCCTCGATAGCTTCGACGATCTCCTGGAAGGCCTCGTCGGACAGCTCCTCACCGGCCAGAATCGTCAACGCGTCGCCCTCCTCTTCCTCCTGCATGCGGTTGATGCAGTCGAGCGTGACCTGCTTCACGTCGGAGCCGACCACATCGATGGAGCCGGCGATGATACCCATGACGTCACCGGAGTGGATCGGCGAGCCGTCGGAGGCACTGGAGTCGCGCACGGCGCGGGTGACCTCGCCATCGCGGACCTCGCTGATGGCGTCAACCATGGCGGCAACGGCGTCCTCGAGCTCAGAATCGGGCAGGACCGCGAACAGCGCAGAGAAGGCCTGCGGAACGGTCTTGGTGGGAACGACGGCGACCTTCTTGTCGGTGCAGGCGGAAGCAGCGGCCTCGGCAGCCATGCGGATGTTGCCGTTGTTGGGCAGGATGATGACCGAGGTCGCGTTGACCTGGTCGACGGCGCCCAGCAGGTCGGCGGTCGAGGGGTTCATGGTTTGGCCACCCGACACGATCACATCGACGCCGAGGGACTTGAGGATGTCGGCCTCGCCGGAACCGGCGGCAACGGCAACAAAGCCCAGGGCCTTCGCGGGCTCGGCGGCCTTCTCCTGGTCCTCGTGGATCTTAGCGGTACGGTCGTGGGCCTCCATCTCCATGTTGTGGATAAAGACCTCGTAGATCTGACCAAGCTGAAGCATGTGCTCGAGCACCAGGTTGGGGGTGTTGGAGTGCACATGAATCTTGTAGTCGGGATAGGCGCCCACGAGAAGCTCGCAGTTGCCCATGGAGCCCAGGAACTTCAGGCACTCGTCCTCGTCAAAGGGAGCGTCGGCCTTAAAGAGGAACTCGTTGCAGTAGCGGAACTCCGAGCCCTCCCAGTCGTCGTTGGCCTCAATTTCGACGCGATCGAGGGCCGCGTCGCGTGCAGAGCCAGCGGAATCAAACGTGGCGGAGAAATCCTCGACCACGGTGCTGCGGCCAAGAGCGGCGGCAACAAAGTTCTCCAGGAAGATGGCAAAGCCAAAGGCGCCGGAGTCGACCACGCCGTTCTCCTTGAGGACGGGCAGCAGGTCGGGCGTGCGGGCGACGGACTGGTAGGCCTCGACGACGATGGCGTCGAGCGCATCCTCGGCAGAGAACTTCTTCTTCTCGCACTCGTCTGCCTTGGTCGAAACATCACGCAGGACCGTGAGGATCGTGCCCTCGATGGGCTTACGAACAGCCTGGAAGGCGACCTTGACGGCACGACGGAAGGCGAAGGCGATATTGGCGGACGTAATGGGTTCATCGGCAGAGACAAGGCCCTCGGCCACACCACGCAGAATCTGCGAGGTGATGACACCGGAGTTGCCGCGGGCGCCCATCAGGGAGCCGTGGGTGATGGCGCCAGCAATGGCCTCCATGTCGGCATCGGCGGGAAGGGCGGAAAGCTCCTTGGTCACCGAAGCGAGCGTGAGCGACATGTTAGTGCCGGTGTCGCCGTCGGGTACGGGGAAGACGTTGAGCTTGTTGATCTCCTCGGCCTTTTCGGAAACGGCAGCCGCAGCGATCGGAAAACAGGTGCGAATGGTCTTTGCAATCATGAGTGGTGAAATCTCCGTATTCGGATGCTAGTTCAGACGGCTCTTGAGCGCGTCGATGTGAATGCCGATCTTAAGGCTGGCGGGATCGATCTGGGCGATCTCCTGCAGGGTGAAGGAGACGGAGCTCGAAAGATTGTGGCAGACGGACTTCATGTTGACGCCGTTCTCGAGCACGACGTGAAGGTCGACTGTAAGACCGTTCTCGTCGGCGGAAACAAGCACGCCCTTGCGGAGGCGCTGGCCGGCAAGCAGGCGCACGCTCTCGGCGCCCTGCAGTTGTTCGGCCATACCGACGACGCCGTAGCACGTCATAGCGGCATAACCGGCAATATCGGCAATAACGTCGTTCGAGACGCTCAGGCTGCCGTTAATGGTCTCAGACACAAGAATCTCCTTTTCTGGTGCTCGCGGCACCATGTCGTGGGAGCAATCATTCCAACATTTTACAACGACCGCGCCATGTTGAGGTGGTGGGTCGCGGGATTACATCCTCGACACGAAATGTTGATACGGTAACGTTCGCCACAGGCGATCGCGGCATGAAAAAACCCGCCGCATATGCGACGGGTTTTACAACCTGGCTCCCCGGGTAGGACTCGAACCTACAACAGCGCGGTTAACAGCCGCGTGCTCTACCATTGAGCTACCGAGGAATTTAAAAGCCCAACGGAAAGGGCTGAGAAATTCTGGCTCCCCGGGTAGGACTCGAACCTACAACAGCGCGGTTAACAGCCGCGTGCTCTACCATTGAGCTACCGAGGAATAGGTGCGTGCTCTCAAGCAACGAAGTTTATTATACGGACGATTGGGCGAAGGGCAAGAACTTTTTTAAGAAATTTTCTCGCCTTGATCCCTTGGGGACGGCCTAACTACCGGCACCGGCAACGGAAACGCCGATGTTTTGACAATGCCAGCGAGCGGGCACCAGAGCGAACAAATTGTCATGAAAAGAGGACGGCATAGACCTTCTGGTCATGCCGTCCTCTTTGAATGACAAGTTGTCGCTCTGGTGTCCGCGCAGCGTCGGCCAGTTACGGCGTTTGGTAAAACGCCGTAACTACTAAGACTCGATGTAGTCCTTCAACTTGCTAGAGCGGCTCGGATGGCGGAGCTTGGCCAGGGTCTTGGACTCGATCTGGCGGATACGCTCGCGCGTGACACCAAACTCGCGACCGACTTCCTCGAGCGTACGGGGATGTCCGTCGACAAGACCAAAGCGCAGCTCGATAACCTTGCGCTCACGATCGGCAAGCGAATCGAGCACCTGGGTGAGCTGCTCCTGCAGCATAGAGAAGCTGGCGGCATCGGGCGGAACGATAGCCTGGGAGTCCTCGATGAAGTCGCCCAGCTGGGAATCCTCTTCCTCGCCGATCGGGGTCTCGAGCGACACGGGCTCCTGCGAAATCTTCTGGATCTCGCGGACGCGGTCGGCGCTCATATCCATCTCGGCACCGATCTCCTCGGGGGTCGGGTCGCGACCCAGGTCCTGGAGGAGCTGGCGCTGCACGCGGACGAGCTTGTTGATGGTCTCGACCATGTGCACGGGAATACGGATGGTACGGGCCTGGTCGGCAATAGCGCGTGTAATGGCCTGACGAATCCACCACGTGGCGTACGTGGAGAACTTGAAGCCCTTCTGGTAGTCGAACTTCTCGACGGCGCGGATCAGACCGAGGTTGCCCTCCTGGATCAGATCCAGGAACAGCATGCCACGGCCGACATAGCGCTTGGCGATAGAGACGACCAGACGCAGGTTTGCGCTGATGAGCGCCTGCTTGGCCTCAAGACCGACGTTCTCGATACGCGTAAGACGACGCATCTCGGCGCGCGTGAGCTCGATCTCACCCGCCTCGTTGGCCTCGAGCTTCTCGGTGGCCTCAAGACCGGCCTCGATCTTCATGGCCAGATCGACCTCTTCGGAGGCGGTCAGCAGGTCGACCTTGCCGATCTCCTTGAGGTACATACGGACCGGATCGCCGGTCAGCATCACCGTGGAGGCATCGATGCCGCGAACGCGCGAACGCGAACGAGACGTGCGCACGGTGCGCTTCTTCTTGCTCTTAGAAGAACCCATCTCGGCGTCGGCCTGGCGAGCCATCTTAAGCTCGTGATCGTCAAGCGAGCCGGAATCGTGCTCGTCGTCGTCATCGAAATCGTCGGTATCGTTATCATCATCGTCGACGCCCATCGGGGCATCGTCGTTTCCGCTCGCGGAGATAATCTGGATGCCGCTGTTGCGCAGCGCGGAATACACCGCGTTGAGCTGCTCATCAGAGACATCGATATCCTTCAGGGCGACCTGAATCTCGTCCTCGGTTACCGAAGTCCTGTTTGAGCCGTTGCCCATGAGCTTTGCAACGTAGGATTCCAGCCCAGTACCCGTGCTCTCAGTCTTTTTTGGCACAGATTCTCCCTTCGTAGTCCACAGGACTCAATACTTTAGCACACACATTGACGTCTATACCCAAAATAAAGACAGGATATAGGCGAGAATACGCTGGTTGACCACAACATCTAGGCCTGATCGGCACCTGCGGTCTCCAAACCAATCAAACGGAACGGGTCGGCCACGCCGCCGATCGACTTTTGGAGCTCACGCTGGCGCTGTGAATCTTGCACCGCCTGCATCGTCAGCACGCGACGGGCCTCATCATCGAGTGAACGGTCCTGGCGCAACTTGGCCTGCGCGGCTCGCATGCGACGTTTGATGGTGTAGAGCTCGAGCGTATCGAGCATAAAGACGATGTTCGTCTCGGTCGGGTGCTTACTCGTTGCCGAGATGCGCCCGGCGCTGACAAGCGACGCCGCCTCGGGACACACCGCGCGCGCCGCATCCATGCAGGCAGCAGGATCGGTGCCCGGCGGCGTTGCCAGCACGGCCCACGCAATGGACTCGTGACGCGGGTCGACCCACTCGATAGAACAAATGCGATCGGCATACGTGCGGAACAAATCGGGGTAGCTCGTGAGCATCGTCAGCAGCTCGCGCTCCCCCGCCAGGGATTTCCGCTCCAGATCGGTCAAAACAATCGGCATCGATGGAGCTGCCGCCGCGCTTGAACCATCGGCAACGGGCGCAGCGCTTTCCATCCCCGCTGGCACATCGATTGGCGGCAAATCCTCGTCGACCTCCACCGGAGCGGCTCCATAAGCATCAAGCGGAACGTAGTCGTACGGGTCCTCCTCGACCGGTGCGGACACCGGCGGCGTCGCACCCGCGGCCCAGGCACCGCGACCGGCACTGCGCGCACCGGCCGCACCGCCGCCCGAGCCTCGACCCTGCGAACCGCCCGCGCGCTCAGCTTGTGCGCGTTGACGCTCGTAGCTCTGCTCACGCCGGCGCTCGGCATCCTCGCGCTTGGCGACATCGCGAAACACACGGCCCGAACTCGCGCGCACGGTCTCCAGATCCAAACCAAGCAGGTCGGCAATCTGGATAAAGTACGTGTCGATCATATAGCTGTCGCGCAACGGATAGATGAGCGTCAGCGCGTCCTCGAGCGCTTTAGCGCGACCGCCCGGCGTGGTAATGTCGCTCGACTCCTGCAGCGAACGGTAGACAAAGTCCATGAGGGGCTCGGCCGCGTCAATGCGCGCCTGCAGCGCCTCGCCACCATGCGCCGTGATGAACTCCATGGGGTCGTTGCCGTCGGGCAGCACCACGCAGCGCAGGTCCATCGAATCCTGCTCGATAAACTGAATCGCGCGACGGGCAGCCTTTTGACCGGCAGCATCGCCATCGAACATATATACAATGCGCTTGGCAAAACGGGTGAGTGTCTTAACGTGATGTTCCGTCAGCGCCGTCCCCAGCGTGGCGACGACGTTTTTGATCCCTGCCTCCCAGCAGGCGATACAGTCGGTATAGCCCTCCACCACGATGGCGGTATCCTGCGCGACGATAAACTCCTTGGCCCAGTTAAAGCCGTAGAGATTTCGCTTTTTATGAAACACGCTCGTCTCGGCGGTGTTGAGGTACTTAGGCTGTCCATCGCCCATAATGCGCCCGCCAAAAGCGATGTTATGACCCTGCTCATCAAAAATGGGAAACATCACGCGGTCGTAAAAGCGGTCCGCGAGCTGTCCACGCCCGCGGCTCACGGCCACATTGGCGTCAATCATCTCCTGCGGGGTAAAGCCCGCTTGAGACAAATGCGAAACCAGCGCGTTGCGACCCGGAGCAAAGCCCAGGCAGTAGCGTCGACAGACATCTCCGCCCATGCCGCGGCTGGCAAAGTACTCGCGCGGGCGGCTGTCCTTACCGCGCATAAGCATGGTGTGGTAGAACTGAGCCGTCTCGGCGCACAGGTCATAGATGCGGGCACGCTTGGTGCCGCGATCGCGCTGCGCACCGGTATCGTGCAGTTCAATGCCCGCACGATCAGCCAAATAGCGGATCGACTCGGGAAAACTCAGGTTCTCGCGCTTCATGATATAAGTAAAGACGTCGCCGCCCTCGCCGCAGCCAAAGCAGTGCCACACCTGCGTAGCAGGGATAATGTGAAACGATGCGGTCTTTTCGCCATGAAACGGGCAACAGCCCCAAAACTCATGGCCGCGGGGCTTGAGCTCAACCGTTTCCTGCACGATGGCAACCAGGTCCGACGCCGCGCGTACCTGGTCTTTTTCCTCATCGCTAATCACGGATGCTCACCCCCTGCTCACCCAAGTTATGACGGATATCGTCGATGTTACCCTCGACGGTCGCGATCAGCTCGTCCAGGGAATTAAACACGCGAGACGGACGCAGCCAGCGCGTAAACGCCAGCGACACGGAAGCGCCATACAGGTCGCCCGCATAGCCGATTAAGTTGGCCTCGAGATGCGCCGAGGCGGCATCATCGGCATAGGTCGGAGGCAGACCGACGTTAACGGCAGCAGGCCATACGGTATCGTCGACCAGCACCAGACCCTCATAGACACCATCAGCAGGCACTTGGATGCCGTCCGGCACCTGGATGTTTGCCGTGGGAAAGCCCATGTCGGAGCCCTCGTGACGGCCAGCCGCCACAACGCCGCGCAGCATATAGGGGCGGCCGAGAAGCTCGAAAGCCAGCTCCACATGACCCTGACCCAGCTCATGGCGGATGCGCGTGGCGCAGATGGTCTGCCCGTTAACGCAGAGCAAGTCGTGACCGTAAACGTCAACCCCACGTTCAGCACCCCAGGCGCGCATCTCGGCAACGCCCGAAGCGCCGCCGCGGCCGAGCCTAAAGTCGTTGCCTACACGAATGGAGCGAATGTCGATAACACGCGACAACAGCGCCAGAAACCCGACATGGTCGAGTGCCGCCACGGCGGGCGTAAAGGGAACGGCCACCACCGCATCGACCCCGGTTTGAGCCAGGGCATGCAGGCGGTCGGCCGTCGTCATCAGTTTTTGAGCGGGCGACGGACTCACCACGACGTCCGGATCAGGATCGAAGGTGACCACGACCGCTTTGCTGCCGTGGGAACGCGCATCGCGAATAACCGCGTCGATCAGCTCTTGGTGTCCACGATGCACGCCATCAAACACGCCAATGGCGATCGACGCGGCGCCCAAGAACTCGCACCCATCAAATGCATCGGCAGAAACAATACGGGCCTCATCCAACTCACCCGCGAAAAAGATACGCGCGAGCTCGTGGGGCGCCAGCATCATCGAACACCGCCGATCGCCTGCGGAAAGACGTGATCCATCACAAAGCGGCCGCCCTCGATGCGGGCGAGCGCCTTGAGCCCCCCATCGAGCACGAGCGCGAACGGTGCCTTCGCCATATCGAAGTCCGCAAGCGCGCGTTCAACGGGAATGCGGCGACCACAAAGCAGGTCGTCTGCAAGATTACCCGGCAAATCGACACGCGTGGCGCCAAGGGCGGCGATGGGATCCAGAGCAAAGCCGACCGCGGACTCGGGAGAAAGCTCCTCGACCGCATGACAGGCGCCAATGGAAACAACACCGGAGGCCGTACGGCGCAGCGCGGAAATATGCGCAGCACTATCGCAGGCGCGACCCAGATCGCGAGCGAGCGCGCGAATGTAGGTGCCCTTGCTTACCGAAAACGCCACAGTCCAGACGCACGCATCACCTTCGCCGCCCACGGCGATCAGGTCGGCGGCATAGACCTCGACGGGCCGCGGAGGTAGGTCCACCGCATTGCCCTCGCGAGCACTCTTATAGGCGCGAACGCCATTGACCGAGATGGCCGAAAACGCCGGCGGCACCTGCATCTGCGGGCCAAGCATAGCGGCCAGCTGCTCACGCGCGTAAGCGAGATCGCGCAGCTCGTGGGCAACGGGCACCGTACGGACGGCCTCGCCCTCCGCGTCATCGGTATTGGTCTCGACGCCAAACGAAATGTCGGCGACATAACTTTTGGTATCGAGGGTTAGCATGCCCAGCAGCCGGGTCGCCTGGCCCACGCCCACCACCATGACACCCGAGGCCATGGGGTCGAGCGTACCGGCATGGCCGACGCGTCGCTCATGGAGGGCGCGTCGGCACTGCGATACCACGTCGTGGGACGTACAGCCCACCGGCTTATCGACGGCGAGCAGCATATTCAATTGAGAAGGCGTACGACGAGCCATGTACCATCCAAAATGTTAGAGCTCGACGGTCACCAAAGCGGGATCCTCCCCTACCAGCTCGGCCAGCATGGGGAGTGCCGCGGTGAGCGTCTCGAGAATCGTTCCGTTGTTAGAGAAACCAGCGGCCGCGGGATGTCCGCCACCGCCAAAAGCAGCAGCGATCTCGGAAACATTGAGGTCGCCCTTGGAGCGCAGGTTGCCGCGTACCTTGGTATCGCCCTCAATGCCCTTCAGGAACAGGCAGACCTCCACACCCATCACCGAACGCACCACATCGACCAGGCCGTCGCACTCGTCCGAAGTGACGCCGCAGGCCTCGAGGTCGCTCTGGTACGCATAACTATATGCCACACGACCGTGCGCCACTGTCTTGATGCGGCCCATAACGATGGACTTGAGATGTAAGAACTCTACGCGCATGCTCTGGTAGACTTCGAGCGCAACGCGCGCCGGATCGGCACCGTGCGCAACCAGGCGCGAGGCGGCATGGAACGCAGCGGCATCGGCGTTTTGGTACTGAAAACGACCGGTATCGGTCACCAGGCCGCACAGCAGGCAGGTCGCGACACCATCGCGAGCCACAATGCCGCAATTGTCCAAAAAGCGGTCGATAATCATGGCGCAGGCCGCGGCGTCGACGCACCTCAGGCTCAGCTCGGCAAATTCCTCGCGCGCCGGATGATGATCGAAGCACACCACATGCGACGAGCGGCGGAGCACCTCGGCGGAGTTGTTCAGACGCTCGACGACCGGCACGTCCACCGAGATAAACAGGTCCGGATTGCCGGCATACGCAGATGCCGGCACCAGACGGTCGGCGCCCTCCATAAAGCGGTAAATGCGCGGAACCGGGTCATCGTCTGCCAGCAGCAGGGCAATGTCCTTGTTGGGAAAAAACTTCATAAGCGAGAGGCCCAGACCCAGCACGGAGCCCAGGGCGTCACCATCGGGAGACGTATGTCCCGAAATCGCAATGGAGGACGCACCCTCGATGAGCTCAAGGATGCGTCGCTGAATATCTGCAGACTCGCACGATGCGAGGTCGGCGGAATTACTCATCTAAAGCTGCCTCCTGGGCGGCATCCGCTATTGGATAGCCGTCCTCGTCCTTTTCGATCGCAAGCGTGGCGGGAACGTTTTCCAGCGCGCGCGTGATGCGCTCAGCCTCATCGGTCGAGCGATCGATGCGAAAATCGAGCTCGGGCGTGACGCGCCAATCGAGCGAGCGGGCCAGCAGGCTACGGATGCGGCCCTTGGCGCTGGCGAGCGCCTCCATGACCTCGTCGTAGCGGCTCGCGTCGCACGACACGTACACGCGCGCGAACGAACGGTCCACCGCGACCTCGACCGCGGTCAGGGTGACCAGGTCGAGACGCGGATCGGAAACCTCAAAGAGCAGGATATAACCGAGCTTCTCGCGAAGCTGCTCGCCCAAACGGCGGGTTGCCTGCGTTTGCTTCATAGCGCTACCCCCTACTCGGTACGGGCAACCTGGTCGATGCGGTAGCCCTCAATGGTGTCGCCAGGCTTGATGTCCTGGAAGTTCTCCAGGCCAATACCGCCCTCGGAGCCGCTCTTGAGGCTCTTGGCCTCGTCCTTGTAGTGGCGCATCGAGGCGATTTTACCGTTGAAGACCACGATGCCGTCGCGCACCAGGCGCACGGAATCGGTCGCGGCGATCTCGCCCTCTTCGACGCGGACACCGGCGGCGATACCGACCTTGGGCACCTTGAAGGTATCCAGAACGGTCGCGGTACCCGTGGAAACCTCGACCTCGGTGGGCTTGAGCATGCCGATACGGGCTGCGTCGAGGTCCTCGAGGCACTTGTAGATGACGTCGTAGCAACGGATCTCGACGCCCTCGCGCTCGGCGGCGGAGCGGGCCTTGCCGTCGGGACGGACGCCAAAGCCGATGATGATGGCGTTGGAGGCGTCGGCCAGAACGACGTCGGTCTCGTTGATGGCGCCAACGGCGGAGTGGATCGTGTTGATGCGCACCTCGGACTGGTCCATCTTGTCGAGGGAGTCCTGAAGGGCCTCGATAGAACCCTGGACATCGGCCTTGATGATCAGGTTGAGCTCCTTGACCTCGGCGTCGGCGATGGTCTCGAAGAGGTTCTCGAGCGTCACGTGCTTCACGCGGCTCTGCTCCTCGATACGGGCCTTGAGCGAACGCTCATCGGCCAGGGCGCGTGCCTCGCGCTCGTCCTCGAACACGCGGAACTCATCGCCGGCGTTGGGGACGGACTGCAGGCCCAGAATCTCGACGGCGTCGGAGGGACCGGCCTCGGTGACGGCGTTGCCCTTGGGGTCGAGCATGGCGCGGACGCGGCCGTAGGTAAGGCCGGCGACCAGCGTATCGCCCACGTGCAGGGTACCGCGGGTCACGAGCACGGTGGCAACCGAGCCGCGGCCCTTGTCGAGCTTAGCCTCGAGGACGTTGCCCGAAGCGAACGTATCGGGGTTGGCCTTGAGCTCGAGCACGTCGGCCTGGAGCAGGACGGTCTCGAGCAGGTCGTCGATACCGATCTTCTGCTTGGCCGAGATATTGACGAACATGTTCTGTCCGCCCCACTCCTCGGGGATGATGCCGTACTCGGTGAGCTCCTGGCGCACGCGGTCGGGGTTGGCACCCGGCTTATCGATCTTGTTGACGGCGACGACGATAGGAACGCCGGCGGCCTTGGCGTGGTTGATCGACTCGATGGTCTGGGGCATGACGCCGTCGTCGGCAGCCACGATCAGAATGACGATGTCGGTCACCTTGGCGCCGCGGGCACGCATGGCCGTAAAGGTGGCGTGACCGGGGGTATCGATGAAAGTGATCTTGCGGTCGTTGATCATGACCTGCGAAGCGCCGATGGCCTGGGTAATGCCGCCCGCCTCGCCGGCAGCGACGCCGGTGTGACGGATGGCGTCGAGCAGGCTCGTCTTGCCGTGGTCGACGTGGCCCATGACGGTGACGACCGGGGCACGCGGCTTAAGGTCGGCGGGATCGTCGTAGAACGAGAAGGTGTTCTCCTCCTCAGGAGTGATGATCTTGATCTGACGGCCCAGGTCGTCGGCAACGAGCTCGACGAGGTCGTCGGACATGGACTGCGTCATGGTAAGCGGCGTGCCCAGCAGGAACAGGCGCTTGATGATGTCGTTGGCCGGAACGTCGAGCGCCTCGGCGAGCTCCTGGACGGTAACGCCCTGGGAGACCTTGATGGCGTCGAGGTCCTCGGGGTTCACGCCCTGGGCCAGCGCCTCCTCAATCTTGCGCTCTTCCTGAGCCTTTGCGGCCTCGCGCTCGCGCTTCTCCTTGCGCTTTTTGCGGCGACCAGTGGACTCGCGAGAGGCCTCCTCGACGGCGGCACGAGCCTCCTCGAGCACCTTCTCGCGGCTGTACTCCTCGGCCTCGCGAGCCATGCGGCTGTAGTGGTCCTCTTCGTTGTTGTGACCGCCCTTGCGCTTCTTGCCCTTGCCCTGCTTGTCGGGGTTGGGGAAGTCCATGCCGGCAGCGACGTTGTTGCTGGCATTGGTGCGATGGCTGTGGGGACGGCTCTCGGAGGCGTTGCGCTCGGAGTTGTTGTCGGAGGCGTTGCGATCGTTACGACGGCCACCGCGACGGTCGTTGTTGCCGCCACGACGGTTGCCGCGCTCGGCAGCGCGCTCGGCCTTGGCCTTCTGCTCGGCGTCCTTCTTCTCCTTGAGCACGGTCTCCTGTGCGGCGATCTGGTCGAGCAGCGAACGGAAGCGCGAACCGGAGTCGGAAGCGGGAACGGCGCGGCGCTGGGCCTCGCGGGCAGCCTCCTCCTTCTCGCGGGCAAGGCGCTCCTGCTCGGCCTTCTTCTTGGCCTCGGCCTCGGCGCGGGCGGCCTCCTCGGCAGCCTGGGCGGCGGCGAACTGGCGGCGCTCCTCCTCGCGTGCCTTCTCGGCGGCGATGCGCTCGCGCTCGGCCTCGGCAGCACGTGCTGCCTCCTCGGCGGCAGCGGCCTGCTCCTCGGCCTGCTTGGCGGCCTCGACTTCCTGGGCGCGGGCCTCGATCACCGAGGCGAGCTGCTTGCGGACCATAGCGACGTAGGCGTCCTCCAGAGCGGAGGAAGCGGACTTAGCGGGAATCTTCATTTCGGCGAGATGACCCATCAGTTCCTTAGAGGTCATGCCGAACTCTTTGGCCAGGGTGGACACACGGACTTTTGCCATATGACTTCACCTACCCTTTCTGGCACCTTGGGTGCCTAGAGACTGAACGAGCGTGGGGTATGCGCCGGGACCTGCCCGGCGCGACCGCGCGCTAGATCAGGTCCTCCGCATCATCGAAGGCGTCGGTGTCGTGGACACCGCAGAAACGGGAGCCGGGACGGGCCTGGTTGCGGCACTGGATGCCGTCCTCGGACACGAACTCGCAGCGACGGACGTCCTCGTCCTCCTCGTCACCGATCAGGTCGGCGGCGGGCTCCTCGTGAACGGGAACGTTCTTAAGGATGTCGGCGGCAAGGGTCTCGGACTTGATGTCGATGTGCCAGCCGGTCAGGCGCGCGGCGAGGCGGGCGTTCTGGCCCTCCTTGCCGATGGCGAGGGACAGCTGGTCGTCGGGCACGATAACGCCGGCGTAGGCCTTCTCCTCGTCGATAAGGACGCGGGTGACCTTAGCAGGCGACAGGGCGTTGGCGACGTAGACGGCCGGATCGGCATCCCACAGGATGACGTCGACGCGCTCGCCACGGAGCTCGCCCACGACGGCGCGAACACGGCTGCCCTTGGGGCCGACGCAGGCGCCAACGGGATCCAGGCGATCGTCGAGCGAGTGGACGGCGACCTTGGAGCGCTGGCCGGGCTCGCGGGCGATCGACTTGATCTGGACGGTGCCCTCATAGATCTCGGGCACCTCCTGCTCAAACAGACGACGCATGAGCTCGGGGTGGGTACGGGAGATGACAATCGGCGGACGGCTGTGCTCGCCACGAACCGGCTGCAGGTTGGAGTTGGGGTCGCGAACGTCGATGATCACGGCCTTGATGTGCTGGTTGTGCAGGTAGCGCTCGCCCATCGGACGCTCGTTGCGCTCGTTCTCGTAACGGCGCTGGTCGAAGTGCGGAAGCTCGGCCTCGACGCCCTCGCGAATCTTGACGATCGTGAAGTCGGGTGTGGACTGCAGCACGGTGCCGCTGATGAGGTCACCGATGCGGCCGGAGAACTCCTCGTAGATCTGCTCGCGGGCGGAGTTGCGCACGATGGCGTTGATCTCGGCCTTGGCGTGCTGGGCGGCGATGCGGCTCGTGTTCTTGGGAGTGACGTCGATCTCCTCGAACTCGGTGAAGTTGCCCTCCTCGTCCATGGAATCGTCAATCGGTTCCAGACGGTAGACGTAGATCTTGCCGGTGGTGCGATCGATGGTCACCTTGGCGCCCCACTCAAGATGAAGGATCTCGGCATAGCTCTTGGCGAGCGACTGCTCCAGGCGGTCGATCAGGTAGAGCTGGTCGATGTGCCTTTCCTGGCAAAGCTCCATCAGGGCGGACATCATGTCGGATGCTGCCATCTTACTTTCCTTCCTTCGCGGGCTTGAAGTCATAGGTGGGCTTCAACTTGCACTTTTTAACATCAGAGAAATCGAGGGTTACAGACTCGCCGTCCTCGAGCTCGAGGGTCACGTTCGTCTCGGTGGCGGCGGCAATCTTGCCGGCGTACTTGCGACGGCCCTCGGTGGCGGTGGAGATGAGCTCGCAGTTCTCGCCCACAAAGCGGGCAAAGTCACTCGGGCGGCGCAGCGGGCGCGCCATACCCGGGCTCGACACCTCGAGCGTATAGCTCGAAGAGATGGGGTCGAGCTCCTCAATCACATCGCCGACCCATTTGGTGTTGGCCGTGACGTCATTGAGCGACAGGCTCTGACCCTCGGCACCCTCGATACGCACACGCACGCAGGGGGCCTTGGTGGCACCCACGAGCTCAACGTCGACGATGTCGACATCGTGCTGGGGAGCAACGGCCTCGAGCGCGTCGATGATCGCCTGTTCGGTCTTGGTCTTGACCATTGCGGCACCTCCATCCATACAAAAAAGAAGCGGAGCCGAAACCCCACTTCTTTCAATTACAACTTCATTTGCAAGCAAACTATACCAATACCTGCACAAACGTGCAACCACAACACAAACCCGCAGGTCAGCGTGAGCACAGGTTCTCCACAAGAAATGGATAATTGGGTGTTGTCGTAAGTGTCCTTAACCAAAAAGAGGGGCGACCCCCTACGGAATCGCCCCTCGCTTTTTGATGTCAGCTATGCGCGCAGCGCTTACTTGACCACCAGGTTAACCAGCTTGCCGGGCACGCAAATGGCCTTGACGACCGTCTTGCCCTCGGTCCACTTGGCGACGGCGGCCTCGGCGGCAGCCTGCATCTCCTCGTTGGAAGCGTCGCGGGCCACGTCGATGCGGCCACGGACCTTGCCGAGCACCTGTACGACGATCTGCACCGTGTCCTCGATGGACTCGGCCAGGTCGAACTCGGGCCAGGCGGCGGTATAGGCGTTACCCTCGCAGCCGAGTGCCTCGTGCCACAGCTCATCGGCCCAGAACGGGCAGATGGGGGCAAGAACGCTCACGATGTCCTTAGCGACGCCGTAGCACAGGGCCTTGTCGCGCGCGGCACCCTCGGTGGCGTTGAGGTAGGCGCTCGCCGCGTTGACGAGCTCCATGACGGCCGAGATCGCGGTGTTGAACTGGCCGCGGTCAAAGTCCTCGGTGCACTTGGCGATAGTGCGGTGACGCTCGCGATAAAGCTTCATCGCGACCTCGTCGAGCGCGGACTTGTCAAAGGCCACGTTGGCGTCGCCGGACTGGACGAGCTGCCACACGATACGCCAGGCGCGCTTAATGAAGCGGTTGGCACCCTCGACGGCCTTGGGATCCCAGTCGAAGTCCTTCTCGGGCGGGGCGATAAACAGGATCGCCAGACGCATGGTGTCGGCGCCGTAGGGCTCGATGACCGAGCTCGGGGGCACGACATTGCCCTTGGACTTGGACATGGTGTCGCCGTTCTCGTCCTTGACCATGCCCTGGCACAGCAGGTTGGTGAAGGGCTCGTCAACGCTCAGCAGGCCCAGGTCGCGCAGCGCCTTGGTAAAGAAGCGGCTGTAGAGCAGGTGCAAAATGGCGTGCTCGATGCCGCCGATGTAGTTATCGACGGGCATCCAACGATCGGCGGCCTCGCGGGAGAAGGGCAGCTCGGTGTTGTGCGGGTCGGTATAGCGCAGGTAATACCAGCTGGAGCAGGTGAAGGTGTCCATGGTATCGGTCTCGCGCTTGGCCGGGCGACCACAGACCGGGCAGGTGGTCTCGTAGAACTCCTTGCACTCGGCGAGGGTCTCGCCGGCACCCAGGTCCAGGTTCTCGGGCAGCGTCACCGGCAGCTGGTCCTCGGGCACGGGCACGATGCCGCAGTGCTCACAGTGGATGGCCGGGATGGGATTGCCCCAGTAGCGCTGGCGGCTGATGAGCCAGTCGCGCAGACGGAACTCGACCTTGCGACGGCCGCAGCCCATGGCCTCAAGGTCGGCCACGATCGCAGCCTCGCCCTCGGAGTGCTTGCCGCCGCGCATGCCGGTGTACTTGCCGGACTGGACGAGCGTGCCCTCGGCAGCGTGGGCGCAATCCCAGTCGACGGTCTCGGCATGGAAGGTATCGATGGTCTCGCCGCTGGCCTCGACGGCAGCGCGATCGTCATCGTCCAGGATGATCGGCACGATCGGCAGGTCGTACTTGCGAGCAAACTCAAAGTCGCGCTGGTCGCCGCAGGGGACGGCCATGACGGCACCGGTGCCGTAATCGGCCACGACATAGTCGGCAACCCACACGGGGATCTTCTCGCCGTTGACGGGATTTACCACGTAGCGGCCCGTAAAGGCACCGTGCTTCTCGAGGGTGCCCTGGGCACGCTCGACGGCAGAGATATGCTTGGAGTCCTCGACGATCTTGGTGACGGCCTCCTCGTACTCCGTGCCCTCGACGAGCTCGTGCAGGCGCGCGTACTCGGGAGCCAGGACAAAGAAGGAGACGCCAAAGAGCGTGTCGGCGCGCGTGGTGAAGACGGTGATCTTGCCCTCGTCGCCCTCGATGGGCTCGCCATCGGCGTCGCACAGGGTAAAGTCGACCTCGGCACCCTCGGAGCGGCCGATCCAGTTGGCCTGCATCTGCTTGACGCGCTCGGGCCAGCCGGGGAGCTTCTCCAGGTCGTCGAGCAGCTCCTGGGAGTACTCGGTAATCTTGTAGTACCACTGCTCGAGGTCGCGCTTCTCGGGCTCGGTGCCGCAACGCCAGCACTTGCCCTCGGTCACCTGCTCGTTGGCAAGAACGGTCTTGCAGGTGGGGCACCAGTTGACCGGGTTCTTCTTGCGGTAGACCAGGCCCTTTTCCCACATCTTCTCAAAGATCCACTGACCCCAGCGATAGTAGTCGGGGCTGCAGGTCTTAACGGTGCGATCCAGGTCGTAGGAGAAGCCCATGCGCCTCATCGTAGCGAGCGCCTGGTCCATGTTCTTATACGTCCAGGCGGCAGCCTGAGTGTTGTGCTTGATGGCGGCGTTCTCGGCAGGCAGGCCAAAGGCATCGAAGCCGATGGGATGCAGCACGTCGTAGCCGCGCATGCGGGCCTGACGGGCCATGGCATCGCCGATGGTATAGTTGCGCGCGTGGCCCATGTGCAGGTCGCCCGACGGATACGGGAACATCTCGAGCACGTACTTCTTGGGCTTGCTGGCGTCGGTGTCGACGGCAAAGAGATTCTCGTCGTCCCATGCCTTCATCCACCGGGACTCAATGGCTTGCGCGTCGTAGGCGGGAATCTCGTCCTTATGATCTGTGCAATCGCACATATCAGCTCCTTTAATCTTAGCTGGGGTCGGACGGCTTAGCTTTATTCGCTACTGCGGACAGTCCTGCGCAAGACGAAGAGCGCATTAAGTGCTCTTCTTTGCGTGCGGAACTTGTAGCGAACAAAGCTAAGCCGCCCGACCCTAAGGTTAACTTGGTTGATAATAGCAAATACGACAAGCGAGATGCCTGCGACTTGCAGGCATCTCGCTTTATCTAAATAACGTGGTTGATACTCAACCTTTGTTTGTGACCCGTCCCAGCATGGACGGGTTTTCCAAGTGCCGCAGATTGGGCCGAAAGAGGAGCGACGCGTACTTTGGTACGCGAGCGACGGTTTGAGGTCCAAGGTGCGGTGCTTGGGAAAGCCGCTTATCGATAAGACACAGACTGCTGAGAGTCTTTCACGACAACGTCGTGGGCGCCGCCTTCGACGATGGAGGTGGAGCTGACCAGGGTCAGGCGTGCCTTTTCCTGGAGCTCGGGGATCGAGAGGGCGCCGCAGTTGCACATCGTGGACTTGACCTTGTAGAGCGTGCCGCCCACGCCGTCCTTGAGGGAGCCGGCATAGGGAACGTAGGAGTCGACGCCCTCGACGAAGCTGAGCTTCGCGGCGCCGCCCAGATCGTAGCGCTGCCAGTTGCGGGCACGCGCGGAACCCTCGCCCCAGTACTCCTTCATGTACTGGCCGTTGACGTTGACGCGCTCGGTCGGGCTCTCGTCAAAGCGGGCGAAGTAGCGGCCCAGCATCATAAAGTCGGCACCCATGGCAAGGGCGAGCGTCATGTGGTAGTCGTAGACGATACCGCCGTCGGAGCACACGGGCACGTAGACGCCGGTCTCCTCGTAGTACTCGTCGCGAGCGCGGCAGACGTCGATCAGCGCGGTGGCCTGGCCACGGCCGATGCCCTTGGTCTCGCGGGTAATGCAGATGGAGCCGCCACCGATACCGACCTTGATGAAGTCGGCACCGCAGTCGGCCAGGAAGCGGAATCCCTCGGCGTCGACGACGTTGCCAGCACCGACCTTGACGTCCTCGCCGTAGTTGGCGCGGATCCACTCGATGGTGCGCTTCTGCCACTCGCTGAAGCCCTCGGAAGAGTCGATGCACAGGACGTCGGCACCGGCCTCGATGAGCAGCGGCACGCGCTCGGCATAGTCGCGGGTGTTGATACCGGCGCCGACCATGTAGCGCTTATCGCCGTCGAGCAGCTCGTTGGGGTTGGTCTTGTGGCTGTCGTAGTCCTTGCGGAAGACGATGCCCATGAGGTGATCGTTGTCGTCGACGATGGGCAGAGCGTTGAGCTTGTTGTCCCAGATGACGTCGTTGGCAACCTTGAGGCTGATGTTCTTGTCGCCCACGATGAGCTGCTCACGCGGGGTCATGAACTCGGCGACCTTCTTCTGGTGGTCATCGCGGCTGGGGCGATAGTCACGGCTGGTGACGATGCCCAGGAGCTTGCCCTTGGGAGTGCCGTCGTCGGTGACCGGCATGGTGGAGTGACCGGTCTTCTCCTTGAGCTCGATGACCTGCTCCATGGTCATGTCGGGGGTCAGCGTGGAATCGGACTGAACGAAGCCGGCCTTGTGATCCTTGACGGCTTTGACCATGGCGGCCTCGGACTCGGGGGTCTGGGAACCGTAGATGAAGGACAGGCCACCCTCGGTAGCGAGCGCGACACCCATGTCGACGCCCGAGACGGACTGCATGATGGCGGAAACCATGGGGATGTTCAGGGTGATTGCCGGCTTCTCACCGCGCTTAAAGCGGGTTAGCGGCGTCTTGAGAGAGACGTTGTTGGGAATGCACTGCGAGGACGAGTAACCAGGGACCAGCAGATACTCCGAAAACGTGTGGGACTCACCGGGAAAGAACGTAGCCATGTTTCTCCTTTTTCCATGCGACCGGTCGGCTGCAGGCCTCGTAGGACCCAGCCCAACCTTGGGCGCCCAATACTGGGGAAGTATCTTAGCGCACTTTGACTGCTACAATGCATGATTTAAGAAGAGCACACGAGGGCTTGACGCAGGCTTTGCGTTTGCCCAGCAAACGCTTTAGCGGGGAGACGTAAGGCACATGGAGTACAAGACGACGGCAAAGTTGGTCATTCAAACGTGCGACAAGGATTTGCCGGGCGTGTTTGGTCACGGCTGCGTCTTGTTGCTACAGGGTATTGCCCGCGAACACTCGCTGAACCGCGCCGCCAAAAGCATGGGCATGGCCTATTCCAAGGCTTGGCGCATTGTGAACGAAGCCGAAGGGCAGCTGGGATGCAAACTCATCGAGCGCGACGGCGCCCGCGGATCCACGCTCACGCCTGCCGGCGAGCGCGCCATAGCGGTCTACGAGGAGCTGCAGGCCGACATCAACAACGTCATCGCCACCAAAGCAAACGAACTCATCGCCAGCATCAAAGAGTAGCTAACTTGCGGAGGGCGGTGTCTAGGGTGGCAGCCACTACCAGGGGATCATCAGTGCCAGCGAAGAGGCGGATGGTGCTCCCCTGTTTGCCTCGCGGAGCAGAGAGGCGCGTCGTTGCGCCGCCGGCGGGTGATGCGCGGAATTCGTCCGGCAGCATGCTGAAGAATTCGCCCGCGGTGTAGCCCATCAGGTCAAACTCTACTGCCGGGCCAAAACCATGCTCCAGGATGCCGGTCGCGATGGCATGGTCGGGATGTGAGGTCAGCCCGGGATAGCGAACGTTGCACACCATCTCGTTCGCGACCAGATACTCGGCCAGCGCACGGGCGCGGTCGAAGTGCGCCTGCATGCGGGTGTCAAGCGTTTCGAGCCCGTGCTCTAGAACCTCGGACTCAACGGAGGACAAGTCGAGCGCGGCCAATCCACACCCTTCGAGCAACGCGTGCGCGCACTCGGCAGCAGCATCCACACGATGGCGCTTGAGCTGTGAGCGTGCCACCGAAGCGGCAACGAGCTTGCGCGGAGCCTTACCGGAGCACACGCGGTCGAGCGCCTCGAGCGACAGCGCAGCGCCCAGCCGCAGCGGATCGCAGCCAAAAGCCGACGCCAAGGTGTTGTCCACAACAAGCAGCGCGCGGGCCCCACGAGCCGCGCGGCCCAGAGCGCGAAGGTCGGGCACACGCAGGCCAAACCCGCCGATGGAGTTGACGAACCACCACAGATGCGGCCCCTCGGCATCAAACGAAGCATCAAAACCCTCGGACGCAGCAGCAAACGCCGCAGTCGCGGGCTCCCCCACCAGCGCAACATCGCAGCCATCAAAGCCGCAGGCAAACGCATCGGCAAAGTCGTCCGCAAAGGCCACCAAGCGATCGCCGGGCTGCACAATCCCCAGCAGCGACAGCGCCGCCGGTACATGCGAGGCCGCAACAAGACGCGCCTCACGCGCACCAGCCCTTGCGGCCCAGCCCTCTTCTAACTGTTGCACGTCCACGCGACACCGTCCCTTAAATAATAAAACTGAACCAAATTAGCCATCCTGGAAGCTGTCTCTTATACACA
>DXMV01000003.1 GCA_019414055.1 Collinsella sp.
ACGCCGGCGTCGAAGAGCTCGACGGCCCGCCTCCTGGACTCCAGGTCGTGCTTCACCCTGAGGTCTATACTCATGGAAAACCTCCCATTTCCCGATGTCCAAGAAATGGGAGGCAGTTCACTGTCCCCTTTGTGGTGGTTTTGCCGCCGGATTGCACCGCAACGACGCGTAACTACAGCAGCACGTCGGCAAGCGGACGCTTGGGTACGTGGTGCACCTGAACCTCGTCGCGCCAGTAATTGATTGAGCCGTCGGGGTTGGAATCGATCGCGTCGACAACCTGGGTCTCGGCCGGCACGCCAAAAGCCATGATCAGCTTGAGCTCATACTTGTCGCCGTCGAGCCCCATCGTATCGATCGCGCGGGGCGTAAAGGCCTTGAACATGCAGGCCGCCACCTCGGGTGTTGCGCTGCGCGCGGCGAGCATCATCGTCTGGGCGGCAATGCCGGTGTCGACCTCGGTGATGGGCGCGGCGGGCTTACCCGGAACAGCGCGCTCGGCAAGAATCGCGATGTAGCCGGTCGGGCGCTCCCCCTCATCGGGACCCGGCCAGTCCTTGAGCGCACCGGCCCACGCGAGCTCGTCAAACACGCGAGCGCAGTCCTCGGCACCACTCACCACATGAAAACGCAGACGCTGAGCATTGGCGCCGCAGGGAGCCAGGTGCGCCAGCTCTGCCAGCTCGAGCAAAAACTCGCGCGGCACGCGCATGGACTCGTCAAAACGGCGGCATGTGCGGGCGCGACGAACCAGCGCATCAAACGTATCCAAGCCAAGCTTTTCGCAGCCTTGCTTTGCCATCGACTCCACGCTCAACGGCGCCGCGGGAACAGCTTCGTTCATAGAGACCCCCAATAAAAGGCAATTGTTCTTAGGAAAATCTAACCTAAAACGCAGGCAATAACGAACAGAGCTGCAATGTTCTACATCTGTTGAATATCCCACATCCAAACGGGAACAAAGATAACAATTCGGGAAGATGAGGCTCCCATTCGCCCTTCCCGCCCCACGCGACGGCGCCCTTGGGCGATACTGGTTGCAAGAGCTACGGCTTACGCCGCACGGAAAGGAGACATCATGGGCATCTTTAAGAACGATGACAAGCAATCGAGCGCGTTTGGATTTGACGAGAAAAGCATGGCAGGCAAGGCCGTCAAGGCCGTGCGCTGGATTTACGCCATCACGGGCGTCTTGGCGCTCGTCGCCGGCATCGCGCTGCTGTTTGCGCCCGCCAAGTCCCTCGTCTTTTTGACGACCGTGCTGGGTTTCTACTTTGTGATCACGGCCGCGATCAGGCTGTTTACCGCTGTTTTCGAGCCGCTGCTGCCCACCGGCTGGCGCGTTACGAGCATCATCTCCAACCTGCTCATTATTCTGGGTGGCGTGGTGATTCTGCGCAACCAGGCCTTCTCGACCGCGACGCTCACCACGCTTGTGGTGGTCGTCGCCGGCTTTGGCTGGATCGTCGAAGGTGTCATGTCCATTCTGGAGTCCGAGCTTTCGTCAAACCGCGCCCTCGCCATCCTGAGCGGCGCGCTCTCCATCATCGCCGGCATGTTCGTGTTTATCTATCCGCTGTGGTCGGCAAAGATGCTCGTCATCTTTAGCGGCGCCGCGCTCCTGGTGTTTGGCGTGACGCTTATTGTCCGCGCCATTCAGTTTGGCAAACTGGTGCACTAGATGCCAAGAACGCTCTTCATTGATGCCGACGCCTGCCCGGTTACGCGCGAGTCGATCGACTGCGCGCGGCGGGCGGGCGTCGCCGTGGTTATCGCCGGCAACAGCACGCAAAACCTGGAACGCCACATTCGCCGCGACGATCCGCGCGATGCCGAGCACGCACGACGCGGCTTTTGGGTCACCACGCTCGATGTGAGCGTGGGCGCCGATAGCGCCGACTTTGCCATTATCGAGCGCTTGCAGGCAGGCGATGTGGTCGTGACGCAGGACATTGGCCTGGCGAGCATGGTGCTCGGCCGCGATGCCGCCGCCATCGGCGTGCGCGGACGCGTCTACGACAAAGCCACCATCGATATGCAGCTGTTTATTCGTCACGAAGAAAAGAAGGTGCGTCGCGCTGGCGGTCGCACCCGCGGGCCGGCAGCCTTCACCAGCGAAGACCGCGCCCGCTTTAAGCGCAACCTCACCGAACTGTTACGCTAAACAAGGCAGATTTTTAGGATATGCCTAAAAACCTGCCTTTTTGTTTTGGTGATTGGCGCGTACCCAACGCCCAGGTCATGGCAGTTGATCTTACGGCATGCCCTAGTTTTTACAGCATGTCCCAAACATCCACTTAGAGGCCAAAGGCGGAAAGGATAAGGCCCCAGCCCGCGCCGATGACGTACATCATGATCAGGAACACGGCGTTTTCGCGGGCGCTGCGGTTGGTGCGGAACAGCACCAGGTAGCCCACGCCGGCGGAAATGAGCGTGCCGGCGAGCATCGGCGCCAGCTGTAGCGCGCCCTCCAGGTACAGCTGCGTAATGACCACGCTCGCAGAGCAGTTGGGGATCAGGCCGACAAGCGCCGAGCCCAGGATGGCGAGCGTCTCGTTGCCGCGCAGGAACTGCTCAATCGCGGATTCGCCAAAGGTCTCGAGCACGGCGACCAGGACCAGCGTCACCAGGAAAATAAATACCGAAACCTGCACAGTGTGCGAGATCGCGCTGCGGATAATCGACAGGACGGGCGCACCTTCGTGTGAGCGGGAGTGACCGTGGTCATGATGGTGTTCATGCTCGCCCTCATGACCGTGATCGTGGTCATGTCCATGTTCGCGCTCGTCCTCGTCTTCATCACAACCGCAATGGTCGCGCTCACACAGTTCATGGATGTGGTCGGCACTCATGCCCGCCTCGGCCACCTCGTCGATGATGTCACCGCCGCTGTGGTCGTCATGCGCGCAGTTAACGTGCGCCGGATTGACAGTGGTCCCCAACACGGTACGGCGAATCGCCGCATGCGCACGGGCGTTGCGACGCAGACCGCGAATGGCGGCATCCACGATAAAGCCCGTGATCAGCGCAATCAACGCTTTCGAAGCCAGAAGCATCGCCATGGTCTGCACGGGAACCTGCTCGGCAAGTAGCAGCGGCAGCATCTCGTCGGAAGTCGAGAGAAACACCGCCACCAGGGTGCCCAGCGTCACGACGCGACCGGCGTACAGCGTTGCCGCCATCGCCGAAAAGCCGCACTGTGGCACCATGCCCAGCAACGAGCCAACCACGGGGCCGGCGGCGCCAGCGCGCTTGATGGCGCCGTTAACGCGATCGCCCGCCACATGCTCCAGCGTCTCGAGGGCCAAATATGTCACCAGCAAGAACGGCACCAGCGAGAGCGTGTCCTTGCCGGCGTCGAGCAGAATATCAATCAGTAAATCCATGACGGATGGAACCTTTCGTGTCTTTCGGCAACATTGTAAAAGTCCTAGCGGTCAACTAGGGTATTGTAGTTGTCCCGGGCGCGGTGCCAATAGTTGCCCATGGTAAACTATCATCTCGCCACAACTCAGTAACCCCGAGCCGCGCGACGCGGCCCGTCCAAGGAGCAGTATATGAACGTATCGCAAGCACTCGAATACGAGCGTCAGCCGTTTATCCCCATGTTTATCTACGGCGATCACGGCGCCATGGAGTCCGAGCGCCAGAAGGGCGAGGAGGCCCTCAAGGTGCTCGAGACCGAGTACTTTACCGCCGAGGGCGACCCCGGCTTCGACTTTGCCACCGTGCGCGACCTGGCCGACCGCAACCGCGACCTGTGCGACCAGATCGGCGAGGCGCGTCTGCGCAATGTGACGCCCGCGACGCTCTCGCGCGGCCTGTCCGACGCCGACACCTGCGCGGCCATCGGTAAGATGCAAAAACGTACCGCCGCATCGGTCATGCGCGAGATCCGCGGCGACCGCGACGCACTCGGCGTGGCCTACGCCCGCAAGCCCATCCAGGGCACGGTGCTCGGTATCGACATCGAGACCACCGGGCGCGCACCCGAGCGCGGCTACATCATCAACGTGGGCTGGGAGATCATGGAGCTCACCAGCGATGCCGCCCCGCACGACGCCGAGGCGCACTACTGCGGCCTACCCGATATCTACCGCGGCGAAGATGTGCCGCTGTCGAATATCCACCACATCACCTGGGACGATATCGACGGCAAAAAGCCGTTCCGCGAGAACAAGGAGCTGCAAAAGCAGCTGCTCAAGCTTATGAAGAAGTACCCGTACATGGCGCACAACGCCGCCTTTGAGGACAGCTGGTTCAAGATTCACCTGGACGGTTACGCCGAGGCGCGCCGTGCCGGCAAGATCATCGTCATCGACTCGCGCCAGATCTGCCGCAGCCTGGACGCCGACGTGCGCTCGCTCCCCCGCGAGTCCGCGCCCGCTGCGCTCGAGAACTGGGCGCGCCGCCGTGGTACCCTCGCCGCCGACGCCAACGAGCAGCACCTGGGCCTCGACGACACCGACCTCATGCTCCGTACCGTCCAGGCCGAGTTCAACCTCAAGAACCTGTTTGCGAAATAACAGCGCCTGCGACAAACACTGCTTGCTCACGAGCGGCCTCGCAGCGGGAAACCCCGCAGCGAGGCCGCCCTACGTTCCATAGGTAGGCCCGCTCTTCACAAATTCTGAACCCTATTTTTTAACTATTTCGGCACTTTCCCGACACGTGATTTGTGTTCGGATAGCGATACATCGATACCAAATGTGCAGCAATTGAGTATTTCTATGCTATAGCCGAGCTGCGAAAACACTTATTTAGGGCGTATCAACCCATAATCGCGTCAAGCTTTTGGACAGCATTTGGTTAGACCGCTAAAACGGCTTTCCCACTCAGCGCCATCAACACGGCATTAGCTGACACGATATATACCATGAGTATCGTATTGTCACATACCACTGCAAAAGCGGTCTACCAAGCCGCGCATTCGGTGTCTGCGAAAGACATCGAGTCCTGCAGCTCTGCCGCAATTTACGAATCATGCCCCAGCGGAGCACTCCTCGACGCAGCCGCAGAATGGCTTGCCAAACATGATGTTGCCCTCGACGCAAACGATTCCGTCGAGGTAATGGTGTTTGATCGCAGGAACGCGCGCTACGCGATGAACTGTCAATGCCACGTTTCGTCAAAGCGATTCTCAAACTCACGCTTTATAGAGCTCGGAGAAGGCATCTTCGTTGTTGGCGTTGAGCTTTGTGCACTTCAGGCCGCCACCTATCTCCCTTTTCGCGAACTAGTGGAGTACTACTTTGAACTGTGCGGCGCTTATTCCCTAGGAACCGGCTCTTCCACCTCCTATACCGAGCGTTTCGCGCTTACCTCGACCGAGAGGCTAAAGCAGTTCTTTCATTCCATTACCAGATGCGACGGTTTGGTCCTTGCCCGAAAGGCGATTCAATGTGTACGCGATGGATGCCGGTCTCCCATGGAAACGGCCTTTGCCATGATGCTTACGCTGCCCAAAAGCGAAGGAGGGCTTGGCATTAAAGGAATTGAGACCGACTACGAGGTGAAGGTCACCGCCGCCGCAAAAAATCTCACGAGACGCAAAAAGTTCTTTATGGATGCATATCTGAAGAAATCTCGAACAGATATTGAATACAACGGTTTTTATCACGACGCGGAAGAAGACCGCGCCATCGACGAAGAACGCAAGAACGCACTTGCGTCCATGGGCTACGGAATCATCACCGTCAGCCGTTATTCCTTTATGCATGCCAGCTCTTTCGTTAGGGTCATGGAGGCAATCCAACGAAAAGAAGGTATACGCCCCTCGCGTCTGCCAAAAGACTTTCAAATCATGCAAGAGAACCTGAGACTGTTTGTGCTCAGAAGGTTTATTGAGGAGAAGAAACGAATCCAAGAGGAGCTTCGCCAGGATTCCGAAGAGCGTCAACGAATCGACCTCGAAAAAGCAATGCTCGAAGGCATCACATTGGACGATCCGACGATTAACGAGGCTCCGGCAATCGATGACATGCAGACTGCCGAACCCGACAGCCCATCACTCAACCAAACAAGCAGCTTCACGCCCGAGGGCAGGGTCTTCGGGACCGGAAACTAGGCTGACTAACAAGGTGGGTATCCTAGCGACGTGCAAAAATGCGAGTATTCAGCAGAGCCGGGTGTCCATTACCCTCGAGTGGATCCAAAAGTGAAGCGAAATCACTCTTGCGTGAGAACGTTAGGCAACATTTGAGGAAAAACTCATCGGTTTACCACCCTAAGATAACTCTTTAGCTGCATTATTTGGCCTGCGATAAATTAACGGACCCCCTATCGTTGCAGAATACTCCAATTTTTGCACGGCGCAGGGGCACCCACCCCGGCATCACCTATCAAAACCGCTTAGTCCGGGATCTCGTCCGCTTTTCCTCATCATTTTGTACGACGGATTGCCTAAACGATATTGACATATGAACATGCGCTCATATACTCGGAAGTAAGTTATATGAGCGCATGTTCATATGAAAGGATATTGCAATGAGCATCCGCGTTGATGAAACGAAGCCCGACATCGAGGCCACCGAACCCTCGGTCCCCACCACCTGCTCGCCCGAGGACCTTCCCGACGAGGAACTTCTCTACGACCTCGCCGACCTGTTCAAGGTCTTCAGCGACACCACGCGCATCAAGATTCTCTATGCCCTCATGGGCCGTGAGCTCTGCGTGGCCGACATCGCTGAGGCGACCGCAACCTCGCAGTCGGCAGTATCGCACCAGCTGCGCACGCTTAAGCAGTCGCACCTGGTCAAGTTCCGCCGCGACGGCCGCAACATTCTCTACTCGCTTGCCGACGATCACGTCTACACCATGCTCAACCAGGGCATGAGCCATATCTGCGAATAGCAACCAACCACGGTACCAGCGCGGCCTGCACCCAAGCCGCAAAACAGGGAAAGGAACCCACCATGAAAAAGCAGTTTAAACTCGACGAGATCGACTGCGCCAACTGCGCGCGCGAGCTTCAGGACGAACTTGCCAAGCTCGAGGGCGTCAAATCCGTGTCCGTCAACTTTATGACCCAGAAGCTGACGCTCGAGGCCGACGACGCCGAGTTCGACGAGGTGCTCAACCGCGTTGTAGAGTTTACGTCCGACGCCGAGCCGGACTGCGAGATCATTCTCTAGCCCAGGTTTACGCCAACCTGCAAGGCCGCGCTTGCCGCGGCCTTTGCTCGCGAAGTTATATGAGCGAGTGTTCATACATTCAAATGGGAGGATACGAGTCATGGCCACCGCCGACCCCAAGAAGAAAAAGAAAAGGCGCAAGAAAAAAGAGTCGCTCGAGCATAAGCGCAACCGCATCCTGGTAGCGCTGGACATTTTTGCCGTGGTGTACGCCCTCGATGAGCTCGGCACCCTCACCGCCGCATTCGGCACCCCGGGCGACATCTACGCCAGCTTTGTGCTGTTCCTCGTGCCGTTTTTGATTGCCGGCTACGACGTACTGCAAAAGGCATTCAATAACATCCGCCGCGGCAAGGCCTTCGACGAGAGTTTCCTTATGGCAGTCGCGACCATCGGCGCATTTGCCATGGTGCTCTTCCCCGACACCGACCCGCACATGGCCGAAGGCGCCGCTGTCATGCTGTTCTACCAGGTCGGCGAGCTGTTCCAGGCATACGCCGTGGGCAAGAGCCGCAAGTCGATCAGTGCCATGATGGACATCGCACCCGACTACGCTAACATCGAGCAAGCCGACGGCACACTCGAGCAGGTCTTTCCCGATGACATCGCCGTCGGCACCGTGATCGTGGTCAAGCCCGGCGAGCGCGTGCCTATCGACGGCGTCATCGTCGAGGGCGAAACCCAGCTCGACACCGCCGCGCTCACGGGCGAGTCAGTCCCCCGCCCCGCCAAGACCGGCGACGATATCATCAGCGGTTGCATCAACATGACGGGCCTCATCCACGTGCGCACCACCAAGCCGTTTGGCGAGTCCACCGTCGCGCGCGTCCTGGAGCTCGTGGAGAATGCCAGCGAAAAGAAGGCGCGCACCGAGAACTTCATCACGCGCTTTGCCCGCGTCTACACCCCCGCCGTCACCGGCGCGGCCGCGGTGCTTGCGCTTGGCGGCGGCCTGGTGACTGGCGCTTGGTCCGATTGGATCCTGCGCGGTCTGACCTTCCTGGTCGTCAGCTGCCCGTGCGCCCTCGTGATCAGCGTACCGTTGAGCTTCTTTGGCGGCATCGGCGGCGCGTCCAAGCTGGGCGTTCTCATCAAGGGTTCTAACTACCTCGAGACGCTCGCCGACGTGGACACCGTCGTCTTCGACAAAACCGGCACGCTCACCAACGGCACGTTCTCGGTCGTCGCGGTGCACCCCGAGGCTGGCTATAACGAGCAATCGTTGCTTGAAGTCGCATCCCTCGCCGAGTCATTCTCCGACCACCCCATCGCGCAGTCGGTACGCACCGCCTTCCAGGGCGAGCTCGATCCCAAGCGCGTGACGGATTCCACTAATGACGCGGGCCACGGCGTGACGGCGACCATCGACGGCAAGCATGTCGTCGTCGGCAATGCCAAGATGCTCGCCGCGGCCGGCGTTGAAGCACCGGACTGTGAGGTTGTCGGCACAATCCTCCACGTGCTCGTGAACGGCGTGTATGTCGGCCACATCGTGATTGCAGACACCGTTAAGGCCGATGCCGAGCAGACGATCCGCGACCTGCACACCGCTGGCGTCAAGCACACCGTTATGCTCACGGGCGACCGCGAGGAAGTGGCTGCGTCCGTTGCCGAACAGCTGGGGCTCGACGAGTTCCACGCGCAGCTCCTGCCGGGCGACAAGGTCGAGCGCGTTGAGGCGCTACTCGCGGCCGAAAGTGGCAAGGGCAAGCTCGCCTTTGTCGGCGACGGTATCAACGACGCTCCTGTGCTTACGCGCGCCGATGTGGGCATTGCCATGGGCGCCATGGGCTCCGACGCCGCGATCGAGGCCGCCGACGTGGTGCTGATGGACGACAAGCCGTCCAACATTTCCCGCGCGATCCGCGTGGCGCGCAAGACCATGTCGATTGTTTGGCAGAACATAATCTTTGCGCTGGGCATTAAGCTGCTGATCCTTGTGCTGGCAGCGCTGGGTATCGCCAATATGTGGCTTGCCGTCTTTGGCGACGTAGGCGTGGCGATCATCGCTATCCTGAACACCATGCGCGCGATGGGTGTCAAGAACCTGTAGCGCCTGTGGTCCCTCCGGCCGGGACCGGGCTTGGTTTTGAAAACGTCCTCGACCAATGAAGTGCCCCCGTTCTGCTCCTTCGGAGCTACGAACGGGGGCACTTCTGGTCTGCGGAATGTTTTCAAAACCAAGCCCGGCCCCGGCCTGCGGTGACGTTGCTGACGGTTCTTGGGCATCGCTTGCTGGCGGGGTTCCTTGGCTGAGTTAGACTTGGTTGGTAGGGCCTCCTGTCCCGGTCGCTGGTTCGCGCTTTGCGCGAACGGCGCGCTACTGGGGGAACGTTAGTCGGTCATTGTTGGGGCCGATGTGCCGTCCCGGCCCAGCATTGCCCTTAGCTTCTCAAAGCTTTCCTCGCTCAGGCAGTGCTCCATGTGACACCCCTCTTGCGAGGCAACCTCTTCCGAAACGCCTGCGTCCTCGAGCAGCCCAACAAAAAAGCAATGGCGCTCCCACATTTGGCGAGCGACCTCCAGGCCACGCTCCGTCAGATGAACGTCGCGTTTACCCATTTCGACATAGCCGTTGTTCTCCAGCGTCGCCATGGCTTTAGAGACGCTCGCCTTGGTCACACCCAGGTATTCGGAGACGTCGATTGAGCGCACCGTGCCTTGGCGCTGCGACAGAACGTAGATCGATTCGAGATAGTCTTCTCCAGATTCACGTAGGGCCATGGGCCGCCTTTCGCGATGGCTTCTAGTTAGCCTTTGGATACTTTTACTTGATTTACTTTACCGCAAAAGTTGCCCATGTCTTACTAAATTGTTCAGAAAGTTAACCATGTTTCACAAAAGAAATATTACTATGACGCTGCCGCCATTGCAGAACCCTTAGCACCTACTACCGCAGAACGGTATCGCAGAGCGCGCAGCACCAACAGCAAATACACACAGGAAATACCCGGACAAGGAAAGGTGCAGGGACTAAACC
>DXMV01000004.1 GCA_019414055.1 Collinsella sp.
TCGCGCGAGGACGGAGGGCCGGAGTGGGGCGACAGGGCCGTGTGGGAGGATCTCCACCACAGGGACCCGTACCCGTTCTGGCTGGATTAATGGATGGAAACGGATGTTCTATCGGGACACACATTTTGTCCTATAAGCCCCGAGTTCCCTGTGGAGCTCGGGGCCTGTGTCATTCGGACGCGGGAGTTCGTGCACTAGAGGTCTGCTATCAGCGCCTCAGCGCAACGGATGCCGTCAGTGGCGGCACTCATGATGCCGCCGGCATATCCGGCACCCTCGCCGCAAGGGTAAAGGCCCGGAGTCGACGCGGCGTGGCATGTTCGATCGCGGGTGATAGTGACCGGGGAGCTCGAACGCGTCTCCACGCCAGTGAGAACCGCATCGGGGCGGTCGTAGCCACGCAGTTTCTTGCCGAGCAGGGGGATTCCCAAACGAAGCGATTCGACGATATGCTGCGGGAGGGCATCGTCGATCGCCGTCCAGGTCACGCCAAGTGGATAGGTTGGTTTTACCTTTCCGGGTGCCGTGCTGGCGCGTCTAGCAAGGAAATCTCCGACGAGCTGAGCCGGCGCGTTCCAGTTGGAGCCGCCCAGGCGATAGGCGGCTCGCTCGCAGGCGCGCTGGAGTTCAATGCCTGCGAGCGGGTCATCGCCGGGAAGGTCGTCAGGTGTGACGTTAACGAGTAGGGCGGCATTCGCGTTGTGCCCGTCGCGGGCATTGAGGCTGGCGCCGTTGACGCACAGATGGCCCTGCTCGGAAGAAGCCGCGACAACCTGTCCGCCGGGGCACATGCAAAACGAGAACACGCTGCGGCCGTTGGGGAGATGGGCGACAAGCTTGTAAGGGGCTGCTCCGAGTGCCGGGTGCCCCGCCGAAGGGCCATATTGGGCACGGTCGATGTCGCGCTGTGGATGCTCGATGCGCACACCCATGGCAAAGGTCTTTTGCGCGAGGGCAACGTTATGTTCCTTGAGAAGCTCGAATACGTCGCGGGCGGAATGGCCGCAGGCGAGAATGAGGCGCTTTGTGGCGATTGTCTCGCTTGCGGTTTCTTGGGGCGTTTGGACATCGACGCCGGTGATGGCGCCAGATCCATCGGTTCGAATATTGACGAGCTTTGTTCGATAGCGGACGGTTCCGCCGAGTTGCTCGATGCGCCGAGAAATGTTGGTGACGACGGTGGGGAGGATGTCGGAGCCAATGTGCGGCTTGGCGTCCCACAGGATGTCGCGAGGTGAGCCCGCTGCGACGAAGGTCTCGAGAATCAGTCGATGGGCAGGATTCTTGGTTCCCGTGTTGAGCTTGCCGTCCGAGAAGGTCCCTGCGCCGCCCAGGCCAAATTGGATATTGCTTTCGGGGTCGAGGATACGCTCCTTCAGGAAGAGGTCGATTGCCTGCGAGCGGCGAAGCGCCGGGTCGCCCCGTTCGATAAGCAAGGGCTTCAGACCCGCTTCGGCAAGGGTGAGTGCGGCGAAAAGGCCAGCGCATCCGGCACCGACGACGACAGGGCGCTCTTTGGGTGCGCCGGAAACGGGGGAGGGGAATGAAGGCTCATTGTCGTCTATCGTGCGCATGCGTGAACGGTCGCGCTCGGCCACGCTGCCGAGCACTGTCTGCTCGATGTCTGGGCTCGTCAGCTCAACACGAAAGCTCAGGATGAAATGAACGTCTCGTTTTTTGCGGGCATCGATGGACTTGCGGTGGAGCTCGATGGACTTGATCTCGGAGTCTTTGCAACGTAGGACGCGTTTGACGACTCGCTTGCCAACGATGAGGCAAGCTTTTTCATCGCCGGCCTCATCGAGCGACGCGTGGACTTGGGTGATTTCGATCATCGAGGTCTCCTTAGATGCAAGAAAGAGGCCACCCGGTGTCCCAGACGGCCCGAATGCGTTTTGATTATAGACTGCGCGGCTATAGGCTGCTTGCAGCGCGAATACCCGAGATCCAAGCCCACGCAAGGTTGAAACCGCCGCAATCGGCATCGATGTCGAGCGCCTCGCCACAGATGTAAAGTGGGGTGCCTGCCGCGTTGCTCACGCAGAGATCGGGAGCTGAGACGCTCTCGATGGGCACACCGCCGCGCGTGACCTGGGCCGAACGCTCCTCTGTCGTTCCCTCGACGAGCAGCTTAAAGTGCTTGAGGATTGAGACCAGATGGATGACGTCGTGCGACCCGGGGTGGCACTGTTCGAATGCGGTGCAGACAACGTGAGAGAACTGCGGGGCGAGCATACCGTCGAGCCAGCGGGGGTCGCGGGGTGAAAAGCCGCCGAGCAACTCAACTCGCTGGTTGAGCATATCGAGCAATTCGTCTTTGGAGAGGTCGGGGAAAACGTCGAGCAGAATCGTGTCGCCGCGCTGGACGCGACGGGAGAGGTTAAAGGCGGCAACGCCCGAGATGCCAAAGGTTCGGAAGAGCACTTCGCCGTCTTCGCGCCAGAGCTCCTCGTGATTGCGGGCGAGCGTCAAGCGGGCGCGGACGCGCAGGCCATCCAGCGTCTTGAGCGCAGTCTGGTCGCCGAAGACCGATGCCGACACGGGGCAGAGGACGGGGCGCTGCGGTGTGAGGGAAAGATTGAACGTCTTCGCGATGTCGGCAGGGCTGCCGCCCGTAGCGATAATTACGGCCTTTGCCTGCAGCGTCTCGATCTTGCGAGGGATGTCGGCGAGCGCCTTCCGAAGCGAGCGGAGTTCCGATTTTCGGTCGTCGTGCTTTTTTGCCTTGAGTGCTCGCGCGGGACGGTCTATTTGGAGTGCCCAGCCCTCGGGGGCTTTGAATGCCGAGGCAACGTTTGCTCCACATACCAAGGTGATACACAGGCGATTGCAAGCGTTGAGAAGCGCATCGCGCACCGATTCGGCACGAAGGGAGCGCGGATACAGCCGGCCCTCCTCGGAGGTCGTCATGATGCCCAGCGAGGAGAAGAAACTGCCGAGCTCTTGCTCAGGCTGGGGACCCATGACGGATTCGACGAATTCGGGGTGGTTGTACCGCTGGAAATCAATTGATTCGTTGGAAAGGTTGCAGCGGCCGTTGCCGGTCGCAAGGAGTTTAAGGCCGCAGGCAACATCGCGCTCAACGATGCAGGCGCTTTTGCCTGCGCGTGCGGCCGTAATGGCGGCGGCGAGACCCGAGGCCCCGCCGCCGATTACCAAGACGTCATAGGAGGCGTTTGTGTTCACTTAGGCCTCGGCGGTCTCGTGCGGGGCGATGGCCTCGACGGCAGAGACGGCCTTGGGCAGCATGCCATCGGGCAGCGCGGTCTCAACCTCGCCCTTATCGCAGGCCTCGGCGAGTGACGGATTGATGGGAAGCTGACCCAAGATGTCGAGGTTGTAACGCTCGGCGACCTCGGGGAGCTTGCTCTTGCCAAAGACCTCGATCTTCTTGCCGCAATCGGGGCACTCGATATAGCTCATGTTTTCGACGATTCCCAGAATGGGGACGTTCATCTTCTCGGCCATGTTGACCGCCTTGGCGACGATCATCGAGACCAGATCCTGCGGGCTCGTGACGATGACGATGCCATCGACGGGCAGCGACTGGAAGACCGTGAGGGCGACGTCGCCCGTTCCCGGAGGCATGTCGACCAGCAGGTAGTCGATGGGGCCCCATGAGGTTTCGCTCCAGAACTGCCTGATGGCACCTGCGATAACCGGACCGCGCCAGAGGACGGGGTCGGTTTCGTTTTGGAGCAGCAGGTTAGAGCTCATAACCTTAACGCCGTGCTCGGAGATTTCGGGCAGCATAAGGTTGCCGAGGGCATGGACGTGACGTCCGCTCATGCCGAACATCTTAGGGATAGAGGGGCCGGTAATATCGGCATCGAGGACGCCGACCTTGTGACCGTGGCGGGAAAGCTCCGTGGCGATGGCGCCGGTGACGAATGACTTGCCGACGCCGCCCTTACCGGAAAGCACGGCGATAACGCGCTTGACCTCGGACAGCGTATTCTCCTCAAATTGCGACGGCGACGTTTGCCCGCCGGCTGCCTGTGCGTGCTCGCAACCCATGTAAGACTCCTTATGAATGATATTGGGACCAGGATCCCACGATGTGACACGAGCGTCATTGTACCCTCGTTTGCGAGCGGGAGTCATTCATGATGCGTGGTAGGTGATCGACGGTATTCGAAAGTACGGTCCGAGCGTGCAGTCTGCGGCGTCAGGCAACGCAAAAGGTCTGCGAATCTTGTATTACGAACATCTGTGCGCGTCGAGTGCGCTAAACTCATCGTCAGTGTGATTTGAAGTTGTAGGAGGCAAGGAGCTTCCATGTCTGATTCTTCTATCGTTATTCGCGGCGCGCGCGAGCATAACCTGCGCGATATCGATGTTTCCATTCCGCGTGACCAGCTCGTGGTCATAACCGGTCTTTCCGGATCGGGCAAGAGCTCGCTGGCGTTCGATACCATCTATGCCGAGGGCCAGCGCCGTTACGTCGAGAGCCTTTCGAGCTATGCGCGTCAGTTTTTGGGCCAGATGGACAAGCCCGATCTGGACTCGATTGACGGCCTGTCGCCGGCTGTGTCGATCGATCAGAAGACGACGTCCAAAAACCCACGCTCCACGGTGGGCACCGTAACCGAGATTTACGACTATCTGCGCCTGCTGTTTGCTCGCGTGGGAACGCCGCACTGTCCTGAGTGCGGTCGTGTCATTGAACGTCAGACGACCGATCAGGTCGCCGATAAGGTGCTGGCGGCGGGGGAGGGCCGTCGCGCGTTTGTGTTGGCGCCAGTGGTTCGTGGACGCAAAGGCGAATATGCCAAGCTGTTTGAGGACCTGCGTGCGGAGGGCTTTAGCCGCGTGCGCGTCGACGGCGAGGTGCGCTCGCTTGACGACCCTATCGACCTGGACAAGAAGTTCAAACACGACATTGAGGTCGTGGTCGACCGTATCGTGATTCGACAGAACTCCCTGGGTCGCATCGCCGAGTCCGTTGAGCAGGCGACGGCACTGGCGCACGGTAACGTGAACGTGTACATGCTGCCCGACCGCGACGCTCCCGAGGGAACCGAGGGCGAGCTGCTGGAGTATTCGCTGGCACTGGCGTGCCCGGAGCACGGGCATTCCATCGACGACCTGCAGCCGCGCGATTTCTCGTTCAACGCGCCCTATGGCGCATGTCCCGAGTGCGATGGCCTGGGCTTTAAAAAGACAGTCGATGCCGAGGCGCTGATTGAAGACCCCTCAAAGTCGATTGCCGACGGAGTCTTTGGCAGCCTGTTCGGCAACTCCAACTATTATCCGCAGATTTTTGCTGCGGTCTGCAAACACTTTAAGGTGAGTGCCGATACGCCATGGGAGGACCTGCCCCCGCGGGTGCGTCGCGCGTTTTTGGATGGCATGGGCGACACGAAGATTTCGGTCGACTATCAAAAGCTCGATGGGCGTCGCAGCCAGTGGGACACTAAGTTCTCGGGTGTGCGCAACATCCTGTACGAGCGCTACAGCGAGACGACGAACGAGAACACCAAGGCTCGCTTGGAGAAATACATTCGCGAAGAGCCATGCTCGAGCTGTCACGGTGCTCGCCTGCGTCCCGAGATGCTTGCCGTCACCGTAGGCGGCAAGTCCATTTACGATGTCTGCTGCCTGTCGTGTCGCGAGTCGCTCGAGTTTTTTGAGGGCCTGGAGCTTACCGAGCGTCAGCGGTTTATCGGCGGGCGCATCGTCAAGGAGATTCTGGAGCGCCTGCGTTTTCTGGTCGACGTCGGACTCGACTATCTGACGCTCGATCGTGCCTCGGCGACGCTTTCCGGCGGTGAGGCCCAGCGCATTCGCCTGGCAACGCAGATCGGCGCCGGCCTCATGGGCGTTCTGTACATTCTGGACGAGCCGTCGATCGGCCTTCACCAACGCGATAACGAGCGCCTGATCAAGACGCTCGAGCGCTTGCGCGATATCGGTAATACCGTTATCGTCGTCGAGCACGACGAAGATACAATTCGCGCTGCCGACTACGTGATCGATATGGGTCCCGGTGCGGGCGTTAACGGTGGACACGTGGTCGCCGCGGGAACGCCTGCCGACATCATGGCGTGCCCCGATTCCATGACGGGTGCCTATTTGACCGGCAAGCGGATGATCCGCGTGCCCGATGAGCGCCGCAAGCCCGGCCGTGGCTGTCTTAAGATCACGGGTGCCCGCGCTAACAACCTCAAAAACGTTACCGCCAAGATTGAGTTCGGTACGCTCACGGTCGTTACCGGTGTTTCGGGATCGGGCAAGAGCTCCCTGGTCACCGATACGATTGCGCCCGCTCTTACGAATGCCATTCATCGTTCGACGCGTCCCGTGGGGCCGTACAAGAAGATTGAGGGCATCGAGTGCATCGATAAGGTAATCGATATCGACCAGTCACCGATCGGTCGCACGCCGCGTTCGAACCCTGCGACCTATATTGGCCTGTGGGATGATCTGCGTGCGCTATTTGCAAGCACGCCGGAGTCGAAGGCGCGCGGCTACTCGCCGGGACGTTTCTCCTTTAACGTAAGCGGCGGTCGCTGCGAGGCGTGCAAGGGCGATGGCCAGATCAAGATCGAGATGCACTTCCTTCCCGATATCTATGTCCCCTGTGAGGTATGTGGCGGTAAGCGTTATAACCGCGAGACACTCGAGGTTACCTACCGCGGCAAGACAATCTCGGACGTGCTCGACATGAGTGTCACCGAAGCACTGGCGTTCTTTGGGAATATCCCGCAGATTAAGCGCAAACTGCAGACCCTATATGACGTGGGTCTGGGCTACGTGAGCTTGGGCCAGCCCGCTACGACGCTTTCGGGCGGCGAGGCGCAGCGCGTGAAGCTCGCCAAGGAGCTTCATCGTCGCCAGACAGGCAAGACGTTCTACATTTTGGACGAGCCCACAACCGGCCTTCATTTTGAGGATGTTCGCCAGCTGCTCGACGTGTTGCAGCGCCTGGTCGATGCGGGCAACACGGTTCTGGTGATCGAGCACAACCTTGATGTCATCAAGGTTGCCGATCGCCTGATCGATATGGGCCCCGAGGGCGGCAATGGCGGCGGAACCGTCGTGGTCTCAGGCACGCCGGAACAAGTCGCGGCATGTTCGCAGAGCTACACGGGCAAGTTCTTGGCGCCGCTGCTCAAGCGCGACCGTGAGCGTCAGGCGCAGCTCGACGCGCAGTAAAGAGACGTTGTAGTACCGACGCGCCACCGATTCCTTCTGATTCGGTGGCGCTTCTGTGTGTCGAGATGGCATATGCAGCGGAATTGGCCCTATACTTAATCCTTGCGTCGCTCTGCGAGGGAAAGGATGTGCCATGGCAAAGGCTGTTAAGACGCCAAAAACCAATGCGATGCGCGAGCTGGAAAGCGCCGGCATCTCCTATATTCTCCATACGTACGAAGACGATGGCGATGAATCGTCAGGTCTGGGCGTCGCGATTTCCGAGCAGCTTGGCGAGGAGCCCGGTCAGGGATTTAAGACCCTGGTCTGCACGACGCCGTCCAACGACCATGTCGTGTGCTGCATTCCTGTTGCCGACGAGCTCGACCTCAAGGCCGCCGCGCGCGCCGCAGGCGAAAAGTCGCTGACCATGATGCATGTCAAAGATTTGCTTGCCGCGACGGGGTATGTCCGCGGCGGTTGCAGCCCGGTCGGTATGAAAAAACGCTTCCGGACGCTTATCGATGAGACATGCGTCCTTTGGGATACCATTTTTATCTCGGGTGGCAAGCGCGGCTATCAGCTTGAGCTTGCCCCCGATGACTTAGTTGCATTTTGCGGGGCGACGGTTGCCCCGATCACGAGAGAGGACTGAGCGATGCCGCAGGAAGAACCAAAGTCCGGCGCTCACTTTGCAAAAGGGTCGGCTCCTCAGGCGCCCGCGCCCGAGGCCGCTTCGATCGATAACGAGATTCGAAACGCCTGGTCTGCTGCCGCTGACCCGGGCGAGACGGCCGTGTACTTGCGTGCCGCCGGTGCCGGCACGGCGCTTCCCCGTACGGTTCTTTCTTCGGCTCGTCCCGATGAGACGGCTGTCTTTTTGGCCGCCGCTCAATCTAGCGCCAGCGTGATGCCGATCGCCTCCGAGGCTCCTCGTGCGCCGCGTCCCGATGAGACGGCGGTGTTTTTGATGGCGGCCCAGGGAAAGAGCACGCCGCAGAGCGCCCCTGCCGTTCGTTCCGCCAAGCCCGCGGCTCATGATGATGGCGAACCGCTTCTTTCGGATGACGAATGGTCGCCGCTTGGTTCGACCGATCCCGTCGAGGGCGTGGCCATCGACGGTGATGACGACTGGGACCCTCTGTCGTTTTCTGCCCGAACCGTCGCCGCCAAAGAAGTTGACACGGTGTTTGGCGACCATGCCATATTCGATGATGATGCCGTATCCGGTAACAACATGCCGAACAGCGATGACGCCGCGCCTGCTGATGACGCCATTTTGGTTGACGACCCCTTTGCGATGACCGGCTCCTTTGCCGTCGTGGACGATTTACTGCCACAAGATGAGGCCCATGAGGACTCTCAGGACGACGTAGACGATATGGGTTCGTCGGACTACTCCACGGTTGGTCGTTCTGCTGGCCTCATGACCGTGCTGACCATCGTGTCGCGCGTCACCGGGTTTATCCGCACGTGGGCCATGGCGGCCGCCATCGGCATGTCGCTGCTCTCGTCCTCCTATCAGGTTGCCAACAACCTGCCCAACATGCTCTACGAGCTCGTGATGGGCGGCATGCTCGTTACCGCGTTTTTGCCGGTGTATATGGGTGTGAGGCGCGAGCAGGGCCGCGAGGCATCGAACGAGTATGTCGGCAACCTGCTCGGTATTCTGCTTCTGCTGCTGGGCGGCATCTCGCTGCTGGGCACTGTGTTTGCTCCCGGCTTTATTTGGACGCAGGCGTTCCTTTCGGGCGATGGCGGCAGCATGGATACCGCTGCGTTCATGTTCCGCTTCTTTGCTATCCAAATTCTGTTTTATGGCTTGGGCTCGGTGTTTTCGGGCGTTCTCAACGCACACCGCGACTACTTCTGGTCGACGTTTGCCCCGGTTCTCAACAATGTCATCGTCATCGCCAGCTTTATGGGCTTTGCTCCCGTGTCTGCACAATTTGGCGAGCAGGCCGGTATTATCTTGATCGCAGCTGGCACGACCCTCGGCGTCTTTGTCCAGATGGCCTGCCAGATTCCCGCGCTTGGCAAGCATGGCGTGCGTCCTCATATCCATATCGACTTTAAGGACCCCGCGCTGCGACAGACGATTGCGCTTGGTATCCCGACACTGCTCGCCACGGTATGCATGTTTGTCTCGACCTCCATTACCAATGCCGCCGCGCTGGTGGTGCAGCCCGAGACCGGCCCTTCCGTCATCGCATATGCGCGCCTGTGGTACACATTGCCCTATGCGCTGATCGCCGCCTCGCTTTCGACGGCACTCTATACCGAACTCTCTCACGATGCACAGGAGAAGGATTACGACAGCGTTCGCACGGGCATTTCGCGCGGTGTCGCTCAGATGCTCTTTTTCCTGATTCCGTTTGCGCTGTACCTGATCGTCTTTGCCCGTCCGCTCAACATGATCTACTGCGCCGGCAAGTTCGATGAATCCGGTGTGGCGCTGGTGTCGGAGTTCCTTATCTATCTGGCACTTTCCCTGCCGCTCTACGGCGTGGTCGTGCTGATGCAGAAGAGCTTCTCGGCCCTGCTCGATATGAAACCTTATAGCCGCTATTGCCTGTACTCCGCTATCGGTCAGGCCGGTTCGGTGCTGTTGTTTGGCGTGGTGCTGGGCTACGGTATGCCGGCAATTGCGCTTTCGTACGTCGTTGACTACGTGGTCTTGGTCGGATGCTCACTGTGGTGGCTGCGCCGTCGTCTGCATGGCCTTCAGGTCAAGTCTATCCTGCACGGCGGTTTCTTCGGCCTACTGTTCGGTGGCTTGGGCGCTGCCGCGGGCGCCGGCGTCATGTGGGCACTCGAGCACTTTTTCGGAGTGCTTGGCAGCTCGATCCTAATTACCCTGGGCTACGTTTGTGTTGCAGGCGTCGTCTCGCTCGCTGTAACTTTTGGCCTTGCCTTCGTCTTTAAGATGCCCGAGGTCTCGGCGCTGCTTCGTCGCAAGTAGGTGCGCGTGGCAGGTCACGACAACATTCCAACACTTGCCGAACAGGTTTCGCGCGTTCCCACGCAACCCGGCTGCTACCTTTGGAAAGATGCCAAGGGCGATGTCATCTATGTGGGCAAGGCAAAAAACTTGCGTGCCCGTATGCGTCAATACGTGACGCTGCAGGACGAGCGCCAAAAGATCCCGCTCATGATGCAGCTGGTGTCGAGCTTCGATTATATCGTGGTGGAGACCGAGCACGAGGCATTGGTGCTCGAGCGCAATCTGATTGGCCAGTACCATCCGTACTTTAACGTCGATCTCAAAGACGATAAAAGCTATCCCTTTATCGCCATCACCAAGGGCGATTTGTTTCCGGCAATCAAATACACGCGAGAGCGTCATAAACCGGGAACGCGCTATTTTGGCCCCTATACCGATAGCCGTGCGGCGCGTGAGACCATCGATACGCTACGCAAGGTTATTCCTATTTGCTCGGCTTCCTGTGCGGAATGGCGCCGCTGCCGCCGCATCGTCGAATCTCATAAGGGCGAAGAAGACATCGTCAATATGATTTGCGGGCAAAACGGGCGTCCCTGCTTTGACTACCATGTCGGGCGCGGGCCGGGCGCATGCGTCGGCGCGATTTCCCCTGCCGACTATGCCAAGAACGTCAAGCGTGTCGAACGTTTCTTGTCGGGCCATCGCAAGGATGTCGTCGACGAGCTTACGTCCGAGATGACGGAGGCAGCCGAGACGCTCGATTTTGAGCGTGCAGCGCGCGTCAAGCGTCGTCTGGAAGTCATTAGGGGCCTGGACGATCGCCAACAGGTCGTTTTTCCATCAAGCGTCGATATCGATGTCATCGGCTTCTATCGCGAAGAGACTATCTCTGCCGCCTGCGTCTTTGTCGTTCGCGAGGGCCGAACGGTTCGAACTTGTGAGTTCATCCTCGATAAAGGCCTAGACGTCGACGAGGAAGAGCTTCAATCGGGCTTTCTTAAGCGCTATTACGACGAGACGGCTGATATTCCAGCCGAGATCAATCTCTCTGTCGAGCTTGAGGATGCCGAAGCGTTGGGGGAGTGGCTTGCGGGCAAGCGCGAGCGCTCTTGCCATCTCCATAGGCCGCAGCGTGGCGAAAAGCACCGCCTGCTCGATATGGCTTCCAAAAATGCGCGCCATGCCCTCATGCGCTACATGATGCGTACGGGGTATGCTGACGATCGCACCAATCAGGCGCTCCTGGAGCTCGAAAGTGCGCTGGCGCTGCCTGCGCCGCCGTTGCGCATCGAGTGCTTCGATATCTCGACGTTGCACGGCACCTTTACCGTCGCTTCGATGGTGGTATTTACCAACGGCCGTGCCGACAAGGGCCAGTATCGTCGCTTTAAAATTCAGGCCGAATTGGACGAGGCGAACGACTTCGTATCGATGTCCGAGGTTCTGGGACGTCGCTATGCTCCTGAGCGCATGGCGGACGAGCGCTTTGGCTCGCGCCCCGATTTACTCGTTGTCGATGGCGGCAAGCCGCAATTGACCGCTGCAATTAAGCAACTTGAGGCGCTCGGCCTCGATATACCAGTTTGTGGCTTGGCAAAGGCCGATGAGGAGGTTTTCGTGCCGTGGGACGAGACTCCCGTCGTGCTGCCGACCGGCTCCGCTTCGCTTTATCTAATCAAGCAGGTTCGCGATGAATCCCACCGATTTGCGATTACGTTCCACCGCGAGTTGCGCGATAAGGCTATGACGGTTTCGGTGCTTGACGATGTTCCAGGCGTGGGACCCACCAGAAAACGTGCCATTATGCGCCATTTTGGCTCGATGAAGCGTTTGCGCGCGGCAAGCGAGCAGGAGATTGCAGAAGTTCGAGGCGTTCCGGCCGATGTCGCCAAAGCAGTCCACGAGGCACTTGTTGCATGGAATGCCGAGCGTGCCCAGACGTCGGCCAACCGTTCCGAAAACTAAACGTGCTTCTAAACAACTGATATACATGATTGGCCGATTTTCAATCATTTGTTTCGCGGCGATTACCTGCAGATTTCGGGTTTTATTAACGCTAAAACGTTTGACTAACCATGGTGAATAACACTGCTATCCTGCGGGTTGACGAAGACTGATATCTCACCTCGTCGATACATACTGTCTGTCGAATCATTTGTCAATGAATTCGGCGAACGGTAGTAAATACCGTTCAAGCGGATGTATGTATCGGTCGCCGAGCGCGGCACCTCACTTGGGTTCGTCGGTAGGTAAGGTATATATCGTCCGCAAGTTGCGCGGGGGCACGTCTAGGTGCTCCCGGGTAAGATTCTCTATTGATAGGAGAAGACATGGCCATCATCAACAAGGGTATGTCCAGGCGTTCGTTCCTCGGCCTCACCGGCAGCGTCGCTGCTGTCGCAGGGCTTGGTCTCACCGGCTGCGGTGGCAGCTCTAGCGACGAGGGTTCCGCTTCCGGTTCCACCGATTCCGCCAACCGTGGCGGCGGCGTGATCACCGCTGGTTCCGCTTACGCTCCGTCCAGCTTCGATCCCGCCAGCACCGGCTCCGCTGTGGGCCTGGGTGCTAACTGGCACGTCGTCGAGGGCCTCTATGGCATCGATTACCACGACTACAGCACCTTCAACGAGCTCGCCACCGACGATCCCAAGTCTGTGGACGACACCACTTTCGAGGTCACCATCCGCAAGGGCGCCAAGTTCTCCGATGGCACCGAGGTCACCGCTGACGATGTCGTCGCTTCCTACACCGCTTGCGCCGCTTCTGCTACGTATGCTCCGTTCTTCCAGCCCTTCGAGTCCATCGAGGCCAAGGACGCCAGCACCGTGACGGTCAAGACCAAGGTCCCCAACTTCTCCCTGCTCAAGGATCGTCTGGCCATCGTCCGCGTTACCCCGGCCACCCAGACCGAGGAGGATCGCGCCAAGCAGCCGATCGGCTCCGGCCCCTGGATGTACGACTCTATCTCCGATACCGAGATCACCCTGGTTCCCAACCCCGAGTACAACGGTGAGTATGCTGCCGAGGATAAGAAGATCCAGTACAGCATCCTGACCGACCCCACCGCTCGCGTTACCGCTCAGCAGGAGGGCTCCACGCTCGTTATGGAGCTCGTTACCGCTGACGCCGTCGACCAGCTCGAGAGCGCCGGCTGCAAGATCGATAACGTTCAGGGTTTCGGCACCCGCTTCATCATGTTCAACGTCGCCAAGGAGCCTTGGAACAACGTCAAGGTCCGTCAGGCTGTCATGTATGCACTCGACACCGAGAAGATGGTCAGCAACACCTTCGCCGGCCTTGCCACCGCTGCCAGCTGCTACCTGCCCAAGAGCTTCACCAACTATCATGAGGCTTCCACGGTGTACAAGACCGACGCCAAGAAGGCTAAGAAGCTCATCGAGGAGTCTGGCATCACCCCGGGTGCCATCACCCTGCGCACCACCGACAACGAGCAGATTAAGGGCATGGCCGCCCAGGTCAAGAACGACCTCGACGCTCTCGGCTTCGATGTGACCATCCAGACCGATACCTCGCCGGCCACCTACGCTGCCATCGACGGCGGCGAGGCCTACGATATCCTCCTTGCCCCTGGCGATCCTTCCTGCTTCGGCGCCGACCCCGACCTGCTGCTTAACTGGTGGTACGGCGACAACGTCTGGATGCAGACCCGTTGCCCGTGGAAGGAGTCCGCTGAGTGGCAGAAGCTCCACAGTCTCATGGACGAGGCTCTTGCCGCCGAGGGCGACGAGCAGCAGAAGAAGTGGAACGAGTGCTTCGACATCATTGCCGACAACGCTGTTCTGTACCCCGTTGTCCACGTCAAGACCGTCTCCGCTTCCTGGGACGATCCGTCCACTGCGCCCAACGGCGAGGCCCTCGATGGCTTCAAGGGCATCGGCACGACGAGCATGTCCTTCAGGGGCGTCGCGACCGTCAAGGCGTAAGGCTCGCTTGAGTCTGTATGCAGGATGTCGGTCGTTGGGACCGTATCCTCATAGTTGAAACAAAGACCCGGGCGGCAACGATGTCGCTCGGGTCTTGTAATGAGTATCCGTACTCATATACCAGTTGGTCCTACCGACAAAAGAAAGGGGAGAGAACGTGAACAACTTGCTACGTTTGATTGGAAGGCGTCTCGTGGCGCTGCCGATCATGGCATTGGGCGTCACCGTCCTGGTGTTCTTCCTTATGTCGTTCTCCAAGACCGACCCCGCCTATACGGCGTTGGGTGACGGTGCCTCGCCCGAGGCGGTTGCCGAGTACCATGAGAAGTATGGTCTGGACGACCCCTGGCCCGTGCGCTACGTGCGCTACATGGGCGATCTGATCCATGGCGACATGGGCACCTATGGTGCTGCTCGCAACTCCGTTGCCAAGCGCATCTCCACTGCCCTGCCCGTCACGATGCAGCTGACCTTCATCGGTCTTGCCATCGGCGCGGTCGTTTCGTTTTTACTCGGCGTCATCGCGGCACTGTATCGCGATAAATGGCCGGACCAAGTGATCCGCGTCTTCTCCATCGCCGGCTTGGCAACCCCGTCGTTCTGGCTTGCCGTTCTGTTGATTCTGCTGTTCTCTTCCTACCTTAAGGTGCTTCCGGCGTCCGGTGCTCTGCCTCACTTCACCACCAACCCGGCTGGCTATCTGGGACGTATGATCATGCCCGCCATTGCTCTTGCCTTCCCGCTGACGGGTCAGATGACTCGTATCGTGCGTACGGCCATGGTCGAGGAGCTCGACAAGGACTATGTCCGTATGGCTCGCGGCGCCGGCGTTCCCGAGAAGGTCGTCGTCGGCATCAACGTACTTCGCAATGCGCTGATCACCCCGGTCACCACCCTCGGTCTTAAGATCGGTTACCTCATGGGCGGCGCCGTCGTCATCGAGGTTATCTTCAACCTCCCTGGCATGGGTACTGCGATTCTGCAAGGCGTTCAGGGCAACGAGGCGAACCTGGTTCAGGGCGTCGTTATCGTCGTTGCTCTTGCCTTCATCATCATCAACATCGTGGTTGACATGCTCTACCTGCTCATCAACCCGCGCATCAGGACGGTGTAGATTATGGTAAAGATTCGAGAGAAGCAAACCGAGCAGCTCGAGAAGGCTGCCTCCAAGGGGCTCAAGCTCGGTGGCTGGAAGAAGATGACGCTGTCTTCTAAGATTGCCGCCGTCGTGCTGGCGCTGGTCGCCCTGACTGCGATTCTGGCGCCCCTTCTTGCCCCCTATAGCCCGGTCGAGATCTTTACGGCTCGCCAGGCTCCCGGCAACGGATTTATCTTCGGTACCGACGATAAGGGTCGCGACATTCTGTCGCGCATGCTCTACGGTGGTCGTTACTCGCTGATCATCGGCTTTGGCGCCACTGCCATGGCTCTGGTCTGCGGCTCGGTCGTGGGCGCCCTTGCGGCGGTTTCGCGCAAGGCCGTTTCCGAGACGATCATGCGTATCCTGGACATCATCATGTCTATCCCGGGTATCGCCCTCGCGGCCGTCTTCGTCTCCATCCTGGGCAACTCCGTGCCGTCGATCATCTTCGCCATCGGCTTTATGTACACTCCGCAGATTGCCCGTATCGTGCGCGCCAACATCGTGTCCGAGTACGGAGAGGACTATGTCCGCGCGGTCATCGTTTCCGGCGCCAAGGCTCCGTGGATTTTGATCAAGCATGTTCTGCGTAACTGCATCGCCCCGATCATGGTCTTCACCGTTACCCTGGTCGCCGACGCCATCATCTTCGAGGCCTCGCTGACCTTCATCGGCGCTGGTATCCAGGAGCCCACCGCTACCTGGGGCAACATCCTCGCCGACGCCCGCGGCGGCGTGCTCGCCGGCCGTTGGTGGCAGGCGTTGTTCCCGGGCCTGGCCATCATGATCACCTGCCTGGCGCTCAACATCCTCTCCGAGGGCATTACCGACGCCATGGCCGCTGCTCCCTCCGCCGCCTTGGATCCGACCGACTCCTCCAAGCGCCGCGAGGCCGACCTGCTGGTCTCCGACCCCGTTCGCGCCTACAAGGAGCAGGCCCAGTCCCTCTCCGCTCGCCTTGGCGCCCTGCGCGATGTCGAGCTCAAGCGTGACGATCGCCATGTGCCCGACGAGTCTGTCGAACCGATTCTCTCGGTCCGTGACTTCTGCATTCAGTTTGAGCACCACGGTGACATCAACGTCGTCGACCACGTCAACTTTGATGTCCGTCCTGGCCAGACCATGGGCCTGGTCGGTGAGTCCGGCTGCGGTAAGTCCATCACCACGCTGGCCATCATGGGCCTGACCGACGATGACGAGCATCTTTCCGGCGAGGTTCTCTGGGAGGGCCGCGACCTGCTCAAGATGAGCAAGAAGGAGTGGTTCGGCCTGCGCGGTACCGATATCGCCATGGTCTATCAGGACGCCCTGTCCTCGCTCAACCCCTCCATGCTTATTTCCGCCCAGATGAAGCAGCTCACCAAGCGTGGCGGCACCCGTAGCGCCGAGGAGCTCCTGGAGCTCGTGGGCCTCGACCCCAAGCGTACGCTCGAGAGCTATCCGCACGAGCTTTCCGGTGGTCAGCGCCAGCGCGTTCTGATCGCTATGGCCCTTACCCGCGACCCCAAGCTGGTCATCTGCGACGAGCCCACGACCGCTCTGGACGTTACCGTCCAGAAGCAGGTCATCAAGCTGCTCAACGACCTTCAGGCCAAGCTCGGCTTTGCCATGATCTTCGTCTCGCATGACCTGGCGCTGGTCGCCGAGGTCGCCCATAACATCACGGTTATGTACGCCGGTCAGGTTATCGAGCAGGCGCCCACCAAGGAGCTGCTCACCAACCCGATTCACGAGTACACCCGCGGTCTTCTGGGTTCCGTTCTGTCCATCGAGAGCGGTTCGGGCCGCCTGCACCAGGTGCCCGGCGCCGTTCCGAGCCCGCGCGATTTCCCCAAGGGCGATCGCTTCGCGCCCCGCTCGAGCCATCCGCGTATTGGCCTGGACACCCGTCCGGTCTTCAAGCGCGTGCCCGGCACCGAGCACTTCTATTCCGAGCTCCCCGACGAGGTGCTCAAGGCAAATGGTTTGACCCCTCACGCGGAGGTGATGTAGATGAGCGAGACCGCAGTCAACGGCGTCGAGCCGATCATCTTCCTTGATGACGTCCACGTCACCTTTAGGACCCGTACCGGCTCGATTCTGCACCCTAACCTGGTTCACGCCGTCCAGGGTGTAACGATTAAGCTCATGCCCGGTCAGACGATCGGCATCGTCGGCGAGTCCGGTTGCGGTAAGTCCACCACCGCCAACGTCATGTGCGGCCTGCAGGCCCCCACGAGCGGCAAGGTCTACTTTAAGGGCAAGGACGTTACCAAACGTACCGCCGAGGACCGCCGCCACATGGGTCGCGTCATCTCGGTCGTGTTCCAGAACCCGGCCACGGCGCTCAACCCCCGCATGGTCGTTCGCGAGCAACTGCTCGACCCCATGCGCGTCCACAACCTGGGTACCGAGGCCGAGCAGGAGAAGCGCGTCAAGGAGCTCTTGGAGCTCACCGGTCTGCCCAGCTCCGCCGCCGAGGTTCTTCCCGGCCAGCTTTCGGGCGGCCAGCGCCAGCGCGTCGCAATTGCCCGTGCCCTGTCGCTGAACCCCGATGCCATCATCGCCGACGAGCCCACCTCGGCTCTGGACGTTTCGGTCCGCGCGCAGATTCTGAACCTGCTGACCGACCTTAAGAAGGAGCTCGGCCTGGCCATGGTGTTCATCAGCCATGACATCCAGACGGTCCGCTATATCTCTGACGACATCATCGTTATGAATGGCGGCAAGATCGTCGAACAGGGCGAGGCCAAGCAGGTCTTCCAGCACCCCCAGGACCCCTACACCAAGATGCTGCTCGGCGCTGCGCCGTCGCTGCTGCATCCCAAGCTCGGCGAGTAGTCTCGCTTTCCCTCCCGTGCGCCCGGTTCCCTTGCCGGGCGCACCTCCGTTGCGATTTCGAAAGGTTGGGTTCACGAGCCATGCCAAGTGCTCAGGAGCTACAACAGCAATTTGGTGAATATCGAGGCGCTATGCCCCGCCCATCGGATTTCGATCTCTTTTGGAAGGACCGCATGGCCGAGGCCGACGCCGTCGAGCTCGACTACGCGATTGAGGCGGCTTCGGTTGCGGATTCCGCAACCTGTCGGTTTTTCGACCTCTGGTATACCGGCATGTGTGGCGCACGCCTGCATGCTAAGTACCTTAAACCCGTCTCGGATGAGCCCGTGCCATTGGTACTTCAGTTCCATGGATATCCGGGTGCAAGCCGCAGCTGGTTTGAGCAGGCGTCGTTTGCGGGCATGGGCATGGCGCTCATCGCCCTCGACTGCCCCGGTCAAGGAGGTCCCTCCGAGGACATTGGTGGATTTGAGGGCACAACGGTCGCGGGCCATATCGTCGCCGGTATCGACGGCGACCCGGCCAACCTCTACTATGTCCGCTTGCACCAAGATATTCGCATCCTGTGCCGCATCGTTCGCGAGCTTGAGGGCATCGATCTTGCCCACGTATTTGTGAACGGCGCGTCGCAGGGCGGCGGTTTGGGCATTGCGACCTGTGCGCTTAACGGCGAGCTTATCAATCGCGCCGCCATCCTCTATCCCTTCCTGTCGGATTTCCGCCTGGTCTGGGATTTGGACGCCGACGATATTGCCTACGAGGGTCTGCGCTATTGGTCGCGTTGGTTTGACGAGGACTCGACTCGTATCGAGGAAGCCTATGCCAAGCTGGCGTACTTCGATTCCAAGAATTTTGCCCCCATGGTCAAGTGCCCCGTGCTGTTTGGCACGGGCACGGCCGATACCGTCTGTCCGCCGGCAACGCAGTTTGCGGTGTACAACAACCTGTCCTGCGATAAGCGTCATGAGTTCTTTGAGGGCTTTGGCCACGAGGAGATTCAGGATTTTGACGATCTGATCATTCCGTTTTTCTGTGAGGGAGGGGAGGCTCATGTCTAAGTGCGAGAGCAATGTTGACGAGCTGATAGTCCCCGGGCTCGTGGGAATTCCCGGAACGGTTTCATCAAGGCTCGCAGAATATCGGGACTGGCACGGCGATGTCCAAGCAGATGTTTCTGATTTAGAGACATGCGCTTCGAATCTTGAGATTCAAGGCCAGGCCATTACGGCGATTGACTTTGTTAACCCCTGCGCTCGTTACTCGGAGATTTCCTTTGAGCTCGGTGACGATGCGGTCCACGCTCGCTTGATTGAGCCTGTTGGTCGTGCCCGAGTATCTAAGCGCGTGCCGCTGTGCCTGATGTTCCACGACATCGATCGGCCTGTGCGCGGCTGGCATCACATGACGAGATTTGCCGCCATGGGGTATGCCGTCCTCGCGCTGGATGACGATGTCGCTGGTGCGGACGACCTGCAGCGGGGGATTGCTTCGCCCGCTTTTGTCAAGCGCGTCCGTTGGGGTTGCGCGATGGCGAAGGTGGCGCGCAATCTTGATGGCATGGACCCCGACCGCATCTTTGCATGGGGCGAGGGTCTTGGCGGCGGAGTCGCGCTGGCGGTTTCTGCTCTGGACGAGCGGGGCCTCGCCTGCACGGCGGTTGCCAATCCGCTTCCTGGCGGCCTCGAGGCGCTGTCGTCTCGGGTGCGCGGATCGGTGCTCATGGGCACATCGCTTATGGATACCGTGAGCGATCCCAAGGATCAGTTTGCCGTATTCAACGGTCTTGAGTGTGACCGGAGGCATATCATCTATGCCAAATACGCTCATGAGCGTATCAATGCGTTCGAAAACGAAGTCGTCGACTTCTTTAACCAAACGTTCTACCCGTGTTCTTTGGCCTAGACGGCCTGGACACTGCCAACAAGAGTGGGTGGCATAGGGCCGCCCGCCAGACAACTAAGGAGATTCTTGTGGCAACTCAGAAATTCACCGGCGTTATCCCTCCCGTCGTTGTTCCCGATACCGAAGACCACCAGCTCGACGTTGCCTCCTTTGAGCGCAGCATCAACCGCATGATCGATGCCGGCGTCGATGGCCTGTTCTTCCTGGGCTCTTCGGGCGAGGTCGTTTTCTCCACCGATGAGCGTCGTCGCCAGATCATCGCCGAGGCCGTTCGTATCGTCGACCACCGCGTGCCCGTCCTGGTCGGCATCATCGATACCGAGACCGAGCGCATGATCGAGCACGGCAAGGTCGCTCAGGAGCTGGGCGCCGATGCGCTTGTTGCCACCTGCCCGTTCTATGCCCTGCAGGGCATGACCGAGGTCGAGGAGCACTTCCGCATCCTGCACGAGGAGCTCGACCTGCCCATCTTTGCCTATGACATTCCCGTCTGCGTTCACACCAAGCTCCCCTGGAAGCTCCTTGCCAAGCTCGGCGCCGAGGGCGTCCTTGCTGGCGTCAAGGATTCCTCGGGTGATGACATCTCGTTCCGCTATCTCGTTCAGGAGAACGAGAAGAACGGCCATCCGATGAGCATCCTCACCGGTCACGAGGTTGTTGTCGACGGCGCTTACCTCGGTGGCGCCGACGGTTCTGTCCCGGGCCTTGCCAACGTTGAGCCCGAGGGCTACGTGCGCCAGTGGAAGGCCGCTCAGGCCGGTGACTGGGCTACCGTCAAGGCCGAGCAGGATCGCCTCAACGAGATCTCCCACATCTGGGATGTCACCTCGGGCGTCCAGGGCTATGCCGGTGGCGTCGGCGCCTTCAAGACCGCTATGAACCTCATGGGCATCTTCGACAGCCCGACCATGCCGCGCCCGGTGAAGGCCATGACCGGCGAGAACGTCGAGGCTATTAAGAAGGTCCTCCAGGACAACGGTCTCCTGTAAAGCTTTCCCAGGCACCCGACCTCGCCGTTCAACCGTGTGGCCATGACCCGTTAGGTCAATGGCCACACGGTTTCTCGGCGATCTCGGGCACCTGGATAACCTTTACTGCGCTGTGACGGCTAGCCTGACGGCGCATTTCCTGTAGTTGTTTTTATCTCCGAAGGAGAGCGACATGGAGAACAAGTACGTCTGCTCTGTCGATATCGGCGGAACTAAGATTGCGACTGCCATCATGGAGTATCCGGCTGATGGCAGCGTGCCCCATCCGGTCTTTGAAGCTGAGGTTCCCACCGAGGCCCAAGAGGGCGGTGAGGCCGTCTTCCAGCGTATCGAGGCGTCCGTCAAGGCTGCTCTCGAGGCGAATCCCGATGTCGAGGTCCTTGGCGTCGGTATCGGTGCCGCCGGCGTCGTCGATCCCAAGACGGGCGCCATCGCGTATGCCAATGAGATCATGCCCGGCTGGTCCGGCGTTCAGTTGGGGCCGCGTCTGCGCGAGGATCTCGGTCTTCCCGTTGCCGTTGTAGGCGACGTGCAGGCTCATGCTCTGGGCGAGGCCCACTGGGGCGTCGGCAAGGGCAAGTTCTCCGTCTTGTGTCTTGGCATCGGTACGGGCATTGGCGGCGCATATGTCGAGAACGGCCGCGTAATGCAGGGCTTCCATGGTGCTGCCGGCCATATGGGCCATATCGAGTGCTCGGCTGCAGCCGGCATTCCCTGTGCTTGTGGTCGTTCTGGTCATCTTGAGTCGGTAGCCTCGGGCACCTCGATTGGCCGTATGTACGACGAGCGCTTCGGTCGAGTTGACCCCAGCCGTCCTTCGGTCGGTCGCGATGTGAACGACCTGTGCCGCGCGGGCGACGTAAAGGCGACCGAGGTTATCCATGACGCCGGCTTTGCGCTGGGCGCCAGCTTGGGCTCGCTTGCCAACATCTTGGATCCCGAGGTCATCGTGCTTTCGGGAGGTGTGATTCACCAGGGTCCCGATTGGCGCTCGCAGACGTGGAAGGACTCGGTGCACGAGGGCTATGCCAGCCAGGCGCTCGACCCGCTTCAGGACACGCCGATCCTCATCGGCTCTCTGGAGGGCGACGCACCGCTTATCGGTGCCGCCGAACACCTTCTTGCGTCGTTGAAGTAAACATAACTACCAAGTGCGCCTTCTGAGGTACCGCAGATTGACGTGAAAGAGGAGCGAAGCGTACTTCGGTACGCGAGCGACGGTTTGAACGTCAAGGTGCGGTGTCTCAGAAGGCTGTTTTGAGAAAGGTTGAGTCGAACATGACCGTTGATCCTTTGATTCAATCCCTGAAGGGCAAGCTCGTCGTGAGCGTTCAAGCCTATATGGGCGAGCCGCTTCGTACGCCCGAAACCATGGCTCAGATGTCTCGCGCCTGCGAGCTTGGCGGCGCCGCCGCTATTCGCTGCCAGGGTCTTGCCGACATCGCCGCCATTAAGGGCCGCTGCGAGGTCCCCGTCATCGGCTTGTGGAAGGATGGACACGAGGGCGTCTACATCACGCCGACGCTGCGTCATGCTCGCGCCTGCGTTGCCGCCGGTGCCGACATCGTGGCAATTGATGCCACTGATCGCCCACGTCCCGATGGCAAGACCATTGAGGACACCTTCCGTCCGCTGCACGAGGAGGGCGTGCTCCTGATGGCCGACTGTGCCACCATCGAGGATATTCGTCGTGCTGTCGATATGGGCTTCGACCTGGTGTCCACTACGCTTTCTCATGGTGTTGCCGCTATCGATTGCACCATGGCCGACGGTCCCGATCTGCCGCTCCTGCGCCAGGCGACCGAGGAGTTTCCCGGCCTTCCCATTATCTGCGAGGGCCGCGTGCACACGCCCGAGGAGGCCCGCGCCGCAATTGATGCGGGCGCCTGGGCCGTTGTCGTGGGCACCGCCATTACGCACCCCACGAGTATTACGAGTTGGTTCAAAGCCGCGCTTGAGGCGTAAGACAGACCTCGTATCCGCTCAGGGCGGTATACTCATTAAAGGCAATTGTCCGCGCGGGATCCGGGTTGCTGGGTCCCGCGCTTGTTTTTAGGAGGCAGCACATGCAAAAGGGAGATGCCATGGATGCGGCGGAGCGCTCGGAGCGCATCCCCGATATCGTCATCATCACCGGAATGTCCGGATCGGGCCGAACGCAGGCCATGCATGTGTTCGAGGACATGGGCTACTTTTGCATCGACAACTTGCCTCCGCGTCTGATCGCCCAGCTCGCCGAACTCGTCGGCATCAATACGGGCGTGGGCAGGCATCTTGCCGTCACCTGCGACTTGCGCAGCCAGGGCTTGTTCGATGAGCTGCTCGATGCCGTTGCCGCACTCGAGGAGCGCGAGATGAGCTGCGACATCGTTTTTCTCGAGGCCTCTGACGAGGTACTGATCCGTCGTTATAGCGAAAACCGCCGCCGCCATCCCATTGCCAAGCCGGGGGAGACTACGGCCGATGCGATTCAGCGCGAGCGCCTGCAGCTGCGGGGTGTGCGCGATCGAGCCGATATGATCATCGACACGAGCCGCCTGCGCACCTCTGCCCTGCGCAACAAATTGCGCATGGCGTTCTCCGAGTTGTCCGACCAGCAGCTCATGGACGTTCACGTGTTCTCGTTTGGCTTTAAGCACGGTATGCCCGTCGAGGCGGATATCATGATCGACGTTCGCTTCCTGCCCAATCCGTTCTACGATCCCGAGATGCGCACCATGACTGGTCTCGATAAAAAGGTCTCCGATTTTGTTCTGGACCATCCCAAGACCCAAGAGTTCTGGAAGGCCTGGACGCAGCTGCTCGATACGGTCATGCCCGGCTATATCGCGGAGGGCAAGCCGCAGCTTTCTATCGCCATCGGTTGCACGGGCGGTCAACACCGCAGCGTTGCCATCGCCGAGGCCACGGCGCGTTATTTGGAAGGCGCCCAGTATCACGTGAACATTTCCCATCGCGACTTGTCGCGCGCGAACACGAAAGCATAGGCCTGCATGTCGTTTACCGCCGAGGTGCGCGACGAGCTTGCGCGCTGCGAACCCGAATGTGAATACTGCGATTTGTCGACGCTTGCCGCCCTGACGCGTGTGAGCGGTACGCTTTCGCTGGCCGGCTCCGGGCGGTATCGTTTGACGGTCGCGACCGAGACGGGCGCCGTCGCGCGCACGATGATCACGCTGACGCATCGCATCCTTAAGCTCAAAACGGAATTCACCGTTCGTAAATCGGTCTTGCATAAGGTCCGTAACTATCTCATTACCCTGCCCGATCAACCCGACCTGGACAAGGCTCTGGTGCTGCTGGGCATTCTCGACCGCAGGGGAGGGCTCGTCGCCGGTGTTCCCCGGCACATCGTTGCCCGTCCCTGCTGCAGACTTGCCTACATCCGCGGCGCGCTCATCGCCGGCGGTTTCGTGGCCGATCCCCGCGGCGACTTTCATTTGGAGGTCGCGGTGCAGGGCGAGCAATATGCCAAGGGGCTCTGCGATCTGCTGGAGCAGATTGGGGTCCATGCGCGCGTCAACGCACGGCGCGGGTCCTATGCCGTGTACATTAAGAGCGCCGAGGAGATCGAGCAGCTCCTAAAGCTGGTCGGAGCCAAGCGCAACGTTGCCGAGATTGAGGAAGCGCGCGCGGTCAAATTGGTTAAGAACGACGTAAACCGTCGCGTGAATGCCGAGCTGGCCAATCAGACCAGAAGTGCGGGCGCTGCCCAGCATCAGCTTGCGTTGATCGATGAGCTCGAACAGCGGGGTTTGCGTGACACGCTTCCGGACGCCTTGGCGGTCTTTTGCGACCTGCGCGAGCGCTATCCCGATCTGTCGCTGCGTGACTTGGGGGAGATGGCCGACCCTCCCTTGTCGAAGTCGGCCCTCTACCATCGAGTTTTGAGGCTTGAAAAGCTCATTGAAGCAAACAGGTAGTTTGAAGTATCGACTTATATACGGATTTAGCTGCTATTTTATTCTTTAAAACGTTTTAAGGTAAATTTGATTTTCAATTTCGAGCATTCTCGTGAAATTCAAGTCAAAAAAAAGGTATATTAGGCGAGTGGTTAGTTTGTGGGCCTCAACGGCGGGCGCTGTAGCTCGCGGGGGCCTTACGAAAGGAGACACAATGGCAGTAAAGGTTGCTATTAACGGCTTCGGTCGCATCGGTCGTCTGGCTTTCCGTCAGATGTTCGGTCATGAGGGCTCCGAGATCGTCGCTATCAACGACCTCACCTCTCCCGATATGCTCGCTTACCTGCTGAAGTACGACTCCACGCAGGGCAACTACGCTCGCGATCACGAGGTCGTTGCTGGCGAGGATTCCATCACCGTTGACGGCAAGGAGATCAAGATCTACAAGGAGGCCGACGCCAACAACCTGCCTTGGGGCGACCTCGACGTCGACGTCGTTCTCGAGTGCACCGGTTTCTACACCAGCAAGGCTAAGGCTCAGGCCCACATCAACGCTGGCGCCAAGAAGGTCGTTATCTCCGCTCCGGCCGGCAGCGATCTGCCCACCATCGTGTACAACGTCAACCATGAGACGCTGACCGCTGAGGACAACATCATCTCCGCTGCTTCCTGCACCACCAACTGCCTCGCCCCGATGGCCAAGGGTCTGAACGACTTCGCTCCCATCGTGTCCGGCATCATGACCACCATTCACGCCTGGACCGGCGACCAGATGCCGCTCGACGGCCCGCAGCGCAAGGGCAACAAGCGTCGTAGCCGCGCCTGCGCCGTCAACATCGTCCCCAACACCACCGGTGCTGCCAAGGCTATCGGCCTGGTTCTCCCCGAGCTCAACGGTAAGCTCATCGGTGCCGCCCAGCGCGTCCCGACGCCGACCGGCTCCATCACCAACCTCTACGCTGTCGTTGACAAGAAGGTCACCGTCGACGAGGTCAACGCCGCTATGAAGGCCTACGCTGCCACCATCTCCGAGACCTTCGGTTACAACGAGGACGACATCGTCTCCACCGACATCATCGGCGAGACCCATGGCTCCATCTTCGACGCCACTCAGACCATGTGCTCTGACCTCGGCAACGGCCAGACCCTCGTTCAGGTCACCTCTTGGTACGACAACGAGAACTCCTACACCTCTCAGATGGTCCGCACCATCAAGTACTTCGAGAAGTTCGTTGCTTAATTTAGCTTTTAGCGAATAGCTCGTTGAGCGTCTAAAGAAGGGCGCGGCCTTATAGGGCTTACACCCTAGGGTCGCGCCCTTTTTATAGGAAATCGTCTGCCGTAATGGGAGGCAGACACGTACGAAAGGTAGAAGCAAACATGGCCTTTACCAAGAAGACCGTCCGCGACATCGATGTCGACGGCAAGCGCGTTCTCGTCCGCGTTGACTTCAACGTGCCTATCAAGGATGGCGTCGTTGGCGACACCACCCGTATCAAGGCTGCCCTGCCCACCATCAACTATCTCGTTGAGCACAACGCTCGCGTCATCCTCATGAGCCACCTCGGCCGTCCTGATGGCACCGGCTTCCAGCCCGAGCTGTCCCTCGAGCCCGTCGCCAAGAAGCTCGCCGAGCTCTCTGGTCTCGACGTTGCCTTTGTCGCCGACACCTACGGCGAGAAGGCTGCCGAGGCTGTCGCTGCCGTCGAGCCGGGCAAGGTTCTCGTTCTCGAGAACGTCCGCTTCGATAAGCGTGAGAAGAAGAACGATCCCGAGATCGCCAAGAAGCTCGCTTCCTATGGCGACGTCTTCGTTCTCGATGCTTTCGGTACCGCTCACCGCGCTCAGGGTTCCGTTGTGGGCCCCGCCGCTTACCTGCCCGCCGTCGCCGGCTTCCTGCTCGAGAAGGAGGTCGACACGCTGACCGGCATCTTCGCCGAGCCCGAGCGCCCCTTCGTCGCTATCGTTGGCGGTTCCAAGGTTTCCTCCAAGATCGGCGTTCTCGATCACCTCATCGACTCCGCTGACACCCTGATCATCGGTGGCGGTATGGCCTACACCTTCTTCCTGGCTCAGGGCCTGACCGTCGGTCAGTCCCTCAAGGAAGAGGACTGGGTCGGGCGCGCCGGCGAGATGCTCAAGAAGGCCGAGGAGAAGGGCGTCAAGATCCTGCTCCCCATCGACAACCGCGTTGCCGATCACTTTGGCGAGGACGCGGTCCCCGAGGTTGTCGCTTCCGACGCTATCCCCGACGATCGTGAGGGCATGGACATCGGCCCCAAGACCGAGGAGCTCTACGCCGAGGCTGTCAAGGGCGCCAAGACCGTGTTCTGGAATGGCCCCATGGGCGTCTTCGAGTTCGATAACTTCGCTCATGGCACCCAGGCTATCGCCGAGGCTGTCGCCGAGGCCGACTGCACCTCGATCATCGGCGGCGGCGACTCTGTCGCAGCTGTCAACAAGTTCAACCTGGCCGACAAGATGAGCTGGATCTCCACTGGTGGTGGCGCTTCCATGGAGCTCGTCGAGGGTAAGGCCCTGCCCGGAGTGGAGGCGCTTCTCGATGCCTAATCGCACCCTTCTTATCGCTGGTAACTGGAAGATGAACAACGACGTCGCCGAGGCCGCCAAGCTCGCCGACGAGCTGGCTCAGGCTCTGCCCGAGGTTCCGGCTGGCGTCGAGGTGCTCGTCTGCCCTCCGACCATTGACATCACCACGGTTCATGACCGCATTCAGGCTGCCCCCATCGCCCTCGGTGCACAGAACGTGTACTGGGAGGCCAAGGGTGCCTTCACCGGTGAGTCCTCTTGCGACATGCTCAAGTCCGCTGGCTGCACCTACTGCATCATCGGTCACTCCGAGCGTCGTGACTACTTCCACGAGACCGACGAGGACCAGAACAAGAAGGCCAAGGCCCTCGTTGCCGCCGGTCTTGTCCCCGTCTTCTGCTGCGGCGAGTCCCTCGAGGTCCGCGAGGCTGGCACCTATGTCGAGCACGTCGTGAACCAGGTCAAGGCTGGCCTTGCTGGTCTTGAGATCACCTGCCCCAAGCAGGTCGTCGTCGCATACGAGCCCATCTGGGCCATCGGCACCGGCAAGACCGCTACCGCCGAGGACGCTCAGGAGGTCTGCGGCGCTATCCGTGAGACCCTTAAGGAGATGTTTGGCGAGGAGCTCGCCGACGGCATCCGCGTTCTCTACGGCGGTTCCGCTAAGCCCGGCAACATCGCCGAGCTCGTCGCCAAGCCCGACGTTGACGGCGCACTCGTGGGCGGCGCTTCGCTCAAGGCTGCCGACTTCGCCTCTATGGTCGTTAAGGCAGGCGAGTAGGACATATGGCACAGCGTCATCTTCCTGCACTCCTGATCATCATGGACGGGTGTGGTTTGGCTCCGGCCGATGGCGAGAACGCCGTCGCCGCTGCCAAGACGCCCTTCCTTGATAGCCTGTACGAGAAGTATCCCCACACCACACTCGGCGCTTCGGGCGAGGACGTGGGCCTTCCCGACGGTCAGATGGGAAACTCCGAGGTAGGCCACCTCAACATCGGTGCCGGCCGCATCGTGTTCCAGGAGCTTTCGCGCATCAATAACGCTATCAAGGACGGCTCCATCGCCAAGAACGAGGTCTTCGTTAAGGCTATGGACGATGTCAAGGCCGAAGGCAAGACCCTGCACCTCATGGGCCTTATGAGCCCCGGCGGCGTTCATTCTCACATGAACCATGTCGAGGCCCTGGTCAAGATGGCTGCCCAGCATGGCGTCAAGACCGTTCGCGTCCACGCCTTCATGGATGGCCGCGACGTTGACCCGCAGTCCGGTGCTGGCTACATGAGCGAGTTCTGCGCCTTCCTGGCTAAGATCTCCGAGGAGACCGGTTGCGACGCTCGCGTTGCCACCGTTTCGGGCCGTTATTGGGCCATGGACCGCGATAACCGTTGGGAGCGCATCCAGCGTGCCTACGATGTCATGGTCAACGCGTCCGATGCCGATACCGACCCCGTGGCCGGTATCAAGGCCTACTACGAGAAGGATCCGCGCGGCGATGAGTTCGTCGAGCCCTTCGCTGCCCACAACGAGGGCATCCACGAGGGCGACGCGGCCATCTTCTTCAACTTCCGTCCCGACCGCGCTCGTCAGATGACCCGCGTGTTCACGGACAAGGAGTTCGACGGCTTTGAGCGCGAGCAGATCAAGCTTTCGCACTTTGTGACGATGACCGAGTACGATCCGACGTTTGACGTCGAGGTCGCCTTCCCCAAGACGTTCCCCGAGAACGTCCTCGCCGACGTTATCGCCGCCAATGGCCTGAAGCAGCTGCACACCGCCGAGACCGAGAAGTACGCCCACGTGACGTTCTTCCTCAACGGCGGCATCGAGGAGCCCAAGGAGGGCGAGGAGCGCGTGCTCGTCGCTTCTCCCAAGGTCGCTACCTACGATCTGCAGCCCGAGATGAGCGCTCCCGAGGTTACCGAGAAGCTCGTCGCCGCAATCAACGAGGATCGCGCTGATTTCTACATCGTGAACTTCGCGAACTGCGACATGGTTGGTCACACCGGTGTCTTCGACGCCGCCGTTAAGGCCGTCGAGGCTGTTGACGATGCTTTGTCCAAGGTTGTCCCGGCGATTCTCGCCAAGGGTGGCTTTGCGCTGATTACCGCCGACCATGGCAACGCCGATCACATGTTTGACGTTGCTTCCGACGGTTCCAAGCATCCGTTTACGGCTCACACCACCAACCGCGTGCCGTTCATCATCGTTGATGATAAGGCCAAGCTCACCGGTATCGAGGACGGCCGTCTTTCCGATATCGCTCCGACCATGCTCACCATGGCTGGTATTGAGCCTTCCGCCGAGATGACGGGTCGCGTGCTCGCCACCGAGGCCTAATAGAAAACAAATACCGTTTTCTAGTAAGGGGGTTGTCCACAACCGGACGACCCCCTTTTTGGTATTTCTGCCATTTCTACCCCGTCCCTAAATGGCAGGTGGGGGAGTGTTGAAGGTTGTGGTACAGTACTGGAGTTTGAATTGTTCTATTAAGGAGCTTATCTATGGGTCCGTTCCAGATTCTTCTGTTTGTCGTTTGGGCTGTTTCTGCCGTGGCGCTGACGATTCTCGTTCTGATGCATTCCGGTAAGGGCACCGGCGTTTCGGATATGATCGCTAGCTCGCTGTATAACTCCAGCTCTGCCACGGGCGTCATGGAGCAGAACCTCGATCGCCTGACGGTAATTATGGCCGTCGTTTTTGCCGTGTGTGTCGTTCTGTGCATGTTCTTCTTCCCGCAGGGTATCGTCGGCTACTAAGCATCGGCGTATATACGTTTGTAAAGGGTCCCGCATGTGCGGGGCCCTTTTTGTTTACAGACTTGTAACAGAGTCAAAATATCCCCACATACTTCGCCCAACTAAAGAAATTCTCGACCGTTAACCGGAATTAGCCCCAAATCGTGCATAAAATGCGCTACTGTATTACAAAACGTTGGTCTGTTGTGCATAACCAGCCATAGCAGCGGGCGGCGTTTTGATGGTTCGGATCGGATTGTCTCGACATATGTCCGACTGAACATTTCTTTGTCCTATCTCATAAGGAGGATGGCATGGCTGATTCTATGTTCCACCAGCCCGTTATGGGTCGTCGCGCCTTTGTCGGCGGTACCCTTGCTGCGAGCTCCATGGCTTTTCTTGCCGCATGCGGCAAGAAGGGCGGCGACGCTTCCGGTTCTGAGTCCGGTTCGACGCTGAACTTCTACATCAACAACCCGGTCTGCATCGACCCCTACAACGTCCAGGAGGATCAGGGCACTCAGGTCGAGTACCAGCTGTTCGATGCTCTGACCTCTTACGACGCCGAGAAGGGCAAGATCGTCCCGCTGGCTTGCGAGTCCTTCGAGGCCAACGACGACGCCACCGAGTTCACCTTCAAGATCAAGAAGGCCAAGTTCCACAACGGTGACGACGTTACCTCCAAGTCCTTCAAGCTCGCTTGGGAGCGTCTGGTCAACACCAAGTCGGCCATCGCTACCGAGTACGGTCCTTCCGAGGTCTCCTATCACCTTTCCATGGTCGAGGGCTATGACGATCTGCTTGCCGGTAACGCTACCGAGCTCAGCGGTGTTACTTGCCCCGACGATGAGACCCTCGTCGTTAAGCTGTCTTCCGCTTACGCCGACTTCCCCTTCGTCGCCTCTCACCCGGCTCTGTCCCCGGTTCCCGAGTGCGCCGAGTCCGATGTTAAGAGCTTCTACCTTGCCCCGATCGGTAACGGCCCGTTCATGATGGACGGCAAGTGGGAGGATGGTCAGGAGATCAACCTCAAGAAGTTCGACGATTACTATGGCGACAAGGCCAAGATCGATGGCATCCACTTCCAGGTCATCAAGGACGTGGAGACCGCCTACAAGGAGTTCCAGGCCGGTAACCTCGATATCTGCGACGTTCCCGTTGCTCAGATCGACGCTGCCAAGAAGGATCGCGGCGTGTCCAAGGACGGCTACACCATGGGCGACGGCGAGCGCATGCTGCTCGGCGCCGAGCCTTCCACCTACTACCTGACCTGCAACACCACGGCCGAGCCGTTCAACAACGCCGACCTGCGCAGGGGTATCTCCCTGGCCATTAACCGCGAGGCCATCTGCAAGACCATCTTCAAGGGTACCCGTACCCCCGCCGACGGCATTGTTCCTCCGGGCATCGATGGCTACAAGGAAGGCGCATGGGAGTTCTGCGCCTACGACGTCGACAAGGCTAACGAGTACCTCGACAAGGTTGCTCCTGCCGGCGCTAACGGCGATCGTGGCATTAACGTGACCCTTTCCTACAACCAGGACGGTGGTCACAAGGAGATCATGGAGTCCATCATTGGCGACCTCGCCAAGGTTGGCGTTACCGCTGTCTCCGATACCCCTGAGTGGTCTGCGCTGCTCGAGCAGTACCAGAACTTCAACTATCAGTTCGGTCGTCTGGGCTGGATTGCCGACTACCCGATCATGGACAACTTCCTGTATCCGCTGTTCCACTCTGCCTCTCTCGGTGGCGACAACCGCTCTGGTTACAACAACCCCGAGTTCGACGCCAAGGTCGACGAGGCTCGTACCACGGTTGACGACGAAGAGCGCGTCGCTAAGATGCAGGAGGCCGACGCAATGGTCGCTGCCGACTGCCCGGTCATCCCGGTGATGTTCTACACGCACACCATCGCCGGCTCCGATCGCATCAAGCACCTCTATGTCGATCCGCAGAAGCACGCCGAGCTGGGTACCGCTGAGCTCGCCTAAGAGTTTGCAGCTTCCGTGAGGGTCAAGTATTTACGTAGACCTCATGGGAAACATACAGTTCTCCCTAACCTGGGGTAAACTGGCTGATGGTAATTTTGGGATGCCGGTCTGGCGATCGGCATCCCATTTAGGTTAATCCCTAGATAGGGGAGTGGTATGGGTAAGTACATCGTTAAACGTGTGCTTCAGTTCATCCCGGTATTTTTGGGCGTTACGCTGATTCTGTTCGCCCTCCAGAATATCGTGCCGGGAGATCCGATCAAGCTGATCGGTGGAGACAAGGCTCTGTCCCCCGAGGTGGAGCTTCAGCTTCGCGTCCGCTATCACCTGGTCCAGACGGACGAGGACGGCAACGCGATCCTTGACGAGAACGGCGACCCCGTTCAAACGTCGCTCGTGGACCGTTACTTGTATTACATGAACGGCCTGCTTCATGGCGATCTGGGCAATTCGTATCAGCGCAAGCTGCCGGTTACGGAAATCTTTGCCCAGAAGTATCCGTATACGGTCAAACTTGCCGCGTGCGCCATCGTACTCGAGGCAATCATGGGTATCGGTGCGGGTATCATTTCGGCGGTTAAGCGTTATTCCTTCTGGGATATTTTGGTAACGCTCACCACGTCGATCCTCGTTGCCGTCCCGGCCTTCTGGCTCGGTATGTTGCTGCAGCTGTTCTTCGGCGTCATCCTCAAGGACGCCACGGGCGGTGCATTCTCCATGCCGATCTCGGGTGCCGGTGGTTCCAGCTCTCAGTATCAGGATTGGATGCACTATGTGCTTCCGACCATTACGCTGGCTTCGGTTTCGACCGCTTATGCCGCCCGCATTATGCGCTCGCAGCTGCTTGACGTCATGAACCAGGATTACATCCGTACGGCAAAGGCCAAGGGTCTCTCCAATCGCGCGATCATCATCAAGCATGCGCTTAAGAATGCACTCATCCCCGTCGTTACCTATATTGGTGTCGACTTTGGCGGCATGCTTTCGGGCGCCATCCTGACCGAGACGGTCTTTAACTGGCCCGGTATCGGCTATGAGGTCTATCGCGCTATTAGCATGCGTGACTGGCCCATCGTTATGGGTGGCGTTACGCTCATCGTTGTCGTCGTCATGGTGATCAACTTGCTCGTCGACATTAGCTATGCATTCCTCGACCCGCGCATCCGCCTTGGCGGTCCGTCGGATAAGGCCTAAGGGAGGTACGTCTCATGCAGGAAACTGATTCTCAGTCTCAGGAGCAGGCTACCGCCATCAAGGCCGCATCTGCTCCCGCCAAGTCCCGCACGCTGTGGGGCGACGCTTTTAAGCGTCTTCGTAAGAACAAGCTCGCCGTTATCGGTGTCTGCTGGATTATCATCGTCGTTTTGGTTGCCCTGACCGCCGATCTGTGGGCTAAGCCCTGGCTCGGTTCGCCGACGGCTTCCGACTCGACTACCATGGCCGAGACGTCGCTGCTGGCTCCGTGTGCCGAGCACCCGTTTGGCACCGACGCCCTTGGCCGCGACATTCTCGTCCGCGTTATCTACGGTGCACGCGTTTCGCTGTCCGTCGGCATTATGGCCACCGCCATCTCCACGGTGATCGGTTTGGTCATGGGTGCTCTGGCCGGTTTCTACGGCGGAATCTGGGATACGATCATCATGCGCTGTGCGGATATCTTCCTAGCGTTCCCGTACGTGCTGTTCGTCGTCGCCATGATCGCCGTTATCGGCCGTGGTCTTCAGAACGTCTTTATCGCCATCGGTGTTCTCGGCTGGCCTTCGATTGCGCGCGTCTTCCGCTCTGCAATCCTGACGGTCAAGGAAAACGACTATGTTGACGCTGCGCGTGCGATGGGTGCATCCGATGCTCGTATCGTCGTGCGTCACATCTTCCCGAACTCCGTCGCGTCCATCGTGGTCTACGCGACTATGAACATTGGTGGCGCCATTCTGACCGAGTCCGCTCTGTCCTTCCTCGGCATGGGCGTTATTCCGCCTACGCCTTCGTGGGGCTCCATGATTCAGGACGGTCAGCAGTATCTGCTGACTGCTCCCTGGATGATGATCATGCCCGGTCTGGCAATTCTCTCGACGGTGCTCGCCTTCACCCTGCTGGGTGACGGTCTGCGCGACGCCCTCGACGTCAAGATGAAGGACGCATAAGGATGAAGAAGAACAAGAACTATGTGGACCTGAAGGACCAGCCGGTTCCCGAGGGCCAGCATCTGCTCGAGGTCGATGACCTTAAGATGTATTTCCATACCGAGGACGGTGTCGTTCGCGCTGTCGACGGTGTGTCCTACACGCTCGATCGCGGTGAGACCCTGGGTGTCGTCGGTGAGTCCGGCTCCGGTAAGTCCGTGACCGCCATGACCATCATGGGCCTCATCTCGATGCCTCCGGGAAAGATTGAGGGCGGCGACGTTCGCTATCGCGGTCGTTCTATCCTCGAGATGACCGAGGAAGAGATGCAGCACATCCGCGGTAACGACATCGCGATGATCTTCCAGGATCCTATGACCTCCTTGAACCCGGTCTATAAGATCGGCAAGCAGGTGGGTGAGGGCCTTCGTCTGCACCGTGGTTACTCCAAGCAGGAGGCGCTCAAGCGCGCCACCGAGCTTTTGGACCTCGTTGGCATTCCCGAGCCCGAGAAGCGCGTCAATGAGTATCCGCACCAGTTCTCGGGCGGTATGCGTCAGCGTGTCATGATTGCTATGGCCCTTGCCTGCGATCCCGATATTCTGATTGCCGACGAGCCCACGACTGCCCTGGACGTTACCATTCAGGCTCAGATTATTGAGCTTATGCAGGAAATGCAGGAGAAGAACGGCAACGCCATCATCATGATTACCCATGACCTGGGCGTCGTCGCCGATATGGCCGATAAGATCATGGTTATGTACGCCGGCCGTCCTGTCGAGTTCGGTACTGCTGAGGAAATCTTCTACGAGAGCCGCCACCCCTACACCTGGGGCCTTATCCGCTCCATCCCGGAACAGGCCATCGATGAGAAGAAGCCTCTTACGCCGATTCACGGCAACCCGCCTTCGCTCATGAACTTGCCTGAGGGCTGCGTTTTCTCTCCTCGTTGCCCCTATGCGACGGACAAGTGCCGCAAGCAGCGCCCCGAGCGCGTTGTCACCGAGTCTGGTCATTACTCTGCGTGCCACTACTCCGGTGACCCCGAGTTCCTCAAGAACGCTCCTGAGACGTCCCGTACGCGCAAGGATTCCAAGAAGGGAGGCGAGGCGTAATGGCAGATACCAACGAGCGTACTCCGCTGCTGAAGGTCGAGCACCTCTCTAAGGAGTTTCCCGCTGAGTCCGGCATGTTCGCCAAGCGCTTCTCTAAGCGTGTCGTCTCTGCTGTGAATGACATTTCATTCGAGATTTATCCGGGCGAGACCTTTGGCCTGGTCGGCGAGTCTGGTTGCGGTAAGTCCACCACGGGCCGCACCATCATGCGCCTGACCAAGCCGACGGCCGGCAAAGTGTTCTTCCAGGGCAAAGATGTTGCCGAGATGAGCAAGCATGAGATCAAGGACATGCGTCGCGAGATGCAGTTCATCTTCCAGGACCCCTATGCTTCGCTCAATCCTCGTATGACCATAGGCGAGATCGTCTCCGAGCCCATGACCATTCATGGCGTGGGTTCCAAGGAGGAGCGCATTGAGCGCGTCCGCGAGCTGCTGGACGTCGTCGGCCTGAACCCCGAGCACATCAACCGCTATCCGCACGAGTTCTCGGGCGGTCAGCGTCAGCGTGTCGGCATCGCCCGCGCGTTCGCTCTGAAGCCCAAGTTGATCATCTGCGACGAGCCCGTTTCCGCTCTGGATGTTTCCATTCAGGCCCAGGTTCTGAACCTGCTCAAGGAACTTCAGGACAAGTTTGGTACGGCGTATCTGTTTATCGCCCACGACCTGTCCGTCGTGCAGCACATCTCCGATCGCGTTGCCGTTATGTATCTGGGTAAGATGGTCGAGGTTTCGGACTGGAAGACGCTCTACAGCGAGCCTCACCATCCGTACACGCAGTCGCTGCTGTCTGCCGTGCCGGTTCCCGATCCTGATATCCAGAAGACCCGCAAGCGCATCATCCTCGCCGGCGATCCGCCGTCACCGCTGGATCCGCCGACCGGCTGCCGTTTCCACACGCGCTGCCCGATTGCGCAGGGCATCTGCTCCGAGAAGCTTCCTGAGTTTAAGGAAGTTGCCCCGGGCCACTGCTGCGCCTGCCACTTCGCCGAGCCGTTCCCGATCAAGGAATCGCACATCGACCTGTAGTCGGTTGTTCTCGTCCGGGCCCGCCCTGGTGTTACTTTTCAGAACGTCCTCGGACATGCAAGAAACCCCCGCTGCGCACTTCGTGCGGCGGGGGTTTCTTGCGTCCTGCGGAATGTTCTGAAAAGTAACACCAGGGCGGGCCCTACGGTAACTCGGCAGGGGGAGTGCGATTCCTTGATCGCTCACTTAATCTAATAGGAAATTGAGCGAGGCCGGAGCTTTAGCTCCGGCCTCCCCATATAAGGGCTCGGCAAAGCCGAGCCACCAAATTTGCATCAGCCCCAGAACATATTTGAGAACTGTGCCTGAAGGACGTATTTGCAGGCCCCGAATCGGTGTTGCCTCCCGGCGCACTCCGCAGGGGGAGCGATATTTTGCAGCACGAAGTGCGTGGCAAAATATCGCTCATGCCCGAGGACGCGCCGGGAGGCAACATCGATTCGGGGCCGGACGTATACGTTTACCAGCGCATTTACAAATTCGTAAACTTTTTTCAAAAAAGTGCTTGCACAGTTCTCGAATCATAGGTTATTATCTTCCTCGTTGAACGCGCGGGTCCAAGAAAACGAACCGCGAATCAACAACATAGCATGTCGGAGTGGCGGAATTGGCAGACGCGCTAGCTTGAGGTGCTAGTGACCGCTTTTTGGTCATGCGGGTTCAAGTCCCGCCTCCGACACCATCGCATTTGAGAAGCCTCTTCGGAGGCTTTTTTGTTACCGATAGACGGTGAGGTCCACGATGGAAACGCTTGAGCGCAACGAGTGGGCAGACGTTGCCCAACTGGTCGAGATCACGAGCGATGCTGTCATCATTTGTGAGCTCGACGGAACCATTCTGCATGTGAATAATCGCTTACTTGGTTTGATGTGCGAGGAACGCGCCGACGTCATCGGTGGAGATGTTAAAGACGTCCTGTATTCGTCCGCTTTTGAACGTGCGACGGAACATCGTCTACCATTTGAAACTGATGGCTCCGAGAACGAACTGATGCTCAAGCTGAGTGACGGCTCTTTTATTCCCGTCTTGGTTCGTGCGGGCTCCGTAACGCCTCCACGCATCTTTGGGCGCCGCGCACCACGTGTCCTGGTGGCGCTTCACAGTATCGAAGAGCAGTATTCCCACGATCGTCAGCTCAAACGTGCGCTTTCGGAGCTTAGGGTGGCGAATAAACGCCTTTCGGGTACCCTTTCGGTCATTATGAGTACCGTGGGCTCCAATGAGCTCCCCAGCTTGCTCGATATCGTTTTGAATCAGCTCGTCGGAACGCTCGATGCCTCTGGAGCTGCGATTTATTTTTCTGAGAGCGGCGGCTTTAAGCTTCGCGGTGTTTCCAAGGAGCTGCATGATAGCTACCTGCCCGAGTTTTTGCCGTATGGCGCTGGCATTCCGACGTATGTTCTTCGCGAGTCGCGTGCCTGCCGCCTGTCGATTCAGCAGGACCTTGAGGGCGACCGGGTTGCTTCGGGTATGTTCATGGATTTGGACAATCGTTCCAAGCACTTGCTGCGCGTGCAGGATATGCCCCCGTATCGCAGCGAGATCTGTCTTCCCGTGTTTTACGGCACGCAGGTGCTCGGTGTGTTGGAGGTCGGTTGGAAACGTCCACAGGCGCCACTTGCCTATGACCTTAACGTGCTCGAGGTCATCTGCGATTACCTGTCTATTCAGATGGTCGGCATGGCGTCGAGCTTGCGTTCGCGCCGCACGGCAGAACTTGGTCGTTCGCTCAACGTGCTGCGCGATGAGCTTTTTACCTATCTTGATGATCCGGTCGCTGCTTCGCACGCCGTCTCGTCCGAAATCTGTGCCGTGCTCAATTGCCATTTTTGCCCCGTGGAGTACGATGCGGGCCTCGAAGCCTATGTTATCGATTTTGAGGGCGGTAGCCGTGTGGCGTTGCCGGGCGATCCAGAGTCACTCTTCTTTTCCGTCACGACGCCGGCGGCGCGCCTGGGGACATCTTCTGATGGGTTCGAGACATCGGTGCTGGGCGGGACGAGTGCCGACGATCTCAGGTACGTGCGCCTTACACGTGTGGACGAATCCACGTCTATGGGTGCATGGTTGAGGGCCCACGGCCTACCGTGCCAGGGACTTTATGTCGACTCCGGCATCGAAGCAGGGCGCTACCACTCGGAATCGGATGGCAAGCGAAGCAACGATGCGATCGTTCCTGCTGATATCGCCAAGGGGCCGACGAGGCGTGCTTTGCTGCTCCGCGATGGCAGCCAGGAGCCCATTGATGACCTCGAATACGACTACATGGTGCATTTGGCGCATGACTTTGAGTTGATTTATGAGGGCGAGTCTCAAAAGCGCGAAGAACGTCATATTGCTCAGACGCTTCAGATTGGCATGAGAAATTCGCTTGGTGACGTTCCGGGTATCGCGACTGATTCGGTATACCTGTCAGCCACGAACTCTGCATTGGTCGGTGGTGACTTCTATACGCTCATCCGTCTTCCCGACGATTGCGCCGTCATGATCCTGGGCGATGTGTCCGGCAAGGGCATCGAGGCGGCATCCATGTCTGCACTCGTCAAGACGGCGCTGACGGCCTATGCCTGGGAGGGTGCGGGGCCTGCCCGCATGGCCCGCTCGCTCAATAGCATGCTCATGGGCTTTTCGAGGGTCGAGACGTTCGTGACGGCCTTTATTGCCAAAATCGATCTTAAGGCGGGGCGCGCGACCTATTGCTCGGCTGGCCATCCTCCCACCATGGTCATCAGGCCGTCGTCGACGCCGCTTGGCGGCGGAGAAACCCGAGGGGGAGAAGTGGAGCTCCTTGGGTGCCAATCGGGCGTGATCGGTGCCTTTGAGAGCATGGTCTACGAGACGGGCGCCTTTACGTTCGCTCCTGGTGACATGCTATTTATATATACCGACGGAACGATTGAAGCACGTGATCGCTCGGGTGCTTTCTTTGGCGAACAGCGCCTTCGCGACCTTCTGCTCTCTGTCTCGGGTGAGGGCGTATCGGGCATTTGCGGCAAGGTCTTGGGCGAGCTTGACCGATTTACCGATTCGGCGCTGGACGATGACATTGCATTGGTGTCCCTTGAGTTTTTACGGGGTCGTTCATAGACGACGCTGGGCGGGTTGAATCCGCACGGTTGGGGAAACGAATGCATCGAGTGGGCTTTTTTGGGGAACCATGGTCGTATGAATGAGTGGAATGACATAGCGGTTTTGACGCCACCGGGTGATGTCGACATCGCCTCGGTGCCCGTGCTGCGCCGACGGTTGGACAATTTGATCGACCGGGGCGTTCGTCGCGTTGTCATCAATTGCCAGGCCGTGGGCTTTATCGACTCGACGGGTTTGGCGTTTTTGCTTACACGTGCCAGAGAACTCATGAGGCGAGAGGGCCTGCTTTCGCTCGTTAACGCCTCCGATGAGGTCATCCGCTTTTTGGAGATTGCCCGACTTGTCGACATCCTCCATGTTGCGGGCTTCGCTCGGGAGTCGATTCCTGCCATTCCGGTGGGGGAATTGCCTCGCTGGAGCAAGAGTGTCGAGGTGCGCCAGGGTATCGAGAACCTTCCATACTATCGTCATCGTATTGCCGAGCTACTCGAACCGCTTCCCCTGAGGCGGGATGAGCGCTATGACGTCGCGTTGGCATCGGGCGAGGCGCTGGGCAACGCGTATGACCATGCGGGCGGTATCGGATGCATCCTGACGGTTCAGGCCTATGGCGATCGTGTCGTGATTGAGGTTGTCGACCGTGGGGCGGGCTATTCGATTGACGGGTCGAGTGAACCGGTTACGACTGAGGAGCGCGGGCGTGGGATCAAGCTCATGCGCATGCTAGTCGACAACGTGGAGGTTGCCCGTCGTACTGATGGTGCCGGTACGCGCGTTCGGATGGTAAAGCTGTTTAGCGGAACATTGGAATCGTGCGCCTAGTAAATCGTTTTGGCATGTATATCTGCCAAGAGCATGTGGCGAACAACTTTTTTGAAAAAAGTACTTGCGTCTTTTGGGCAACTCGCGTAAATTAATAACCCGCAAGCGGACATGGCTCAGTTGGTAGAGCACAACCTTGCCAAGGTTGGGGTCGCGGGTTCGAGCCCCGTTGTCCGCTCCATTGCATTTCCGGACCGTCTCAAGCGGTCCTTTTTCGGCGAAGTGGCCAAGTGGTAAGGCAGAGGCCTGCAAAGCCTTTACCCCCGGTTCGAATCCGGGCTTCGCCTCCAGGCAACATCCGGGCGCTCCGGCGCCCGTTTTGTTTTACACATGCGGACATGGCTCAGTTGGTAGAGCACAACCTTGCCAAGGTTGGGGTCGCGGGTTCGAGCCCCGTTGTCCGCTCCAACTATCTTACGCGGTTCTAACGAACCGCGTTTTTTGTTGACGCTGCGCGGGCCCCGGGCACCCCATCTTGCCCCTCAATCGTCGGTCGCGTGCATAAAGTACGCTTCCCTCCTCTTTCGCGGCAACCTGGGGCACCCGGAGCCCGCTCGCTGTCGTGGCCGGGGGAGTAAGTCTTCCGTTCTTTTCACTAATCGATCGATTCGTCCCAGGAGGCTCGAGCCCGAGAGGGGGCGAGCGTTTGGGGCGTGGCTGCGGCGTTGATTGCCGTGAATGTCAGCTTTGGGCGTATCATCGTGGGCATCTCGCAAAACCTCGTTGCAAGGGAGATTCATCCCATGGCTACAGAAAAGTCCTCTTCGCGCTCATGGATGTCCGATGCCGCGATCTATCAGATTTACCCGCGCTCGTTTAAGGACTCGACTGGTTCGGGTTTGGGCGATATCGCGGGCATTACCCAGCAGATGGACTATCTTGAGCGGCTGGGTATCGAGGCCATCTGGCTGAGTCCGTTTTACCCATCGCCTCTTGTCGATGGCGGCTATGATGTGGCGGACTACTGCGATGTCGACCAACGTCTCGGCTCGCTTGACGACTTCGATGACATGATCGCCGCGGCTCACGCGCGCGGCATCAAGGTCATCGTCGACATCGTACCCAACCATTCGTCCAACCAGCACCCCTGGTTCAAAGCCGCTCTTGCTGCCGGCCCCGGATCGCCCGAGCGCGCCCGCTATATCTTCCGCGATGGTCGCGGCGAGCATGGCGAGCTGCCTCCCACCAATTGGAATGCCAACTTTGGCGGCCGTGCCTGGACGCGTGTTGCGGACGGTCAGTGGTATCTGCACATGTTTACGCCCGAGCAGCCGGACTTTGACTGGTCATGCCCCGAGGTTCGCGCGTTCTTTTGCGACGTCCTGGCGTTTTGGAGCGATCGAGGCGTTGATGGCTTTCGCATTGATGTGGCACACGGTCTCGCCAAGGATCTCGACCGCGATGATCTCGACCAGTGGCATCTCGCCGAGGGCGATGACATGGTTGACGACGGCACCCATCCGCTGTGGGATCGCAACGAGGTTCACGAGATCTATCGCGAGTGGCGCCGCGTGTTCGACCGCTATAATCCGCCGCGCAGCGCTGTTGCCGAGGCGTGGGTGCTGCCCGAGCGCCAGTATCTCTACGCGCGCCCCAGCGAGCTTGGCCAGACATTTAACTTTGAGTTCGCCAAGGCCACTTGGACCTATGATGACATGCACGCTGCAATCGAGGAGGGCTTGAAGGCAGCCATCGAATCCGATTCCGCCTCGACCTGGGTACTTTCCAACCACGACGTGCCTCGTGTGGCGACGCGCTTCGCCCTGCCGCAGATCAAGGCGACGCGCTACCACCAGATTGCGCTCGACTGGCTCTTACGCGACGGGTCGTCTTATGACGAGGACCGTGAACTCGGCGAGCGCCGCGCGCGGGCGGCCCTTTTGCTTGAGCTGGCGCTTCCGGGCTCGGCATACGTGTATCAGGGTGAGGAGCTCGGCCTTTTTGAGGTGGCCGATATCCCGTGGGCTGCACTCGAAGATCCCACTGCGACCAATACGCACGGATCGAAGCGCGAGAAGGGGCGCGACGGCTGTCGTGTGCCCCTGCCGTGGGTGGCGACGGACGATCCCGCGCAGGGCGGATCGTTTGGATTTTCGCCGATGGACGCCGATGCGGCGCCCCATCTGCCGCAGCCTGCATGGTTTTCCGATTACGCTGCCGATAGGGAAGAGGCGGACCCGACATCGATGCTTGCGCTCTATCGTGACGCCCTCTGGCTGCGGCGCAAGCTGCGCGGGTGCGCTAACGATCTTGCGTGGCTCGATCTTGACGGGCGCACCGGCCTTGCGGATGGTGCCGAGGGCGCTGAGGGCGGCGTCATCGCCTATCGCCGCGACAACGGCTGGGCGTGTGTGACGAACTTCGGTGCAGCACCCGTGGAGCTGCCGGCGGGCAAGGTCCTGCTCACCTCATCACCGCTTGCAGACGGCAGACTTGCGCAGGACAGCTCTGCCTGGATCATGCTCGCTGAGTTGTAGGGGGCCTCTTGCGGCGAGTTTGCGTTTGCTCGCGCTTTCCGTGGTGGCTGATGTCTTCGCGAGGTTCGAGAGGGCGTCGCAAAACTTTTCAAAAAAAGTTCTTGCATAGGATGCGGGTATCACGTAAGATTAATCCTCGTAAGCGGACATGGCTCAGTTGGTAGAGCACAACCTTGCCAAGGTTGGGGTCGCGGGTTCGAGCCCCGTTGTCCGCTCCATTTGGGCGTTTAGCTCAGGGGGAGAGCGCTTCCCTGACACGGAAGAGGTCAGAAGTTCAAATCTTCTAACGCCCACCAAATGTTCGCAGCCCAGAGGCTTAGCCTCTGGGCTGTTTTGTTTTGCTCGCCAAATGGGTCGCCAAATACGTCACCAAATTTCGAGTTTTTTGATCTTCTGGGATGCTTCTCAGTAGCCATCCGAGAAAACTCTCATCTTCTCTGTTTGCATACACATATCTTTCAAGGATTCGTGCCGCGGTTACATGGGGCTCGGCAAGGCACGACCGCAACATGTTGGTCAAGCATAATCTTTTGGATTCTTTTGGCGTGAGCGGCTTGGTTTTGGTAGGATTTGTCAGCGGCTTGACTAAGGGGGTTTTATAACTGCCATGCAGGTAGCCGTGTTGGTAACGTTTTACCGACTTGCCAAGAACCCCTCATAATTAATGCGTCTGCAAAATGACCAATTGCTTTGACCTGCTGAAACACTATATGTTGTGTTTGAACTAAAAAAAGAATACAGGATATAGATGCCTCTTTGTCGTATGATAGATGGCGGACAGAGAACGAGGACCTTATTTGCCCCATTTGGATAGATCTTTGAGCCGCTTGATCGGCCGCGAGGATTGTCCGCATGAGGACCTATGGTTTATCGAGAACACAGATTGCGCGACGGCGCCGCAAGACAGGGGCAAGCCCTGCCGGGCATCGTTTGGCTCTGAAGCGCAATGAGACTACGACGCGAAAGAGGCAAGAGGATGAAGATCATCAAGCGCAGCGGCACCGAGGTTGTCTTTGACATCGATAAGATCGTCAATGCGATTCGCGCCGCAAACTTGGAGGTCGAGGAGAGCTCTCGTCTAACCGACCGCCAGGTGGTTTATGCGGCGCAAAACGTCGCCGAGGCATGCGAGAACGCGGGCCACACCGTTTCGGTCGAGGAGATCCAGGATTTGGTCGAGGACGAGATCATGCGTCTCGACTGCTACGAGGTCGCCCGCCACTACATCATCTATCGCTATGTCCAGAGCCTGAAGCGCCAGAAGAACACGACCGACGACAAGATTCTGTCGCTGATCGAGTGCAATAACGAAGAGGTCAAGCAGGAGAACTCTAACAAGAACCCGACCGTCAACTCCGTTCAGCGCGACTACATGGCCGGCGAGATTTCCAAGGACCTGACTCAGCGCGTGCTGCTGCCCCAGGAGATCGTGGATGCCCACAACGAGGGCCTGATCCACTTCCACGATTCCGACTACTTTGCCCAGCACATGCATAACTGCGACCTGGTGAACCTGGAGGATATGCTTCAGAACGGCACCGTTATCTCGGGCACGCTGATCGAGAAGCCGCACAGCTTCTCGACTGCCTGCAACATCGCGACGCAGATTATCGCCCAGGTTGCTTCCTCCCAGTACGGCGGCCAGTCTATTTCGCTGACCCATCTCGCCCCGTTTGTTGAGGTGAGCCGTCAAAAGATTCGCGGCGAGGTCGCTCGCGAGCTTGAGGAGCTCGGTGTTTCGGCATCTGCCGAAAAGGTCCGTGAGGTCGTTGAGGACCGTCTGCGCGATGAGATCCGTCGCGGCGTCCAGACGATTCAGTATCAGGTCGTGACCCTTATGACCACCAATGGCCAGGCGCCGTTCGTGACGGTCTTTATGTATCTCAATGAGGCCCGTACGCCCCGGGAGAAGCACGACCTTGCCATGATCGTGGAGGAGACGCTTCGTCAACGCTATGAGGGCGTTAAGAACGAAGCCGGTGTGTGGATTACCCCGGCATTCCCCAAGCTTATCTATGTACTCGAGGACGATAACGTTCACGAGAATTCCCCGTACTTCTACCTGACCCAGCTGGCTGCCAAGTGTACCGCCAAGCGCATGGTGCCCGATTACATCTCCGAGAAGAAGATGCGCGAGCTCAAGCTGTCGAAGGGCGAGACCGCCGGCAACGGCGATTGCTACACCTGCATGGGTTGTCGCAGTTTCCTGACGCCCGACCGGTCGGGCAACGGCTTTAACAATGTCGCCAACGCGCTGAACTATGACCCGACCAAACCTAAGTACTATGGCCGCTTTAACCAGGGTGTTGTGACCATCAACCTGCCCGATGTCGCGCTGAGCTCGCATCAGGACATGGACAAGTTCTGGAAGATCTTCGACGAGCGCCTTGAGCTGTGCCACCGTGCTCTGCTGTGCCGTCATGAGCGCCTGATGGGCACGCTTTCTGACGCTGCACCGATTTTGTGGCAGTACGGCGCCCTCGCTCGTCTGAAGAAGGGCGAGACGATCGACAAGCTGCTCGTGGGCGGCTATTCCACCATCAGCCTGGGGTATGCCGGCCTGTATGAGTGCGTCAAGTACATGACGGGCCACAGCCACACCGAGAAGGAAGGCACGCCGTTTGCCATGGCCGTCATGCAGCGCATGAACGACAAGTGCGCCGAGTGGAAGGCCGAAAGCGATATCGACTTCTCGCTGTACGGCACCCCGCTTGAGTCGACGACCTACAAGTTCGCCAAGTGCCTGCAGCGTCGTTTTGGCATTATCCCGGGCGTGACGGACAAGGGCTACATTACCAACAGCTATCACGTCCACGTGTCCGAGGAGATCGATGCCTTCGATAAGCTTAAGTTTGAGGGCATGTTCCAGCAGCTTTCGCCGGGCGGTGCTATCTCTTACGTTGAGGTTCCCAACATGCAGGACAACCTCAAGGCTGTCATTCGCGTGATGCAGTACATCTACGACAACATCATGTACGCCGAGCTCAACACCAAGAGCGACTACTGCCAGGTGTGCGGCTACGATGGCGAGATCAAGATTGTTGAGGACGATGGCAAGCTGGTGTGGGAGTGCCCCAACTGCGGCAACCGCGACCAGGAGAAAATGAACGTCGCTCGTCGTACGTGCGGCTACATCGGTACCCAGTTCTGGAACCAGGGTCGAACCGAGGAGATCCGCGACCGCGTGCTGCATCTCTAATACCGCTCCGGGACTGAGCCGAGAGGGCCGCTTGGGCATTTGCTCGCTATTTCGGACAGTCCTGCGCAAGACGAAGGCCACATTAAGTGGCCTTCTTTGCGTGCGGAACTCATATCGAGCAAAAGCCCAAGCGGCCCTCTCGGCTCAGCCAAGTTGATGTAGCTGAGATGCAGCACGCGGTCTGCTCACTCCTCGAAGTTCTTAGCGGAAATGAGTTGACTTGCAACAACGCTTTGCTTGCGATGGCGGTTGAGCTGCAACAAAGTTTTTATTAGACCTCGAACCCTATGCTCGATGTTCGCTTCGTTCATTGAGTTACCCTTTGCATGAGGCCGGGACATATCGTCCCGCCCGCAGTTTCGCAGGCCGCAGGCCGAGAATGTTTGAGGACGGGATGATATGTCCCGGCCTCCCGGGAGAGTTACCTATGAACTACGCGAACATTAAGTATTTCGACATTGCTGATGGAGAAGGCGTTCGTACTTCTCTGTTTGTGAGTGGGTGCCGTCGCGGGTGCAAGAACTGCTTTAACTCTGTTGCGTGGGACTTTGCTGCGGGCGAGCCCTTTGATAGCGCCGTCGAGGACAAGATTATCGAGAGCCTCGACCATCCCTTTATCGATGGTCTGACGATTTTGGGCGGCGAGCCCATGGAGCCCGAGAATCAGGCGGGGCTCGTTGAGTTTGTCGAGCGTGTTCGCGCGGCCTATCCAGTGGGGTCGGGGAAGACCATTTGGTGCTTTACCGGTGACGTGCTCGAGGAGCTTATGCCGGGTGGTCGTCATCATACCGAGGTGACGGACCGCATCCTTGCCTGCCTTGACATGCTGGTGGACGGCCCGTTTGTTCAGGACCTGTACGATATCTCGCTGCGCTTTAGGGGTTCGAGCAACCAGCGCGTGATCGATATGAACGCTACGCGCGCCCGTGCTGAGCGCGAGGGCGTTGCGCTTTGTGATGCGGTTGAACTTTGGCGTGATGATCCGGTCTATTCGACCCATACTATGTAGCTTGTGGTCGATGCCGGAGGGCGTGGTACCATAGCGCGAACGTGAAATCGGAAAAGTGAGGCCCAGATGGTCGATCAGGAAAAAGTCGAGGCCGCCATTAAGCTGTTGCTTGAGGGCATAGGCGAGGACCCAACTCGTGAGGGCCTGCTGGAGACCCCGGCGCGCGTTGCCCGTATGTATGGTGAGATCGCCGGCGGTATGGACCAGAGTGCCGAGGAACACCTGTCCAAAACCTTTGCCGTCGCTTCGAACGATTTGGTTATCGAGCGCGACATCACGTTCTACTCGCTGTGCGAACATCATCTGCTGCCGTTTTATGGCAAGGCCGCCATTGGTTATATCCCTAACGGTCGGGTGGCCGGGCTTTCCAAGCTTGCTCGCACGGTTGAGGTTTATGCCCGCCGTCTGCAGCTGCAGGAGCAGCTGTGTGCGCAGGTTGCCGATGCCCTCATGGAGTATCTCGCTCCCCAGGGAGCGATTGTGTTGATGGAGGCCGAGCATATGTGCATGACGATGCGTGGCGTGCAAAAGCCCGGCACCAAGACCGTGACGCTCGCTCGCCGCGGCGTCTTTGAGACCGATCCCGCGCTCGAGGAGCGTTTCTTTAGGATGCTGGACCGCTAACCATGAGAGTCGTCAACGACTTTACATCGAAGACCGATGAGGGGACGTCGCGTCGCGGCTTTATGGCTTCGGGCCTGGCCCCCTTTGGTGCCATGCCTCGCATTGATTACATTTGTGCCAACGGGCTGTTCCGGCGGCACCTGGGCAACATCGTACAGTTGGAATCGGGGCGCATCTTCTGCCGCCACGGTATTGACCATCTGCTCGATGTCGCTCGCATTATGTGGATCAAGAATCTCGAGGAGCAGCTCGAATTTGACCGCGAGGTCATCTACGCCACAGCACTTCTTCACGATATCGGCAAAGATGAACAGTATGAATCGGGTATATCCCATGATGTTGCAAGCGAACGCGTCGCTGATGCGATTCTCGGCGGCATGCCCGATGACGTGGCGTTTGAGCCGGCCGATGCCGCAGCCATTAAGACGGCCATTCTGGGCCATCGAAAGCTGCGCGTGAACAGCCAACCGCTTGAGCGTCTGCTCTATGCAGCCGACAAAGCGTCGCGTGCCTGCTTTGCATGCCCCGCGCGCAACGCTTGCAACTGGAGCGATGATAAAAAGAACCTGTCGATTCGCGTGTAGTTAGTTTGCGCGGTCGGGGTTCTAAACGAAGGAGACGATCGCGTTGAGTAACAAGAAACTGCCCGAGAATGCAACCAAGACCGAAGGCGCCGAGCTCGCCCGCCGTGGAAGGGGCGAAATATCCACCGCAACGGCGGTGCCTCACGTGAGCTATGACGATTTGCGCCATGCCGATCGTATTGTCATTGACGGCCTGGAGGTTTTTGCCAACCATGGCGTGTATCCCGAGGAGAACGCGCTGGGTCAGAAGTTCATCGTTTCTCTGGTGCTCTATGCCGACCTGCGCGCGGCGGGGGAGCACGATAACCTGGACGCCTCGATTGACTACGGCTCGGTGTGCCACGATGTCGATGGCTATCTGCGCGAGCATACGTTTAAGCTCATCGAGGCGGCAGCCGAGGGGACAGCCCAGATGCTGCTGCGCCGTTATCCCTCGCTGCTTGGTGTGCGCATAAAGCTCGATAAGCCGTGGGCTCCTGTTGGCCTGCCCCTGGCAAGCTGCGGCGTCGAGATCGAGCGCGTGCGCTAGTCGACGCTAGAGCTTGTTGAGGGGTGGCTGCTTGAGCCGCTGAGACAGTGCTCTATTGTTGGGACAGTACGTGTCGAGCAGGGCGTGAAAGCGCTGATTGTGGCTCGGCTCGAGCAGATGGACGAGCTCGTGGGCGACAACCATGTCGAGGCATTCGACAGGGTAGGCGGCGAGCTCGCGCGCGATGCGAACGGCGCCGGTTTTGGGTGTGCAGGAGCCCCAACGCGTTTTCATGCTGCGCACGGAGACGCGGGCCACGGTGACGCTCATTGCGATTTCGTACGCGTGCACGATGTCGCGTAGCGCTGCGGTGACCTCGGACGCGTAGAGCTGGTCGATGTGGGCTTGGAGCTCGTCGGACGTTAGGCCGTCGAGGATTGCGTGCCGCTTGGCCTGCGGGCCTTCGTCCGATTCATCGGTACCCATAAAACTTGCGAAGGTGGCCTGTTTGGGTCGCGGTGCGGGTGATGCAAAGTTGTGATCGAGTGCATCCTGTACCGTGATGGGCTTGCCCCAAAGTGCAATGATGGACGAGGGGCTGAGCGGCTCTCGTGCCGTCGCCTGACGTTGCTCGCGCTGGGCAAATCGGCTGATAATCCAGGCGCTGTTGCGCTTCACAAACGCTTCGATACGCTCGCGGCTGGCGCCGATCGGTGCGCTGGCGTGGACCTCGCCGCTCGATGTGACGCGTAGGTTGAAGTTCTTGACGCGCTTTTTGGTAACGACGACGGGGATGGTCGTCCCATCCGGTCGGGATGCGGAAATCGTAAACTGCTGCGTCAAAAGCGGTCCTTCAGATCGGGGACGGGCCGGCATGTCGACCGTTCGGCATGCCGGCCCGCTCAAGGGATGCGAAATTAATTGCGCTCTTAATAGCGCTCGAAGAAGGCGAGCGCGTTGTCGCTGCAGAGCTTCTGCATCACGGTCTTGCCAAAGTGCTTGGAGAGCATGTTCTGGAATTCGGGCATCTTGCTGGCATCAGAGAGGAAGTCGGGTACCTTGGCGCCGTCCCAGTCGCCGCCGAGTGCGATGACATCTTCGCCGCCCAGGTCGAGCCAGTGCTCGATATGTGCCGCCAGCTGGTCGAAGGTGACGTCTGCGGCGGTTTCGTCGGTTGCGTCGTTGGAAAGGAACTCGCTGCAGTAGTTGAGGCCGACGATGCCACCCATGTCGCGAATGGTGCGGAACTGGTCGTCGGTAAGGTTGCGTTTGACGCCGCAAACCGCACGGGAGTTGGAGTGGCTGGCGACGAAGGGACGCGTGGCGTGGGCGACAACCTCGTCAAAGCACTCATCGTTGAGGTGGGAGACATCAAGTACCATGCCGGCGTGCTCCATCTGCGTAAGTGCCTCGATGCCGGCGGCGGTGAGACCGGCGTGGGTGTCGTGGCCGCTCGCGAGCGGTCCCTGCGCGTTCCAGCTGAGTGATGACATGAGTACGCCCAGGCTCTTGAGCACCTCGATCAGCGCGGGGTCCTCGGCAAAGAACGTGGCGTTTTCGATGGTGTGGATGCAGGCGACCTTGCCGTCTTTGAGCGCGGGGCGAATGTCTGCGGCGTTGCGTACGTTGACCATGCGGTCGTGGTTGAGCATTGCTTGGCCGCTCATGTGTGCCATGATCTGCGCCTGGAAGCGCGCGGCGTGGGCGGTGGGAATCTCGTCGGGGACAAATGTGGCGAAGCACTGTGCCCACGGCGTGTTGCCGATCTTTGCGAGCGAGATGGCGCAGGCATTGCCCTCGATGAGGTCGAAATCTTGCGGATGCGTTTCGTCGCCGGGGAAATAACCGTCGGTGCCGGCGGTAAAGCGCAGGTCGAGATCGAGCGTGGCCCAGCCGATGCGGTCGGCGGTGTCGCAGTGTAGGTCAAATACGGGATATGCCATGGTTCCTCCGGTTGCAGCGTTTCTTTGCAAACTGTCTTTGAATTGTATGACTAGGGTATAGTTAGCGCCATATGTACACGGCGGCCCGCGTTGTGCGCCGCCCTTATCACGGAGGTTACCATGTCCAACCAGGGCAAGAAGGTCAAGACCCATTATCGCGGCACGCTCGACGACGGCACGCAGTTCGATAGCTCCTACGATCGCGGCGAGCCGCTGGAGTTCACCTGCGGCGCCGGCCAGATGATCAAGGGCTTCGACGCCGCTGTTGTCGACATGCAGGTGGGCGAGAAGAAGACCGTGCACATTCCTGCTGCCGATGCCTACGGCGAGCACAACCCCGAGATGGTCCTGACCTTCCCGGCCGAACAGGTTCCCAACATCGAGCAGATCGAGAAGGGCATGAAGCTCTTCCTGTCCACGCCGAGCGGTATGCCCGTCCCCGCCGTGGTCATCGACGTAACGCCCGAGGCCGTGACGCTCGACGCCAACCACGAGCTGGCCGGCAAGGACCTCAACTTTGATATCGAGCTCGTCGAGGTCGAGGGTTAGAGTATGCCTGAACGCTTGGTTTCGACGACATGCTTGGGAAATCTCAACGATCCGTCCTATGAACTCCTGCTTCGCCGGAAGTCGGGCGGCGTCTTTGAAGTTGACGAGCTATTGCTCGATTGGGACCAGGCTGATGTATGCACGTTTGTGGGCGTGACGGAGCTGGGGCGAACGGTCGATGTTCGGCTGGATACCGCCGACGGCGGTCGTCTTGCCGACGGCGACGTGCTCGCCATCGACCGTTCGGGCATGGTGCCCGTGGCGGTTGTCGTGCGCCTGCGCAGCGCCGAGGTTTATTTGGTCGAAGTTGACCGCATGGACCCGATTGCGCTCGCGCATGCGTGCTGGGAGATCGGCAATATGCACGCGCCGCTTTTCCGAGGCGACTCGGACGAGCATGCCGTGCGTATGTATACGCCGGTGCAGCCTGTTTTGGGCCGCATGCTCCGGGGTGTCGAGGGTATTCGGCTCTCGGTGGTTACCCATGAACTCGATGCGGACCGGCGCTTTGCATCGAGTGCGGCGGATGTCGTCGTGAGCATGGCTCCCGACTTTACCATCGTAAAAAAGACGCGCGGCTAAGCGCGCATATGCGCAAGACGGGCTTTGAGGGACGATCAATCAAGGTCCGTTTTGCTGTTGATAGGAGGCTTTGGGGAAAGCATATGGGTCTTGAGGGAATCAAGCTGATTGCATGCGATTTGGACGGCACGTTGCTGCATCCGGGGAAGCGCGAGCCGCGTTCTGAGGCCTTTGAGCTTATCAATGAGCTGCATCGTCGCGGTATCGTGTTTATGCCGGCGAGCGGCCGTCAATATGCGAGCTTGCGCTACCTGTTTGCTCCGGTGGCCGATGAGCTTGCCTATGTATGCGAAAACGGAGCCCTGGTGATGAGCGAGGGGCATGCCGTTGTCAAGCGTTCCATGGAGCATAGCCTTGCTATGGATATCGCGAATGCCGTGGTTGCGTATCCCCATGCCGACGTGACCCTTTCGTGCGAGGGGCACCTCTACACCATGAGCGGCAACGACGCGTTTGTTGAACACCTGCGTTATGAGGTCCACTGCGATGTGGCGGTGGTCGACCGTCCCGAGGACATCGACGAGGACGTCATTAAGATTGCCTTCCAGACGCCCGAGGTGGAGCAGCCGGCGGCCTTGGAGTATTTCGAGCGCCTCTTTAGCGACCGTGTCGATGTGATGACGTCGGGAACCGAATGGACTGACTTTATCGGCTTTGACTCGGGCAAGGGGTCCGCGCTTGCCGATTATGGTCGTGCGCTGGGAATCTCCCCTGACGAGATGATGGCGTTTGGCGATAACGAAAACGACCGCGACATGCTCAACGTGGTGGGCCACCCTTATCTGATGGAGAGCTGCAATCCCAGCATGCGCGGTGTCAATGACCGCGTCCGCTACGTGCGCACGGTCGAAGAAGAGCTGCGTCGCCTGCTTGCCGAGTAGACATTTGGGACATGCCTAGAAATCTACTTTTTGCCGCCATCGGTGGAAAGGGAGATTTTAAGGCATGTCCCAAAAATCTACCTACAGTTGGGGCAGAGGCCCTCGAAGATGGTGTAGTGCGAGGTGACGTCCCAGCCGATTTGCTCGGATGCCTTGGTATCGAGCTGATCGTCGAAGGGGAGCGGCACGTCGATGACGCGGCTGCACGAGGTGCAGATGATATGCGCATGCGGCTCGATCGTGCGATCGAAGCGGCTGCCGCCCGGCGTCTTGATGGAGAGGATCTCGCCAGCGTCGGCCAAGAGATTGAGATTGCGGTAGACCGTACCACGGCTGATTTTGTCATCCTGCGCGCGCACGACGTTGTAGATTTCGTCGGCGGTGGGATGGTTATAGCTTTGGCGCACGGCGTCGAGAACCAGCTTTCGCTGCCTGGTATTTCTTCTTTGCACCGCCATGCGCCTCGCCTCTTTTCTATCAACGGTCGTAGGTAAATGATACCGTATTTAGCACACAATACTAATAACGAGGAATGAAACCGTCTTCATTGGCAAGTGGGGCTCGGGTCTGGGCGTCTACGAGGCGAAAACGCGTTCCCATGCGCTCGTAGGAGGCATGAAGCGCCTCGAGATGAGATAGGATGTTTGCCGGAGCCCCCTGTATCTCCATCTCGACTGAGCCGTCTGCCATGTTACGCACCCAGCCGGTGAGTGCGCGTGCCTGCGCGAGGTTGGTGTTGGTAAAGCGAAAACCGACGCCCTGGACTTGCCCTTCCCAGCGCAGGAAATAGCGCAGGGGAGCGTCTTGAGTGGCTTCGTCGCTTGCGAGCACAGTAAGCCTGCGGCGCAGCTCGAGCTCTACGTTTGATGGTTTTTGAGGCTCTCGACTGCCGCCGGTGACGCTGGAGAAGAACGTATCGAAGAGACCCATCGCTATGCCTGCTTGCCTGCGTCGGCCGGGAAGGTTATGCCGGCCTGCTGGCGCACGGCATCCATGATACGCAGCGAGACGAGCGTGACATCGCGGTAGTGGCCAAGCTCGTGGCGTCCCGCCGGGGTCTCCCAAATCTCTTCCTTAACGTTATCGATGCCGTCGATGGCGGTGATAAAGTCCGCGAGCTCGTATTCCATGGTGTTGCTTGACTTGGGAAGGTCGAGCGCGCGTCCGTTGCCGCCTTGCTCGCGCGGCGCCTCGGTCGCCGATCCGCGTACGACATCGCCGCGATAGTCGATACGGACGTTGCGGGGCGTGGACAGATGGTCAATCTGGATAGTGCCACGCTCGCCTTCGATCTGCGAGGGCAGCAGGTCATTCGTAATTTTGGAGTGCGCGAGCTCGACGGAGATACGGCCACCGCCGTAGCTGGCAAGGATGGAACCGCAGCCATCGATGGGGCCGTGCGTGAGCTGTCGCGTGGTGGGGTCGAGCAGAGTAGTCATGCTCGTAAGGCCGGAGGGCATGCCGAAAATCTCGACCATGGGCTCGACGGTGTAGACGCCAATGTCCATGAGGGAACCCGATGCCATATTGCGGTCGAAGATATTGGTGGCGCGTCCCGCGAGAATCTCGTTGTAGCGCGAGGAATATTTGCCAAAGCGCAATGAGGCGCGGCGGATGGGGGCGATCTCGCCCAGGGCGTCCTCGATGGCGTGGAAGGCGGGATCGTGGAGGGGACGCATGGCCTCGAGGGCCACGACACCTGCTGCCTCGGCAGCGCGGAAGACTTCCAGCGCCTGCGCTTCGGTGGCGCAGAAGGGCTTCTCGACGATGACGTGCTTGCCACCGGCGATGCAGGCAAGGGCCTGCTCGTAGTGAAGTGCGTTGGGGCTGCCGATATAGACGGCGTCGACGTCGGCGGCTGCCGCAAGCTCATCGAGTGAGATAAAGTTTCGCTCGCCATCGCGCTCGGCGGTAAAGGCAGCACCGCGATTGGCATCGCGTGAAAGCGTGCCCACAAACGCGGCTTGGTCGTTGGCGTTGACGACTTGGATAAAGTCGTCGGTGATCATGGATGTGCCGATGGTCGCGATGCGCAGCATACGTCCCCCTTGCGTTGTTTGGTCTACAGGATGAGTGTAGCGCGTGGGGATATAAAGCTGTGCGAAAACGCTATTACAGGTCGCTCTCGTTAAAGCCGGTGTCGATATCGAGGTTGCTGCCGTCGGCCGCCGTGGTGGCGAGCTCATCGCAGCGCTCATTGAGCTCGTGGCCGGCGTGACCCTTAACCCAGATGAACTCAACCTTGTGCTTGCTTTTGGCGGTGAGTAGGCGCTCCCACAGGTCGCGGTTCTTGACGGGCTGCTTGTTGGCGGTTTTCCACCCGCGCTTTTTCCAGCCGTCGATCCAGTGCTTGTTAAAGGCGTTGACGACGTACTGCGAATCGGAATGGACTTCGACCTCGCAGGGGCGGTTGAGTGCCTCGAGCGCCACGATAACGGCCATGAGCTCCATGCGGTTGTTGGTGGTCTTGGCGTAGCCGCGCGAAAGCTCGGAGGTAAAGGTCTTGCCGGCGGGGTTGGTGTATTTGAGCACGGCGCCGTAGCCGCCGCGTCCCGGATTTGATCGGGCCGAGCCGTCGGTATAGATGATGACCTTCACGGGCTTCCTTTCTTTGAGTGCATTTCATGTGAGTGACCATTGTAGCGCCATGCCCGCCGGGGGCCAGCAATCTACGATTTCTACCCCGTCTTCCGACTGTTAGCTGGCATGGATGATGCGGTTGAGCTCGTCGAGGTATTGCTGCAAGAGGAGAGAGGGCTTGCGCTCGTCGTGCATGATGTAGCCAACGTGCATCGTTGGGGCGTCTGCTAACGGGATCGATGCCATACCCCATTGCATTTCATTGGAGAGGACTCCGGTCGACAGGGTGTAACCGTTCGACGTGATAAGTAAGTTGGTAAGTGTTCCGCGGTCCGAGATTCGTATGTTGCGGTCGCAAGGGATATAGCTAAAAGGTTCCTCGGCGTAATAGAAGGAGTTTGAGGTTCCCTGCTCAAAGCTGTAGCGCGTATAGGGCGCGAGGTCGGCAAGGGACAGCTGAGGGCGGCGTGCGAGCGGGTGGCGTTCGCTGACGAATACGTGGACCGTCGCGTCGAATAGGGGATGGAAGCTTGCGCGGGCATCGGCGAAGGCCTTCTGCAGAACGCGGGCGTTAAAGTCATCCAGATACAGAATGCCGATATCGCTGCGAAACGCACGGACGTCATCGATGATCTGCGATGTGGTGGTCTCGCGCATGATGAACTCGAACTTGCTGTCGCGGCAGCGCTCGACCACGTTGACAAAGGCCTCGACCGAAAAGGCGTAGTGCTGGGCGGAAATGGCGAGGCGGGCTTGCGGGATGCCGCCGTCCTCGTAGCGTGCCTCGAGCATGTCGGCCTGCTCTACGACCTGGCGCGCATAGCCCAAAAGCTCGGTGCCGTCGTTGGTGAGCGTGACGCCGCGGCTGGAGCGCGTAAAGATCTCCAGATGGAGCTCCTGTTCCAGGCTTTTGACGGCGTTTGAGATGTTGGACTGAGCAGTATAGAGGCGTTGAGCTGCGGCGTTGATTGAGCCGGACTCTGCCACGGTGATCAGAAAACGAAGCTGCTGAAGGGTCATCGACGCCATCCTTTCGATAGTTATCTATAAAACAGATAACAAGTTAGCGCTTTTAAGTGATTGACCGAGGGAGACAATGCCCGTACTATTCAAAACACACAAAGGCGGTAGGTTATTAAGCCGACCACGGAATCGGGACGCGAAAGGAGGCCCGCATATGAATTGCTTACCAAGACGAATGCCGGGCTCCTGTTTGCGCCCGTCGGCGTGATCAGGAGACAGCGACTTACTTTTCTCTTTTTACTTACTTTCGTTCGATCAAGGAGATCATCATGAGCCAGTTCATCAACAACCCCGAGCACACCTTTGGTTTCGATACCCTGCAGCTGCACGTTGGCCAGGAGAGCGCCGATCCCGCATCCGACTCCCGTGCCGTGCCGATCTACCAGACCACGAGCTATGTGTTCCGCAACTCCCAGCACGCCGCCGACCGCTTTGGTCTTGCCGACGCCGGTAACATCTACGGCCGTCTGACCAACTCCACCCAGGGCGTCTTCGAGGACCGTATCGCCGCGCTCGAGGGCGGCGTGGCAGGTCTTGCCGTCGCCTCCGGCGCTGCTGCCATCACCTATACCCTGCAGGCTCTTGCCCAGGCTGGTGACCACGTGGTGGCTCAGAAGACCATCTACGGTGGCTCCTACAACCTGCTGGAGCATACGCTCTCCCAGTTTGGCGTCGAGACCACGTTTGTCGATGCCCATAACCTGGAAGAGGTTGAGGGTGCCATCAAGGACAGCACCACGGTCATCTATCTCGAGACGCTCGGCAATCCCAACTCCGACATCCCCAACATCGACGCCATCTCCGAGATTGCCAAGAAGCACGGTCTGCCGGTTGTCGTCGACAACACCTTCGGCACTCCGTATCTGTTCCGTCCGCTGGAGCACGGCGCCAACATCGTCGTCCACTCCGCAACCAAGTTCATCGGAGGCCACGGTACCTCGCTGGGCGGTGTGATCGTCGACGGCGGTAACTTCGATTGGAAGGCGAGTGGCAAGTACGCCCAGATCGCTGAGCCCAACCCCTCCTACCATGGTGTTTCGTTTGCCGAGGCTGCCGGTCCCGCCGCCTTCGCAACCTATGTCCGCGCTATCCTGCTGCGTGACGAGGGCGCCTGCATCAGCCCGTTCAACGCCTGGGTCCTGCTCCAGGGCACCGAGACTCTGTCGCTGCGCGTCGACCGTCATGTCGAGAACACCAAGAAGGTCGTTGAGTTCCTGGCTGGCGACAGCCACGTCGCCAAGGTAAATCACCCGAGCCTGCCTGAGCACCCCGATCACGAGCTCTATCAGAAGTACTTCCCCCGTGGCGGTGCTTCGATCTTTACCTTTGAGATTAAGGGTGGCCAGGAGGCTGCATGGAAGTTCATCGATCATCTGCAGGTGTTCTCGCTGCTCGCCAACGTGGCCGACGTCAAGTCGCTCGTCGTGCACCCGGCTACCACCACGCACTCCCAGCTCTCTGCCGAGGAGCTCGCCGAGCAGAACATCACGCCCTCCACGATCCGTCTTTCCATCGGTACCGAGAACGCCGAGGATATCATTTGGGATCTGAAGCAGGCCTTTGCCGCGCTGGACGAGTAAGGCGACTTGTGCAAGGACCCCTTGCGACTCGATAGGTATAACTGCATAAAATGCCTGCTCAAGGCGCCTGTGCGAACAATGGTTGCACAGGCGTCGTTTTTGCATAGAGAGGGTGCAAAAACAGGGTTTTTGACACGCTTTATGCAATCGAGATGTGGAAAACTCCTGTTGAGAGGATGTGAGTTTTACGCAATTGACGTGCGCCTTTTGAGTAAAACCGCAGGTCGCGATTTGCTCGGGGTACTATGCAGCGCGATTAAATCACACGCAGCTCAAACGCAGCAAAAACGCACTACGGAGGTTTCCAGCTACATGAGGATCGATTCACGAAAACCGAAAGCCGCCGCCCTTTCCGCCGCTCTGACCGTGGCACTTTTGGCGGGCGCCGGCGCAACTGATGCCCACGCGGCAACACTATCCGATACGGTCGGATCTGCGCCGTCCGAGGCGACGCTGGTGCAGCCCGTCGACTACCGCGGCGACGGTTATGGCTCTATGCAGGAGTGGAACGCCTCGATGGGGGCAAAGCGCGATTCCCTGGAGATGCGCGCTCAGATCATTATGAATATGTATGGCGACTATGCTACCGATGACGAGCGCGCTGTGTTGCAGGGTTGCATCGACGGTGCGGGTAGCCTGTTGACGATGGGGGAAGTCGACGCCAAGTCGACCGAGCTCGACGAGCTTCGCTCCACGCTTGAGGATGCCAAGCGCGAGGCGCTCGAGGCTGCCGCAGCCGAAGCCGAGGCCGCTGAGGCCGTTCAGGCTTCGTATTACAACGCCGGCTCCGGCTCGTCTTATACGTCTGCTGCGTATTACGCGAACGGCTCGGGTCTGACGCGCTCGAGCGGCGTCAATAACTATAACGGCCGCCGCGAGACTTATTACAGCAGCAACGTGTTGTATCACCACCGCACGGGCGAGTGGACGCAGGATTCCGAGGGCTTTTGGCGCGATTCCGATGGTTACTACGTCGTTGCCGCGGGCGATAAGGCCCAAGGCTCTACGTTTACCGGTTCCAAGGGCGAGTGCAAGGTCTATGACTCCGGCTGCGCTGCCGGAACCACCGACTACTACACTGGCTGGTAATCTGCCATAAGCCAATAGGACATGACGGGCGGGCGTCTTTACCGAGCCTTTGGGCAACGTAAGGGCGTTCGTTTTTTGTGCGTGCTTGAGTTAACAGAGCGCTTACCGTGGCAGTACGCCGCGCATATGGGCGCGGGGCACACTAGTTCATGAGAAATAAGGTCTTTCTCTTGGAGGAAGTGGTCTTGTGAACGCTCGAGATATCGCCGTTGCCGCCGTCGCATTGGTGCTTGGTTGCCTTGGTCCTACGGCCGCGCTCATTGCGGGCATGCAGGGGTCATGCGGGGCTGCTCCAATCGTGGTTGGCGCGCTGATTGCGGCCGCGCTGCTGGGAAGTGCGGGTGTAGTCCTTTGTCGCGACGATGAGGGCCAGGCCTCGGAGTCGCAGCTCTGACCGTCGGGACATCGACTACTGGTTATAGATGAAGATGAAAGCCGCCGTAAGGGGAGTGCCCTTGCGGCGGCTTTGCTGTTGAGTCTGTTGACGTGGTGAGTCGGGCGCTACCAGCTTGCCTCGATATCGCGAATGCGCTGATAGAGCCATTCGTTCTGCGGTGCCTGGATATCGTGCTTGGCCGCCAGACGGCAGATGGTGCCGGCGAACTCCTCGACCTCGGTTTTGCGCCGCGCGACGCGGTCTTGCGCCATCGAGGGCATGCCGGCGGGATCGATTCCTTCGATGAGGTGCACCATCTGCGTCAGGTCTGCCTCGGTCAGCTCAACGCCCTCGGCGTTGGCGACCGCAAGCGTTTCGCGCATGGCGGAAACAAGGCAGCGACGCTGCTCGGAGCCCGGCTCCGTGGCGCTTCCGTACGTGCCGCCGTAGGCCATGCAGGTCTGGTTGATGCCGTCGTTGAGCATGAGTTTGGCCCACATGCGGTGCGCAATGTCGCTCTCGACGGTGTGTGCGATGCCGCAGCGCGTGTAGAGCTCGTCGATTGCGGTGATGGCTGCGGGATCCGTACCGGCCGCCGCGCCAAAGCGGATTTCGCCCGTGTTGGTAAAGGTGAGCTCTCCGTTGAGAAACACAGCGTCCATGCCCTGGCAAATACCAAGAACGGTATGCTCCCAGCCAAAGCGCTCGGCAATCTTTTGCTCGCTCGTGATGCCGTTGCACAGCGAGGCGATGAGCGTATTGGGTCCCACGACGCGCTCCATAGTCTTGAGTGCTTGGTCGAGACCGGTGGTCTTGACCGTCAGGATGACCAGATCGGCGGGCGTTGCCTTGCTGGCGCGGACGGACTTGAGCGCACAGGGCTTGCCGTTGACGGTGAGCGCATCGTTTGCGTGACGCTCAAAACGGGCGTCATCCATAACGTATTCGACGGCGTCATTGCCGAGGGCCTTGGCAATCATGCTGCCGTAGAGTAGCCCGACGCCGCCCTTGCCGATAAAGGCGACCTTGTTGATCTGCATGCGAATCATCTCCCCATATAAAAGGCACCCGCGTAAGGGGCGCCTGATGGATTGTATGCCGCCGGACCATGCTGCGTGCACCGGATGGTCGTATTTGTTTGTTGCTCCTTTCATCGGGCTTTTTGCTGATGTTAAAGCGGTGCCGTGACAGCTCGATTTCTGCTGCGTTACGATACGTTCTCGATTGCGATTCCACGATGTTTCGGCCGCGTGACCATTGTGTTTCGTCTTGCCGGGGCGCTGATGGCGAAAGGAGGGGCCGTGCAATACCGCGTTGACCCCAAAAGTGGTAACCGAATATCTGCTCTGGGTCTGGGCTGCATGAGATTTCCCGGTGCGCCGGGACACCCCGATGCGAAGACGGCCGATGCCATCATTTCCCGTGCGGTGGAACAGGGGATTAATTATCTGGATACTGCGTATCTTTATCCCGGTAACGAGGTGTGCGTGGGCGCCTCACTTGAGCGCTTGGGGCTGCGTGACCGGGTGTTGCTGGCGACTAAGTTGCCGCACGCTTCGTGCAAATGTGCGGAGGATTTCGACCGCTTTTTTGACGAGCAGCTGCACCGTTTGCGGGCCGACCATATCGACTACTACCTTATGCACAACATCACCTCGCCCGCCCAGTGGGAGCGCGTGGTGGCGTTGGGCATCGAGGACTGGATTGCGCACCAAAAGGCTGCGGGGCGTATTCGCCAGATAGGTTTTTCGTATCACGGCAGTGCGGCGGACTTCCTCACGATGCTTGACGCGTATGACTGGGATTTTTTCCAGATCCAGTACAACTACGCTGGAGAGCGCTACCAAGCGGGGACGACGGGACTCATGGCGGCTGCGGAGCGCGGGCTCGCGGTGTTTGTGATGGAGCCGCTTTTGGGCGGACGCCTGGCGGGCAAGCTGCCGCCGCGGGCCCGCGCTGTGCTCGATGGCGCCCCTGACCCGCATTTGCGCACTCCTGCCGCCTGGGGCCTTTCGTGGGTGTGGAACCATCCTCAAGTCACGATGCTGCTTTCGGGCATGACCGATACCACGCAGGTGGACGAGAACGCGGCATTGGCGGATCGCGCACTGCCGAATTCGATGACGACAGAGCAGCTCGATACCATCGCGCGTGTGCTGGGAGAGTTTGAGAAATCGAATCGCGTGCCCTGTACGGGCTGCGGCTACTGCATGCCGTGTCCCAAAGGCATCAATATCCCTGGGTGTTTCGCCGCCTACAACGCAAGCTATGCGCACAGCTGGTTTACGGGCCTGTCGCAGTATTTTACGGCGAGCGCGGTGCGGACGAGTGAGCCCAAGTTGGTGAGCAATTGCGTCAAATGCGGCAAATGCGCACGTCACTGCCCGCAGCACATCGATATTCCTGAGCGTCTCGACGATGTGCGCCGACGTTTCCAGCCTGGCCCCGTAACGGCCGCGCTTAAAGCCTTTTGCAAAACGCGTTCCTGATGCCCCTTTTATAAGTTGCGGTGGAATAGTTCCTGTTTGCGGCAGAATAGGGCATCGACAGGAACTATTTCACCGCAACTGATGAGGGGGAGCTGGAGATGCTGACGATTGGGTGTCATCTTTCGACGACGAAGGGCTATCGGGCGATGGGGGAGACGGCGCTATCCATTGGCGCCAACACCTTTGCATTCTTCACGCGCAACCCGCGCGGCGGCAAGGCGAAAGATCTTGACATGGATGACGTGGCGGCCCTGCGCGAGCTTATGGAGAAAAACGACTTTGGCCCGCTTGTGGCTCATGCCCCCTATACCTACAACCCCTGTTCTGCCAAAGAGCGGGCACGCGAGTTTGCCTTGGAGGCAATGGCCGAGGACTTGCAGCGTCTGGAAGCGCTGCCCGGCAACTACTACAACTTCCACCCCGGCGCGCATGTGGGGCAGGGGACTGATGCCGGCATTCAGATGATCGTCGACACCTTGTGTCAGGTGATGTTTGAGGGGCAGCAGACGACGGTGCTGCTCGAGACCATGGCGGGAAAGGGTACCGAGGTGGGCCGTAGCTTTGAAGAGCTGGCGCGCATTATCGAGGGTGCTGCCGCCAGGCGTCCAGAGCTATCGGACAAGCTGGGCGTGTGTCTGGACACCTGCCATGTGAGCGATGCCGGCTACGACATCATCCATGATCTGGACGGCGTACTCGACGAGTTCGACCGCGTGGTGGGTATCGACCGCTTGCGTGCCGTACACATCAACGATTCGAAGAACCCCAGTGGTGCCCATAAAGATCGTCACGAGTGCATCGGCAAGGGCTACCTTGGCAGCGAGGAGTTTGGCGGCGGTATGCAGGTTATGCAGAATATTGTATCGAATGGCCGCTTGCGCGCATTGCCATTCATTTTGGAGACACCGAACGAACTTGCAGGCTATGCGGCTGAAATCAAACTGTTAAGGTCATTGCAGCAGTAATGACTGTCATAAAGTGGAGTGTTCCATTCACGTTATGGGTTTGTTTCAATCAGTTTTCTAATTGCGGATTCTTCCAAACGGGCGCATAATATCCAACAGTTTTTGCAGACCTCTGAATCAAACGGGGTCACCGGAAGGAGACTGATTATGAAGCTGAAGAAGCTTGGCGCATTTGCCGCCACGGGCGCCATGGCACTCGCCCTCGCACTGACGGGCTGCGGCTCGTCCAACGCCATCTCTGGTTCTGATGCCGGTTCCAGCAGCTCTGACGACGCTAAGGTCGAGAAGGTCGACGGCTCCAAGGAGTACGCGCTCGTCAAGGACGGTACGCTGACCGTCGGCACCTCTGCCGAGTACGCTCCGTTTGAGTACAAGGATGACAACGGCGATTATCAGGGCTTTGACCTTGAGCTTATCAAGGCTATCGGCGACAAGCTGGGCCTGGATGTCGAGTACGTCAACAATGACTTTGACACGCTGGTTCCGGGTGTCGCTTCGGGCGCCAAGTATGACGTTTCCATCGCGGCTATCACCGACACGCCCGAGCGTGAGAAGGAAGTCACTTTCTCCGATTCCTACTACATGGACGATCAGGCTATCGTGACCAAGGTCGATAACACCGACATCACGGCCGACAACTACAGCGAGAAGCTCAACAACGCCGACGCTACCATCATCGTCCAGTCTGGATCGACCGCCGAGGCCTTTGCTCAGGAAAACTTCCCCAAGGCTAAGATCGTTCCCTACAAAGACGCCACCGAGTGCTTCAGCGCCCTGCAGTCCGATAAGGGCGATGCCGTAGTCACCAACCGCTCCGTTGCCAGCCAGCTGACCGCCGAGCAGTTCAACACCTGCCAGACCATCAAGCAGGTCAGCACCGGCGAGGAGTACGCCATCGCCATCAACCAGGGCAACACCAAGCTCAAGGACGACATCAACCAGGCCATCAAGGACCTGACCGACGACGGTACCGTTGACGCCCTCATGGCTAAGTACAACATCAAGTAAATTAATGCTTGATTGCGCGCGGGCCCTTTCCGTTTTGCGGAGAGGGCCTTTGCGCCTCTCTTGACGGAGAGCGTTTCCGTCTCGTTTTGTCGGCAACTTCTACGATAGGAGCCACCTTGTCTCGACTGAACAAAGGGGCCACGGAGCAGCGTTTTTCACTGCCCGCCTTGCTCCAAAAGCTATCCTGCGTCATGGCCGTGGCGCTCGCGCTGGTGTGCGCGGGGGCATATGCGCCCACGACCGCCCAGGCGCTTGAGACCGCAAAGATTACTGCCCGACCCAACACCGGTTCGGGCAGCGCTGTGGTCGGCGGCACCGAGACGCGCATTACCTGGGAAGTTCAGGCCGATGCCGACGAGGAGCTGAGCGGTCTTTCGCTGACGTTTGTCGACGGCACGACGTTTGGTACCGATGACACGCGATTGACGATGCTCTCGGGCGAGGACCTCATGGATCGTACGCCCATGAAGCCCACGTGCAAGGCTGACGGCCAGACGCTCAAGATCGACTTTGGCGAGACGGCGCCTGCCGGAGGCTTTTTCCGTGTCGAGGTTTACGGCGTGACGTTTCCCGTCGAGGGCGGCGATGAGGCCTTCAGCGGCACCTATACGCTCGCCGACGGTTCGACCAAGAAGATTTCTAAGATTCCTTCCGTCGAGATTAAGGGCGTGACGGCATTCGATAACTTCCTGGCCGACCTTAAGGAGCAGCCGTGGGTCGAGGCATGGAATTCCAACATGTTCCTGCGCCTGTTCCTGAACCCGGTCATTTTGGTCCAGAGCCTGCCGATCGTCTTCAAAGGCTTCCTCATGTCGCTCTCGATTGTGCTCGTGGCGTTTCCGCTGGCAATTCCCTTTGGCTTTGCCTTGTCGCTCATGCGCATCTCCAAGTCGCGCATCCTGCGTTGCCTTGCCGGCATCTATGTGAATATCATCCGCGGTACGCCGGCGTTCCTGCAGATCTACATCGCGTTCTTCGGTCTGCCGCTGGCCGGCGTCAAGGTTGACGACTATGTGCTGGGCGTCATCGTCATGGCCATGAACTCGTCCGCCTACCTGTGCGAGATCTTCCGCGCCGGTATTCAGTCGATCCCCAAGGGCCAGAACGAGGCCGCGCGCTCGCTGGGCATGAACGCCTTCCAGACGCTGCTCTACGTTATGATTCCGCAGACGTTCCGCATTGTCCTGCCTACGCTGACCAGTGAGTTCATCCTGCTTTACAAGGATACGTCGCTGCTCGCGGCCGTGGGCGTGGTCGAGATCGTCATGAACGCCCGTACCATCGTGGCCACGACGGGTTCCATTACGCCGTATGTGGTTGCCGCGCTGTTCTACCTGGTCATCACCCTGCCGCTTGCTCGCTTGGTGAGCGGTCTTGAGGCGAGGCTTCTGGGGACGGCCGAAACCAAGAAGAAGCGTCCCGCCAAGAGCGCTGGACAGGTCGTCGCGACGCCCGCCGACCACATCGCCGGTCTGTAAGGAGGTCCTATCATGAGCGAAACCAATAACTCGAACGAGGTTGTCGTCAGCATCAAGAACCTCCAGAAGGCCTTCGGCGATAACGTGGTCCTGCGCGATATCGATCTGGATGTGCACAAGGGCGAGGTCGTCGTAGTCCTGGGTCCTTCGGGCTCGGGCAAGTCGACGATGCTTCGCTGCATCAATCGTCTGGAGCATCCCACGAGCGGCTCGATCGTCGTTGAGGGCGTGGACGTTTGCGCCAAGGGCGTCGACCTTAACAAGGTACGTACGCATCTGGGTATGGTGTTCCAGCAGTTCAATTTGTTCCCGCACCTGTCAGTCAAAAAGAACGTCATGCTCGCACAGCAAAAGGTACTCAAGCGCAGCAAGGAAGAGGCCGAGAAAATCGCTATCGAGGAGCTGACCAAGGTCGGTCTTGCCGAGCGCATCGACTTTATGCCGAGCCAGCTCTCGGGTGGCCAGCAGCAGCGCGTTGCCATCGCCCGCGCCCTGTCGATGAACCCTCACGTCATGCTCTTTGACGAGGCCACGTCGGCGCTCGACCCCGAGCTGGTTCGCGACGTTCTTGGCGTTATGCGCGATCTTGCACGTGACGGTATGACCATGATCGTCGTGACGCATGAGATGGGCTTTGCCCGCGACGTCGCCGACCGCGTCGTCTTTATGGACGGCGGCGTTATCGTGGAAGAGGGTACGCCGAGCGAGGTCTTCGACCACCCCAAGAGCGAGCGCACCAAGGCGTTCTTGGGAAATATCTCGTAGCCGCTTTATATGACTGACATAACAGAAAACGGGAGCCGGATGTGATCCGGCTCCCGTTTTTGTTGGGATGCGAATGTGTTTTGGTGCAGAGCTCGTTATGGGCGGAGCTCATTGCCGCTAGGCGAGCTCGGCTCCAAGGGCGCGGCAGGCCGCCTCGCCCTCATCGTCGGGAGCGTCGTAGCAGATGACGGAATCGACGACGTTGACGCCCGCCTCATCGGCGTCGGCCTTCCAGTTGTCCATCCACTCGCCCTCGGCCCACGAATAGGAGCCAAAGAGGACGACCTTCTTGTCGCCGAGAACCTCCTTGACCTCGTCCCACATCGGCTGGAACTCATCGTACTCGAGTTCCTCGGAGCCCATGGCGGGGCAGCCGAAGGCGAAGGCGTCGTATTCGGCGGCCCTGTCGGCAGAGAAGTCGGCGCAGGGGATGACCTCAGTCTCGGCACCCGCGGACGTGGCGCCTTCGGCGACGAGGTTTGCCATGGCCTCGGTATTGCCCGTGCCACTCCAATAGACGACGGCGATATTGCTCATATGTTTTCCTTTCGGTTGTGCGGCGTGCGGCCGCGTTTTGTATGCTCTATCGGGTTGCCTGGACAAGTTGTCCCAGGGTGCAGCCCTGTTGATAGATGTACGTAAGGTATTGCGTGCATGCGCGATAGGAATCGAAGGTCGTGAGCGCCTGCTCAACGTTTGTGTATACCTTCCATGCGCCAAAGACCTTATAGTTTTCGCCGTGCTGGACGATAAACTGATGGACATCTTCGTAGGGATAGCCCAAAAAATAGCCAATTTCGTGGGGGAACTCGCACATGCACCCCGTATCGCAGTGCCTATTTCGCGCGAGTGCGCAGACGCTGCTGTCATAGGCGCTTTCTGCGGCATTGCTGCTTGCCAGCGTGATGCGCGCGGCGAGATGCACCAGGGATGCGGGCAGGTTGTGGACATCGTAACCTTCGGCGGTAAGCGCCGTCGTGGCGCGGGGGTCGGAGAGGTATCGCATGAGGTCCGCAGGGCGGTACACATAGATGAGCGCTCCGCAGGGGCGCCAGACCAAAACGCTCATATGGATCCCGAGTGGCTGGAGCTCGCGGTTGCATTGGGCAATGACCGCGAGCAGGCGAGAGCGTCGCTCTTCGATATGGGCGGCGCCGGGTTTTCCGCCTTGGTTGGCGTAAACGCCGGGATAGGTAAAGAGCGAGGCCGGCTTGATACCTGCGAGCGTAGGGGAGCAGTTGCGCACGACAGCCGTTTGGTATGTTGGGATGTCAATGGTTCGAGTCACGATGCTCCTTTCGGGTCCTCAGTTGTTAGCCTAGGAAAACTTATACACGAAAGTAAGCCAAGGTCAACAAAAAAGTTTGAAGCGGGAAACTAATTGACCGAACGGACATGATTTTGGGTTAAGATGGGGACACCCCATGGGGGTATCTAGATAGTGCTACTTGAAAGGGGAACGCATGAGTGACTTGCTCAACCCTGCGAACCTTATCGTGCTGGCCGTCATTGCCGTCGGCATGTTTTTTGGACTGCGTCGCATTGTCGCTTCAACACACGGGAAGAGTTGTTGCAGCGATGGCGCGAGTTGCAAGAAGGCCAAGAAGGTTGTGGTGGCCGATACCGATGAGTCTCACTATCCCTACCACGATGAGCTGCTTATCGGCGGCATGAGCTGCGACGGGTGCGCTCAGAACGTAGTCAATGCTCTCAATGCGCTGGATGGCGTGTGGGCAACGGTGACGTATGCGGACCACACGGCACGCGTGCGTTCGAAGCGCCCGATTGACCGCGAGGCACTCGAGACGGCGGTGAGAGACGCGGGCTATTTCGTTATGAAAATGTAGATGCTGCCCTCTCCAATGAGTACCGGCCTCCTCCCCATTGGGGCTATCGATGTCCTAAAATTTGCGCAAAATACAACTCGCGGATGCGGCGAAAGTGGAGTTTGGTGACGGTTCGCGCGGAATTCGTGACCAATCGAGCATCCGCTATCCCGTAAGAAAAAATACAGGTGTATATTTATATGCTGATTATTGCTGTGCCCAGATTGCAATTAAACGTGGACAGAGATGATGAATGCTAAAACTGGGCTTAAGGACAGGGGAGGCTATAGCCTTATGAGACGAGTGGGAACACTTGGCTTGGTGGCAGCGCTTGCCGCTATCTTGGTATCGCCGCTGCCGGCGCATGCCGAAGACGCTTCGGGTGCCGTTACCTACAATGCGGGAAATGGGTATTCCTTTGAGAAGCTCTCGCATCCTACGGTAGGAACGTCGCAGCCTGATGGCATCGTCGACTATCAGGGTAACGGTGCCGTTGCCGTTCCGGGTGCCGATGGTAACACGGCCAACAACGAAGGCGATCGCGGCCAGAGCTACACTTGGGCGGCTGCGAGCTATGGTGACTGGCTTTATGTGGGCACCTGCTATGCGGCGATGGGCAACACGCTGACGCTCATGAACGGCACGCTGGGCGATTCCTTTGATGCCGAGACCATGCGCTTGACGCTGGAGGCCATGTTTAACGGCACCTTCTTCTATGGACAGCAGAAGGAGGACGGTACGGCCGACAAGGACAGCGGCGGCATCCTGGTCAAGATCAATACCAAGACCGGTGAGACCAAGCTGCTGCTCTCCGAATCGCTCAACGGCGTCGGTCCCTTGTTCCGCAATGCCGTGAGCTATAAGGGTAAGCTCTATTTCTGCGGCAGCGTCAGGACCAATGGCGGCAAAAGCGGCCTGCCTGCTGTATACGAGATCGACCCTAAGACGGATGAGTACAAAGTTGTCTATCAGGGCCTTTCGAGCATGCAGGATTACGGTGCTGCCTACAAGCAGGGCATTTCTACCGGTATCCGCGGCATGTGTGTCCATGATGGCCAGCTCGTCATCAGTAATGTGGGTAAAGACGCGGCCGGTAACTTTGTGTCGACAATCCTGACGTCGTCTGACCCGTCGAAGGGCCAGGACAGCTTCACCGAGATTGCCAACTCGGGCACGCTGTTTGGCTATCCGGCGATTCGCTATCAGGACAGCATCTACGGCGGCGCCATTTGGGATATGGTCTCGTACAATGGCCATCTCTATGCGACCATCTGCACCGGTACGCCCGAGAACGCTCCCGATGATAATTCCATGCAGTCGTTCGCCATGGTCCGTGGCGACAAGAACGCCGACGGCAGCTATTCGTGGACTCCCATTGTTGGCGATCAGGAGACGGACGGTGCAAAGTACTGCTTTGGCATCGATCCTGCCCGTACCCGTTCTGGCGCTGCTAACCTTATTGTCTACAATGGCTACCTCTATATCGGTGAATATAACGACGAGGAGATTGCCCTCGAGCGCATTCTCTTTAATAAGTCCAAATCTGACGAGAGCGGCAAGAGCGGCATGGGCGGCGTTGACTGCTCGTTTGTGAATGCCAATCTTGAGCAGTCGGTCAACATCTATCGCATGGACAAGGACGAGAACATGGAGCTCGTCGTTGGCGATCGCACCGACATGTTCCCCGAGGGCGGTATTTCCGGCCTGACTTCGGGCTTTGGTCGAAACGAGAACCAGTACATTTGGCGCATGCAGAAGTTCGACGGCAAGCTGTATATCGGTACCTTTGATACCGCGAGCCTGCTTGAGCCGATCGGCCAGTTCTCCAATGGTGACATTATCGATATGACGCCCGAGGAGTGGGACTCTCAGGTTCAGCGCCTTAGGGACCTGCTCGATCACCTGCTCGACAAGAAATCGCCTGACGACCCCATCGTTCCCGTGAACACGCTTGCGGACGATGATTCAAACGAGGCCGTCGAGGTCGATGACTCAGACGAGGCCGTCGAGGCCGATGACGAGAAGACCGAGGTTGCTAAGGGCTTTGGCGATCTGAGCGATGCGCTGGAGGATGCCACGGGCGATCTTTGCGATCGGGCCGGGACGATGTCCGCGGACGTTGAAGACGACGCCGCTTATGTTCAGAAAATCGATAGCGAGATCGCGTACTTCAAGTCCTTTGCCGATCAGTATCAGGACATGCTCGATAGCTATGAGAGCCTGAAGCAGCAGTACGAGGATGCCTATGGCACCGAGCTGCCGAGCGATATTCAAGATGCGCTCGATAAGCTGCTGAGCGAGGAGAACCTCAAGAAGCTGCAGAGCGTGCTTACGTGCATGTATTACCTTCGCGATGCCGAGCGTGGCTTTGATATGTATGTGACCGAGGACGGCGTGAACTTTACGACGTTGACGACCAACGGTTTTAACGATCCGTACAACCATGGTCTGCGCACCTTTGCCGTGACCAATCAGGGTCTGTGCCTTGGCACGGCCAACCCATTCAATGGTTGCCAGGTTTGGATTCAGCGCAAGGAGAACTCCGAAAACCCGGTCGATCCCGATCCGGATCCGACCGAGCCGAGCAAACCCAACCCGAGCAACCCGTCGAATCCGGGTTCCACGGATAAGCCCAACGGGTCTACCAGCAGCACGACCACGGTTTCGAAGACCACGAAGAAGGCCGAGAAGTCGTCCCTGCCTGGCACAGGTGACTCGACCGCAGCGCTGGTCGCAGGTCTTTTGATTGCCGCTGTCGCCGTGCTCGCCGTTGCGTTTGGCCTGCGCAAGCGCTCTGGCCGCTAGGCTCGGCCGCGTAGCTCGATGTCTTGTATGTCGTCGAAGTTAATGGCGATATCCCTGAGTTTGAGCAGCTTGTATGCCGGCAGCACCTCGACCAGGATGCCGGTGCGGGAGCGATAACCGTACGTATCGTAATAGGTCACGCGGAGCAGGTCTCCGCGCTTGAGGCCCTCGAGCTTTTTCGAAAGCTCGAGGGCTTTTTCTTCCGTGAGCTCGCATTTGGGCTCGGCGGTGATCTCCTGCTTACGTACGAGTTCGTAGTATCCCGTGAGGGCGGCGAAGGGCATAAACTGTGCGGCACGGCCGGCGCGCACGGCACCGTTGGCGGTGAGCTTGGGGTCGACGGAGCGACGTCTTCCCTCGGGGTCCGCTAGGCGTTCAAAGGCGGTGGGCGGGCGCATGGGTTGCTTGGGTTTAGGCACGGTGTCCTCCGACCTGGTCGTTGCGTTCGCGTGCGGTGGCGCCAGCGGTAAAGCTCAATCCTTTGACCAGGGCGTTCTTACCGTACTTGCCTTTCACGGCCAACACGGCGCGTGCCAGGTCGCGTTCACGCTCGTCGGCCTCGATATCGCTGAACAGATCGACGGTGGCAAATTCCTCGGGCATGAGGTTGCCAAATCCCAGGTTGATGCGCTTGACCGGTCGTTTGGGATCGACAGTCTGCGCCCAGAGCTCATCGAAATAGCCCATGATCTTCTTAAACGAATTGGTGCGCTCGGGCAGCTTTCGCGAAGCGTTGGAGTGCGCGAAGAGCGCGGCATAGCCGCCACGCGGTTTGCCGCCATGCTCTCCCACAAAGATGCCATCGATTGCCTGCGCCTCGCGCACCAGACGGCGTCGTTCGTCATCGCGCTGGACGGGCTTGGGCGCACGGGGTGCGAGCTCAGGACCGGCGGTCGCGGTGGGTTCGATGCTCGACGTGCTCGAGCGCAGGTGCCCGCATCCGTCTACATATTGCGCTGTGCCGCTGGCATCGAGCCGGCGTATGTCGGCTCGCTCGCTCGCGTAGCCCACAAAGAGCGAGATGCTGTCACACACCACGTGCTTATCGACCAAGTCCAGCACGGCGTTGTCGACCATCTCGCGCAAGACGGTATAGGCCTGCTCGTAGGCATAGCCCTTCGAGAGCACCTGCCCTGTGGTAGTTGAGGTCGCCTGCGGACGATACGCTTGGATATCGGCGATGGTTGTCGGCTCACGCCCAAAGGCGTGGTCGATCAGATACTCGGCATTGACACCGAGCTCATCGTATAGCAGGTTTTCGTCGAGCGCGGCGACGCCCATCAGATCGTAGACACCGTACTTTTCGAGGCGGGCTGCCACGCCGGGGCCGATGCCCCAGATATCGGTGATGGGCCGATGGGGCCAGATCTCTTTGCGAAAGGTCTCGTCGTCGAGTTTGCCGATGCGGCTGGGTACGTGCTTGGCGGTAATGTCGAGCGCCACCTTGGCCTGGAATAGGTTGGGGCCGATGCCGACGGTTGCCGTGATGCCGGTGCGCGCGAGGACCTCGTCGCGCAGCATGCAGGCGAACCCTTCGGCATTGGTGTGGTAGAGGTCTAGATAGGGCGTCACGTCGATAAAGCATTCGTCGATTGAATAGACGTGAATGTCTTGCGGGCTCACGTATTCCAGATAGATGCCGTAGATTTGCGCCGACACCTCCATGTAGTGCTGCATGCGCGGCACGGCCTTGATGTAGTCGATGCCGTCGGGTATCTCGAACAGACGGCAGCGGTTGTGGATGCCGAGGTCCTTCATGGCTTGTGTGATGGCGAGGCAGATGGTCGTGCGTCCGCGCGATTCGTCGGCAACGACCAGGCACGTAGTGAGTGGGTCGAGTCCGCGGTCGACGCACTCGACGCTGGCGTAGAACGTCTTAAGGTCGATGCAGATATAGGTGTGACGCTCGTGCCCCACGCGTCCTCCCATCAAACACATGTTCTTATCGAATACTTGTTCGATAATACCCGCTCGTCCGGACATCGTCAAAACCTGCCAAAAAGGGACTGGTTTGTTTTGGTAGGTATGGTCGTGCGGCTGGATCGGGTTTTAACGCAGCTCTAAAGAGCGCGTAACAGCTCGGAAAAGCTCCCTTCGTAGCATGAGCCTAACGATCGATACGGCCTACATGCACGGAAGGGTTGTGGGAATGATGGTCAACTATGGGTTTGGTATGCCGACGCGCTTGGTTGCGGATGGAGACGTGGCTCGCTGGTGCGGACGATTGGTTGCCCACTATGGCGGCACCAAGGCACTGGTCGTGTTGGGCGGCGACAAGCATACGCGCGATGAACTTGTCTCGGCGGCACTTGGCTCGCTTGATCGAGCCCTACTCGAGCGTGTACTTTTCCGCTGCGGCTCGGTTGAGGGTGCCGGGGGAGACGGGCTGGTTGACGAGGCCGTGGCCCTGGCGACCGACGAGGGCGTGGACTTTGTCCTGGCGATTGGCGATGCCGATACTGCTGGCTTTGCGCGCGAACTCGCGCGTCGCATGGCGGCGCTTGATGACGGTGAGGACGGCTTTGTCCCTTATGGATGCATTGTCTCGGAGGGCAACGTGCCCGCTGCGGTTGGCGCCGGCGAGGTTCCCGTTTTTGCCATCATCGCGCCCGAGCTGCTGGAGGGTATCGGGTCTCCCTTGCGCGAACTGCTCGGTAGCGTGTGCGCCGCGGCATAATATCTGCCATAAAGGGGCAAGTTTATTTTGGTTGATAAAGCGTTTGACCTGCCAAAATAAACCTGTCCCTTTTTGGTCGGTCGCCGTTTAGGGGCCGATTGGCAACGCTCGCTGATTATAGTCTTGACCTGCGCTAGAATAGTGGCATCTGAATGTCCGGGCGCATGGAGGCGTGCGCCCGTATGCTGAGGAGGACTCTATGGCAACTGTTGCCGCACCTATCGACGCTACGTCGACCGCCGCTTGGAAGGCGCTCGAGGCCCATCAGGAGAAGCTCGAGGCCGAGGGTATCGACCTCAAGGCCTGGTTCGCCGCCGACGCCGAGCGTGTGAACAAGCTGAGCTTTGACGCTGGTGACCTGCACTTCGATCTGTCGAAGAACCTGGTGACCGATGAGACCGTCAAGCTGCTGTGCGATCTTGCCCGCGAGGTAAAGCTCGAGGAGCGCCGCGACGCCATGTTCTCCGGCGAGCACATCAACACCACCGAGGACCGCGCCGTCCTGCACACCGCGCTGCGCCGCCCGGCAAGCGAGAAGGGCCAGCTCATCGTCGACGGCCAGGACGTCGTCGCCGACGTGCACGAGGTCCTCGACCGCATGTACGCCTTCGCCGAGCGCGTGCGCTCCGGTGAGTGGAAGGGTGTTACCGGCAAGAGGATCGAGCATCTGGTGTCCATCGGCATCGGCGGCTCCGATTTGGGCCCGGTCATGGCCTACGAGGCCCTGCGTCCCTATGCCGACGCCGGTATCGACTGCCGCTATATCTCCAATATCGACCCCAACGACCAGGCAGAGAAGCTCCGCGGCCTGGATCCCGAGACCACGCTCGTGATCATCGTCTCCAAGACCTTCACCACGCTTGAGACCCTCACCAACGCTCGTGAGGTCAAGACCTGGATGCTCGAGCAGCTCAAGGCTCAGGGTGCCATCGATGGCTCCGATGAACAGAACGCCGAGGCTGTGGCAAAGCACTTCGTCGCCGTTTCCACCGCACTCGAGAAGGTCGAGGCTTTCGGTATCGACCCGGCCAACGCCTTTGGTTTCTGGAACTGGGTCGGCGGCCGCTACTCCGTCGACTCCGCCGTGGGCCTGTCGCTGATCGTCGTGCTCGGCCCCGAGCGTTTCCAGCAGTTCCTCGAGGGCTTCCACGCCATCGACGAGTACTTCTGCAACACGCCGCTCGAGAGCAACGCCGTCGCGCTGATGGGCCTGCTCAACGTCTGGTACGTCAACTTCTTCGGCTCCAAGAGCCACGCCGTGCTGCCGTACTGCCAGTACCTGCATCGTTTCCCGGCCTACCTGCAGCAGCTCACCATGGAGTCCAACGGCAAGCATGTCCGCTGGGACGGCAGCGCCGTGACCTCCGACACCGGTGAGATCTTCTGGGGCGAGCCCGGCACCAACGGCCAGCATGCCTTCTACCAGCTGCTGCACCAGGGCACCGTGGTGGTTCCGGCCGACTTTATCGCCTTCGCCAACACGGCCAACCCCGCGACCGATAACGGTCAGGATGTGCACGAGCTGTTCCTGGGCAACTTCCTGGCCCAGACCAAGGCGCTCGCTTTTGGTAAGACGGCCGACGAGGTTCGTGCCGAGGGCACGCCCGAGCAGATCGTCCCGGCCCGCTGCTTTGAGGGCAACCGTCCGACGACCTCGATCTTCGGCGACACGCTGACCCCGTTCGCACTCGGCGAGCTCATCGCCCTGTACGAGCACATCACGTTTGTCGAGGGCACGGTCTGGGGCATCGACTCCTACGACCAGTGGGGCGTCGAGCTTGGCAAGCAGCTTGCCAAGCAGATTACCCCGGCCTTCCACGACGACGCCGCCAAGGCCGAGCAGGACGCTTCGACCCAGGCGCTCATCGAGTTCTATCGCGCTCACCGCAAGTAGTCTTTGTTGCTGAGATAGGTCATTGCCGAAAGGGGCCCGTATCCGTTGGGATACGGGCCCTTTGCTATTTGGATAGGATGGAATGTATCGGGAGGCGCCTCGACGGGCATCGCAATCGTCGAAGGCGCGCCGTTCATGTTTGGGACAATATGACATTTTTCCCGTTGAAAACAGCGCCGCCGTGGGTGTTCTGTATGATGGCTCAGACAAGGTTGCTCAATGACAGGGAGGCGCATATGGCAATCAAAGCCATCGCAATGGATATCGACGGTACGCTCACCAACGACCAAAAGGTCATCAGCCCGCGTACGCGCGAGAAGCTGCTCGCGGCGCAGGAGTCGGGCATTAAGCTCGTCTTGGCTTCGGGTCGTCCCGCATGGGGGCTGCACGCCTTGGCGCAGGAGCTCGACCTTCAAAACCATGACGGTCTGCTAGTTGCCTTTAATGGCGCGCATGTGGTCGACGCTCAGACCGATGAGGTCCTTTTTGACCAGGCCATGCCGGCTGACGAGCTGCACCGTCTGATTGATCATCTGCGCAATTTCGACGTGATCCCCATCATCTCGCTTGGTCGCGATCTTCATGTCGAGGATTCGTACCGCTGCATGATTACGCTGCCGGATGGCTCGCAGAAAAACATCGTCAAATACGAGCGCGATGCGTGTGACCTTAAGATCCGCGAGGTCGAGAGCTTGCATGAGGTTGTGGACGCTTATCCCGTGGACAAGCTGCTGACGGCAGGCGACCCGGCCTACCTACAGGCGCATTACGAGGAGATGTATGCGCCCTTTACCCAGACGCTTTCGGGCATGTTTACGGCCGACTGGTACTTTGAGTACACGGCGCCCGGTATCGACAAGGCCCGCGCGCTCGAGGGTGCCCTGCCCAAGCTCGGTATCGATGCCAGCGAGGTCGTCTCGTTTGGCGACGGCCAGAACGACAAGTCCATGATTGAGTGGGCCGGCACCGGTGTTGCCATGGGCAACGCCGTCGATGAGGTTAAGGCGGTAGCCCAGATGGTGACCGCCAATAACAATGAAGACGGTATTGCGGTGGCGCTGGATAAGCTGCTGGGCTAGAATCGCCGATAATGCATGGTTCGGGCGCCTGCTTACAGGCGCCCTTTTGTTAGGGAGGGTGCCGTGTCTGCATTTCCGTTCGACGCCGTTATCTTTGACATGGACGGTGTCATTGTCGATACCGAGTATTATTATCTGGGCGAGACTGCCGCGTTTGCCAAGGAGCTTGGGTTGAACCTGACTCAAGAGGAGTTGAATGGGCAGGTCGGTACCTCGCATCAGTTCTTTCTCCACATGCTGGTCGATTGGTTTGAGCGTGCCGGTAAGGGACATTTCACTGGTGAGGAGGCGTTGGCCCGTTGGGACGAGTGGGCGCATAAGCGTCCGCGCGACTATCAGGCTTTGATTAACCCAGGCGCCGTGGATACGATTCGAGAGCTGCCGCGCCGCGGCGTTCGCGTGGCGCTTGCTAGCTCGTCGCCCATGGATAGCATCGAGGAAGTACTCAATGCGTGCGGGCTGTCGGATGCCTTTGAGTATGTGGTGAGCGGCGAGCAGTTTAAGGAGAGCAAGCCCGAGCCCGACATCTACTTGCATGCGCTGGATCTGCTGGGGCTGCCCGCGAATCGTTGCTGCTGCGTTGAGGATTCGGTGCCTGGCATCACTGCCGGCAAGCGAGCCGGCCTGACAGTCATTGCCAAGCGCGAGGAGCGCTTTGGCTTTAGCCAGGATGCCGCGGACAAGATTATCGACCAGCTGCCGGAACTGCTCACGCTTTCTTAGGAGCGTGGTAGTTGCGCGTTTTTCGGGTCTGATGAGTAAATGCCCGACATTTTGGTGCGTCAGCAAGCATACTTTATGCTAATGCGGGCTCAAGGGCTTGTTGAATGCCCTTGGGCCCGCTTTAGACTTAATTGTGCTGGGAGAGGGTATATGCCACCGACTGAAGGGCTAACTGACGGTAAAGCAGCGATACCGCTGTACCAACAGGTTATCGATATCATTAAAAACGAAATCAACTCCGGTGCCTACAAGGCGGGCGCGCGGATACCCAACGAATTTGAATTGGCTGAGAGCTATAAAGTTGGCCGTGTTACCGTGCGACGCGCTATTGAGGAGCTCGTCCAGCAGGGCTATCTAACGAAGCGACAGGGGAAAGGCACGTTTGTCAATGCCCCCAAGCTCAAGCGCAAGATTCGCCAGAAGGATGACGTCCAGAGTTTTTCGGACGCATGCCGCGTTAACGGAATGGAACCGGGGGCGCGTGTCATTTCGAGAAAGATACTGCCGGCGGATTCCACCGAAGCACAGTTCTTTGGTGTTCCCGTTGGAACTGATTTGATTTGCGTTGAGCGTGTGCGTACTGCCGATGGAGTCCCCGTCATGCTCGAGAACAACATATACGTTTACGAGGACAACGCCTATCTATCAACAGCACCTCTATCTAACCAATCCATTTTTGAGTTCGTGCGCAACCGGACGGGGCGGACGCCTGCGTTTACCGACCCGTGCACGCTCGAGATCGCGTGCGCATCGCCCGAGGTCGCTCGGCTGTTGGCGGTTCCCGTTGGCGAACCCTTGTTTTATATGGAAGCCTTCTTCTTTGATGAGCAGCGGCGGCCGTTTATCATCGGTCGTCAGCGGATCGTTGGATCTCGTTACAGTTTTGACATCTAGGATATTGCAAATGGAAACGCCCGGTGGATCATCTCATCGGGCGTTTCCATACCGTTCACGGCGCGAACGCAACCGTTCAACCGCGTCGCGGCAATCAGTTTGAAATTATCTTGATGACGGGAAAAGCTGCTGGTAATCTATGGGACGTCATAGAACGTTTGCCTTGCGTAAACGTTGAAGCGAGATGCGATGCAGTCTCGAGTTCTTTGGAGGTATCTATGTCAGATACGAAGGCGAAGAAGACAAACAGACGTTTTAAGTTCAAATTACCGCATGTCTATACGATCATGTTCTTGCTGATCGTTGTCTTTGCGGTCCTGACTTGGATCGTTCCTTCTGGTCAGTATCAGCGCAAGACGATTTCGACAGCGGCGGGCGAGCGTGAAGTCGCCGTTGCTGGAACCTATGAACAGGTCGATAAGAACTACACCGATTCCGAGACCGGTGAGACCATCAATCTGGGCCAGGATATCTTTGCGGTCCTGCAAGCGCCTACTAAGGGCATCCAGGAGGCTGCCGACGTCGTTGCGTTCGTCTTATTGATTGGCGGATCGTTCGCAATCATCACCAAGACCAACGCTTTGAATGCCGGCATGAGCCGTGTGATTAAAAAGCTCAAGAACAAGGACATCCTCATCATTCCCATCACGATGACGTTGCTGTCCATTTGCGGCACTACGTTTGGTATGTCTGAGGAAGCCCTGCCGTTCTATGCCATCTTCATTCCCATCATGATGGGTATCGGTTATGACTCGATGACGGCATTCATCATCTGCTTCCTTGGTCCTAACCTGGGATATTGTGCCTCGACCATCGATCCGTTTAACGTCTTGATCGCACAGGGCATTATCGGCATCGAGGGCAATCCTCAGCTGTGGCTGCGCGCCGTTTCTTGGGTCATCTTCACTGCCGTCGGTATCGCATGGGCCATGCGCTACGCTATGCGCGTCAAGAAAAACCCCGAGTCGTCCATTACGTACGAGGACGATAAACTCAAGCGTATCGAGTTTTCCGTGACCGATGCCTCCATCGAGGAAGAGTTCACTATCCGTCAGAAGCTCGTGCTTATCGATTTTGCCTGCGGTATGGGCATTATCGTCTGGGGTCTTGTTACCCAGGGTTGGTACATGAATGAGATTTCCGCCGTGTTCCTTGGCATGGGCTTGCTTGCCGGTATCCTGGGCGGTCTTGACCAGCAGACGATTGCTGAGGAGTTCGTTAAGGGTCTCGCCGACTTTGCGTACGCCGCTATCGTTATCGGTATCGCTCGCGGTATTCTGGTCATCGCCGAGGGCGGCATGATCATCGACACCATCCTCCAGGCGCTCGCTACTGCGCTCGCCGGTGCACCCGCCGCCGTCTACACCACGTTTATGTATATCGTCCTTGGCCTGCTCTCTTTGCTGGTTCCCTCGAGTTCTGGTCTGGCGGCACTCACCATGCCCGTTATGGGCCCCCTGACCGAGCTCATGGGCCTCAATCCCGAGGCGGCCGTTACCGCGCTCCAGTTTGCCAACCAGACCATCAACACCATCAGCCCCGTGGCGGGCATGACGGTCGCCGGTCTTGCCGTGGCTAGGATTTCGTTTGGCCAATGGTGGAAGACCATTTGGAAGTTCTTCATTTTCATGGTCGTCTTTGGCCTGATCGTAACGGCAATCTCTGGCATGCTTCCGGTGTAGGTGGTTGTGATGTCTGATCGTTTAACGGTCCTGACGTCTAAGAGCGTCTTTGCCGGTACGGGGGACCTGCCGTTTGAAGGTTTCGTAGCGGTCCATGGCAATCGAATTGAGGCGGTTGGCACCAAGTGTGAAGTAACTTCGTATTTGACCCAGGCGGACGAGGTAGTTGACCTTGGGGACCGCACCGTCATGCCTGGCCTGATCGATGTGCATACCTTCTATACGGGCTGGGCGCTGCGGACGTTGGGGTCTGATCTGTCCGGCATCGCTGATGCCAAAGAGGCCGTGTCGCTCTTGCGTGCATGGAAAGAAGGTCATCCGGATTGCCCGGCGGCTTTTGGCCACAACCTACCCGAAACGTTGGCATCGGATGCCGAGAACGCAAATACGGCAGCTGTGTTTGACGATTGTTTTGGCGATATCCCTGTCGTCTGCTTTACACCGGGTGCGGAGACCTGCGTTCTCAATGCTGCCGCCAGTGCGCGATACGGCTTTACACCCCAGGCGTGCTATGCCGAGAAGATCTGGCGCATGATGAGCGATTTCCTCGTGCTGCCCGAGGTACGTGCGGGGTATTCGGACTACATGAGCATGCTTAACGAGCGCGGCGTTACCGCCATCAAGGAGATGGCGTTTGATGACTACTACGGTTTTGCCGACGAAATGGCTCGCCGTGAGGAATCTGGTGAGCTGACGGTTCGCGTCTCTATGATGTCACAGCCGGTGGGCGCTGGTGCAAATCTGGCATATGCCCGCGAGGCACGAGAGCGCTTCCGGGGACCGTTCGTTCGTTTTTCTGGCTTCAACCGTATGACCGATCGCGGCGTATGGGCGGGGCTTGCCGAGATGATTGACCCCTATGAAGACACGGCCGATGCGGGCGCTGCCGGAAAGACGGTCGTCGAGGAGCCAGAGTGGGATCTGATTGAGAGCGAGCTGTGTGCAATTGATGCTGACGGCTTCCGATATTCCTTGCATTGCCAGGGCGATGGCGCCGTTCGTCGCACCGTGGCGCTCTATGCCTCGCTGCCTCGAGACGAGCATGGACGGATGCTTCGCCGCCATGCGATTACCGATCTCGAGAACTCTGACCCGACCGATCTTGTCGAGTTTGGCAAGTTAGGTGGAATTTGCGAGGTCTATCCGCAGATTCTGACGCTGGACCGGCGCGAGGATTGCCTGTCGATGATGCGTCGACAAATTGGCGAGACGCGACTTTTGCACAGCTGGAATCGCCGCGGCATGGAAGATTCCGGATGCACAGTGTGTTGCGGCACGGATTTGCCGCTGCTGATTCCGAGCCTGGGCGAGTCAATCTACGGCGCGTGCGGCGGATTCTTCGCCGACGGACTGCCCGTGAATGAGGCCAACGCGCTGACGCTTGTCGAGCTCTTGCGCGCTTGGACTGCCGGGGGCGCGTACGATCTGATGCGCGAAGACGAGCTAGGTACGCTCGAGGCCGGCAGGCTTGCCGATATCTGCGTGCTCGATCGGGATGTGTTCGACCTCGATTATCGCGACGCACGCGATCTTGCGGTTGATATGACGATGTCGGACGGACGAATCGTGTTCGATCGAAATAAGGAGGCATAAGATGCCTGAATCCAAACCGACGCTGCGCCGCGAGCAGATTGCGGGCATGAATATCCACTACATCATGTGGTCGCTCGATTACTTCCTTGATGTGCAGCAGCGCTTGGGCTTTGAGTCCATTGAGCTGTGGTGTGCGGAGCCGCATGTGACGCTCGACCACACGGGCTACTTTGAGGCTGAGGTCCTGGCGAAAAAGGCTGCAGACCGTGGGCTTAGGTATCGTACTCTGTGCCCCGAGAATGTTGTCTATCCTTGGCAGTACTGTGCACGCAAACCGCTGCATGAACAGCGCAGCCTGGCGTACTTTAAGCACGGCATTGAGCTCGCCGAGGTACTTGGGTGCGACCGCATGTCCGTCAACTCGGGCTGGGGCGACTGGGACGAGGATCGCGAGGAAGCCTGGAAGCGCAGCCGCGAGCACTTGTCCATTCTGGCGGAGTATGCCGGCGAGCACGGTCTGGTGCTTACGATGGAAAGCCTGCGTCCCGAGGAGAGCAACCTTGTGACGACGGTTTCCGATGCGAAGCGCATGATTGACGAGGTCGCGAGCCCGTACTTACAGCCCATGGTTGATACAACCGCGATGGGCGTTGCAGACGAGACGCTCGAGGACTGGTTTGCCGCCTTTGGTGATGGGGCAATTCACGAGATGCACTTTATCGACGGTGACCCGTATGGCCATCTGGTGTGGGGCGATGGCAAGCACGATATGGACGCCTTCGTCGCCACACTCAACGCTCATGATTTCGACGGCATGCTGGGCCAGGAAATCACGGACGGTCGTTACTACGATGACCCGGCGGCGGCAGATGCCAAGAACATGGCCGCATTCGAGAAATATCTGATTGACTAAAACAACTATCGGCCACGCAACCAACGTCATTGATTGCGGCCAAACAAGAAAGGAACTGGATATGAACGCACACGATCTGATCAAAGAGGCAATTGCCGAGAAGGGCAAGTTCGACAGCGTCTACTGGATTGCTTGCGGTGGCTCCATGATCGATTTGATCCCGGCTCATGAGCTTCTGCAGCGCGAGGCAACCACCTTCACTTCGTATATCTATACCGCGCGTGAATTCGACATTATGCGTCCGCGCCGTCTGGGCGAGAAGTCCCTGGTCATTGCTTGCAGCCACAGTGGCAACACCCCCGAGGTCGTCGAGGGCTGCGAGATTGCCCTTGCTGCCGGCGCTACGGTGATCGCCCAGACCGACAATGCTGGATCTAAGATCGACTCCGGCAAGTGGACCACGTGGGTCTACCCGTGGGGCGAGGGCGTGCCGCAGGCCGAGGTCCCCGCTGGTATTTCGCTGTCGCTTGCGGCAGAGCTGCTCGATCAGCAGGAGGGCTACGCCGATCTTGCCGATATGTATGCCGGTATCGCCGAGATGGATAAGATTCTTCCCCCGGCACGCGAGAAGGTAAATGCCGAGTTGGGCGATCGCTTTGCCAAGCTTTGCCAGGAGCACGAGTTCTTCTATATTCTGGGCAGCGGTCCCAACTTTAGCCAGACCTACGGTTTCGCTATCTGCTCTCTTATGGAGATGCAGTGGCAGCACTGCAGCTACATCCACTCTGCCGAGTACTTCCATGGCCCCTTCGAGGCTACTCAGGATGGCGTTTTTTACTTCCTGCAGATGGGCTCCAGCGAGTGCCGTGCTATGGACGAGCGCGCCCTGGCGTTCCTTAAGACGCATACCGATACGCTGATGGTGCTCGATGCCAAGGAGTACGGTATGGAAGCCGTGCCGGCGAGCGTCCGTGCCTATCTGGACCCGGTGCTGTTCTATGCCATGAACTGCGAGCTGCGTGCCGCGCGCGGCAAGGTGTTTGATCACGATCCCGATTTCCGCCGCTATATGGGTGTTGTCGAGTACTAGAAGGGACAAAGGCCATGGCATTTAACGTTAACGCGCTCGGATTTGGCGACAACGTCGTCGATCGCTACGAGCATATCCACACCATGTATCCTGGCGGCAACGCGGTGAACTTCGCCGTTTATGCCAAGAAATGCGGTGCCGCACGCTCCGCATACATGGGCATTTTTGGCAATGACGCCGCTGCCGAGCATGTCATTGCAAGCCTCGAGGATGAGGGTATCGAGCTTGACAAGTGCGAGCAGATGATTGGCGAGAACGGAGCGGCTCGCGTGACCGTCGTTGACGGTGACCGTGTCTTCCTTGGCTCCAACGAGGGCGGTATCCGTGGCGATGCGCGCTATGTCCTCGATCGCTTTGACCTTGCGTACATGAAGCAGTTCGATGTGGTTCATTCGGGCAACTATTGCTTTACCGAGCGCGAGCTGCCCAAGTTGAAGGCCGCGGGCGTCACGGTCTCTTTTGACTTTTCGGACGACTCCACCGACGACTATTACGAGCAGATTGCGCCCTACGTCGATTTTGCTTTCTTTAGTGCGGCGGATGCCGCGAGCGAGGACGAGATTCGCGAGCGTCTGGCATGGGTGAAGGGCCTGGGTCCGCGTTTTGTGTCGGCTACAGCGGGCGCCGAGGGCTGCATTGCTTACGACGGCGAGCGTTATTACCGCCAGCTGGCTAAACCGGTAACGGACATGAAGGACACCATGGGGGCGGGCGACTCGTTCCTCACTTCGTTTTTGATGTGCTATCTCGATTCCGCCAAGCGTGGTGAGGGCGGCGCCGAGGCCATCGAGCGCGCGCTCGACTTTGCTGCCGGGTTTGCCTCGACCGTGTGCGGCATGGAAGGATCTTGGGGCCACGGAGCACCAATCGTCGAATAGCTTAAGAAAGCGTACGGCGGTCAGGCTATGAGGCTTTGGACGGCCGATGCAAAACAATAAGCGAAACGCGAAAAGGGGGCTCGCCATGTGGCGGGTCCCCTTTTGAACATTGGAGAAGACCATGGGTATTAAAGCGTGCGCGGCTGGTTTTTGCTGTGCGGACGTCTATCAAAACATCGGCGTGTTCTATCCGACTGGTAATGGCATTGACTGGGGTATCCATCTTGCACGAATGGGCGTTTCGGTATCCGCCGTGTCGGTTGTCGGCAAGGACGAGTACGGAGACAAGATGAGGGAGGCGCTGGCCGCTGAGGGGTTCGATATCTCACATCTGCGGGTGGAGGATGGCGACACCTCGGTGATGCTCATGGCATTGAAAGACGGCGTCGATCGCGTGCATCTCGAGGCAATCGATGGCGTAATGGAGACATATCGACCGAATGAAGATGACCGGGCGTTTATCCTAGAACATGACATCATTCACACCGACCTGTTTGGCAATTGTTTGGACCTCCTGCCCGAATGGCATGATGCGGGCAAGACGGTGGTTATGGACTTCTCGGTGTTCAGCCAGGATCCCGAATATGCCTGCGAGAACTATTTTCCCTACGTTGACTATGCGTTCATGTCGTTTGAAGAGGACACTCCGGAACTGCGTGATTGGGCACGTCACGTACAGGAGTTGGGACCGCGGGTGGCAGTTGCCACGCTTGGCGAGAAGGGAAGCATTGCCTATGACGGTGAGCGCTTCTATGAGTGCGGGATCGTACCGGCGGAGAAGGTCGTTAATACCGTGGGCGCCGGTGACTCGTATATCGCCGGGTTTACCAAGGGCGTGATTGATGGCCTTGATATTCCGGCGTGTATGAAGGCGGGCGCCGAGCTCTCGTCCCGCGTCATCGGCTCTTTTGAGCCGTACTAGGGTCAAATGCCTGGAAAGGAGTGCGAAATGGTTATCGACATGTTGGTTCAGCCCATGCTCTACGGCGAGATCTATACGCCGGGTGATGAGCCTGATGGATTCGGTTTTTGGTCACGAGAATTTGGTATGGGGCATATGGGCCCCATGGATTGGGATGAGCTTCAAGTCGAGATGGACGTCTGCGATGTGCAGAAGAGCGTGCTCATGCCGCTCGATGTAACCACGGCATGCGGAGGGCACTTTGGCACCAATGACCAGATTGCCATGCTGGTTGCCGCGCATCCCGATCGTCTGTGGGGATTTGCGAGCGTAGATCCGCAGGTGAGCGGTGCCGCAGGCGAATTGGAGCGCGCCTTTACCGAGTTGGGGGCAAAGGGGCTTTGCCTGCATCCGGCAAAGCAGGGTTTTGCCCCCGATGATGCCGTGGCCGAGCCGCTTTACGAGCTGTGCGAGCGCTATAACAAGCCAGTGGTTTTCCATGCCGGTATGTCTTGGGAGCCGGGTGCAGAGCTCTCGCGCAGTAACCCGCTTGCATTTGAGCACACAATCGCAACGCATCCAAATGTGCGTTTTAGTTTGACCCACTTTGGCTGGCCCTGGGTGCGCGAGACCGTGGCGATGCTGCTCAAGTATCCCAACTGCTACACGGACACCTCTATCACTTACATCGATTCGCCCGAGGAGATGATGCAGCGTCTTTTCACGGTCGATATGGGGCCGCTGTGGTATGAGCGCGCGCTATCGCATCAAGTGATGTTCGCCAGCAATACGCCGCGCTTCCGTGCATTCAAACTCAAGCGGGCGCTCGATACCGTGCCCATGCGCGATGATGCGCGAGAAAGGCTCTACTGGGGTAATGCCCTGCGTTTTCTTGAAGGAGATGAGTAAACATGGTGACGCTCGAGACATTGAGCTATCTATCGACTGCTCCGGACCAGTTCATCGATATTACCGAAGACGTGCACGCTGCCATCGAACGCAGCTCGGTGACCAATGGCTTGGCAGCGATTATTTTGTCGCATACGACCTGTGGAATCGTGGTAAACGAGGGGCTGCCCTGCGTGGAGACGGATCTTATGGAGACGCTTGATCGCATCGCCCCACTCGATGCCCCCTATGCGCATGCACACTTCCTGCCGAGCTATGGAGCCACCGGCAACAACTCCTGTGGGCATATCAAGAGCATGATTTGTGGAAACAGCTGCTTCTTTCCCGTCCAAGATGGCCACATCGTGTGCGGAGGTGCCCAGAACATCTATCTTGCGGAGTTTGACGGTCCGCAGAAGCGAAAAGTGTACGTCGAGGTGCTGGGGGAGTAACGTCCCTGCAATAACCCTATGAAGGAGCACGTTATGTCGTTTCTAAACTCGATGTTCAAGACCGAAAAGCCGGTTATCGGAATGCTACACCTGCGTCCTCTGCCGGGCGATCCACTGTATTACCCGGGCGGAAGCGTGTCGCAGGTCGTGGAAGCCGCCAAGCGCGATCTCGAAGCGTTGCAGCAGGGCGGTGTCGATGGCATTTTGATTACCAATGAGCTCTCGATGCCCTATGAGCAGCACGTTTCTCCCTCAACCCTTGCATCGATGGGCTATGTAATCGGGACTCTGTCCCATGATCTGTCGACCCCTTGGGGAGCTGAGGCAATTTACGATGGTGATGCCACAATCGAGCTGTGCGCTGCCGTCGATGCGCAGTTCACGCGCTGCAATTTTTGCGGTGCCTGGGCCGGTGATCTCGGGCTGATTAACCGAGATTTCGCTCACACCATGCGTCGCAAGGCGGCGCTGCGCCTGGACGACCTCAAGCTTTTTCACTTCATCACGAGCGAGGGGGAGGTTTATCTCAACGACCGCACGACTGCGGACATTGCCGATTCACTTCTCTTTAATTGCCTACCGGATGCGATGGTCATCGGCGGTTCGGCTGCCGGTCGTGGCGCTTCGGGCGAGCTTGCCGATGAGGTCCGCGAGCGCGTTGGCGAAGTGCCTGTGGTATGTGGCACCGGTTGTCGCGAAAATACCGTGGCTGACGTATTTGCTCACTACGATGGCGCGTTTGTCGGCACGTGCTTAAAGCGCGACGGAAAGCTGGATGCCCCGGTTGATGTTGAGCGGGTAGTTCGTTTTATGGCTGCCGCTCGTGCGGCGCGAGGGGAGTAGGCACCTATGGCGTTCTATCTGGGTATTGATATTGGGACAAGCGCCTCTAAAGGCGTTTTAATCGATGATCGATGCAACATCGTTTGCCAAGCCTCTTGTGGACACGAGACGGACAACCCGCGTGATGGATGGTATCAGCATGATGCGGAGGCAGTTTGGTGGGGCGATTTTTGCCGCTTGTCGCGGGAGCTGGTGGTGCGATCGGGGGTTAACGCGGCGCAGATTGGATGCGTGGGCCTTTCCGCATTGGGTTGCGACTGCGTGCCGGTCGATACCGAGTGCAACGCGCTGGCGCCCGCGATTTTGTATGGAGTCGATGCACGTTCGAAGCCGCAGATTGACGAGCTTCTTTCCGAATATGGGTCAGATCGCGCACGCGAGCTTTTCGGGCACGATCCCTGTTCGTCAGATATTGCTCCCAAGATCTTGTGGTTTAAGGAGAATATGCCCGAGGTGCACGAACGTGCCGCGAAGTTCCTGACGGCGTCATCGTTTCTATGCGCAAAGTTGACGGGGCGTTTTACGGTGGACCGTTATTTGGCGGAGGGTTTTCTTCCCCTATATGACCGCTACACTTGGAAGGTTGATGCTCGGGAATGTGCTCGTTTCTGCCGGCCTGACCAGATGGCGGAGGTAATGTCGGCTACCGATATTGCCGGGGTGATTACGCAGTGTGCGGCTGAGGCGACGGGGCTCGCGGCAGGGATACCTGTCTTAGTGGGAACGGGCGACTCTGGTGCCGAGGCCATTTCGACGGGTGTATTCCGTCCCGGCGATATGATGGTTCAGTTGGGGAGCACGGCGTATTTCATCTACCTAGCTGATCATATGGTCGATGATGCTCGCCTGTGGCCAGGGACGTTTATCATTCCCGGAACTTACGGGATCTGCGCGGGGACCAATACGGCGGGTGCGCTCACATCGTGGTTGCGCCAAGAGCTGTATCGCGACGCCGTGGAGGCCGAGGGCCACGGTGGCCCCGATGCATATTCGGTTATGGCGCATGATGCCGCCGATGTGGCGCCGGGTGCCGATGGGCTCCTGTGTCTGCCGTACTTTGCGGGGGAGCGTACTCCGCTCAACGATCCCGAGGCGCGTGGCGTCTTCTTTGGCCTGACCGGAAGGCATACGCGAGCCCATATGGTTCGCGCCGCCTTGGAAGGCGTCGCGTATACCGTTGCATCCCATGTCGACATTATCGAGCGAGAGCATGGACTGCCAATTGGGCGCATTATGCTTGTCGGAGGTGGAACCAAGAATCCAGTTTGGATGCAGACTATCGCCGACGTATGCGGGCGCGAGGTCTCGGTTGCCAAGGTTACGGTGGGCGCATGCTTCGGTGATGCCATCATGGCAGCTCTCGCAGGTGGCGCCTATGCATCATGGGATGAACTCGCCCGAGTCCTTGGCGTTGCGCAAACAATCGTGCCCGATATGACTGCCCACGAGCTATATGCGTCGCGCCGTCATATCTTTGACGAATTGTATACACGCAACCGTGATCTCATGCACGAATTGGTGTAATGCCGCCGAACTGTACTGCCTTCCAATAGGGACTGCGTTGTGCGATTCGCATGTCCCTTGGCATTTTTGCCCACAGGGGTTAGCGAAGGTCAAAAACAGAGCGCGCATTTGCTAAAACTGCCGATTCGATGCGCTTTATGTCACAGTTTTTGAGCGAGGCGATGCGTTCTGAGGTCCTTGTGAGCGATCTGATGAGCGATTGTGCGCCTGTTTCTGTGTTTGGTTCGGTCGGCGCATCGGTCTCGAGTAGTAAACGGTCGAGTGGAATCTGTCGTGCGTATTCGCGTCCTCGTTTAGATGCGAGCATGCGTTCGTTGACGGAAAAATAGCAGCCCGCATTACGCGCGCGGACGAGTTCGTCCGAAGTGCCGCTAAACCAGTGGAAGATGATAACGGGGGAGTCGGAGTTTGGGATGAGTAGTCCATGCGATTCGAGGACGTCCAGTACGGTTTCCGCCGAACGAACGGCGTGAATTGATATTACGCGCCCGGTAAGAGGATGCTGCACGAGCGCATCGCAGAGCCGGTCAAATGTCTGTATTTGTAGCGGCTCACTTCCAGCAAAGCGCGCGGAAAAGTCGAGTCCGACTTCGCCGATGTAGCGCTCTTGGGCAGCAACTTTGCAAAGCAGATTGACCTCGGCAGGACCGCAGCGTCCGTCGGCGAGCCACCAAGGATGGAGGCCGACGCCCGCGATAATGTTTGGGTAACGGCTGGTCCGCTTTTTTGCTGCCGCGAAGTCGCGTGGGTCGACCCCGCAGTCAAAGAGCCCCAGACCCAACGCCGCCGACTCGCTGGCTGCAGCATCGGGGCTGAGCATCAAATCAAGATGACAATGCGTGTCAAAGAATCGCGGTTCCATCGCAGGGCATCCTGCTAGTCCAAGCGCTGGCCATCGGCGCGCACGCGCTCGCACCCGCGCCCGCTAATCTGGCGGATAACCTCGCCGGCGATCATCTGGCCCATGATGGGCGGCATAAAGCTGGCGGTGCCCAACTCGGTACGCTCGTGGATGTTGGAAGGATCGCGGGGCTGTGTCTTAACCGATTCCTCGCAGCTAAACAGTACGTGCAGGCTCTTGATGCCGCGCTTCTTGCATTCTTTGCGCATAATGCGGCTCATGGGGTCACGTACCGTATCGAAAATGTCGGCAAAGCGGAGGCACTCGGGATGGAGCTTGTTGGCCCCGCCCATGGAGCTAACCAAACGAATGTCGTGGTCCTGAGCATATTTGGCAATGGTGAGCTTGGCCGAGATGGTGTCGATGGCGTCGACGACGTAATCGAGCTTGCCGTCCGTCTGCTCCAAAACGCTCGCAAAGAACTCGTCGATGTTGTCGCTCAACAGGTATTCGGTGCGCTTGATAACGGTGGCGGCGGGATTGATATCACCAATCATGGCTTCCATCACGTCCACCTTGCACTTGCCGACGGTGCTATGAAAGGCGATGGCCTGGCGATTGATATTGCTGGGCGCGATGATGTCCTTGTCCAGAATGACGAAATGACCGATGCCGCCGCGGGCGAGTGCCTCGCAGCAATTGGAGCCCACACCTCCGCAGCCGAGTACCAGCACCGTGGCATCGGCGAGCTTGTCGAGTGCCTCGCGGCCCATGATGATCTCGAGCTTGGCATCGCGCGTCTCGTTGGGAGTTGCGGCTGCGGTTTCGGTCATAGACATCCTCCGATGGGGAAGCGAATCGTGTTTTAGCTATCGCCATTATAGGTATTATCGCGATTCCATTTGAGCCCTAGGGGCTTGTTGAAATGAGGCAGTGATTCGCATAAGATGAAGCAGATGGCACCCGTTGCAGCGGGTTGGCCAACTCCCAAACACGTTTGTAGCGTGAGAAGTGGCCGTCTTCGCATTACGCGGGGGCGGCTATTTCATTCGACCTCCAATGTGGATGCCGAGCTCCACAGCCGCGATTACAAGCAACAACAACGTCAGGACATCGTTAATACTCATAGTCCATCTCCTTCTTGGGAAGAGGGAGCTGGCCCATCTGCTTCTGGACCCATTGTATCTAAAAACGAACGAATGTTCTATATATAACATTGCTATTAGATAATTAGACAAACATCTAAATAAAGAGTATAGTGTGCACGTCGCGAGAGATAGCGAGAGGAGGTTCTATGCCGGGAGAAGGTTTTAAGGCGCTGGCGGATCCAACGCGGCGGCGCATTTTAGAACTGCTGCGCGAGGGCAATTGCACGGCGGGGGAGCTCGCCGAGCATTTCGACATAAGCAAACCGTCGCTCAGCCATCATCTGGCAACGATTAAAAACGCCGGGCTGGTGACCGATGAGCGCCATGGCCAAAACATCGTATACAGCTTAAATACCACCGTCATGCAGGACTTGATTGGCTGGTTTATGGGCTTTACAAACACTGAAGGTGATAAGGATGAATAACGAAAACAAGGGCATTCACGCCACGGGGGTATCGTCGCGCGTGTGGATTGCGCTGGTCGCTCTGTGCGTCGCCAATGTCGTAGCGCACCTCATGGTGATGCCGAGCTTGCCTGCACAGATTCCCACGCACTGGGGAGCGAACGGCGCCGTCGACGGTTGGGGCCCTAGCTGGATGGCCTCCGCGCTTGGCGTGCTGCCTCTGGCACTTCTTGCAATGTTCTACGTGGTGCCACGCATTGACCCCAAAGGTGAGGCATATCGAACCTCGGGCAAGTTCTATCGGGGCTTCGTAATCGCCTTCACCTTGTTCATGTGTGCCATAAGCTGGTTGGGTGAGCTTACGGTCTGGGGCGTGGTGCCGGCGGTCGGTTCGGTCAACGTGCTGATTTCCGGTGCCATCGGTTTGCTGTTCATCGGCGTAGGCAACTACTTGCCGCGTGTGAAGCGGAACTATACGCTCGGTATCAAGACGCCCTGGGCGCTTGCCGATCCCGAGAACTGGCGCCGCACACAGCGCTTTGGCGGTGCTTGCTTTATGGTGCTGGGTGTTGGTTTGATTGTGATGGGCGTGGCGGGTAGCGTGCTTTCGAGTGAAGTCGTCGCCGCGGTGATTGCGGTGCTGGCGTTTGGTTCGGTCGGAGCCGTCTACGTCTACTCGTATCTGCTGTGGCGTAAATCGCAGCGAGCCGTTCGCTAAGGTTGCGGAAAACTAGCGTACGCAGTTCATAGTATGTTCTGGGGGACTTTTCCCAGGTAGTATTAGGGGCGTGGGCAACCATGCCCCTTTTTCGTTAAGTTTCAGAGCTGATTTCCTCATTTCGTTTCCACTAAAGCGAAACAAGAATAGGGAAACAGCAGGTAGAAAGGATAAAACAGGCAAATGGCGGAGTTTATCTACCAGATGTATCAGGCTCGCAAGGCCCATGGCGACAAGGTAATCCTTGACGACGTGACCCTGAGCTTCTACCCCGGTGCCAAGATCGGTGTCGTGGGCCCCAACGGCATGGGCAAGTCGACCCTGCTCAAGATCATGGCCGGTATCGAGGAGGTCTCAAACGGCGATGCCAGGCTCACCCCCGGCTACACCGTGGGTATCCTGCAGCAGGAACCGCCGATCGACGACGACAAGACCGTTATCGAGAACGTGCGCATGGCGTTTGGCGATATGATCGCCAAGGTCGATCGCTTCAATAAGATCGGCGAGGAGATGTGCGACCCGGACTGCGACATGGACGCCCTCATGGCCGAGATGGGCAAGCTCCAGGACGAGATCGACGCCGCTGATGGCTGGGATATCGATTCCAAGCTCGGCCAGGCCATGGACGCCCTGCAGCTGCCCGATTCCGACATGCCGGTCAACGTGCTTTCCGGCGGCGAGCGTCGTCGCGTGGCCCTGTGCAAGCTGCTGCTCGAGGCTCCCGACCTGCTGCTGCTTGACGAGCCCACAAACCACCTAGACGCTGAGTCGATCCTGTGGCTCGAGCACTTCCTTCACAACTACCAGGGCGCGGTGCTTGCCGTCACGCACGATCGCTACTTCCTGGATAACGTTGCCGAGTGGATCTGCGAGGTCGACCGCGGTCACCTTTATCCCTACAAGGGCAACTACTCCACGTATCTGGAGACCAAGGCCGCCCGTATCGAGGCGCAGGGCAACCGCGACGCCAAGCTCGCCAAGCGCATGGAGGCCGAGCTCGAGTGGGTACGCAGCTCGCCCAAGGCTCGCCAGGCCAAGAACAAGGCTCGTCTGGCTCGCTACGAGGAGATGGAGGCCGAGGCCCGCGCAAGCCAGAAGCTCGACTGGACCGATATCCGCATTCCCGTTGGACCGCGTTTGGGTAACAAGGTGCTCGAGGCCCATCACCTGCACAAGGAATTCGACGGTCGCGTGCTCATCGACGACCTTTCGTTCACCCTGCCGCGCAACGGCATCGTGGGCGTCATCGGCCCCAACGGTGTCGGTAAGACCACGCTGTTCAAGACCATCGTGGGCCTGGAGCCGCTGACTTCGGGCGAGCTCGAGGTGGGCGAGACCGTCAAGATCTCCTATGTCGATCAGAACCGTTCTGGCATCGACCCTGATAAGAACCTGTGGGAGGTCGTCTCGGACGGCCTGGACCACATGATGGTCGGCGAGACCGAGGTTCCGAGCCGTGCTTATGTGGCGAGCTTTGGCTTTAAGGGCCAGGACCAGCAGAAGCGCGCTGGTGTACTCTCCGGTGGCGAGCGCAACCGTCTGAACCTGGCGCTCACGCTCAAGCAGGGCGGCAACCTGCTGCTCCTCGACGAGCCCACGAACGATCTCGACGTCGAGACGCTGTCCTCACTCGAGGCGGCGCTGCTCGAGTTCCCGGGCTGCTCGGTGGTTATTAGCCACGACCGTATGTTCCTGGACCGCGTCGCCACGCACATCCTGGCGTGGGAAGGCACCGACGAGAACCCGGGCAACTGGTATTGGTTCGAGGGCAACTTCGAGGCCTATCAGGCCAACCGCATCGAGCGCCTGGGCGAGGACGCAGCCCAGCCGCATCGTATTCACCGCAAGCTGACGCGTGACTAGGTTTGTTACGCGGTTTTACCAAACCGCGTAACGAGATGATGCTGCGCGAGCCGCAAGCACCCCATCTTGTCGTTCAAACCGTCGCTCGCGTACCAAAGTACGCGTCGCTCCTCTTTCACGGCAACCTGGGGCACTTGCGGCTCGCTCGCTGTTGGTTACGATGCATCGACAAATGAGCAATTTAAACGAATGAGCAAAAACGGCTCAAATCCTGATTTGGATTTGAGCCGTTTGTCGTTACTGCTCGGGTTCTTCGACTTTATCGATGGTCCAGGCGGCTCCGAGACCGCCGGCGGTGTTGCGGCGGATGCGCACGGCAACCTCGCGGCGCTCGCCGGCCTGCGTGTAGTGCAGGGGGAAGCTTGCGCGGTTTCGCGCGGCCTCGATGGTACCGCGCTCGCGGGCGATCCAGTAGTACTCGCCGACGATGCCGAGCGTGTCGGCGCCGTAGGGGAGATAGGTCGACAGCTGGTGCAAAAGCGGGCCGGGGCAGAAGACCTCGGTTGTGAAATCGACGGGGAAGTCCTCGGGGATGGCGGGCGCTGCGGGTGCGGGGGCCGGTGCTGCAGCGGGGACCGGAGCCGGTGCGGGAATCTGGTCATAGACAGGTTCGGATGCGGACTCGATGACGGGTGCAGACTCAGGCACCGGTTCCGGCTTAACTGCGGAATCTGTCGGTTCCACGGAGACGGATGTGTCTTCAGTCTCGGTTTTGGCATCGGCTTGCGGGGCGTCCTCTGCCTCGACAGGCAGCTTTGCTTCGACCGGCGTGGATGCCATGGTGGTGATGCCGGCGTTGGCGTTCTCGGGGTCATAGACAACCGTGAGCGAGATGGCGGGCTGCGGCGTCTCGGGCTCCGGCGCCGACTCGGTAGCGCCTTGATCGGCGGGCTCGTCGGACTGATCGTCCTCGGCCTCGTTGCCAAAGACATCGCTGTTTTGGAACGCAGACGTCTCGGGTTGGTTAGCGGCTTCTTCGGTTGTCGACTTGGGGGCCTCGTTGAGCTCCACAGCGGCTTCCTGCTCTGATGTGACTTCGGGATCGGTCGTGGCGGCGATTTCGGTTTCGGCTTCTGCTGTTACCTCAATAGCGACTTCGATCTCTGTCTCGGGCTCGGGCTCCGGAGCGACTTCGGCCACGGGCTCGGGACGCTTAACGTGCTTGGGACGCACGGCCTTGAGGTCTTTCTCGCCGCGCTTTTTCTTTTTGTAGGACTGCTTGGCTCCCTTGGCTGCCTTGGGCTTGTCCTCGCCCTTGGCAAGGGCGGTATCCCAGGCCTCATTGGCGATGACGGTGGCATACAGACGTCCGCCCTTAAAGACGGTCAGCTTAATGCAGTCGTCGAGTTCCTCGAGCAGCTCGCGCGTGGACTCGAAGCCCAGGTCATAAGCGGTCATATCGCCAGCGGCGAGTGTCTCCTCGACCTGCGTCATAAACGTTTGCTTGCCGCATCCAATCGCATCGCGTAGCAGGCGATACAGATAGATGTGGTTGCCCAGCGAAAGCGTGGGCTTAACTATTGTCTTGCTCATGGCAAATCTCCTCTTTACACACCAAAGCATCTTACCATCGCGCAGGGCTTGCCTCCTCGGCGCCCAAAGCAAACGGGCGCGACCGTTGCCGGTTCGCGCCCGTTATGCAGGTCGGCTATCTGTGAGAGACGATCGTGCTTAGTTGCCCGATGTCGTGCCTTGGCTCGAGCTGTCGGATGTCGTGCCAGATGAGGTTCCGCTCGAGCTGTTGGTGTTGCTGTTGTCGGTTGAGCCCGTGCCCGATGCATTGCCGCTCGTCTGGTCACCCGTGCTCGGCTGAGAGCCGTCGGTCGTTTGGCTGGAGTCGGTCGTTCCGGATTGTGTGCCGCCGCTGTTCGAAGAGGAATCGGTACCTTGCGACTGATCAGGGGTGGTCAAGGAAGAATCGGTGGGTGCGGAGTTGGCCTGTGAGTCGTTCTGCTGGCTTTGCGATTGGCCGGCGCTGTCCGCGTCTTGCTTCGTCGTGCGCGACGAAAGGATTGGCTCGGGGCGCTCGCCCAGGCCCTCACCGGCAGTGGTGATAAGGATGGCGCCGGCGCAAGCGATGACCGCAACGATGGCGATGGCGATTGAGAAGATGATGACCTTCTTTTGCGTCTGGCTGCGCTCTGCCGCCGCCTTGGCGCGCAGGCTGTTGGGGGCGACGCGCGCCGTGGTCGCGCGCCCCGCAATCTGGCGCATCTCCTGCGTAGTCGCGGCGCCGCCCAGGTGCTCCTCGGCATCAAACTCAACGGGCTCATAGGCGCCGGCGGGGTAGTCGACGGCGGTGTGCGTGCCTTTGAGGGCTTCGGCGCTGGCAGAGATAAAGTGGCGGTAGACCTGCGAGGACACAACGGTGATGACCGAGCTCACGGCGGCGCCGATCACCGATCCGGCGATACCGATCTTGGAGGCAAGCGCGACGCTCGTGGCGGCAGCTGCGGCGCCGGCGATGATTTGGGGAATGGAAATGTCGTCGAACAGGCCCTTTTTGGGCGCGATGGCCATGGTCTGTCCGATGGAATGGTTCTCGTGCACGCCGTTGTTGAGCGCGGCCGGTGTCATGACGCGCGTGCGCGGCGCGTCGGTGTACTTGGTTGCCATACGGGGTCCTCCCGGTGTAAATCTGCTTCGTTTCGTTTAGCCATCAGGGTACCCACCAGATGTGAATCGTACGTGACATTTAGCAGATACCATCAACTCATCAATAGCTCACCAAGTTGGTGGGATGCGGTTGCGCCCGGCGGTTGAACTACAATAAGGTTTGCTAATTGTTATGAATGGCGTCTACGCACGGGAGCATTCTTATGGATCTTCACCTTTCTCAGTCTGACGGCTTTTTGCGTGTGGCGGCGGCCTCACCGCAGATTCGCGTTGCCGATGCCGAGGGCAATGCCGAGGTTGCACTGGTGGCTGTTCGCGATGCTGCCGAGTGTGGCGTTCGCGCGCTGGTGCTGCCCGAGCTTAACCTGACCGGCTATACCGCGGCCGATCTGTTCCATAACCGCACACTGCTGCATGCCTGCGAGGCTGCTCTGGTGCATATCCTCGACGAGACTTGTGAGCTGCCGATTGTCTTTACCATTGGTCTTCCCGTTGCGGTTGCCGAGAATATCTACAACTGCGCCGCCGTGTGCTGCGCGGGCGAGCTTTTGGGCCTCACGGCCAAGAAGTATTTGCCCAACTATGGCGAGTTCTATGAGCGCCGTTGGTTTGCTCCGGCACCTACCGATCCCGTTTGGCTTGAATTTGCCGGTCAGGGTCCGGTCCCGCTGGGCTCGGGGCTTGTCTACCGTTGCTGTGATGAGGGCGCCGAGGACCTGGTGCTGGGCGTTGAGGTCTGCGAGGACCTGTGGGTGCCGGCGCCTCCTTCGACCGAGATGGCGCTTGCCGGTGCGACGGTGATTCTCAACCCGTCGGCTTCGGACGAGATTATCGGTAAGGCAGACTATCGCCGCAGCCTCATCTCCAATCAGAGCGCGCGCCTGTACTGTGCCTATGCGTATGCAGACGCGAGCGAGGGCGAGTCCACGACCGATATGGTCTTTGCGGGCGAGAGCCTCGTCTACGAAAACGGCTCCAAGCTCGCCGCGACCAAACTGCTTACTTGCGATATGGCCATCGCCGACGTTGACCTTGACCGCCTGGTTGCCGAGCGCCGTCGTTCGACGACGTGGACGCGCGCGGACGATGCGCCGGAGGCCACGGCCGTTGAGTTTTCGTTTGAGGGCGTGTTGGCCGAAGAGCCTGTCCTGCGCGATGCCTGCGATATCGACCGCGTTTTCCCGCGCGCGCCCTTTGTACCGGCCGACCATGGTGACCTGGCCGAGCGCTGCGAGACCATCCTCGACCTGCAGACCGCCGGCCTCAAGACCCGCCTGGCCCATACGGGCACCAAGGCTGCAGTCATCGGTCTTTCGGGCGGCCTTGATTCTACACTGGCACTGCTCGTGACGGTGCGTGCCTTCGATGCACTGGGGCTGCCGCGCACGGGTATCACGGCGGTCTCCATGCCCGGCTTTGGCACGACGCATCGCACTAAGTCCAACGCCGAGTCGCTCGCGCGCGACCTGGGCGTGAGCTTCCGCGAGGTTTCGATCCACGCGGCTGTGGAGCAGCACTTCAAGGACATTGAGCACGATCCGACCGTGCAGGACGTGACCTACGAGAACAGCCAGGCCCGCGAGCGTACGCAGATTCTGATGGATCTGGCCAACCAGGCCGGCGGTTTTGTCATCGGCACGGGCGATTTGTCGGAGCTGGCGCTCGGCTGGGCTACCTATAACGGCGACCACATGAGCATGTACGCCGTCAATGCGAGCGTGCCCAAGACGCTTGTGCGTCATCTGGTGCGCTATGCGGCTGATGTCTTTGGCGGGCGTATTGCCGAGGTCTTGCTCGATATCCTCGACACGCCGGTGTCCCCCGAGCTTCTGCCGCCCACGGGCGACGGCGAGATTGCGCAGAAGACTGAGGATTTGGTGGGCCCGTACGAGTTGCACGACTACTTCCTCTACTACTTGCTGCGTTTTGGCTTTGAGCCGGGCAAGATCTACCGCATGGCGCTCAAGAGTTTCGAGGGTGTCTACGACGCCAAGACCGTCCACGCGTGGCTGCGTACGTTCTATCGTCGCTTCTTTGCCCAGCAGTTTAAGCGCAGCTGCCTGCCCGATGGCCCCAAGGTTGGTTCGGTGACGCTCAGCCCGCGCGGCGATTGGCGTATGCCGAGTGACGCCAGCTCGCGTCTGTGGCTTGCGCAGATCGACGCGCTCAATCCAGTTGACTAAGGTTGGCTAAATTGAACCAATACGGGGGTTGCAAGCGTTACACTTTTGCAATCTGATGGCCCGTATCGCGCGGCGCTCTTGTCGGAGCGCCGCTTTTTTATATCGGAAGGTGGCACCATGCAGGCATCGCAGCGTCTCGACCGCTTTGGCGCGGAGGTCTTCGCCTCGCTCAACAACAAGCTGCTCGCGCTGAAGGCTCAGGGCAAGACCATTTACAACATGAGCGTGGGCACGCCCGACTTTAAGCCGTACGGCCACGTGGTCGAGGCGCTCACACAAGCAGCCCAGGATCCCGAGATGTGGAAGTACGCCTTGCGCGACCTGCCCGAACTCAAGCAGGCCGTATGCGATTACTATGAGCGTCGCTTTGGCGTTTCGGGCATTACACCGTCCATGGTGCAGTCGTGCAACGGCACGCAGGAGGGCGTTGGCCATTTGGGCCTGGCTCTGCTCGATCCGGGTGACACCATTCTGGTTCCCGATCCGTGCTACCCGGTCTTTGAGGCGGGTGCGAAGATTGCCGATGCCAAGCTCGAGTACTATCCGTTGGTCGCCGAGCATAATTACCTGCCCTATGTGGCGGGTATCGATCCCGAGGTGGCCGATCGTGCCAAGTATATGATCGTGTCGCTGCCCGCGAACCCGGTGGGCTCGGTGGGCACGCTCGAGGTCTACGAGGAGATTATCGCCTTTGCCCGCGAGCACGATCTGTTGATTGTTCATGACAACGCATACTCCGACATCGTGTTCGACGGTGAGCCGGGTGGCAGCTTCTTGCAGTATCCCGGCGCGCTCGAGGTGGGCGTGGAGTTCTTCTCGCTCTCCAAGTCGTTTAACGTCACTGGTGCCCGCATCGGCTTTTTGGTCGGCCGTGAGGACGTGGTCTCTGCCTTTGCCAAGCTGCGCAGCCAGATCGACTTTGGCATGTTCTTCCCGATCCAGAAGGCTGCTATCGCCTGTCTGAACGGTCCGCGCGATGAGGTCGAGGCTCAGCGTCTGAAGTACCAGGAGCGCCGTGATGCCCTGTGCGACGGTCTTGAGGGTCTGGGCTGGGAGCGTCCCAACGCGCATGGCTCTATGTTCGTGTGGGCCAAGCTTCCCGGTGGTCGCACCGATTCCATGGCGTTTTGCGAGGAGCTTATGGAGAAGGCCGGCGTTGTGGTGACGCCGGGCGCGAGCTTTGGTCCTTCGGGCGAGGGACACGTGCGCATGGCGCTGGTCCTGCCGCCCGATCAGATTGCTTTGGCTGTCGAGGCCATTCGCGAGGCGGGCCTGTATTAGAAAGCTATTTCGCCTCGTCAATAGCTCGAAACCGATTTCGTGCAGTTATTTTACGAATCCTGCAAACAATTTCGGTAAACGGTCGATTTTTGGCTGCGAATAGGAGCATAATCAAAGTCCCGATTGGATGTATTGGGATTACGGCAAGCCGCTCGGGTCGTTCCCGGGCGGCTTGCTTGTGGAGAGAGATGGGAGTTTCTAATGGTTAACGAGAAGAAGGTCGCTATTGTCGGCTGCGGTTTCGTCGGTTCGTCTTCGGCGTTCGCGCTGATGCAGAGCGGTCTGTTCTCCGAGATGGTCCTCATCGACGTGGACAAGAACCGCGCCGAGGGTGAGGCTCTGGATATCGCGCACGGCATGACGTTTGCCGAGCCGATGAAGATCTACGCCGGCGATTATTCCGATGTCGCCGACGCCGCCATGATCGTCGTCACCGCTGGCGCTGCCCAGAAGCCCGGTGAGACCCGCTTGGACCTGGTCAACAAGAACGTCAACATCTTTAAGTCCATTATCCCCGAGATTAAGAAGTCTGGCTTCGACGGCATTCTGCTCATCGTCTCCAACCCGGTCGATGTTCTGACCTATGCCGCCATCAAGATGTCCGGCCTGCCCGAGGGCCATGTCATCGGCTCCGGTACCGTGCTCGACACCGGTCGTCTGCAGCAGATGCTTGGTGCCCACGTTGAGGTCGACCCGCGCGATGTCCAGGCCTATGTCATGGGCGAGCACGGCGACTCCGAGTTCGTCGCTTGGTCCAGCGCCCAGGTTGCCGGCGTTCCGCTGAACACCTTCTGCGAGCTTCACGGTCATCTGGAGCATGAGGCTGCCGAGAAGCGCATCGCCGAGGACGTCAAGAACTCCGCCTACACCATCATCGAGAAGAAGCACGCTACCTACTATGGCGTCGCCATGGCCGTCAAGCGCATTTGCACTGCCGTCATGCGTGACGAGCAGACCGTTCTGCCCGTCTCCTCGCTCATGGTGGGCGAGTATGGCCTGTCCGATCTTGCCATCTCCATGCCGACCGTCGTTGGCCGCGACGGCGTTGTCTGCCGCGTCCCCGTGCCGCTGAACGATGACGAGCAGCATGAGCTTACCGCCTCCGCCAAGGCCCTCAAGGACATCATCGACAGCGTCGACTTCTCCTGCTAAATCAAGCTCTTTTGGGCAACAGGCTACAATGAAAGGCGTCCGGTCCACACGGTCCGGGCGCCTTTTTGGTGCAAAGTAACCTGACCCCAATGCGCCATAGTTGATGGGAGCGCCATGTCGGATTCGCCTAATTTTTTGACCTATGCCCAGACGGCGTTTGACCCGTTTGAGGAACGGCCGTTCTGCGCGGTGGATAGCCTGGTCTTTGCGTGGTTGTCCTATTTGCGTTTGCCGGGTGATATGGCGGAGCTGACGAACTGGCAGGGCCTAGACGTACGCGAGCTGCTGCGTGCCGAGTGCTACCGGGACATGATTGACGATTTGTGGGACCCAGAGGGGAGCAGAGCCTTGTTGGAGGCCGTGACAGCAAGCCCTCGCTACCGTGGCGTACACGTTTGCGGCTATCGTGCCGTGAGCGATGTGGTGGCGACAGAGCAGTTTGCAGCCATGGCGTTCCGGTTTCCGGCGGGGTTTAGTTATCTTTCCTTTCGGGGGACCGACAGTACGATTGTGGGCTGGAAAGAGGACTTTAACATGGCATTCCGGTGTCCTGTGCCGGCCCAGGAATCCGCGGCGCGTTATGTGGACGAGGCGGCGGATGCGATTGACGGGCCGCTTTTGTGCGGAGGTCATTCCAAGGGTGGAAACCTTGCGGTGTACGGTGCGGCGATGTGCTCCGATGTCGCCCGTGAGCGAATCGAACGGGTGTATTCCCATGATGGTCCTGGCTTCGTCGAGGAGTTTCTGAACGGCAACGCCTTTGCCGATCTTTCCGGCCGCATCGATAAGACGCTACCTCGGTCGTCGATCTTTGGCATGATGTTCGAGACGCAGGAGGACTATGCCATCGTTGAGAGCACCGAGTTCAGCCTGCTGCAGCACAATCCCTTTAGCTGGGTGGTTGATGGTCGCGACTTCGTGTACTGTGAGCGCCTGTCCGCCGGTGCTCGATACGTTGATGGCTCCATTCGCGAGATGCTGCTTGCAGTGGGGCCTAGCGAGCGCGAGCGTTTTGTAGATGCGTTGTTCTCCGTGTTTGAGGCTACGGGTGCTGAGCGGTTTGCGGATATCGCTGGGAATCTGCGCGAGAGCCTGCCCGTGATGCTCCAGACTGCGCAAGGTTTCGACAAGGATACACGACGCTTTGTCTCGCAGACCATCGTGGCAATCCTTAAGTGCGCACTGCTGCCCAAACGACCCCAGATCGACATGTCCGCCGCCGGTAAGAGTCTGGCAGAACAGCTCGAGGCTTGGCAGTCCGAGCTCTTGCGCTAGCCATTGGTGCAAAGCAACCTGTCCCCGATGCACCAATCTTCGATGCGCTCGGGGAGGGCTCGACCGCTATACTGGTTCGTGCCGAAATCGATCTAGAACGGAATGCCGTATATGAAAATCAATCACGCGATTCTGCATATCCTGGACTTTGACTCTGCCGTCAACGTTATGAGCCAGCGCGAGCTCGATATCGAGAGTCGTACCGTGCGCAACTTCGTGACCACGCATCTGCGCCGCGCACGTACCTCGGCCGACAATAAACGCGCCACGTTTGCCGAGAACTCTGCGTTTGGCGGCGAGCTCAAGGGCTATTTCTTTGGCGAGCGCGAGTTCGTGGACCTGTCGCAGCAGATTGCGGAGTTTATCTCCTCCGAGCTCACCAAAGCCGAGAAAGCCGAGTCCACCGACGTGCTCGTGGCCGATTTTGACGACGATGAGGATGCCCGCTGGTTTGCCGTGATGCTGCTGGGCTCCAAGCAGGCTTTTATGCACGAAGTGGGCCGCGAGGAGGGGGAGGTGCGCAACGACATCGCGCGCCATTACGCTATCCTGCCGAACCCCTCGCAGAAGGTGCCGAGCTATGCCATCGTGCGCGCGAGCACCATGGAGATCGGCTACGTAGACAAGAAGCGCAAGATTGCCGGCGAAGACCGCATGCTTATCCCCGATGGCCTGCTGCAGTGCGACACGGGCGTATCTGGCAAGGAGGTCATCGACACCGTGACGCGTGTGGTCGAGGAAGTCGCCGAGGAGCACGGCGCCAACACGGCCGTGGCGCTCGCCAAGGTTAAGGCCGCTGTGGCCGAGAAGGTCGAGGATGACGAGGAGCTTCCGCCTTGGGATATCGTCGATGAGGTCTTTGAGGACGAGCCGGTCATCAAGGAAAGTGTGCGCGCGGCACTGACCGAGGAGAAGGTTCCCGAGCGCGTTCCCGTGGAGCGCAAGCAGGTCGAGCGCGCGGCGGTTCGCAATCATAAGATTCGTACCGATACGGGTATCGAGATCAGCTTCCCGGCCGAGATGGGTTCGAACTCCGAGTACATCGAGTTCGTCAACGAGCCCAACGGCCTCATCTCCATCGAGCTCAAAAACATCGGCAGCATCGAGAATCGATAAGTTGCGTTACGCCTGCAGCGAGAAAGCGAAGGCCGAAGCCTCGGATGAGGGCTTCGGCCTTTTTACTTGGGGCTTAATTTCGCTACTGGTTGAGCATAAGTCAGCGAAAACGCCCCAGAGCGAGCAAGGTGACGTGAAAGAGGAGGGCATTGACCTTTTGGTCATGCCCGACGACTGAACGTCAGATTGCCGCTCTGGGGCGTTTGCAGCGTCGGCTAGTTACGCGGTTTGGTAAAACCGCGTAACCCTACAGTTGACGTAAACCCTCTTCCAAGCCGGTCTTGCTGTCGGTTTTCTCGTCGCGCATCTTGATGACGCGAGCGGGAACACCGGCCACGACGGCACCGGCGGGGACGTCCTCGACGCACACGGCGCCGGCGGCAACGACGGCGCCCTTGCCTACGTGCACGCCCTCCAGGACCACGGCGTTGGCGCCGATCATGACATCGTCCTCGATGATGACGGGCGTGGCGCTGGCGGGCTCCACAACGCCTGCCAGCACGGTGCCGGCGCCGATGTGGCAGTTCTTGCCCACGGTGGCGCGGCCGCCCAGCACGGCGCCCATGTCGATCATGGAGCCTTCGCCAATGACGGAGCCGATGTTGATAATGGCACCCATCATGATGACGGCGCGGTCGCCGATCTCGACGCGGTCGCGGATGATCGCGCCCGGCTCGATGCGGGCATTGATGCCCTTAAGGTCGAGCATGGGGACGGCGGAGTTGCGGCAGTCATTCTCGACGTCGTAGTAGTCGATGGAGTCGGCATTGGCATCGAGGATGGCCTTGAGCTCTTCCCAGTCGCCAAAGACGGTCTTACCACGACGGCCGCCGTAGACGTGCGCATCGCCCCAGGCAACCTTCATGCCGGGCTTCTCGCGCACATACAGCTTGACAGGCGTCTTTTTAGGCGCGGTGGCGATGTAATTGATAATCTCCTGGGCATCCATCTCGGCTGCGTTGCTCATATGCTGTTTCTCCTTTGCGTGGGTACGGTAGTTAACTGGTTAGGCGAACATGACCTGATCGAAGGTGTAGAAGCCAGGGTCGCGGACGACGAGCTTTTGAGCGGCGGCCAGAGCGCCGTTGACAAAGATCTGGCGGCTCGTAGCGCGATGGCTAAGCGTGACCTCCTCGTCCTGGCCAAAGAAGCTCACCTCGTGTACGCCGGCGACGGTGCCGCCGCGCAGCGAGTGCATGCCGATTTCCTTGGGATCGCGAACGCCGCACATGCCCTCGCGACCGTAGACGGGATGATAGCCAGCCTCTGGCTCGGCCTCGACCACGGCGTCGAGTAGCAGCTTGGCGGTGCCGCTGGGAGCGTCGACCTTTTGGTTGTGGTGCGTCTCGACAATCTCGCAGTCAAAGCCGGGCAGCTCACGCGTGGCTTGGGCCACTAGGTGACGCAGGGCGGCGATGCCGATAGAGTAGTTGCCCGAGTGCATGACGCGGGCATTCTGGCCCAGCTCGCGCAGGCGGTCCATCTGATCGGGTGTGTAGCCCGTGGTGCCCGAGACCAACGCGGCGCCTGTACGCTCGACATAGGCGACGACGGCATCGAAGGTCACGACGTTCGAGAAGTCGATGATGACGTCGGCTGCCGGGGCGCTCTCGAGCTCGGACAGGTCAAAACCGATCTGGGCCACGATATCAAAAACGGGCTGCCCGGAGGCGTCGGCAATGCCTTCGGCGGTAGTGCGGATGAGCGAGCCCATGCGGCCCGTTCCCATAATGACGGTCTTAATCAAGCAGACCAGCTCCCTTCAGAGCATCGGTAAGTGCGGAACGCGTGTCGTCTGCCATGGGGCACAGCGGCATGCGGTAGTTGGCTTCGATCATACCCATCTGGGCGAGTGCTTCCTTGACGGGGATGGGGTTGACCTCGCTAAAGAGGGCGTTGATGAGCGGCTGGCCGGCAATCTGGATATCGCGGGCGCGCTCCACGTCACCGTCCAGATAGGCGCGGCACATGTCGTGCACGAGCTGCGGCTGAATGTCTGCCCACACGCTGATGGTGCCCGAGGCGCCCAGGCTCATGAGCGGCACGGTAAGCGCGTCCTCGCCCGAGTACATGCGGAAGTCATCGGACAGCAGGTGGGCGATCTTGGCCGCGTAGGCGACGTTGCCCGAGGCCTCCTTGATGCCCATGATGTTGGGGTGCGCAGCCAAGCGCTCTACGTTGCGCTCGCTGATGCCGCAGCCGCAGCGGCCGGGGATGTTGTACAGGATGCAGGGGATGTCCACCGCGTCGGCAACGGTCTTAAAGTGCTGATAGATGCCCTCTTCGTTGGACTTGTTGTAGTAGGGGGTGATGAGCAGCAGACCGTCGGCGCCCAGGCCCTGGTAGGTGAGCGACTTGGTGAGCATGGTCTGCGTGGAGTTGGAGCCCGAGCCGGCGATGACGGGGACGCGGCCCGCGACCTGCTTGACCACTGCGGCAACGACGGAGTTGTCCTCGTCGTCGGTCATCGTGGCGCTCTCGCCGGTGGTGCCCAGAGTGAGGATGGCGTCGGTACCATTTTGCAGATGGAAATCGATAAGGCGCTCGAGCGCATCGAAGTCGACACTGCCGTCTTTTTTAAACGGCGTCACAAGGGCGACGATTGAGCCCTCGAGATTGCGGATGTCCATGTTCTTCTCCTTCGCTTCCGCGATTTGGATGCGCTTGTTCCATTGGGCGGCGACCGCCAGGCGCTCGTCCTGGGCACGATGGCGGGCAGTATCGGCGCGCGACTTGGCCAGTAGCTCTCGGCCGCTCGGCAGCACGTCGAGCGTGGCAAAGTAATCGCCCGGGCGCTCAGCACGGCGGATAAGGTCGGCCGAGCCATCGGGGCGCAGCAGCACCTCTGCGGAGCGCAGGCGGCCGTTGTAGTTGTAGCCCATGGAGTAGCCATGCGCGCCCGTGTCGTGAATCACGAGCAGGTCGCCCACGTCGATATGCGGCAGTTTGCGGTCGATGGCGAACTTATCGTTGTTCTCGCACAGATTGCCCGTGATGTCGTAGGTGTCCGTAACGGGCGCTGCAGTCTTGTCGGCGCCACCTGGCTGACCCATCACCGTAATGTGGTGGTAGGCGCCATACATGGCAGGGCGAATCAGATCGACGGCGCTTGCATCGACACCGATATAGTTCTTGTAGATCTGCTTCTCATGGATGGCCTTGGTCACCAGGCAGCCGTAGGGGCCCATCATAAAACGACCCATCTCGGTGCAGATCGCCACATCGCCCATGCCGGCGGGAACCAGAATCTCGTCGTAGGCCGCGTGTACGCCCTCGCCGATGGCGTGGATGTCGTTGGCCTGCTGCTCGGGTAGATAGGGGATGCCGACGCCGCCGGACAGATTGATAAAGGCGACATGTGCGCCGGTCTCGCGCTCCAGGCGCACGGCAAGCTCAAAGAGGATGCGTGCAAGCTTGGGGTAGTAGTCGTTGGTGACGGTGTTGCTGGCAAGGAATGCGTGGATGCCAAAGTTTTCGGCGCCCTTGGCCTTGAGCATGCGGAAGGCCTCAAAGAGCTGCTCGGTGGTCATGCCGTACTTGGAGTCGCCGGGGTTATCCATGATGCCGTTGGAGAGCTGGAACAGGCCGCCCGGATTAAAGCGGCAGCTGACTGTCTTGGGGATGGGCCCCGCGACACGCTCAAAGAACTCGATATGGCTGATGTCGTCAAAGTTGACGATGGCGCCCAGTTTATCTGCAAGGGCAAAGTCCGCCGCCGGCGTGTCGTTGGACGAGAACATGATGTCGTGGCCGGTGATACCCAGCGAGCGGGCGATCATGAGCTCGGTATAGCTCGAACAATCGCAGCCGCAGCCGTATTCGTTGAGAATGGAGATGAGCGCCGGGTTGGGATTGGCCTTGACGGCAAAGTATTCCTTAAAGCCCGGGTTCCATGCGAAGGCGTCGCGCACTTCTTGCATGTTGCGGCGGATGCCCGCCTCGTCGTATAGATGAAATGGCGTGGGGAACTGCTCGACGATATGCTCGAGCGTCTCCTTGTCCACAAACGGCTGCTTGGCCGCATATGGCTCGTTGGGGGTCAATGCCATGTCCCGTAAACCTCGCTATCCAGACGGCGCCATCTGCGCATCGAATCCGCATAACGTGGATCCAATGTCCGGATAGCGCTCCCGCATTGCTGCAGACAGTCCTGCGGGTGTTTCCCGCAGGCCCACCAGGCTGTTCGCGCCCGAAATGCCCAGTTCGGCGGGTTTCGCCTCCCCGCAGGGTCAAAGTCTGCCGACTCGCCCGCGGCTCTTCGTGCCCGCGCCTCTATCAAGTGGTAACGACCCTACCACGTTGCACTTTACCAAACAAGAGTATTCGTATATAACGTTTAAAAAATGCAGGGATATGCTAGAAACAAGGGTGCCACAATCCTGCGTCACAATATTGTGTGAATGGATATGCCCCCCCATGAAAGGATCCTTTATGACCGAGCTCCAAGAACTTCGTCGCTATCGGCGCGACCTGCATCGCATTCCGGAGCTCGATTTCGATCTTCCTCAAACCATAGCCTATATCGAGGGCGTGCTCGCCTCGCTTACCTGTGAAGTAACCCATCCGTGCCCCAGCTGCGTCTGCGCTTTCTTCGATGCCGGCACGGGCGCCGCGCATGCCACGGCGATTCGCGCCGACATGGACGCCCTGCCCATCGCGGAGGCAACGGGCGCGGCCTTTGCCTCGACGCATCCCGGTAAGATGCATGCGTGCGGTCACGACGGTCACATGGCCATGGTGCTTGCCGCCGCGACGTATGTCGATCGCACGATTCGTGAGCAGCCGGGTGCCATTAAGCGCAACGTGCTCTTTGTGTTTCAGCCGGCCGAGGAAACGACCGGTGGCGCCAAGACGGTGTGTGAGAGCGGCGTATTCGAGCGCTACGGGGCGGATCGCATCTTTGGCTTCCACGTATGGCCCGATTTGCCCGCCGGCACGTTGGCGAGCTGTTCCGGTCCGCTGCTGGCGCGTTCGAGTGAGACGCACATTCATATCCATGGCGCGAGCATCCATATCGCCAAGACCTACGGCGTTCCAGTCGAGGAATCGCATGATGCCGCGCTGGCAGCGGCCAAGTTCTTGGTTTCCGAGCGCGAGCTGATGGACGAGTTAGGTGCCGACGAGCCCTGCATTGGTAAGTTCGGCCTGCTGCAGGCCGGCACCGTCTGCAATGCGGTGGCGGGGGAGGCCCATGTCGCGGGCAGCCTGCGCGTGTTTACGGACGGTATGTTCGACCGTGCGCGCGAGGGCGTGCGCCGCGTGTTGGACGAGGCCTGCGCCGCAACAGGCTGCACGTACGACCTCGACTTTGCCGAGGGCTATCCGCCGGTCGATAACGACCCCGAGCTGTTCGCCCACATTGCGCCTGCCTTGTCCGAGCTGCAACTTGTGGATGAGCCACTGCTAATCGCCGAGGATTTCGCGTTCTATCAGCGTCATCTGCCGGGCGTGTTCTTCTTGCTGGGCACGGGCGTGCCGGAGGGTCAAGAAAACCCGAGCGATTCGGATGGCTGCCCCGCCTATGCCACGAGCGCTCTGCATACCGATACCATGCTCTTTGACGAGGAAATCCTGCTCAAAGGTCTCGATGTCTACAAACGACTGCTTAACTTGGAGTGACGATGAAGCGCCGACAGTCTTCCGTATATAGTCCGGGTGGATGCGGGTGTGGCTTGCTGCTGCTTCCGGTTATTGCTGTGAGCATTGGCGTGATGTTTGCGCTTGCCGGGTTGGCCGCGGCGGCGCTCGTGCTGCTGATTGTGGCCATTGGCGTGACGGTCTGGCTGTGCCGTTCTCGCGAGCAACGTCGTGCCGATGGTAAGACCAATGTTGGATGGACCATCTTTTTAGTCGTCGCCTACCTATTGAGCATCAGCTATTTAGTTTTCTTTATCCTGTTGCTTGTGAGTACCTTTACCGGGGAATCCGTCACGTTGGGTTGATGCACTGCCAGCAGACGGTCGCGCAAAGTGCGTTTGCTCGGCGTTCGGATAACCGCATTGGCCGTTTACCGCAACTTTAGCTCTCAGCTAATGAATTCAAGTTTAATCCTTCCTACGATGTGCTGTGTGCCGGCGCGGTAGCCGGATCGTAGGAAGGACGCATGATGAATAAGCTCGAAAATGAAGTGCTGCTGAGCCGTCGCGCTGCACTAGGTGCATTCGCCACCGTCGCCTTGGGGACTGCCGGTCTTCTTGCCGGTTGTGGTAGCGATAAGGCGACCGTCACCGAGGACGCTGGTGATGGCGACAAGAAGGAAGAGGCGAAGAAGGAAGAGCAGTCTACGACTGACCTGGCTGTTGGCACGACGGTGACTACGACCGCTGGCCTTTCCGTCGTCGTCGATTCCGTCCAGCCCGGTCTCACAAATTATGACGGTTCGACCATGACGGGTATTCACGTCACGTACGTCAACAATGGCGATGAGGGCGCGGACTACAATATCTACGACTGGAAGGGCGAGGACGCCAACGGTGCTCAGCAGAACCAGGGTTATTACAGCGAGGGCTCCGATGAGCTGCAGTCTGGCACCCTTGCCGCCGGTGGCTCCGTGGCGGGCAATATCTACTTTGATGGCGACATCAAGAAGGCTCTCTATTTTGCCAACGTGTTTGATAAGTCCGCGACTGCGAGCTGGGTGCTTGCCTAGCTTGTTGCCGTTGTTGACCGCATGGGGAGGTGAAGCCGCATGCCCGATAAAAAGCTGACGGACGAGTTGCTCAACGAGCTCCTTGATGCGCCGAGTATCGATGGCTATATCAAGGAGCACGACTTTGCCACCCCGTCGCTTTCGGATTACTTAAAGCAGTTGCTGCAAGAGAAGGGGCTCGAGCGTTCGCGCGTGGTGCGTATGGCCGACCTCAACGAGACCTTTGGCTATCAGATCTTTACCGGTTCGCGCAATCCGAGCCGCAATAAGGTGCTGCAGATTGCCTTTGCAATGGCGCTGTCGATGAAAGAGACCAACCGCGCCCTGACGGCTGCCGGAGTGAGCGTCCTCAACTGCAAGGACCGTCGCGATGCAATCATTATCTTTTGCATCGACCGTGGCTGTAGCCTCCAAAAGGTCAATGAAGAGCTGTATCGCTTTGGCGAGGAAACGGTGAGTTAGTGGCCGATGGCTGAGCCGGCGGTGTCACCAGAACAACCATGCAAACGAACGGGGTGCGGACAACACGGGGTGTCCGCACCCTGCGTTATGATGAAAGCTATGGATACTCAGAGCCCAACATATTCCGATGATGAGCTGACTGCTTCGCTCGTCGAGCATTTGGCGTCGCTCGACCGCGATGACAGCTATCGTGTGGAGCGCGTGCTCAAGCTCTCGGATGTCGAGATGACCGAACTCGTCTATTTTGAGGGCTCTGGTGGCGGGTCTCTCGGCCCCTTTGTCCGCAAGCGCATCGATGCTTCGGTGCAGATTGGCGGAGCTTATGAGCGCCTGTTTGCGGCCCAGCGCGCCGGTCGTCGTTTTGAGCACTTGCCCCGGATTGTCGATTGCCGCCGTATGGGCGACGAGCTCGACGTGGTGATGGAGTATGTCGAAGGCGAGACGCTCGAGGCGTTGGTGGGACGCTTGGGGGCGACGCCCGATTATGCCCGCGGGCTGTATCCCGTTTTGTGTGAAGCGGTGGGCGAGCTGCATGCTGGTTTTGCAGCTGCGGGGGAGCCTGGGGTACCGGTAATCCACCGCGACCTTAAACCCTCGAACATCATCGTATCGGGCATGAGGTATGCGGCCGATGCTGGCATGACCTTCTCGTCGCTGGTGATTATCGACCTGGGAATCGCGCGCGTTTGGCGCGATGGCGCCGACGCCGACACCGTCAAGTTTGGCACGCGTTCCTATGCGCCGCCCGAGCAGTTTGGGTTTGGGCAGACGAGCGTCCGCAGCGATATTTACGCGCTTGGCGCACTGCTGTTCTTTTGCCTGACGGGAACTGACCCCAAACCGGGGCGGGACATACGCGAGCAATGCGAGACGCACGGTATACCAACCCCGCTTGCCGATGCGGTTTGCATGGCGATGGCGCTCGATCCGGCTAAGCGCTTTGCGAGTGCAAAGGCACTGGGGCATGCTGCGCGCGCGGCGTATGAGCTATGTCTCCCTGCACCGTCGCCCGCGACCTTTTCTGCTGCCAGTGTGCCCCGGGTCGCGGCGTCACAGGTGCAGCGGGTGCAGCAGCCGGTTGCCCTCACGCTTCCGTCTTCTGCACGCCGGCGTTCGATCGTCTCTCCTGTGATGTCCAAATGTGCGCGTCTGCTCTCGCGTATCCCCGAGCCCGTGGGGCGCATATGGAATGGATGCGTCTATGCGACAACATTGTTGCTGCTGATGGGCGGCCATTTTGCGGTATTTACGCCGACGGGCGAAAACAGAAACTATCCAACGTGGTTTTTAGCACTTGAGTATTTCTTTATGGTCGATGGCCTGGTGCTGCTCATTACATTCGGAATGCTCGACCGGCGTAGGCTTCGACGTCGTTTTCCCGTACTCGATCGGTATCGGGGGAGTGCTTTTGCCGAACTATGGTTCAAGGCGCTCGGGTTTATGTTTGCCGTCATGTGTGTCGTTGTTGTTATCGGCAACGCGACGGGCGTCGTCTCCTAGATATACGAAAAAGGGCCCCGTTTGGGGCCCTTTGCAGTTGAGGCTTGCGAGCCTAAATGCGGTTCATCTGGGAAGCGACCTTGTTGTACCAGTCCTGCCACGTGGGCGGGCAGTACTTCTTGGCGGCTGCCGGGGTAAGCGTGGAGCCATAGTTGGCACCCAGGTAGGCAACGTGGGCGGAGACACCCTCGCTCCAGCTGCCAAAGCTACGCCAACCACCGCCGCGGGCACTCCAGCCCCAGGCGTTATAGGATCCGGCGCAATAGAGGCCCTTGCTGCTCTCGATGCAGGCGATGGCGGGAGACCAACGGGGATCGACGCCGGTATTCCAAGCGGCGACGGCAAAGTTATAGCCCTGGCCTGCCATGGGGGAACCGGCGAGGTAGTTGTCGATGCGGCTCGTCCACTCGTTAATGAATGAGTCGTAATCGGAATTGCCGCTGTTGGAGTTGTTCACCGTGGTGTCGATGGTGGTGTTGGAGTTGGTGGCCTGACTGTTGGAGTTATTGCCACTCACGCCGGTACCCGAGATCTTCTCGGCGGCAGCGGCTTTGTCGGCCTCGAGCTTAGCCAGTTCGGCGGCATTTTCCTGCTCAGCCTTTGCCTGCGCCTCGCTGCGGAGCTGCTGTGCCTGGGCCAGCGCGTCCTCGGCATTCTTTTGCTCGCCCTCGAGCTGAGATTTGGCCTGCTCGAGCTCGGTTTTGTTCTGCTCGAGCTCGGTCTGCATCTTGTTAAGCTCTTCGATCTCGTCGACGCTCGAGCTCGTAATCTGGTTGGTGTATTTGCAGGTGGTGATAAAGTCACCCAAGCTCTGCGTGTTCACCAGGAAGCTCACGATGGGGCTGGTGCCCTTCTGGTACTTATACAGATCGCGCATGGCGGAGCTTGCCTTGGCCTGCTGCTCGGGTAGCTCGGCCTCAATCTTATCGATGTTCGCTTCATTGGAGTCGATCTGCTTTTGCAGATCCTCGAGCTTGGTTCGGGCGTCGTTGTAGGCGCTCGTAGCGTCCTCGATTTTTTTCTGGGCGGCGGAAAGCTGATCCTGCGTTGCCTGCGAGGCGGCATAGGCCGCGACGGGGGAGAGCATCGGCGTGGCCGTCAGCGCGACGGCGAGCGCGGCGCTCGTGATGATACGAGCCGGCTTCGACGCGATGAGCGCTGCGGTGCGATGGTTCGAATGCTGCATCCAGTCCCTCTGCAATCAATCGTAGGTTATTGGTCGAGGTGTATTCTACTACTGCTTTCGACCTCAACTTGAACCTTAAAGGTTCTAAAGGGTCAAGTTGAACTTGAGGCTTTGGCCTTGACCTGCGGGAATGGTGAATTGTTGAGAAACCATAGAGTTCAACTTTAACGTTACGGAGCCCTGTCCGAGAGGGTTTTTGTTTATCAAAAGTCGCCTCACGTGGGGAAAGATGCAATCGGCGGCAAGAAATGAGACTTGGCGACGCCAATGCCCGGCATGGGTGCCGGGGGAGTTGCCAGGCTGTTTTGTCTCGTTTGCCATAGATACGGTGGAGCTTTAAGCGCCGGCGGTTTGGCACGCTAGAATAAATCAGTTGCACAAAGACCGCCCGTCGTGTGGGCAGTTCATGATAGGAAGTTTCCATGGCATTGCAGTTTACAGAGCGCGAGTTTATTCCCGTGCTGCTCGGCGGCGACATCAATGCGTATTCGGTGGCGCGCGCCTTTTACGAGGAGTATCAGGTCAAGAGCCTGGTCTTTGGCAAGTATCAGACGGGTCCTGCGTATCGCAGCCAGATTATCGACTACACGCCTAACGTGGATATCGACACCATGCCCGTGATGCTTAAGACCGTCAACGGTATCGCTCGGGCACATGCCGACAAGACGATTGTTCTGATGGGCTGCGGCGATAACTATGTTGCCCTGGTGGCCCAGGCCAAGGATGCCAACGAGCTGGCGGATAACATCGTTGCGCCTTACGCGCCCTATAGCATGCTTGAGCAGTGCCAGAAGAAGGAGATCTTCTACGAGCTGTGCGAGAAGCACGGTGTGCCCTATCCGCATACGTTTACCTTTACTGCGCAGATGCTCAACACGCAAGGAGAGGCGCCTGCCGAGGTGCTCGACCAGATTGACTTCCCCTACCCGATGATCCTGAAGCCTTCCGACGGCATCATGTGGTGGCAGCATGAGTTCGAGGGTCAGAAGAAGGCTTATGAGATTGCCGACCGCGCCGAGCTGGAGCAGGTTATCCGCGATTCCTATGCCAGTGGCTACACCGATGACCTGATTTTGCAGGATCGCGTGCCCGGCAACGACGAGTACATGCGTGTGCTCACCAGCTATTCTGACCGCAACGGCAAGGTTCGCATGATGTGCCTGGGTCACGTGCTGCTCGAGGAGCATCAGCCCCATGGCGTCGGTAATCACGCCTGCATCATCACCGAGCCCAATGATGAGCTTATGAGTGGCGTGCGCAAGCTGCTCGAGGACCTTCACTTTGTGGGTTATTCCAACTTTGACGTCAAGTATGACGAGCGCGATGGCTCGTTTAAGTTCTTTGACTTCAACACCCGTCAGGGTCGCAGCAACTACTATGTCACCAATAGCGGCTTTAACGTTGCCAAGTATGTGGTGGATGAGTACGTCTATAACCGCCCGTTTGAGCCGGAGTTTGTGACGGCGCAGGACGAGGCGCTGTGGATGGTCGTTCCCATGGGCGTCGTCGACAAGTACGTCAAGGCTCCCGAGCTGCGCGCGAAGGTGCATCGTCTTGCCAAGGAGGGCAAGGGCGCCGATCCCTCGTTTATGAAGGGAGACTTTGTCTTTAACCGCTGGTTGCGCATGTGGCACACCAAGCTGCGTCATTATAAGCTGTTCAAGACGTATTACAAGTAGACGAGCGTGGCGCCCGTCCGGTATGTATCGGGCGGGCGCGGGTATGATACGCGCAATTGCGTGGGCGTCACCAAGGAGGCGGCGATGGAAAAGCTGGGAGTTATCGGCGGCATGGGCGCCGAGGCCACGTCGTATTACTACGACCAGGTAGTACGCCATACGGCGGCTACGTGCGACCAGGAGCATATCGACATGGTGGTGCTTTCCAAGTCGACCATGCCCGACCGCACGCTGGCCATCAAGACCGGTGAGCATACTGAGCTGCTGGCGACCATGAAGGAGTGTGCCCAGGCACTCGAGTCGCTGGGCTGCGCGCACATCGCGATTCCCTGCAACACGTCACACTACTTCTACGACCAGATCCAGTCGTTTACGAAGGTGCCGATTATCCACATGCCGCGCGAGTCGGTGCGCTATGCTCTGGCCGGCGCGGTGATGGGGGAGTGCGAGTTCGATCCAAACCTGAGCATGCCGGCCGAGCCGGTGCGCAAGATCGGCATCATGGGCACCGACGGTACCGTGGGTGCAGGCGTCTATGGGCGCGAATGTGAGACCGCGGGCGTTGAGGTCGTCTATCCCAGCGAAAAGCGTCAGGCCGACGTGATGTCGCTCATCTACGACGATGTGAAGGCCGGGCGCGAGCCCGATATGGATAAGTTCGACCGCGTGATGTGGGAGTTCGCCCGTAGCGGCTGCGACCGCGTCATCCTGGCCTGCACGGAGCTTTCGGTGTTGCAGAAGTATCGCGAGATGCCCGAGATCACCCTCGATGCGATGGATGTCCTGGTACGCGAGTCCATCATTCGCAGCGGCGTCCCCTACCGCCTCTAGTTCTCCGCCTGCCAAAAAGGGACAGGTTTATTTTGGTAGGTTTTATCTGGGAAAACAGTAAGGCCTCGGCTCGTTTGGTGCGAGCCGAGGCCTTTTGCATTTGCCGGTTGCTGCCAGCGATTGCTAGAACAGCAAGCCGAGAACGATGAGGGCGATGCTGATGATGAGTACGGCAATGTCCAAGCCCTTGACGGGATAGCGCTTATACGAACTCGCACGCGTGCGCAGGTAGAAGCCGCGCTGCTCGGCGGCAAGCGCGGTGGCATCGGTCTTGCCCACGCTCGAAATAAGCAGTGGCACGCACAGCGGCAGCATGAGCTTGAGTTTCTTGACGGGATTCTTAGTGTCGTATTCGACGCCGCGTGCAGTCTGCGCCTCCATGATAGCGTTCATTTCCTGGCCAAATACCGGCACAAAGCGTAGCGCCGTGGTAAAGGTGAAGGCATAGCGATATGGCACGTGCAGCACCTCGACGCAGGCGTTGGCGAGGTCGTTGAGCTTGGTCACCATAAGCATGAGGATGAGCGGCAGCGCCACGCCCAACAGGCGTAGGCAGGCCTTCGATCCGGTAATGATGCCCGTGTCGGTGATAAAGCCCCACACTATGTTGCCGTCGCGCATAAAGGCCAGCTGAAGCACCAGCATGATAAGCGCGAGCGGAATCAGCAGCTTGAGTAGTGAGAGCAGGCGGTCGACGACGCCGGCGTAGGCGCCCAGCGCAAGGGTGAGCGCCAAAAAGCCCAACAGCGCCATGTAGGAGTCGGACAGGAAGATGCCGATGATGATGGCGGCGGCAAGGCCCAGTTTGACGACCGGGTTCAAGCGGTGCAGCAGTGTATCGCCCGGCATATAGTCGATGACGTTAACCACGGTGGACCATCTCCTCGGTAATGCGAACGATATCGGTGACCTCGCTCACCTGTGCAAAGGAGGGAGAGACGGAGGATGCCAGACGACGAGAAAGCTCTATGACCTGAGGTGGCTCAACGTAGGCTTGCTGCATGAGCTCGATGTTCGAGAACAGCTCGTGCGTGCGGCCGCGCTCGAGGATGCGGCCGTCGGCCATTACCACGATGCGCTCGGCAAAGTCGGATACGACTTCCATGTCGTGGCAGACCATGATGACGGCGCAGCCGCGCTCGGCCATGGTGCGCACGGTTTCCATGACGGTCATGCACTCGCGGTAGTCAAGGCCGCTCGTGGGCTCGTCGAGCACCACGATTTTGGGTTCTACGACCACGACGGAGGCGAGTGCCACCATCTGGCGCTGACCGCGCGAGAGCGAGAAGGGCGCCTCGTCGGCCGGCAAGCCAAAGCGGTCGATGACGAGCTGGGCGCGACGCAGCGCCTCGGCGCGGTCGATGCCGGCAAGCTCCAGGCCAAAGGCGACCTCGTCGAGCACGGTGTCCTTGCAGATCTGGCGGTCGGGGTTTTGGAAGAGCGTTGCGACCTCGCGGGCAATGCGGCTCGTGGGAACGGCTGCGGTATCCAGTCCCGTGACGCGCACGCTGCCCGAGGCGGGCTTAAGCAGGCCCGTGAGCAGCTTGGTGAGCGTGGTCTTGCCAGCGCCGTTTTGGCCGACGATGCCCACGAGCTCGCCGGGATAGAGGGTCAGGTTGAGGTCGTGGACGGCGGCGCCGCCATTGGGATAGGCAAACTCAACATGGTCGAAGGTGAGCACGGGCTCGGCGTCCTTGGCGTGCGGGCGCAACGACGGTGCGTGCGGTGAGCCGGCGGGTGCCTGAATGTCGCTGCTTGCGTGTGCGGGGTCGACGATGCCCGAAATCAGGCGCTCGGCCTCATCGACATCCAAGCAAGGGGTACCGCTTACCAGGCCATCGGCCTCGAGGCTATTGAAGATACGCGTGACGCGAGGGCAGTCGACGCCGATGGCACGGAGCTCGTCGGTATGCGCGAAGACCTCGTGTGGCTCGCCCTGCAGCGCGATTTCGCCATGGTTGAGCACGAGCACGCGGTTGCAGTACTCCGAGAGCAGGGCGACCTTTTGCTCAACGACGACGATGGTAATTCCAAGTGCGCGGTTTGCCTCACGCAGCGTCTCGAAGACCAACGTGGAGCTGGCGGGGTCGAGTGCCGCGGTGGGCTCGTCGAGAACCAAAACGCGCGGACGCATGGCGAGGATGGCGGCGATGGCTACCTTTTGCTTCTGTCCGCCCGAGAGGGTGGCGATCTCGCGGTCGCGCAGGTCGCTGATGCCGACGGTCTCGAGCGTTTCGCTCACGCGCTGCTCGATCTGGTCGTGGGGAACGCCAAAGTTCTCGAGGCCAAAGAGCATCTCGTCCTCGACGACCGAGGCGACCATCTGCGTGTCGATGTCCTGCAACACGCTGCCGACGATCTGCGACACATCGGTGAGCGAAACTTCACAGGTGTCGTTGCCGTCGACAGTGACGGAGCCAAAGAACGTGCCGGTGTAATGGTGGGGTACGGCTCCCGACAGGCAGGCGGCAAGTGTGGACTTGCCGGCGCCCGAAGGACCGATAATGCCGATGAAATCGCCCTGATGCACATTAAGCGACACGTGGGCGAGCGCGGGCTCGGGTGCGCTGCCGTACGAGAACGAGACGTCATCGACGCTGATGATCGTTTCCATGAATACCTTTCGTAGTCGTTGGGGACGTTCTTACATGACTAGTCGTTAAAGAACGTCCCCAAGAGCTAGTTGTTTGGGACAGTCTTTGCTGGTGGAGCGTTGGGATGGCTCGTAAAGCCGAGCGGGTTAGTTGAGCTTCAGAGCCTTTTGGATGGGCAGATAGAGGGCGCCGACCAGGATGGCGTTAAAGACGGCGGTCATGGCGACGACGGGCAGCATGGCTGCGGCGAGCTCGCCCACCACGCCGAGCATGGCCATTTTGATAACCATGAAGATGACGCCCGAGACGAAGGTGGTCACGAACGTTGCGACAACGGCGACGGCGGGCTTGACCTGACCGCCCTTAGCAGCGGCGTTGACAATGGCGGCCATGAGCATGGCGGCGATACCCTCGGCGGCAAAATCGACAAACGGCGAGGTGGTGGTGATCTGGATCACGGCGGCCGAGATGAGGCCGATGACGAGCGCCTGGCCAATGTTGGGGCGAATGACCAGGATGGTGAGGCAGAAGGCCGAGATGATGAATTCGGGGCTGATCATGCCGCCCGAGATGCCCGAGATGGCCTTGCCGACGGTGAAGTTGAGGATGAAGCCGGCGGCAAGCAGGATGGCGAGCAGGACAAGGGCACGGATATCGAGCTTACCGCGGTCGGCGGTCTGGACGGTACGGGGCTGGGCGGCGGTGGTGTTCTGAGACATGGTGAAAGTCCTTTCAAAAAGGGGAGTGCAAGAAAAAACGGAGGCGCGTGATGCGAATGCGATCGGGCTCGAGATAGAAAAAGGCCCCCGGTCGAAACCGGAGGCCTTCCAATCACCTAGAGCGCAAAAACAGGCGTGAGGGACTCACCGTCGACCGATCGTATTCGCATCACGCCACCACCAGTTGTTGAGAGACGTCATCGTGTTCTTCATGTCGGTGGCTCCTTTCGTGATGCCATGGCGCGGTCGCACCTAGTTGCTGTTGCGCTGCACTATAGCACAGTGCAATATGCGCGGGGAAATCTTTTTTGAAAAGATTTCAGGCGGGTTTCCCGCCGGTGTTTCCCGCCGGTCAAATGACGGACAAGGAGGGCAAGACTGCTCGCGCTGTCTCGCCCTCCTTTAGAACGTGAGAGTCTTAGGCCTTCTTGCGACGATAGAGCACGAAGCCGCAGGCACCGATGATGACGACGGCGCCAACGGCCATGGCGGCCATGTTGTTGCCCTCGGACTTCTCCTCGGTTGCCTCTTCCTTAACCTCGGGCTCGGCGATGTCCTCATCGGAGAGGGCCTCGTCGGCGTAGGTGATGGACTCGACCAGGCGGTCGTTGTCGGCATCGTAGTCACTCGGGACGAACTTCTCGGAGAAGTCGCCCTTCTTGAGGTAATCGCGCATCTCCTCGAGCATGGCCTTGCACTTGACGTAGGTGTTCTTGGTCGCGGCCTTGCCAGCCTTGTTGGCCAGGGCGGTGCGGGCCTCGGTGCCCTCGGCAGCTTGCATGGCCTCGTCGACGGTCAGGTTCTGCTCGATGAGCTCCTTCTGCAGAGCGTCGAGATAGGCGCGGACGCCGGTGGCGCAGTTGTCGCGGTTCTCCTCGGCGAGCGTGTTGATGTCCATGAGGACGTAGTTGATGGAGTTCTTGGGCTCCTCGTTGTTCACGACGTCTTCCTCTTCACAGTGATCGAAGGAGACATCCTGATCGCTGAAGTAGGGGCTGACCTCGGTGAGCAGTGCGGAGTAGAAGGGAATAGCGACGGAGAACTCGGCGTTGGAGAGCATCTCCCACTGGATGGTCGCGATCTCGGGGTCCATGCCCTGACGGATCTGGAAGGTGTGGATCTCGGTGTTGCGGTTGGAGCCGATGGCATAGGCACCGTCGGTGTTGGCGTTGAGTCCGGCGACATTCTCGCCACGAGTGGCAAAGCTGCGGATCATCTCAAAGGTGTTCCAGTCGGACTTGCCAGGCTGGAAGAACAGCGGCTGCATCTCGTGGACCAGGGCGCCGGTCGTGGCACGAGCATCTTCGCGCTCGTCCTTAACGATCTCGTAGTCGGTGCCTTCGGTAAGCGGAGCCATGAAATAATCGCGGCCCTGGATATAGCGAGACCAAGAATGCATGGCCTTATCGCTAATTTCCTCACCGTAGGTCTGGGCAACGTCGAACTGGCCGTCCTCGAAGTACTTGGCAAAGCCCTTTTCTTCGGGCATGGTCTGAATGTCCTTGGAGTGGAGGCAGTTCTCGGTGTCGTCGAGGTTGACCTTGTAGTTAAGGTTGCCGATGTTGGGGTTGACCGAGGCGATGTCATCGGTGAGCTTCATGGCAATCCACTGATGGCCAGAAAGTCCGGCGAACAGCCAGGTCTCGTTGTTGTCGGCGATGATGATCTGGTCGTTGGCGCAGACGCCCTGCTCGTCGACCAGGCTACCGAGGAGCTCGACGCCCTCGCGGGCCGTGGCGCTCTCGCCCAGGATGACGCTGGCGTAGTTGTACTCACCGATGCCGGTCTCCTCGGTGATGGGGTCGGCCTCCTCGGCCTTCTCGTTGTAGGAGGTGCTCAGCGTGGCAGAGCAGGAGACGCCCTTCTCGTTGATGCCGGCCTCGGAATAAGCGTCATAGCGACCTTCCCACTGAGAGGGGTTGTCGCGAACGAAGGTGTAGCGGTAGGTTGCGCCCTTGGACTTGTACTCAAAGCCGGATTCGAGTGAGGTGTACTTGCTGCCGTCCTTGTGTGCAGGCTCAATGCCAAAGTGCTTGACATAGCGCGCGCCAAAGTCCTCTGCGCGGCCGTAGTACGTGTTGCCGTCCGCCGTGAGCTTGCTGCCCATGTAGATCTGGGTGCAGGCGAGTGCCGAAGTCGGCATGGCCATAATGGCCGCAGCTCCGAATGCAAGGCCGCAGCTCCGAATGCAAGGCCGCAGCCAAGCTTCTTGAGCGTGTTGACGGGATGAGTAAGCCTCATAATCCCTCCCAACCGTTGAAACCCCGCGGAACCGTGCAGGATTTCAGCTAATAAATACATCTACTAGCCTAAAGGAAGTCTTAAGAGTATTTATCTATTTCGATGAAATACTCGATGAGCGTTCTAAAATATGCGATGAACGGATAAGAATACTCATTATGTAGCTTTACTTAAATAAAGGCACCCTGCAATTACTCTACCTGAATAAAGCACCTTGCACGGGGCGCAAAGAAAATCCCCCGCTGTTTGGCAAATGCATAAACAACGGGGGAGACGATGATTGGATGAATATCATACCAATGTGGAATTACTTCTTCCGGCGGTGGATAACGTTAATCGCATAGCCGATGAGCATGGCCAAAACGATGACGATAAAGCCGAGCAGGGGATTGTCGTTCATGGGGTCCTCCTATTTTCCGAGTGGGGAGAATTCGTCGACGATGAGGTCGAGGCATTGCGGAAGTGCGCGGGCACCAAAGACGCCCGAGTTGCTGGAGATGATCTCGCCATCGAACTGCATGCCAAGCGACGGCGTGCAGGTGATCTTGGCTTCTTTGGTCTGGATGATCTTAAACTGCGGACGGCCGAGCACCTTGCCGGCGGGGTCGAGCGCGGCGGTGATCACGGTCGGGAGCAGCTGCACGGTTTTTACGGGCTCGATGACCGCGATGTCGACCATGCCGTCGTTCATGCGACAGTCGGGGAACAGGTTGATGTCGTTTTGGATGACCGAGGTGTTGCCGGCCATGCAGCAGATGCCATCGAGCTCCTCGACAATGCCGTCATGTTCAATCGTAAAGTGCGCCACCGTGGGGTTGGGCGTAGCGAGCGCGGATAGGAAGTAGGCGATCTCGCCGATGTCGTTTTTGGTGGGGGCGGCCTTCATCATGATCTCGGCGTCGTAGCCCGATCCGGCGATGATAATAAAGCCGTGGCGCTTTTCGTTGCCGTTCTCGTCGAGCCAAAAGAGCTCGCCCATGTCCGCCTTGACGGTACGGCCGACGCGGCAGGCCTTGGCGAGCGCCGCGGCCTCGGGGGCATTGCCAATGTTGTTAAAGAACAGGCAAGCCGTGCCGGAGGGGAAGACGAGCGTGGGGACGCCGCATCCGCGCATTTGGTCGAGCACGTTGGAGACGGTGCCGTCGCCGCCCGAAATCACCACGCGGTCGAACTCGCGAACGTCTGCCACGGCGTCCTCGGGTTCCATGCCATCGCCGATAAAACGCATCACGACCTCGTCGCCGCCCTGCGCGAGGGCGTGCGTGAACGCGTAGATTTCATCTGAGCTGGGGCCCGATGCCGGGTTGTGGATGATAAGGCAGCGCATACTTACGTTCCCGTTCTGTGACTAACCGAGTATAGTTGTAGGGCAATGCCGATATCCTACCCGTGTTTTTCGGGCCTAACCTTATTCGATGGGTTGATATGTACATTTCCACACATCAGGCTCTGCTCGACTTTTGTCAGCGCGCCCTCGAGTTCGACGCGATTGCCGTCGATACCGAGTTTTTGCGCGAGCGCACGTTCCACCCGCGCCTGTGCTTGGTTCAGATTGCCACCCCTGCCGAGAGCGTCGCGGTCGATCCTCTGGTGATCGACGACCTATCGCCGCTGGCCGAGCTTATGGGCGATGAGAGCGTGACCAAGGTATTTCACGCCTGCTCGCAGGATATGGAGGTTATGCTCCATACCGTGGGCGTGCTGCCGCGTCCCATTTTTGACACGCAGGTGGCCGCCGCCTTTTTGGGCGAGCGCCAGCAGATTTCCTACGGCGCGCTCGTGCAGACGTTTTGCGGTGTCTCATTGCCCAAGACCGAGTCACTGACCGATTGGTCGCGCCGCCCGCTGACCGATAAGCAGATTGAGTACGCAATCGATGACGTCAAGTATCTGATCGTTGCCTATACCGAGATGATGAGCCGCCTACGCGAGCTGGGTCGTGTGGATTGGGTGCTCGATGAGCTGCGCCCGCTTGCCGACGAGTCGCACTACCGCGCCGACCGCCATGAGGCATTCCGCAAGGTCAAGCGCATTAACTCGTGCAGCCGCCATCAGCTGGGCATTGCGCGCGAGCTCGCCGCCTGGCGCGAGGACCGCGCCGAGCGCCGCAACATCCCGCGCAAGTGGGTCATGTCCGACGATACACTGCTGGCGCTCGTTAAGCGCAATCCCGTGCGCGTTGAGGAGTTCCGTAGCATCCGCGGTACCGATCAGCTGGGGGAGCGCGACGTGGACGGCGCGCTCATGGCCATCAAGCGCGGCGCAAGCTGCCCGCACGATCGCCTGCCGCTCATGGTGCGCGGGCATCGCCAGATTTCGCCGGAGCTTGAGAGCGTGACGGACCTGATGTATGCGCTTATTCGCTTGGTTGCCGAGCGCTCGGGCGTTGCGACCTCGGTCATTGCCTCGCGCGATGACCTGGCCGACTACATTGAACATCCCGAGCAGAGCCCCCTGCGCGAAGGTTGGCGCTTTGAGCTCGTGGGTTCGCGCCTGGACGATCTGCTTTCCGGCAATATGGGTCTTACGGTCAAAGACGGCAAAATCGAGCTTTTGTAGTTATATAGTTACGCGGTTTTACCAAGCGATGCAAACGTTCTAGGGTTGCAATGCCAAAACATCGATGGTGTCTCGTTGGCTGGGCGAGTGGGTAGAATGCCTCCAACGTGTAACTCGATTCGGAGGAATTCGCATGCCTTATTACTATGGTTACGGTTTTGGCATCGACCCGCTGTACCTGCTGGTTGTTCTTGTTTGTACAGTGCTTGGCCTTGCTGCGCAGAGCTATATCAACTCGACGTACAAGACCTGGTCCAAGGTTCGCTCGGACGGCGACACGGGTGCCACGGTCGCTCGCCGCATGCTTGATGCCAACGGTTGTAGCGCCGTGGGCATCAAGGGCGTTGCCGGCGATCTTACCGATCATTACAACCCGCAGGACAACAACCTGTATCTGTCGGATGCCAACCGTTCTGGCGGGTCGGTCGCAAGCGTTGCCGTCGCCTGCCACGAGGCGGGCCATGCCGCCCAGCGTCAAAGCGGTTATGCCATGATGAAGGTACGCACCGCCCTCGTGCCGGTCGTCAACTTTACCCAGAACACTTGGACCATCGTGCTGCTCATGGGCCTGTTTATGAACATAGCAGGGCTCACGACCCTCGCGCTGATCTTCTTCTCGTTTAGCGTGCTGTTCCAGCTGGTTACGCTGCCGGTCGAGATCGATGCCAGCCGACGTGCCGTGGCGTATATTGAGCAGTCGGGTATGAGCTCCAAGCAGGTCAACGGTGCCAAGAAGGTGTTGACGGCAGCCGCGCTCACCTACGTGGCCGCGGCGCTCACCTCGATAATTCAGCTGCTCTACCTTATGGCTCGCTACAACAGAAACTCCAACCGATAACAAATTGGGTTGACAGGCGCCGCGGAGATTTGTGTCCCCGCGGCGCTGTACTATGTGTTGGACTTGAATTTGCGCAGGGTCGGAGCCCTTGTGCACGATGACGAAAGGGGGCTGCGTGGCAGGCTGGAATCTAACCGGCAATGCCGTTTCCGCCGAGTTCGACGGATCGGACGAGCAGGAGCGCAAAGAGCTCAGCGTGAGCCAAGCGGTGGAGATCGCTGCCGGTGCGCTCGATGCCATTCCGCAGCTGAGCGTTCTGGGCGAGGTCACGGGTTTCCGCGGTCCCAATGCCCGAAGCGGCCACTGCTACTTCCAAATCAAGGACGACTCGGCGGCCGTCGACTGCATCATCTGGAAGGGCGCCTACCTTAAGCGTACCTTCGATCTGCGTGATGGCATGCAGGTGAGCTTTAGGGGCAGTTTCAATCTCTACAAGCCTACGGGTCGCATGAGCTTCGTTGCCCGCTCGTTCTCGCTGGCGGGGGAGGGCTTGCTGCGTCAGCAGGTGGCTCAGTTGGCCGAAAAGCTACGCCGCGAGGGCCTGATGGACGAGGCACGCAAGCGTCGCATCCCGGTGTTTTGCTCGCGCGTGGCGGTCGTCACCTCGCTTTCGGGCGCCGTAATCGACGACGTCAAGCGTACGCTGCGCCGTCGCAACCCGCTCGTCGAGCTTGTCTGCGTGGGTGCAAAGGTCCAGGGCGAGGGTGCGCCGGCGGAGCTTATTGAAGGCTTGCGCCGCGCCGCCGCCATTACGCCGGCGCCCGATTGCATTTTGCTGGTGCGCGGCGGCGGTTCCTTTGAGGACCTCATGACCTTTAACGACGAGGAGCTTGCCCGTGCGGTGGCGGCTTGTCCCGTGCCTGTGGTGACGGGTATTGGGCATGAGCCCGATACCTCGATCTGCGACATGGTGAGCGACCGTCGCGCCTCCACGCCAACGGCAGCGGCAGAATCGGTGGCGCCGGCTATGACGGAGTTGGCCGACGTGCTCGAGACGCGCCATCAGCGTCTAGGCGCCGCGATGGCTTCGATGATTGGGTCGGATCAGGTCGATCTGGAAATGCTCGACCAGCGCGGTCGTCGTGCCTGGGACACCTATACGGCTCGTCTGGGCGACGCGCTCGATGCAGCCGCGTGCCGCCCGTGCCTCAACGACCCAACGTTTATGGTCGAGCGCCGCGAGTCGGAGCTTGCCTTGACGGCCGATCGTCTGTCCGGCGCCATAACGCGCTCGGTTGGGGCCTTCCGCTCCAACTTCGAGCGTCTGCCCGAGCGCTTGATCGCAAGCACCTCGGGGCTCGATGGCAAGCGCCATGCGCTCATGCTCGCAAGCTCCCGTCTAGAGCATCAGGGGCGCACGATGCTCAGCAGGCCGGCGTCCGACCTGGGCCGTGCGGCAGCCTCGCTCGATGCCTTGTCGCCGCTCAAGGTGCTTGCCCGCGGTTACTCCATCGCGTACAGCGATGATGGTGTGGCTACGAGCGCCAAGACCTTTAAGCCGGGCGACGCCATCCGCGTGCGCATGGCGGACGGCAACGTGTCGGCAACCGTCAATGCGGTCGAGTAGACCGCGTTTCACAGTGATAGACCCTTAGGAAAGGAAACAGATATGGCAGAGAAGACCCCGGTCGAGCAGCTTACGTACAAGCAGGCCTCGCAGGAGCTGGAGCTCATCATCCGCAGCTTGGAGTCGGGCGAAATGGAGCTCGAGGAGTCGCTCGAGAGCTATACCCGCGGCGTCGAGCTCCTCAAAAGCCTGCGCACCCGCTTGTCCGATGCCGAGCAGAAGGTCTCGGTGCTCCTTAAGGACGTCGACGGCAACGACGTGCTCGCCGACGGCGAAGCCGCCAACACGGACGACAACCTCTCGTTCTAATCATCCCGACCAAATATAATTACCTTGGTCTGTGAGAAAGGAACCAGCCATGTGTGATTGCATCTTCTGCAAAATTGCCAAGCACGAGATCCCCTCGACCGTTGTCTATGAGGACGACCAGGTCATCGCGTTCGACGACCTCAACCCCCAGGCGCCGGTCCACACGCTCGTGATCCCCAAGAAGCACTATAACGACATCGCCGACAACGTGCCTGCCGAGACCATGGGCGCCATGGCTCACGCCATCCAGGAGGTCGCCAAGGCCAAGGGTCTGGAGGACGGTTTCCGCGTCATCTCCAACAAGGGCGTCAACGCCGGCCAGACCGTCATGCACTTCCACATGCACGTCCTCGGCGGCAAAAACCTGGGCGAGAACCTCATCTGAGGGCGCGTAGCCCGTCGACTTGGCTGCCTTTGGAGTAATCTATGCAGCTTTCTCAACTCGAATACCTTCAAGCGGTAGCGAACTATGGCGGCGTGCGCAAAGCAGCTCGCGCCGTTCATGTGAGTCCGCAGGCCGTTTCGTCGGCAATCAAAAAGTTGGAATCTGAGTATCAGATTGTTTTGCTTGACCGATCGGCGGGAGAGGCTGTTTTGTCTCCGGCGGGCAGAGAATTTGCGCGTCGTGCACGCGTGATCTTGGCACAAGTCGACGATCTCAAAAAGTACGCTCAATCGAGGGATGACGGCGTCTCGCCCGACGGCCACTTTCGTCTTTACGCTCCCTGCCTTCATGGGCGGGGGCGCCTTTTTGCCGAAAACTGGTATGACTTGTTTGAACGCTCGCACCCTCAGATCCATCTTGATGTGTGGCATCAGCCAACGGCAACATGCTTTGAATCACTTGTGCTTGGCATTTCGGATGCGGCCATCTCATTTGAGGAACCAAGGGACAGTGTCCTTTCTTCGAAATACTTGGGTGAAAAGGAGCTCAAGGTTCTTTCGTGCCCAGCGGGTCATCAATCTGTTGACGCTATGACCGTTCGTGAGTTACTGGGCGGCAGGCTCGCTGTTCCCATTAATTTGTCACCCTGTCTCAATGCTATTAACCAATGCCCTGAAGCCCAGCTCGTCAATTTTCGCTTCCGTGATGTTGAATACGGAAGCAGGGCTCAGACTGAGTTTCTTCAAGCTGGGGGATTGATATTGAGTTTGTCTGGGTCCTCTCTCGCATCGGATGGGTCAGAAGTGAGTGAGTACTCCATTGAAGGTTCGCGTGATGTAACCTTGCCTATCTACTTTTGCTATCGGCAAAATTCCTGGACTGATCGACACCAGACGGTTTTTCTGCACCTATTGCGTCATCTTGCTTCGTGAGATTAATTGGCTTCGAGGCGTCAAGTGATTATTGATGCCTTGTAACTCATAGCTGACAGCTTTGCCCTCATGCTTCTCCAAGATTCCGATTTAGATTGCTGACTCTTGGAGGGCGGAGCATGAAAAACCGTACGGTTTTGCTTTATATGACGTTCGTTTTTCTGTCGAACTTCAGCACCATCTTGTATTTTCTAACTGTCTACCTTGAGTTCGTCGGGCTTTCGATGGTAGCGATTTCTAGCATGATGATTGCATATCAAGTGAGCAAGTTCATCCTTGAAGTTCCCACTGGCTATATTGCTGATAGGTTTGGACGAAAGACTAGCGGTCTCGTTGGCGTTGTGGGAATGCTTGGATACTACGCCGCCCTGCTTCTCGTCCGTTCTCCTCTGCTTTTAATCGGCGCGTTTGCTCTCAAAGGTTTTGCCGTTGCATGCGTGAGCGGATCCATAGAAGCGATTTACATTGACAGCGTCTCTCAGGACCAGCTCGTAAGACTTAATGTCGTTGAGCGATTTGTTTTCTATGCCTCTTATGCCATCTCCGCTTGTGTGGGCGGCTTCATTTCGTCTGTCGGTGCATACCTCATTGGTCTTTCGGCAGATATCATCGCAATGGTGTTGACGTTGGTTGTTGTTGTCTGCATTCCTGAGATGCGAAGAGAGGGCACTGCGACGACACCTGAACGTGGAATGAGCCCGAAGATGATCGGTGCCGCTATTACGGGTAATGGCATTCTTCGGTCAGCGTTCATCATGGACTGTTCTCAGGCATTTGCCTTCGTCGCTCTGGAAGACTTTTTCTCACTGTTGCTTGCGGACCGCGGAATGAATGCCGTCGCTTCGGGCGTGACCATTGCGGTCCAGCTCCTTGCCTCCGCCTCCATAGGGTTTATTGTGTCCAGCGCGATTACTCGTGTCGACAAGGGCCGTTTTGCGCGTATTTGCGGCATCATTCGCTTAGCATTGACAGCTTTGTTTTTGATTCCCCTTACTCCGGCTAATTTGCTGCCCGTGTTCTATGTGCTTCAGACGGTTGCGTACTCGTTGTTTGCCCCAATCAAATACTCAGTTTTCCAAAATGCTGCCGATTCATCGATGCGCTGTTCGCTGATTTCGGTTCAAAGCCAGATGGTGGCGGTTGGCGCCGCTCTTTTCTATCTGCTCAACGCTGTGTTGAGTAGCGTTGCGGGCATTCGGGTCGTATTGCTTGTTGCGCTCGGGATTTCTTCCCTGGTGTATATTCCCGCGCTATTTCGTCTTACTAGTCAAAGGCCATGAGTATTCAGGCATCGATAACTTATATATCAACGCAATAAACCCGAGCGCGAGGGCGTTTGGGTTTATTATTGAAGCGTATGTAATCTGGCGGCGCCACACCGCCTGTTAGTAGGGAGACATATGAACGTTCTGGTCGTCAACGCAGGATCTTCGACCCTTAAGTATCAGGTCATCGATACCAAGTCCCACAAGGTGTCTGCAAAGGGCTCCTGCGAGCGCGTCTGCTTTACCGGCGGTACCTTCACCCACGCTGCCAACGGTTCCAAGAAGGTGACCGAGAACATCGAGTTCCCCGACCACAAGGTCGCCATCGAGGTCGTCTTGAAGGACCTCGAGGCCAACGGCGTCAAGATCGAGGGCATCGGCCACCGTATCGTTCAGGGCGGTTGGTACTTCGGCGATTCCTCCCTCGTCGACGAGGACGTCCTCGCCAAGATCCGCGAGGTCGCTCCGCTCGCCCCGCTGCATAACAACCCCGAGGCCAACGTTATCGAGTACTGCCTGGAGCAGTATCCCGACCTGCCCAACGTCACGGTCTACGACACTGCTTTCCACTTCAACATGCCCGAGGTCGCCAAGACCTACGCCCTGCCCAAGGACGTCTGCGACAAGCTGCACATCCGTAAGTACGGCGCCCACGGCACCAGCTACCGCTACATCTCCAAGAAGGTTGCCGAGATGACCAACGGCGAGGCTCGCAAGGTCGTCGTGTGCCACATCGGTTCCGGCGCTTCCCTGTGCGCCATCGAGGACGGCAAGTGCATGGACACCACCATGGGCCTGACGCCGCTCGACGGTGTCATGATGGGCACCCGCTGCGGCTCCATCGACCCTGCTACCGTGTGCTACCTGCAGCGCGAAGGCGGCTACACCTTCGATGAGGTCGACGAGATGATGAACAAGAAGTCCGGCCTCATGGCCGTGACCGGTGGCAAGACCAACGACTGCCGCAACGTCGAGGAACTCGCCGCTGCCGGCGACCCCGAGGCCCAGCTCGCCTTCGATATGTTCGTCTACAAGATTGCCGCCAAGGCCGCCGAGATGGCCACTTCCATGTGCGGCATGGACACCCTGGTCTTTACCGCCGGCATCGGCGAGCACGCTCCGGCCGTTCGCGCCGGTGTGGCCGACCGTCTGGCCTTTATGGGCGTTAAGATGGACCATGCCCGTAACGCCCTGCGTGGCGACGGCGCTTGGTGCCTGTCTGCCAAGGATTCCAAGGTCAAGATCTTCGTCATCCCCACGGATGAGGAGTTCATGATCGCTTCCGACGTCGAGCGCATCGTCAGCGGTAAGTAATTTATGCAAGGGGAGGGGACTGGATGGCCTTGTGCCGTTTAGCCCCCTTTTATGCTCTTTGGGCGAAGAGTTTAATAGATATTTATTGGATTCTGATAACTTCTTATTAAGGGTACGGCCGCCTTATAGGTTTGCCGACCGTACTGTAATCACGAAGGAGTCTCATGAACGTACTTGTTGTCAACGCCGGCAGCTCGAGCCTTAAATATCAGCTTTTGGATACCGATACCCGCGAGGTTTTCGCCAAGGGCAACTGCGAGCGTATCGGCTCGGAGATGGGCATCTTTGGCCACTCCGAGAACGGTGGTGCCAAGCAGACCGAGGAGATTCCTTTTCCCGATCATCGCTGCGCCATTGCGCGCGTGCTCGAGGAGCTCGAGAAGACCGACTTTACGATCGATGGCATCGGCCACCGTATCGTTCAGGGTGGCTGGCACTTCGATGATTCCGCGGTCGTCGACGATGAGGTCATGGCTAAGATCCTTGAGGTGGCCCCGCTCGCCCCGCTGCACAATTACGGCGAGGCCGCGGCAATCGAATATTGCCGCGAGAAGTATCCGGAGCTGCCCAACGTGGCCGTCTTCGACACTTCGTTCCACATGACCATGCCCGAGGTCGCCTACACCTACGCCCTGCCCAAGGACGTGTGCGACAAGTACCACGTGCGCAAGTACGGCGCCCACGGTACGAGCCACCGCTACGAGTGGATGATGGCCAAGGAGATCCTGGGATCGCGCTGCCACCGCCTGCTCTCGTGCCATTTGGGCAACGGCGCCTCGCTTGCCGCCATTGAGGACGGCGTGTGCCGCGATACCACGATGGGCCTCACGCCGCTTGACGGCCTGATGATGGGAACCCGCTGCGGCTCCATCGACCCGGCTACCGTGTGCTACCTGCAGCGCGAGGGCGGCTACAGCTACCAGGAAGTCGATGACATGATGAACAAGCAGTCTGGTCTGCTTGCCATCTCGGGTATCTCCAATGACGCCCGCGACATCCGTACACGCGCCTCCGAGGGCGACGAGCGCTGCCTGCTCGCCTTCGATATGTTCGCCTATAAGGCCATGCAGCAGGCCGGCTCCATGATCGCTTCCATGGCGGGCGTGGATACCATCACCTTTACCGCCGGCATTGGCGAGAACGACTGGTCGATCCGTAAGGCCTTCTGCGACTGCTTTGAGTGGCTGGGTGTGCGCATCGACAACAACAAGAACCGCGAGGCCGTGGGCAACGGCCCGCAGGTCATCAGTGCCGCCGGTTCTGCCGTCACCGTCATGGTCATTCCCACCGACGAGGAATACATGATCGCCCACGACGTCGAGCGTCTGACCAAGAACAACTAACGCATTCGTCTGTAATTGACAAAAAGGCCTCCAGAGCAACAGCTCCGGAGGCCTTTTTACTAGCAGGCGGAAATTCCAGTCCCAAAGTGATCATCGCCGGCAACGCCTGCGCTCCCAACAACGGCACTCAATCATTCAGATTCCCCGCCCCAGCTCGTAGCCAAGCCGCCGTCCACTTCAGATGCCCTGATTGCAACGTAGCGGCAGGGACCCTACAGGGTAAAGCTCTGAAAACTATCCGCAGGACGCATGAAGCCCCCGCCGCACGTAGTGCGCAGCGGGGGCTTCATGCATGTCCGAGGACGTTTTCAGAGCTTTACCCTGTAGGGTCCCGAGGGGATACGTCCGCTACTCAGCCATCTGAGCCTGGACGGCGGTGATGGCGACGACACCCACGATGTCGTCGGCAGAGCAGCCGCGCGACAGGTCGTTGACCGGCTTGGCGATGCCCTGCAGGATGGGGCCGTAGGCGTCAGCGCCGGCGAAGCGCTGGACCAGCTTGTAGCCGATGTTGCCGGCCTCAAGATCGGGGAACACGAGCACGTTGGCCTTACCGGCGACGGAGGAGCCGGGAGCCTTGAGCTGGGCGACGGTGGGGACGATAGCGGCATCGAGCTGCAGATCGCCGTCGATGGCGAGCTCGGGAGCCTTCTCCTTGCAGAACTTCACGGCCTCCTGGACCTTCTTGGCGACCTCGCCACCGGCGGAGCCCATGGTGGAGTAGGAGAGCATGGCCACGTGCGGCTCAACATTGCCCATGAAGGTGGACCAGGAGTGGGCCGAGGCGATGGCGATCTCGGAGAGCTCGTCGGAGGACGGGTTGATGTTGAGGCCGCAGTCGGCGAAGATCAGCGTGCCGTCGGTACCGAACTGCGGGGTGTCAGTGCACATCACGAAGAAGGCCGAGACCAGCTTGGTGCCCGGAGCGGTCTTGAGGATCTGCAGCGCGGGGCGCAGGGTGTCGGCGGTGGAGTGACAGGCACCGGAGACCAGGCCGTCGGCGTCGCCCATCTTGACCATCATGGTGCCAAAGTAGGTGGCGTCCATCACCTGGGCGCGAGCCTGCTCGATGGTAACGCCCTTCTTGGCGCGGAGCTCGGCAAACTTCTGCGCGTACTCCTCGTGCTTCTCGGCGTTGCGCGGATCGATGACGGTGGCGCCGGGGACGTTGATCTCGTTGGGATCGCCCAGGATGACGATGTTGGCCAGGCCCTCCTCGATGATTTTGTTTGCCGCGACGATGGTACGCGGATCCTCGCCCTCGGGCAGGACGATGGTCTTAAGGTCGGCCTTGGCGGCAGACTTCATACGGTTTAGGAAATCGCTCATGATACTCCTTACAAGCGTTTCGCTAAGCTCCAGGCCCTCGGCTGTACACGAATAAACCCGCTGCTAGCGGGTTTACCTTTCAATAATGTACGCCGCGGTGCTTGAGCTTTCCTTGTGTGGCAAGCTCATTATAGGACGCATTAGCGCTATAATCGCTCTGATAAATATGTCTCGACGTATGTTCGAGAAAAAGCCCAGTTAAAAAGCGTGTGGCTTTTGACAAGGAGTATCGATGCAGATTACCTCAGGCCTGCCTGAAGGCTTTAATGCCGGTGCGTACGACATGATCGTTGTCGGCGCCGGTTATGCCGGTGCCGTTTGCGCCCGCCGTCTTGCCGAAACTATCGGCTATCGTGTTGCCGTTTTGGAGCGTCGCGGCCACATCGCGGGTAATGCCTACGACTGCACTGACGAGGCCGGAATCCTGGTCCACGAGTACGGTCCGCACATCTATCACACTTTTAATGAGCGCGTCCATAACTTCCTGTCGCGCTTTACCAAGTGGACGGACTACCAGCACAAGGTGCTCGCCAACATCAACGGCACCCTCATGCCCGTGCCCTTTAACCATGCGAGCCTCAAGCTTGCCTTTGGCGATGCGCGCGGCGAGGAGCTGTATCAGAAGCTCGTGGAGACCTTTGGCAAGGACGTCAAGGTGCCCATTATGGAGCTGCGCAAGAAGAACGACCCGGATCTTGCCGAGGTCGCCGATTATGTCTATGAGAACGTCTTTTTGCATTACACCATGAAGCAGTGGGGCCAGACGCCCGACCAGATCGACCCCTCGATCACCGGCCGCGTTCCTGTCTTTGTGGGCGATGACGATCGCTACTTCCCGCAGGCTCCTTTCCAGGGCATGCCGCAGGACGGCTATACCGCACTGTTCGAGCATATGCTCGATCACGATCTGATCGACGTATTCTGTGACGTAGACGCCCGTGACCTCTTTGAAATCGACGAGACCACCGTCAAGATCGACGGCAAGGTTTATGGTGGCGAGATCGTCTACACCGGTCCGCTCGACGAGCTATTCAACCTCGACCTAGGCGCGCTGCCGTACCGCACGCTCGATATGAAGTTCGAGACGCTCGATATGGACCAGTTCCAGCCCGTGGGCACCGTCAACTACACCACGAGCGAGGACTATACGCGCATCACCGAGTTTAAGAACATGACCGGTCAGGTTTTGCCCGGCAAGACCACCATCATGAAGGAGTACTCCAAGGCCTATACGCCCGACTCGGGCGAGACGCCGTACTACGCTATCCTGGAGCCCGAGAACCGTGAGCTCTACGAGCGCTATCTTGAGCGCGTCCAGAACCTGACGAACTTCCACCCGGTGGGTCGTCTGGCCGAGTATCGTTACTACGATATGGACGCCGTGACCAATTCTGCCCTCGATCTTTCGGATGAGATTATCGCCTGCCATGCATAAAGTCATAACATTCGGTATTCCCTCATATAACGCCGCCAAGGATATGGACCATTGCATCACCTCCATCTTGGAGGGGAGCAATTACGCCACCGATATCGAGATTATCGTGGTGGACGACGGCTCCAAGGACGAGACAGCCGCCAAGGCCGACGAGTGGGAGGCCCGTTATCCCGGAATCATCCGCGCGGTGCACCAGGAGAATGGCGGCCACGGTATCGCCGTTCTCTCGGGCCTGCGCGAGGCGCATGGTACGTACTACAAGGTCGTTGACTCGGACGACTGGCTCGACGGTGCGGCGCTCTCGACCATGCTGTCGATTCTGCGTGGCTTTGAGGAGCGCGACCAGCGCGTCGACCTGTTTATCTCGAACTACGTGTACGAGAAGGTTTACGAGGGCACGCATACCGCTATTGGCTACAAGTTTGCCCTGCCGCGCAAAAAGATTTTCTCTTGGGACCAGATCGGACACTTCCGTCCCGATCAGAACCTGCTCATGCACAGCCTGTGCTATCGCACCGATGTGCTGCGCGAGTCCAATCTGCCTATGCCGGCGCACACGTTCTACGTGGATAATATCTACGCATACGTACCGCTGCCGCGCTGCAAGACCATGTACTACGCCGACATCGACCTCTATTGCTACTTTATCGGTCGCGAGGGCCAGAGCGTCAACGAGGCCACGATGGTCAAGCGCCTGGGCCAGCAGTTCCGCGTAACGCGCATCATGATGGAATCGTTCCATCTGTACCAGGACGTTGAGTCCTCGCGTCTGCGTTCGTACATGATGGGCTACTTCACCATGATGATGGCGATTTGCTCGGTGCTCACCAAGCTTTCCGAGGAAGATTGTGCCGATGAGCGCCTGAAAACGCTGTGGAAGGACCTGAAGGAGTACGACGAGCGCATGTATCGTCGCGCTCGCTACGGCGTGGTCGGATTCTTTACCAACCTGCATGGACGGGCCGGAGACAAAACCACACTCGGCCTATACCATCTTGCCTCAAAGATCTTCAAATTCAACTAGTGCAGAAACGCTCGGGTAACGGGGACCCCTGGTCCTTAACTTGCTACTTCGAACAGTCCTGCGCAAGACGGAGGCGCCACTGGCGCCTCCTTTGCGTGCGGAACTCGTATCAAGTTAAGGACCAGGGGTCCTCTGCTATGTCTCGCTTTATGTCAGCAAGCTGAATTTGAAGATCTTAGACGCGTGGTACACAGGGGCCTGGGCTGAAAGGGATCTTGTTGAGTAGGTTGCCCGGTGGGTCTTGGTTATGTTTGTCGCGAGTTCCGCACGAGCCGAAGAGCACTTAATGTGCTCTTCGTGCGAGCCAGGACTGTAGAGCAGCAAACATAACCAAGACCCACCGGGCAACCGGACGAGCTAGTTTACTTCGCGGCGCCGGGGATGCCGTGGGAGGTTTTGGCGGTTTTGGCTCCGTTTACGATGGCGGTCTGTAGGGCCCTTACGGCGAGCATGCCCAGCAGGTCTAGGGGAACGGCGGCGCTCGTCTGAGCGTCTAGCTTGCCGCTGGCGAGGGTGTAGATGGTGTCGCCGTCGTTGGTGGTGTGCGTGGGGCGGATGGCGTGCGCATAGGCGTCTGCGGCCATCTGGGAGACCTTGGTGGCCTGAGCCTTGGTGAGCTCAACGTTGGTGACGATGCAGCTGATGGTGGTGTTGGTGCGGTCGAGCGGCATTTGCATAGAGCCGGCGGCGGCAAAGGCTGCGAGCTCCATGTCGACGATCTGGTCGCTATCTGCTGCAGCGCGCATGCCAGCGACCCACTCGCCGGTGAGGGGATCGACGACGTTGCCGCAGGCGTTGACCGAAACCACGGCGCCTACCTTAACAGGGCCGAGTGCCACGGCGGCAGCGCCTAGGCCGGCCTTCATGCAGGTGGCGGGGCCCATGAGCTTGCCTACGGTGGCACCGGTGCCGGCACCTACATTGCCCTGCTCGAGCGTGGTGGGGGTGTTGTCGAGCGCCTCGCGCGCGGCGGAGATGCCAGCCTCAATGTCGGGGCGTACGGTGGGGTCGCCAAAGGCGAGGTCGAAGATGCAGCTGGAGCACACGATGGGCACCTGCGTGGGGCCGACGGGAAGGCCGATGCCGCGGCTCTCGAGCTCGCGGGCGACGCCGCTTGCGGCCTCCAGACCAAAGGCCGATCCACCCGAAAGGCAGACGGCGTGGACCTTGTCCACGGTGTTCTCGGGACGCAGCAGGTCGGTCTCGCGCGATGCCGGGGCACCGCCGCGAACGTCAACACCGCCGGTGGCGCCCTCGGGTGCAACGATTACGGTGCAACCGGTGCCGGCCTCCTCGTCCGTATAGTTGCCAAAGCAAAAGCCATCGACATCGCAAACGTCAATGGCCTCAAGCAGTGTATCCATGTTTTACTCCTATCGGTTTTCCGCCGGGCCTTATGCCCGGTCGGGATCCGTACGGTACGCCGAAATTGTAGGCGCTGGGGGATACCCAGCGCCAGATGCAATTACGATAGTTTTTGAATCGCACGCGCGACGCGAGCGATGGGCAGGCCCACCACGTTGTAGAAGTCGCCCGAAATATCATGCACGAGCATGCGCCCGCCGACGCCCTGGATGCCGTAGGCTCCGGCCTTGTCCATGGGTTCGCCGGAGGCAACATAGCGCTTGATCTGCTCCTCGGTAAGCTCATAGAACGTCACGTCGGTCACATCGACAAACGACAGGCTCTCGGCGGCATGCGGAGCTGTAGCGTCGCCGGCTTTAACGATGCAGACGCCGGTCGCCACCTGGTGCGTGCGGCCCGAAAGCTCGCGGAGCATGGTGCGCGCCTCGTCCTCGTTTGCCGGCTTACCCAAAATCATGCCATCGAAGGTGACGATGGTATCGGCCGCGACGGTCAGTTCGTTGGGCTCGGCATGCTCGGCCGCGACGGCAGCAGCTTTGGCACGCGCCAAGCGCTCGACGAGCGTAAGCGGAGCTTCGCCATCAAAAGGCGTTTCATCGATGTCTGCGGGAATTACGCGAATGTTATAGCCCGCCTCGCGCATCAGCTCTATGCGGCGCGGCGATTGCGAAGCCAAAATCATAGTTGGATGCCCTCGGCGACCTTCTCGACGGCCTTTTCGCCGGCGAGCGTGCGCAGCAGCTCCAAGGCAAAGGGGAGTGACTGTGCCATGCCGCTAGCGGTGATGATATTGCCGTCTTGCGTGACCTTCTCGCCGGTATAGGTGCCCTCGGGGAAGCTCTTCTCAAAGCCGGGGAAGCACGTGGCGCGGCGTCCCTCGAGTAGACCAAGCTCGCCCAGGATAAACGGGGCGGCGCAGATGGCGGCAACGTGCTTGGTCGCGGCGAAATCGCAGACTACGTCGCAGACGCGCTGGTCGGCGCGCAGGTTGGTGGCACCGGGCAGGCCGCCGGGCAGCACGACGCAGTCGTACTCGTCAAAGTTGATTTCGTCAAAGAGCGCATCACAGGTTACGGGAATCTGCAGCGAGCTCACGACCTCGCGCGTGGGCATGATCGAGACGAGCGTGGCGCGCACGCCGCCGCGACGCATGACGTCGACCATGGTCAGGCATTCAATCGTTTCAAAGCCATCGGCGGCGAGAACGGCAACGCTGGGCATGAGAGTTCCTTTCGTAAGGCGGCATACAATTAGGCGTCTTATACCCCGAAGACATGCGCTTGCCACGCTCGATTTCCCAATGTTTAAAAAGGGACGGGGATTAAATAATCATTTGGTACAAATTGATTATTTAATCCCCGTCCCAGAAAAATCATCGGGCGTGGCCTTGGGCAAACAGTCTAGTTGCGCCTAAGGTGGACGACGGTCTCGCAGTGGAAGGTTTGTGGGAACAGGTCGACTGGCGTGATCTTTACGGGGAAGAAGGTGCCTTCTTCGACAAAGCGTTTGAGATCGCGCGCCAGGGTGGCCGGGTCGCAGCTCACGTAGGCGACATCGCGAGCACTCGTGCTGGCGATAAGGTCGATCGCCTCGGGGGCGAGGCCTGCGCGTGGCGGGTCGACCACCAAGACGTCGGCATCCTGGTCGGGGAACTCGCGCACCGCGTCTCCGCCAATGACGTCGACGTTATCAAGCTTGTTGATCTCCAGGTTACGGCGCAGGTCGCGCACGGCGGGGCCGTAGGCCTCGACGGCGGCGACAAAGTCGCAGCGGCGGGCGAGCGGCAGGGTAAAGGTGCCGGCACCACAGTACAGGTCCACGGCAAGCTCGTCTTCCTGCGGGTCGAGTGCTTCCATGACAAGCTCGATCAAAATCTCGGCACCCTTGGTGTTGACCTGGAAAAAAGACGGGGCAGACAAGCGCATCTGACCCTCGGCGATATTCTCGGTCCATGAGCCCTCTCCGGCGAGCATTTCGACCTTGGAGACACGGCGGGCCTTCTTTTCGCCCTTGCTCATCACGCGCACGATGCTCGTGGGGTGAGCGGCGTCCGCCAGCACGCGGGAGACCTGCGAGCGCGGAAAAGAGCCTGTGGGCGTCCAGAGTGCGACCTCGAGTGCCTTGGTGCGGCGTGATGCGCGAATGCCCACGCGTTCGAGCCCCAAGTCATGGCTGCCGCTTAGATAGTTGAGTGCGCCGACGACCGATTTGAGCGCCTTCGGGAAGCGCTTGTCGAACAGCGGGCACGTATCGACGGTCACGATTTTGCTGGGGTCGACACCGTGCATGCCAAGACGCACGCGACCGTTGACGACGGTCGGTTCGAGCTCGATTTTATTGCGGTAGCCCCAGTCGTCCTTGGTGTGGCAGATGGGCTGTACCAACTCATCGACCTGCTCAGGAGCGAACTTGCCGATGCGCTCGAGCGTGGAGCGCAGGTTTTGCTCCTTGGCGGCGAGCTGTGCCGTGCGTGAGAGATTGCCCCACGAGCAGCCGCCGCAGATGCCCACGAAGGGGCAGGGAGGCTGAATGCGATCGGGGCTTGGCTCCAGAATCTCGGTGGTGCGGGCACGCATGAACGACTTGCCGTCCTGTACGACCTCGGCCTCGACGGTGTCGCCTGCCACGGCGCCCTGCACAAAGACGGCCTTGCCGTTGTCGGCGTGCGCCAGCCCGTCGGCGCCGTAGGTCATCGATTCTATAGTGAGCTTCATATTCCTGCCTGTCATTCGCGTTGTTATTCGCACCATGGTAGCAGGGAAAAGCGCCCCGCATCCGAGGCTTTCCTCAAATGCGGGGCGCTTCTACAAACGACTATTTCGTCTTGCCGGTAATGAGCGTCTTTAGACCCAGGCCGATCAGGCCCAGGCCTATGCGCACGCGACCGGGGCGATGGCGCTCGATGGCCTTGGTCTTGCCGGCGGGCTTATCGCGACGGGCGCTCGTCTCGGGTGCGGGCTTGGTGACCTGCGGCTCGGGCTGAGGTGCAGGTGCAGGCTTGGGCTCAATGACGGTCGCCTGGACCTCTTGGACCTTGGGTGTGGCCGGCTGCGGCTCAGGAGCAGGGGCGGGCTTTGCCTCGGCGGCGGGCTCCGGAGTCGCAGTAGCGGCCTCGGGCGCTTTCTCCACGGCGGGCTCTGCGGCAGCCTCGGGCTCATTCACCGGGAGAGCGGCAACCGCTTCCGGTTTGGCAGCCGCCCCATGTTCAATCTCGTCCTGGATAACTTTTTCGGCCACACGTTCCTTCTCCTGTGCGCGCTGCTGCGCGGCGGCCTCGGCGTTGCGATACGCGCGCTCCAGCAGAGCTTCCTGCGAGTTGAAGGGTTTCTCGTCCTCTTTGCGCTCCACCGGAACCCAGGTGCCGTCACTCGTCAGGCTGCGTGCCTTCACGTTGTCGCGCAGCTGCATGCCCATGTACTCGTGCACCAGGGCGCGGCAGGTGGGGTCGAGCACGGGGAAGGCGATCTCCACGCGGTGCTCGGTGTTGCGCGTCATCATGTCTGCCGAGCTCAGGTAGATCATGTCCGAGTCCACGCCAAAGGCATAGACGCGCGCATGCTCCAAAAAACGTCCGACGATGGATCGCACGTGCACGTTCTCGGTCTTGCCCGGAACACCGGGCTTGAGGCACGAGATGCCGCGAATGATCATGTCCACGCGCACGCCGGCACACGATGCCTCGGCAATCTTGTCGATGACCTCGCGGTCGGTAAGCGAGTTGAGCTTAAAGAACACGCGGGCGGGCTCGCCGACAAGGGCGCGCTGAATCTCGCGGTCCAGGCCGCGCATGATGAGCGGCTTGAGGCCCACGGGCGCCACGCCCAGGAAGCGGTAGTCGCCGCGCAGGTTGCCCAGCGACAGGTTGCGGAAGAACAGGTTGGCGTCCTCGCCGATGCCGGGATGCGCGGTCATGAGCATAAAGTCGCTGTAGAGCTTGGCCGTCTTCTCGTTAAAGTTGCCGGTACCCAAAAGCGTCAGGCGGGTAAGCGCCATGCCCTCGCGATAGGTGAGCTGGCAGATCTTTGAGTGGCACTTAAAGCCCTCGGAGCCGTAGATAACGGTGCAGCCGGCCTCTTCCAGGCGCTCGGCCCATTCGATGTTGTTTTGCTCGTCAAAGCGGGCACGAAGCTCCATGAGCACCGTGACCTCTTTGCCGTTTTCGGCAGCATCGATGAGCGACTCGCACAGACGGCTCTGCTTTGCCACACGGTAGAGCGTGATGCGCAGCGAGATACACTCGGGGTCATAGGCTGCTTCGTGCACCAGGTCCAAGAACGGGTTCATTGTCTCGTAAGGGTAAAAGAGCAGCTTGTCGTGCTGCAGCACCTGCTCGCGGATGGAGCGGGCCATATCGATGGTGGGATTGGGCTGCGGCTTAAACGGCGTAAAGAGGAGCTCATTGCGCAGGTGCTCGGGAATCTTACCCTCAATGCCAAAGACGTAGCCAAGGTCAAGGGGGATATCGCAGGTAAAGACCGAGCGGCGAGAAAGCTCGAGCGCCTTGCGGATGGTCTTGAGCGTTGCCTTCTCGAGCGAGCCCGATACGGCGAGCACCACCGGCTGCAGGCGCAGGCGCTTCTTGAGGATGCGCTTCATGTGCTGGCGGTAATCCTCTTCCTCCTCGACGCCTTCGCCGTCCGGGTCGATATCGGCATTGCGGGTGACGCGGATCAGCGCGCGGTCCAGCGGCTTATAGGAGCCAAAGCAACTGTCCAGGCAGGCGAGGATGACGTCCTCGAGCAAGATGTAGGAGTAGGTGCCGGTGGGCGAGGGGATCTCGACCACGCGGTTCATCGAGGTGGGAATCTCGATAAGGCCCAGCAGGCTCTCCTCGTCGGTGACGCCGTCCAGGCCACAAGCCAGATAGAGTGCGCCGTTGCGCAGGTTGGGGAAGGGATGGCGCGGGTCAATGACCAACGGCGAGATGACCGGCGACACGTAGGCTTGGAAGTAGCGGGTTACGAAGGTGCGCTCCTCGGGCGTAAGCGAATCGATGCGGGCGCGGTGAACGCCCAGAGCGTCGAGCTTGTCCTCGATGCTCTTAAAGATGGACTCCCAACGGGTAAGGAGCCCGGGCAGCTCTGCCATGACAGCATCGACCTGTTCGGAGGCGGTCATATTGCTCTTGTTGTCGACAGGCTGTTTTTTGAGCTCTGCAAGATCGGACAGGCCGCCCACACGCACCATGAGAAACTCGTCGAGGTTAGACTCGAAAATCGACACGAACTTTAGACGCTCGAACAGCGGAACGGTCTCGTCGAAGGCTTCGTCAAGCACGCGGTTGTCAAAGCGCAGCCAGCTAAGCTCTCGGTTTTGCGTGTACGAGAAGTCGCGCGGCGGCTTGCGCAGCTTAGCGGCCTTTTGTTTCTTTTCGATTTTGCTCGGCATATGCATCTGTCCGTTCAGTCCCCGCAGGGGACGGTAGCCTAACTCTAATTCACTATTGTCTCAATTTAGTCGACCGCTGGCACGGACGTATCGCGTGAACGGTATCTTTACCTACTTCTTACGCTGACAAGCCGAAGCACTAACGTCCGGTGCTTTGAGCAAGCGATCTATATCCTCACTCAACTGGTGAGAATGTATGAATAAGAATGATAGCAAGCTGAATATAATCGAATGTAGGTCGAATCGAGGGCAAGCGTCATTTATATGCAGAAAACCGTTTTCACTATGCAATTTTGAATCATGGATAACTTTGAGTGTTCAAGCTTGATTTCCTAGAAAAATAACGTTTACCTAGGAAAATCTGCTTTACGAAACTGAAGTGCATCATGGGAAATCATATGCGATATACCGTTCATCGTACTTTGCTGACCGTTCGGGGGCGAGGTAGCATTACGAATGGAATTTGGATATAACTAGAGCTGTCAGCAAGCAGCGTCCCATATGGAGGGGCGCTGATACATTCGGCCAGTAAGGCCCGAAAGAAAGGTAGGAGGCCATGACGAAAGGTCTGCACGTGCCTTCCGAGATCGGCAAGCTCAGGAAGGTCTGCCTGCACCGTCCCGGCGACGAGCTCCTCAACCTGCCGCCCGACGAGCTCGAGCGACTCCTGTTC
>DXMV01000005.1 GCA_019414055.1 Collinsella sp.
CCGCCCGGGAAAACCATACGGCGAGGGCCGCGCCCCCGGTCCCCGGGGCGCGGCCCTCTTGCTTAAACTGCTCAATTTTTCGTGCTCACGGTGCTCATTTCCCAGTGATCACTCGGACCACTTCTTAGTGAACATCAACACGTAGACGAGCGAGCGCACGCGGCGGACGGCCTCGAACGCGGCCTTGTCGCCGGCGCGTTGGGCCAGGTAGATGGAGGCGGCGCGCACGATGATGGCGGCGGCGAGCGGCAAGGCCGCCTGTGCGAGGGCATCGACGGCGAGCGCGGCGGAAAGACCGTCCGTGACGATGCCGCCCAAGATGCGCGCAAGCACCCACATCACCGTGATGTTTGCCATGAGCGCGATCCACTTAAACAGGACGCTTGCCATAATATAGGGCGTTGCCTGCGGAACCAGGGAGAAGAGCCGCTTCTCGAACATGAAACCTCCTATGTCATAACGGTGCCGGGTGGGGTCCTCGGCAGCCGCTTAGTTAGCCAAATGCAACTAGAGTAACATCGTGCAGCGGGTAAGTATGCCGAGGGTAATTTTTTGGCCGATGAACTGCGTAGAAAGTTCAAAATTGTTGAGTGCAGCGAACTTTGTGGTGGATGGAGTGCGGGCGCAATTCTGATCGTGTGCGGTCCCGTTTCAAAACGTGTGCGTCAGCCTCCAAAAGCTGCAAAAAATGACATGTTTGGAGGCTGACGTACATGTTTGGATAGGGGCAAGGGCGGCGACGGACGAAAGTCACGCCCGTGCCACGTCCGATGTGCTAGCGTTTGGATGAACAAAACGAGCCCGCGCGGAAAGGAGCCGGACCGTATGCCACGCGATAGCAAATCCCCGCTGTCCCGCGAGACCGATGCGCCCGAGACCATCGTCAAGCTGGAGTGCGACATCGACGACGCGTCGCCCGAGGTACTCGCTTATGCCGCGGACCGCCTGCGCGAGGCGGGCGCCCGTGAGGTGCACTGGCTGCCTCTCTATTGCAAGAAAGGCCGCCCCGGCTGGCAGCTGCAGGTAATCTGCGCCCGCGAGGACATTGACCGTCTGCAGACGATTATCTTTTTGGAAACCACCACGAACGGCATCCGGCGCCAGGTGATGGAACGCGTCTGCCTGCCGCGTCGTTTTGAGCAGGTAGCGACGCCTTGGGGCGAGGTGGCCGTCAAAGTAGCCACCCTGCCCGACGGCAGTGAGCGTGCGGCGCCCGAGTACGAGGACTGTGCCCGTCTTGCCCGCGAGCATAACGTGCCGCTCCAGCGCGTGATGCAGGCTGCCCAGAGCGCGGTACTGCGATTTGAGTAACACGGCCGAGTGGCGCGCCAACCCCATCAGCGTCGCGCTAGAGTGACGCCTTGGCCCCAATCCCATCAACATCGTCCCGAAAGGACCTCCCCATGAAATACCTCATCGCCTCCGACATTCACGGCTCGGCATACTGGACAGAGCGCCTGTGCGCCGCCATCGAATCCGAGCAGCCCGGCCGCATCGTGCTGCTAGGCGACCTGCTCTACCACGGCCCGCGCAACGACCTGCCGCGCGATTACGCCCCCAAGCGCGTGATTCCGCTGCTCAACGCCCTGGCCGACCGCATCATCGCGGTGCGCGGCAACTGCGACGCCGAAGTCGACCAGATGGTGCTCGACTTCCCCGTCATGGCGGACTACGCCACGCTGTTCGACGAGACCGGCCGCGAGCTGTTCCTGACGCACGGCCACGTCTTTGGCGCCGGCATGCACAACAGCGTCGACCACGCGCCCGCGCTGCCCGAAGGCTCCGCGCTCGTCTACGGCCACACGCATATCAAGGTTAACGAGGCAAGCGAGGCGCACCCGGGCCTGTGGCTCTTCAACCCCGGCAGCGTGAGCATTCCCAAGGACGGTACGCACAGCTACGGCATCTACGAGGGCGGCGCGTTCCGTCACGTGATCCTGGAGGAGGAGTAACCATGGCCGAGCACATGGCTCAGCAAAATGCCGAGGGCTCGCGCGACCTGTCCACGCTGGTCGACGCGTCGGCCGAGCTGCAGCATCTGGTGCAGACCATCTGGCGCCTGCGTCAGCCCGACGGCTGTCCGTGGGACCGTGAGCAGACGCACCGTAGCATTGGCAAGAACATGATCGAGGAGGCCTATGAGGCGCTCGACTGCATCGAGGCCGACGATGCCACGCATCTGCGCGAGGAGCTGGGCGACGTGCTCATGCAGGTGGTGCTGCATGCGCAGATTGCGGCGGACGCCGGCGAGTTTACGCTGGCCGACGTGGCACGCGATATTGACGCCAAGCTCATTCGCCGCCACCCGCACGTGTTTGGCGATGCGGATGCCGACAACCCCGACGAGGTGCTCAAGATCTGGGATGAGGTCAAGCTTGCCGAGAAGGCTGCCAAGGACAAGGCTGTGGCGGCGGACGAGGCTGCGCCCGAAGGCCTGCTCGACGGCGTGCCCACGCACCTGCCGGCGCTGATGCAAGCTCAGAAGGTGTCGCGCAAGGCGGCGGCCGTGGGCTTTGAGTGGGAGACGGTCCAGGATGTGTGGGACGAGGTCGCCGAGGAGCGTGCCGAGTTTGAGGCCGAGGAGCCCGGCTCGCCCGAGCGCGAGATGGAGTTTGGCGACCTGCTCTTTGCCCTAGTCAACGTTGCGCGCAAAGAGGGGATTGACGCCGAGAGTGCCCTGCGCGCGAGCACGGCCAAGTTCCGCCGCCGCTGGGCTGCGATGGAGCAGATGGCGGCTGACGCCCACGTGGATCTTGCCGAGCTTTCGACCCACGGCCTCAACGACCTGTGGGATGCCGCAAAGGCGGAGGAGTAAGACTGCGGGAACGACGGGCTGACACGCCTCATCGTTCCCGCTAAATTTTTCGAAAATCAAGTGTATCCCTCGGCTAACTTAGGGCATAATGCAAAAAGTGCGACATGGCTAACTTACGGAGGCGCACCGACGGTGCACGGTCAGCCGGTCGCTTGCATCCACTATGTTTCCAAGTGAGAGGGAGACAACATGAGCGATATTTTGGACGTCTACGGTCGCGAGGTGCTCGACAGCCGCGGCAATCCCACTGTCGAGGTCGAGGTCGTGCTCGAGGACGGTAGCTTCGGCCGCGCAATGGTGCCTTCGGGCGCTTCGACCGGTGCCTTTGAGGCCTGCGAGCTGCGCGATGGCGACAAGGGTCGCTACCTGGGCAAGGGCGTTTCGCAGGCCGTCGAGCACGTCAATAACGAGTGCGCTAACGCCGTCGTGGGCCTCGACGCCTTCGACCAGCGCGCCGTCGATGCCGCGCTGATTGCCGCGGACGGTACCCCCAACAAGACCAAGCTCGGTGCCAACGCCATTCTGGGTGTGTCGCTGGCAGTTGCCCGCGCCGCTGCCGAGTCGGCGGGTCTTTCGCTGTACCAGTATCTGGGTGGCGTCAACGCCCACCTGCTGCCCACACCTATGATGAACATTCTCAACGGCGGCGTGCATGCCGACAATAACGTCGACTTCCAGGAGTTCATGATCATGCCGGTGGGCGCCCCGAGCTTTGCCGAGGGCCTGCGTTGGTGCGCCGAGGTCTACCACACCCTCAAGGGTGTGCTGCACGAGGCCGGCCTGGGCGGCGGCGTGGGCGACGAGGGTGGCTTTGCGCCCAACCTTAAGACCAATGCAGAGCCGTTCGAGTACATTACCAAGGCCGTCGAGAAGGCTGGCTTTAAGCCCGGCGTCGACTTCATGTACGCCATGGACCCGGCCTCGACCGAGTTCTACAACGCCGAGACCGGCATGTACGAGCTCAAGGGCGAGGGCGTGGAGTACACGAGTGCCCAGATGGTTGATTACTGGGAGAAGCTCGTCGACACCTATCCCATCATCTCCATCGAGGACGGCATGGCCGAGGAGGACTGGGACGGCTGGGTTGAGCTCACCCGTCGCATTGGCAACAAGGTGCAGCTGGTGGGCGACGACCTGTTCGTCACCAACACCGAGCGCCTTAAGAAGGGCATCGAGCTGGGTGCCGCCAACGCGATCCTGGTCAAGGTCAACCAGATCGGCACACTCACCGAGTCGCTCGAGGCCATCGAGACCGCCAAGGAGGCCGGCTATGCTTGCATCGTGAGCCACCGCTCCGGCGAGACCGAGGATTCCACGATCGCCGACCTGGTCGTGGGCGTCAATGCCGGCCAGATCAAGTCGGGCGCCCCGTGCCGCAGCGACCGTATCGCCAAGTACAATCAGCTCATCCGCATCGAGGACGAGCTCGAGGGCAGCGCGCGCTACGCCGGTAAGACCGCGTTCTACAACATTCGCTAAACGGGCGAATTTGGCGAGGGGGAGGCTGACTCGGTTCCGTCCCGCCTTGACTGGATGCTGCAAAGCGCCATGGGCGCTGGGCCATACGGCTCAGCGCCTTTTTTATGTCGAGCAAAGGCTGGCGAAGGCGGTGCAGGCGCTCGTGCTATAACTAAAGGACTTAGCGCAAACAAACCTCAACCGCACAAGGCGCACATGGATCAGATTTACGACAACAGGTACTATTCCGCCGGTTCGCGCGAGCCGTCGCCTCGCCGTGCGCGCACGGTGCAGCTCGGTGGGTCCGCTTATGCCGGCGCCGACCGCTCCACGCAGCGCCCGACAAGTACCTCGCGCCCCAATGCTCAATCAAATACCTTGGCAGATGGACCGGTGCGCCCGGCACGTTCGTCGCATGCGTCGCGTCCCTCGACTCAAGCACACGACAAATCGAGTAGGCCCTCGAACCGTCTTTCGGGCTCGGACTTTATGCATTACGCCAACGACAACGCGGTGGTCAAGGCGATCTATGACTTTACGCATGGCCCTCTGCGTCCGCTGTTTATCGGTATCGTGGTGGCGCTGGTGCTCGTGAGCCTGTATTTCCCCGTGCGCGATCTGTACGTGGCAAAGCGTTCGAGCGATATCTTGGCCAAGCAGGTCGAGATTCGCCAGCAATACAATGATGAGCTGCAAAAAAGCGTCGACAAGCTGCTCTCGGAGGAGGGTATCAAGGACGCGGCGTCCGAGGACCTGGGCCTGGTGATGCCCGGCGAGAAGAAGATTGACGTGCTAGGCTTGGACGACGATTCGGACTCGTCGTCGAGCAAAAAGTCCTCAAACGCCAAGAAGGCCAGCGAAGTGGCCAAGGAAATTGAAGAAGTCGGCAAGGACGCGCCGTGGTACATCCAGGCGCTCGACATGCTGTTTGGGTTTAACGGCGTCGAGGGTCAAACGGTCGTGTCCAACGGCAAATAGCGCCCGGAGGGGAGCCCGCAATGACAAATTGCAAACGCTATAAGGTGGCCGCGATCGACCTGGGAACGGTGTCGTCGCGACTGGTGTTGGCCCAGGTCGAGGGCGGGGCGATTGTGGAATCGTCCAAGCATACCGAGATTACCGACCTGGGCGAGGGCGTGGACGCGACGGGGCGCTTTTGCGAGGCGGCTGTCGAGCGTGTGCTCGCTGCGTGTCACATGTTTGTGGACGAGGCCCGTGCCTTTGGGGCCGTGTGCGTCTGCACCACCTGCACGAGTGCCGCGCGCGATGCGTCTAATGCTGCCCTGCTGCTGGACGGCCTGCGCGAGCTGGGGCTCGAACCGCAGGTGATTCCGGGCGAGGTCGAGGCGCGCCTGACGTTTTTTGGCGTGGCGCACGATTTTGCCGGCGAGCGCATTATTGTCGCGGATTCGGGCGGCGGGTCCACGGAACTCGCGACGGGTGTGTACGCACCGGAGTGTGGGGTCTTTGCGCTGGAGGGCACGCGTTCGCTGGACATTGGCTGCCGTCGTGTGACGGAGCGCTTCTTCTCGGCGCTGCCGCCTGCGGACGACGAGCTTGCTGCCGCTGCCGCGTGGGCAGGCGAGCAGTTTGCCGCCTATTTTGAAGGCCTGCCCAGCGACTTTGAGCGCGCCGAACGCCTCGTTGCGGTGGGCGGCACCGTCACCACGCTCGTGGCACTCGTTCACGAGCTGGAGCCGTATGATTCGAGCTTTGTGCACCTGCGCGAGCTTTCGATGGAGCAGGTTTCGGCTGCCATCGAGCGCATGTCTGTGTTGGACGCGGAAGGCATCGCCGCGCTACCGGGTGTACAGCCCAAACGCGCGGGCGTGATCTTGGCTGGTGCCGTGGTGATTCGCGAGCTTATGCGAGCCGGCGGCTACGACACGCTCACCGTAAGCGAGAACAGCCTGCTTGCCGGCATGGCCGCCACCATTAACGAGGTTCTCGACGGTGAGCTACCCACCATCGGCTGGACCCCCAGCCTCAGCGCCCTTTAACCATCCCCTCATAAGTTGCGGTGAAATAGTTCCTAAATGGGCTGATAAACTGCCAAAACAGGAACTATTCCACCGCAACTTAGAGGCTTAACGGCATCCAGAAGAAACGAGCCCGCATCCCCAGGGGGCTTATAGGACAAAATGTGTGTCCCGATAGAACATCCGTTTCCATCCATTAATCCAGCCAGAACGGGTACGGGTCCCTGTGGTGGAGATCCTCCCACACGGCCCTGTCGCCCCACTCCGGCCCTCCGTCCTCGCGCGA
>DXMV01000006.1 GCA_019414055.1 Collinsella sp.
GGGGTGGGGAAAGGTGTTGAAAAATGGGGCGGTTCCCCATATTATTGATGACGTCGACAGGCGGGGTGGTTCCCCGCGTACGTGCCATCTGAGTAACCGAGGAGAGGGCGCACATGGGAATGACGGGTGCATACGAGCGCAATCTCGATGCAAAAGGTCGTCTGTCCCTGCCTGCACCCCTTCGTGAGGAGCTTGGAGAGCACGTTCGCGTGTTTAAAGCCCTGGATGTCGATGCTCTGTACGTGTTCTCTGCCGAGGCCTTCGATAAGTGGGTCGAAGGACTCTTCGCGGGTCGTGAGGGCCACGAGGGTTTTAACCCGCGTGACATCAACGACCAGAAGCTCATGAGGGCGATCAACAAGCGCACCACGTCGATGGATGTGGACAGCGCGGGTCGTATCGGTCTTTCTGAGTCTCTCCGCAAGCAGGCGAACCTCGACCGCGAGGTCACGGTTGTGGGCAACTACGACCACCTTGAGGTTTGGGACCGCGCTACGGCCGATGAGGACGATGATGACGAGGCCCTGCTGGACCTCTTCTTCTCGTAAGGGCAAGGCACGAGTAACGGATGGAGCGTGGGATCTTGACACAAGAATATCGGCATGAACCTGTCATGCTCGGCGAAGTGCTTGAGTCGCTGCAGCTAAAGAGCGGCTCCGTCGTCTGCGACTGCACCCTTGGCGGTGCCGGCCATTCGGTAAAGATGGCCGCGCAGGTGGGGGAGACCGGCCTTTTGCTCGGCGTCGATCAGGACGACATGGCCCTCGAGGCCGCTGGCGCCCGTCTGGACCGCGAGGTTCCCGGCGTACCGCACCAGCTGCTGAAGGGCAACTTCGGCGACTTGGACGAGCTGCTTTGCTCGGCCGAGGTGCCCGGGGTCGATGGCTTCCTGTTCGACTTGGGCGTTTCGTCGCCGCAACTCGATATCCCTGGCAGGGGCTTTTCGTACAACGAGGACGCCCCATTGGACATGCGGATGGATCCGGGTAACAACACCTTAAACGCAGCTGAGGTCATCAACACCTATAACGAACACGACCTCGCCCGGATTCTACGCGTCTACGGCGAAGAGAAGTTCGCCTCGCAGATCGCGCGTGAGATCGTGCGCCGCCGCGAGCATGAGCCGATCGAAACCACCGGTCAGTTTGTCGAGATCATCAAGGCTGGTATCCCCGCTGCCGCTCGTCGGCATGGCGGACACCCGGCCAAGAAAAGTTTCCAGGCCATTCGCATTGAGGTCAATCACGAACTCGATGTGCTCGAGCGAGGGCTAGACGCCGCCACAAGGTGGCTCAACCCGGGCGGACGCATCTGCGTCATCTCGTATCACTCGCTCGAGGACCGTATCGTAAAGAACCACTTTAAGGAGATGAGCCAGGGGTGCACGTGTCCGCCGGAGATTCCGGTGTGCGTGTGCGGCAACGTGCCGATACTCAAGGTCATCACCCGCAAACCCCTGGTTGCCCAACCCGATGAGGTTGCGCGCAACCCTCGGGCGAGATCAGCCAAGATCCGCGTGGCGCAGCGTCTGTAGACGCGACCGCGCGATATTGGACCTCCCGCTCGCACCATAAACGAAGCTTAAACACACTACCAACGTACTCGGGATGGGAGGCGGCATATCATGGGCTACAACACTTCAAACGCAGCACTCGCCTATGATATGAGCGCCATGCCCGCCTATCGTGAGGCACCGCAGGCCCCCGTTGCTCCCCGCGAGCAGCGCACGCCGCGCTTTGATGTCTACACGGGCGCGGGCCGTCAGGCAAACCAGGCGGTAAGCCCGGTTTTCATGAGCGTTCTTAAAACGTTTTGCATCATAGCGGCCATCTTCATGACGATCGGTGTCGCCCGTGTGGCGCTCGCCGGCGTTACGGCCCAGGTGCTCAACAGCAACGCCGCGCTTACCAACACGCTCGAGAAGGCGACCGATGAGAGCTCCGACCTGGAGGTCATGCATTCGGTCTATGGTGCCGACACGCGCATTCGCGACCTTGCGGGCGCTTATGGCATGGTGGAGCCCAGCGAGAGCGTTACACTTGATTTTTCGCAGGATGCAGCCGCGGGCGCTAGCTCGACCGCGACCGCTCAGTAACAAGACGGTAGCTGAGTATGACAAATGACTATCGCCGCGGTTCCGACGGGGGTCGCGGTTCTGGACGTCCCTCATCGCGGGGACGTTCTGGTTATCAAGGAACGGGTCGGCCATCTTACAACGCGAGGCCGTCCTATGGCAACGACCCCGCGTCGCGTCTCCGTAGCTCGAGTGGTCCTCAAATGCATAACACCAGACCGCGCAAGAGCTCGTCGACCGAATGGCTCACGGGCACGCCGCTGCCCCGTCGCAAAGCCGTCATGGGCTTCATCGGGTTTGGCTTGGGCTTGGGCGTCCTTCGCCTTGCCGACTATCAAATCGTGGAAGCCGATAAGTTGCGCGACCGTGCCGATGCGCGTCGCTTGCTTGCGCAGACGCTGTATGCCAAGCGCGGTACCATCTACGACCGTAACGGCAACGTGCTGACGTCGTCGGTCGAATGCCGCAACATCGCCGTGAATCCTCAGCTTATCGAGGACGTTGACAAGACGGTATCGGCACTGGTCAAAGCTACGGGCATCGATAAGAAAACCTGTCGTGATCTCGTTATGTCCGATGGCACCTGGGTGTATATCAAACGCCAGGTGGACGAGGACGATGCTGCGGCGCTGGAGAAGAAGAATCTGCCCGGCGTGCTCTTTGAGCAGGCCATGAAGCGCGTATATCCTTATGGCAACCTGGCATCGCAGGTGCTTGGCGTGGTAAACGTGGACAACGACGGTCTGACGGGCCTTGAGAAGCAGTACAACAAGCTTTTGACCGGAACGAACGGTTCGCTGGTGCGCGAGCGGGCGAGGGACGGTAGCTATATCGCGGGCGGCGCCTATAAAAAGGTGGCGGCGGTTGACGGCGTGGACATCGTGACGACGCTCGATGTCAATATCCAGCGTGCCGCTGAGGACGCCCTGGCCGAGGCGGTCGAAAAGACCAAGGCCAAGAATGGCTCGGCCCTGGTCACCGATCCCACGACGGGCGAGATTCTGGCGGCATGCTCGTATCCGACATATGACCAGACCGATCTGGAAAACGCCAAGACCGAGGACATGAACTTGCGCCTGGTTACCGATGCCTACGAGCCCGGCTCGGTCTTTAAGACACTTGTGGCCGGTGCCGGCTTCGACTTGGGCGCCGTGCGTTCGAGCACGTCGTTTGAGGTGCCGGCGAGCATTAAGGTTGGCGACGACACCGTTACCGACGCCGATAAGCGCGACTACACCATGACCATGGACGTGCGCGAAATGATGCGCCGTTCGTCCAATGTGGGCTTTGTCCTGGTGGGACGCAAGATCGGCGCCGATGATTTTGCCACCTATGTGGACAAGTGGGGCATCGGTCATAGCTCCGGTGTCGATTTTCCGGGTGAGAGTCTGGGTATCGTCAAGGAGCGCGACCAGTACGACGGCGCCACGCTGGGCTCGATGAGCTTTGGCCAGGCGCTGTCCGTCTCGCCGATTGAGGTCGCACGTGCCGTGGGCGGCATCGCGAACGGCGGTGTGATGATGACTCCGCACTTCTATAAGTCCAGCAAGGGCGATGAGAAGGACTGGGGCGAAGGCGAGCGTGCGATTTCGGAGGACGCTGCCGCCCAGGTGACATCGTGCATGCAGACGGTCGTGTCCGAAGGCACGGGCGTTGGCGGTGCGGTCGATGGCTATGACGTGGCGGGCAAGACCGGTACGGCCGAGCGTGCTGACGAGAACGGCGGTTACCTCAAGGAGAACTATATGTCGTCCTTTATGGGCTTTGCACCGGCACAATCGCCCAAGGTGCTGTGCTATATCACACTCGATGGAACGCCGAGCGGCTCGGATGCCGCCGCGGTGCCATTCCAGTCCATTATGGCCAACGCACTCGACGTGCTGGGTATCCCGCGCACGAAGTAGGGGGTTAGAATCTTGAGCGTGGTCTGCCGTTTGATCTGAAGGGTGTTCACATGCCCTGCACCACGCGCGCATGGCACTGGGATACAATACGCCGATAGCATTATTAGGTTTACAGGGGAGCTGCAATGATAGAGATCGCCGTCAACAACCTCGCGGCCTCAACGGGGGCCCGAACCGTGACGGAAGAAGTCGATCGGGTATGCCGCGGGTGCGTTATCGACTCGCGTCAGGTCGAGGAGGGGACGATCTTTGTCGCCTTCCCCGGCGAAAAGGTCGACGGCAATGATTTTGCCTCCCGTGCCATCGAGTCGGGTGCCGGTGCCGTCGTGATGACGCGTGAGCCCGATGCCGAGCTGGTTTCGCTGGCGCAGGACAAGGGATGCGCCATCTTGATGACCGACGACCCCGAGGAGTTCTTGCTGCGCCTGGCGCATGTATATCGCTTGGAGCTTGGCTGCCTGGTCGTCGGCATTACCGGTTCGATTGGCAAGACGACGACCAAGGACGTGCTCGCCGCCGTGCTCGCCAAGCGTTATCGCGTCTGGGCCACCAAAGGCAATTTCAACAACCTGATTGGCATGCCGCTCACGGTGCTTTCTGCTCCGGCCGATACCGAGGTTCTGGTGCTCGAGATGGGCATGAACCATTTTCATGAGATTGAGCGCCTGTCCCAGTCTGCCAACCCCAATCTTGCCATCGTGAGCAAGATCGGAACCTCCCACATCGGTATTCTGGGCAGCCGCGAGAACATCGCCCGCGCCAAGTCCGAGATTGTCCAGGGCATGTGCGCCGCCGGCGACTTCTCGCCGTTGCTGGTTTTGGGCGGCGAGGACGACTTTACGCCGTTCATTCGCGATACGTTCGCCCAGCCTGCGGGTATTGACGTGATGCTGGCCGGCGTCTCGGACGACGACGAGATTCGCGCGCGCGACATTCGCGTCGACGACGAGGGCCATCCGGTCTTTACGCTCGACTTTGGTCAGGGCGACACGGTCGATACCATGCTGGCCATTCCCGGCGTGCAGTCCGTGCCCAATGCCGTCAAGGCCGCCGCGGTCGCCTATCGTCTGGGCGTGACGCCCGAGCAGATCGATGCTGCCTTTAGGGGTCTTACGATCACCGGCCACCGTCAGGAGATCAAGCGCGCCAAGAGCGGAGCACGCATCATCGACGACTCCTATAACGCCAGTGCCGAGTCTATGGCTGCCGGCCTCGATTTGCTGTGCTCGCTTATCTGTGACGGTTCGCGCATGGCGATCTTGGGCGAGATGGGCGAGATGGGCGACGAGGCTCCCCGTATGCATGAGCTCGTGGGCGCCTATGCCGCCGCCAAGAAGCTCGACATGCTCGCGTGCGTCGGCGGCGAGCTGGCTCAGCTCATGGCCGATGCCGCACGCATGATGGGCATGGATGAGGACCGCATCCAGGTGTTCTCCGATTATCAGCAGGTGCTCGACCGCATGGGCGGCGCGCTTGAAAATCATGATGTTGTATTGGTCAAGGGTTCCCGTTTTGTTGAGCTCGACCGCTTTGTGGAAGGTGTGTGCTAGCCCATGTTCGGCAATCCCTCGTATCCTACGTATCAGGCCTTTTTGGGACTTGGCATCGCTGCCGCCATTGCGCTGCTGCTTATGCCGTGGTGGATCAAGCTGCTGAAGGTCGAGGGTATCGGCCAGCAGGTCCGAGCCGACGGCCCCAAGCGTCATTTGATTAAACAGGGTACGCCGACCATGGGCGGCGTCATCATCCTTGTCGCGATCTCGCTGACCTGCCTGTTGATGGGCAAGCTCACCACCGAGCTCGTGCTCGTGCTGCTTGCCACGCTGGCCACCGGCGTTTTGGGTCTCATCGACGACCTGACCTCCGTCACGCATGGTCGCTCGCTCGGCCTGACGCCTCACGCCAAGATGATCGGTCTGACCATCATCTGCGTCACTTTTACCGTGCTCGCAGTCAATTGGTGCGGCGTCGCCCCCGAGATTCGTTTTCCCGGCGGCCTGACGATTGACCTCGGCGTTCTTTCGACCACCATCTGCGGCCTTTCGTTCCCGTGGCTCTACATTGTATTTTGCTGGCTGATGATCGCTGGTCTCTCCAATGCCGTGAACCTGACCGATGGTCTGGATGGCCTTGCCGGCGGCACTTCCATGATCGCCATGCTCGCCATGGCCGCTATGGCGTTTTTGCACGGTGACGTGAACCTGTCCATCTTCTGCACGGCGTGTGCCGGTGCCTGCCTGGGCTTTTTGTGGTTCAACTGCTACCCGGCGAGCATCTTTATGGGCGATACCGGCTCGCTTGCCCTGGGTGCCGCGTTTGCCTGCACCTCCATCATGACCAACACCGAAGTCGTTTCCCTCATCATCGGCGGTCTGTTTATCGTCGAGACCCTGTCGGTCATGATCCAGGTTGTCTATTTCCACTTTACGCACAAGCGCGTCTTCCTTATGGCGCCCATTCATCATCATTTCGAAAAGAAGGGCTGGGCCGAGACCAAGGTCGTTATCCGTTTTTGGATTATCGCCGCGGCCTTTGGCGCCGTTGGCCTCGCCCTGTTCTTCCAGTTGGGATAGTGGTCTTTCATGCCTCTTGCTGATGTCTTTAGCCTGCTTGTTTTGGGGCAGGGTAAATCCGGTCTCGATGTCGCCCGTTGGGCGCTGGCTCACCCCGAGCGCGTGAGCGCCACGACCGTGTATGGCGGTGGTACCTCCGAGCCCAATGACGCCACACGTGCGCTCGAGGCGCAGGGCGCGTCGTTTGTCTACGGCACCGAGCAGGTCGAGGGTGCCTATGACGTGTGCGTGACATGCCCGGGTATCTCGGAGTTCTCGGCCTTCTTTAAGGCTGGGCGTGAGCATGCCGCTCAGATTATGGGTGAGCCCGAGTTTGCCTATCGCCTGTCTCCCCAAAATTGGATCGCCATCACGGGCACCAACGGCAAGACAACTACCACGTCGCTGACCGATTATCTGCTCAAGGCCGCCGGTGAAGCCAGCGTGGCCGTCGGCAACATCGGTGAGCCGCCGGTGAACGAGATCGACGGCCGCGCGCATAACGAGTGGTTTGTGGCCGAGCTGTCGAGTTATCAGATTGCTACGACCGCCGAGCTTCATCCTCGCGTGGCGGTGCTGCTCAACATCACGCCCGATCACCTGGGCTGGCACAAGAGCCACAAGAACTATGCGCTTGCCAAGATCAAGTTGTTCGAGAATATGGTCGACGACGACCTCGTGGTTATCGACGTTGAGGATGCCGGCATCCATGAGCTCGATGAGTACATCTACACACCGGGCCGCCGCATCTGCAAGGTCGCTTTTGACGAGCCCGAGGGTGCAGACGCTGCCTTCGTGCGCGACGGCAAGATGATCGTGCGCCTGAAGGGCGTCGAGACTCAGCTTGTCGCCACATCCGAGCTCAAGATCTCGGGCCATCACAATGTCATCAATGCCCTATGTGCCGCCACGGCTGCTCTGGCCGTCGGTGCCGATCCCGAGGGCATTTGCCGCGGTTTGGCATCGTTCCAGCCGCTCGAACACCGCGTGGAACCCTGCGGCGAGATCGATGGCGTGCGCTACGTCAACGATTCCAAGGCAACGAACACCGATGCGGTCGAAAAGGCCCTGACGGCGTTTCCCGACGACGATGTGATTTTGCTGCTCGGCGGCCACGATAAGGGTACGCCGCTTGCGGACTTTGCCCGCGTCGTTATGGACAACGTGCGTTCAGTCGTTTGCTTTGGCGATGCGCGCGAGCGCTTTACCGCTGCTATGGACGAGGCCGATGTCGATGGTGACGTGGATATCGCCCAGGCCGATGACCTGCGCGATGCCGTTGACGTTGCTCGCTCGCTCTCGAGCCGCGGCGACGTGATCCTGCTTTCGCCCGCTTGTTCTTCGTTCGACGAGTTCTCGGGCTACGAGGAGCGCGGTCGCGTGTTTAAGGACTACGTGGCCCAGCTTGCCGCAGCAGCGAAATCGCAAACGGAATAGGGGTTGCCGGTGAGAGAGGAGAGCCCCCGAAGTGATATGAGGAGGCCCGACTCGGACCGTGCTTCCTCGCTGCGTAGCACGACGCGTTCCGGATGCGGCGGGCAGACGTTCGGTGAGCGCTATATTGCCGGCGTCCCCGCCCGCATCATGCGCCCCCGTTTGATATTTATGGCCTGCCTGTTTAGCTTGGTTTGCTTCGGCTTGCTGATGGTGTACTCGGCATCTTCGGTCGAGGCGCTGCACGAGAACGGTTCGGCGACGTTTTTCCTGTTTCGACAGGCCGCGTTTGCCGGAGTTGGCGTGCTGACTATGGTTGCCATCGTGCGCATCTTACCGGACAGTTGGTTTGGGGAAGACGTGCTCAGGATCTTCCTCATGGGCATGATAGGGCTACTGGTTCTGGTGTTCTTTATGGGTAGCGGCAGTCGTGGCGCCACACGTTGGCTCAACATCGCCGGTATTCAGTTTCAGCCGTCTGAGTTTTTAAAGCCGTTCGCCATCGCGTATTCGGCAATCATGCTCGACCGTATCTTTTCGCCCGGCGGCAACATCAACGAGTTTCTTCGCAAGATGGGCGTCTACCTGGGAATTTCGCTCTTCCTGATCTTTGTTCAGCCCGATTTTGGTACCGTTCTGATCATTTTGTTGACCCTCATATGCATGGCGTTGTTTGCGGGATTGGACCCCAAATATATCGTTTGGACGGTTGTTGCCGGCATCGCCGTCATTGCGATTGCCCTTATCGCCGAGCCGTATCGTATGACGCGTGTCCAGGTTGCTTGGAATCCTTGGGCAGACGAATATGGTGACGGCTATCAGGCCACGCTTGCCATCATGGCGTTTGCCTCGGGCGGACTGTTCGGCCGTGGTATCGGCAACTCCACCATGAAGTACTCGTATTTACCCGAGGCGCACAACGACTACATCTTGGCTATTATCGGCGAGGAAGTTGGCTTTATCGGAACCGTGCTGTTCTTCTTGGTGTTTGCGATGCTGATTTACTCGGCGTTTCGCATTGCTGAGCAGGCGACCGATCGTCGCGGAGCACTTATGGCATCGGGTTCCGCGGTCATCCTTGCGGTGCAGTTTTTGATCAACGCGCTGGGCATTCTCAATGTGTTTCCCATGACGGGTAAGCCGCTGCCGTTTATTAGCTACGGCGGCTCGTCGATTATTGTGTCGCTTATGCTTGCCGGTCTGATCCTGCGCGTTTCGTATGAGAGCGCCCGTCGCGATGAGTACGACCGTCGCCGCGAGAGCTTTGCCGTTATGGATGAGAGTACCGCCGGCGTGCCCCATGTGCGCGGCGAGCGATCTTCGCGTAACGGCTTTACCGTTCTGGATGGCTCTGCGACCGAGCCGGCGGCCCGTCCGCGTCAGCGAACAGCGCCGCAAGGTCGTCCGCAGCGCCCCACTCCTCGCAATGCGGGCGGCGGATATAATCGAATCGATTTGAATTCGGACCCGTCGGCGCGTTTGCGCACCGATGACCAGGGGCCGCGTGTACGAAGGGATTACCATGACCGATAAGATGACCGTTGCTATTGCAGCTGGCGGCACGGCAGGACATATCAACCCCGCGCTCGCCTTGGCCGAGGAGCTGCGTGACCGCGGTCATCACGTTGTGTTCGTGGGCCAATCGCGCAAGCTCGAGGGTCGTCTGGTTCCCGAGGCCGGATTCGATTTTGTGCCCATCACAGTTACGGGCTTCGATCGCTCCCGTCCCTGGACGGCGCTGACCTCGCTGTGGCGCGTCAACAAGGCGAAGCGTGCGCTTGCCAGTCACTTCTCGAAGGTCGGTAAGCCCGATGCCGCTATCGGCTTTGGTGCTTACGTTGAGGTCCCGCTGCTGGGTTGGTGCAAGGACGCCGGCGTTCCGTATCTGTTGCACGAGCAGAACTCTGTTCCGGGTCTGGCCAATAAGATGATGAACTCGCATGCCGCCCGCGTGTGCATTTCGGTACCTGCGGCCCGCACGGTCTTTGAGCGTGAGGGCGACCCCGACCATGTGCTCATGACGGGCAATCCTGTGCGTCGTTCGGTGATCGAGGGCGATCGCACCCGCGGTCGCAAGGCGCTCGGCGTGCCCGAGGATGCGACGCTTCTGCTCGTCTTTGGCGGTTCACTTGGTGCACAGCATCTCAACGAGCGCGTTGCCTCGCTTAAGGGTGAGCTGCTGACCCGCGAGAATCTCTACATTTTGCATTCGACGGGTGCCGACGGCTTTGAGGAGACCGAGCGCGCTTTGGCGCTGACGCCCGAGGAGGCGCAGCGCTATCGTGTCCAGCCCTATATCGACAACATGGGCGATATGCTGGCTGCGGCCGATCTGGTGCTCTCGCGTTCCGGTGCCTCGAGCGTGGCTGAGATCGCCGCGCTTGCCGTGCCCTCGGTACTCGTGCCGTACCCGCACGCCACGGCCGATCACCAGACTACGAATGCGCGTTACCTGGTCGATGCCGGTGCCGGCGTGCTATGCGCCGATGCCGATATCGATGCCCCCGCCTTTGCCGACGAGCTGCTGCACCTGATTGATGACGCTGCGGCGCGTGATGCCATGCATCAGGCGGCGCGTGGCTTGGCCCAGGACCGTGCCGCCGCACTTTTGGCCGACGCGGTAGAGGGATTGCGTTAGTTAGACGGGATATCGCCGGTCGCCCTCGCGCTGATGCGGTAGGTGCGGTACAGTTAACGGGTTACAGGCAGTGTTTACGCAAGGAGTACACGAGCACATGGCTGATTCCCAGACTGCAACCTCCGCGCCCGAGTTCAAGAGCGCCCACTTTATCGGTATCGGTGGCGCCGGCATGAGCGGCATCGCCCTCGTCCTGCACGAGCGCGGTTATACCGTTACCGGCTCTGACCTTAAGACGTCGCGCTATATTCGCCAGCTTACCCGCGCCGGCGTGAAGGTCCACGTGGGCCACGAGGCTGCGACGATTGACGAGGTCAAGCCCGACGTGGTCGTGGTCTCCACCGCAATTCCCGAGTCCAACCCCGAGCTCGTGCGTGCCCGCGAGCTCGGTATTCCCGTGTGGCCCCGTGCCAAGATGCTCTCGGCCCTGGACCACGGCTACACCACCATCGCCGTTGCCGGCACGCACGGCAAGACCACGACGTCTTCGATGTGTGCCACGATGCTCGATCGCATGGGTCTGGACCCCAGCTTTTTGATCGGCGGCATCGTCGAGGGCTACGACACCAATGGCAAGAACGGCTCGGGTGACTACTTTGTCGCCGAGGCGGACGAGTCCGACAGCTCGTTCCTGTTCCTGAACCCCAATGTGGTCATCGTGACCAACGTCGAGGCCGACCATCTCGATCACTACTCGGGCATCGAGGAGATCGAGGCCACCTTTGCCAAGTTCATGGGGCTGGTGGGCGAGGACGGCACCGTCATCGTTTGCGGCGAGGACCCGCATCTGGTCGAGCTCGCCAAGTCGACGGGCCGTCATGTGCTTTCCTATGGCTTTGCCGAGAACAACGACATCGTCTGCGTGCATCCGGATGTCAAGGGCATCCAGAGCGACTTTATCGTTCGCTTTGAGGACGGCACCGAGCACGCTGTCGAGATTAAGAGCAACCCCGGTCGTCACAACATGCTCAACGCCACGGCCGTTTTGACCGTCGCCCATGTTCTGGGCCTCGATATCGACGCCGCCGCTAAGGCACTTTCGAGTTTTGAGGGCGTCCGTCGTCGCTTTACCCACGTGGGCGATATCGACGGCATCACGGTGGTTGACGATTACGGCCATCATCCCACCGAGATCAAGGCAACGCTCGCTGCCGCCTCTTCGCTGGGCTACAAACATGTCGATGTCGTGTTCCAACCGCACCGCTATTCGCGCCTGCAGGCTCTGTGCGATGACTTTGCCGATGCCTTTGCCAACGCCGATAAGCTGCTGCTGATCGATGTGTTTTCCGCCGGCGAGATGCCGATTCCGGGTGTTACCTCCAAGATGCTCGCAGATACCGTTCGCGCCAAGCACCCCGGCAAGGAGGTCGTGTACTGCTCCAGCCGTCTTGAGCTCAACCAGGAGCTTGAGAAGCTCGTGGGCGAGGGCGACCTGCTGCTCACCATGGGTGCCGGCGACGTTACGACCGTCGGCCCCGAGTTCATCGAGTATCTGACTGCCAAGAAAGACGCTTAACCCCTATGGGTCTGTTTAACGCCGTCATGGCGCTTTCGGGCATGATCGACACGGACGTAGTCGAGGACGAACGTCTTGCCCGCCATACAAGCTATCGTATCGGCGGCAAGGCCGACCTTTTTGTGACGTGCCATAGCTACCATGCCCTGCGTCGCGCCGTGGCGGTGCTTGACCGCGAGCAGGTGCCGTGGGTGATTATCGGCAAGGGGTCCAACCTGTTGGTTGCCGATGCCGGTTATCGCGGCGCCGTTATTTCGCTGGGACGTGAGTTTCAGCGCACGGTTGTTGCCGAGGACGGCTGCACGCTGACCGTTGGTGCGGGCGTGATGTTCGCGCGTTTGGTCAACGATGCCTTGTCGCGCGGGCTTTCGGGCCTTGAGTTCGCGGTCGGTATTCCCGGTTCGGTCGGCGGCGCCGTGTCCATGAACGCAGGCACGCGGACCGAGTGGATCGGCTCCCTTATCGAGGACGTGGTCACGTTTGATCCGGCGTCCGGTATTAAGCACTATGCAGGGTCCGAGATCGCTTGGGGGTATCGCGAGTGCAGCCTGCCGCGTAACGAGATCATTCTCGAGTGCGTGCTTAAACTCAAGCCCGCGCCCAAGGCAGACATTCGCGAGCGCATGGAGCGGTACCTGACGCGCCGCAAGCGCACGCAGCCCATGGGCCGTGCATCCTGCGGATCGGTCTTTCGCAACCCGCCCGACGCAAGCGTGGGCAAATTGATTGAGGATTGTGGATTAAAGGGTTTTTCGGTTGGCGGTGCGGAAGTTTCGCCCGTACACGCTAATTTTATCGTTAATAACGGAACCGCCTCGGCCGACGACGTGGCCGCGGTTATCAGGCATGTGCACGCAAAGGTGAGGGAGGCGTATGGCATCGAGCTCAGACCGGAAGTTAAATTCCTCGGCTTCTAGAGCATCGAAACCAACCTTCCGCCGCGCCGGAGGGCGTTCCGGCGCACCTGCCCAGCCTCAACATAAGCCCGCCATGCCCTCCAAGTCTGTTGGGCCCGTTCGTCCTGCCAAGCGCCCGGTCGTCGGCTCGCAGCTGGGGGGACGCCCCGCTTCTAAAAAGACGAGTCGTCCGGCTTCGCGTCCTTCGGTGACGCCCAAGCCGGCGATGGGCACCAAGACCTCTCGACCCATGGCGACGCCCAAGCCTTCGCTGGGAGCTCGTGCGCCGCATGCCAGCCGTACGTTGGCTGGCGCTAAGCCGCGTTCACTGACATCGGTGCCCGCCGCCAAGGCGTCTTCGGCAAAAAAGGGCATCAATCCTCTGTCATCGTTGGGTGCCATGGCAAGCAAGGCGACCGACGCCGCTTCTGCCATTAAGGGTAAGGGCAAGATCGCGGGCGGCATCCTGGCAGCCGTGGCCGTACTTGCCATTATTGCCATCGTCGTCATCAACTCTGGTCTGTTTGCCGCCACCGATATTCAGATTCATGGCAGCGAGCATGTGACCAAGCACGACGCCATGCAGCTCATCAATCTTCCTGAGAATACGTCGCTCTTTAACGTGGATCCCGATCAGATCACCGAGGGCCTCAAGCAAAACCCGTGGGTCTCGGGCGTGGATGTCCAGCGCCAGTTTCCCCATACGCTTATCATCACGCCGACGGAGCGTAAAGTTATCGCCATTGCGTATATCAGCTCCGACGACCTTGCCTGGGCTATCGGAGACGATGACACTTGGATTGCTCCGCTGTCGACGTCTGTCGAGGTGGACGACCAGGGGAACGTCATTACATCGGGGGAGGGTGCCAACACCCTGACCGGCATCGATGCGGCCCTGGCGCTTGCCAAGCACTACGGCGCCGTGCTGTTGACTGACGTCTCGGCCGATGTCGCACCGGTTTCGGGTCGGGCGGTGAGCTCCAAGGCCGTCAAGGCCGGCCTGGATTACGCACGCGGTTTTTCGAGCGAGTTCTTGGACCAGGTGAAGGATATTTCCACGCCTTCCGTTGAGGCTATCTCGGCAAATCTCGACAACGGCGTCGAGGTGTCGCTGGGCGATTCGGATGATATCGCCAAGAAAGAACGCATCGTGACCAAACTACTTTCGCAGGTAGAGGGCGTAACTTATATTAATGTGCGCTCTCCGGGCAACTACACGTTTAGGAACGCACCGACCGCCTAGCATCCTAAATGGCTTTGTTGAGGGGCCATACCACGCCGTTTATCTGGTTTGTTTGGTTTTCACGGTCAATTATTTGACTGATACGTTCATAATGTGCAAACATAATACGGTTTACCTTTGCATTTACTTTCAACCTGAAGGTTAATGTGCGCAGGGGTCAACCCATGCTATGGCTATAACCTTTGTTCGGAGGACCGACATGCACGAGACAGAGATCAACAACTACCTTGCCGTCATTAAGGTGGTCGGCGTCGGCGGCGGCGGTACCAACGCGGTCAATCGAATGATCGAAGAGGGCATCCGCGGCGTCGAGTTTGTTGCCATCAACACCGATGCTCAGGCGCTCGCGATCTCTGATGCCGATATCAAGGTGCACATCGGCACCGACCTTACCCGCGGCCTGGGCGCCGGCGCCAACCCCGAGGTTGGCCGCAAGGCTGCCGATGAGTCCCGCGACGATATCGCCGAGGCGCTCGCTGGCGCCGACATGGTGTTCATCACCTGCGGCGAGGGCGGTGGCACCGGTACCGGCGCCGCTCCCATCGTTGCCGATATCGCGATGAACGAGGTCGGCGCGCTGACCGTCGCCGTCGTGACCAAGCCCTTCACCTTCGAGGGCCGCAAGCGCAAGAAGAGCGCCGAGGAGGGCATCAAGACCCTCTCCGATTGCGTCGACACCATGATCGTTATCCCTAACGACAAGCTGCTCGACATCGCCGAGAAGAAGACCACGATGCTCGAGGCGTTCGCGATTGCCGATGGCGTCCTTTCCCAGGGCACCCAGGGCATCACCGACCTCATCACCGTCCCGGGTATCATCAACCTGGACTTCGCCGATGTTAAGACCATCATGAAGCAGGCTGGTACCGCCATGATGGGTATCGGTACCGCTTCTGGGGACACCCGTGCCGTCGACGCTGCCCAGCAGGCTATCTCCAGTCCGCTGCTCGAGAGCTCCATCGATGGCGCCACGCGCGTCCTGCTTTCCATCGCCGGCTCCAAGGATCTGGGCATCCAGGAGATCAGCGACGCCGCCGACGTTGTCGCCAATGCCGTCGACCCTGAGGCCAACATCATCTTCGGTACCGTTGTTGACGAGTCCCTGGGCGACCAGGTGCGCATCACCGTTATCGCTACGGGCTTCTCCGACTCCAACGTCAACCGTCAGGACGAGCTCTTCGCTGCTCAGCAGTCCCAGAGCAAGGCCGCTGCTTCTGCCGAGCCGCAGCGCACCGCTCCGGCTGCCAGCCCCGCTCAGGCTGCCCCGACTCGCAACGTCGGTGGTACCGAGCTGCCCAACTTTGGCAACGACCAGTTTGAGCTTCCCGACTTCCTCAAGCGCGGCAGTTTCTAGTTCGTTTTTCTTAACGACCTGCATGGGGTGCGTCCGATTGGGCGCACCCCTTTTTGTTGTGTTTCGTCTTTGTAAACGAAAGCCTCCAATCTCCTTACGTTCCCTTTACGTTTGGTTCCTACCGCTGCGGGTATCCTTTTGATGAAGTATGGCAGCCGTATGACGCGGACTGCTGCGGCGTCGCCGCGATACTTGTGTTATTAGGAGGCTTTAGTATGGCAGCACGTGCGGACAACGTTTCGCGTGTCGACCATGATGGAGTTACGTTGGTAGAGGGCGCGACGCACGATGTTCGCTTTGCCTTTACCGAGCGCACCGGTGGCGTTTCCGAAGATGCGTACTCCTCGCTCAATCTGGGCTCGCATGTAGGCGATGACCCCTTTGCCGTTCAGGAAAATCGTCGCCGCGTACTCGGGGCCATGGGGGCCGCCGAGTGCGAGCATAATTTGCTCGTGCCCAATCAAGTACATGGTGACCATATAGTTACGGTGACCTCGAACGGCGCCGACGATCTTGAGGCTGTTCGCGAGCAGATTGCCGAGGGCTGCGATGCCATCGTCTGTACGGCCCATGAGGTACCCGTGCTGCTCTGCTTTGCCGATTGCGTTCCCGTGGTGCTGGTTGCTCCCAACGGTTTTGCCGTGGTGCATTCTGGCTGGAAGGGTACGTTTGCGCGCATTTCCGCCAAGGCGTGCCAAGCGCTTTGCGATGCAACCGGCTGCAATGCGAACGATGTTTCTGCCTATATTGGGCCCCATATCCTGGGCGACGAGTACGAGGTGTCCCAAGAGCTCATGGACCGCTTTGCCGCCGAGTTCTCGTGCATCGATGCGGGCGCTTCCCGTATGCTCGATCTTTCCGCCGCCATTCGCGAGGCGCTGGTGGATGCCGGCGTCGATGTGAACGGCATTGTGGACACCAAACTTTCCACCGTTCGCCAGAACGACCGCTTTTATTCCTACCGCAACGAGGGTGGCACCTGCGGGCGCCATGCGGCGATCGGCGTGATGCTATGAGAAAGATCGCATCGGTCCTGAGTGCGGCAGTGCTCACGCTCACGCTGTGCGCCTGCTCCTCGGGATCTTCTACGTCTTCTATTACCGTGGCTGGCTCGACCACCTGCCTTCCCATTGCCGAGATCGCGGCCGAGGGCTTTAAGGAAGAGACCGGCATCGACGTGCTGGTTTCTGGTCTGGGCTCATCTGCTGGCATCGAAGCTGTTAGCGCCGGCACCGCCGATATCGCCAGCTCCTCTCGTGGCCTCAACGCCGATGAGCAAGACCTGGGCCTGACGCCTATCGTTATCGCACACGATGGCATCGCGGTCATCGTGAACGACGACAACCCGGTCGATAACCTCTCGACTGAGCAGCTCCGCGATATCTATGCGGGCAAGATCACCAACTGGAAAGAGGTTGGTGGCGAGGACCTGAAGATTCAGGTTATCAACCGCGACGAGGCGTCCGGCACGCGCGAGGCCTTCCGTACCATCGTGATGGACGGCACGCCGTTCGATCGTCGCTCGGCCGTTCTTTCGGGTACGGGCCAGGTACGCGATGTCGTGTCTCGCTCTCGTGGTGCTATTGGCTACATCTCGCTGGGTTTTGTCGAGAGCCTCAACGCCAAGACTTCGGTCAAGGCCGTTTCGGTCAATCACGTTGAGGCGTCCGAGAAGACAGTCGCGAGCGGTGGTTATCCCATCTCCCGCGACCTCTACTTCTTTGTGAAGGGAACGCCTTCGCAGCAAGCGCAGGATTACATCGACTACGTGACGTCCGAAAAGATGGACAAGCAGATTCGCGAGGCGGGCTTTATTCCCGTCACCAACGACGGAAAGGGGAGTGAGTAGCGTGGAAGCACGGGAAACCCCCCAGATTGAGCAGGAGACCCAGGCGCCAAAAAAGCGTGAGTTGGCGTTGGTGTCGCGCAGCACCTATCTTAAGGAGAAGGCACTGCAGTGGATCTTCTTTGCCTGCGCGTTCTTGGCGGTCGTCACCGTCATCCTGATTTTTGTCTTTACCACGTACTCGGCGCTGCCCGTCTTTACCGACATTGGTCTGGCGGACTTCTTTAGCTTTACGTGGGCGCCCTCCGAGGGCCACTACGGCATCATGTCGCTGCTGGCCGGCTCAGGTCTGGTGACCGTCGGTGCGCTCGCCATGGGCGTGCCCCTGGGTGTGGGCACAGCCGTGTATCTGGTCGAGATTGCCAGCAAGCGCGTGCGCAAGCTCATCAGCCCTGCCGTCGACCTGCTGGCGGGTATTCCCTCCATCATCTACGGCTTCTTCGGCATGATCATCATCCGCCCGTTTATCGCGCAGCTGACCGGCGGTCTTGGCTTTGGTGCCCTGACGGCGTGGTTCGTGCTCGCCATCATGATCGTCCCCACCATCACCACGCTCACCATCGATGCCCTCAATTCCATTCCCATGGGCATTCGCGAGGCGTCCTATGCCATGGGTGCCACCAAGTGGCAGACCATCTACAAGGTCGTGCTGCCGGCCGCCAAGCTGGGCATTGTGGACGCCATCGTTTTGGGCATGGGGCGCGCCATCGGCGAGACCATGGCCGTGCTCATGGTCGTGGGCAATGCTCCGGTCATTCCCGATAGCATCGCGAGCCCCATCTCGACGCTCACGAGCCAGATTGCGCTCGACATGAGCTACTCCTCGGGCTTGCACCGCTCGGCGCTCTTTGGCATGGGCGTGGTCCTGTTTATTATCTCCGCCGCGCTGGTGGGCATTGTCCGTCTGATTTCCAAGAAGAAGAGGGGGTAGGCTATGTCCGATTCTGTTGACACGACGGTCGATACGACCTCGTCGCGCGAGCGCATCAAGCGTGCCCTTTCCCATGGCAAGAAGGGCCGTATCAATAAGGACCTGTCCAACAAGATCATGCTCGGCGTATTCCGCGCGGCTGCCTACATCACTACGCTGGTGCTGGTCGCCATCATCGCCTACGTGGTCATTAACGGTCTACCGCATATCTCACTCGACTTTATCTTTGGCTGGCCCCAGGGCGTCAACGCCGAAGGCGGCATTTGGCCCACAATCGTCTCGACCATCTACGTGACGGCACTCGCCATGCTCATCTGCACGCCGGTTGCCGTCCTGGCTGCGGTCTATCTGGCCGAGTACGCCAAGCAGGGCAAGGTCGTCGACATCATTCGCTATGCTGCCGATGCCCTGGCCTCGGTGCCCTCCATTGTTATGGGCCTCTTTGGATATGCCTTGTTTGTCGAGGCCATGGGCCTAGGTCTTTCGATGGTCTCTGCCGCGCTGGCGCTGGCACTTCTGATGCTGCCTATCGTCATGCGCACCACCGAGGAGGCAATCCGCGCCGTTCCACGCTATATCCGTTGGGGTGCATATGGCCTGGGCGCCACCAAGTGGCAGGTCGTCTCCAAGATCGTGCTTCCCTCTGCCTTCGGCCGCATCGCCACCGGCATTGTCCTTGCCATCGGCCGCGCCATCGGCGAGACCGCCGTGGTGCTCTACACGATGGGCCAGGCCATCAACCTGCCTATTTCGCCGCTCGATTCCGGTCGTCCCATGACCGTTCACCTTTATCTGCTCGCCAATGACGGCATCAACATGAACGCAGCCTACGGCACCGCGCTTTTGCTGATGGCGATTATTCTGGCCTTCAACCTGTTTGCGCGCTATCTGTCGCGCAAGCGCCGCTAGTTAAGGAGTCCCATGTCCGTCTATCAGTCCGCTCCCACGCTGGAGCAAGCGGCCATCACGGCCAAGGATTTCAACTTTTGGTACGGTGACTTTCATGCGCTGACGGGGCTCGACCTCAACATCGCCAAAAACGCCATCACCTCGTTTATCGGTCCTTCGGGCTGCGGCAAATCGACGTTTTTGCGCTGCATCAACCGCATGAATGACCTGATCGAGGGCACTCGCATCGAGGGCACCATGACGCTCGACGGCAACGATATCTATGCCGAGGGCGTCGACCCGGTTGACCTTCGCCGCCGCGTGGGCATGATTTTTCAGCAGCCCAATCCGTTTCCCAAATCCATCTACGAGAATGTCGCCTTTGGCCCTCGTCTGCAGGGCGTGACTAGCAAAAGCGACCTCGACGATATCGTGGAAGAATCGCTCAAGCGCGCCAACCTCTGGAAAGAGGTATCCAATCAGCTCAACAAGGACGGTTTGGCGCTCTCGGGCGGTCAGCAGCAGCGTCTGTGCATCGCGCGTGTGCTTGCGGTGCAGCCCGATGTCCTACTGATGGACGAGCCCTGCTCCGCCATCGACCCCACGTCCGTCTCTAAGGTCGAGGATCTGATGGCCGAGCTGGCGCCCGAGATGACGATCATCATCGTCACGCATTCTATGCAGCAGGCGGCTCGTATCAGCGACTACACCGCATTTTTCTTGCAGGAAGTTGCCGGCGAGCCCGCCACGCTCATCGAGTATGGTCAAACCGACGCGATCTTCACCAGCCCGGTGGATTCGCGGACGGAAGACTATATCACCGGCCGCTTTGGCTGATCGGTGCGACTAGTCCCAAGCCGATCGGACCTGGTCCGGTGCGTATTCACTGTGCGGGCGGCATGACCGCACCCAACTGATTGGAGTGAACCATGCGCAAACTGTTTTCCCGTCAGCTCATCGAGGCCCGTCACGAGATGCTGAGCATCTACGAGGCTGTAGACCTGGCACTTCACGACGCCGTGAAGGCCTACGCGACCGACGATCGCAAGCTCGCCACCAAGACCAAGAAGCGCACGCTTTCGATTGACGCGCGCTGCGCCAACTTGGAGGCCGTGTGCTACAACCTGATCGCTACGCAGTCACCAGTCGCCTCTGACTTCCGCTTGTTGCAGACAATCATCTACGTCGACTTTAACCTGCAGCGCATGACCGATAAGGTTCGCCAGATCTGCCGCGCCACGCGTCACATGGTCAAGGCCGATATCTCGCTGCCTCAGGAGCTTGTGACCTTGGTTGAAGCCGAGGCCGAGGCCGTCTATCAGGTGCTGGGTTCGTCGCTTTCTGCGCTCGTCACCAACGACATGTCCATCATCTGCAATCTGGCCGTCGAGGACGAGCCGGTGCATGCGGCGTACGAGAAGTTCTTCCGTACCTTCAACCGCATGGACACGGGAGATTTTATGGACGACGACAGTAACTATGACGATCTGCGCCGTGCCATCATGGTTTCGCGCTACCTCGATCGTATCGCTTCGATTTCCATCGATGCAGCCTGTCGTCTGACCTTCCTTTTGACCGGCCAGCGTATGACTGCCGGCGATATCGCCCGCACGGACGAGGACGAGCTCGAGAGCATGCGCGTGCCTTCGGGCGAGGGCGTTATAATGAGGCCTGCCGTCGATGCGCGCTTTGTTGCCAAGGTGCCTGCTCACGAGGTGAGCGAGGGTCTTCGCTACCTGCTCGAGCACCTCGAGGACGAGGACGACACCGAGGACGACGAGGAGTAGGGTAGCTCCGTTCGTCGAAAGATTGTAAATACCTAAGTGAGCGCGGCCTTGCACCTGCAGGGCCGCGCTCTTGCGTTAGCATGGGACTACTTGTATGGCTGTCAGCGGAGGCGATTGGCAATGGATAACTATTTGGACTTGATGCGCGCTCGCCGCGAGCAGATTCTGGAGCGTTTTTATGCGGCACTCGATCGCGCGGGCCGTTCTCACGATGCCGCACGTCTGATTGCCGTCTCCAAGACCGTTGGCGTCGATGAGACCGTTGCCGCCATCCAGGCAGGGTATCGTCATTTTGCCGAGAACCGTCCGCAGGAGCTTGTTCGCAAGCTTGCGGGCCTCACAGAGCATCCGGAGCTACCCGAGGTGCGCTTCGATATGATCGGCAACCTGCAGACCAACAAGATCAATGCGGTTCTGGGCTCGGCCGAGCTGATTCATTCGGTAGGCTCGCTGCATTTGGCTCAGGCTATCTCGAGCCGTGCGGTCCGCAAGATTGAGGCAGGCGAGCTCTCCGGCCCCCAGCGCGTGCTGATCGAGGTTAATGTGAGCGGCGAGGAGTCCAAGGGTGGCTTTTCGCCCGACGAGGTCCGAGACGCCGCAAGCGAGCTTGCGGAGCTTGAGGGAATTTGTGTGCAGGGCCTTATGACTATGGCGCCCCGGGGGAACAAGGATGTGGCGCGCCGCACCTTTGCCGGACTTCGCGAACTAAGGGACGAGCTTGAGGCTACGCACTCCGATCTGAGCCTGCCCGAGCTTTCCTGCGGCATGAGCGAGGACTTTGAGCCTGCCCTTGAGGAGGGCTCAACGCTTGTTCGCCTGGGCAGGGTAGTATTTAGCCCGGAGTTTGCAGTAAAATAAGGCTCTGAAGTGCGCACTGATTATCGGAGCGCCTGCACTAAACCGCGAGAGGACACAACCATGGGCTTCCTTGACGAGATTAAAAATAAGATGCACCTGGGCGGCCAGCAGGGTTACGACCAGGGTTATGGTCAGGACGACGACTACGGCTACGATGACGGCTACGACGATGGCTACCAGAACAATGGCTACAGCGGCGCCTCGGGCGATGGCTTCTACACCCAGGACGAGCCGAGCAACGGCCTGTTGGGTCAGACGCGCCGCGGCGAGGCCGAGTCGGTGGCCGTGTACACACGCTCCGGTCAGCTGGTCGGCGACGATTCTCGCCACGCTACGACCTACAACCCGCCATCGCGCTCGCAGGAGACGGTTGCGGGCGGTTATCGTCCCGGTGCCTACGACACGCCGTCGAGCTACGCCGAGAGCACGCGTGCCCGCGCTGCTGCCCCCGCACCTGCTCCCTCACCGAGCGATGCCTCGGCGTATGCGAGCAACATCATCAACTCTACGCCGCAGCTGCCGGCCTATGTCCTGCGCCCCGAGAGCTATGACGACGTGGAGACCGTCGTGCGCCGCGTGCGCACCAAGCAGCCTGTCGCGCTGATTTTTGTGGGCGTTCGTACTGAGGTCGCCAAGCGCGTCCTGGACTTCTCTTACGGCTTTGCCTGCGGCCTGGGTGCCACAGTCAAAGAGGTGGGCGATCGCGTGTTTATGGTGCTGCCCACCGGTTGCGAGGTCAAAGATTCGGACCTCAAAAAGCTCCGTGCCGACGGCTACCTTAAGTAAAAACAAGACGAGGAGATTCTCATCAACATCTACACCATTGTCCAGCTGGTCAATACGCTGTTCAACTTTTACTCCACGCTCATTGTGGTTTACTGCCTTATGACGTGGATTCCCATGAAGCAGGGTGGATTGCTACAGGATATCGCCGCTGTTCTCGATAGCGTGTGCGGCCCGTGGCTCAATTTGTTCCGCCGGTTTATCCCGCCGATGGGCGGCGTCGATTTTTCGCCGGTCGTTGCGATTATTGCGTTGCAGTTGGTGCAGAAGCTGGTTCTGCAACTTCTTATAGGTATACTCATATAAAACTGGCATAGTAACTCACGTCGGGCGCACGGCGCCAAGGCGAAGATAAAGGAGAACTTGTTATGGCTATTACCCCTGCTGACATTCAGGCTCAGACCTTCTCTGAGGCCAAGCGCGGCTACGATCCCGCCGAGGTCGACGTCTTCCTGGAGACCCTGTCCTCTGAGGTCGACGCCATGCTCGCCAAGATTGTCGATCTTAAGGGTCGTCTGACCGCCACCGAGCAGCAGCTCGCCGACACGCAGGCCCAGCTCGCTCAGGCGCAGGATGCTGCCGCCCAGGCCGTCCCTGCCGCCCCCGTGGCCGCTCCCGCGCCCGACTTCTCCGCTCAGGAGCGTCAGATTTCCGCTGCCCTGATTGCTGCCCAGCAGACCGCCGAGGGCATTGTCAACGACGCCAACGAGAATGCTGACCGCATCCGCAACGAGGCCGACGCCAAGGCCCGCGAGGTCATCCGTCAGGCCCTGACCGAGAAGCAGGCCGAGCTTGAGGAGATCGACCGTCTGAAGGCTTCCCGTGAGGAGTTTAAGGCCGAGTACCTCAAGCTCATCCAGCACTTCATGGACGATGCTCAGAACTCCTTCCCGTCCGATCTCATGGCTTCCACGCCGGTCGGTTCCGCCGCTTCTCCGGCTGTGACCGTTCCTGCTGCCGAGCCGCTGCCCGTCGCCGAGCCGGTTATCCCCGTTGCCGATCCCTTTGCACCGATTGACAACTTCGCTGCCGACGACCTGGACTAATATCCAGCTATCATTTAGCGCCTAGAAAGGGCCCACAGCTTGTGGGTCCTTTTTTGTGGCTGTATGCAGTCTGCAAAACAAAACGCCGAGTCCTGCGTTTGAGGGCACAGAACTCGGCGAACGAGTGAGCGGTCAAAGGTGGATTTTAAGGCATGTCCTAAAAATCTACTTGAGGAGGAAGTCGGGGAGGGGAATGGTGCGGGCCTCGCGCTGCTCGGGATCGGCGATATGGTCGGCAGGATAGCCGCAGACGAGCATGTGATAGGGATAGATGCCCTCGGGCAGGCTGAACTGCTCACAGGCCACCTCGGGCTTAAAATGGCACACCCAGCACGTACCCAGGCCCTGCTCCTCGGCCTCCATCATCATTTGATCGCACACGATCGAGGTGTCGATGGCACTGGAGTTCATCTGGTCATAAGGGCGCACCCAAGCATCGTCGGTAACGCTGCAGATAAGAAAGATAAGCGGAGCGCCAAAGATGGACCCATCACGAGCAAACCGAGGCTGACAAGCAGCAGCCTTCTCCAGAAGCTCAGGCGTATCCAACACCATCACACGGGCTGGATGATTATTACAGGCAGAAGGAGCAATACGCCCAGCCTCAACAATGGCATCCACCACAGCCCGCTCAACAGAACGATCCTCAAACTCGCGACAAGAATAACGACCCCGAGCCAGATCCAAATACGACATAACCAAACCCTCCAAAGTCAGCGAATCAATCCAAAGTAAACCAAAGGGTACCCAAAGCCCTGTCCAACCAAACGTTTAAGGCGGTCCCAAAGTTTCCAATTGGGCCCCAAGGTCCTGTCAACAAAGGCCCCATCGCTTTCAAAGTATCAGCCAAGGTTCCCAATGGTGGTACGTAAGGCGAAGGGCCGGCCACGGTTTACTTTCGAACGACTCTGCTGCGCAGCCGGAGTGAGAAAGCAAACCGTGGCCGGCCCTTCGCCGCCGGGACACGTACCCCCAATTAACTGTTCTTCATGACAATCGAATCCACAACATCGGCCACATTCTCGCAGCAGTCAGCGCAGTACTCCAGGAAGGCGTAGACGTCACGCCAGGCGATGACCTCGAGCGGATCCTTGCCGTTGACATGCAGGTTGCGCATGGCGTTGATGTAGAGCTCGTCGGCCTCGGACTCGATGGTGTTGATCTGGATGACCAGCTCGCGCAGCGTTTTGGACCTGCGGTAGTTGGGCAGCTCGACCATCAGGTCCTTCATGGCGCGGCAGGCGTCGGTCACCTTGTGGGCGATCACGATGGCATCGGGATGGATGCTCTGGATGTTGGTGAAGTAGACGCGCTGCACGACACCCTCGATACGGTCGAGCACGGTGTCGAGCGAGCAGCTCATCAGGTCCAGGTCCTCGCGCTCAAGCGGGGTGATAAAGGCCGTGAGCAGGGCGTCTTCGAGCTCATGGTGCTTCTTGTCTGCCGCATGCTCAATCGCATGCATCTTGTCGAGCATATCGTGAATCTTCGCGGGATCGAAGTTCTCAAAAATCTTGGTAAGCAGTTCGGCGGCCTGAACGGCAAGGTCGGCGCAGGCGACGTAGTTGTCAAAGTAGAACGAATCGGGTTTCTTTGCCATGAGTGGGTCCTTTCGAGGCGAAGACGGGTGGGCGAGATATTACGGTCCGGATGGACGCTCGGTTTGACTAGATGAACATCATGAACAGCTTGGCCATGACAAAGCTGATGAGTCCGCAGGCGGGGAAGGTGAAGAACCAGGTGAACATCATGTCCTTGACCACGCCGAAGTTGATGGCCGAAAGGCGCTTGACGGCGCCGACGCCCATGATGGCGCAGGTCTTGATGTGGGTGGAGGACACAGGAATACCGGTAAGGGTGGCAAGCAGCAGATTCGCGGCGCCCGCGAGGTCGGCGGAGAAGCCCTGATATTTCTCGAGCTTGACCATGCTCTGGCCGACGGACTTGATGATGCGCTCGCCGCCCACACTGGTGCCGATGCCCATGGTTGCCGAGCACAGCAGCATAATCCAGATGGGGATGCCGGCATCGCCGACGCTCGTCTGGCCGCTGGCAAAGGCCACGCCTAAAAAGAGCACGCCGATGAACTTCTGTCCATCCTGCGCGCCGTGCATAAAGCTCATGGCCGCAGCACTCGCGATCTGAGCGTATTTAAAGAAGACGTTGGCGCGTCGCCTGTTGGCGGCGGCGAAAAGAATCGAGACGAGCTTGCACAGGACCCAGCCCATGACGAAGCCCAGTCCGATGGAGAGCGCCAGGCCGTAGATGACCTTCATCCACTCGTGGACGTTGACGCTGCTCGCACCGCCGAGGGCGATGGCGGCACCGGTCAGGCCGGCGATAAGGCTGTGGCTTTGCGAGGTGGGGATGCCAAAACGCGACGCTGTGGCGCCGTAGACGACGATGGAGAACAGCGCCGCGCAGAGGCACGCGAGCGCCATGGTGCTGTTTCCGCCAAAGTCGACGATATGTGAGATGGTGTTGGCGACGCTCGCGTTAAAGTGCGTCATGATGAGCACGCCCAAGAAGTTGAATGCGGCACTCATGAGAATGGCGGCGCGGGCGGGCATGCAACGTGTGGTGACGCAGGTCGCGATGGCGTTGGGTGCGTCGGTCCATCCATTGACGAAGATGGCGCCGAGCGCGAGGATCACGGTGACGGCAAGGACTGGGTTCGACACAAGTTGGCCGAGGAAGGTTGAGAACGTTACGTCCATATATGGGCTTTCTCGAAGTTTGCAGGCACGTTACAAAAACATGATAAATCGTATCACCTCCTGCTGGTTTCTTTACCGAGTTCTGATGGGAGAAGTGAATTTTTTGGCACTAACATTGAATATTAGCCCTGTTGACCGCGGGTGTTCTTTTTGCTAACGCGTTGTGCGGACGTGCGCCTGCGGTCCGACACGCCAAAACCACAGCCTGTTCGCTTTACAACATACAAACATGCGTTCGATAATAGGGGGCATGGAATATCGACAGACAGATGGCAAAACTCGACGCGTGCACAAGCAGTATGTGGACGTCGTGGCCCGCATCCTTGCGGGCGGGCAAGTCGTGCCGGTCACCGTCTGCTGGGTCGACGGCCGTTGTTTTACGATCGACGAAATTATCTCGACCACCGGGTTTGGCCTGACGGTTCACGGCGTTCGTACGGCAACCTATAAGGTACGTTTTGGCGGACATGCGACCGAGTTGTATCTGGAGGACCAGGCGCGCGAGCGGGCGGATGGCTCGCAGGCGCACGTGATGCGTTGGTGGGTATGGGCGTTTGACCGTACGCTTGAGGGCGAGCGCCGCAGGTAAGAGCGCACGGCATTCGGGTACAATGGCAGGGATATTGTCGCCTACGGCGCCGTTATTTGTGGCGCTTTTTGAAAGGACGAAGTATATGAACGATATCCAGGGCTATCAGAACGGCCCCGTCGAGACCGGCGCAAGCCGCGCCAAGGAGATGTCGCCGCGCGCGTACAATCTCGCCATGTCTGCCCTGATCTTCTTGGGCTTTTGCGCCATGGGCGCCGGCGCCTACTTTACGAGCACCATGTCGTTTGCGCGCATGATGATGAGCGGCGCCGCCCTACCGCTGGTCTTTGGCTCGTTTATTTTGACCATCGTCGGCATGGTCATGATGTCGGCTGCTGCGGGCAAGCAGTCCGTGGGCCTGTCCCTTGTGGGCTACGTAATCTTTGCGAGTACCTTTGGCCTGACCGCGTCGTTTGGTCTCGCCAACTACGACCTGCCTACCATTAACACCGCCTTTATCGCCACGGCCGCCATCACCTTTGTCTTTGGTGCGCTGGGCGTGACCTTCCCCAAGTTTTTCCAGCGTGTGTATGGCATTGGTTTTGGCATCCTGCTTGCCACGATTCTGGTCGAGATCGTGCTGATGTTCATGGGCGTTTCGCAGTCCATCACCGACCTGATCGTGATCGTGGTGTTCGCCGGCTTTATTGGCTACGACACCTATGTTGCCACGACGGTGCCGCCCACGCTTCCCAATGCGGTGCTCATGGCATCCAACCTGTTCGTGGACATCATCAACGTGTTCCTGCGCATTCTGAACATCCTCGGCCGTCGCGATTAAAGCGCGGCATTGCGATGCTTCCTGCCGGACGCGGTAAAACGATGTGAAAGGCGGTCCTGCGGGGCCGTCTTTTTTGTGCACGGCGGGGTATCATGGATGGGAAAAAGCCGACACCGGCAGCGACAGGAAAGGTGACCACTTATGGCAGACGTCGACAACAGGAACCGTAACCGCAGGCCCAACCGCGCGGGACAGCCCAACCCCAAGCGTGAGGCGCGTGCCAAGGCCGCCGAGCGCCATGTGGCGGCTGTGTCCGAGGCCTGCGCCAAGGATATCGAGCGCTCGCTTGTCGGCGTTCGCGAATTCGACGGTATGCCTGCCGGTTTTGTCGCGGCGATGAAGGCCAAGGTCCAGAAGGCAGCGGCTGCTGAGGAGCCGGTTGCCGAGGTTGTGGAGGCCGACGCTGCCGTGGTTGAGGCTGCCGAGGTGGAGACTGCGGTCGAGTCCGAGGTGGCACCCGAGTCCACTGAGTCGGCCGACGGGGCTGAGTCCGCGCCCGCGGAGGAGGCTGCTCCGGTCCTGCCTGAGGTCACCGTGCTTGATGCCTCCGCCACGCAGGCAATCCTCGATAACGGTCGCGGCTATGCGCAGTTCTGCGATATGGCCGTGCTCGCCTTTGCCTCGTTTACCAATCCGGGCGGCGGTTATATCCAGGGCTACCTGGGCCAGGAGGCGATGCTCTGCGCCGATTCGTACCTGTACAACGTGCTCGACAAGCAGCGCAAGTGGTACGGCGAGAACCGTCGCCGCAACATCAACTGCGAGCTTTACCGCAATCGTGCGCTGGTGGTGCCCGCCGTGCGCTTCGACCGCAACCACGTGCACGCATACGCCGATGTGATCGTTGCCGCCGCACCTAACGTCAAGCGTGCCCGCCAGGAGTACCGCGTGAGCGAAGACGCCCTGTTGGATGCCCTGCGCGACCGTATCCGCTTTGTCCTTGCCATCTGCGATGAGCTGGGTCGCGAGAAGCTCGTGCTGGGTGCTTGGGGCTGTGACAATAACGGCTTTGATGCCGAGGTCGTAGCCGAGCTCTTCCGCAAGGAACTCGCGTCGGGCGACTTCAAGGTCAAGCAGGTCTTCTTTGCCGTGCCCTCTACGCGCTGGGACGAGGACTTCGCCAAGTTCGAGCACGTGCTGGCAAACTTCCCCGAGCGCAACGAGGAGTCCTATGCTCAGGTTGCCGCCCGCACCGCAGCCGCCCGTGCCGCCGAGCAGGCTCAGGCCGCTGCCGAGGATGACGAGGATGACGACGACTGGCGCAAGTACCTGTAAACGGTGCGCGTGATGCGATATACCGAGCCGACGGGGGCTGCTCCCGTCGGCTTTTTATTGAGTGGGGAGCTTACGATGAAAAACGTTCTATGCTTTGGTGACAGCAACACCTATGGTTACGATCCGGCGGGCATGCGCGACGGCACCGCGGTGCGCTATGCGCGGGATGTGCGCTGGTGTGGCGTGGCGCAGCGTGATCTGGGCGAGGGCTGGCATGTGATTGAGGAGGGACTCAACGGCCGCACGACGGTGCGCGACGATATGTGCCATCTGGACACTAACCTCAACGGCATTCGCGCGCTTCCGATGCTTCTCGAGGCCCATAAGCCGCTGGACGCCATTGTGATCATGCTGGGCACCAACGACTGTAAGACGGTCTTTAACGTGACAGCTTCCGATATCGCCCGTGGCGCCATGGCGCTGATTCGCGCCGTCCGCGCGTTTCCGTGGACCGACGCTGCGCCTTGCCCACGGATTCTGCTGATGGCGCCTATCAAGATTAAGCCGCAGATCGCCGATGTGTATATGACCGACTTTGACGAGCATTCCGTCGAGGCCTCGGAACATTTTGGCGAGTACTATGCGCACGTGGCCGAGCAGTTTGGCTGCGACTTTTTGAATGCCGCCGAGTTTGCCGAGCCGGGCGATATCGACTATCTGCATATGATGCCCGAAAGCCACGAGAGCTTGGGACATGCCGTGGCAGCCAAGCTCCAAGAGATGCTCGGTGAGTAGCGCAGCCTCAAGCCACCACAAAAGGGACAGACGCCTTTGTGGTGGCTTTGCCCGGGTAAACGAACGGCTTGGCTCCCATATGGGCATGGACGAGCTCATCGACCTCTTTGCCGAGGGCGATGAGCTCGTCTCCAATACCGCTTTCGAAGATTTGGATCTTGCCTATGACGTTGCGAACGGCGCGACCTTCGATGGCGTCGTGTTCCGGTCTTGCGAGTTCGATGGTGTTGACTGGAGCGGCTCGACGTTTCGTGACGTGGTGTTTCGCGGTTGCCGCTTTATCCGCTGCAACATGGAAGGCTGTTGGCTCAATCGCTGCGACTTCGTCGATTGCTCGGCACCGGGACTCAACTTGCTCAGGGCGCGTCTGTCGAGTGTGTCGTTTACATTGTGCGATTTGAGCTATGCGAACCTTTCGGAGGGAAGCATTGGCCCCATGGCTGCGCGTGACACGCGTTTGACCGAGGCCGCACTCCAGGGGGCAAAGCTGGGGCAATTGCGCTTGGACGGCTGCGACCTGACGCGAATCGATGTGTTCAAGACGCCGCTTTCCGGCGTGGATGTATCGTGTTGTACGTTCGCGGCTCCTGTCGTCTCGGGCGACTACCATGAGCTGCGTGGCCTGACGGTTAATGCCGAGCAGGCGTTGGCACTCTCGGGCCTGCTCGGCATCCAGCTCGCCGACGAATAGGCGCCCTGGTCCTTTGCTCGACCGCTATCTAAAATTAAACCGTCGCAACATTCGATGTTTTTTCGCGTTTGCGCGATTTTCATCGAATGTTGCGACGGTTTTTGGTGCAAGGTAACCTGTCCCTTTTTGGCAGGTTGCTGGCTATTTAGTACTGCCACATGTGGTTGACGGGGCCGGAGCCTTTGCCCATGTCAAAGCCGGCGGCGAGAGCACCGGTTAGGTAGGCCTTGCCGGCGTTGACGGCGTCGGCGAGATCCATGCCCTGTGCCAGCGCGCAGGCGATGGCGGACGAGAGCGTGCAGCCGGTGCCATGCGTGTTGCCGGTCTCGATGCGCTTGTGGCGGAACCATGTGGTGAGCGGATCGCCCAGGTGGTTGCCCTCGTCATCGAGGGGCGCAGGCTCTGCTAGCACATCGTTGGCCTCGTTGACAAAATGCCCGCCCTTAACGAGGGACGCGCAGCCAAAGCGGCGGGTGAGGAGCATGGCGGCGTTTTGCTGCGTGCGCTCGGAATCGACTTCGTAATCGAGCAGCGCCATGGCCTCGGGAATATTGGGCGTGATGACCGTTGCCAACGGGAACAGGCGGCGGGTGAGTGCCTCGGAGGCATTCTCGTCAATCAAGCGCGCACCCGAGGTGGCGACCATAACGGGGTCGACGACCACGTTCGTTGCGTTCCAGGCGCTCAGGCGGTCGGCGATGACTTCGATAATCTCGACAGAAGAAACCATGCCGATCTTGACGGCGCTCGGGCGAATATCGTCAAAGACGGCATCAATTTGCGCAGCGACGATATCAGGGGAGATATTCTGCACGGCGGTGACGCCCAGTGTGTTTTGCGCCGTGATGGCAGTGATGGCCGTCTCGGCATACAGGCGGTGCGCCGTGATGGTCTTGATGTCAGCCTGAATGCCGGCGCCACCGCTGGAATCGGATCCTGCGATGGATAGAACGGCAGGTACCTTACTGCGATCCATGTTCACTCCCTTGTCCGGTCGGATTCAAATGAGTCTCTAAGCCTGCATTATAAAGATGCCCGGGCCGACTCTATGTCGAACCCGGGCGGGCGATGCAATCTTTACGCAAATGCAAGCAAATGTTCACACGTCAACAATTGACGAGCACCTTGTGGCCGATTGTGGCTCCGGTGATGCGTTAATCCTCCATGCCGAGGTCGATCGTTGTGCCTTCGAACACCTTGTTAACGGTACGGACGGCGCACATCTTGCCACACATGGTGCAAGTGCCCTCGGTGGCGGCGGGAGACTCCTCGTAGCGCTTCTTGCCCGTAACTGGGTCGAGCGCGCACTTCCACATGGCGTCCCAGTCGAGCTTGCGGCGTGCCTGGCCCATCTTGTCGTCCATGTCGCGGGCGTGCGGCACCTTTTTGGCGATATCGGCGGCGTGTGCGGCGATCTTGGTAGCCATGAGGCCATCGAGCACGTCCTGGGCGTTGGGCAGGCACAAGTGTTCGGCCGGCGTCACGTAGCACAGGAAGTCGGCGCCGGAGCTGGCGGAGATGGCGCCGCCGATGGCAGCGGTGATGTGGTCGTAACCCACGCCGATATCGGTCACCAGCGGCCCGAGCACATAGAACGGGGCGTTGTGGCACAGGCGCTTCTGCAGTTTCATGTTGGCGGCGATCTCGTCGAGCGCCATATGGCCCGGTCCCTCGACCATGACCTGGACGCCGGCGGCCCAGGCGCGCTTGCACAGCTTGCCCAGCTCGATCATCTCGGCGGTCTCGGTGGCGTCGTTGGAGTCGTAGAGGCAGCCCGGGCGGCAGGAGTCGCCGAGCGAAATCGTCACGTCGTACTCGTGGCAAATCTCGAGCAGCTCGTCAAAGTACTCGTAGAAGGGGTTTTCGTTGCCGGTGACCTCCATCCAGCCAAACAGCAGCGAACCGCCGCGGCTGACGATGTTCATCAGGCGGCCGGTCTCCTTAAAGGTCTTGGTGACCGACTTGTTGATGCCGCAGTGGATGGTCATAAAGTCCACGCCGTCCTCGGCATGCGCGCGCACGACCTCGAACAGGTCGTCCTTGGTCAGCTTGACCAGCGGCTTTTCCATGTAGCCGATGGCGTCGTACATGGGGACGGTGCCCACCATGAGCGGCGTTTCGTCGATGAGCTGCTGGCGGAACTGGCGCGTCTTGCCCGAGTTGGAGAGGTCCATGATGGCGTCGGCGCCAAAGTCCTCGGCGATCTTGACCTTCTTCCACTCCTCGGCGGCATCGGCCTTGTCGCCCGAGATGCCCAGGTTGACGTTGACCTTGGTGGACAGACCCTCGCCGACACCAAAGGCGCGCATGCCCTTTTTGATATGCACGATGTTGGCGGGAATGGCGATGCGGCCGTCGGCCACGCGCTCGCGGATGTACTCGGGGTCGCGATGTTCGCGCTCGGCAACCTCCTTCATCTGCGGTGTGATCTGCCCGGCGCGGGCGAAGTCGATTTGCGTGACGAGCTTGGGCTCGGTCTGTGTGCTCATTGGCACGGCTCCCTTCGTTGGCATTACCCATATCAGGTTTGCGGGTCAGGGCGGGCGCGCCCAATCTCAGCCTGCCGTCTTGTCCTGCAAGCTCCCCGTTATGTCATGGGCTCAAGTATAGCCTGAATGGGTACGATTGGGCCAACGAGCGTGCCTGTGGGGAGGCGAACATGGAAGACAAGCATCTATATCGAGAGACGCAATGGGATGTATCGGCCGAGGAAAGCCGTGCACACCATGGCCTTGTCGCGATTGGCTTTGCGGTGCTTGCCGTGCTGGTGATTGCCTTTTGTATCTGGACGTTTGGTGGTCGCGGCGGCGCTGCCTGGGAGTTTGAGGCCGACGATGCCCTGCCGATCATGACGGTGAAGGTTACGGGCGGCAATACCGTTGCCGCGCCGGGCGATTATTGGTACCCGCGCGATGAGTTTGTGCAGTTGCAGCTGAGTGGTGGGTCCATTCCAGGTGAAGAAATCGAACGCGTGACGTTTGACGCGGCGCTCAAAACGCTCACGGTGAAGCTCAAAGATCAGGGGGACGTTCCCACGACCATGGACATTGCGCTGACGGAATGGCGCCTGGAGCCCCCGACGGGTGTTGCGGTGTCCGAGGTGGAGCATGTCAAGATTACCTATCAGGACGGCTCGACAAACGAAGTTGCCAAAGCCGACGGCTTGGCGGAATAGACGCCGTGCCTAGGCAGCACATTCAAAAGTAGCGGTGGTCCTACAAGGTCTGTTCGTTCAGGAAGACCAAAGTGTTCTTATTTGAAAGCTCGGGAAAGTGACGATAACCAACGTCAAACGCGGTGAGCCCGCTTACATCCTCGAGCTTGTTTTCTGCCATCCAGCGCACCATGGAACCACGTGCCTTTTTGCTGGCGGTCGAGCGCTGGATGGGCTTGCCGTTGCGGATGCCTTCGCCAAAGAGGCACGTGACGACCGTGGCGTCGCCCGCGAGATGGGGCAGAACGGCTTTGGCGTACTCTACGCTGGCGAGGTTGACGATCGTGGTGTTTGAGCCTGCCGGGGCGATAGCCCGTGCGAGCTTGTCGCTCCAAAACGCGTAGAGGTCTGGGGCATCGTCAACGGCGAGCTTCGCGCCCATTTCCAGCCGATACGGTTCGACGGCATGAAAGGGGCGAACGCACCCGTAGAGGCCAGAGAGGATCCACAGGTGGCTTTGCAGCCATGCGAGCTGCGCGGAATCCATCACCTCGGGCGCCATGCTCTGGTATTGAATGCCGTGGTAGGACATGACGGCAGGGGAGAGGTGACAGGCGAGTGCGGGATTGTCGAGATCGCCGTTTTTCAGGATGGGCCCGAACTCATGCAGGGTGTTGAGGCAAGGCCCCAGCAGTTTGTCACTCACGTTCCATAGCGCCTGCAGGCTGTTGCTGCCTTCATTCCGCTCGATATCTAGCAGTGCGCGGTGGAGGCGAGCCGTCTCGTGCGCAAAAGGCGGGATGCCCAGGACTTCAAAAGCATCTTGGGCCGCGCGCATCTGCTTGGCGGGCGAAATGATGACCTGCAGCATTGACTCTCCTCTGCCAAAAAAGAAGTTGCGGTGGAATATGGTCTGTTTTGGCCGTTTAGGGGCCAGTTTAGTCCGTATTTCACCGCAACTGATGAAGGGTTGGTTAGGCGCGCTCGAGGAAGGCCTTGTAGCCGCGGTAGGCCTCGTAGATGTCGGCCTTGTTGGCGACCTCCCACAGGGCGTGCATGGACAGGACGGCAACGCCAGAGTCGATGACGTTCATGCCGTACTTGGCCATGATGTAGGCGATGGTGCCGCCGCCACCTGCGTTGACGCGGCCGAGCTCGCAGGTCTGGAAGTCAACGCCCGCCTCGTCCATGATGTCGCGGATGAGGGCCACATACTCGGCGTCGGCGTCGTTAGAGCCGCCCTTGCCGCGGCTGCCCGTGTACTTGTTAAAGCACAGGCCACGACCCATGAAAGCTGCGTTCTTGGTCTCGAACTTGCCGGCATAGCCCGGGTCGAAGCCGGCGGACACGTCGGAGGAGAGCATGCGGCTGTGGGCGAGTGCACGGCGCAGGGCCAGCGGGCTATCCTCGCCGGCGAGCGTCATAATCTCGGCGACGGTGTTCTCGAAGAAGCGGCTCGTCATACCGGTGGCACCCACAGAACCGATCTCCTCCTTGTCGACGATGAGTGTGATGCTCGTGCGCTCCACGTTGGCGACGTTGATCTGGGCGAGCATGGACGGATAGGCGCAGACACGGTCGTCGTGGCCATAGCCCAGAATCATGGAGCGGTCGAGGCCCATGTCGCGGGCCGGGCCGGCGGGCACGACCTCGATCTCGGCGGAGAGGAAGTCCTCCTCCTCGACGTTGTACTGCTCCTTGAGGATATCCAGGAACATCTGCTTGACGGGCTCCTTGGGAGCGTCCTTGTCGTCCTCGTCAAACTTGACGGGGCGGCCGCCCACGATCACGTCGAGGATCTCGGCATCGACGGCGTCCTTGGCGGGCTTGGCCATCTGCTCGCTCGAGAGGTGGATCAGCAGGTCGGAGATGGTAAAGACCGGGTCGTCGGCCTTGTCACCGATGTTGATGTCGACGGTGGTGCCGTCCTTTTTGCAGATGACGCCTACGAGTGCGAGCGGGGAAGCGACCCAGTGGTAGCTCTTGACGCCGCCGTAATAGTGCGTGTCGAGATAAGCCATGTCGCCGGCCTCGAAGGCGGGGTTCTGCTTGAGGTCCAGGCGCGGCGAGTCCACGTGGGCGCCCAGGATGTTAAAGCCCTGCTCGAGCGGGGCGGTGCCCAGGTTGACGAGCATGAGGTCCTTGCCGTGATTGGCGGCGTACACCTTGTCGCCGGCCTTGAGCGCGCGGCCCTCGGCGATCACGGTTTCCAGATTGACGTAGCCCGCCTCCTCGGCCATCTTGATACCGGTCTTGACGCACAGGCGCTCGGTCTTGTTCTCACTCAAAAACTGCTTATAGCCGCGGCAAACCTCCTCGAGCTCCTCGATCTGCTGTGGCGTGTACTTTTTCCATGCGCAGGGACGCTCCATGACGCAGGCTCCTTTCGGATCGATCGTGCTGGTTGATGTACCGTGAGCCATCGTATCACGCGCGGGCCCGCGGCGGCAGGGAAGCCTGATGTGCGGTGGCCGTGGGGCGGGGAGCGTGTAAACTGGTGTGAGCAAACCGTGCCCAGCCCAAAGCGAGGTATTCAATATGTCTGACAAGCGCCGTACCTTTGCCGTTATCGACGGCAACTCGCTCATGCACCGCGCCTTCCACGCCGTGCCGCCGACCATGAACGCGCCGGACGGTCGCCCCACCAACGCGATCTTTGGCTTTTTGAATATGTTCCTCAAGATGATCGATGCCTTTAACCCCGACGGTGTGGTCGTGGCGTTTGATAAAGGCAAGCCGCGCGTGCGCATGGAGATGCTGCCGCAGTATAAGGCGCAGCGCCCGCCCATGGACCCCGATTTGCACGCGCAGTTTCCGATGATCAAGGAGCTGCTCGGTGCGCTCAATGTGCCGATTCTGCAGTCTGAGGGCTGGGAAGGCGACGATATCCTGGGAACCATGGCGCGCTTGGGTGAGGAGGCCGGCTGCGACATGCTGCTGGTGACCGGCGACCGCGACATGTATCAGCTTGTGACCGAGCATGTCAATGTGGTCTCGACCCGCAAGGGCCTGTCCGACGTGGCGATCATGACGCCCGAGAGCGTGGACGATCTGTATCACGGCATCACGCCGGCGCTCGTGCCCGACTTTTATGGTCTTAAGGGCGACACGTCCGACAACATCCCCGGCGTGCCGGGCATCGGCCCCAAAAAGGCGAGCGCGCTCATTGCGCAGTACGGTAGCCTGGACGAGGTCATCGCACACGCCGACGAGGTCAAGGGCAAGATGGGAGAAAACCTGCGCGCGCACATCGATGATGCGCTGCTGAGCCGCAAGGTCGCAACCATCCGCACCGATGCACCCGTTGAGCTCGATTTTGAGGCGACGTCCTTCCCGGCGTTTTCCGCCGATGAGGTTTCCGCGGCACTGGGCACGCTCGGCATCACCGCCATGCAGAACCGTTTCTTGGCGCTGATCGGCGGCGAGGGTGGCGCTGCTGCCACTGTCAGCACATTTGAGATGCCCGCCGTTTTGCGCGCAGCCGCCGGCGATACTGACGCGCTTGGTGCCGTTGCAGATGAGGTCTCCCGCGCGATTGATGCCGGCGAGTGGGTCGCCGCCGTGGTGGACGACGACAAGGAAGAGGGCGCGCTCTTTGGACTGACGCGCACGCTGTGGTTGGCGACGTCCAAGGGCCTGTTCTCGCTCGAGGAGGGCGACGGCGGTGCGGCGGCTGAGGTCGAGGGCTTCAACTTCGCCCACGGCGTGATTGCCGGCGTGCTCGCGCGTCTGTTTATGGAGGGCCACGTGGCGAGCCCGGATATGAAGACGCTGTTGCATGAGCTTTCGCCCGTCGACTCTTCTGAGCCCGAGCTCATGGATCCGCTCGCTGCCGATTCCACGCGTATCTTCGATACCGTGGTCGCCGCCTACCTGTTGGATTCCGATCGCTCCGAGTTCGATGAGGCATATCTTGCCGATACGTATCTGCAGATGGCACTGCCTGCGGCGCGCGGTGCGGAAGGCGCTGGCGAGAACGCTCCTGCTCCTGCTGCCCGTACCGCAGCGTTGACGCTGGCGCTCGTGGCGCCGCTGCGCGATCGTATGGCCCGTGAGAACGCCGCCAACGTGTTCGACGGCATCGAGATGCCGCTTGTGCCGGTGCTTGCCAAGATGGAGCGCGCGGGCATGCTCGTGGACCCCGACCGCCTGCGCAATCTGTCCGAGGGCTTGGCGACTCAGATAGCCGAGGTTGAACGCAGTATTCGCGACTTGGCGGGTGACGAGACCTTTAATATTGGCAGTCCCATGCAACTTTCGCATGTGCTCTTTGATGTGATGGGCCTTCCGACCAAGGGCCTCAAAAAGACCAAGCGCGGCTACTATTCGACCAATGCCAAGGTGCTGAGCGATCTTGCCCGTGACCACGAGATTGTTCGTCTGATCTTGGACTGGCGCGAGAAGTCCAAGATTAAGTCAACCTATCTGGACACGTTGGGCCCGCTGCGCCGCGGTGACGGCCGCGTGCACACCACGTACAACCAAACCATTACCGCAACGGGACGTCTGTCCTCGAGCGACCCGAACCTGCAGAACATTCCGACGCGCTCTGAGCTGGGTCGTACCGTCAAGACGGCGTTTTCGGCAGGCGAGGGCAGCGTCTTTTTGGCGGTGGACTACTCGCAGATCGAGCTACGTCTACTCGCGCATCTCTCGGGTGACGAGCACCTGGTGCGCGCCTTTAACGAGGGCGAGGACTTCCACGCCGAGACGGCCGCGCGCGTGTTTGGCGTGCCGGTGTCCGAGGTAACGCCCGACCTGCGCAGCCGCGCCAAGGCCGTGAACTTTGGCATCGTGTACGGTCAGCAGGCCTACGGCCTGTCGCAGTCGCTGCGCATCTCGATGGCCGAGGCGCGCGACATGATCGACCGCTACTACGAGGCCTACCCGGGCGTGCGCACGTTCCTCGACAACGTGGTGGCGCGAGCCAAGCAGACGGGCTATGCCGAGACCATGTATGGCCGCAGACGCCATATTCCCGAGCTCAAGGCCAAAAACCCGCAACTCCGCGGCTTTGGTGAGCGCACGGCCATGAACCACCCCATGCAGGGCACCGCGGCCGACATCATCAAGATCGCAATGGCCCGCGTGAGCCATCGCCTGGAAGAAGAGGACTTTGCCGCCCACATGATCTTACAGGTGCACGACGAACTGGACTTTGAGTGCCCCGTCAACGAAGTCGAGCGCCTAACCACCATGGTCCAAGACGTCATGGAACACGTAGTAGACCTCCGCGTACCCCTCATTGCCGAAGCCAGCACCGGCATAACCTGGGCCGACGCCAAGTAAAGACGTGCCAACAGCCCCAAAGTAATCAAAAGCAGAAGGACGCCCCTTATCAACAAGGAGCGTCCTTCGTTCAATAAAATCCAGCCAAAGTATCTAGACACTCAAGACACCATCTAGGCGGCAAGCAAGTCAACGTAGCCATGCCCGGGGCCGGCCGTTTGATTTTTGTAGATTCCGCACGAGCCGAAGAACACTTAATGTGTTCTTCGAGCGAGCCCAGGACCTGACCGAGCAAAAATCAAACGGCCGGCCCCGGGCATGGCGACGAGATAGATTAACGTGCCGCCAAGATGGCGTCGATGAGTGTCAGTACGCCCCCGTCGTTGTTGGTCGGAATGCGCCACTTGGCATGCGCGTTCATGTGCTCCTCGGCATTGTCCACGATAAAGCTGTGTCCGACGCGCTCCAGCATGGGGATGTCGTTGTAGGTATCGCCCACGGCGGCGGCATCGGCGATATCAATGCCCAACTGCTCGCACAGATGCGCGACGCCGGCGCCCTTGTCGACACCCAGGTTCATAAAGTCGATCCACTCGCGGCCGGCATTGGTGACATAGAGCTGATCCGAGAACGCGGGGTTATAGGTCTCGCGGAACGCGGGCTCGGCATCGTAGGCAGGGAAAAAGATCGAGATCTTATTGGACTCGATATCAATGCCCTCAAAGGTGTCGACGTAGTTGATCGTGTTGTAGTAGACGCTGATCTCGTCGTGGTATTGATGGTCGCGGGCGAGAACATAGAACTCGTCGTAGCAGCACAGGACGGGAACGGCGCGCGGGTCCTCCGAGGCACGAGCGAGCACCTGCTGATACAGCGCCACATCGATGTTGCTCTTATAGATATAGCTGCCGCGATAGATGACGCAGGCTCCGTTGTCGGGACAAAAAGCAAGGCGGTTCTTGATGCCCTCGAACATCTCCTCGAGCTTGGGAGCGGGACGTCCGCTGGCGGGGCAGAATACGATGCCGGCGTCGGCGAGCTTGTCCAGACGCTCATCAAGACCCTGCGGCAACACGCGCTCGTCGGTGAGCAGCGTCTTGTCCATGTCGACGGCGATGAGTTTAATGTTGCCGATGTTGGCGTCTGATTCATAAGTCTGCATAAATGCGCCTTTCCGTTTCCAGATTGTTTCGGGCGTAATGACCCTCTGCTATGTAATCGAGCGTATTTTCGCAGGAATGGTGCGTACTTGCACTGCAATTCACAAACTAATGAAAAAACTTTTCAGAAATTTGAATTTGTCGCTTGTACAGCAGGCACTTTAGCGTAATATAGCGACCATCGAAAACGGAGACGGCAAAAGCACCGCTTACCGAGGAAAAGGTACCGTTTGCGATATTAGAATTGCGCCCGGCGATAGGTGAAAGGAGAGGCAGATGCAGTTCGTAAAGATCATCACTACTGCAGACAATGCCATCCGACGCCAGCGCGCAATTTCCCGACGACGATAACAATCGTCTCTGTCCGTATGGGGCGAATTGCCTCAACAGAGTCATTTTGAGGTCGTTGGGTTTTAGCACGACATTGCTGCATGTTTCTAGGGCATGTTGTGCTGCTTTTTGCTATTTAACCTGATATTGCACGGTTTTTGACCTCGAAATGACTTGCAACTGACCGATGTTCTAACTAGCTACCAAGGGCGAAAGGAAACAGCCATGAGCAAGGAAAAAGTCGTTCTCGCATATTCCGGTGGTCTTGATACATCCGTATGTGTCAAGTGGCTCCAGGACGAGAAGAATCTCGATGTTGTTTGTGTCTGCGGCAACGTGGGCCAGGAGGAGACCGGTCTGGACGCCAAGAAGCAGAAGGCCCTCGACCTGGGCGTTCTGGATTGCCAGGTGCTCGATCTGCGCGACGAGTTCTCCGATGAGTTCCTGACTAAGGCTATCGCCGCAAACTCTATGTACGAGAACAAGTATCCGCTGCTCTCCGCCCTGTCCCGCCCGTTGCTCGCCAAGAAGCTTGTCGAGGTCGCTCACGAGTTTGGCGCGACCTACGTCGCTCACGGCTGCACCGGCAAGGGTAACGACCAGGTTCGTTTTGAGGCTGCCGTCAAGGCCCTCGACCCCGAGCTTAAGGTTATCGCCCCGGTTCGCGAGTGGGATCTGAAGTGCCGTCCCGACGAGGTCGCCTATGCTCACGCCCACAACGTGCCGGTTCCCGAGGGTGCCAATGACAACCCCTATTCCATCGACGATAACCTGTGGGGTCGTGCCATTGAGTGCGGCCACCTGGAGGATCCCTGGAACGAGCCGCTCGATGACGCCTGGGTTATGACCAAGAATCCCGAGGACACGCCCGACACCCCGACGTATACCGAGATTGAGTTTGAGGCGGGCAAGCCCGTCGCCGTCGACGGCAAGAAGATGAAGCTCTCCGAGATCGTCATCGCCCTCAACAAGATTTCGGGCGACAACGGCTTTGGTCGCCTGGACCTGGTCGAGGATCGTCTGGTGGGCCTCAAGAGCCGCGAGTGCTATGAGGTTCCCGGCGCCCTGACGCTCATCACCGCCCACAAGGCGCTCGAGGACATTTGCGTTGAGGGCGATCTGCTCAAGACCAAGATCAAGCTCGAGCAGGATTGGGCGACCGCCGTGTACAACGGCCAGTGGTACAGCCCGCTCAAAAACGCGCTCGACGCCTTTATGGTCGATACCCAGAAGTTCGTGACCGGCACCGTCCGCATGAAGTTCTTTAAGGGCAACTGCCATGTCGTCGGCCGCAAGAGCCCCTTCAGCCTTTACGACTACGGCCTGGCCACCTACGACCGTGACACCACGTTTGACGAGAAGGCCAGCGCCGGCTTTATCGAGATCGACACGCTGTCGCTCAAGACGTGGGCCAAGGTCCAGGGTCCCAGCTCTGCTGCCGCTCAGGCCTAAACCTCCTTTCCTTGGTATCCGCGCGGCCCATCCGCGTGATACATAACGGGCGCACGGGGTCCCTACCTTTCGTTATGCTTGCTGACACTTCTTAACATCGGTGGCCCCTACGTTCCGCCCGCATATATGACGCCGTGTCTGCGGCTGAGTCCGAGCCCCGCCGGGGTTGTCCGGCGGGGCTCCTTCTATCAATTTGGCGGCTCTGTGCCTATATATATCTGAGGAGTATCCATTATGTTCAATGCGGTTGGCGGGAGTCGATGGGCGCCAAGTGCCTGGCGCGTCACTTCTTTGCAAATTAGCTACATGGCCCCGCGCACGGCAGGGAGTGTGTAAAACTAGCGGTTGAAAAATCGCTTTAGCGACATGGCGCATTCATTAGGCGCTTGTTTTGGTATTTGGAGAAAGGAGACGGTTCCATGGCTCTTTGGGGCGGTCGTTTTGAGGCGGGCGTGGCCGAGGTCACGCAGGAGTTTGGCGCGTCGCTGCCGGTCGACAAACATCTCTATAAGCAGGATATCGCCGTTTCTAAGGCGCATGCCAAGATGCTGGCGGCCCAGGGCATCATCAGTGCCGAGGATGAGCAGGCGATTGCCGAGGGCCTGACCCAAATCGAGCGGGATATCGACGCCGGCAACTTCACCTTCGATATCAACGACGAGGACATCCATATGTCTATCGAGAGCGAGCTGACACGTCGCATCGGCGAGGCGGGCAAGCGTCTGCACACCGGCCGTTCGCGTAACGACCAGGTGGCAACCGATACGCGATTGGGCGTCAAGGCGCTGGCCAAGGAGCTCATGGAGGCAAACCTGCAGCTGCGCCATGTATTGGTGGATGCGGCTCAGAAGTACGACAGGGTAATCCTGCCGGGCTACACGCACATGCAGCATGCTCAGCCCGTGCTGCTCTCGCACCACCTGCTGGCCTATTCCTGGATGTTCGCGCGCGACTTTACGCGTCTAAAGGCCGCCTTCGATGCCGCCGACAACTGCCCGCTGGGTGCTGCCGCGCTTGCCGGTACGAGCTATCCGCTCGATCGTCAGATGACGGCTGCTGAGCTTGGCTTTGCGGGCGTGATTCCTAACTCACTCGATGCTGTTTCCGATCGTGATTTCCTGCTCGATCTGCATTACGCCGGCTCCGTTATGGCCATGCACCTGTCGCGTCTTTCTGAGGAGATCGTGCTGTGGTCGAGCTCCGAATTTGGCTTTATAACGCTTTCCGACTCCTACTCCACCGGCTCGTCCATCATGCCGCAGAAGAAGAACCCCGACTTTGCCGAGCTTATCCGCGGCAAGAGCGGCCGAGTCTATGGCAACCTGGTACAGCTGCTCGTGACCATGAAGGGCCTGCCGCTTGCTTATAACAAGGACTTGCAGGAGGACAAGGAGGGCGCGCTTGATACCGCTCACACGCTCATGCAGTGCCTGTCCGTTATGGCCGGTATGATTTCGACTTGGACCGTCAACGAGGATGCCATGGCACGCGAGTGCGGCGTGGGGCACCTTGCCGCCACCGATGTTGCCGATTATCTGGCAAAGCGCGGTCTGCCGTTCCGCGAGGCGCACGCCGTGGTGGGCCATCTGGTCTTGATGTGTGAGAAGCGCGGCTGCAATCTTGAGGACCTGCCGTTTGAGGTGTTCCAGGAGGCAAGCCCGCTCTTTGAGCGCGATATTACCGAGGCGCTCGACATCCCGTCGATTGTCGCCGCGCGAACGACCGAGGGCGGCACCGCTCCTGCCGCCGTTGCCGTGCAGCTGGAGCGTGCCGAGGCACAGCTCGCGGTCGACGAAGGCGAGTTTGGATCGCTGACCAAAGTCGTCGAGATGGGGCACGGGGCAAACTAGGGGCCTAATCGGCGCTGTTTTGGCCATTTATTCATAAATCGTTTTTGCTTGTACGGGCGTCTGCTGATGCGGGCGCCCGTATTTTGTTGCTATGGGGGAGGGGCTTGTCGAGAACTTCTGTAGGACCTTTGGGCAGGCTGTGAAGGGGGTACGTTCACGGACGGCAACCGACCGTCTGCTCGGTTCGATGCGGTTGATGAGCCGTCGGATGGTACTCTGATCGGGCTTCGAAACAGAAGTGACACATATGGAACGCTTCAATAAATTGCAACGTTTCAATGAACAGCTTTTTGTTTAACTGCAGCTAAAACTCTGTTACGATGCAGTCCAGGCGGGTGCCGGAATGGGACTTGGGCACGCGCGAACCTACTTGAAAGGCTACCTTATGGCTATCGAGAAGACCTTCATCATGATTAAGCCCGACGCCGTGCGCGATCGCAAGATCGGCGAGATCGTTGCTCGCATTGAGCGCAGCGGCCTTGTCATCGAGCGCATGGAGATGACCATGCTCGAGCGCGCTACCGTCGAGGAGCACTACGCCCATCTGGCCGACAAGCCCTTCTTTGGCGGTCTCTGCGACTTTATGACGAGCGGTCCGGTCGTCAAGATGGTCGTTTCCGGTCTCTCCGCTGTCTCCAAGATGCGCACCCTTATGGGCGCCACCAACCCGCTTGATGCCGCTCCCGGCACCATTCGCGGCGACTTTGCCGTCGATGTCAACGCCAACGTGATCCATGGCTCCGACTGCCTGGAGAACGCCGAGATCGAGATCAAGCGCTTTTTTGGCTAAACCAGCTTTGACTCCTTAAAGCTGTTAGCGTGTGGCTTGGGCGCCGCGGAACTCCATCCGCGGCGCCCTTTTTATTCCAGTAGATTTTGGTAAACGCCCACAAATCTACTAAAGAGCCCCCGTCCGGATGTTTCTTCCGGGCGGGGGCTGGCGTTAGCGTATGGCTTTGTGAATCTTTAGGCTTCGTCGACGATCTTAAGGCCGCGCGTCTGGTCGATCTCGTTGAGGAGATTGACGCGACGCTCGTGACGACCGCCCTCAAACTCGGCGTCGAGCCACTCGTCGACAATCATCTTGGCGAGCTCGGAGCCCACGACGCGGGCGCCAAAGGCGAGCACGTTGGTATTGTTGTGCATGCGCGAGAGCTTGGCGCTGAAGGGCTCGGAGCACACGACGGCGCGAACGCCCTCCACCTTGTTGGCAGCCAGGCTGATGCCGACGCCGGTGCCGCAGATCAGGATGCCCAGGTCGACGTCGCCGTTGGCAACGGCCTTACCCACCTTGTAGCCGGCGATGGGGTAATCAAAGCTCTCGGAGGTGTCGGTTCCAAAGTTCACGACCTCACAGCCGCGCTCCTTCAGGTGCTCGGAAATGATGTTCTTGAGCTCGACGGCGGCGTGGTCGTTACCGATACCAATCTTCATGAGTGGTTCCTCTCTGGTCCGTGCGGCGGAATTGCTAAAGGTTTTACCGCGTTCGACTGCATGATAGCGCGACTTTTGTGTAAACGCTCGGGCGTTTTTTGGTCAAACGCTTTAGCATGCAACAAGACCGGCTTTTCATGAATGAATGCCGTCGGATTGCGCTTAAACGCCGTCCGTCGGAACCATGGTTGCGGTTTTTGATGCATTGTTATCAAATAAAAGAGCCAACTATTATCGAGAGCCCAGTTCGTTATGTAAGCAGGAGATACCTATGTCTACCGATTCCATCCGTGATGCCGCTTTTTGCGGCGTCTTGAACCGTGAGCTTGTCTGTGCGCTCGGCTGCACCGAGCCCATTGCCGTTGCCTATGCAGCGGCGCTGGCGAGCCAGACGCTCGGTTGCGAACCCGATCATATGGACGTTGCCTGCTCGGGCAACATCATCAAGAACGTTAAGAGCGTGACCGTGCCCAATTCGGGCGGTATGCACGGTATTGAAGCGGCGGCCGTACTGGGTGCCGTGGGCGGTGACGCCAAGAGCGCGCTCGAGGTGCTCGAGAGCGTTAACGACGAAGATCGTGCTCGCGTGGCCGAGCTCCTCGCCGATGCTGGTTACTGCGATGTGTCGCTTGTCGAGGGTGTACCCAACCTCTACATCAAGGTGACTGCCACAGCCGGGGGCCATACCGCGGTCGTCGAGATTACCGACCACCACACCAATGTCACGTGCCATACGCTCGACGGTATTCCGGTGTGCGGCAAGTCGGCGGGGGAGTGCGCCGCCTGCGCCGAGCGCGTCGTGGCCGAGCGAGCGGCGGATAAGGCCGACACGCCCATGTCGATTGAGTCCATCATCGACTTTATCGAGGACGGCGACATCGAGGGCGCCCGCGCTGCCGTTGAGCGTCAGATTGAGCTGAACGGCGCGATAAGCGCCGAGGGCCTGGCGCACGCTTGGGGCGCCGAGGTGGGCCGTACGCTGCTGGGCGCTCGCGCCGACGACGTCGCCTGCCGTGCCCGCGCGCGTGCGGCCGCAGGCTCCGACGCCCGCATGAACGGCTGCGCGTTGCCGGTCGCTATTGTGTGCGGCTCGGGCAATCAGGGCATTACCTGCGCATTACCCGTCATGGAGTATGCCGAGTACCTGCGCTGCGACCACGAGCGCCTGGTGCGCGCCGTGATGCTGTCCGATCTTATCGCTGTGCATATCAAGAGTTATATTGGTGCGCTCTCGGCGTTTTGCGGTGCTATTTGCGCCGCGTGTGGTGCCGGTGCCGCGATTACCTGGCTGTGCGGTGGCACGCGCGAGCAGATTGGCGCGACGGTCTCCAATACGCTCGGCAACGTGGGCGGCATCGTGTGCGATGGCGCCAAGGCAAGCTGTGCCGCCAAGATTTCCGCTGCCGTTGATGCTGCGATTCTGGGTCACGATATGGCTATGCAGGGCCGCGGCTTCCGCGCCGGCGAGGGCCTGATCCAGGATACCGTCGAACAGACGATCGCCAGCATGGGCTATGTGGGCCGTGTGGGTATGAAAGATACCGACGTCGAGATCCTAAACATTATGATCGGCAAAACTCGAGTTTGTTAGTTACGCGGTTTTACCAAACCGCGTAACCAGTCGACGCTGCAAACGCCCCTAAGCGGCAATCTGCGGCGTTATTTTGTTTGGAGCGAGGGGTCCTATGACAGTTCGTCGGCTACTTGGTGCTCATAGAAGGCTTCTACTACGGCGTTGAAGTCGCGGGCGAAGTCTTCCATGGTTCCGTGCCAGGTGGCTCGGCTTGGTTTGCCTTGGCCCACATAGGCGGTTTGAATACCGCAGACGGGGCTGGGGAAGTCGCGCTTGGGGTCGTTGCCCACCATGAGGACCTCATGAGGCTCGAGTCCCATCACCTGAAGCTGCTCTAGATAGTAGGTGGCATCGGGCTTGCAGCGGGTGGCGTTTCCCATGTGCGTCACGAGTTCAAAGGGGGCGTCGGCCATGTCGCCCCAGCCCATGCGGCACTCGATGGCCCCCTGCGGAAAGCTGGGGTTCGTAAAGAGCGCGCAGCGCAGGCCCGCGTTCTGTACCGCCTCGAGCGCGGCGTGTGCACCCGGCATGGCTTTCGCATTGATCATGTCATCGTTCTTGTACGGCAGGACTTCACGATCGTAGTAGGTAAACGCCTCGTAGATGAGTGGGTCTGAGAGGCAAATGCCGCACCGGCGCTCAATTTCTTCTTGGTAGAACTCAAGATTGGTGCGATTGTCCGTGCCGCTTCGGTGATTGGCGTTGAGGTCGACTAGGATGGTGCCGAGGCGTGCCATCGTGCCACCGCGGCTGCGTCGTCCGATATCTGCAAGCATCGACGAGACATCCTTAAAATAGCGAAGGATGAACGCGTTGAGGTTGATGCTAAGAAGCGTCTCGTCCATATCGAAAACGACTGCTTTGAGCACGCGGGCACCTTTCTCGAAAAATCGTTCCAGAATCGTTGGCTCCGAATACTTTACTCCAAAGCCGTATGCCCAACTGCTTATCGTCAGCTTGTGGAGACAGTCGTTCACAAGATTGCGAAAAAGTCTCCATACGAGTAAAAAATGGCAGTTCACGCTTGAAATCGAAGTGATTTCCCCGTAACCTATACGAACGTGATTGCATAAGCGTCACATTAGTATCTGTCGGCTCCCGAGTGTTCCTAAACGTTGTGTGCTTGTCGCACCCTTCTGTAGGTCCTAGCAATCGGGGCCCCGTAGTTCGAAAGGGGTCCACCTTTGAGTGAGATTCAGAACTCGTCCATTTTCTCTCTTGACGATGTCAACGAGGAGGAGATGAACAACCTCATCGACGGTACGATTACCGACTTTGATGAGGGCGATCTCGTTAACGGCACTGTCGTTAAGATCGAGCATGACGAGGTGCTCGTTGACATCGGATTCAAGTCCGAGGGCGTTATCCCGGTCCGCGAGCTGTCCATCCGCAAGGACGCTAACCCTGCAGACATCGTTGCACTCGGTGATCCCATCGAGGCCCTGGTTCTCCAGAAGGAGGACAAGGACGGTCGTCTGGTCCTGTCCAAGAAGCGTGCCGAGTACGAGCGTGCTTGGAACCGCATCGAGGAGAAGTTCAACTCCGGCGAGAACGTCGAGGGCGAGGTTATCGAGGTTGTCAAGGGCGGCCTGATTCTCGACATCGGCCTGCGTGGCTTCCTGCCCGCTTCCCTCGTCGACCTCCGTCGCGTCAAGGACCTCACCTCCTACATGGGTACCCGCATCGAGGCCCGCGTCATCGAGATGGACCGCAACCGCAACAACGTCGTCCTCTCCCGTCGCGTCGTGCTTGAGGAGTCCCGTAAGGCCGAGCGCTCCGAGATCCTGTCCAAGCTCAAGTCTGGCATGCGTCTTCAGGGCACCGTTTCCTCCATCGTCGACTTCGGCGCCTTCGTCGACCTCGGCGGTATCGACGGCCTCATCCACATCTCCGAGCTCTCTTGGAACCACGTCAACCATCCTTCCGAGGTTGTCAAGGTCGGCCAGGAGGTCGAGGTCGAGGTTCTCGACGTCGACCTCAACCGCGAGCGCATCTCCCTGGGTCTCAAGCAGACCACCGAGGATCCGTGGCGCGCACTGGTCAAGAAGTACCCCGTCGGCGCTATCGTCGAGGGCACTGTGACCAAGCTTGTCCCGTTCGGCGCTTTCGTCGACCTGGGCGAGGGCATCGAGGGCCTGGTGCACATCTCCGAGATGGCCAACAAGCACGTGGACCAGCCTTCTCAGGTCACCCACGTTGGCGACAAGGTTCAGGTCAAGGTCATGGAGATCGACCTCGACCGTCGTCGTATCTCCCTGTCCATGAAGTCTGCTGCTGAGACTCTGGGCGTCGAGATCGAGGTTACCCCGCTGCCTTCCGAGAAGAAGGACGAGGAGACCGACGCCGAGTAAATCGGTTTGACGATCACTTGTTTTAAGGAGCCCGTTCGCAATGGACGGGCTCCTTTTTGCATTTGGCGCCGAGATGTTCGGTGGTGCCCGCGCGTAACGCTGCTTTGGCTATCCGTTTGCTATTGAGTTGTCGGTACATGAAAAAATGCCGACATCCCGCCTCGGGGAGGAGGCGGGAACGCACCGAGTAGACGGAGGGGTGCGGAGCGCAGTCGTGTCTCGACTGACGACGTTGCCCATCGACGGAACTATTGTAGCGCATGGGTGGTTCTTGGTTTATCGTGCGAGCGCTTGTGTTGTGCCGTTGCCTGCGGTGGCGGTGTGCTACACTCTTGCACTGATGAGTGGGCCAGACGGTCGCGCGATGTGCTGCTTGCAGCACGCGTGAGGAAAGTCCGGGCTCCAGAGGGCGGGATGCCGGCTAACGGCCGGGCGGAGTGATCCGACGGAAAGCGCCGCAGAAAAGAAGACTCCCACCTGCGCCGCAAGGCGTAAAGGGAAAAGCTGAAACGGTGGTGTAAGAGACCACCAGCGTCGTGGCAACACGGCGGCTTGGCAAGCCCCATCCGGAGCAAGCGCGAATAGGAACGCTATGGGCCGGCCCGGTCCGCGTTCGGGTAGCGTGCGTGGAGCTGCACGGTAACGTGCAGACAAGATAAATGACCGTTCACGACAGAACCCGGCTTACAGGCCCACTCAGCTTTCTTGTTGACGCTGCGACGGCGTCAGCTGGCCGATTTGGCGCTCATTCGTCGGTCGCCGCCATAAGGCGTGCTCCCTCCTCTTTCGGGCCAAATCGACTCAGCTGACGCCGTCTCGCTGTTTTTGCCTGGTCGTCGGCGGCTCCGTTCTCGTTGCAATCTCGTCTTTCAAGGCACCTTGCTCGCGCTGACGGGTTCTCGCTTTCGTTGACGGAATCATCGGCGGCTCCATTCTTTTTGCTGGGGTTATCGTATTATTGAGGCTGTTTGTAGCTTTGCTTGTTGTTGAGGGGCTTTGTTGGACAGCTATTTTACTCTGCAATCGAATATTGAGGCTTCGGGCGAGTTTGTGGACCGCAAGAGCCGGTTTATTGCCCAGCTGGTCCATATTGAGTCTGAGGATGAGGCGAATGCCTTTATCGAGATGGTTCGCAAGCGTCATTACGACGCTCGACACAATGTTCCCGCGTGGATATTGGTCGATGGACGTGAGCGCCAGAGCGATGATGGTGAGCCGAGCCGTACGAGCGGCATGCCGACGCTCGAGGTGCTGCGCGGCGCAGGGCTCAAAAATGTTTGCTGCGTGGTGACGCGCTATTTTGGCGGCACGCTGTTGGGGCCGGGCGGCCTGGTTCGCGCCTATACCGCGGCGACGCAGGCGGCGGTGGCTGCGGCTCAGGAGGCCGGGCAGATCGTTGAGATGACGAGCGTCGTGCCGGTTGATGTGCGTGTGGCCTATCCGCAATACGAGCAGGTACTTCGTTTGGCGCAGGATTGTGGCGCCAAGGTTTCGGATACGGATTATGCGGATGCCGTGACACTTCATTTGGTGTTTAAGGCGGGGGAGCAGAAGCCGTTTTGTGCCAAGATGCGCGAGCTTATGGCGGGGCGCGAACAGATTGAGGTCGGCGCCCCCGAATTTGCCGAGTTCTAACGGCGATGGCCGGTGTACTTTTGGATGGATCCCCAGCGCGCCGGCCGTCGTTTTATGCTGCTGCCGGTTACTCGGCGAGCTGCTTTAGCACATCGCAGGCGATCTCGACGGCATCGTCGATGCAGCCGGGGCAGCTGCGGAGCGGACCCTTGTCCGATCCGATGCCCTTGAGCGTGCCGCAGACGGTCGTCGTGTTCTTCTCGCCAAAACGCTTGGCGATTTCGCGCGACAGCTTGTAGGTCTGGCCCTTGGTCTTGGGGTTTTCCATACCGTCGCTCATTACAAAGCCCATGATGGCCACGGCGCCCGAGATGGCACCGCAGGTTTCGGTCATGCCGCCCATGCCGGCGCCAAAACCCTCGGTGAGGGTAAACGCGGTCTCGGGGTCGAGTCCGACGGCGGGCGCAAGAGTGCAAGCAACGGCTTGTGCGCAGTTAAAGCCGCGGGCGTGGTATTCGGCAGCCTGAGCCTGGCAGGTGGCAGTGTTGAGCTGGGTGGTATCGATCTGCTTCATCGTTGTCTCCTTGATTGCGGTGTTCCCGCCTATGGTACCCTTGCCGGCGCATTCGCTTATCGAGACCGCAGTGCATATCTCATTGTTTTTCTCCATCGAACACTTTCTTAAGATTTGGGACAAATAAACCTGATTAATTTGTCCCATAAGGTTGAGACGAATGCCTGATCCTTTTGTCACATAACCTACTTTGGTGATGGGTTGAGAGGGGTGCGGGGTAGCGGTATCGTGAACCGAATAAAAACAAAACCCAAGTAAGGGAGTTGGATATGAGCGAGCAGACCATCGGTACCACGTGTGTTCAGGGCGGTTATCGCCCGGGCGATGCAGAGCCGCGTCAGGTGCCTATCTACCAGTCAACCACGTGGAAGTACGACACGTCCGAGCACATGGGCAAGCTGTTTGACTTGGAGGAGTCGGGCTACTTCTACAGCCGCCTGCAGAATCCCACGTGCGACCTGGTTGCCGCCAAGATCTGCGAGATGGAGGGCGGTACCGCGGCGATGCTCACGAGCTCGGGCATGGCTGCGAACTTCCTCGCCATCTTTAACGTGGCCGGTGCCGGCGATCATGTGGTCGCAAGCTCTGCTATCTACGGCGGTACCTACAACCTGCTTGCCCATACCATGGGTCGCATGGGCGTTACCTGCACGTTCGTTGCCCCCGACTGCACCGATGAGGAGCTCGAGGCTGCCTTTGAGCCCAACACCAAGCTCGTCTTTGGCGAGACGATCGCCAACCCCGCCCTCGCCGTGCTCGATATTGAGCGCTTTGCCAAGGCCGCGCATGACCACGGCGTGCCGCTGATGGTCGACAACACCTTCCCGACGCCCGTGATGTGCCGTCCTTTTGAGTGGGGCGCCGACATCGTTACGCACTCCACCACCAAGTATATGGATGGCCACGCTGCCTACCTGGGCGGCGTGATCGTCGACCACGGCCAGTTTGACTGGATGGCTCATGCGGACAAGTTCCCGGGCCTCACCACGCCCGACGAGAGCTACCACGGCGTGACCTATGCCGAGAAGTTCGGTCGCGAGGGCGCCTTCATTACCAAGGCCACCGCTCAACTCATGCGCGATCTTGGCCCCATGCAGAACCCGCAGGCGGCGTTTTTCCTGAACAGCTCGCTCGAGAGCCTGCATGTGCGCATGCCGCGTCATTGCGAGAACGGCCTGGCCGTTGCCAAGTTCCTGCAGAGCCATCCCAAGGTGCGCTTCGTGAGCTATCCGGGCCTGGAGGGCGACAAGTACTATGACCTGGCTCAGAAGTACATGCCCAACGGTACCTGCGGCGTCGTGAGCTTTGGCTTTAACGGTGGTCGCGCGGCGGCCGAGACCTTTATGAAGAGCCTCAAGCTCGCCCAGATCGCCACGCACGTGGCCGACGCCCGCACTTGCTGCCTGCATCCCGCTAACGCTACGCACCGCCAGATGAACGATGAGGAGCTCATCGCCTGCGGCATCTCTGCCGACATGGTGCGCCTGTCGTGCGGCCTCGAGGACACGGCCGATCTGATTGCCGACCTTGAGCAGGCGCTCGAGCAGTGCTAGGCTAGCCTTCGTACAAGGCGCCGGTACGGGCAGATTGCCTCGGCGACCTTTCGTTCCGATTCCGTAGGCGGGGCCCCAATCGCGACTATTTGCAGGCGATTGGGGCTCCGTTTTTGTGTTGCGCCACTCGAAAGGATAGATATGGAGAAGACCGCAGAGCAGCTGCGCCGCGAGCACCTTGCCCTTGAGGGCGACACCCATGGCAAGAACAAATGGGCGATTCTGTTTACCGTGCTCATCATGACGTTTATGGCGTGCCTGGATTCGACCGTCGTGACCGTGGCGTTGCCCGTGATGCAAAAGGAGCTGGGTGTGGGTCTCGACCGCATTCAGCTGGTGAGCTCGGTGTATCTGCTTGCGACGTGCGTGGCCATGCTACCGTTTGGTCGTTTGGGCGACGTGCGCGGCAAGGTGGGTGTGTTCCAGCTGGGCGTAGTCGTCTTTACGGTCGGTTCGCTGCTGTGCGGCCTTTCGGCTTCGCTCGAGGTTCTCATTCTGGCGCGCATTGTTCAGGGCGTTGGTTGCGCGGCGGCCATGGCCAACAACATGGGTATCATCACCGAGTCGTTTCCGGCGCGCGAGCGCGGTCGTGCCATGGGCATTCTCGCGACCTTCGTGGCCCTTGGCATGATGTGCGGCCCCGTGCTCGGCGGCATGCTGGTAGCAAGTTTTCCCTGGGAGAGCATCTTTCTTATTAACCTGCCCATTGGCGTCATCTCGTTTATCGTCGGGCTCCACACGCTGCCGCATGTTAAGCCGGAGGCCGGCGAGCGCCCCATGTCCCTGATCGAGGCTGCTCGTCGCTGCTTTGCAAATTCGGCCTTTACCATCAACCTTGCTTGCATGCTCATCGTGTTCGTTGGTATTGGCGCATCCGAGTTTATTCTGCCGTTCTATTTTCAGGACGCCCACGGCTTTGGTTCCGACATCTCTGGACTACTCTTTTTGGCGCTGCCGATGGTGAATGCCTTTATCGGCCCGCTTTCGGGCACGGTTTCGGACCGTGTTGGCTGCGAGGGCCCCACGGCAGTCGGCCTGGGCGTGTACGTATGCGGTCTCTTTGCGGTAAGTACGCTTGACGCGCACTCTTCCATCCCAGTGATCGTGTGCTGTGTCGCGTTTATGTCGTGCGGCACGTCGATTTTCCAGAGTCCCAACAACTCGCTGTACATGGGTTCGGCTCCGCGCGAAGCGCTCGGCTTTGCGGGCAGCCTGGGCAGCCTGGCGCGCTATGCGGGTATGGCAGTGGGCATTACGGCGGCGTCGCATATCCTGTATGGGCAGATGAGTGTGGCGATGGGCGAGGCCGTGACCAGTTTTGTTGCAGGCCGTCCGGATGTGTTCCTGTTTGGTTTTCGTTCGGTGTTCTACGTGCTCATGGCTGTGGCGGCAGCGGGCTTTGCGCTTGCCATGGTGCGTTTGGTGAAGATGCGCGCCCGCCATTAGCGTGTTGGGAGGCTGTCTGCTACGTATTCGCGCCGTCTCAAAAACTGGTTTGTGGTGCGATGCGGCTTGTGGGGCGGGCGGGGGTCGGTCCGTGGTAGACTATCGAACAACGTTTATTAATCGCGCGGTATCGTTGCCGCGAGAAGGGGTTGCGCCATGCAGGAGCTTGAGGATCGTATTCGCCATGACGGCATCGTAAAGGCCGGTAACGTCCTTAAGGTTGATGCCTTCCTCAACCACCAGTGCGACGTTGAGCTGTTCGACCACATGGGCGCCGAGTGGGCCCGTCTGTTCAAGGATGTCGAGATCAACAAGATCCTGACGATTGAGGCTTCGGGCATTGGTATGGCTTGCATTGCAGCCCAGCACTTTGGCGGCGTGCCGGTGGTCTTTGCCAAGAAGGCCCAGTCCATTAACCTCGACGGCGAGCAGTATGCCACGACCATCTACTCCTTTACCAAGCAGAAGGAGTACCCGGTCATCGTTGGCAAGCGTTTCTTGTCCGAGGGCGACAAGGTCCTGATCATCGACGACTTCTTGGCCAACGGCTGCGCGCTCGAGGGTCTTATCAAGATCTGCGAGGCCGCGGGCGCCGAGGTTTCCGGCATTGGCATTGCGGTGGAGAAGGGCTTCCAGGGCGGTGGCGATAAGCTCCGCGAGCGCGGCTTCCGCGTTGAGAGCCTGGCCCGTATCGCCGATATGGACTGCGAGAACGGCGAGATCACCTTCGCCTAAGTGCGCAACACAAGCGATTGGTATGCGATGTGACAAAGGGACTGTCCCTTTGTCACATTTTTTGTATGAGGGGAGGTGTTGATATGGATGAGAACAAGATGGGATGGCGCGAATATGCGCGCTATGCCGAGATGTCGGCCGAGGAGCTGGCGCGCGATTGCGAGGTACAGGTGTTTCGCGCGACGGGTCCGGGCGGCCAAGGTGTGAACACGACGGACTCGGCGGTGCGCATGAAGCATATTCCTTCGGGGATTACCGTGACGGCACGCGAGAGCCGCAGCCAGTTCCAAAATCGCTCGAGCTGCCTGCGTAAGCTGCGCGCCGAGCTTGAGCGTCGTGGGCGTCCGCCGCGCCGACGCGTAAAGACCAAGGTGCCTCAGCGCTCCCGCCAGCGCAGGCTCAACGACAAGCACTTTAATGCCATCAAAAAGGCTACTCGTCGCAAGCCGGGCAGCGACGAGTAGCCTCCTCATAAGTTGCGGTGAAATAGGGACTGTTTTTCGGCTTTAGCTGCATAAACAGTCCCTATTTCACCGCAACTTAGGGGTGGCTAGCGGGTGGGGCGCCAGACGTGGAGGGCGCCGGCAAGGATGTCGACCTCGATGCGCGAGGCGACAACGGGCTCGCCGTCGGCCTGGATGGGGTAGTCGGGCTCCTCGAACGTGAGCTCGGCATGGCGGCAGCGGCGCATGCGAATCGGCGGCAGTTTGGTATGGTGGCCGTCTTTGGCCGAAAGGAACATGGGCAGGGCAACCGCGCGTGGGACGGGGCCGCAGGCGTAGCAGACGTCGAGTATGCCGTCGCAGGGATCGGCATCGGGACAGATGCGATAGCCCGAGCCATAGGTGGGGCCCAGCTGAATTGCCATGATGATCGCCCTCACGCGCTTGGCGGGCGCGCCGTCAAAGCTGACTGTCATGGGGTAGTTGCGATAGCGCAGGCCAAACTGCTCAAGTCCCGAGAGGGTGTAGAGCGGCGCGCCTGTCAAGCCGGTCTTTTTGCGCAGCTCGGTGGTGCCAAGGCCGATGGCAGCATCGATGCCGACCGAAAGCGTCTGGTCGTAGTACTCAACGGTAGCCTCGCCGTTGCCGCTCGCAGGGTTCCATGAGCGAATGCGCCCGATGTCCTGACGTTGCAGCTCGCAGGTGAGCAGCGCGCCAAAATCCTTGCCGGAGAAATCGTCGATACCGAGCGTTTGGGCAAAATCGTTGCCGGAGCCAACGGGCAGGACGGCAAGGGCGGGACGGACCGCTTCTTCTTGCGCCATCAAGCCATTGACGACTTCGTGGATCACGCCGTCGCCGCCAAGGGCGATAACGGTGCGATAGCCCTGGGCCTGTGCGGCAAGCTCCTTGGCGTGCCCCGTGCGTTCGGTCAGCACCAGGTCAAACTGGGATGCGCGCGCGGTCATATCCAAAAAGCGCTGCAGGCGCTCGGCAACTTCGCGTGCCGCACCCGACTGGGCGGCTGGGTTGGCGATGATGAGCGTGCGACCAAAATCAGTTGCGTGCATGGGGCGACTCCCGGCGTATGGCATGACGGTGCGGTCACGCTCGGGTCGAATTGCCCCCGATTGTGGCTGCACGGCGAATACTTACGTCTACTGTATCAGGTCGTTGTGGCGCTCGATAGCATCCGCCACCGTACCACCCTCGTCCACGATAAGCGAGCGGCGCTTGGGTGAGATGATGCGCTGGGCGGGGTACACGCCGCGGTGTCCGCCGGTTAGGTAGCTGATAAAGGCCACGATGACAAAGAACCCGGCGGCCGTGCCGTGGAACAGGTCGATGGCCATCATGCAGGTGGTGATGGGCACGTTGAGGCCGGCGCAGAACACGCCGAGCATGCCGAGGGCCGCCAGAAAACTGGGGTCAAGCCCGGTAAGGCAACCGATCCAGCCACCGAGTGCCGCACCGATGCCAAACAGGGGCGTGACCTCGCCGCCTTGGAAGCCCGCGCCCAGGGTAAGCGCTGTGACGACCAACTTGATGGCTGCGTCCGCCAGGGTGGTGTTGCCGGCAAAACCGGCGCCGGAAAGCCACGTGGAAAGGCCGGCGTAGTCCCAGGCGTCGAGGAGGGCATAGGCGGCCAAAACCACGAGTGCGCCTATGAGTGCGCGGACGAGGTAATTGGTGATAAAGCGACCGTACAGGCTCTTGACGGTTCGAACCGACCAGGCAAAGAGGCGTGCCGTCAGGCCGAAGATAATTGCGCTGATAACAACGATGGCAACCGTCCGTGGTGTCATGTTGGGAACGCTGGCGATGACATTCGCCTCGTACTCGGTTCCCAAGGCGAGCGATGTAAAGTAGCCGGTAAATGAGGCGACGAGGCAGTAGATGCCCGCGGTGTAGTCGATCTTGCCGATAAAGCACATCTCCATGCCAAAGAAAGCTCCGGCAAGGGGCGAACCGAATACGGCGCCAAAGGCCGACGAGATGCCGGCGAGCATGAGGTCGTGGTGGTCATGCTTTTTGAGGTGGGCGAGGCTCGAGATGTTGCTGGCGATGGTGCCACCAATCTGCACCGCAGCTCCCTCGCGACCGGCCGACCCGCCCGTTAGGTGCGTGAGCGTGGAACAGACGAAGGTGAGGACGGCCATGCGCATATGGATGAGGCGTGTGCCCAGAGCGGAGTCGATGACCAGGTTGTTTCCGCGTTTGGCGGCAAGACCGTGGTTTTTGTACACCCATGCGGTGGCAACGCCCACAACGGGAAACAGCGCGTAAATCCATGCATGGTGCTCGCGATAGTCGGTCGCGATATTCAGCGAGGCCAAAAACGCCCAAGCGGCAACGCCCATGGCAAGCGAGACGATAACGACGAGTACGAGCAACTTGGCGCTCGCGAGTAGGTTGCGGGCGTTGCGGCGCGTGTCGGCAGCCAAGAGATGCTCGGAGCGGGTGAGCTGTTGCCTGCCTGCCATGATGACGTCATTAAGGGAGAAAAAGCCGCCGTCGTCGGGCGACTGGGAATGATCCTGCGCCTCGTTTGCGCTTTCGGGTTTGTCGGTAAAAGCCATACGTTCCTCTTTTTGGTTGCAACAGGAGCATTATAGAACGCGGTAAACGCGACGAGCCGGTGGGTTGGTTTTGGTTTTGTTTCGCGGCTTGCGGCCGACAGATGTATTTGCGGGTACAGGCCAAGTCGCGGTCGCGCGTCGAGGGATTATACTGAGAGAAACATAAAGAATCGGCGCTTTTGTTGCGCGCCGCAGCATGCTAGAGGTGTATATGGCTGAGAAACTCATTCCGTTGGAGGACGCGCAGGCGATCGTCTTGTCGCACGTGAATCGCACCGAAGTCGTCGAGATTCCCGTGTGGCAGGCCGCCGGTCTTCCCTTGGCAGAGGATGCGGTGGCCGATATCGACATCTCGCCGTTTGCCAACAGCGCTATGGACGGATATGCCGTGCGCTCGGCGGACTTGGCGCAGGCATCTGGCGAGGCGCCGGTGACGCTCGACGTTATCGGACACGAGGCTGCGGGTCATGTGTTTGAGGGCACAATCGACGCGGGCGAGACGGTCCGCATCATGACGGGCGCGCCGGTACCCGAAGGTGCCGATGCCGTGGTGAAGTATGAGATCGTCGATGTGCTCGTCGGTGACGGCAACGAGGGTTCGCGTGTGAGGTTCTCGGCGCCTGCCAAGGTAGGGGAGAACGTTCGCTCTGCCGCCGAGGAGGCCCATGCCGGCGATGTTGTGATGCACGCCGGCGAGGTCGTGGCTCCGGCGGGCGCCGGCTTGTTGGCGAGCGCCGGGTATGCGAGCGTGAAGGTGCATGCCGCGCCGCGTGCGGGCATTATCTCGCTGGGCACGGAGCTGGTCGCGCCGGGTGAGCTGCCGGCGCGCGGGCAGATTCGCGACTCCAACTCGTCGGCGTTGATGGCCGAAGCGCTCGATGCAGGAGCCGAGCCCGTGTTCTACGGCATTGCGTCCGATGATGAGCAGGCGATTGCCGAGCTGGTGCATCGCGCCGTGCTGGAGTGCGATTTTGTCATTACGAGCGGTGGCGCCTCGGCAGGCGACTACGACTACGTGACGGCGCTCGTTCGGCGCGAGGGCGAGGTGCTGTTCGATCGCATCTCGATGCGTCCGGGCAAGGCCATCACGTTTGGCTTGCTCGGGGGTAAGCCCTATCTAGGGCTTTCAGGCAATCCGGCTGCGGCGTATGTAGGCTTTGAGATGCTTGCCCGCCCGGCGATTCGCAAGATGCGCGGCTTTGCCGAGGGCGTGCGTCCCGTGCAGCAGGCGACGCTCACGCACGGCGTGAAAAAGCGACAGCATCGCCGCTTCTTCGATCGCGCCACGGTTTTGCGTGACCCCGAGACCGGTGAGCTGTTGGTGACCGAGGCTAAGACGCAGAATTCGGCGCTGCTTGGAACGATGCAGCGTGCGAACTGCCTGTTGCGTGTTGACGAAGGACCGTGCGACCTCAAGGTGGGCGATGTCGTGGACGTTGTTCGCGTCGACCTGCCCGAGGGCGCCGTGTTGTAGGAGGAATGCTATGGAGCTGAAGATATCGATCGTGACGTGCTCGGATACGCGCGATCTTGCCCAGGACGAGGCTGGAGCCGCACTCGAGGAACTTATCGAGGCGCAGGGCTGGATGGTCGCCTCGCATGTGGTCGTGCGCGACGACGTCAGCGAGATCGGTGATGCCATTGTGGAAGCCGCCGATGAGTGCCACGCCAATGTCGTGCTCACCTGCGGCGGCACGGGGCTTTCGATGCGTGATGTGACGCCCGAGGCGACGCGTGCCGTCTGCGACCGCGACGTGCCGGGTATTGCGGAGGCGATCCGTGCGTACTCCATGACCAAGACGCGCCGCGCTATGCTCTCGCGCGCTATTTGCATGCAACGAGGTCATACACTTGTCGTAAACTTTCCCGGTTCTACGAAGGCCGCCCGCGAAAGCTGGGAGGCCATAGCGGACCAGCTGGAGCATGCGGCTCAGATGACAGCGGGCGGCGGACATACCAACTAAGCGGTTTACCTGCGGCGGAGCGACCTGAACGGCTGCTCCGCCTTTTATTTGCGCCCAAGGGGACGGCATTCTGTAGGCATGCTTGAAACTATATTCTCAGACGAGAATAATTTCTCATAATCATTATTTGCGTAGAAGTATAATCTAATTACAGAATAAAGCCTGCGGTGGGGTACCCGGGCACAAGGTACGAAAGGGTTGAACATGTTCGATATGGTTTCTCGCCGCGGATTCGTCTCACTCTCCGCTGTCGCCGCTGCCGGCCTTGGCCTTGCCGGCTGCTCCGGAAACAAGGAGCCTGAGTCGACCGGTTCCGATGCCGGCTCCGCCAAGATTTCGTCCAAGAAGGCTGTCGAGCTGCAGGTCTTTGCTGCCAACTCGCTCGAGAAGGCTCTGCCCGAGGTTCAGAAGCTCTACACCGACCAGACTGGCACCGCCTTTTCCGACACGCAGTTTAAGGCTTCTGGCGACCTCGTTGAGCAGATGCGTGCTGGCGCCACGGTCGACGTGCTCATCACCGCCTCCAGGGGCACCATGGACGACGCCGAGGCCGCCGAGCTCGTCGATGCCGGCACACGTGAGGACATGTTCGTCAACGACCTTGTGATCATTCGTGCTGAGGGCTCCGACACCAAGATCGAGGCCATCGCCGACGTTGCGAACCTGGACGGCAAGATCGCCATCGGCGACGCCAAGACCGTTCCCGCCGGCAAGTACGCTAACCAGGCGCTGGCTTCCGTGGGCCTCTACACCGGCACCGAGGGCGACGACGGCGAGTATGCACCCGAGCTTGCCGACAAGGTGGCCCTGGCCGACAAGGTCGGCACCGCTGCGTCTTACGTCTCTACGGGCGACTGCGTGGCCGGTTTTGTCTACAGCTCCGATATCTTCCGCTATGACGGCATCGAGGAGGCCTTCGTGTGCCCCGAGGATTCGCACAAGCCCATCGTGTACCCGGGCGCCGTTGCCGAGAGCTCCGAGCACGCCGACGAGGCCAAGGCGTTTATCGACTTCTGTCTGACCAACAAGAAGGCTCAGAAGATTTGGGCTAAGTACGGCTTTGAGCTTTCCGAGTAGTGCGGCTTGGCGCGATAATTCCATCGTTTTGTGTTTTACTCCGTCCTTGTATTCGCTTGGAGCTTTTCGTGCTTAATAGATTCCGCATGCTTGTCGCCTGTGCTTTGACCTTCGCGCTTTGCTGGGTGCCGGGATTTGCGTTTGCTGGGGTCGCTGAGGACGGGGCCCAGGTTGCTGCGACCGCTCATGGGCTTTCCTATGGGATCGAGGGTTTTGAGCGGTTGGCCAAGGGGACCGCTCGTGCTATGGAGGGCCAGCCTGAGGGCTACCGGTTTCCCGTTGACGAGGACGTGGACCTTGTAGTGGCGCCTGCTGCCGATCGCGTTGTGGTGTGGATATCGCCCAAGGCGGCCGAGAAGTATGGATTGGATCCGCAGGACAACGAGTGCGTATCGGGTCTCAAGGCCCTCGTCTGTGAGCTCGACAGCGCAAACTCCATGGGAGGTGCGCAGCTAGGGGACGTTGATCTTCCTTGGTATGTTACGGCGGAAACAACGTTTGATGCCGGCGGGTATACCTATGGCTTTGACGAGCGCGGTGCGGATGGGGACCGCTATGTGGTGATTGCATCGGCCTCGGGTGATGCCAAGGGCGGCGCGCGTTGGCTTGATAGCGCTCAAATGGTAGAAGCATCGTCTGTCGTATTGCGGGATGAGCAGGGCCCCTTGACCTCTCTGGCCTCCTTTTTAGGCGGCATCGACTACCGCCCGTTTTGGGTGTCCATTAAAACGAGTGGCCTTGCCCTGGTGATTGCCTTTGCGCTGGGCCTGTTTGCCGCGTGGAAGACTATGGGTACCTCGAGTCGCATCAAGGGCCTGCTCGATTCAGTCTTTACGATTCCTATGGTGCTGCCGCCCACGGTCTGCGGCTTTCTGCTCCTCATGCTGTTTGGCCGCTCGACCGGGGTGGGCCAGTGGCTCATCGCGCACGGCATCTCGATCGTCTTTACCTGGCCCGCGGCGGTCATTTCGGCCGTCGTTGTGTCGTTTCCGCTGGTCTACCGCACGGCGCTCGGAGCCTTTGAGAGCCTTGACACGCAGATGCTCGATGCCGCGCGAACCCTGGGATGGTCCGAGCGTCGCATCTTTACCAAGCTTATGATGCCGCTTGGCTGGCCCTCGATTGCCGCCGGCGCGGTGCTTGCCTTCGCGCGTGCCATGGGCGAGTTTGGCTGCACCCTGTTCTTTGCGGGCAACTACGCCGGCATTACCCAGACCATCCCCATCGCCATCTACTTTGAGTGGATGGGCGGCAACACGTCGGTGGCCCTCTTTTGGGTCGTGGTCGTAATTGCGTTCAGCTTCCTGGTCATTCTGTTCATCAACATGTATACGGCGCATTCGCAAAAGTACCGCGGGCGCGGCCTGTCCCGCGCGGAGCGCAAGCAGGCCAAAGATCTCGCCGGACAGGGCGATTCGCTCGACCCGGCGGGCGGCGATGCCTTGCGTATCGATCGCGAGGCGCTGGCCGAGCTTATGCGCGATGACGCCGTCTCGAAGGGAGGTCGATAGACCATGTCGCTTGTCCTGGATATCAAAAAGCGCTATCCCGGCTTTACCCTCGACATTCAGCTCGATGCCGGCGAGGAGCGTGTGGCGCTCCTGGGCGCCTCGGGTTGCGGCAAGAGCTGCACGTTGCGCTGCATTGCCGGCGTGGAGACACCCGACGAGGGCAAGATCGTCGTCAACGGCGTGACCTTTTTTGACTCGGCGACGGGCATCAACCTGTCGCCCCAGGAGCGAAAATGCGCCCTGCTGTTCCAAAACTATCAGCTGTTCCCTAATATGACGGTGGCCGATAACGTGTGCGCCGGCGTTGAGGGTGCAGGTGACGCCGCAGCGCGCAGACAGCTTGCCGAGCGCTACCTGGGTATCTTTGGACTGGCCGACTTTGCCGACCGTTATCCCGCGCGCCTCTCGGGCGGCCAGCAGCAGCGTGTGGCGCTTGCTCGCATGGTGGCGGCACACCCGGGCATTTTTATGTTCGACGAGCCCATGAGCGCGCTCGACGCGTATCTCAAGAGCGCGCTTGAGCAGAACATGCTCGACCTGTTCGACGTCTGTAACCGTACCGTGCTCTACGTGAGCCACGATATTGACGAGGCATGCCGCCTGTGCGAGCGCATTTGCGTGATGCATAACGGGCATGTGGAGGAGATCGGCTTCGTTGAGGACGTGGTCCGCCGGCCGCAAACCTTGGCTGCGCTGCGCCTGACGGGCTGCAAGAATACGAGCCGCGCGCGCAAGATTGGGCTTCAGGAAGTTGAGGCCCTGGACTGGGGCATGACCTTCAACGTGGGCCGTGAGGTTCCCGATAACGTGGCGTACCTGGGTATTCGTGCGAGCTACTTCCATGTGGACAACCGCGCTGAGCGCGGTCGTAACAGCTACGATCTGCATGTGGCCCGCGTGAGCGATTCGCGTTTTGAGCGCCTGGTGCTGCTGGATGTGCCGCGTGCCGATGCGCCGACGCGCCTGCAGTGGAAGGTCAACAAAGTGGGCATGCCTGTCGACGAGCTGCCGCAAGCAGGCGAGACGCTGCGCATGCATTTTGATGCCAGCAGGATCCATTTGGTTTGTCGATAGCGCCGGGTAATGCCGTCGGGGGATATAAGCCTCGGCGGCTTTATTTTTGCCGTTCGCCGAATGAGGAATGACAAACTCTTATCAATCAAGATAATTATTTATTAAACGACGGCACACGACGCTGTCGTACGAATGTCAACGGTGTTCGCATGGCCGATGACCGTTGATATAGTTGACCTCAACTGGTTAAGGAGGGTGCGCACATGCCGCAGACGACATATATTCGCCGCGTTGCCGCGCGCGCCCAGTATATGGCTCGGAGCCGCATATGAGCAGGTATGTTCACGGCTCCGGGAGAGACGACGCACAACTAAATAATCGACCGCAAAGCAGGTTCCCCAAAATTCCGGGTTTGAGCACGGCCGGGCAATCGCCGTCCGTCGTGCATCGATACCGCTGTTATCCGTTTTTGGTTCGAGAGGGGAACCGTTATGGCTGAAGAATTCGATTTCCATCCGATGTGGGAGAGCCTCGGCATGAATCTTGCCGACCACGATATGCTGCTGGGCGCCGTGGGCCAGATGTACGGGGACATGTTCCTGACGCAGAACAACCGCCCCAAGTCCACGTCCTACTTGGACTTTGTGGCCACCAACATCCATAGCGGCCGCATTAAGGAGATGCTCGACAAGAAGGAGGCTGGCGAGGCCACCAAAATCGTGGGCTCGTTCTGCGTGTACGTGCCCGAGGAGATCGTGCTTGCCTGTGACGGCATTCCCGTTGGTCTGTGCTCGGGTGCCGATTGGGCAACGGACAAGGTCGAGGAGCACTTGCCGCGCAACACTTGTCCACTTATCAAGAGCTTTGCCGGCTTTAAGCTGGGTGAGGTCTGCCCCTACATCGAGTCGAGTGACTTGGTGGTAGGCGAGAACACCTGCGATGGCAAGAAGAAGGCCTACGAGTTTTTTGCCACGCAAAAGAACATGTACGTCATGGATATTCCCAACGTGCACGACGAGTCGACGCTCGTGACCTGGAAGGCCGAGGTTAAAAAGCTCGCCGCCAAGATTGAGGAAGAGTGTGGCGTCACGATTACGCCTGAGCGTCTGAAGGCCGCCATCCGCGCCGTCAATGAGAAGCGTCGCGCCCTGCAGCGCCTCGCTGCCACGCGCGCTGCCGACCCAGCGCCCATTAGCGGTCTCGACAGCCTGCTGACCGTTCAGGCCGCCTTTATGGACGACACGCCGCGTCTGACCGGAGCCATTAACGATATGGCGGCCGAGTGCGAGCAGCGTGTCGAGGCCGGAGAGGGCGTGGCGCCCAAGGGGACCAAGCGCATCCTGTACACCGGCACGCCCATGGCCGTGCCCAACTGGAAGCTGTTCAACCTCATCGAGAAGGCCGGCGGCGTTGTGGTGGGCGAGGAGTCCTGCACGGGTTCGCGCTATTACAAGGACTTGGTCGATGAGTCCGGTGAGACGGTTGACGAGATGCTCGATGCTATCGCCGAGCGCTATTTTAAGATCAACTGTGCCGTCTTTACGCCCAACGACCAGCGAATGAAGGACATTGTCCAGATGGCCAAGGACCTGCATGCCGACGGCATTGTCGACGTGGCCCTGCAGTTCTGCACGCTCTACGAGATGGAGTCGTTTGCCGTGGAGAAGGCCGCCGAGGAGGCCGGCATTCCGTTTATGCACATCACGACCGACTATGCCGGCGAGGACGCCGGCCAACTGCAAACCAGGATCGAGGCTTTCTTGGAAACCATTTAGGGCTATCCGTCTCGGCGGCTTCCCCAGGCACCCGATCTTGCCGTTCAAACCGTCGCTTGCGTACCAGAAGTACGCGGCGCTCCTCTTTCACGGCAACCTCGGGCACCTGGGAAAGCCGTTTCTTTGGTTGGTTAAAAGGTCTGTTAAGGAGTTATATGTCGGAAAATACTGAGCAGCCGTTGCCGCGCACGTTTGAGGAGTTCAACGAGCAACGCAAGGCGGCGTTTATTCGCGTCAAGGATTATAAGCAGGCGGGTAATCGCCTGGTCGGCTTTTTGTGCAGCTATACGCCGCTCGAGATTATCGATGCTGCGGACGCTGCAAGTGTGGCCTTGTGCGGCACATCCGACGAGGTGATTCCCGAGGCCGAGAAGGTGCTGCCGGCAAATCTGTGTCCGCTCATCAAATCGACGTACGGCTTTGCCTACTCGCAAAAGTGCCCGTTTACGTACTTTAGCGACATGATCATCGGCGAGACCACCTGCGACGGCAAGAAGAAGATGTACGAGCTACTCAACGAGCTCAAGCGCACGCACATTCTGCATCTTCCGCAGGGTCGCGATCGTGCCTACGAGCGTGAAGGCTGGTACGAGGAGTGCCGCCTGCTCAAGGAGGAGCTCGAGGGCTTCTACGGCATCACGATTACCGACGATGACCTGCGCGCTGCCGTCCGTCGTCGCAACCGCTTGCGTGCGGCCCAGCTCGAGATGTTTGCACTGCAGGCCAACCAGCCGGCGGCCATGAGCGGCGTCGACCTGATGAGCACCATGTTTGCCGGTACGTTCAGCTTTGATATCGAGGCCTATACGCAGCAGCTGGAGCAAAAGGTTGCCAAGCTGCGCGAGGCCTACGACGCAGGCGAGCGCCCGGTTGCGGCGGATGCCAAGCGCATTCTGATTACTGGTTGCCCGGTGGGCGGCGTGATCAACAAGATCGGTCGCACCATCGAGTCCAATGGCGGCGTGGTCGTGTGCATGGACGACTGCTCGGGCGAGCGCACGGCGGCCATGATGATCGATCCGGAGGCTCCCGACATCCTGCGTGCCATCGCCGACCGCTACCTGGACATCAACTGCTCGGTCATGACGCCCAACGATGGTCGTATGGAAAACACGCTGGCCATGTGCGAGAAGTATCATGTCGATGGCGTGGTAGAGAGCGTGCTACAGGCCTGCCACACCTTTAACGTGGAGAGTGCGCGCATGCAGGAGGCTGTCGAGGGCGCGGGTATTCCGTATATGAAGATCGAGACCGACTACAGCAACGGCGACATGGGCCAGATCGAGACGCGCATCGCTGCCTTTATCGAGACCCTGTAGGACAAATGCGGCAAAGGGATGGCTGCTTTGCCGCATAGAAGGAGGATGCCGTGGTTGGCATTGGTATCGACATAGGTTCGACGGCCGCGAAGGCTGCGGTGGTGGAGACGGACAACGCCGTTGCGTGGACCTGCGTCATGCCGACGGGGTATTCGTCGGTCGATGCGGCCGAGCGCCTACGCGGTGAACTCGCCGCAGCCGGCTATGACGTGACGGGCGACGATGTTCGCGTGGTCGCGACTGGCTACGGCCGTGTCGCCGTGCCCTATGCGCACAAGGTCGTGACCGAGATCACCTGCCACGGCACCGGTGCCGTGCGCCTGTTTGGCGACCATGGCACGGTGATTGACGTGGGCGGCCAGGACACCAAAGTCATTCAGCTTAAGGGCGGCCGCGTGGCCAAGTTCGCCATGAACGACAAGTGCGCCGCCGGCACGGGGCGCTTTCTGGAGATCATGGCCGACCGCCTGGGCATTACCCAGCAGCAGATGGCAGACCTCGCCCGCACCGGCGAGCCTACCAAGATTTCTAGCATGTGTACCGTGTTTGCCGAAAGCGAGGTTATCAGCCTGATCGGTCGCGGTGAGCCGCGCGAGAACATTGCGCGTGGCGTGATCGACAGCGTGGTCTCGCGCGTGGCGACCATGGCCGGGCAGGCCGCGGGCGCCCCGTACTACCTGACCGGTGGCCTGTGCGAGAACGCCTTCGTAGTGGAGCGGTTGGGCGAGCTACTGGGGTCGCCGGTGACCACCTCGCCCCAGGCTCGCTTTGCTGGAGCGATCGGCGCGGCTGTCCGCGCACAGGCGCTCAATTAAAGCATCCGCCTTGGGCTCGCATTCATGCGTATACTGGGAGAAAATGATTGACCGATGAGAGGAGGTATCGATGGCTGACGATCAGATTAAGCTCACGTCTATGACTGCCGCGAGCGGTTGAGCCGCTAAGTTGGCTCCTGGAGCCCTCGCCCAGGTCCTGGGCGACTTGCCCAATGTGCATAACGATAACCTGCTCGTGGGGTTCGATACCTCCGACGATGCGAGCGTTTTTCGCGTTGGCGAGAACTTGGGTCTCGTGCAGTCCATCGACTTCTTCCCGCCGATGGTCGACGACCCGTTCCTGTTTGGCCAGATCGCGGCGGCCAACTCGCTGTCGGACATCTACGCCATGGGCGGGCGGCCGAGCCATGCCATGAACCTGCTCTGCATACCCAGTTGCCTGGGTGTTGAGGTTGCCGGCCAGATTCTGGCGGGCGGTGCCGACAAGTGCGTCGAGGCGGGCTGCTCCATCGCGGGCGGTCACACCATCAACGACGACGAGCCCAAGTACGGCTTGTCTGTGAGCGGCTTTGTCGCGCTCGACCGCATGCTCGCCAACAGCGGCGCACGCGTGGGCGATGTTCTGCTGCTGACCAAGGCGATCGGCTCGGGCATCATCACCACGGCCATTAAGGGCGAACTCATCGAGCAGGACGAGGCCACAGCCATGTTTGACTCGATGCGCACCCTTAACGAGGCACCGATTCGTCTGGCCGAGGGACTTGAGCTTCACGGCTGTACCGACATCACGGGCTTTGGCTTGATTGGGCATGCGTGCGAGATGGCCGAGGGCTCGGGCGTGCAGATTGATCTTGCGTCGGAGGCGGTGCCGCTCTTTGACCAGGTACTCGACATGGCACGTCTGGGCATTATCCCAGCGGGCTCCTACCGCAACCAGGACTTTTTTGGCCCGCGTGTGGCTGTCGACGAGGGCCTGGAGCCGGGCATGCTCGACGCGCTGTACGATCCGCAGACGTCTGGTGGCCTGCTTATCGCGGCGCCCGCGGCGGATGTGGATGAGCTTGCGCGTCGCCTGGATGCCGAGGGGTGCATCGCCGCCGTTATCGGTCGCGTGTGCGAGGCGGTGCCGGGCGGTCCTGCTGTTCGCGTTGTGCATTAAAGAAAACCGTTTATGCGACCGGCTACTTTTCCGGGCGGTCCCTTTTGAAAGGATGTAGCTATGTCTACCAAGATTGAAGTCAATGCCATGGGCGATGCCTGCCCGCTGCCCGTCGTCAAGACGCTCAAAGCCCTGAAGCAGCTCGATGGCGAGGGTGCCGTGGTGACCTCGGTCGATAACGAGACCGCCGTCAAGAACATCTCCAAGATGGCGCAGGAGAAGGGCTGCACGGCCTCGGTTGAGAAGGTTTCTGACGCCGAGTGGCACGTGACCGTGGCGACCTCCGGTGCCGTTGCCGTGGCAGACCCCGAGCAGGACGGTGCCGCTTTCTGCGGTGCCGGCGCCGGTAAGGGCAAGCTGGTCGTTTCCGTCTACACCGATTGCATGGGCCGCGGCGACGACGAGCTGGGCCACAAGCTCATGAAGGCCTTTATCTTTGCCGTGACGCAGCAGGAGGAGCTGCCCGCGACCATGCTGTTCTACAACGGCGGCGCCAAGCTTACCGTCGAGGGCTCACCGGTGCTCGACGACCTGAAGGGTCTGGCCGAGCAGGGCGTCGAGATCCTCACCTGCGGCACCTGCCTCGACCACTATGGCATTAAGGACCAGCTCGCGGTGGGCGAGGTCACGAACATGTACGTGATCGTGGAGAAGATGGAGCAGGCCGTGCGCGTTGTGCGCCCGTAGCGTTTGGGCGGGATTGCCATGAGAGAAAAGCGCCCTGCGCTTGTCATCACGTTTCCTACCACGGCGGCCGCCATGGGGTGCGAGACCCTATGCATCGAGCGCGGCCTTCCCGGGCGCACGATTCCCGTGCCCGGGGAGGTCGCTGCCGGCTGCGGCTTGGCGTGGAAGGCGTTGCCTGCCGATGAGGACCTGCTGCGCGGCGAACTCGCTGCGGCGGGCATTCCCACCGAGGGCTATACCGTGATTGATATGTGGGAGGTCGTGCGATGATCTACCTGGATAACGCGGCGACGACCATGCACAAGCCGCAGACGGTCATCGATGCCGTGACGCAGGCGATGTGCTCGCTCGGCAATGCCGGGCGCGGTGCCACGTCGAGTGCGCTCGATGCGGCGCGTGCCATCCACGGCTGCCGCGCCAAGCTTGCGCGCCTTTTAGGTTGCCCGAGGGCGGACCATGTGTGCTTTACGCCCAACTCTACGGCGGCGCTTAACACCGCCATCAACGGGGTGGTGCGCCCCGGCGACCGCGTGGTCACGACGGTGCTCGAGCACAACTCCGTGCTGCGTCCGCTCAACCGCCTGGCAGCGGAGCGGGGTGTGACCGTTGAGCATGCGGGCTGCGACGCGAACGGTGCGCTCGACTACGAAGAGCTTGAGCGGCTGGTGACGCCGGGCACACGTGCCGTGGTGGTGACGCACGCCTCAAATGTGACCGGCAACGCGGTCGACATTGTGCGCGTGGCGGCCATGGCCCATGCGGCCGGTGCGCTGGTAATCGTCGATGCCTCTCAGTCTGCCGGCACGGCGCGTATCGATATGCAGGCCATGGGGCTCGACGTGGTGTGCTTTACCGGCCACAAGGGGCTCATGGGTCCGCAGGGGACCGGCGGCCTGGCCGTGGCGGAGGGCATTGACGTGGCCCCTTGGGCCATGGGCGGTACGGGCGTGCACAGCTTTGATCCACTGCAGTCACTGGAGTGGCCCACGCGCCTGGAGGCAGGTACGCTCAACGGCCATGGCATCGCGGGCCTTTCCGCCGGCCTCGACTTTATCGAGGCCCAGGGTGGGGTCGAGGCGATTGCAGCTCACGAACGCGCACTCGCCGAACGTTTCCTCTCCGGCGCTCGCGAAATCCCCAGCATTGTACTTTACGGTGCGTTTGACCAACCTGCGCGCTCGGCGATCGTGTCGCTCAACGTGGGCGATATCGACTCTGCCGAGATTTCGGACGCGCTCATGCAAGGGTGGGGGATTGCGACGCGCCCCGGTGCCCATTGCGCTCCGCTCATGCACCGCGCGTTAGGTACCGAGCGCCAGGGTGTCGTCCGCTTCTCGTTTGGGTATTTCAACACGACCGAAGAAGTCGACACGGCTATCGATGCTCTGCGCAATTTAGCCTGCTAAAGCTGCTGGACCGTTTATACTTGCGGGACGGGTATTTTGCCCGTCCCGTTTTTGTTTCGACCCGAAAGGTGTGCCTATGGCTTCATCCGCCCCGCGCGGTCTGCGTTCCGACCATGTCGTTACCGTCGGCATTGCGCTGTTCTCGATGCTCTTTGGCGCCGGTAACCTCATTATTCCGCCGCTGCTGGCGCTGCAGGCAGGTTCTGCCACGCCGGTTGCCATGATCGGCTTTTTGATTGCCGCTATCGGTCTGCCCGTTATGGGATTTATCGCCGTCGCGCTCGCTGGCACGGCCCGAGAGCTGGCCGGGCGTGTGCATCCTAAGTTTGGCGAATTCTTCGTTGCGGCGGTCTACCTGGCCATCGGTCCGTGCCTGGCCATTCCGCGCACAAGCTCTACGGCGTTCGAAATGCTGGTGCCGCTGCTACCCGAGGGCGTTTCGCTCGGCACGGCACGTCTGGTGTTTGCCGTTGGCTTCTTTATCGTCGCGTTTGCGCTCACGCTGCGTCCAGGCGTCATCACGCGCGTGCTCGGCCGCATTACGGGCCCTGCGCTCATTGCGCTCATCGTGCTGGTCGTGGGTGCTGCCGTGATCTCGCCGCTGGGACCGGCTGCCGCGCCGCAGGCCCCCTACAATGCCGGTGCTGCCGTGCAGGGCTTTCTGACTGGCTATCAGACCATGGACCTGCTCGCGTCGCTCGCCTTTGGCATCATCATCGCCGAGACCATCCACGAGTTGGGTGTTACCGATGACAAGCGCGTGGCCTTTGAGATTTCGCGTTCCGGTGTGATCGCCGGCGTGCTCATGGCTATCATCTACTGCGGCTTGGGCCTTGCCGGTATGCAGCTCGGCACCGTGATGCCCGACGCTACCAACGGCGCCGCCATCCTCGCCCGTTCGGCCTCCATGCATTTTGGGCTTGCCGGCACGGTCGTGGTCTTCGCCATCTTCTTCCTTGCCTGCATGAACGTGTGCATCGGCCTCATCAGCTGCTGCTCGCGTTACTTCTGCGAGACGTATGTGGTCGAAGGGGGAGCGGAGGCCTCCGAGGAGGCCATGCGCCGTCCCTTTGCGGTTCTTGCCTTTGTGTTCGCAGCGTTTTCGTGCGTGCTCTCCAACGTGGGTCTCGACGTGATCCTCATGTTCTCGGTGCCTATGCTCAACGCCTTGTATCCCGTTGCCATCGTGCTGGTACTGATGGGCCTGGTGCACGGCTTTTGCGACGCGCATCCGCAGGTGTGGGTCTGGGTCGGCGGCGTGGTCGCGGTACAGAGTGTGATCACCTCGGTCCGCGACGCGTTCTTTGCGGGTGCGTGGCTGCCGTTTGATGTGCTGCCGCTGGCGGATATCGGTGCCGCGTGGGCGCCGGTTGCCGTGGTGGCATTTGTGATCGGTCTGCTCCATAGTCGTTTTGTTGCACATTCGAGGAGCTAAGGCATCAATGCTTGCACAGGCGGGGAGTCTCCCCTATAATTTCCTTCGCTTTGGGACACGCAAGGTTTAGACCTTAGCTGCTCAACACCTTCGGGACGTGGCGCAGTTTGGTAGCGCGCCTGCTTTGGGAGCAGGATGTCGCAGGTTCAAATCCTGTCGTCCCGACCATATCTTGCGGGCGTAGTTCAATGGTAGAACCCCAGCCTTCCAAGCTGATGACGCGGGTTCGATTCCCGTCGCCCGCTCCATAAGATAGATGAATGGCTCTGGTTCCTTCTGGGACCAGAGCCATTTTCGTAAGTGTACGGGGTGACGGGAATCGAGTCCGCCCCGCGCTCCACCTAAGTTGCGGTGAAATAGTTCCTGGTTTTGGGCTTTTAAGGGTTATTCGGGAACTATTTCACCGCAACTTATTGAGGCCGAGTTGGTTGGGCCGATGTTAGGTTCTGTTGTCGAGAAGATGCGTGCCGTTGGTCAGGAGTCGGCGTAAGGTTTTGTTGTCGGAATACCATAGCCGCGCATCATGGCGCCAAATGCTTCGACATCGTAGGTGTCTGACAGCTTGAAATGTATGACGTTATGACCCATGGCGCGAAGGTTTGCGTCGCGTATGAGGGCAGCTCGATAGGTCTTTGCTGCAGTATGTTCCGGATCATTTTGAGCATCGTCCTCAAACTTGCCTAGTCCATGAAGTTCGGCAAGCATCCAAGAGCCGTTCGGCATCTGCCATCCGTAGTCGGCCAGATAGTAGCCGGCGTTCCCCGGCCGTGTTATCTCAACCTGTAGTTCGGGCGTGGTGACGCCGGCAAGAATCATCGCCGCCCTTGCCTCCGATTCGCCACCGTTGTCCGATTGACCGTCCATATACTCAAAAACATCAAACGCACGCGCGATGCCGTGCAGCCCTCGGCAATTGGCCTGCGCGTATGCCCGCAGTTCTTCGCGCTCGACATCGTACTCACGGGCCAAGCCATCGACATAACCTAGCGCATAGCGAAACGCGGTCGTTCGGGCGATATCGACAACCGTTCGATACGGATCCGTCAGCGTAAACGGACCGAGCTGCCACACTTCGCCCGCCCGCCAGCGACGATACCCAACGAATTCATACGTATCACGCCTGGTAGAACGCGGCAACAGCACTTGCACCTTGTCGAGAAGCGTGTGTGCAGAACCGATGCCATAGAGCAGTGCCGCTGTTGCTCCGCAAAACACGGCATCCGGTTCAACGATCGCAATGGCGGATGCCAGCTGAAAAATTCGACCTTCTATACCAAGTCCATTCCAATATGCAGGGTCGGCATAGACGTGGTTATAGAGTCGAACGATCATTTGTTTTTTCATGAGTGCGTAGGCGCATCGTTCATCCCATTTTTCCGTAGCTACAAACAGGCGCCCGTCATGATGAGCCTCGAATATCGAGAAGAATAGCTTTACCTGTGGTTTAGTACAGCGGACATCGTTACTCATTGGCGACCCCAGGGCATTGAGAGGGAATGAATGACATCAAGCTATCGCATATTCATTCTGTCGGAGCTTGCCATGAACTGACCAAAAGCTTGACGGTGCAGGTCAGGGGCTTATAACGGAGCTGGGTACATCGGCAAACGGTCGATAATGGCCTTTCGGCGGTATTAAAACCTGCCCTTACAGAAAGTTGCGGTGAAATAGTTCCTGAAAAGCTCGAATAAGCCTAAATCCAGGAACTATTTCACCGCAACTTAGGAGGGGATGGGGCTGAAGGGAGGGCGATGCCGTTGTCTGTCGGTTAGTTGCGACCGTGGTGGCGGAGCTTGTCGATGGTGGAGTCGATGCTTCGGCTGCGGGCTTCGGCTGCGGTTTGGCGCTTGTGGCGGTAATCGATCATGCCTTGGATGATGGGCTTGCCAAAGCTCACGACATCATCATTGTAGATGGCGGTACGGGCCGCGAGGAGGCAATCGGTAAAGTCCATATGGGTCTTGCCAAAGAGTTTGATGGCAAGGGCGATAACGGTGGGCTCGTCGACCATGACGTCATCGAGTAGCTTGGTCATGGCCGACGCAATCTCCACGCGGGGAACCTTGTAGACGTCGCGCAGCGTGACTACGACGCGCGTGATGATTTCGGGGTAGACACGAGCGGTGCGGGTGGCGATGACCTTGGCGGCGCGCGGTGACAGGACTTCGTCGTCGTCGAGCAGATAGCGCAGGATGACGGTCTCGTCGATGATGGTGCTACTCATGGATATCTACTTCCTCGGGACCCAAAATCGAATCGTCGCTTTCTGTAGCAAGGTATTCAATCCAGGCATTGCGCTCCTCGGAGCGACGATTGGGGTCCCCATAGGCTTTGAGCGATCCATAGGCGGCGGTGCCGTCCTTTGAGCGTACGGCGACCGGCTGAAAGGGGAGCTTGCGCATCAAAATGCTCTGCGCGACAAATAGACGTACGGCCTCGGCGAGCGATGTGCCCATGGCGTCGTAGAGACGTTCGGCATGCTGCTTGTCTTCCTCGCGAATGCGCACCTGCAGGATGGCTCGTTTTTGAGTCGATGACATCACTGGCCCCCTTAATGAGCGTGCAATATAGTCGGTCAAATGCGGCATGTGCCGATACTTGAGCATCTTATAACGATTACTTTATTTCACTCAAGTTGATAACCATTAACACGAATACAAGCGTAGTACATCCAAAACGAGAGCGCGTAAAAATCTCTGCAGCGTACGCGTGTAATACACTCGCCTTTATATCCTATTGAGAATAATCCTAACCAGCCTAAACTCCTGCAATACACCCGTAATGCAGGACCTATGCTCAAGTTTATCCCCTGCAACTGCGTATATTTAACCTGTATATCGTTGGAGATATTCTACCGAGTGCCTGTTTCGCCGCATGCTCTCGATACGCCGATGCCGGACCACGGGCGGTCCGGGGCAACGTCGACAGGGTCTCTCCGGCATGGGATTCAGGAGGGAGTGAACAACATGGGCAATAAACGAGTCGTAGCCGATTCCTCGCGCTGCATTGGGTGTCAAACCTGCATGGCGGCGTGCATCGAGGCGCACGACATTCCCGGCAACATCGCCGCGCCGCGCCTGCGCGTGACGCGTACGTACGAGATCTCCGCACCGGTGGCTTGCCATCACTGCGAGGATGCCCCGTGCGCTAAGGCCTGCCCCACGGGTGCCTTGTTCTTTGATTCAAAGAACCATCGCATCGGCGTTAACGAGGACAACTGCATCGGCTGCAAGAGCTGCGTCATGGCTTGTCCCTTTGGCGCCGTGAGCGTGGCGACCACGCAGGTCCCCGTCTTGATGGGCGACGTGCGCGTGGGTTCGCAGACTAAGAGCTTCGTGCTCAAGTGCGACCTGTGCGTGGACCGTCCCGGCGGTCCGGCGTGTGCCGAGGCGTGCCCGACCAAGGGCCTCACCCTGGTAGACGAGGAGCGCCTGGCGGAGCTGACCGCCGAGCGTGCCCGCGCCACCATCGAAAACGAGGCGTAGGCGGGCGGCCATACAGGCCCAACGATTGTCAAATACGTACCGATTAATCGGTAGCAGAGAAAGGAAGGAGGGTGTCATGGAGAAGCATAAAGTGATCTGCCCGTACTGCGGCGCCGGTTGCCAGTTTAACCTCCTGGTCCAAAACGGCCAGGTCGTGGGTACCGAACCGCTTAACGGCATCACCAATCAGGGCGAGCTGTGCCTCAAGGGCATGAGCGGCTACGACTTCATCAACGACACCAAGATCTTGACTCCTCGCGTACTGCACCCGATGATCCGCCGCACCAAGGGCGCGGATCTTGAGCGCGTAAGCTGGGACGAGGCACTGGATTTCACCGCATCTAAGATGCAGGCCATAATTGACGAATATGGTCCTAACGCTGTCATGACCACCGGCTCTTCGCGAGGCGGCGGCAATGAGGCGAACTACGTCATGCAGAAGTTTACGCGTGCGTGCATCGGCACCCACAGCGTGGACAACTGCGCCCGTACTTGACACGGCCCTACTGTCCTCGGTCTGATGGACACGGTTGGTTCAGGTTGCATGTCATGCTCCATCCCCGGTATGGAGGATGCGGGCTGCATTTTCCTCTTCGGCTATAACCCTGCCGATTCGCACCCCATCGTCGCAAGGCGTATCGTGCGAGCCAAAGAAAAGGGTTGCAAGATCATCGTCGCCGACCCGCGCCATATCGAAACTGCGCGCATCGCCGATATCTACCTTCCGATCAAGAACGGTTGCAATGTTGCGTTCCTCAACGCCTTTGCCAACTGTCTGGTCAACGATGGCCTCTACGACAAGGAATTCGTCGCCGAGCATACGAACGGCTTTGACGAGTGGTGGGAGACCATCAAGAACTACACTCCCGAATCCGTACAGGACATCACGGGTGTCGAGCCCGCGCTGATCCACCAAGCTGCCGAGATGTACGCCACGGCGAAGCCTTCTGCCATCATTGGCTGGGGCATGGGCGTATGCCAGCAGAAGCAGAACCTGAAGACGGTGCACACCATCGCCTCCATCGCCTGCGTTGCCGGCCAGATCGGCAAACCCAACTCCGGTCTCGCGCCCGTGCGTGGCCAGAATAACGTCCAGGGCTCCTGCGATATGGGCATGCTGCCCAACCTGTACCCTGGTTACCAGAAAGTCACCGACCCCGCCGCTCGCGCCAAGTTTGCCAAGGCTTGGGGCGTGCCCGAGGAAAAGCTCCCGCTCGAGGAGGGCTATAAGCTCACCGACCTGGGCCACCTGGTCGACGAGGGCAAGGTGCACTGCTTCTACAACTACGGCGAGGACCCGGTACAGACCGAGCCCGATTCGGCCGGTATGCGCAAGACGCTCTCCGAGCTGGATCTGTTCATTTGCCAGGACATCTTTATGACGCAGACGACCATGCTCGCCGACGTCATCCTGCCTGCCACCTCTTGGGGCGAGCACGAGGGTGTCTTTACCGCATCCGACCGTAGCTTCCAGCACTTTGACGCGGCCGTTCCGCCCAAGGGCGAGTGCCGCCACGACTGGGAGATCTTCGCGGACCTGTCCACGCGCATGGGCTATCCCATGCACTACGACAACACCGAGCAGATCTGGAACGAGTGCATTAGCCTGTGCCCCAACTTTGTGGGCGCGACCTACGAGAAGATGGCCCCCGAGGGCGGCTACGCTCAGTGGCCGGTCAAGAGCACCGATGTGAACGACCACGGTACGGCCGACATGTTCGCTGGTGGCAAGTTCACCACCAAGGACGGCCGCGCCAACCTGATGGCGCACGACTGGGAGGCGCCCTCCGAGCTTCCCGACGATGAGTACCCACTCATCCTGTGCACCGTCCGCGAGGTCGGCCACTACAGCTGCCGCTCGATGACCGGCAACTGCAAGACGCTGGCGCTGCTTGCCGACGAGCCCGGCTTTGTCCGCATGAATCCCGCGGACGCCCAGGCGCGCGGCATCAAGAACGGCGACATCGTCTCGATTCACAGCCGCCGCGGCCAGGTATACAGCCGCGCCGACGTGAGCGACCGTATCAACAAGGGCACGGTCTATATGACCTACCAGTGGTGGATCGGCAAGTGCAACGAGCTGACCATGCACAAGGTCGACCCGGTCTCGCATACGCCCGAGGACAAGTTCTCCGCCTGCCAGGTCGACGCCATTGCCGACCAGGTCTGGGCCGAGGGCGAAGTCGAGCGTCAGTACACCGAGCTCAAGCAGGCTCTGGTCGACGCCGCCGCTCCCCAGGACGTTGAGCCCGGTGCCGCCAAGTTCGACGACGAGACGCACGTGAATCAAATCGTGTAGTCCCGTTCTCGTTGGCTTTTTGGGCCGGGCGTCCCGTACGTTCGGGAGCCCGGCCCGTTATTTTGAAAGGAAGTGGGGATGAACCGCTTCATCGACATCAACCCGGAGAGGTGTATCGGCTGCGGAACATGCCAGTCCGCCTGTGCCGACGCCCACCGGATGCAGGGTCTTCAGGATACGCCGCGCCTGGCGCTCGTGAAGACCGGCGGTATTTCGGCCGCCCTTGCCTGCCACCATTGCGAGGGTGCCCCCTGCGCCGAGGTTTGCCCGGTGAATGCCATCGAGCACGATGGCGATCGCATCCACGTCAAGGAGCAGGAGTGCATCGGGTGCAGGCTGTGCGCCATCGCGTGCCCCTTCGGAGCCATCCATCCCGATGGCACGTCTATCGCCGGTGTCGCAGGCATGTGCGACCCGACGCCTTCGTATCCTAAGTCCCTGAGCAGCCTGCTTACGTGGGCTCCTGGCCAGTACACCTGCGCTGTCAAGTGCGACCTGTGCGCCTTCGATCCGGACGGCCCGCATTGTGTGGCGGCGTGCCCCACCAAGGCGCTGACCGTCATGGGCGGCGCGGCCGATCGCGAGCTCGACGAGGCCAAGCGCCTGCGCTCGATCGAAAACGGTCCGGCCGTCGACGTTACCGCCGTGGCCCAGGGCCTGTCCGAGAAAGCAGAAGGGAGCGTAAACAATGGATAGCATGACGCTGTTTATCGCATCGCTTGCCGTCTCGTGCATCGGTGCGCTCGCCTCGGTTCTGCTGATCAAGGCCGATAACGCCGCCAAGACCGCCGGCTGCCTTATCGGCGCCGTCGCCGCGGTGCTTTCGTTTGTGGCCGGTATCCAGGCCGTGCTGGGCGATGTCACGTCGGTCGACACCATCGTGTTCTTCCCGTTTGCCCATTTCCAGCTGCTGCTCAATCAGCTGTCCGGCCTGTTCGTGGCGCTCATCTCGGTGCTCGCGTTTGCCGGTTCGATCTACGGTCTCAACTACTTTGATGAGTACCCGGGCAAAAAGGGCCGCGCTGGCTTCTTCTTTAACACCTTCGTGGCGTCCATGATGCTCGTCATTACCGCCGACAACGTGTTTTGGTTCCTGGTCGCCTTTGAGCTCATGTCGCTGACCTCGTACTTCCTGGTTGTGATCGAGGAGAACGAGAACTCCATCCATGGCGGTTGGCTCTACTTTGTGATCGCGCACGTGGGTTTTGTGCTCATCATGGCGAGCTTCCTCACCATGACTAACTTCGCCGGCGGCTCGTTTGCCTTTGCGGATTTCCGCGCCACGCAGTTTAGCCCCGCGGTCGCATCCGCGTGCTTCGTGCTCGCCTTCTTTGGCTTTGGTGCCAAGGCCGGTATCATCCCGCTGCACGGCTGGCTGCCCAAGGCACATCCCGAGGCGCCGTCCAACGTGAGTGCCCTCATGTCCGGCGGCATGATCAAGATCGGTATCTTCGGCATCCTCAAGGTGGGCCTCGACCTGCTCTCCGCCTCGGGCGTTCAGGTCTGGTGGGGTCTTATGGTCATGGTCTTCGGTGCGATCTCGTCGGTTCTCGGCGTGGCCTTCGCCCTGCAGGAGCATGACATCAAGCGCCTGCTGGCCTATCACTCCGTCGAGAATATCGGCATCATTCTGCTCGGCGTCGGCGCCTCCATGGCCGCCATGGCGCTCAACTCGGTCGGCATCGCCGTCCTGGCTCTGATGGCCGCCCTCTACCACACGTTTAACCACGCGATGTTTAAGGGCGAGCTGTTCTTGGGCGCCGGTGCGCTGCTGTACTCCACGGGTACGCGCAATATGGAGAAGATGGGCGGCCTGCTCCGCCGTATGCCGGCAACGGCCATCTGCTTCCTTATTGGCGCGCTTGCCATCTCGGCCATCCCGCCCTTCAACGGCTTTGTGTCCGAGTGGTTTACCTACCAGTCGTTGTTTAATGCCGCCATGCAGGGCGACAAGGCCGTCATGATCGTGGCCGTGTTCGCTGCCGTCGCGCTTGCCATTACCGGCGCGCTGGCCGTCACGTGCTTCGTCAAGGCCTATGGCGTCTCCTTTGCCTCCGCGCCCCGCTCCGAGGCCGCGGCCAATGCCAAGGAGGTTCCCGCCCCCATGGTGTTTGCGCAGGGCCTGCTCGCAGCCATCTGCGTCGTGCTGGGCATTGGCGCTCCCGTGATCGCGCCCGTGCTGGTCGATGTCGCCGCGTCCGTGCTGCATCCGTACGGTGGCGTGTTTGCCGCCGAGGGCATGGAGCTCATGAACCAGTACTCCGGCGCTGCCACCTCCACGCCCGCGATCGCTCTTGCGCTCGTGGTGCTTGTCGGCCTTGCCTGCGGTTATCGCAAGCTCAAGACCGTCGGCAAGGTGCAGAAGTCCCAGCCGTGGGCATGCGGCTATGCTCCCAACGAGCATATGCCCGTCGTGGCCACGACCTTTGCCTCAGAGGTGTCCTGGTTTATGCAGCCGCTCTACACGCTGCGCGACCGCTGCACGGCCGTCTGCTGGTCCATCGCGCACTTCTTCCAGAAGCTCACCGGTGTGGCCGAAGCTGTGGAGCCCGTACCCGACAAGGTTCTCGTCGATGCCCCGCATAAGGGTGTCGAGAAGCTTGCCGACCTCGCGACTAAGCTCGAGGGCGGCAACTACAGCATCTATATCTGCTACATCGTCGCGGCACTCGTGGTGTTCCTCGTGCTCGCCGTGCAAATGGGTTAAGGAGGGGAGAGCATGAACAACATCGTACTTGCCGTTCTGCAGGGCGTGGTCGTTATGGCCGTCGCGCCGTTCTTCTCCGGTCTCGGTCGCGTGATCCGCGCCAAGATGCACAACCGTCGCGGCCCCAGCATCATGCAGGACTATCGCGACCTGGCCAAGCTCTTTGTGCGCCCCGAGTCCCAGAGCGAGGACGCGAGCTTTGCGCTGCGCATTATGCCGCCGCTGTTCTTCGCCGTCGCCTTTATGCTCGCTATGGGCTTGCCGCTCTTTACGGCGCAAAGCCCCATCCCGGTCTTTGGTGACGCCATCACCATCATGTACAGCCTGGCGCTCGCCCGCTTCTTCTTCGCCCTCTGCGGTGTGGATTCGTCCAACGCCTACGCCGGTATCGGCGGCGTCCGCGAGCTGCTCATGAGCGTGCTCATCGAGCCGTCCATGCTGCTGGCGCTGTTTGCCGTCGCCCTGGTGTGCGGTTCCACCGACATCGCCACCATGGGTCAGCACATCATGACGGGCGCCGTCGACGCGCCGGTCGCCGTGATCCTCGCCGGCATCGCCTTTGCAATTGCCTGCTACATGGAACTCGGCAAGCTGCCGTTTGATCAGGCCGAGGCCGAGCAGGAGCTTCAGGAAGGTCCGCTCGCCGAGCTTTCCGGACCGTCGCTTGCGATGGCCAAGCTCGCCATGTCCATGAAGCAGGTCCTGGTCGTCGCCTGGTTCTGCGCGATCTTCGTCCCCTGGGGCGAGCCCGCGACCGTGGGGGCCGCAGCCGTTCTGGGCGCGGTCATCTTCCTGGTGAAGTGCCTGATCGACTTTGTCGTGTGCGGCGTGATCGAGAACTCCTGCTCGCGCTCGCGCTTTAAGGTGCTTGGCAATCAAACCTGGGCCGTCGTGGGCATCGCCGTTCTGGCGTTTGTCTTCGTGGTCGTCGGCGTGTAGGAGAAGGGAGAAACAATGTCATTTGCAGTCAGTCTGTCCCTTCTCGGCTTGGTCGCTATCGCGGCCCCGATGGTGGCCTCGGTGCTCGTCGCCCTGTTCCCCCGTCCGTACGCCAAGTGGTTCAGCGTTTTGGGTGCCGCCGTCTCGACGGTCTGCACCATCGCCCTCGCCGCGAATTTCGCTGGCGCCAGCATGCCCGACACGCAGGTCCCCCTGATCTCGTTTGGGCAGACCCTCGTCATGGGATTCACCTTCGATCGCATGAGCACGCTGCTCGCGCCTGCCTTTGTGGGTATCGGCCTGCTTGTCGTGATCTATTCGATCCCCTATATGAGCGAGAATAACCGTGAGCATCCCGATGCGCCGCGTCGTCGCTTCTACGCGTACCTCGCGACCTTCATCGGCGCCATGGCCGGCCTCGTGTACAGCTCGACCCTTTTGGGTCAGCTCGTGTTCTTTGAGATCACGGGTGCGTGCTCTTGGGGCCTCATTAGCTACTACATGTCGCCTACGGCCAAGAAGGCCGGCATGAAGGCCCTGATCATCACGCATATCGGTGCGCTCGGCCTGTATCTGGGCGCCGCCATTGTGTTTGCCCACACCGGCACCTTCGCCATTACCGCGATCGCCGGCCTCGACGCCAAGCTCAAGGCCATCGTCCTTTTGCTCGTGTTGTTTGCGGCCTGGGCCAAGTCCGCACAGGTTCCCATGTACATGTGGCTGCCTTCGGCCATGGAGGCGCCGACGCCCGTTTCGGCCTACCTGCATGGCGCCTCGATGGTTAAGGTCGGCGTGTGCGTGTTCGCGCGTGCACTCGTTTCTGCCGGCGAGATTCCCGAGATCGTGGGCTGGGTTGCCATTATCGACGCCATGGTCACCATGCTCTTTGGTTTCCTTATGTACCTGCCGCAAAAGGACATGAAGCGTCTGCTGGCCTTCTCCACGATCGCCCAGCTCTCCTATGTGTTCTTTGGTCTGGGCCTTTCGGTCTTTGGCAGCCAGCTGGCCTTTGATGGTGCTGTTTGCCACATCTTTAACCACGCTTTCGCCAAGACGCTGTTCTTCCTGATCGCCGGTTCGTTCTCCTTTACCCTCGGCACGCGTATGCTGCCCAAGCTTCGCGGCATCGTAAAGAAGTACCCGATTTCGGGCGTGGGCTTTGGTGTCGCGGCGCTCGCCATTGCCGGCGTGCCGCCCATGAACACGTTCTTCTCGAAGTTCCAGATCATCGCCGGCGGCTTTTCTGTGGGTGCCGGCAACGTTGCGATCCTGGTGCTCGTGTGCATCATGGTTGCCGAGACCGTCGCCACCTTTGCCTGGTTCCTTAAGTGGATGGGCTATTGCCTGCCCGGCGAGCCGAGCGAAGAGGTCGCTGCGGGTGCCCCGCTTCCCCGCGCGATGGCGTTCGTGTTCATCGTGCTCATCATCATGGTCATTGTCAGCGGCCCGCTTTCGGCCAGCTGGATCGGTTAGGAGGTAGAACGACATGGGTTATTCGATCGTCAACATCCTTGGCGGCCTTCTGATCGTCACGTCCACCATGGTGGTTGTTTCCAAGAACATCAAACATGCCATCCGCTGGTATGCGGCGCAGTCGCTGGCGCTCGTGGGACTGCTCGCTACGCTCGGTGCCACTACCGGTGCGCAGGAGCTGCTTATGTGGGCTGGATCTGCCTTTATCACCAAGGTCGTCCTGGTCCCTTATATCCTCAACCGCGCATACAAGAAGATGGGCGAGCCGAGCGACGCATCGCTCAAGGCCGGCCTTAAGCCCGCGTGGGCCATTTGCATCATCGCCGTGGAGGTCGCGATCTGCTTTGCCGTCGTGACGCAGATCAGCCTGCCCACGGCCGAGGTCGCAACGCCTGCGCTCGCCATTAGCTTCGCTCACTTCTTTGTGGGCCTCACCTGCATCATTTCGCAGCGCAACATCATGAAGCAGATCTTTGGATACTGCCTTATGGAAAACGGCAGCCACGTGACGCTCGCGCTTTTGGCCCCCACCGCTCCCGAGATCATCGAGATCGGTATCGCCACCGACGCCATCTTTGCCGTCATCATCATGTCCATCGTCGTGCGTCGCATTTGGGACGACTCCCACTCGCTCGATGCGCGCGACCTGTCCGAGTTGAGGGGGTAGTCCATGGAAACGTTGATTCTCGCCCTGCTCGCGACTCCTTTGGTGTTCTCGCTGGTCATGGCTTTTTTGCCCAAGAACACGTCCTATAACGTGTTTGCCGGTCTCAACCTGGTCTCCGTCGCAGCCGTCCTGGTGCTGTCGATTGTGACGGCCGGTGACGTCCTTATGAGCGGCGACACCGCGAGCGCTCTTGGCCTGTGGTTCCACCTCGATTCGCTGGGCGCCATCTTTGTGCTGCTCATCGGCTTTATCGGTTTTCTTACGGGACTGTTCTCGCTGCCCTATGTAAAGGCCGATATCGAGGAGGACTCCATGCCCGCCGAGCGCGCCAAGCAGTATTTTGCACTGTTTAGCCTGTTCGTGTTCACCATGCTGCTCGCGTGCCTGTCCAACAACATGATCCTCACGTGGGCCGCCGTGGAGGCAACCACGCTTTCCACCGTGTTCCTCGTGGGTATCTACAAGAACAAGATGGCCCTCGAGGCTTCTTGGAAGTATGCGATGGTCTGCACCGCCGGCGTGGCCTTCGGCCTGTTCGGTACGCTGCTGGTCTACGCCAACGCCGCCGATGTGATTCCCAATGCTCACGAGGCCGCATTCCTGTCGTGCGTGCTGCCGTATGCCGATCAGTTCGACCCGACGCTCATGCGCCTCGCCTTTGCGTTTATCGTGATCGGTTTTGGCACCAAGGCCGGCCTGTTCCCCATGCACACTTGGCTGCCCGATGCCCACTCCCAGGCCCCGAGCCCTATTTCGGCCCTGCTCTCGGGCGTGCTGCTTAAGTGCGCCATGCTTGTGATCATGCGCTTCTACGGCTTTACTATCCAAGCCGTGGGCGCCGAGTATCCGCAACTTTTGCTGCTGATCGTCGGCACGCTGTCCATTTTGGTGGCGGCACTTTCGATGTTTCGCCAGGACGACCTCAAGCGCCGCTTTGCGTACTCGTCTGTGGAGAACGTGGGCGTTATCGCCCTGTGCCTGGGTATCGGTGGCCCGCTGGGTATCGCCGCGGCCCTGCTGCACTGCGTGTTCCACGGCTTTACCAAGACGCTTGCCTTCTGCGTGTCCGGCAACATCCAGCACGCCTTTGGCACGCGTAGCCTGGCCAAGATCCAGGGCGTCGTCGAGGTTGCTCCCGCAACCGCCGCGCTCGCCATCCTGGCGCTGCTCGGTCTTGCAGCCTTCCCGCCCTTTGGCATGTTTATCTCCGAGTTCCTGACTTTTGTCGCCGGTGTTACCGCCGGTCCCATGTGGCTGGTCGTCGTGGTCGCCCTCGGTCTTACCGTGGCCATCTCCGCGCTCACCCGCATCGCACTCAAGTCGGTATTCGGCCATGCGCCCCAGGGCATGGGCAAGCATGAGGCCCCGGCGCTCATGCTTATCCCCGAAATCATCCTGGCTGTCATGATCTTGTGGTTTGGCATCGCCACCCCGCTGCCTCTCGTGCACGGTGTGGAGACCGCGACCGGCATCGTGCTCGAGCAGAGCACCGAGGAACTTCACGCGACGCCGATGTACCGCGCTGTGTTCGGTACCGAGACCGCTCAGAGCGAGGTGGAGTAACGAATGATTGAAACTGAGAACAAGGTGTATGCCCGTCGCTGCGAGAGCCATGTCGAGGCCCTGCGCCGCGCCGTTCCGGGCTGCATCGAGAAGGTCGAGTGGCAGTGCGAGGACCAGCTGACGATTACCGTCAAGCAGGACAAGCTACCCGAGGCCGTCCACTACCTGTACTACGAGCGCTACGGCTGGATCCCCGTGATCGTCGGCAACGATGAGCGCAGCCTGTGCGGCCGTTACGCCGTGTACTACGTCATCTCCATGGAGGGGGAGGACCCCGGCTGGGTGACCGTGCGCACCGAGGTCGATCCCGCCAAGATGACGTTCCCGTCCGTGACGCCGTTCGTCCCCGCCTGCGTGTGGGGCGAGCGCGAGCTTCGCGACATGTTCGGCCTGATTCCCGAGGGCCTGCCCGACCGTCGCCGCCTGGTGCTGCCCGATGATTGGCCCAGCGGCCTGTACCCGCTGCGCAAGGACTCCATGGACTACCGCTTCCGTCCCGCTCCCGCGAGCGACATGGAAAACTACGAGTTCTTGGCCGATACCAAGGGCAAGGAGACCACACTCGTCCCCATGGGCCCGTTGCACATCACCTCTGACGAGCCCGGCCACTTCCGCCTGTTCGTTGAGGGCGAGACGATCGTCGACGCCGACTACCGTCTGTTCTACGTGCACCGCGGCATGGAGAAGGTTGCCGAGACGCGCCTGAACTATGACGCCGTGACGTTCCTCGCCGACCGCATCTGCGGCATCTGCGGCTGCGCCCACTCGGTGGCCTATGCCGAGGCCGTCGAGCGCGCTCAGGGCATTCATGTTCCGCCGCGCGCCCAGTACATCCGCGCCATCATGCTTGAGGTCGAGCGTCTGCACTCGCATCTGCTCAACATTGGCCTGGCGTCGCACTACACGGGCTTCGACTCCGGCTTCCAGCAGTTCTTCCGCGTCCGCGAGAAGTCCATGGACCTGGCCGAGAAGCTCTCCGGTCACCGCAAGACCTACGGTCTCAACGTGATCGGCGGCGTGCGTCGCGACATTTTGGCCGAGCAGAAGCTCTCCACGCTCACGACCATCCACCAGCTGCGCTCCGAGGTTCAGGAGCTCGTCGACGTTTTGCTCTCGACGCCCAACTTCATTGAGCGTACGAGTGGCATCGGCATCTTGGACCGCAAGATCGCACGCGACTTCTCGCCGGTCGGCCCGCTCATGCGTGGCTCGGGCTATGCCCGCGACGTGCGCTTTGACCATCCCTTCGACGGCTACGCCGATCCGGATGTCCAAAAGATGCACGCCGCTACGGCCGACACCTGCGATGCCTTCGGCCGTACCGCCGTTCGCATCCAGGAGGTCTACGATTCGATCGACATGATCGAGACCATGCTCGAGAACTGCCCGTCGGGCCCCATCCTCACCACGGATTGGGAGTACACCCCGCACAAGTACGCCATCGGTGCCACCGAGGCGCCGCGCGGCGAGGACGTGCACTGGGCCATGCTCGGCAACAACCAGAAGTGCTACCGCTGGCGCGCCAAGGCCGCCACGTACAGCAACTGGCCGGTCCTGCGCTACATGTTCCGCGGCAACACCGTGGGCGACGCGGCGCTGATCGTCGGTTCGCTCGACCCGTGCTACTCCTGCACCGACCGCGTGACGGTGACCGATGTCGCCGCCAAGCGCGACCACGTGCTCGACAAGGAGCAGTTCGAGAACGTCTGGCGCGACAAGTCGCCGCTTGCGGGCGAGGGCGCCATGGCCGCTCCGCTCGATGAGGAGGCGCTCTAATATGCTGAAGCTTTGGAAGGTCAACGCCAAGGCCGGCGACGCGACGGTCAAGTACCCGTTTGCGCCGTTTCCCACCAACAAGGACATGCGCGGCAAGCCCGAGCACAACGCGGAGCTCTGCATCGCCTGCGGTGCCTGCGGCGTGGCGTGCCCGGCCGATGCCATTCGCATGGACACCGACCTTGCGGCCGATACCATCACCTGGTCGATTGACTACGGTCGCTGCATCTTCTGTGGCCGCTGTGAGGAAGCCTGCCCCATGGAGGCCATCAAGCTTACCGAGGAGTTTGAGCTGGCCGTCATGAGCAAGGACGACCTCACCAGCAAGAGCGTCTATACGCTCGAGCACTGCTCGCGTTGCGGTAAGCCGTTTGCCCCGCACAAGGAGATCGACTACGCCAAGCGCCTGCTGCAAAAGGCCGGCGGCATGGAGGCCATCCAGGCCGCCCGTACCGTTGGTATGTGCCAGGAGTGCAAGCGCGAGCTCGACGCCCTGCGCGCCGCCTCGGCCGTAAAGACCGGTAACGCGCGCGGCATGGCCGCTAACGAGACGCTTGCGTCCGGCGAGCCCCAGGGCCCCGGCATGGAGTATCTGGGCGGCCACGGCGTGAACCCGGAGTATATCGACCGCGAGCTCAACCCCGATGCGCCCGAGATTCCCGCCGGTCCTGCGCCGGTCGAGGGCATCATCATGGATTTTGATACGAAGGAGGAGTAACCATGGCCGAACCCACGCTTTTGCCCGAGCGGCTTCAGTACCGCCCGACCAAGATCGAGCTCGACGAGAGCATCGAGAAGGCCAAGGCGACCCTTCTTAAGAAGATCAAGCGCTCGGTGTATGTCTACCGTGTTGACTGCGGTGGCTGCAACGGCTGCGAGATCGAGATCTTCGGTTCCATCACACCCGTCTTCGATGTCGAGCGCTTTGGCATCAAGGTCGTGCCCTCGCCCCGTCACGCCGATGTGCTGCTGTACACCGGTGCCGTGACGCGTGCCATGCGCATGCCGGCCCTGCGCGCCTTTGAGGCCGCGCCCGATCCCAAGATCGTGGTGTCCTATGGCGCGTGCGGCTGCACCGGTGGCATCTTCTACGACAACTACTGCGTCTGGGGCGGCACGGATAAAATCTTGCCGGTCGATGTCTACATCCCCGGCTGCCCGCCCAGCCCCGCGCAGACCATCTACGGCTTTGCCATGGCGCTTGGTCTGCTGGACCAAAAGCTCCATGCCGAGACCACGGTGGAGGCCACCGGCGAGCAGGCCGATATCCTGCATCCCGGCGTGCCGTACAAGCTGCGCGTTGCCATCGAGCGCGAGGCTCGTGCCATGAGCGGCTACCGTTATGGCCGCGATTTGGCCAACGAGTTTATGGATACGCTCGAGGGCGCACCCAAGGGCGATATCCGCGGTGCCATGGCGCTGCTCATCGACAAGCAAGATGATCCTCGCCGCGTTGAGGTCTACTCGGCGCTGCAGGATCTGGTGCTGGCCGGGGGTCGCTAGATGGAACTCACGGACCGCTCTGGTTACTTTGCGGGCCCCGGTATGCTCGGTGGCTCCTTTGGCGATGCCTCGCGCGCAAGCGACGAGGCTGCCGAGGGGGTCGCCGACCCCTGCCTGGGCCATGCGCCCGACCAGGTGGTCTTTTACGAGCTCACGCGTAAGTTTGTGGAGACCGAGGAAGACGTTCCCCAGGAGGCCTGCGACGTGCTGTACTACACACTCGCCGTGGGCCACCACACTGGCGTGCTCGACTGCTTTGAGCCGCGCCTGTCGGTGCCGGTGGATGTGTTCTATACGCTTATCGACGCGCTGCCGGAGGGGGAGGCCAAAACCAAGTTTGAGGCCATCCGCTCCTTTGGTGAGTGCCAGCTCGACAAGGCGGCGGTACCGTCGCTGCTCGAGGCCTGCGATACGCTGCTCGACGAGCGCGGTTTTCGCGGGTCGGCCAAGGCTGGCATCTCGGTGTTCGACGACGACTTTGGTCTGCATGCCCAGCAAGTTGCGTTCTTAATGAAGTTCCGCGATCTGGTTGAACGCGTGCGCGATGTGTCGGGCGTGTATCTGACGGGAAGGTTGCAGTAATGGGTCGCGTTGTGGATGGACGTGTGAACGGTGCCCCGTTTGCGGGTATCGTGCTCACAGCGGGAAGCGTGCTGCGTGCCGACGATGCCGCCGGCCCCGTGCTCTCCAAAAAGATGGAGGACGCACCCATCGCCGGTTGGTACACCATCGACGGCGGTCAGACGCCTGAGGACGACATCATCGAAGTCAAGCGCGAGCGTCCGCCGCGTCTGGTTTTGGTCGATGCCGCCGACATGGCGCTGCCCGTCGGGTCCATCCGTTTGCTCGACAAGCGCGATGTGGCCCGCAAGTCGATGTTCACCACGCATTCGCTTCCTTTGTCGATTCTGATCGAAGAGATTGAGCAATCGTGCGATGATATCGTCTTCGTCGGGATTCAGCCGGGCGACACGGAGTTCTACAACCCCATGTCCCCGGAAGTCTTTGACGCCGTCGACGCCGTGTACGACGCCGTGGCCGCCAACGACTTTTCCACTTTGTCCGCTTGGGGCAAGAGCAATAGGAGCGCTTGTCCCTGCTGATTAGGAAAGAAGTGATTGACATGGCAGATTCCAAGGTGGAGTACCCCGCTCCCGATTGCCTGGCACCCGCCGCGATCGAGGCCAAGACCGAGGTCGCCGGCGTGACCAAGGCCAACCTGCCGGTCGCAAAGGCCTTTCTGTTGGCAATGTTCGCCGGCGCGTTCATTGCCTTCGGCGGCCTGTTCTTTACCGTGTTCTTGAGCGATAGCACGCTGGGCTGGGGCGCTCAGCGTGTCGTGGGTGGCCTGTGCTTTTGCCTGGGCCTGGTGCTCGTGTTGGTGTGCGGCGCCGAGCTGTTTACCGGTAACTCGCTTATGGTCTGCGCGCTCAAGAGTAAAAAGATCACCCTGGCTCAGATGCTCAAGGCTTGGGTCGTCGTATGGGTCGGCAACTTTGTCGGTGCCCTGTTCATCGTCTTTTTGGTGTACATGGCCGGCATTTACAAGCTCAACGGCGAGGCGGTCGCCAATTCCATGGTGAGCGTCGCCGCCGGCAAGGTTACGATCGACTGGGTGACGATCTTCTTCCGCGGTATTCTGTGCAACATCTTTGTGTGCCTGGCCGTGTGGATCGGTACCGCCGGCAAGACCGTGGTCGATAAGGTTGTGGGCATTCTGCTGCCCATCGCCGCCTTTGTGGCCTGCGGTTTTGAGCACTGCGTCGCCAACATGTACTTTTTGCCCATGGGTGCCGTGATGCATGCGTGCGGCTATGGCGCCGACGTCGCCGGCGCCGATGCGCTCAACGCTGTGGGCATTGCGTTTAACCTGTCCGCTGCCACGCTGGGCAACATCGTGGGCGGCGCGGTTCTGGTCGCGCTCGGCTACTGGTTTATCTATGCCAAGAAGTCCGAGGCGTAAGGTACCGTCTGTTTGACGTTGGGCCTCCCGCGGGGCGTTGCCGTGCGGGAGGCTTTTTGGGTCTGGGGCCCGTTGTCGGGCTGCTGGTCTGTTGTGTTTGGCTGATGAAAGGGGTAATCGAGATGGCATCTGCTGTGAAGCGTGTCGGTCGCGCCGTGGTGACCACATGTGGGGGATGCTATGCCGATTGTGCCTTTGCGGCCCATGTTGAGGATGGGCGTGTGGTGGCCGAGCTGCCGGTTGCGGGGCATCCGTGCGCGGCGCGTGCCCTGTGCGCCCGCGGTCGGCATCGCCTGGACATGCCGTTTGACGAGCGCGATCGCATTGTGCACCCCATGCGCCGACGAGCTGATGGCTCGGGGTTCGATGCGGTTTCGTGGGACGAGGCGTTCGCGCAGATCGCTGCGCGCCTTGGGGGGATTGTTGACGGGCATGGTCCGCGCGCGCTGGGCATGACGCTCGGCGTGCCCTCGTTCGACCGCTACTGGGCGTATCGCTTTATGCATGCGCTGGGCTCGCCCAACGTGTACGGTGCCGACGGTGCCTGCGAGGTAAGCCGACTTACCGGTTGGGAGCACAGCCTGGGCTACAGCCCCGCCTCCGACCTGGCGCATACCGATTGCATCATGTACTTGGGGCGCTCCATTGTCGATTCGTCGACGATGGGGGCCGTTGATGCGCTCAACGATGCGCGCCGGCGCGGGGCGAAGATCATCGTGGTTGACCCCCGGCGCAGCGGTTCGGCCGCGCTTGCCGACCGCTGGTTGCGCGTGCGCCCGGGCTGCGACCTGGCCTTGCTGTTGGGCATTGCCCATGTCTTGATTGCCGAGGACCTGTACGATCACGAGTTTGTTGCCCGCCATACCACGGGTTTTGATGAGCTGGCGCAGGCGGCTGCTGTTTGGACGCCTGAGTGGGCCGAGTCGATGTGCGACGTGCCGGCCGCAGAGATTGTCGCCTCGGCGCGCGATCTAGCTGCCGCGGCGCCTGCTGTCGTGGTGGACGCCGGCTTTCATGGCGGCATCGGCATCGCGTATGCCAACAGTACCCAGACCGCGCGCGCTATCTGCTTGGTGGATGTTCTGTTGGGCTGCATCGGACGCTCAGGCGGTGCACTCAACCCGCCCACGCCGCTTGTGTTGGGCGACCTCGATCCCGCGCGCTTTGCGACGCCGCCGGTGCCTCGTGGGCCCAAGCTTGGGTCCGAGCGCTATCCACTGGTCGATCCGGTGCGCGGTCTGTGCACGACCATCGGTCAGTCGATTCTTGCCGGCGATTTGCGTGGGCTCATCGTCTATGCCAGTAACCCCGGTGCGGGCTATGGCAACGCCGGGGCGTGGCTATCGATTCTGGAACAGCTCGACCTGCTCGTGACAATTGATATTCGCTGGTCCGAGACGGCGCGTGCTTCCGACTTCGTGCTGCCCGATGTGACGTATCTGGAGGCCGACCGCGGCGTGGGAGCGGTCGTGGGCCGCAACGACGCACGCGTGTTCTACCGCAATGCCGTGTTGCCCGTGCAGCATGACGACACGAGACCGGGGCGGGAGATCTTTGCCGGGTTGGCTGCGGCCTGCGGCGTTGGTGAGTACTTCGACTTTTCGCCGGACGACCTTGCGGCGGCCCAGGTGGCGCCGTTTGGAATTGACCTCGCTGCGCTTAAGGAGCGCGGTTGGGCCGATACGGGCGTGCCGCTGCCGCCGCGCACGGGTGAGCCGGCGATTCCCTTGGATGGCGGCAAAATTGCGCTGGCAAGCGACGTATGGGAACGAGCCGGCCTGGGTCGTGTACCCAACTGGATCGCTCCCATGGTGGAGCCGGGCCCGGGGATGTTTCGCCTCATTAGCGGCAACCGTCCCTTTGAGTCGCATACCTCGCGCAGGCTCGCGGCGGCCGGCGCCGCCGAGGCGGGCTCGGACCTGGATGCCGTGCAGATGAATGCCGATGCTGCCGCACGCATGGGTATCGCCAATGGCGAGGTCGTCGAGCTTGTGAGCGATATGGGCCGCGACCGCGTGCGCGTGGAGACGACGCCCTATCTGCATCCGGCGTGCATCTTTACGTCGGCCGCCCCCGGTGGGCGTTCGTTTGGCGCCGATGCCGGTGGCGCTCAAGCCTTGGGCGTGGGCCCGCTCGACCATACGCCGTTGCGTTGGGACCCGTTGACAGGTGCCGCGCTCACCCAGGAAAACGCCGTTCGCGTGGAAAAAAATCGCGGCGCGCGAGGATAATGACGGGTAATTGACTCAGCTGATGTATTCGACTGATCCACGTTTCTTTTGAAAGGCCGCACATGAGCGATAGCCAGAACATGTCCGATGAGGTGCGCGCCCGCCTGCGCGCCATTCCTTCCGTCAACGAGCTGCTTGCCGAGTGGCCGGTGGTGAAGGCGGCGGGGGAGACCTGCGACGCGGTGGTCCATGCTGCCGTGACGGCCGAGCTCGACGAGGAGCGCGCCGCCATTCGCGCCGGTGCCGCCCCGCGCTCTAAGCGCGACCTGGCCTCGGCCATCGAGTGGCGTGCGCATCGCTCCGCACTGCCGAGCCTGCGCCCCGCCGTCAACGCCACGGGTGTGGTCATCCATACCAATCTGGGCCGTGCCCCGCTTGCGGAGTCGGCGGCAAAGGCCGTGGCCGAGGTCGCGCGTGGGTACAGCACGCTCGAGTACAGTGTCGACACCTGTTCGCGCGGGTCGCGCAAGGAGCACGCCGCGCAACTGATCCGCTCGCTTGCCGGTGCCGAGGACGCGCTGGTCGTTAACAACAACGCCGCCGCTGTGCTGCTGGTGCTGGCGACCCATGCCGCGGGCAAGGAGGTCATCGTCAGCCGCGGCGAGCTTGTCGAGATCGGCGGCAGCTTCCGCATCCCCGATGTCATGGCGGCCTCGGGCGCCAAACTCGTCGAGGTCGGCGCCACCAACCGCACGCATCTGGGCGACTACGAGCGCGCCATCACGCCCGAAACGGCCATGATCCTGAAGGTCCATCCCTCCAACTATCGCATCGAGGGTTTTCACGAGGAAGTGAGCTCAAGGGAGCTCGCCGCGCTGGCCCATAAGCACGGCCTGCTGTTCTATGAAGACCAGGGCTCGGGGGCACTGTTGCCTGACGACATCTTGGTGCGCGGCGGCGAAGAAACCACGCCGGCTTCGGTTTCGGCAGGGCTCGATCTGGTGTCGTGCTCGGGCGATAAATTGCTCGGTGCCGCACAGGCGGGCATTATCATGGGCCGTCGCGATCTGGTCCAGGCCTGTGGGTCGCATCCTCTTATGCGCGCCCTGCGCCCCGGCAAGTTGGCGCTCACGGCGCTCGAGGCCACACTGCGCATCTACATGGACGGGGCGGATGTGGCCCATCGCGAGGTGCCGGTGCTCAATATGCTCACGCTGCCGCAGGCCCATTTGGAACGACGTGCCCGCAAGCTGCGCGATCGTATGGTCGCCGGGCTCGATAAGGCCGGTTGCCCGTGCGCTGTTCAGGTGGAGATCGTCGAGGAATCGTCGACCCCCGGTGGCGGCTCGCTGCCTACCGTGGAGCTGCCCACGATGTGCGTTGCCGTGCGTCTTGTTGACGCGCGCCTGACGGTCGATGCGCTCAAGCGCTCACTTGTCCAGGACTTTGACACGCCGGTCGTCACGCGGACCTCGCACGATCGCATTTTGTTTGACGTCCGTACGCTTGTGGGCGACCGCGATATCGAGACGGCGGCGTCGACGCTTGCCGCATGCGTTGAGAAGGCGATTGCTCGATGAGTGAGGTTCAGGCGCTGGTGGAGTGCCCCGTTATCGTTGGCACGGCGGGCCACGTTGACCACGGCAAGTCGGCACTGATCGAGGCGCTGACCGGCAAGAATCCCGACCGTCTGGAGGTTGAGCGCCGCCGCGGTATGACCGTGGAGCTGGGCTTTGGCGAGCTGGCGCTGCCGAGTGGCAAGATTGTCGGCCTGGTCGACGTGCCGGGCCACGCGCATTACTTGCGCGCTATGGTGCAGGGTGCCACGGGCATCGACGTGGCCGTGCTGGTGGTCTCTGCCGTTGAGGGTGTAATGCCGCAGACCCGCGAGCACGTGCATGTGCTGGAGCTGCTGGGCGTCACACACATGGTGGTGGCGCTGACGATGTGCGACCTGGCCGACGCCGAGATGACCGAGCTTGCCGAGCTCGATGTCGATGACTTTTTGTCGGGTACCGTGTTTGCGGGCGCGCCGATTGTGCCCGTGTCGTCTAAGACGGGCGCGGGGATCGACGGGCTGCTTGCGGTGCTCGACGAGCAGGTTGCCGCTTGCTGGGACGCCTGCCGCGACCGTTCCGATCGGAGTGATGCCGCGCCGCGTCTGCCCATCGACCGCTGCTTTACGATTAAGGGTGTCGGCACCGTCGTGACGGGAACGCTGCACGATGCGCCGGTTGCGGTGGGCGAAGAGCTCGTCGCGCTGCCGTCGCGTACGGTCTGTCGCGTGCGCGGGATTCAGGTGCATGGCGATACGCCGCGGGCATTGCCCGGTCAGCGTGTGGCGCTCAACTTGGTGGGCGATGCCGTCGCCGCGCTCGATCGCGGAGAGATGCTCGGCGTGCAGGGTCGCTTTGGCCAGACGATGCGCTTTATGATGGTGTTCACTTACCTGGGCCGCGAGGGTGCCAAGCCGCGCGTGCTCGAGTCGGGCGCGCGCGTGCATGTGATGGCGGGTACGGCCGAGGTTGTCGGTCGCATCATGTTCATGGAGGGCGAGGCCCCCATGGCGGTGGGCGAGACCCGTATTGTTCAGGTGCGCTTGGAAAACTCGCTGCCGCTACGTGCCGGGGATCATGCCGTGGTGCTGTCCTATTCGCCCGTGATGCTTATCGGCGGCGGGCGCGTGCTGCTTTCGCGCTGCCGTCGCTCGCGCGAGCTTGCCGAAGGGGAGCGTTCGCTGTACGCGGCGCTCGAGTCCGGCGATATCGCGGGCAGTGTGGGCGCTTGGCTGGCGTTGCAGACGCTGCCGGTTACGGCGATTGATGTTGCCGAGACTTTGGATCTTGGAGTCGGCGAGGTCGATGCCGCACTGCGCGGGTTGGTGGCGCAGGGCTCCGTTCGCAAGCTTGCCGTGGGTGATGCGGACCTCTTGGCGGACGCCGTGGTGCTCGATGCCGCGATGGATGCACTGGCGGCGACCCTGTCAGCCATGCACGCGGCGGCTCCCAAGGAGACGGGCTTTACGCCCGGTGCCGTTGCCCATGCTGCGTGGCCTACCGCTGACGATAATGTTGCCGCAGCCCTGATTTCCGAGGGCTGCTCGCGTGGCGTGTGTGCCTCCGAGGGCGCTGAGGTGTTCGACCCACACTCCGCCGCCGCTGCGGCGCGTGTGGTGCGCGAGGCCTGCGAGCGCATCGTTTCCTTGCTGGACGAAGCTGGCCTCGATGCGCCGACGCTGCCCGAGGTTGGCGAGCAGTTGCAGCTCGATCGCGACACCATGACGCGAGCCCTGCGCGAGCTTTCGCTCAACCGCTCGATTGTGAAGGTCGAGCGCGATGTGGCCCTGTCTGCAGCCGCTGAGGACCGCGCGCGTGAGCTCGTCGCTGCCGCTATCGAGGCTGCTGGTGGCGCTGCTACCACGAGTGTGCTGCGCGAGGCCTTAGGTGTGTCGCGCAAGCGCGCCATCAGCATCTTGGAGCACCTGGATGCCGTGCGCTTTACGGTGCTCGACAAGGAAGCCGGCGGCCTGCGCTCCCTGCGCTAGATTGGCTGCTCTGTTTGGTAAAATACCGCCGCACTTGGGAACGGATGGGCTCCGGTGGGCTCCGCGGTCCTCAAAACCGTTGCGAGGCGTGCAAAACGTCTTGGATGTGTTCGATTCACATACGTTCCCGCCATACGCTACCAGCGCTTTTGTGCTCGCGGTCTTGCTGCGTGCCGCAAAGGCGCTGTTTTGTTTTTGCACGAGCTTTTCGTAGCGCCGATATTTCGGCGGCTGTGTTTAGCTTCGTGCACCGGGTTTCGAGCATGCCGATGGAGGTGTTTTGCCGTATGACTACCGTAAGACGGGCCGATCTTTCTTGCGTGGTCCAGGCGGGCGGGCTGTCGTCGCGCATGGGCTGCGATAAGGCACGCATGGCGTTTTGCGGCGAGCCGCTCATCGAGCGCGTGCTCGGTCGGCTGGCGCCAGTTGCCGGCGAGTTAGTCGTGACGACTTCGCGTCCCAGCGAGCTTGCCTATCTTGAGGAGCACGCGTTTGGCGGCCTGGTGCCGCGTGTGGTGGCGGACCTTGAAGGGCCGGCGGGCGCCATGCGCGGCATCGCGAGCTCGTTGGCCGCGGCCCGATTGCCGCTCGTGGCGATCGTCGCCTGCGATATGCCGTTTGTCTCGCCGGAACTCATCGGCGCGCTTGCCGATTTTGTTGAGGCCGAGGCGCTCGACGTGTGCGTGCCGCACGAGGAGCGGGGGATTGAGCCGCTTTGCGCCGTCTGGCGCCGTGACGCATGTGCGCCGGCCGCCCAAGAGCTGCTCGCCTGCGACCGCCAGCGCATTCGATGCCTGATCAATCGCGTTCAGGCTGGTTATATGGATGAGCCGCAGATCGTTCAGGCCGCGGGCTCGACGCTCTGCTTCGAGAACGTCAATACGCCCGAGGAGTTTGCGGCGGCCGAGTTACTCGCCTAGACGATTGGAGTTGCCATGTCTCACGATATTTGTCCCGATACGGGAGAACCTTGCACTTGCGATGGTTCCGAGCCCTGTACCTGCGGCTGCGGTGGCTGTGGGCATACTGCGGAAGAGGAAGCGGCCGCCGCGGCGTATCGTGAGGCACATCGCGGCGGCCCGTCCGGTGATGCCCTCGACCATGAGCGCAAGATTATCGTGTCGTTCGACAGCACCTTCGATGTGATGGAATGCGAGCAGCTGTGCCTGGATGCCGGCGTGCCCGGGCGCATCATGCCGCTGCCGGGCTCCATTACCGCCGGCTGCGGACTGTGCTGGGCCATGCCGTTCTCGGGCGATGCGCTCGCCGCCTTCCGCGCCGCCACCGAGGGCCGCGTAACCCCTGCCGACTACCACCAACTCGTCCTCTAACCACCAACACCACCACAAAGGTGCCTGTCCCCAATGTGGTGGTTTGGAACATGTGGACGAAACAGCTTCGAAACACGCAATTTGCTCGTCAGGCGGTCAAAAAGCTATCTACCTGCATCGTAATCAAAATGAAACATCCGCTCGTCGCCTTATTCGTAACTTTGTAGCAACAGTGCGATATTATCCATACTCGATAAAGTTCGCGGCGCATAGGGTGCCGCGACCGACACTTTTCGTTTCCCATCATTGGAGGAAGCATGAGCTACACGCAGAAAGTTCTCGACGAGCTCAAGGCCCGCTATCCCGAGCAGCCTGAGTTCATCCAGGCCGCGACCGAGATCCTCGGCACCATCCAGCCGGCGCTCGACGCCCACCCCGAGTACGAGGAGGCCGCCCTGCTGGAGCGCCTCGTCGAGCCCGAGCGCATCGTCATGTTCCGTGTTCCCTGGGTCGACGACCAGGGCAAGGTCCAGGTCAACCGCGGTTACCGCGTCGAGTTCAACTCTGCCATTGGACCCTACAAGGGCGGCCTGCGCTTTAACCCCACGGTCACCCTGGGCATGCTCAAGTTCCTGGGCCTGGAGCAGATCCTCAAGAACAGCCTTACCACTCTTCCCATGGGTGGCGGCAAGGGCGGCTCCGACTTTGACCCCAAGGGCAAGTCCAACAACGAGATCATGCACTTCTGCCAGTCCTTCATGACCGAGCTCTATCGCCACATTGGCCCCAACACCGATGTTCCCGCCGGCGACCTGGGCGTTGGCGGCCGCGAGGTTGCCTACATGTTCGGTCAGTACAAGCGCCTGACCAACGAGTGGACCGGCGTCCTTACTGGTAAGGGCCTCTCCTTTGGCGGCTCGCTCGCCCGTACCGAGGCCACCGGCTACGGTTTGGTCTACTTTGTGGACGAGTACCTCAAGAGTCGCGGCGAGTCCTTCGAGGGTAAGAACGTTGTCGTTCACGGTTCCGGCAACGTCGCCATCTACGCTGTCCAGAAGGTCTCCCAGCTCGGCGGCAAGGTGCTCGCCTGCTCCGACACCCACGGCTGGGTCGAGGATCCCGACGGCATCGACTACACCGTGCTCGAGCATGTCTATAACAAGAAGCGCTCCGGCCACGACAAGGGCGTTACGCTCGCTATGTACGTCGACGAGAAGCCCAATGCCACGTGGCACGAGGGCGACGGCCGCGGCGTGTGGCAGCTGCCCTGCGACATCGCGCTGCCCTGCGCTCGCGAGAACACGCTGCTGCTCGAGGACGCCCAGGCGCTCGTCGCCAACGGCTGCAAGGTGGTCGGCGAGGGCGCGAACATGCCCACGACCATCGAGGCCACGACCTACTTCCAGGAGAACGGCGTCGCCTTTATGCCCGGTAAGGCTGCCAACGCCGGCGGCGTGCTCGTGTCCGGCCTGGAGATGAGCCAGAACGCCGAGCACCTGTCCTGGACCTTCGAGGAGGTCGACGGCAAGCTCGAGCAGCTCATGCGCGGTATGTTCCACAACGTGGACGACACCGCCAAGGAGTACGGCCAGGAGGGCAACTTTGTCATGGGCGCCAACATCGCCGGCTTCCTGAAGGTCGCCGACGCCATGCTCGCCCAGGGTGTCTGCTAAATCCAGCTTGACATAGCTCCGTACAGCGCCAGCTGATGCGCTAAGGCTCCCGGCAATTCCTGCCGGGAGCCTTTTTCTATGGTGGCGAGGGTCGTGCGCCCTCGTTTGGTACACTTAGGGGTACTGGACAAGTAAAGAGATGGGGGAGAACGTGCTCAAGTTCGGTACCTACGTCCGTGTTGGAAACGCGGCCGAAGCCTATGAGCTCTTACAGAAGAACCGCAACAATAAGATTGTGGGCGGCGGCATCTGGATGCGCCTGGGATCGCGTCGTGTGGCGACGGCGATTGACCTTTCGGCCTGCGGACTCGATCAGATCGAGGAGACCGAGACCGAGTTTCGCATCGGTGCCATGTGTACCCTGCGCCAGCTCGAGCGCCATGCCGAGCTCAACGCGCTCGTCAACAATGTCTTTGAGTTTGCCGTCCACGACATCGTGGGTGTGCAGCTGCGCAATACCGCCACGGTGGGCGGCAGCATCTACGGCCGCTTTGGTTTTTCGGATGTGCTCTCGGCCTTTTTGGCGCTCGATTCGTACGTTGAGCTGACGGGTGCCGGACGTGTGCCGCTCGCCGAGTTTGTGAACATGGGCTACGTGCGCGACGTGATCGAGCATGTTGTGGTCGTTAAGCATGATTACCGTGCAAGTTACGAGGCAGTACGCAAGGCCGCGACCGACTTTCCCTCCCTAAACGTCACCGCCGCCTGGTGGGATAACTGCTGGCATGTCACCGTGGGTGCTCGCCCGCTGCGTGCGACCCTGCTGCAGGGAGAGGCATGTGGCCTTACCGCCGAGCAGCCTTCCGAGGACGAGCTGCGTGCCCTAGCCGCGTCCGTGCGCGCGCTGAGCTACGGCACCAACATGTGGGGCTCGGCCGACTACCGCCGCCGCATCTCGGCACCGCTGGCGATTCAGGCCGTGCGCCGCGCTGCCGGCATCGAGCTTTCGGCCGCGCTTGCCCGCGAGCTCGAGGGCGTGCAGATTCCCAAGCACGCCACGGACGAGTATTCCTGCCGCCGCGTGCCCGGCGTCGATTCTAGCGAGGTGCGCTAATGGCTGCCAAACTCATCGATCTTTCCTTTACGCTCAACGGCCGCAAGGTCAAGGTTCAGATTGCCCCCGACACCATGCTCTTTGCGCTTTTGCGTGAGCAGGGTTGCGCGTCGGTGCGCTGTGCCTGCGAGACCACTAACTGCGGCCTGTGCACGGTGTGGCTCGACGGCGATCCGGTGCTGAGCTGCTCGGTTCCCGCTGCGCGCGTCGAGGGCCATACCATCACCACGCTTGAGGGCCTTAAGGCCGAATCCGAGGCACTGGCTCGCGCCATGGCTGCCGAAGGCGCCGAGCAGTGCGGCTTTTGCGCCCCCGGCCTCATCATGAACGTGCTGGCGCTTGCCCGCGCCGCCAAGGAGGACCCGAGCCTCGTTGCCACGCGCGAGGAGCTCTCGCGCCAGCTTGCCGGCAACCTCTGCCGTTGCAGCGGCTACGAGAGCCAGCTGCGCGCCATCGTGCGCTTCCTTAACGAGTCTGGCGTACAGGTGGGCTTTGAGATGCCCGAGCTGCCGGTCAACGACACCAGCTGCGACGGCGTCACCTACAAGCAGATCACCCACAAGCAGCCCAAGAAGGACTCTAAGGCCCTGCTCGAGGGACGTCCCGTCTACACGGGCGATATGGTGCCCGCCGGCGCGCTCATCGTTAAGCTCAAGCGCAGCCCGTATGCTCGCGCCAAAATCCGCTCCATCGACACGTCTCGCGCCCTGAAGGTGCCCGGCGTGGTGGGCGTTTACACCTACGAGGATGTGCCCAAGCGCCGCTTTACCATCGCCGGCCAGAGCTATCCGCAGCCGAGTCCCTACGACCGCCTGATTCTCGAGAACCTCGTGCGTTACCAAAACGAGGAGGTGGCGATCGTCGCTGCCGAGACCGAGGAGGCCGCCGACAAGGCGCTCAAGCTCATCAAGGTCGACTATGAGGTGCTCGAGCCCTTGCTCGACTTTACCCAGGCACTCGATAACGACATCGTGGTTCACCCCGAGGGCGACGTGACCTTTATGTTCCCGCAGGGCGGCGACGTTGCTCGCAACCTGGTGTGCAGCGGTACCAGCGATTATGGCGACCTTGACGAGGCGTTTGCCCAGAGCGACATCGTCTTCACCCGCACCTACACTAGCCAGGCCACGCAGACTGCGCCCATGGAGACCTTCCGTGCCTTCGCGACGACCGACGCGTTCGGCCGCATCTCGGTGACCACCTCCACGCAGGTGCCCTTCCACGTGCGCCGCATGGTCGCGCAGTCGCTCGACATTCCGCAGTCGCAGGTGCAGGTCATTAAACCGCGCATCGGCGGCGGCTTTGGCTCCAAGCAGACGGGCTGCTGCGAGATCTTCGTTGCGTTCGTGACCCAGCAGACTGGCCGTCCGAGCTACTGCTGCTACACCCGCGAGGAGACTATCACCGCGGGTAACTCGCGCCACCAGATGCAGATGACCGTTAAGCTGGGCGCCATGAACGACGGCACCATCACGGCCATCGACTTGCACACGCTGTCCAACGCGGGCGCGTACGGCGAGCACGCCACCACGACGATCGGCCTTTCGGGCCATAAGAGCCTGCCCATCTACAACCATGTGAAGGCGAGCCGCTTTAGGTGGGACGCCGTCTACACCAACACCAACCGCGGCGGCGCGTATCGCGGCTACGGTGCCACCCAGGGCCAGTTTGCCGTGGAGAGTGCCGTCAACGAGCTCGCCGACATGCTGCACATGGACCCCGCCGACCTGCGCCTTAAGAACATCGTGCGCGAGGGCGAGGTCATGCCGCAGTACTACAACGAAAAGCTCAACGCCTGCGCGCTCGACCGCTGCCTGCTGCGCGCGATGGACATGATCGGTTGGCGCGACAAGCCGCTGGCCGTGGACCTGGGCGACCGCGTGCGCGCCTTGGGCTGCGCGCTCACCATGCAGGGATCGGGCATTTCCAACGTGGATATCGCCGGCATCGACATGCGCCTGGAAGAGGATGGTTTCATTTCCATCGGCACCGGCGCCACCGATAACGGCATGGGCGTTGACACGATCCTGGCGCAGATTGGCGCCGAGGAGTTGGGCGTGGAAAGCTCGCTGATCGTGGTGCGCGGCGTGGACACCGATGTGTCGCCGTTCGACGCCGGCTCGTACGCGAGCTCGGGCACGTATGTGACGGGTCTGGCAGCCAAGAACGCCGCGGCCGAGCTGCGGGAGAAGATCTGCGCCAAGGCCGCCCAGATGTGGGACGTTGACGCCGCCGACGTGGTCTTCGACGGCCAGTACGTGCGCCTGTCCGACGAGCGTGCTGCGCGCGAGCGCGGCCGCTACCTCACGCTGCGCGACTTTGCCAACCTGTGTGTCAAGAACATCGAGGGCGGCGACGCGCTGACCTCGCATGCCTCTGCCTGCCTGCCCGTTTCACCTCCGCCGTTTATGGCCGGCATTGCCGAGGTCGAGGTCGACAAGGCCACCGGCAAGGTGACTGTTGTGGACTACGCGGCTGCCGTCGACTGCGGCACCGTGATCAACGAGGCACTCGCGCGCGTCCAGGCCGAGGGCGGCATTGCCCAGGGCATTGGCCACGCGCTCTACGAGATTGTTGAGCATGATGACCGCGGCCGCCTGCGTACCGGCAACTTTATGAGCTACAAGCTGCCCACGCGCCTGGATATCGGCAGCATTCGCGTGGCATTTGAGCCGAGCTACGAGCCGACGGGCCCGTTTGGCGCCAAATCGATCGGCGAGGTCGTCATCAACACGCCGCTCGCCGCCGTGGCCTCGGCCGTCGCACACGCCACGGGCCACCAGGTCCGCTCGCTGCCCATCACGCCCGAGAAGGCTCTGCTGGGGGAGTAGCGGGTCAGCGAACAAGTCGTAATTGGCGGGGCGGGGCAACTCGTCCCGCCTTTTGCACTCGTGGTGAGGTCGTGAGCCTGTAAAAGGTGTGCGTGCGCTTGCCGTTCGTATCTGCTATCATTCCTAGTCTGTGCGCTCATGCGGGCGTGGCGGAATTGGTAGACGCGCCAGATTTAGGTTCTGGTGGGATTCCCGTGAAGGTTCGAGTCCTTTCGCCCGCACCAACGCATCTGCGTCGGCTTCGGCCGTCGCGACTCTTTGTTGCATAAAGGTACCAGCACCTCAGATAAGCTGGGCAGTATGAGGAGGAACGTGTTGAACATCACCGCTTCTGACGTCAAGGACGCCAAGCTCACCGCTACGGTCACCATCCCGGCCGCCGACGTCGACGCCGCGATCAAGAAGGCCTACAAGGACACCGCCAAGAAGTACCGTTTCCCGGGCTTCCGCGCCGGCAAGGCTCCCCGTCCGGTCATCGATTCCGCCCTGGGCGCTGAGGCTACCCTCGCCCAGGCTACCAACGACCTGATCGCCGCCAACGAGCCCGCTGTCCTCAACGAGCTGGACATCGTCCCCACCAAGAACGGTGACTACAAGGAGCTCGACCTCGCCAAGGATCATGAGGACTACACCTACACCGTCGAGTTCTCCCTGCGTCCTGCTGCCGAGCTCTCCTCCTTCGACGCCGTCGAGATCGAGATGCCTCCCGCGGAGGTCACCGAGTCCGAGATCAACAACCAGGTCGAGATGCTCCTCAACTACCGTGCCACCTTCGAGGACGTTGAGGGTCGTGCCGTCGAGGCTGACGACTACGTGACCGTCGACCTCAAGGCCGTCGAGAACGCCGACAACTTCGCTGCCGAGGGCCGCATGCTCATCGCCGGCAGCGACAGCAACCCCGCCGAGTTCAACGAGGCCCTGATGGGCGCTAACGTCGACGACGTCAAGACCGTCACCTGGACCGACGAGGTCGAGGAGGGCGAGGAGGCCGAGACCCACACCGTCGAGGTCACCGTCAAGGGCATCAAGGTCCGCAACACCCCCGAGCTCACCGACGAGCTCGTCAAGTCCGACTTTGGCTTCGACAGCATCGACGCCATGCGCGACGCCATCAAGATCGAGATCGAGCAGGACAAGGCTTCCCGCCTCCCGGCCGAGAAGGAGAACCGTTGCGTCTCCGCTCTCGCCGAGCGCCTGCAGCTCGACGAGATGGACGCCGACTACGAGCAGTCCGTCTTTGAGGAGCTTGGCCAGAACTTCCTGTCCAACCTCGCTGCCCGCGGCATGACCCTGGACACCTGGCTGCCCGCTTCTGGCCTGACCATGGAGCAGTTCATCGGCGACCTGCACAAGCAGGCCAACGACGTTGCCCGTGAGTCCCTGGCGCTCGACGCCCTCGCCCGCGAGCTCAAGATCGAGGTCACCGAGGACGACATCAACGCCGAGTTCGAGAAGGCCGGCGTCAAGGACGTCGAGGCTTCCAAGGCCGAGTTCATCGCCGATGGCCGCATGCCTGCCGTCCGCGAGTCCATCCGTCGCTCCAAGGCCGTCGACCACCTGGTCGAGAACGCCAAGGTGACCGAGGTCGACGAGACCGCCAAGGACGCCGAGTAATTCTCGCCACCTTGCCCACGAGCGCTTGCGTGCGCCCGTGATGGGGTAAAGTTATACACCGGTTATCCGGTTGCTTCGTACGGTGCCAGCCAATGCATAGCATGCGGGCACCGTACGTTTGTCTAGAACCACTATTGGTCCGTAAGAGAAATGGAGATGCGTATGATCGCTAAGTTCGATTCCGCCCTCGTGCCATACGTTATCGAGCAGACGCCGCGCGGCGAGCGCAGCTACGATATCTATTCGCGCCTGCTCAACGACCGCATCATCTTCTTGGGCGAGGAGATCAACTCCGTCAGCGCCAACCTGGTCGTTGCCCAGCTGCTGCATCTTGAGAGCCAGGATGCCGAGAAGGATATCTCGCTCTACATCAATTCGCCCGGTGGCGAGGTCTACTCCGGCCTGGCGATTCTTGACACCATGAACTTTATCAAGCCGCAGGTTTCCACCATTTGCGTCGGTATGGCCGCGTCTATGGCCGCCGTGCTGCTTTCGGCCGGCGCCAAGGGCAAGCGCTTCTGCCTGCCGCACTCCAAGGTCATGATTCACCAGCCCAGCGGCGGTGCCCAGGGCCAGCAGACCGAGATCGAGATTGTGGCCGAGGAGATCAAGAAGACCCGCCGCGAGCTCAACCAGATCCTGTCCGACGCCTCGGGCCAGCCCATCGAGAAGGTTCAGGCCGATACCGAGCGCGACAACTACCTGACCGCTGCCGAGGCCCTCGACTACGGCCTGATCGACCGTATCGTCACCTCGCGCGACCTCGCCGCGAAGGACGCCTAGGATGGCCGGTAACATGCAGGACAACTTTGACGAGAACGGCAACCCCATCCGCTGCTCTTTCTGCGGAAAAGAGCAGGGGCAGGTTCGCCGCCTTGTAAAGGGTCCTACCAACATCTTTATCTGCGACGAGTGCGTCGCCGCCTGCTCCGAGATCTTGGAGGAGTCGCTGGCATCGGACTTTATGGACGCCGCCCGCAACGGCAAGCTGCCGGGCTTCCTCAACGATCACGGCCAGGCTGCATCTCAGCCCGCCATGGATCCCGAGGCCGAGGGCTTTGAGCTCGAGGACGACGCCCGACAGGTCATTACGCACGTGCCGACGCCGCACGAGATCTATGCCGAGCTTTCGGCCTATGTCATGGGCCAGGAAGACGCCAAGCGCGCCATGTCTGTGGCCGTGTACAACCATTACCGCCGCGTGATCGAGGGTGGCGCCGCGCTTTCGGCCTTTGATGACGGCCTGGACTCGCAGCTCGACGACGATATGGACGAGGTGGAGCTCGCCAAGTCCAATATTTTGCTGCTCGGTCCCACCGGTACCGGTAAGACCCTGCTCGCCCAGACGCTCGCGCGCATCCTCGAGGTGCCGTTTGCCATCGCCGACGCCACCGCACTCACCGAGGCCGGTTACGTGGGCGAGGACGTGGAGAACATCCTGCTCAAGCTCATCAACGCCGCCGATGGCGATATCGAGCGCGCGCAGGTCGGCATCATCTACGTGGACGAGATCGACAAGATCGCCCGCAAGGCCGAGAACCTCTCCATCACCCGCGATGTCTCGGGGGAGGGCGTTCAGCAGGCGCTGCTTAAGATTCTTGAGGGCACGGTGGCAAGCGTTCCGCCCACCGGCGGCCGCAAGCATCCCCAGCAGGAGCTGCTGCAGATCGACACGACGAATATCCTGTTTATCTGCGGCGGTGCCTTTGTGGGCCTGGACAAGATCATCGCCGATCGCGTGGGCAACAAGGGCGTGGGCTTTAACTCCGAGATCGCCGGTCCCACCTCGGTCGACGAGAACGACCTGTTGCGTCAGGTGCTCCCGCAGGACCTCAACGCCTTTGGCATGATCCCCGAGTTCGTGGGGCGTACGCCCGTCGTCACCCAGACGCAGGCGCTCGACGAGGACGACCTGGTGTCGATCCTGACCGAGCCCAAGAACGCCGTGGTGCGTCAGTACCGCAAGATGTTCCAGCTCGAGGACGTTGAGCTTGAGTTTGAGGACGCGGCCCTGCACGAGATTGCCCGCATGGCGCTCGCCCGCAAGACCGGTGCCCGCGGCCTGCGCGCCATCTGCGAGGACGTGCTGCAGCAGACGATGTTCGACCTCCCCAGCGAGGAGGGCGTTGCCAAGGTCGTCGTAACCGAAGCGGCTGTAAAGGGCACCGAACAGCCCCAACGCATCTACGGCTAAACCTGCCTAAAATGTGTTTGCAAATAGCCTCCGACCATCCGCGGTCGGAGGCTATTTTATATATACGCAATAACCCCAACTACCTGTGTTATTCTGTGTGTTTGTTTAAAGTCTCAGCAAAGTCATATCAGACTGAAGTAATCGATACCTAAGGGGAGGAATGTAGGCCCGATTTTCGTAGATTCCGCACGAGCCGAAGAACACTTAATGTGTTCTTCGTGCGAGCCAGGACTTGACCGAGCGAAAATCGGGCCTACATTCCTCCCCGATGGGCAAGGGAGAGATATATGGAAGAAATGCCCAAGAACTACGATCCGTCGACCAACGAGCCGGCGATCCTGCAGAAGTGGCTTGACGGCGGCTACTACAAGCGCCGTGAGGGCGTGGGCGACTGCACCGTCACCATTCCGCCTCCCAACGTGACCGGCAAGCTCCACATGGGTCACGCCACCGACGACTCCATCCAGGATGCCATCGTCCGTATGGCCCGCATGCGCGGCAAGTCCACGCGCTGGGTGCTGGGCACCGACCACGCCGGTATCGCAACGCAGACCAAGGTCGACAAGAAGCTCAAGAGCGAGGGCATTAGCCGTCTGGAGATTGGTCGCGACAAGTTTGTCGACGCCTGCTGGGACTGGACCCACGAGTACGGCGGCATCATCGTCGAGCAGATCAAGCGCATGGGCTGCTCCGTCGACTTCGACAACGAGCGCTTCACCATGGACGAGGACTACGCGCAGGCCGTACGCAAGGTCTTTTGCGACTGGTACCACGACGGCCTGATCTACCGCGGCAAGCGCATCGTCAACTGGTGCCCCAACTGCACTACCGCTATCTCGGACGACGAGGCCGAGTACAAGGACGAGAAGGGCCACCTGTGGCACCTGCGCTACCCGCTGACCGAGCCGGTCAACGGCCAGGACTACATCGTCGTCGCCACCACGCGTCCCGAGACCATGCTCGGCGACACGGGCGTCGCCGTCTCCCCGAAGGATCCCGAGAAGGCCGCCTTCGTGGGCAAGACCGTCAAGCTCCCTATCGTCGACCGCGAGATTCCTATCTTTGAAGATTGGCATGTCGACGCCAACTTCGGTTCCGGCTTTGTTAAGGTCACCCCGGCCCACGACCCCAACGATTACGCCATGGGTCAGGCCCACGACCTGTCGCAGATCAATATCTTTGACGAGCACGCGGTGGTCGTCGAGGGCTACGGCGAGTTTACCGGCATGAACCGTGACGAGTGCCGCGAGGCCGTCATCAAGTGGTTTGAGGAGCACGGCCTGCTCGACCACGTTGAAGAGCTCGACCACTCCGTCATGCACTGCTACCGTTGCGACTCCGCCCTGGAGCCGTGGCTGTCCGAGCAGTGGTTTGTGGCCGTCGACAAGCTCAAGGGGCCGGCGCTCGACGCCGTCAACTCCGGCAAGGTGACCTTCCACCCCGCGCGCTGGACGCAGACCTACACCACCTGGATGGAGAACCTTAAGGACTGGTGCATCAGCCGTCAGCTGTGGTGGGGTCACCGCATTCCCGTGTTCTATTGCGAGGACTGCGGCTGGGAGGACGCCCTTACCGAGGACACCGACGTGTGCCCCAAGTGCGGCGGCCATCACGTGCACCAGGACGAGAACGTGCTGGACACCTGGTTCAGCTCGCAGCTGTGGACCTTCGCCACGCAGGGCTGGCCGCAAAAGCCGGAGCTGCTCGAGGGCCATCACCCCACGACGGCGCTTGTCACCGCGCGCGACATCATCGCGCTGTGGGTCGCCCGCATGGTCATGAGCTCGTTGTACTTCCTGGACGAGGTACCGTTTAAGGATGTCGTCATCTACCCGACGATTCTGGCCAAGGACGGCAGCCGCATGTCCAAGTCCAAGGGCAACGGCGTTGACCCCATGGACCTCATCGGCATGTACGGCGCCGACGCCATGCGCTTCAACCTGCTCACGCTGTGCACTAACAACCAGGACGTCAAGTTCGACGCGAACATCGACAAGAAGACCAAGAAGCTTATCGACAGCCCGCGTACCGAGCAGGCCAAGTCGTTTGTGACCAAGATCTGGAACGCCAGCCGCTTCCTGCTCATGAACATGGAGGGCTACACGCCCGGCGAGCCCGTCGTGGAGACGCCGGCAGACGCCTGGATGTTCAGCCGTCTGGCCAAGGCCGTCAAGATGGTCACTGAGGGCATTGAGAACTACACCTTTGGCGATATGGCCCGCGGCGTGCAGCAGTTCTTCTGGAATGAGGTCTGCGACTGGTACGTCGAGGTCACCAAGGCCCGCCTGAAGGGCGAGGGCCGTCTGCAGGCGCAGCGCAACCTGATCTTTGTGCTCGATACCTCCATTCGCCTGATGCACCCGCTCATGCCGTTTGTCACTGAGGAGATTTGGGACAACATGCCGGCAAGCGTGCTCGACTTGGATGCCGAGGGCAACGTGGACCGCGCCGAGGCGCTCATGATCGCCAAGTGGCCCGAGCCCGCCGACTACGCCAAGTACGTCGACGAGGACGCCGAGCGCGCGTTTGAGCTGTGCCGTACCGTCGTGTCTGCTGCCCGCGCCACCCGTTCGCGTTATCGCTTGAGCCCCAAGGCTGAGCTCGACGTGGTCGTGCGCGCCGGTGCCGAGGACATCGAGAAGCTTGAGAGCCTGCGTTCGACCATCGAGCCGCTGGCCAACACCGCTTCGCTGGTCATGGGTACCGATGTTGAGAAACCGGCTGCGAGCATCGCCGTGGTTGAAAGCGGCGTCGAGGTCTTTGTGGTGCTCGAGGGCAAGGTTGACCTTTCGGCCGAGAAGGCACGCCTGGAGAAGGAGATCGCCGCGGCCCAGAAGGAGCTTGCCGGCTGCGAGAAGACGCTCGCCAACGAGGGCTTTGTGGCCAAGGCCGCGCCCGCGGTGGTCCAGAAGAAGAGGGACCGCGCAGCTGAGCTCAAGGAGATCCTGGCGGCGCTGACTGCTCAGGTTGCTGACTTCTCGTAGGCGTTACTGGGGGACGCGGTTTGGGGCATTGCTCGCTACTGCGGACACCTATTCCGCCGTTCTAACGAACGGCGGCTGACTCGACGCTGCAAACGCCTCTGATGGCCAATCTGCCGTTCAACTTCGGGCGCATGGGCATAAGCCCTATGCGCCCTTGTTTCACGGCACCTTGGCTCATCAGAGGCGTTTTCGCTGACTATCCTCAACCTATACTGTTTTGTTTTTCTATGAATGGCGGTTCTAAAAATGCCTAAGCGTTCCGGCTTGTATACCGTTCCTTTTGAGTTTGATTTGCTTTCGTTTGGTGAGGCTGTGGGACTTGCTGCTGATACGGGGCAGATTTCTGGGGATGCTGGTCCGTTGTTGGAGACTGTCATCGATATGCTCGATGAGCTGGGACGTCCGGATGAGTATTTCGATTGCATTCAGGTTGCCGGTACCAATGGCAAGACTTCGACCACGCGTTTTTCGGCTGCCATCCTTCGTGGTGAGGGGTTAAAGACCGCGCTGTATACGTCACCGCAGTTGGTGCGCTATCCCGAGCGCATGGAGGTCGATGGGCGCGTCGTGAGCGATGAGGCCTTTGCTCGTGGTGTTTCTGCCGCCGTCGAGGCGGGACGCCGCGTGAATGCTCATCGTGTGGCGGCGGGGGAGCGCGCCTATACCATCACGCCGTTTGACCTGCTGACGGCTGCCGCGCTTGTCGTGTTTGCCGAGGCTGCAGTGGACGTTACCGTGCTCGAGGTTGGCATGGGCGGCCGTTGGGACGCCACGAGTGCGACCGATCCCGTCACCGTTGCCATTACGGGTATCGGCCTCGACCACACGCGCATTTTGGGTGACACGCTCGAGGCCATTGCGGGGGAGAAGGCTGCGGTCATCAAGCCCGGACGTCTGGTTGTGCTGGGCGAGGGTACGCATGAGCCAAGCGTTCAGCGCGTGATGGATGCACGTTGTCGCGAGTGCGGCGTCGTGCCGCTCGTGGTGAACCATGCCACGACCAAGGTGCCGGCGCACGTGGGCGATACGGTTGAGTTCAGCTGCACCACGCCGCGTACCATTTATGCGTCGAGCATGGTCAAGCCGGCCTATCAGCCGCAGAATGCTGCGTGCGCGATTATGCTCTGCGAGGGTTATCTGGGCCGCGAGCTCGACCACGATGCGTTGGATGCATCGCTTATGGGTTGCCCCACGCCGGGTCGTTTTGACGTGTTGGGGACCGATCCGCTCAAGCTGATTGACGCCTGTCATAACCCCCAGAGCTGCGAGAACTTTGTAAGCGCGCTGGACGAGATCGACCCGTGCGTAGAGAATCGCCCCACGCTGCTGTGCGCCGCGCTGGCCGACAAGGACGTGGCGGGCATCGTCGACGTGCTTATCCCGGCCTTCCCGCGCGTGGTTGTGACCCAGACCGATTCCGATCGCGCCCTGCCGGCAGAGGAGCTCGCTGCCCTGGTGGATGCCGACAAACTCGCGGGCGTATACCCCAGCGTATCCGAGGCTCTCGCCGCCTTCGATGCCGCGGGCGAGCCTTTCGTAGCCGCCGGCACCATCACCCTAGCCGGCGAAGTGGCCGGCCTGCTCCGTTAACCCATCCCCTCAGCAGTTGCGGTGAAATACGGACTGTTTTACAAGCCAGAAGCCTCAAACAGTCCGTATATCACCGCAACTCAAAAGCAGCCAATTTGGGACGGGGCTTTTTTGGCTGCCCTGCGCCCCGAGTTGACTCGCTTGCCACGAAATGGGCCTATCTACTACGTTTTACCGACTACCCTCGACCACACGGAACATCGCGAAATTAAAACCGCAGGTAGACGGCTTGCGGATTTTGCGAAAACGAGGGTATGGTCGACCCATGCGGGTTAAACGTAGTAGATAGGCCGTTTTTGTGGCGGCATTAATGTAATGTGGCAAAGGGGCTGTCCCTTTGCCACATTGGCTAGTCTAGGCGCACGGCCTCGTGGGGGTAGGCGTTGAGGATCTCGACGCCGGACTCGGTGACCAGGGCCAGGTCCTCGATGCGGACGCCGGTGTGGCCGGGGAGGTAGATGCCCGGCTCGATGGAGAAGATCATGCCCGGCTCGACAACCTGCTCGTTGACGAGTGAGACGTCACCAGGCTCGTGGTCCTGCAGGCCGATCGAGTGGCCCAGGCGGTGCGTAAAGTACTTGCCGTAGCCCGCATCCTCAATCACGTCGCGTGCGGCACGGTCCAGATCGTACATACGCACGCCCGGCGCGATGAGCGCCTCGGCGGCCTCGTTGGCGCGGCGCACGATATCGTAGATGCGCTCCGTCTCCTCGTCCGGCTCGTCCCAAAAGAATGTACGCGTCATGTCCGAGCAGTAGTTGCAGCGGCGTCCGCCAATGTCGAACAGCACCACGTCGCCACGCTTGAGTACGGTGTCGTCGGGCTCGTGGTGCGGATCGCCGGCGTTGGTGCCAAAGCTCACGATGGGCGGAAAGCTAAAGCCCTCGCAGCCGTGCTTGCGGTACAGGCCGAGCATCTGGTCGGCAATTTCGCGCTCCGTCACACCCTCGTGAACGAGCTTGATGGCGTCGGCCATCACGGCGTCGTTGGCGGCCGAGGACACGCGCATGAGCTCCTGCTCGGCTTCGTCCTTGTGGGTGCGTGCGGCGGTGACGGCAAAGTCGCCCAGGAAGAACTCGCTCGCGGCGTGACGATCCATAAGGGGCATCAAAAAGCCGGAACGCATGACGGTGTCGATGCCGAGGGGCTTGGATGGATTGACCTCGCGAGCGATGGCGTCGGTCACGACGTCGGTGTCGTTGTGGTAGGCCACGCGGGCATTGTCGTACTCGGGCAGCTGATGCAGGGCGTTAATCAAGATTACCGGCTCGGCATCGCGCGCGAGCAGCACGCCGCAAAAACGCTCGAACATATCGGCATAAAAGCCGGTCAGATAGTAGATCGACCACGGGTCGTTCACAAGCAGCTGCGCGCCGGGGTGCTGAACCTCGAGCGCTTCGAGCACGCGCGCCACACGCTGGTCATCGACATGTGCCATACATCGTCCTTTCGCTAGGTTGCCACCATGGTATCCCCAATGCCAGGGTAGTTAATTTGGGACGGGGCTATTTTAGCTGCATCAAACATGCGGAATGATAGGTAAAAGTAGTCATAAGAGGGTCGTCCCGAATTAGCTGCTTTCAAAACTATGGCGAATTACGAGGCTGGACCTGTATTACTTGACTATGGGAAAAATCGCGAAATTAAAACCGCAGGTAGACGGCTTATCAAAAATCGAAAAATGCCGGTATGGATGGGGGTCTCCGAATCAGCCCCGTAATCCGGCATAGTTTTGAAATGGCACTAAAGTAGGCACAGGCTAAATACCGATTCCAATGATAGCTGCGGTGGAATAGTTCCTGGATACCGGGGTTTTGGCGGAAATCAGGAACTATTTCACCGCAATTCAGGAGGGGCGGGGTGGATGGCGGGGTAGCTAAAAGAGCCCCGTCCCAAATGAGCTGCTTAGGCGGGGTCGATGTCCATGCTGGCGATGAGGTCGGTACCGGTGTCTAGGAGGTTGGGGAGGACTACATCGCTCATGCGGATGGGGGCTTTGACCTCTAGGCCCCGGATGAGGTCCATCGCCTGGGCGTGGAGTTCGAGCGGGATGGATTCGGCCGTGCGTACGGGTAGCAGCGCCTCGTCGCCGCCGGATACGGCTACGGTGGTGGTGAGCACGCGCATGGGGCAGGTGAGCTCCTGATGCGCGAACGTATCGCCACGCGGGCAGCTATTACCGGTTACGGAGCGTACCTCCATCACGGCGCCATTGGAGTCGCGCTCCACCTCCACGGTCAGGAGGCACTCGGAGGGGCAGGTGGTGCAGTTGAACTGCAGCGTTTCGATCTCGTTTGCACCCATGACTCTACGCCTCCTCTACGGGATCGACGGACAGGACAATCTCGTTAACACCCAGGTCGAGTGCGCGCTGAATCGCCTTTGCCGGCAGCGGGAAGCTTTCCATGACGCTCGGTTTAAACGGGCGGACCTTGCCTGCAAACAGTTCCTCATCGCCTGCCAGAATGCGCACGCGGGCGGCGTCGACGGGTCGGCGCACGCGGAAGTTGAGCTTAGTGAGTGCCATAGCCGTAATGCGTCCCGGCAGTGCGTAGCCCGCGATGCCAGCGGGGGAGACGGTGAGCTGGCAACCCGTGCCCGCAGCGCCCGCTTCGACATCCGCGCCGTTCCCCAACGCCCACGCCGCCGCAGCCGCACCGGCGCGCTCGGACTCGGTCGTCACGTTGTCGGCCAGGTCGTGCACGTGTAGCACGTTGCCGCAGGCAAAGATGCCCGGCACACCCGTCTGCAGACTCTGGTCCACTACGGCGCCGCGCGTGCGCGGGTCAAGTTCCACGCCTGCGGCAACCGAAAGCTCGTTCTCGGGAATCAATCCCACCGAAAGCAGTAGCGTGTCGCACGGAACGATGCGCTGCGTCCCGGCAATGGGCGCCAGATGCTCGTCGACCTGGCTCACTTCGACGGCCTCCACGCGATCGTGCCCGATCACGCGCGTGACCGTGGTAGACAGATGCAGCGGAATGCCAAAGTCGTCCAGGCAGTTCTTGACGTTGCGGCGCAGGCCGTTGGCGTACGGCATGAGCTCGTACACGCCCTCGACTGAAATCCCCTCAAGTGTGCAGCGGCGCGCCATGATAAGCCCGATGTCACCCGACCCCAAGATGACGGCTCGCGAGCCGGGTTTGAGGTTTTCGATATTGATGTATCGCTGCGCCAAGCCGGCCGTAAACACGCCGGCAGGGCGGCTGCCGGGAATCTTGATCTCGCTGCGGGTGCGCTCGCGGCAGCCCATGGCAAGGACGACCGCACGTCCGGTGAGCTGCAGCATGCCGGTGGGGCTCATGAGCGTGACAGTGTGGACCGCGGCGTCTTCCGTGGACTCGTCCGAATCAATCCCAAGCACCATGCTGTCCATGAACAGAACAATGTTGGTCGTGCGCACCTTGTCGATAAAGCGCTGCGCATACTCGGGGCCGGTGAGCTCCTGCTTAAAGTGCGATAGGCCAAAGCCGGGGTGGATGCACTGGCGAAGGATGCCGCCCAGATGCTGCTCGCGCTCTACGATGGCCACGCGCGCGCCGGCTTTGTGCGCGGCAAGTGCGGCAGCCATGCCGGCAGGTCCGCCGCCGATAACGACCACGTCGAAGGCCTGCGTCGGTACGGCCTCAACGGCGCCTCTATCAATTGCGTTCGATTCGAACTCCGCCATCTTAGCGCACCCCCTTCAAAGGTCCCTCAACGAGCCACGAGCCAGTGTCCTCCAGCAGCACCTCGCTGGGGTCACACCCCAGCTCGCGGGCCAGAATCGCCACTACGCGGCTCTGGCAAAAGCCGCTCTGGCAGCGGCCCATGCCGGCACGGCAGCGGCGCTTGACGCCCTCGACCGAAACCGCACCTGGGCGGCGTCGAATCGCGGCAACAATCTCGGCCTCGGGCACCGTCTCGCAGCGGCAGATGATCTGCCCCCATGCAGGGTCGGACTCAATGAGCTCTTCCTTGCGCGCAAGCGGCGCACGGTCGAAGTCGTCCGGCGCACGGCGAATCGGATCCCAATTGGTCTGTTCGCGCAAAGCAACGCCCGCCTCACGCATCACGTGCTCCATGCGCTCTGCAATGGCCGGCGCGCTCGCCACGCCCGGCGACTGAATGCCTGCCGCCTGAAACAGCCCCGGCACCACGGCCGAATGCCCAATAAAGAAGTCGTTTGTCCCATGAATGACCGGACGCCCGCCGGCAAACGCGCGCACCACGCGGCGCGTGTCCAGATCGGGAACCAGCTTGCGCGCGCCGTCCAACAGCGCGTTCACATCGCTCGTATAGGTCTGTGTGTCGCCGGGCTCGCGCACGGCAGCAGTTGCTGTAATCACGGTGTTCCCGTGCACGGTGCCCGTGACGATAACGCCCTTGGACACTGGCGTCGGAACGGGGTAGAGCGGCATCAGCGTGCGCGGCTCCTTGTCCAGTACCACTATGTTGCCCTGGCGCCAGACCATCTGGAACTCCTCGGCGCCGGCCATATGCGAGATGTCCGCGGCACCGTTGCCCGCTGCGTTGATCAGATAGCGGCAGCGCACATCGCCGGCAGGCGTCACCAGCGTAAAGCGTGCAGCCCCGTCGGTAGTCTCGCTGCCAGCAACCTCAATCGCTTCCACCGGAGCCGACCGCATAAACGTCACCCCGTTGGCCACGGCGTTCTCCAGCGCGGCAATGGCGACCTCAAAGGGATCGACAAAGCCAGTCGAGGGGCACCACAGCGCGCACGTCGCCTTGGCGCTCGCACGCGGTTCCAGCTCGTGGATACGCTCGGGGCCGATAATCGACAGTTCGGGCACGCTGTTGGCCAGGCCATTCTGGCGCAGCTTCTCCAGGTGTGCGCAGTCCTCGTCGTTAAAGCCCAGCACCATGGATCCGGTGCGTCGGAACAAAAATCCCAGCTCCTGGGCCCACGTGCCATATAGCTCGCAGCCGCGGGCGTTGACCTGCGCCTTTACGGTTCCCGGAGCCGGATCGTAGCCGGCGTGAACCAGGCCGCCGTTGGCCTTCGATGCGCCCAGTGCGATATCGTTGGCCGCTTCGACCACGCAAATGGACAGGTCATAGCGCGCGAGTTGTCGCGCGATGGCGCACCCGGTGATGCCAGCGCCCACAATCGCGATATCAAACGTTTCCGTCACAGTGCCTCCCAGACGAGTTGACAGGCTGTCAATAAGACTATCCTACGGTCTGCAAGCCTTCAGTGTGGCAGCAATGCGGCGAACAGCCCCGCAACACCCGCCAACGGCAGGCGAGGGGAGACTCAGGACCATCGGTGACCTCGTCTGCCGCCCCTGGCGTCAGAGGTTTGTCTCGCTCTGTAACAGTAAGCAGAAGAACTGGGTTCCAGATGTTACAGATCGAGACGTTTGCCAGACGGCCCCTCCGTTTGTCTTGATCTGTAACGGTAAGAGGGGAAAATCGGTCCTATGTGTTACAGATTGAGATTTAAAGTCAGGGAGAGATTCTTCTGTCTCGATCTGTAGCATCTGGGGACCGTTTTGGGGTCTAGATGTTACAGATTTAGATGAACCTATCAGTCGGTTTCGAATGTCTAAATCTGTAACGGTTAGACCTGTTTTTGCCGAGTTGTTGTTACAGATTGAGATATTTAAGGAGGGCTCATCGTTCGTCTCGATCTGTAACAGTAAGAGGGGTTTTGGGGTCCAAGATGTTACAGATCGAGATTGAGGTCGGGGAGGGACCCCTGTGTCTCAATCTGTAACATCTAGACCCGGATTCCGCTCCCACCTGTTACAGATTGAGATGTTTGTGTCCGCGTCAGCCCCGTACCCAGCTGTGGTCCCATATAAACAAACCCCGTGGTAAACTTGACCGGACTGTAAATATTCCGAAAGGTACACCTCAATGTCCAAATACATCAACGAGCTCATGTCACCGCAGCTTATGGGCGTCATCTATGCCTTCGTGGGCTTCATCATCGCCCTGTACGTGCTGTCGGTCGTCTATGTGTTCATCGACGCTCGCCGCCGCGGCGCCAGCGCCTACGTGGCATGGGGCATTATCGCCCTGATCCCGTTTGTGGGCCTCATCGCCTACCTGGTCCTGCGCCCGCACTCCTACGCGGCCGACCGCGAGGAGCAGGAGCTGGACATGGCCCTGCGCGAGCGCCAGCTTGCCCAGTACGGCACCTGCCCGCAGTGCGGCGCCCCCATCGAGAAGGACTTTGTCGTCTGCCCCGTGTGCGACACCCAGGTTCGCAACGTGTGCCCCAGCTGCCATCGTCCGCTCGACGCGCACTGGAAGGTCTGCCCCTACTGCCGAACTCGCATCCAGTAACGCATCCATCGCCGGTCCGGCCGCAAGCCACGGGTACGCCGCAAGCCGCACGCGTGCCCCGCAGCCCCGCCCCACACGATGAAGCATGCGTAGAAAATCGCCCGCTGTGCCATTAAGGTGCGGCGGGCGCTTGTATACCAAGGCAACCTGCCTATAATGATGCAAGTCAAAACGCCGAGCGCATCGCACGCACTTGCATCAGGCATCCGAGAGGAGAAAACATACCTATGAAGGCACTCTACAATGACGGTTCGGTGGCCGAGCTCCCGCAGGACGAGGTCACGCACGTCATCCGCCACTCCGCCGCTCACATCATGGCGCAGGCCATCAAGCGTCTCTATCCCGAGGCCGACTTTGCCTACGGCCCCGCGACCGACAACGGCTTTTACTACGACGTCGATCTGCCCGAGGGCGTCAAGATCAGCGAGGATGACTTCCCCGCGATCGAGGCCGAGATGAAAAAGATCGTCAAGGAGAACCTTAAGTTCTCCGTGTACGAGAAGCCCCGCGCCGAGGCCATCGCCCTTATGGAGGAGCGCGGCGAGAAGTACAAGGTCGAGCACATCGGCGACCTGGACGACGACGCCCGCATCACCTTCTACCAGCAGGGCGACTACATCGATATGTGCGTCGGCCCCCACATCTGCTACACCAAGGCGCTCAAGGCCTTTAAGCTTACCGGCGTCTCGGGCGCCTACTGGAAGGGCGACAAGGACAACAAGATGCTCACCCGCATCAACGGCGTCGCCTTTGCCACCAAGGAAGAGCTCGACGAGCACATGCACATGCTGGAGGAGGCCAAGAAGCGCGACCACCGCAAGATCGGCCGCGAGATGGACCTCTTTATGATGCGCGACGAAGCCCCTGGCTTCCCGTTCTTCCTGCCCAACGGCATGGTCCTTAAGAACACGCTGCTGGACTACTGGCGCGAGATCCACCACAAGGCCGGCTACGTGGAGATCTCCACGCCGCTCATCATGAACAAGCAGCTGTGGAAGACCTCGGGCCACTGGGACCACTACAAGGACAACATGTACTCCACCGTCATCGACGACGAAGAGTACTGCATTAAGCCCATGAACTGCCCGGGCGGCGTGCTGGTGTACGCCTCCAAGCCGCACTCCTACCGCGAGCTGCCCATCCGCGCCGGCGAGATTGGCCTGGTGCACCGCCACGAGCTGCGCGGCGCCCTGCACGGCCTGTTCCGCGTGCGCTGCTTTAACCAGGACGACGCCCACCTGTTTGTGCGTCCCGACCAGCTGACCGACGAGATCGTGGGCGTGGTCAACCTCATCGACTCCGTGTACCAAAAGTTTGGCTTTAAGTACCACGTTGAGCTTTCCACCCGCCCCGAGGACTCTATGGGTTCGGACGAGGACTGGGCGCGCGCCGAGGAGGGCCTGCGCACCGCTCTGGAGAAGCTGGGCATGGACTACGAGGTCAACGAGGGCGACGGCGCCTTCTACGGCCCCAAGATCGACTTCCACCTGGAGGACTCGCTCGGCCGTACCTGGCAGTGCGGCACCGTCCAGCTCGACTTCCAGATGCCGCTCAACTTTGACCTGGAGTACGTGGACGCCGACGGCACCAAGAAGCGCCCCATCATGCTGCATCGCGTGTGCTTTGGCTCCATCGAGCGCTTCATCGGTATTCTGATTGAGCACTTTGCGGGCAAGTTCCCCACTTGGTTGGCTCCCGTGCAGGTCAAGGCACTTCCCGTCTCTGAGAAGAGCCGCGACTATGCTCACGAGGTGTGCGCTAAGCTGGAGGAGGCCGGCATTCGCGTGGTCTGCGACGACCGCGACGAGAAGATCGGCTACAAGATCCGCGAGGCCCGCAGCATCGACCGCGTGCCCTACATGCTCATCCTGGGCGAGAAGGAGGTCGAGGCCGGCAACATCTCCGTCCGCGATCGCTCCAACGAGACCGTCCAGATGAGCGTTGACGAGTTTGTGGCCAAGGTGCTCGAGGAGATCAAGACCCGCGCCTAGCACAAACAATACAAGAATTAACAAAGGCGATCGTCCTATAGGGCGGTCGCCTTTTTTGTTGTCTATAGATGAAAAGCCGCTGGTTAGAGCGGCTTTTTTTGTTGTGCAAAAAGGTACAGGTTTTTATATCTTTCGACGTTGCTCATTATACGAGCAAACTGCTCGCGTTTGCCCAGATTGCACAAAATGCGCCGCGAATGGGTGCATCTCCATACGCCTCTACAAAAACCTGTACTTTTGCGACTGCGCCTAGCTGCGAGCGAGAAGCCTGTTCTTAACGCCCCTGCATCCGCGTGTGTCGCGGAGACAAGAAGGGGGGCGAGAGATGGAACAGACTATGCGGCGCCAAGAGCAGCTGCCCGGTGCTTTTAACGGCGCCATCACCAACAGCCAGCGCGGTCGCGTCCGCTGGTATCTGGTCCACACCCCCCATGGTAAAGAGCGCGAGACCTGCGAAAGGGTCCGCCGCATTATCCCGCATGAGCTGATGCAGGACGCTTTTGTGATGCAAAAGGAGTTCTGGTTTAAGCGGGACGGCGCGTGGTCGCTCCAAACCAAACCTATGTACAAGGAATACTTCTTCGTCGCCACGCGCGATGCCGCCATGCTCGATAGGGCTTTGGCCCAGTTGAGCTTTGGCTGCCGCATTGCCGGTAGTAAGGAGCGGGCCTATGCGCCTATGCCGGACGATGCACAGGACTGGTACCGCAGCGTGCTCGACGACGACGGCGTGGTACGCAACAGCGTCGCCCGCATAGAAGACGGCGTGTTGCACATAGAGCAAGGCCCGTTGGTGGGGCAAGAAGCCCGCGTAAAGAAGATCGACCGTCATAAGCGCTGGTGCCTGGTGGACGTGGGCGAAGGCGACTCCGCTTTTAGGGAGCTGCTTCCGTTAGACGTGCCCAGTAAGACGTAAGGGGCGTTGCATCGGCAATTCATTCGCATTCTGAATTCATCGATTGGGGATCCCCGGGAACAGGGACGTGGATTTGAACTTGACTAGTAAAGAGACGACTGAATGTAGCGCTTCTGTGGGGGAGTCGCTGGCCGTTCAGAAGATACAACCGAGCGGTACGCTGGCCTACCGTTTCTTGAAGAGGCTGTTTGATTTTGTTTTCAGCCTTTGCGTGAGTGTGGTGCTGGTAATTCCAGTAGCCATTGTTTGCGCATTCATTTGTTTGGAATCGCCCGGAAACCCGTTGTATACGCAGGAGCGTGTTGGCAAGGGCGGTAAGACCATCAAGATTCTAAAGCTCCGCAGCATGGTCGCCGACGCCGGCAACGTGCGGAAGTATCTGAGTCCTGAGCAGCTTCATCAGTGGGAAGTCGAGCGCAAGGTCGATGATGACCCTCGCATTACTAAGGTTGGCCAGTTCATTCGCAAGTGCTCTATCGATGAAATGCCGCAATTCCTGAACGTGCTGAATGGTGACCTTTCTGTTATCGGTCCGCGCCCCATTACAAAAGACGAACTTGAACAGCATTTCTCTGACGAAGAGAAGGCTGAGCTGCTCTCTGTACAGCCCGGCATCACGGGTCTGTGGCAGGCGACTGATCGCAATGCCGCGACCTTCGAGAGCGGTCTGCGACAGAAGATTGAACTCCACTACGTGCGCAATCGCTGTTTCCGCATGGACTGGAAATGCTTTACCGGCACTTTTGGTGCCATGTTCGGCAAGAAGAGGACGGGGCGATAGGTGGACGTTTCGGTTGTCATTCCAACCCTTGACGCAGAGCGCGAAATTGAGGACCTACTACGGATTCTTGAGAGTCAGTCTTTGAAACCAATTGAAGTATTGGTCGTCGATTCCGAATCTGAAGATCATACGGTAGCCGTAGTCCAAAGGCACGATGGTGTACGCATCTTGCAAATTGAACGCCGTGACTTTAACCATGGCGTAACAAGGGATATGGCCTTGAGGGAAACGACGGGCGATTTCGTTTGCTTTCTCACTCAAGATGCTGTTCCTGCTTCCGATGATTATCTGGCACGTCTTGTTGCCCCCATGATTGAGGATCCAGATATTGCTTTAGTCAGCGGTAGGCAGCTGCCCAAGGCGGATGCCCGCCGTTTCGAGCAGCTGGTCCGCAGCTTCAATTATCCCGATTCGCCTTCCGTCCGCTCAAAAAAAGATCTCGAGAAATGCGGCATTAAGACGTTCTTTGCCTCTGACTCCTGTTCGGCTTACAGGCGGACGGCATATCTCGACTGCGGCGGATTCGAGCGCGTCAACACGAATGAGGACATGCTCATGGCCGCTAGGTTTGTAGCGTCGGGCCTGAAGGTTGCGTATGAACCGAGTGCCGAGGTTTATCACTCCCACAATTTGACACCCAGCCAGCAGTTCGCGCGCAATCGCGCTGTCGGCATGTTTCTGGAATCGCACGCAGATGACCTTATGCACGCGAGCGAGATTGGTGAGGGTGGTCGGCTTGTCAAGGCGGTCTCTTCGGAACTACTTCGAGAGGGGAGATTGGGCGAGTTATTTGCCTTCGGGGTCGACTGCTGCGCCCGACTTTTTGGAAACCGTGCTGGCCGTAGGGCTGGTAGAAAAGAAAGGCTATAACAAATGAAAGGCATCATCCTCGCCGGCGGGTCCGGCACGCGCCTGTACCCGCTCACGCTCGTGACCTCCAAGCAGCTGCTGCCGGTCTACGACAAGCCCATGATCTACTACCCGCTGTCCACGCTCATGCTGGCGGGCATCAAGGACATCCTGGTCATCTCCACGCCGACCGACCTGCCCAACTTCGAGCGCCTGCTGGGCGACGGATCCCGCTTCGGCGTGAACCTCTCCTACGCCGAGCAGCCCTCGCCGGACGGCCTCGCGCAGGCCTTCACCATCGGCGAGGAGTTCATCGCCGGCGAGCCGTGCGCGCTCGTGCTGGGCGACAACATCTTCTACGGCAACGGCCTGTCGCGCCACCTGACGCGCGCCGTCCAGAACGCCGAGGCCGGACGCGCCACGGTCTTCGGCTACCACGTGGACGACCCCGAGCGCTTCGGCGTCGTGGAGTTCGACCGCGGGGGGAGGGCCGTCTCCATCGAGGAGAAGCCCGCCGAGCCTAAGAGCTCCTACGCCGTCACCGGCCTGTACTTCTACCCGGGCGACGTGGCCTCCCGCGCCGCCGAGGTAAAGCCCTCCGCACGCGGCGAGCTGGAGATCACCACGCTCAACCAGATGTACCTGGAGGACGGCCTGCTCTCCGTGGTGACCCTCGGCCGCGGCTACGCGTGGCTGGACACCGGCACCATGGAGTCGCTCCACGAGGCGGCGGAGTTCGTCCGCGCCGTCGAGCACTCCCAGGACCTGCCGGTCTCGGTGCCCGAGGAGATCGCCTGGGAGAACGGCTGGATCGACACGGCGCGGCTGGAGGAGGCGGCCGCGGCCTACGGCAAGTCGGTCTACGGCCAGCACCTGAAGAAGGTCGCCGCCGGCGAGATCGTCAACAGCCCGCGCGAGTATTAAACGGATGACTGGAGATAGAGACATGTCTGAAGAGCTCTTCGAGCCGAAGAACATCATCGTCACGGGTGGCTGCGGCTTCATCGGCAGCAACTTCGTGCACTACGTGGTCAACAACCACCCGGAGGTGCACGTCACCGTCCTGGACAAGCTGACCTACGCCGGCAACCGCGAGAACATCGCGGGGCTGCCCGCCGACCGCGTGGAGCTCGTGGTGGGCGACATCTGCGACCCTGAGCTGCTTGACCGCCTCGTGCCCGGCCACGACGCCATCGTGCACTACGCCGCCGAGAGCCACAACGACAACTCCATCGCCGACCCCACGCCGTTCCTGCACACCAACGTGGAGGGCACCTTTTGCCTGCTGCAGGCCGCGCGCAAGTACGGCGTGCGCTACCACCACGTCTCCACCGACGAGGTCTACGGCGACCTGGCGCTGGACGACCCCGCGCGCTTCACCGAGGAGACCCCGTACCGCCCCAGCTCCCCCTACAGCTCCACCAAGGCGGCCTCCGACCACCTGGTGCGCGCCTGGCACCGCACCTTCGGCGTGAGGGCCACCATCTCCAACTGCTCCAACAACTACGGCCCCTACCAGCACGTGGAGAAGTTCATCCCGCGCCAGATCACCAACATCCTGGACGGCGTGCGCCCCAAGCTCTACGGCGACGGCAGGAACGTGCGCGACTGGATCCACACCGATGACCACTCCAGCGCCGTGTGGACCATCCTCACCCGCGGCGAGATGGGCGAGACCTACCTCATCGGCGCCGACGGCGAGAAGTCCAACATCGACGTGCTGCGCGCGATACTCACGCGCATGGGGAAACCGGCCGACGACTTCGACTGGGTGCGCGACCGCCCCGGCCACGACCGCCGCTACGCCATCGACTCCACGAAGCTCCGCCGCGAGCTGGGCTGGGAGCCCAGGCACACGGACTTCCCCGAGGGCCTGGACCAGACCATCGCCTGGTACACCGAGAACCGCGCCTGGTGGGAGCCCGTCAAGGCCGCGACCGAGGCCCGCTACAGGGCCCAGGGCCAGTAGGGGAGGCCGACAATGGCAGAATTCGACTTCGAGAAGCAGCTCTCCGTGACCGAGACCGGCATCCCCGGGCTCAAGGTGGTGGAGCTCCCCGTCCACGGCGACAGCCGCGGCTGGTTCAAGGAGAACTGGCAGCGCGAGAAGATGGTGGCCGCGGGCATCCCGGACCTGCGCTTCGTGCAGAACAACATCTCCTTCAACGACAACAGGGGCGTCACGCGCGGCATCCACGCCGAGCCCTGGGACAAGTTCATCTCCGTGGCCACGGGCTCGGTCTTCGGCGCGTGGGTGGACCTGCGTCCCGGCGCGGGCTTCGGCCGCGTGTTCACTTGCACGCTCGACCCCTCGCGCGCCATCTTCGTGCCGCGCGGCGTCGGCAACTCCTACCAGGCGCTCGAGGACGGCACCGCCTACACCTACCTGGTGGACGCCCACTGGTCGGCCGAGCTCAAGAAGACCTACACCTTCGTGAACCTGGCCGACCCTGAGCTCACCATCCAATGGCCCATCCCGCTGGAGGAGTGCGAGCTCTCCGAGGCCGACAAGGCTCACCCGATGCTCGCCGACGCGCTTCCCATGGCCCCGCGCCGCACGCTCGTGACCGGCTGCAACGGCCAGCTCGGCCGTGCCGTGCGCGCCATGGCCGAGGAGCGCGGCCTTAACGGCTCCTTCGACTACTGCGACATCGACACGTTCGACATGTCCGACCCCGCTGCGTACGGCAAGTACGACTGGTCGCTCTACGGCACTGTCATCAACTGCGGCGCCTACACCGCCGTGGACAGGGCCGAGACCCCCGAGGGACGCCGCGTCTGCTGGGCAGCCAACGCCACGGGCCCCGCCCTGCTCGCCCGCACCTGCGCCGAGCACGGCATCACGCTCGTGCACGTGTCCTCCGACTACGTCTTCGACGGCACGGCGGAGCTGCATTCCGAGGACGAAGCGCTCTCGCCGCTCTCCGTCTACGGCCAGTCCAAGGCCGCCGGCGACCTCGCGGTGGCCGGGTGCCCCATGCATTACATTCTCCGTAGCTCCTGGGTCATCGGCGACGGGAAGAACTTCGTGAAGACCATGAAGGGCCTCTCCGACCGCTGCGCCGACCCGGAGGACGCGCTCAGTGACGTGACCGTGGTAGACGACCAGATTGGCCGCCTTACCTTCACCGATGACATGGCGAAGGCCATCTTCCATCTGCTCGGCTACCGCGAGGGCGAGCTCGAGCCGAGCGCGCCCTCAGCTTACGGCACCTACGACTGCACCGGCGCCGGCCGCGTCGCCTCCTGGGCTGAGATTGCGCGTGAGGTCTTCGACCTCGCCAACGGCAACGGCGCGTCTGTCCGCCCCGTCCCAACCGCCGAGTACTACGCGAACGCCCAGGGCCCTATAGCTAAGCGACCCGAGCATTCCGCGCTCGATCTCTCCAAGCTGGAGGCCGCGGGCTTTTTCATGCCCGACTGGGAGGAGAGCCTTGCCGCTTACATGCGGTGTTCTTCTTTGTTGGTGGCTTACAGCTCTCCTAACAATAATTAAGGTGGTGATTGAATGTCGAAACCAACCGTCGGCGTAGTGATATTGAACTACAACTCGCATGATCTGACTCTTGCGCTTGCCAAGCGCACTGCGAGCTTGCCGAGCGTCGATTTTGTCTGCGTTGTCGACAATGCGTCGGGCGACGATTTCGATGGGGAATTTTCGGAACCGAACATCCATTACATAAAGAGCCGAGAGAACTGCGGCTACTCCGCCGGGAACAACATCGGCCTCCGTTGGCTCGTGGAAGAATGTGGCTGCGAATATGTCTACATCGCCAACCCGGATACGATTTTCGGGGACGATGCCATTGCGGCTATAGCCGACCTTTTCGACTCAGACCCTACTGTGGCCATAGCCTCCGTGAGGAGGAGCGGCCACGCCGGGGCCAGCATTCACCAGTACTTCGACTTCCCGACATTCGGTAGCGCCCTGAGGTCCTGCTTCTTCCTCACGAGGAGGAGGTTCGAAGCCGAGCGACGGGATCGTCAAAACGCTCGGGTCGAGGGTGAGGGCAGCTTCTACGTTGACGCCGTCCCCGGGGCGTTCTTTGGCATGAGGTCTTCATTCCTTGTGGCGAACGGCTACATGTACGAGGGCATCTTCATGTACGGCGAGGAGATTGTGCTTGGCAGGCAGGCCGTGCTCGCGGGCTTCAGGTCGGCCATATCTCGCGACGCCTCCTATGTGCACGACCATGAGTCGAGGCGCTTCTCGAGTCCGAGGGCCTTCGTGAGCGACCACAAATCTCTCGTGAGATACTTCGATATGTTTGGTCTTCTCGGGGTGCCTCAGATGGCTCTTTTGCGTGTTTGCACTGCCCTTGGCTGTGCGGAGTATCGCGCCGCCTGCGCAGTCTACGGCATATCGGGGAGGCGTTCGTGATGCTCGCTCAGGCAGAATACATGCGTCGAGCCGTCGACTCTAGGCTGGGCCCGTTCCTCGAGGCCGGGCATGCGACCGCAGGTCACAACGGCCCTCACGGTCATCCTGACACACCGGTCAGAAACACGGGGCACTACCTCTGCGCTCTCTCTTACCTCTACAAGGAGACCGGTGACGGCATATACAGCGAGGCGGCCGATGCCTTCGCCCGCTATCTCTATGACATGCAGTCCAAGACGGCGTCGGGCGCTATCCAGTGCATGCTCGGCGACGGCTTCGACAAGATGAACGGGCTAATTGGGCAGGGATGGACCATCGAGGCTCTGCTGAGGTACCACTCTGTGTTCGGTGATGACCGCGCCCTCGCCGTCGCAGAACGAATCTTCCATGCACAGAGGTACGACTATTCGGCCCACCTCTGGCATCGAACGGACCTCGATGGCGGTGACCTCGGCATCGACCCGACCTACAACCACAACATCTGGTTCGCTGCCTGCGCCGCACCACTTGTCGGTCTCGCTGGGGACGATGAGGCCGAGAGGATGATTATCGATCTTCTGACCGAGGGTGCCGCCCGCGACTTCAAGGTGGATGGCGAGGGGCTGCTCAAGCACTCCGTCAGCCTCGCCAACAAGAACACGCGCGACGCTGAGACGAAACGGGCGATAAAGAAAGCCCTTAGGCCCCTTAAGTTCCTCAACCCCAGGAAGCTCGACTACAAGTACATGGAGTACGCCTACCAGGTCTTCGACATGTATGGGTTCTGCATCCTGGAGGAAGCGTATCCTGACCTGCCCCTTTTCCATTCAGACGAGTACAGGAGGGCCGCATCGCTTGCCCTCAACTACCCGAGGCTGAACAAGGAGCTCGCGCAAGAAGGTGGCGGCCTGAATGTGTACGGGTACCCGTACAACAGCCTCGCCTTCGAGTGGCCCTATGTTGCCAGGCACTTCGGCCTGGATTACGAGGACGGGGCAGCTGAGCTCTGGGGCGTGCAGTGCGCCTTGATGGGCGACCCGCAATCCGGAGACCTTACAAGGAGCAACCCCGACGTCGAGACCTTCGACGCCAAAACGTACGAGATAATCCGCGCGATTGAGGTGGAATAGTTTGCCCGCTACCGTAAGCATAGTAGTTCCCGTCTACAACGTCGGTAGCTACGTCGACGACTGCGTCCGCAGCGTCCTCAGCCAGACCCTCCCTGACTGGGAGATGGTCCTCGTCAATGATGGATCGAGCGACGACTCCGGGGAGCGATGCCGACAATGGGCCGAGGCGGACGCGCGCATCTCTCTTGTCAATCAGGAGAACGCGGGCGTCTCTGTCGCCCGGAACAACGGGCTCGCCCGCTCGACTGGCCTTTATGTCATGTTCGTTGACCCCGACGACTGGCTTGAGCCCGATTCGCTCGAGACCCTTCTCTCGGGGATGGGGGACGGCGTCGAGATTTGCGTCGGCGACTGCCTCCTGGAGAAGCGCGGGCAGACCAAGCTGATCCCCATGATCAACTGCGAGCAGCACGACTTCGACAGCAACGACAGGCAACGTCTCATGGCGCTCGCGCTTAACGGCAGGGGCTTCGAGTCCGCTAACGACGTCATCCTCGGGTCGCCTTGGGGCAAACTGTACCTCCGCTCCTTCCTCGACGAAAACGGGCTGCGCTTCAAGCCCGGGCTCAAGAAGGAGCAGGACGTCCTCTTTAACCTCAACGCCATCTCCCACGTAAATCACCTGCGGAGGGTTCCAAGGGCCGTCTACCACTACCGGGTCAACGAGGGCTCTATCTGCAACAGGTATCTCCCCGACTTCGACTCCATAACCGACGACATCCTCTCGTCGATACGGGGCCTCATCGACGAGAACGGATACTCGTGGTTCGACGGGGAATTTGACTTCAAGGTGGTCAAGATGTACGCGAAGTGCCTGAAGAGGCAGTACCTCCACCCCGAAAGTCCCCTCACAAGCCAGCAACGCGTGGAAGCTGCCCGACGCCTCGCTGGATCTCCTCTCTACGCGCCCACATTCGAACAGATGGAACTGAAGGGCATGCCCCTATCCGTTGTCGGGCTCGTGACCCTCGTGCGCCTTCGGGCTTTCAGGGCCATCACCCTCATCCTCGGCAGAATGGACGTATAACATGGCTGACAGGATAAACGTGCTTTGGGTTTCGAAGACTGCCCCTTACGACAACGTCCCACATGCGGGCGGCAAAGTACACAACTATTACCTCAAGGCACTGCACGCCGACCCCCGCTTCGACGTAAGGTTGGTCACGTTTGCCGACTCCTCGTTCTATCGGGAGGCGGATGACGATCTTTCCGGCTACGGAATCGAGCACGAGATAATCGAACACAAGACCGAGGGCCTGGCTCACACCTTCTGGGCCGGCCTGAACCTAGAGACCAGGCTGAACCCCTGGAACCGCTACGGCGGCCTAACGTACAACTTCGAGGCGGCTAAAGCAATCTCCGCAATCAGGACGGTCGCTGGCTCGGGTTATGTTCCCGACATCGTCATCCTGCAGTGGACCCAGATGGGGCTGCTCGTCGACAAGGTGAGAGCAATCTTCCCGGGGGCTAGGTTCGTCCTCATTGAGGAGGATGTCGCCTACCAGGGTGCCGAACGCGCCGCCGATATATCTGGGAGTTCGTTTGCGCGAGGAAGAGCCGCTGCTCTGAAGAAGGCCGAGCTCGCCGCACTTGGGGACGCGGATCTCGTCATCCTCAACAACCGCAAAGACCTTGCACTCGTGCGCGGCGAAGGTGTCGAGACCGACTTTTGGGTTTGGTGCCCCTATTACCAGTCGCTTCTGGACAGCGGGCGAGCATATGACGGTCGGAGGGAGATTGTATTCTACGGTGCCATGCGCAGACGCGAGAACTGGTCCGCCGCGCTCTGGTTTCTCGACGAGGTCTTCCCCGGCCTCGAGGGCGATGGCTACCGTTTCACCGTCGTTGGCGCCAACCCTCCCGAGCAACTAACCTCTCGTGCGCGCGAGGGCGTGACCTTCACCGGTTTCGTTGACTCTGTCGAGCCCTATTTCGCCCGTGCGCTTTGCCTCGTTGCTCCGCTGAGTATGGGCGCCGGCATCAAGGTCAAGGTTCTCGAAGCGATGTCCGCCGGGCTCCCCGTCCTCACGAACGACATTGGGATCGAGGGCATTCCCGCCGAGAACGGCGTCAACTACCTTCATTGCGAGGCGCCTTCGGACTATTCAAGCTCAATCACGGCGCTTGTCAATAACCCCGGCCTTCGCGACCGTGTCAGCTGCGCCGCGAGGGGTTTGATGCGCGGATCATTCTCCTTCGAAGCGGACGCCAAGACCTTTCCTAACCGGCTCTTTACTTTGGCGGTGGGCCTATGATGTCTCGTTCCTCCTCCACAAGCAATCTCATGAACACCAATATCACCTTCGGAACGGTCCTACTTGTTGTTTTTGGCTTCTCCTTCATGATGCCCGACATGTTCGCGACCTCTTTGACTTATCAGGCTGGAAATCTCGCGCTTGTGGCTACGGTTATCTATCTCGTAGCTCAGCGATACAAGCCCTCTCGTGTTGCCATTTGCTCCATAGCCTTCTACCTCTTTCTCGTGACGGCTAGCGCGCTTCACTCTTCGCCGGGCTTTGGCTTGAGCTTTGTCGTTTCGAGGGGCAGGACCGTTGTGTTTGTCTGCCTTGTCGACCTCATGCTGCGACGAGAAAAGAGGTCTACCCTCGGCCTACTCCTTTTCATGCTCTCCCTAGCGGTCTTTGCAGACTTCATCTCGCTCGTCTTGTTTCCCGACGGACTTTCTTATGGCGTGAACACTACCGATGGGGTTGGCTACGAACACTATTATTCTGAATGGGTTCTTGGCAACAAAAACAACCGCATGTACTGGTACATGGCCCTCGTTACCGTGGCTTACTGGCGCCATAGGCTCTCTCCGAGCTTCTTTTCGCGTCTTGGGCTCGTCGCCCTGTGTGTCGTTTCCCTGATGGGTGCGGCAATTTCGGAGTCAAGCACCTCGATTGTCGCTCTTTCTATCATGTCATGTGGCGTCCTCATGGGAATCTGGCCGGAGCTCCTTCCTTTGCCCAGAGTCAACGGCTACGTCCTCGCCGGGGTCTACCTGGCTTTTGCCGTCGCGATGATTGTGGGGAACGTCGGGTTTCTTGGTGACTTTGTGCAACAGGCATTCGGGAAAGATTTAACGTTCACGGGCCGCGCAGACGTTTGGACAAAAGCATTGGCGCTGATTGCCCGGCGGCCCTTGTCTGGCTGGGGCTACTATGACCCTGATTCGGCGTCGATTCTGTATGGCCGATGGGATCTCGCTAACGCGCACAACCAGATTCTGGAATCCCTTGTCGAGGGTGGCCTGCTTTTCCTGCTGATCTCGTCTGCCCCCATTGTCTGCATATTGCATTCCTCTAGAAAATGCCGATCTTCGAGAGCCGGTGACTTCACCACTCTCGCGATACTGGCGCTTCTCGTAGATATGCTCCTGGAGCAAATACTTGGCATGAAAATCGTTTGGGTCCTACTCCTGCTCTTTGACAGCATGCTCATCGATGATGAGTTGAGAGCCGAGGGGGCAATTGAAGCCGTCCCTGATCTTCCCTTGCGTCGCCCAGCATCTCCTTTGCGGAATGGACACATGGCGTTAGGAGGTAGCCATGCAGACTGGAAATAGTCCCTCGCGCGCACATCGGCTGGTTGTCACCATGTTGACGACAGGTGTTGCTACGCTTTTGGCCTTCGCAATCAATTTCCTACTGACACCCTATATTACCGAGAGGCTCGGCGTCGAGGCATACGGGTTCATAACGCTCGCGAACACGTTTGTGAGCTATGCGATGATTGCCATGACTGCGCTCAACTCATTCTCCACCCGCTTCATTGCCGTCGAGTACCAGAGGGGTGACAAGAAGGCCGCAAGCACTTATTTTACTTCGCTATTCTTTGCTAATGCGGCAGTTAGCCTTGTTATCTTCCTCTGTATGCTGCCGGTCATAGCGAACATTGATGGCGTACTTGATGTCCCTGCCAGACTTGTCTCCGACGTTCAGTACTTATTCGTGCTCGTGTTCGTCAACTTCCTTGTAACAAACGGTTCAAACTCCTTCTCTTCAGCGGCCTACACGAAGAATAGATTGGATATTTACGGCTTGTTTCAGGTCGCCTCGTACGTTGTCGAGGCCGCCATCCTCGTGGCTCTTTATGCTGTTTTCGATGCTCACGCTTACTTCTATGGGCTTGGACTGCTGGCTGCCGGTCTCGTTCTCTTCGCCGGCAATATGTGCATATATAGGCGGCTGACTCCTGACATAAAGCTTCGTCCAAGCCTATTTTCGTTAGGCGCAATGAAGACCCTGTTCGTGAACGGGATCTGGAACTCGATTAACAATTTAGGAAATGTGCTTATCAGTGGGATTGACCTTCTGCTTGCTAATGTGCTTCTAAGCGCGGTCGCGATGGGCCAACTCTCGCTATCGCGGACTTTCAGCAGTGTCTTCAGCAGGCTCTACCAGCTTGTCTCCCAGGCTTTCCAGCCATTGTTCCTGGAGAGCTACTCCTCAGACAACAGAGAAGCTCTCCTGTCTCGGCTTAAGCTATCAAGCAAGATGTCGGGCTATTTTGCCAGCTTGATCTTCGCTGGGTTTTTTGCTCTCGGTATTCCCTTTTTCGAGCTTTGGATCCCGGGTCAAGACATCTCACTTGTCTACAGCCTCACGATGATCGGTATTGTGGGTTCCTTCTTCGAGGGTTTAGTCAACCCCCTCTACTACATCTATACGCTGACGCTGAAAAACAAGGTTCCTACCGCCATTACCGTTATCGGCGGGGTGGTAAGTGTCATCGGAACAGTTGTACTCCTCGAGTTTACGGATTTGGGTGTCTACGGCTGCGCGATAACCACGACGGCAGTCACCAGCTTGATCGCTATCGTTACGAATCCACTTTACATGACTCATGTTCTCGGGATTTCGCACATGACTTTTTATCCCACTTTCGCTAGGAGTTTTCTCGCTTGTGTCCTCATGAGTTTCGCATTCTCTGCCGTTTCCTGTCTTGCAGCACCAGTGAATTGGGCGTCTTTTATTCTGTGCGTCCTTTTGTGTGGAGTTCTAAGTGCTCCTATTTACATTCTGGCTGCCCTCAATCGCAACGAAAGGTATTCGGTCGCTTTGATGTTGAGGAAAAAATATTCGGAACGAAATTCTTGAACGTTTAATTCAAATAATGAGAGGGAAATTGAAAGATGAAATCAAGCATCTGCAATTTTGATGATTGGGTTTCGAGTGTATCTGCGGGGGAGCGGGACACTATCGAGGCCATGTCCGCCTCCGAGCGCAAGGACGCGTTCTACCGCGACCTAGCATTCGGCACTGGCGGCCTGCGCGGCAAGCTGGGCCTGGGGTCCAACCGCATTAACTCCTACACCGTGGGCAAGGCCACGCAGGGCCTCGCAGACTGGCTGAAAGCGAACTTTGAGGGCCCGACGGTTGCCCTGTGCCGCGATACGCGCCACGGCAGCGAGGAGTTCGTGCGCCGCGCGGCGTCGGTGCTGGCGGCCAACGGAATCAAGACATACATGTACGAGCGCGTGGAGCCCACGCCCGCCCTCAGCTTCGCCGTGCGCGAGCTGGGGTGCTCTGCGGGCGTCAACATCACCGCGAGCCACAATCCGGCCGCCTACAACGGCTACAAGGTCTACGGCGCGGACGGTTGCCAGATCACGGTGGCGACGGCCGAGGCAATCCAGGCGGCCATTGACGCCGTGGACCCGTTCGAAGACGTGAGGGCCATGCCCTACGACGAAGCCGTGGCAAGCGGCCTTGCGCTCACCATCGACGAGGCAGTCATCGAGAAGTTCGTCGACCTGGCGGCCGCCCAGGCGACCGGCGTGGACTGTTCGGGCCTGTGCGTCGTGTACACGCCGCTGCACGGCGTGGGCCTGGAGTGCGTCTCCGGTGCCCTCGCCAAGATCGGCGTGACCGACATCCGCGTGGTCGAGGAGCAGGCCGTGCAGGACGGGGCGTTCCCGACCTGCCCGTACCCCAACCCAGAGGTGCGCGAGGCGCTTGAGCTCGGCCTCGAGCTCTGCGAGGAGACGAAGGCTGACCTCCTCTTCGCCACCGACCCCGACTGCGACCGCCTGGGCATCGCCGTGCCCCACGGGGGCGAGTACGTGCTCCTCTCCGGCAACGAGGTGGGGCTGCTGCTGCTCGACATGCTGGCCGAGCGGGCTGCCGGGAGCGGCGAGGACCTCTCGCGCAGAGTCGCCGTGACCACCGTGGTCTCTGCCCCCATGGCCGACGACCTCGCCCGCGCGTACGGCCTGGAGCTGCGCCGCACGCTCACCGGTTTCAAGTTCGTCGGCGAGCAGATAGGCCTGCTCGAGTCCCAGGGCCGCGAGACGGACTTCCTATTCGGCTTCGAGGAGTCCTACGGCTATCTCGCCGGCACCCACGCCCGCGACAAGGACGCCGTGGTGTCGTCCGTGCTCGTCTGCGAGCTCGCCGCCCACTGGAAGGCGAGGGGCCTGGACCTCTACGAGGCAATGCAGAGGCTCTACGCGGAGCACGGCTTCTGGGCGAGCGCGCTGCTCTCCAAGGCATACGAGGGCCCGGAGGGCGCCGCGGATATGGCCGCCATCATGGCTGGCCTTCGCGCTAACCCGCCCGCGGAGCTCGCCGGCGTGCCCGTCGACCAATTCGTCGACTACGCCGTTGGCGCCGAGATGCCCGCCGTGAACCCCTCCGACCCGAAGCCCCAGCAGCTCCCTCGGGCCGACGTCCTGGAGCTGCTCCTGGCCGGCGGCTCCCGCGCGATCGTGCGGCCCTCCGGCACCGAGCCGAAGGTCAAGGCCTACGTGTTCGCCACGGAGGCGACGGTGGAGGGGGCCGACTCCCTTCTTGCATCTATATCAGCCGAAGTCGAGTCCATCCTAGGGGGAACGAAGTGATCCACCTGATACTGCTCTCCGGCGGCTCGGGCAAGCGCCTGTGGCCGCTCTCCAACTCCTCGCGCTCCAAGCAGTTCCTGAAGGTGCTGCGCGATTCGCAGGGCAACCACGTATCCATGGTGCAGCGCGTATTCTCGCAGATACGATCTGTGGACGCCGACTTGGACGTGACCATCGCCACCTGCGCGGACCAGGAGTTCTCCATCCGCTCGCAGGTCGAGGGCGACTACGCCCTGGTGCTCGAGCCCGAGCGGCGCGACACCGCCCCGGCCATCATGCTCGCTTGCACCCACCTTGCCATGGAGCAGGGGGCCGATGCCGGCGACACCGTGATCGTGATGCCCATCGACTCCTACGCCGACCAGGCCTACTACGACGGGGTCGTGGGGCTCGACGATGCCGTCCAGTCTGGCTTCGCCGACCTGGTGCTCCTCGGCGTAGAACCCACCTACCCGAGCGTGAAGTACGGATACATCGTGCCGGGCGACACCGAGGGCAGCCCCCGCAGGGTGGTACGCTTCACCGAGAAACCTGACGGGGAGGCCGCCAAGGCGCTCATCGCCCAGGGCGCGCTCTGGAACTGCGGCGTCTTCGCGTTCAGGCTGGGCTACCTCACCGCCATCTCCGACGGCTACCTGAAGTCGGGCTCCTTCGACGAGTTCCGCTCGCGCTACGCGGAGCTGCCCAAGAACTCCTTCGACTTCGAGGTTGTCGAGAAGGCCTCCTCAATCGGCGTCGTGCCCTATTCGGGCACCTGGAAGGACCTGGGCACCTGGAACACCCTCACCGAGGAGATGACCGACCGGGCGGCCGGGCGCGTCGTCGTGGACGGGGCCACTTGCTCAAACGTCCACGTGATCAACGAGACGGGCCTCCCCATGGTGGTGGCCGGACTTTCCGATGCAGTGGTCGTGGCCACGCACGATGGCATACTCGCATGCGGCAAGGAGGCCTCTGCCGGCATCAAGGGCCTCGTGGGTTCCGTCGCCGAGACCCGCCCCATGTACGAGCGCCGCCGCTGGGGCGAGTACCGCGTGCTCGACAGCTCCGCCTACCCTGGAGGCGCCAAGTCCCTCACCAAGGAGCTCGTCATCGCGAGCGGTAGGCAGATCTCCTACCAGCGCCACTCCTACCGCTCAGAGGCGTGGACGGTCGTGGCCGGCGAGGGCGAGGTCGTGCTCGACGGGCTCGTGCGGCAGGTACGCGCGGGCTGCGTTGTGAACATCGAGGTCGGCCACATGCACGCCGTGCGCGCCGCGTTCTCCGACCTCCACATCATCGAGGTCCAGCACGGCGACGTGCTCACCGAGGAGGACATCGAGAGGTTCGGTGACTTCTGGAAGTAGAAGGACGTTTTCGATCGAAGCGCAATGAAACCAACGGATTTAGAGCTATATGGAGGCAATATGAAAATCTCAGTTGCAGGCACCGGGTACGTGGGCCTCTCACTGGCCGTGCTCTTGGCGCAGCACAACGAGGTGTGCGCACTGGACATCGTCCCCGAGAAGGTCGAGAAGCTGCACAACTACGAGTCGCCCATTCGCGACGCTGAGATCGAGCGGTTCCTGGCCGAGGCCAAGGCCGGGGAGCGGGATTTGAACCTGAGCGCAACAGCTGACGCGACCGAAGCGTATGCAGGCGCCGAATACGTCGTGGTCGCCACGCCCACCAACTACGACTCGGACAGGAACTTCTTCGACACGAGCTCCGTGGAGGCCGCCATCGCTGCCGTTCGCTCGGTGAACCCGGATGCCTGGATCGTCATCAAGTCGACGATCCCGGTGGGCTACACCGCGGGCCTACGCGAGAAGTTGGGTGATAGCAAGATCTTCTTCAGCCCGGAGTTCCTGCGCGAGAGCAAGGCGCTCTACGACAACCTGCACCCCAGCCGCATCGTGGTGGGCGCGCCCAAGGACGACCCCGAGGCCGTGGCCGCCGCCGAGCGCTTCGCCGGCCTGCTCGCGCAGGGCGCCGACCCCGCCGAGCTCGAGCGCGTGAACGCCGACGGCACCGTGGGCATCCCGGAGCTCGTGCTGGGCACCACCGAGGCCGAGGCCGTCAAGCTGTTCGCCAACACCTACCTGGCGCTGCGCGTCGCCTACTTCAACGAGCTCGACACCTACTGCGAGGTCCGCGGCCTCAACACCCGCGACGTCATCGACGGCGTGTGCCTGGAGCCGCGCATCGGCAGCCACTACAACAACCCCAGCTTCGGCTACGGCGGCTACTGCCTGCCCAAGGACACCAAGCAGCTGCTGGCCAACTACAGGGACGTGCCCCAGAACCTGATCGAGGCCATCGTGGACGCCAACCGCACCCGCAAGGACTTCGTCGCCGACGAGGTGCTGCAGATGGTCTGGGACCGCGTGTACGAGGGCAAGGAGAAGCCGGTCGTGGGCGTCTACCGCCTGACGATGAAGTCCAACTCCGACAACTTCCGCGCGAGCTCCATCCAGGGCGTCATGAAGCGCGTGAAGGCCAAGGGCGTGCCCGTGGTGGTCTACGAGCCCACGCTCGACGCGCCGGAGTTCTTCGGCTCCGAGGTGACCCACGACCTGGATGCCTTCAAGGCAGGGTGCGACGTGATCGTCGCCAACCGCTGGAGCAACGAGCTCGCGGACGTGGCGGACAAGGTGTACACGCGCGATTTGTTTAAGAGGGATTAGGGGAGAGGGCTGGCTTGCGCTGGACGGGCTTGACCTTTCGAAAAATTTACTGAGAGCGGGGGTATCGGCTATCACCGATGCCCCCGCTTTTGTTCTGTGCTTAACAAGCTAACGTCGTAAAAAAGATCAACGTTCGATCGCGCCGAAAATGTTGGTGGTCTGTGAGTTCGCGCCGAAAATGTTGGTGTAAGGACTGCGTCCCAGCGCCCGTTTAAGAAAGGAACGGCATACGTCCTAGAATCGAATTATTCTGATTGTTTTTCAGGCTTCCGTTTGACGAATATTAATAGTCTGCTGTTCTCTTCTAAAGTTACAGGGAGTACTATTGCTTCAGGCGTTCACTGCCTGGTGCATGACGTAAACATCCACTTGTTGGCCTTTCAATTTGGTCGACTGATTACTGGGGGGTTGTCATGCCGGTTAACGATAAAGTCTATCGCCAACTTAAGGCTTTTATTGCTTCTGCTGCGCATGGCTTGCAGCCCCGTGGCGACATCGTTAAGGGGTTGGTTTCAAGATGACACTTCAGGAAATATATGGGCTCATCGGGTGTGCAGCTGATTTTGTAACCCTAATCGCCGTCCTAATCGCTGCACACGCATGCTATCTACAGCTTAAGCAAATCAGGCTTGATAGTTATATTCGCTGTTCTGAGTGGTCAGTCTCTTTTGCAGATACACTTAGACTCGAGGTTTTTCCTCGCTTGAGAATATTGGATTATCTTTCGAGCGCCTGCCCACTATATGGAAAGGTCAAAAGAAGCTTAACGGTAGCAAGCCTGGTCTCTTTCGAAGAGAAAGAGTTAATCAATCTGTCGGGTGTTTCATGCGATGAGTTGTCAGCTTCCATCTCGTCGTATATCGACTCGCCAGATAATTGGCCTGACCTGCTTAATGCATACAAAGAATGGCGTTTCTGTTATCCGGAGCTGTATCCATATTATGTTGGTTTTGATAGCAGCGACTTGAAGAATGTTCTCAATAAAAATGTAACCGAAATTGCCAATTGCCTTGAGGGGCTTGCATTACAGGTGAACAGCGGTTTAGTGAACGAAGACGTTCTCTACCCGTCTGTTCACGGATCGTTTCTTACGGCCGTTCGTTTAATGTATCCTTTTATATGTGCCGTTGAAGAGGCGTCGCCTTTAAGTACATTGTCTTATCCCCACATGGTGACACTTCTTGGGCTCTGGAATAAGCAGGATGAAAGCGACAATGATCATCTGCGTGATGAGAGGAATAAATTAAGCAAAGGCTATAGGCTGCGCAAGGATATGTGCATGGATGTTTAACGCTTATTGTTGCATATTTGATTGTGGATGACCTGTGGTTATATGAGTTAAGTCTAATAAAATGCTGGACAGAATTACGGTTTTATTTGAAAATGATGACCGCGTGCTTTTATTGCATTGTCGACAAAGGACGGTTTGCCCGCTCCTGCAGAGCGGGCTTTTGCTAGCGAACTGCTTGGATCCATATCTCCATACGCATTCTCCTTTACCGTCTATAGTAGGCGCTACTGATTAAGGTAGGCATAACCGTCCTTTCCGTCGAAATGTATAGAATTTTTGAAGCGTAAGGCACTTCAAATGTGTTTAGTCAGCCTCAATTTGCTATAGCTTGCTGACTCACCAAGATATGACTCTACCACATTACTGCGATAAAGCGAAGCCTTGTTTGTTCGAATAAGCACTAATATATTAGATTAGTTATCTGTTGGTCTCTAGTTTAATACTTTTCCGAGGGAAGGCCGTAGCCTATGGCTGCTTTCTATACAGGCGTTCAGGCGTTTTGCGCTATCGCTTCGTTTTGCCTGACGGTGTATGTTGCTCGTCGTGACACAAGACATTTGAAAAAGGAAGACGAGCGCCAGAAAAATGCTGAGAAGTTAGCGCAGCCATCATCAATTGCTGCATGGCTCGAAAGAGATTCCACTGGCGAGTCGCGCATCGTTATTCGCAACGATAGCGACCTTCCCGTATATGAGGTAGTTGCGACAATTGTTGTTACCAATGGAGTAGGATGCAGCAGGGGCGAGGATTTGGATTCCTCACATCAATACAAGAAGATACTCGACTTGATTCCTCCGGGACTTCATTCGGTAACTATCGATATGGGCGGCTTCTATGGAATGCACCGACATCCGTTAGTCGAGATTGCCTTTGTATGTGCAAAGGGAAAATCTTGGGTCCGTCGGGGAGATGGTGCTCTTGATGAACTCGATGATTCACCGTTTAGCCACTATGAACTCGGCCTTCCCATTGATTTTGATATGGTTGCGCCGTATGAGAAGATGTGACGATTTCATTCCTTTAACGCTGTGGAATGTTGCACTGGCTACGTGAATGCAACGGGTTTGCATGAGTGGACAATGAAATAGGCTAATTTTTTGGAGAGGTCGTTGTCGAAATGCCAGCGACCTTTATTTATTTCGAGATGTGCTTGGGATGCTACAACCTGCGACGCTGAATATGGTGGGGTCATTGGGGTAAATTCTGCCAACGTCACAGTTGTCCAGCGTTGTCATGAATTCGAAATAAGTAGAAGGAGCATCGCAACTTTTACTAGAAAAACTGGTCTTCGTGACGGGCTGTGCGAGCAGGGATAATTAGAATCCGTCGGTATCTCCGCAGCATGGCGCACGGCATATTAAACTGTTGGAAGCCGTAAACCTTAAAGGTCGGGAGGCTGCATGAGGATCTCTAAACTGAGGATTGAGAACTATCGGAATCTCGATGGAGTGTCGATTAGTTTTGACGAGGACGTGACCTATATTGTCGGCGAGAACAACCTCGGCAAAACGAATGTGCTCGACTTGCTCAATACAATCTTCAATCAAGCGACGATTAGCGAAGAGGATTTCGCTAACATTGAAAAGCGCTCAGGGGCTTTAGTTACTTTAAAGTTGGATGAGGACGAGATCGGAATAACGGGGCTCGACATCGATCCTATGACCGGAAACACTATTACCATCTGCGCTTTTGCTGACGACCCGGATTCTCGAATTGAATTTAAGGTCGAAGGGAGCGGAGAAAGTATTTCATCCTCTCTGATGCGATCCGTTCACATGTTCAGGTACTCTACTGCATCCTTTAATAGGGGAGACCTGGCGTTTGATGGTGCCCGAGGTGTCGGCAAAGTTCTCTCCAAACGAATCGCTCTTTACCTGGATAAGGAGGGCAAAAAGGTCTCTGACTTTCTGGATGGGGGTGAGCTCGATGGTCTGGTTGCTGATCTCGGCGCAATCGTTAGTAACGTTCCCATCCTATCATCATATGGTGTGACGACGGGCGTTGATACATCGGATGGCGGAACGCTTGGAAGTTTGGTCACCTTGCTTGACAAGAGGGGCGTTCATTTTAATAAGGCAGGGGTAGGCTTGCAGTACCTTGCCATTGCCTCGCTCTCGATAATCGAGAGCATTATGCGTCTTTCGCCTAAACGCCTTCAAGAGAGCCTCTGCTCGGATGAGGATGGCAAGTGCGTGCTGCACGCTGTGCTGGCTTATGACGAACCCGAAGCTCACCTTCATCCGTATATGCAGAGGCGTCTCTCGAAGAGTTTGCATAGGATTTGCGAAGGGAGGGATGCCAAGTTCAACGCCCTTCTAAAGGAGTATTTCGGGATCGATTCAATCAAAGCTCAGCTGATCATGGTGACGCATTCGCCAAACATTCTGGCTCGCGGCTATAAGAACATCGTGCGTTTTGGGCAGGGCGAAGATTCGCCGAAGGTCGTGTGCGGTAGGGATATTGACCTGTCCGACAAGTTTGAAAAGCATCTTATGTTGAATTTTGAGTCAGTACGTGAGGCTTTTTTCGCTCGGTCTGTTTTGGCTTTTGAGGGGCAGACGGAGTCCGGTGCCATTCCGGTGTTCGCCCGCAACCTTGGGATGGATCTGGATGATTATGGAGTTGTGCCAATCAGGGCTGGCGGAAAAAAGAACGTTGAGCCACTCTGTGAACTTCTGGGCAAGTTCGAGATTCCAAATTATTCCATTGTCGACAGGGATGATGAGCTGCAAGAAACTTCTGGAGACCATATAACGACAACCGGACGGGATTTTGAAGCTGAGGTTGTTGACGCGTTCTTCGCTAGCGATAACCAGGGTGCGTTTATTGCGCTTCTTGAGTCAATTGACCCTTTTCAGAGGGCAACTAGCATCAAGGGGAATTGCAGAGCTCTGAAAAACGCCCGAACTGTCTACGGCGTTAGCTTGCCGGGCGCTGAGTACGATTTCCGGGGACCGGAGTTTGACGGGCAATTCGCCGGCAAGCCTGAATCGCGTGCGCTTATGTATGCATGGCTTTCATCGAATAAGGGCGTCGCGTCTGGCGTTGCCCTCGCGGAGGCTCTTGGTGCCGAAGGCGTTCCCGACTGTTACAAAAGTATTATTCGCAAGGCCGTGGGGCTTGAATGCTGATGAGCCAGACTGACTTGCTGGATAGCGTTGGGGCCGCGATTGAGGCACGCTGTGGTGTAGATGCGTCGCAGCGCTCCGCGATTTTTTCACCATCGAAGAGAGTGTTCGTGGAGGCGCCGGCAGGCTACGGGAAGACCACGGTGATGACTGGGCGGGCTTGCTGGCTGCTGGCATCCGGCGAAGTCCGGCCGCCAAAAAAGATTTTGGCCCTGACCTTCAGTGTCGCCGCTGCGCGGAGAATGCGAGCGGATTTGGGCGCCACTATGTCGGCGCTTCCGGGTCCCGTGACCAAGCGTTTTGAGGACAGCGTCATGGCGACCAATTTCCACGGCTTTGCTTGGGCCCTGCTGCGCAGGTACTGGAGATCGCTCTCGCTCCCAGTGAACGTTGACGAGCTTTCTATGGTCGATGATAACCACGCCGTTGACGAGCTGGTTTCGCGAGGCGGTAAGCTTTTCTGGGATGAAAAGAATGTTTTCAGCAGCTTCCTCCGCTCCATGAGAAATGGTCAAGACGAAGACCTGAGACACGGCATACGCCCTTTTAATAGGATAATTAAGGATAGGTTCGCGTCGAACGGTCTCTTGCCGTACTCTGGAATGATCTCCCTTGCAATTGAATTGCTTGCCGATTTCTCAAAGTTGAGGTCCTATCTGTCGACGGCGTTTCCTGTCGTACTCGTCGACGAAGCGCAGGACACGAATGCCCTGTGCTACATCTTTTTAAAAGGCCTGCTTTCCGATGAATCAGGAATCTGCATGTTCGGCGATCCTATTCAGCGTGTCTATGGTTTTATTGGCGCAATGGAAGGCTTAAAGACAAGGGCCACTACCGACCTGTGTCTATCGCAGCTGGAGCTCGAACATAATCATAGGTTTTCTGGGGGATCTATTGTCGGGGAGCTAGGTGCTGCGATTCGCTCCAACATGAAGGGTGTCATTGCCGGCGGTACGCCCCGACTTCCCATATTTGTTGGCGCTGCGCAGCAAGATGAAGCGACTGCCATCGTTTCGAAGGTCGCCACTCTCGCTCAAGGAGGTAGCGGTAGGATTGCGATTCTTGTTCGTAAGCGCGGTGCCCTGGCCAATCTCATCACTGACGAGCTGACTAAAGAGGAGATGCCATACTTCAACGGGCTTTTCTCGGACACAGATCCAGAGTTCATTGAATTCAATGCGTTTGCCTTATCCCGGATTACCGATGCAGCGTCTGGAGAAAAGGGCGTCAGCCGGTCTGCTGCGGACAAAATAATCGACTCCATCTCTGATGAACTGCTGACTGACTCCAGGAGATTAATGTATGGACGGTCCTATGCCATGCTTCTTGGAGCGCTACGGAAACACCTCAAAAATGACTGCGTCTCGATGGACCCTTCGGAGCGCTTCGACTATATCGTAAGTATCTTTTCCGAGGGCTCCCTGCGGCGTTTCTCTGATTACCTTGATGCAGATATCTCGATCATGACCATTCACTCTGCTAAGGGACTCGAGTGGGACACCGTTTTCATACCGGGCGTTACGCGCTTCGATTGGCCTGGAAGGATTTGCTCTCGGTGCGAAAGTGCTGGTATGTGCTCGCGTTCTGCGCGCGGATGCCGGATTGTGGATGTGAAGAAATTGCCAGACGAGCTTATTGAGGAAATGGGCCTGCTGTACGTCGGTGTCACTCGCGCCCGCAAAGCGGTATATGTCTCCGCTTCTACGCAACGCATGACAAATTACGGGAACTATCAGGTTGCCTGCCCCTCTTGCCTAACGTCTCTTCCGGGCATTGAGCCTGTGGGTTGGACGGTCATGGACGGGGAGGGGTAACTTCCCTGCACCATGAAATGAGCACGATATCGGCGCGGGAGCCGTTCAGCGGCTCTGGTCAGGTTTCGCTGAGCATGCCCTGGTCGTTCAACTAGAATGAATTGGCTTGGCGTTTTGCTGGGGCATAATTTTTCCAGCCCTGTTTGACATTGCGAAGCGGCACTACCAGTATTACCAATTACTTTGTGCCCATTAGTTTAGAAATCTGCCATATGAGCAGGTTGAAGTGGAGCTTTCATGATTCGAGTTCGGAAGATAAAGTTGTCGAACCATCCTGTCCTAGGCAATCTTGAATTGGATTTTACGGATTCGTCAAACCAGGCCGTTGATACGGTAATAATCGCTGGAAATAATGGTATTGGTAAAAGCAGTTTGGTGGAGCTGCTTTATCAGATTGTGACGCGCAAGTATCACGGTATGCCATGTTACGTTGATTCGATCGAAGTAGAAGTTAATGCTGAAATAAAGACGTATAAGTTCTATGTCGAGAATATTAATGAGCAAGATTTTCTTTACGTAAAAGATGGCCTTGGTTTCGAGGCGTGGATAGGGTCGGATAAATTCGCAGAGGCATTTCCAACTTCGGCTATTTTCTCTGATGTCGATATTAATTTTCAATCTAAACAAATTACGAATGTTACAAGCCGAAATATTGACGAGTCGGATGTGAGCAGAAGATCTTCAAGTGATCTTCCCACGGAAATCAATCAGCTCATTATCGATATACAGGCGCTTGACGATGCCGACGTTGCTAGGGCCGTTAGGAGCGATCCGGATGCGTCTTTTTCGAGTCTTCAAATCCCCCAAAGAATTCCTAGGTTTACCAATGCTTTTGATTTGATTTTTGACGACCTTAGGTATGACCGCGTTGAAAATCGCGACGGCCACAAAGAGATTCTTTTTAAAAAGAACGGCCACGATGTGCGGGTGGATCAGCTTAGTTCCGGTGAAAAGCAAATAGTCTATCGTGGGTGCTTTATGATGAAAGATTCGAATGCGCTCAGAGGCTCTTTTGTGTTTATTGATGAGCCAGAAATTAGCCTTCATCCTTCTTGGCAGAAGAAGATTCTTCACTTTTATAAATCGCTATTTCAGGATGAAGAAGGGCGTCAGACTTCTCAAATTTTCTGTGTAACCCACTCGCCCTTTATTATTCATGATGAAAAAAGATACAACGACAAAGTAATTGTATTGGCCAGGAATGAATCTGGCGATGTAGTCGCACAGGCTAATCCAGAGTTTTACGGTCCTGGTACGGTTCAGGCGGTAAAGGATGCTTTCTCGATTTCGTGGTTTGTGAGCGAAACTCCCACTGTTTATCTAGAGGGGCCTACCGATGAGCAGTATTTCAATAAAGCACTTTCTTTTGCCCATACTAACAACCACTTGCGATTTAAATGGATAGGAAAGAAGAGCTCTGATGGATCATGCGAATTCACGGGCGCACCATCGCTTAATAAAGCTGCCGCTTATTTGGATGCAAATCCTCCATCGGTCTTCACTGCTTTCCTGTTCGATTGCGATCAAAAGATTATTGAGTGTTTAAGCAACAATGTGTTGCGAACGAAAATGAAAACTTACAAGTCCAGAAAGCATTTTAAGAAGGGAATCGAAAATGCCCTAGTGCTGGATGACGATTTCGATACGTCGGCTTTTTATCAGGAAAAGCAAACCTTTGGAGATTATGGCGATAAAAAGGTGATCTCCGAATTTCAAAAGCAAGCTTTTTGTGACCATATTTGCTCTCTGCCAGAACGGGAGCTCAAACCTATTTTGACGCATCTAATTGAGGCAATCGAGCGTATTGATAGGCAAATCACGATTGCTAAAGAGCAGAAATAACTACAGACATTACACCGCGCACCGAACACTTAATGTAATTCCTGTATACGTCGCAATGAGGATGAATGTAGGGTACTATACCCTTAGTGATGCAGTCGTCGTGGACTCTAAGTGAGGCGATGACAAAGAAGGGTCGTTGTCCGGAGGCTTCCGGCAACGGCCCTTTGATTTTAGGAGCTTGTTTTGGCAAAAGAGTTTAAGACTTTCGCTCAACTAATAGAACTCCTAGAGAGCCGTGGGGTGGCGACTGATGCAACCACGGTAGATTGCCTGAGGCGTGAAAGCTATTACGCAGTTATAAATGGCTACAAAGGCCCTTTTCTTGATAAAAAAGCCGCACAGTCCTCGTCAGATGATGTTTATAGAGAGGGCACTTCATTCAAGAACATCTACGATCTTTTTTGTTCGATAGAGAACTTAGACAACTTACATTTTCCTATCTTGCAAGAGCAGAGGCCGTACTTAAGAACGCCGTTGTATATTCGTTTTGCAATGAATACCGTGCTGCAGATGCCTACCTGGATCGTTCTAATTATGTTACGTCTAGTGATTTGCTCGTGCCTAAGGCGTTTCGAGGCAATAAGGGTTACCAGCACTCGAAGAATCTTGCTGAACTGCTAAAACTGCTGAATGATAAGGTATCAAACGAGCAGCGTATGCGCCCATTTGTGAGGCATTATTTGAATAAATACGGTGCAGTGCCCTTGTGGGTTCTTCAGAATGATCTGACATTTGGCAATATCTCACACTTCTATCAGCTTCAAAAACGCGGCGTGCAAAATGCTGCCTGCAAGTTGGTCGGCCAAACCGCAAATAGAAATCACAGGCTCGAGCCGGTAATGCTGCTTCGCGTCATTCAAGTTCTATCTGGCTTTAGGAATATTTGCGCGCATGACGAGCGGCTCTATTGTGCGGTCGTAAGAGGGGCTAGGTTTTCCGATATGTACTCCCTGCTCTGCCGTGTTTTAACCGACGACGAGACGAAAGCGATGCTCGATGATTTAGGTGAGCTTGTTAGGGCCTATCAAGGGTTAATTGCACGAGATGTCTTATACAGCGTGTTTAAAGAGATGAACATCAGGGTGTAAAGAAAGAGGGTTGTTACCTGTGCGGCGGCGGGGCCAACAGCCGCAACGGCTACCGGGAGAGCGGCCTCGTCGCCTGCGTCGCACGCTGACGCTGCGCATCCCGAAGCTCCGCACCGGCAGCTTCTTCCCGGACGACGTGATCGAGCGCTACCAGCGCGTGGACCGCGCCCTTGTGGCCGCAGTCGCCGAGATGTAGGTCTTCACCGTGGTGAGGCTGCCGGCGTAGCCCTGGCCGAGCAGCCGCTCGAATGTTGATGTTCACTAAGAAGTGGTCCGAGGGGACTGCGGTGGGAATCCTGGACCAAAACCATCCTATGCTGCTAGGCCCAAATCCCTTCGATACTGCATGGGGCTCCTGTAATCCAGGTCGCCCTTTATCCTGACGTCCCTGTACCATCTGAGGTAGGCGTCGAGCATTCCCATGAACTCCTCGATCGTGACCCCGGCCCAGTCGCAGCCGTGGAAGAATTCTATCTTCAACCTGCCGAAATAGCCCTCGCACCTCGCGTTATCGGGGCTGCAGCCCTTTCTGGACATCGACCTGACCAGGCCATTCTCATCGCATATCCTTATCCATTCCGGTCAGCGGTAATGGCAGCCGCGGTCCGAGTGGATCTTGGGATGGTCGCCCTCGCCGAGCCACTCGCACGCGCCGAGCAGCGACGAGTTGGCCATCTCGGCGTCGGGCGAGGTCGAGATCGACCAGCTCAGCGGCATGCCGTCGAAGCAGTCCACGATCGGCGACAGGTACACCTTGCCGGCGGGGATGCGGAACTCGGTCACGTCGGTTATCCAGAGCTCGTTCGGCTTGTTCGCGCGGAAGTGATGCTTGCCCCGGTCGTCGCGCAAGAGGTTGGGCGGCGCCTCCGAGATCTCGCCCTCGTAGGAGCTGTACCGGCGCTTCTTCTTGGCGGCCCTCGCGACCAGGTTCTCCTCCTCCATGATGCTGCGCACGGTCCACTCGCCGATCGCCTCGCCGTCCTCCGCGTCGGCGTTGACCCGCGCGTATATGCGCCTGTAGCCGTAGGTGCCGCCGCTGGCCTCGAACGCCTCGATCACGGCCTTGCGGGCGGCCGCGTGCTCCTCGGTCTCGCCCCTGGCCTGGGCGCTCCTCGCGTACTCGTAGCTGCTCTTGGCCATGCCCACCACGGGCAGGACCTCGCAGAGTTTCCACCTGGGCCTAAGCGCCGTCGCCATCGCCGCCTTCTCCGCGTTGGTCAGCAGCCCCGGTTCGGCGCCCGGGTCTTTTTTTACTATCTCAAGGGTCGCCTGCCGCACTTCGAGCTCCAGTTGCACCTTCCTGAGCTGCATCTTCGCCTCTCGCAGCATGTCCTGCAGCACCTCGATGTCGTCGGGCAGGTCGTCGTATTCCTTGCTCACGGGGACGCCTTTCTTCTCGGGGTCCCCGCCATTATCCCCCATAATCTCCCTGCGCCAAATGTAGGGCGCCGTCCGCGACACGCCGTGCCGTTCCGCGATCTCCGCGGCTGGCCCCGATCTCGCCTCCAGCTCGGCCACGACCTGCACCTTCTTCTCCACGGGAACGGGGTCCCGCTTCGGGTTCGGGCCCCTGTACTTGCGCTGCCCCGGGGCGATCTCGTCTATCCAGTCGCCGAGCACCTCGCGGCTCTTGGGGTAGCCAAGCGCCCGCATCGTCCTTGTCAGGCTCTTGCCGTGCTCGAGGTAGTGCTCGACGGCGCGCCGCCTCATCTCTGCGGTGTATCTCGGGTTGGTGGTGAACTTGCTTATAGGCACCTCGCCGGTATCCCTGTACTCGTTCCACCAGTTGCGCAAGCACGCCCTCGTCGGATACCCCAACTCTGCGATGGTGTCGGCGTAGCTATGGTCGAACTTGACGAAGGTCTCTATCGCGATCTTTCTCTGCTCAGCGCTGTACATGCGGCTTCCTTCCTGTTCCGATTTGGTCCAGGATTCCCACCGCAGTCCC
>DXMV01000007.1 GCA_019414055.1 Collinsella sp.
CCGCCCGGGAAAACCATACGGCGAGGGCCGCGCCCCCGGTCCCCGGGGCGCGGCCCTCTTGCTTAAACTGCTCAATTTTTCGTGCTCACGGTGCTCATTTCCCAGTGATCACTCGGACCACTTCTTAGTGAACATCAACACAAGAACGTCCCCAACGACTACTCACGCATATTATGTGACGGAAGAGCCGGAAGAATATACGGAGGAAATATAATGCTGATAGATTTTAATGAAACAAAAGAGATAACAATACCCGGTATGAACGGTGGCACAGGCACAATGAGTGCAAGAGTGTTTATGGATGAGCAAGGAAAAATAATTCCGACAAAAATTCATCCCGGCGGGTCAATCGGACTTCATAAGCACGAAACAAGTGATGATATAAATTATGTTCTGTCCGGAACAGGTAAAGCCGTATGCAACGGTCAGGAGGAATTTCTAAAAGCAGGCACTTGTCATATCTGCAAAAAAGGTTCAGAGCATAGTATTGAAAATACCGGCTACGATGATTTGATATTGCTTACAGTAGTTGTAGAAAGATAATGCCACATTAAATTGTCCTTTGTAGTCGTTGGGGACGTTCTTAAACGACTAGTCATTCAAGAACGTCCCCAACGACTACCTCATCTCCCGCTTTTGGCTCGCATGCGGGCTCAAAACGGGAGACTATCCACTCTCGTGGAATGGATGTCCGATAATCCACGCTCGTCTCGTCGGGAGTCTATCGGTGCATTGACGATTTTGCGTCTCCCGTGCCCGACAGCCGTCTCTTTTATGTTTCCTTTAGCCGTCGCTGCCTAGGATGGGGGTTAGTCGATAGGAAGGGAGCGCCGGGATGGACGATGCGAGCGAGCGCGCGATCGAAGAGGACATGCTCGATCAGTTCAATTACTTTGATGATGAGGACGAGGAGCTTATCGACCGTCGCGAGCCAGCACCGCTTGATTCCTTTGATCTGGTCGATGAAGAGGCTGATGAGGTTGAGGATGAATCGACGGAACCCCCACAGCCTTCGCGCCCTGGCCCGCTGCTTTCGAGAATCCCCCTGCACCACGGTGTCCGTGCCGGAGCCCTCCACATGAAGACCGACTGGTGCCAGATCGTGACCGCGGGCGATGAGCTTGCCGTCGATGCGCCACTTACCGACAAATCATCCATCATCTGCCGCACCGGTATGCTTATGCTCGCGAGCGGAACGGGTGCCTGGCGTGTACGCGATACCATGAATCGCGTCGCTGCCGTACTCGGTGTCACCATCCATGTTGACTTAAGCCTCCTGTCGTTTGAGTGTACTTGTATCGAAGATGGTCACTGCTTTAACGAAGTCGTCAGCTTGCCCACAACGGGCGTCAATACCCATCGCATTTGGATGATGGAAAGCTTCCTAAAGGAAATCGAGACATATGGCCGCCGGTTTACCGTGCATGAGTACCACGAGATGCTCAAGACCGTTGAGAGTTCAAAGCCTGATTACACTCCCTGGCAACAGGGTCTTGCGGCGGCTTGCGCCTGTGGCGCATTTGTCTTTTTGCTCGGCGGCGGCCCCATTGAGATGGCCTGCGCGTTCGTGGGCGCGGGTGTCGGCAACTTTGCCCGCTCTCATATCCTCAAGCAAGGTCTCGGCCAGTTTAGCGCGTTGACGATTGGCGTCGCGCTGGCCTGTATCTCGTATTTGCTGGCGTTGCTCGGCCTTGGTCAAGTCATTCCGGGGGCAATGTCGCACCAAGAAGGCTATATCGGCGCGATGCTCTTTGTGATTCCCGGCTTTCCCCTCATTACGGCAGGTCTCGATATTGCCAAGCTTGACATGCGAAGCGGCATCGAGCGTCTTTCGTATGCTGTGTCAATTATTGTGATGGCGACCCTCGTAGGCTGGATGGTTGCCGAATGTGTGGGGCTGGCGCCGGATGACTTCGCCCCGCTCGGCCTCTCACCGTTGGCTCTTACGCTCTTGCGCATACTGATGAGCTTTATCGGTGTATTTGGCTTCTCGGTTATGTTCAACAGCCCGGTAAAGATGGCCGCGGCAGCCGGTCTGATCGGCGCCGTGTCCAATACCTTGCGCCTTACGCTCGTCGATGCGCCGACGATGCTTCCCTTCCTGGGTCTGAGCGTAGGCATGCCTCCCGAGGCGGCTGCATTTATCGGGGCGCTCGTATCGGGCCTGCTGGCAAGCCTGGCAGAAATCAAGCTCACCTACCCACGTATCGCCCTCACGGTGCCATCGATTGTCATTATGGTGCCGGGTCTGTACCTGTATCGCTCGATGTATTACATGTGCACCTTCGACACGGTCAATATGCTCGGATGGTTTGTGCGCGCGGTGCTCATCGTGGCGTTTCTGCCCGTTGGCTTGGGCGTGGCGAGAACCCTCACCGACCCTCGCTGGCGCCACACCAGCTAATTGGTGCAAGGGGGACAGGTTACTTTGCGCCAAATGAGTTGCGGTGAAATAGGGACTGAATTGCTGCTTAAAGGGTCAAAACAGTCCGTATTCCACCGCAACTTATGGGGTCGGGGGATTATTGGTGCCCTGCATCTCCATAAACTCAACGCTTACGAAGCGCGGACCTTTCGTGTTAGGGTAGTTCCACCACATAAGTAGTCGCAGACGCACGTACCGCGGGCGGGCGAGATGAAGTCCCAGTAACTCCATCTCGCCCGCCCGTTTTTGCTGTGCACCGCGGTACAACACAGAGAGGAATCTGCCCTTTATGCCTATCAACAAACGAGAGAGCCTGCTGTTCACCTTTATCATGTGCTTTTGCATGGTGTTCTGGATGAGCATCTACAACGTTGCCCTGCAGCATGGGGCTATCAACGGCGAGGTCATTGCCGCCGCGTGGCTCGGCTTCCCCGTTGCCTACGTCTTTGCCATGTGCTGCGACTGGTTTATCGCCAGCCCGCTTGCCAAAGGCTTCGCCTTCAAGTTCCTGGTTACTCCGGGCAAGAGCTCGCCGCTCGCTATGACGCACGCCGTCAGCTCCTGCATGGTCGTTCCTATGGTCATCATCATGTCGCTCTACGGCGCCTGCGAGGGCTTGTTCCACATGCCCGGTGGTCCGCTCGCCAACTTGCAGCTGCTGCCGATGATGTGGCTCGTCAACATTCCGCGCAACTTTATCATGGCTCTGCCTTGGAACCTGCTGGTGGCCGGTCCGGTTGCTCGCTTTGTCTTCCGCCGCGCCTTCCCCATGGGCACGGTCTTTGCCGAGCCGCACATGGAGCTCGTGCGCATGCCGGGTGCTCCCGCTGTCGAGGAGGTTGCCAGCATTTCCGAGGATATGGACGCCGAGCCTGCCTGCTAGGCAACGCTCAAAACCAGACCCCCAAACAGACCGGAGCGATTCCTTTTTTGTAGACGTTGTCGCGCGGCTCCGTACGGAAAAGGTCCCAACGGTTAACATATACTCCATATGGGTAAAGAGACCAAAGCGCCGCCGCGGGTGGCGCTTTGCGTTTGAAAAAACTAGCTCGTCTAAGAGGAACTAGCATGTTAGACCGTTTTACCGATCGCGCACGCAAGGTCATGTCCATGGCCAAGCAAGAGGCGCTCGATCTGCACTCAAATAAGGTGGGCACCGAGCACCTGCTGCTCGCACTCGCCAAGGAGGACGAGGGTATCGCTGCCGAGGCGCTGCGCTCGCTTGATATCTCCTATGACGACATCATGGACACCCTCAAGGAGGTCCAGACCACGGTTCCCGAGCCCAGTGAGGAGACCGAGGCTGCCAAGCTCGCCTTTACGCCGCTCGTCATCAGCGTGATGGAGCGTTCCTTCCGCGTGGCACGTGAGAACAACCAGACATATGTGTCGACCGAGCACCTGCTCATCGGCATCGTCGAAGAGGGCAACGGCATGGCCATGGATATCCTCATGCGCCTGGGCGTGTCGTCCGCTTCTATCAAAAAGGCCATCGAAAAGCTCACTGCCAAGGATCAGGACAAGAAGCGTCCGCTCGCCGGAGCTGGTGCCGGTCGCCCCGGCGCGGGCCTGCCGTTCTTTAGCGGTTCGGACGCCTCGCAGCAAAAGGGGAGCGGTGCCGATACGCTCAAGCAGTTCGCCACCAACCTCACGCAAAAGGCGCGCGACGGCGAGCTCGACCCCGTGATCGGTCGCGAAAAGGAAGTCCAGCGCATGATGGAGATCCTTTCGCGCCGCACCAAGAACAACCCGCTTATCTTGGGTGACCCCGGTGTGGGCAAGACGGCCATCGTCGAGGGCCTGGCGCAGCAGATCGCTGCCGGCAATGTGCCCGAGAACCTTATGAACCAGAACATCTGGACGCTCGACCTGCCGGGTCTTGTCGCGGGCGCCAAGTATCGCGGTGAGTTTGAGGAGCGCCTCAAGAACGTGATCCAGGAGGCGACCGAAGCCGACGACGTCATCTTGTTTATCGACGAGATGCACACCATCATCGGTGCGGGTTCTGCCGAGGGTTCTATCGATGCGAGCTCCATGCTCAAGCCGGTGCTTGCGCGCGGCGCTTTCCAGATTATCGGTGCCACCACGGCCGAGGAGTTCCGCAAGTACCTTACCAAGGACCCGGCTTTCGAGCGCCGCTTTCAGACGATCGATGTTGAGGAGCCGAGTGTCGAGGACACGGTCAAAATCCTGACCGCGCTCAAGCCGCGCTACGAGGAACACCATCACGTACGCTACACGCAGGGTGCCATCGAAGCTGCTGCGAACCTCTCCAACCGCTACATCCAGGATCGCTTCCTGCCCGATAAGGCCATCGACCTCATCGACGAGGCCGGTGCCCGCGCACGCATTGCCGCCAACCGCGCGCCCGAGCCGGTGCGCGAGGCCGAGCATCGCATTGAGGAGCTCAAGCGCGCCGCGCAGGAGGCCACCGAGAGCGATGACATGAACAAGGCCGCCGAGATTGCCGAGCAGCAGAAGGCCGCCGAGATTGAACTCGCCGAGGCCAAGGCTGCCTGGACGGCCGAGCTCGACGCCAGCCCGCTCACCATCGATGTCTCTCAGATTGCCGACATCGTGTCCGTGACCTCGGGCGTGCCGGTGTCCTCGCTCACCGAGAGCGAGAGCCGCCGCCTGCTGCAGGCCGAAAGCGTGCTCAAGACGCGCATCATCGGTCAGGACGAGGCCGTCGAGGCCGTTGCCAAGGCCGTGCGCCGCAGCCGCTCGCCGCTCAAGGACCCGCGTCGCCCCGGCGGCAGCTTTATCTTCCTGGGCCCCACCGGCACGGGCAAGACCGAGCTCGCCAAGACGCTCGCCGAGTATCTCTTTGGCAGCAAGGACGCGCTCATCAGTTTCGATATGTCGGAGTTTGGCAGTGAGTTCGAGGTCTCTAAGCTCATCGGTAGCCCTCCGGGCTATGTGGGCCACGACGAGGGCGGCCAGCTCACCAAGGCTGTTCGCCGTCATCCGTACTCGGTCGTGCTGTTCGACGAGATTGAGAAGGCACATCCCGACATCTTCAATATCCTGCTGCAGGTGCTGGAGGAGGGTCGCCTGACCGATAGCCAGGGCAAGACTGTCGACTTCCGCAACACCGTGATCATCATGACGTCAAACGTGGGCGCCCGCGAGATCGCGCAGGATGCGAGCGTGGGCTTTGGTACCACGGGCGAGCAGGGTCTTACCTCGAGCGAGATCCGCGGCCGCGCGATGGGCGAGCTCAAGCGTCTGTTCCGCCCCGAGCTGCTCAACCGTATCGACGACATTGTGGTGTTCCAGAAGCTTTCGGGCGAGAATCTGACCAAGATCGCGCACCTGCTGGTGGACGATCTGCGCCAGCGTCTGATCGCCAACGGTATGAACATCAAGCTCACTGATGCGGCCTATGACAAGATCGTGGCCGAGGGCACCGACCTCACCAATGGCGCGCGTCCGCTGCGCCGTGCCATCCAAAAGCTCATCGAGGACCCGTTGTCCGAGGAGCTGCTGGCCGGCGAGTGGGGCGAGGGCGATACCGTCCTGTGCGACGTGGCCGATGGCAAGTTTGTCTTTAGCCACGGCACGGGCGAGATCCCGGCGCCGCGTCCGGCGGGCACGCTCGGTGGCGATACCGCCCCGGCGGCACCGCACACCGGCAACGCCGCGCCCGTAAGCGGCGGCGTGACCTCGGGCCCCGGCGGCATGATGCAAGCCGGTTCCGGCGCGCTGTAGGGCGTAACAAAACCTTGTATCCACGAGGGCGTTCCAAAGGAGCGCCCTTTTTCTGTTGGAAAGGCCCCTTCGTTCAAAGTAGATCTCATTAAACATATCAATGGCGTATGCATAAACGTTGATCAAGCTTTGAGGTTGGTTGAAGGGTCCAACGTCCCTTCGGCGCGGCCCGTCTAACCTGCTTTATCTTAATAAAGTAGCGTTTCCCCGCCGTTAGCCGATGATGCGAGGGCGCTCGGCGTTTTCGACTGGTTTATGCACGCAAAGTCTGGGAATATACAAGGCGCATGTCTTACTGTCTAACCAGTTGCGCCAAGGAGGCACCATGGATTACAAGATTACCGGCTACGAGCCCGCCCAGCTGTTCCATTTCTTTGAGGAGGCCAGCGCGATCCCCCGTGGGTCTGGCAACGAGAAGGGCATCAGCGATTTCCTGGTTGCGTTTGCCAAGGAGCGCGGCCTCGATGTGTACCAGGACGAGGTCTACAACGTCATCATTCGCAAGCCCGCATCTGCCGGTGCCGAGAATGCCCCGACCGTGATGCTGCAGGGCCACATCGATATGGTGTGCGACAAGTTGGGCTCCGTTGAGCACGACTTTACGACCGATGGTATCGACCTGGTCGTCAAGGACGGCGTCCTCACCGCTAACGGCACCACTCTGGGCGCCGACAACGGTATTGCCGTCGCGCTTATGCTTACCGTGCTCAACGACGATTCGATTGCCCATCCGGCCCTCGAGTGCGTATTCACCACCGACGAGGAGACTGGCCTGGTCGGTGCCGAGACGCTCGACAAGTCCCAGATTAGCGCCCGCACCATGATTAACCTTGACTCCGAGGAAGAGGGCGTTGCCACCGTCAGCTGCGCCGGCGGCGTCGTTGTTACCTACACCTGCCCCATCGTGCGCGAGCACAAGACCGGCAGCACCCTCACGCTCGACATCTCCGGCCTGCTGGGCGGTCACTCCGGCAGCGATATCCACCTGGAGCGCGGCAACGGCAACCTCATCATGGCTCGCATCATCGACCGTCTGATGGTTGCCGGCGAGCCCGCCATCGTTAGCTTTAACGGCGGCACCAAGGACAACGCCATCAACCGTGAGTGCAAGGCTGTTCTGGTCTACGCCGACCACGCTGCCGCCGAGGCCGCGGCCCAGATCGCAAAGGACATCATCGCCGACGTCACTGCCGAGCTCGAGGTCTTCGACCCCGGCTTTACCTGCACCGTCGAGATTGCCGACGACGCCGAGGTCGAGGCCATGGACCAGAAGTCCGCGCTTGCCCTCATCCGCGCCCTGCGTCTTGCCCCTAACGGCGTGATTCGCCGCAACGTCGCCACCGACGGCTCCGTCGAGGTTTCCTCCAACATCGGCGTGGTCGCCACTTCCGACGACCAGGTCAAGATCATGCTGTCCCCGCGCTCCTCGATCACCTCGCTGCAGAACGAGTTCAAGGACCGCCTGCAGACGCTGGCCGATGTCTTGGGCTTCGACGCCAAGTTTGAGTTCGAGTATCCCGGCTGGAGCTATGCCGAGCATTCGCCGGTCCGCGACGTCTTTGTCGAGAGCTATCGCGAGCTCTTTGGCTCCGAGCTGCGCATCGAGTCCATTCACGCCGGCCTTGAGTGCGGCCTGTTTGCTGAGGCCCTGCACGGCCTGGACGCCATCGCCGTGGGCCCGACGCTCTCCGATGTCCACACCCCGGACGAGAGCATGGAGCTCGCTTCTGCCGAGCGCTTCTACGAGCTGCTCATCGACGTCCTCAAGCGCCTTGCCGCGTAAGGGTCGCTTTGACTAAGCCGCTCTAAAACGGCTGGCTATGAAAACGGCCGCCTGGCGTAATGCCGGGCGGCCGTTATTCGTTACAGCGCCAAAATCCCCAGATGCTCAAGCAAGATCTTAAGCCCGATGAGGATGAGCACGATGCCACCCACGATGGTGGCAGGCTTTTCGTAGCGCGCGCCAAAGGTGCGGCCGATCGCTACGCCGGCGATGGAGAAGATAAACGTTGTGACGCCGATAAGCGATACGGCGGGCACGATGTCGACCGAGAGCGCGGCAAATGAGATGCCCACGGCTAGGGCGTCGATTGAGGTGGCGATGGCGAGGACCAGGTACTCGCCCAGGTCAATCTTATCGGCATCCTTGCCGTCGCCTTCATCCTCGTCCTCGGTAAAGGCCTCCCACAGCATTTTGCCGCCAATGAAGGCGAGCAGGATAAAGGCAATCCAGTGGTCGATGGGGCCGATGATACCCATAAACTGGCTGCCAAGCGCCCATCCGATCACGGGCATGCCGGCCTGGAAGCCGCCAAAGAACAGGCCGAGCACCACGGCGACCTTAAGGTTGATCTTCTTCATGCCAAGGCCCTTGCAGATGGAAACGGCAAAGGCGTCCATCGAAAGGCCAATGGCGAGCAGCACGAGCTCTACGAGTCCCATAGTCTGGCTCCCTCTCTGCGGGCAGGCCCGCGTGTACCTCTTGGGGGAGCAACAAAAAGACTAACCTTGGCACATGGTTGATTGGGTAGTCAAAAGAGCCCGTCCCAAATTAGCTATCTTAGCGGTGTTCGCTCATTCTGTAAGCATCGGATTTCGCGAGCGCCGTGGGGACAAACCGTGAGAAACTATTTAGCGTTTATGGAGCGTATACGATGGGAGCGATGCCTTGGATAAGAACGAGCTGCAAAAGCGTATGGAACAGGCCATCCGCCTGACGGCACCTGGTCAGCCGATCCGCACTGCCCTCGACATGATCATCGCCGGTCACCTGGGCGCCCTTATCTGCGTTGGCGACACCGAAAACGTGCTCGCTGCCGGTAACGACGGCTTCCCGCTCAACATTTCGTTCACCTCGAACCGCCTGTTCGAGCTCTCCAAGATGGACGGTGCCATCGTCATCGACGGCGACCTCACCCAGATCCTGCGCGCCAACTTCCATCTCAATCCCGATCCCTCGCTTGCCACGAGCGAGACGGGCATGCGTCACCGCACTGCCGCTCGCATGTCGGTGCTCACCGATGCCATCGTGATCTCGGTCTCGGCCCGTCGTGCCGTCGTCAACGTGTACGTTCACGGCAAGAGCTACGAGATCCAGCCCGTCACCACCATCATGAGCTCGGTCAACCAGCTCGTCGCCACGCTCCAGACTACCCGTCAGTCGCTCGACCGCTCCCTGCTGCGCCTGACGGCCCTCGAGCTCGACGACTACGTTACGCTCGCCGACATTACCGGTATTTTCTCGAGCTTCGAGATCATGCAGCAGGCAAAGACCGAGCTTAAGGATTGCATCGTCAAGTTGGGCAACCAGGGCAAGCTCGTGCAGATGCAGCTCGAGCAGCTCGCGGGCTCCAGCATGGATACCGAATACGACCTGATGATCCGCGACTACGCAAGTGATTCTTCCGAGGCTAATGCCGAGAAGATTCGCGCCAACCTGAGCCGTATGACACCTAAGGACCTGTCCGACCCACAGCATGTGGCGGCGGTTCTGGGTTACGACGACCTGGACGAGGACTCCGTCATGACGCCGCTGGGCCTGCGCACGCTTTCGCGCGTGTCCGTCGTGCGCGACGGCGTGGCCGAGAAGATCGTCGACGAGTACGGCTCGTTGCAGGAGCTCATGGACGACATCAGCGAGGATCCGGAGCGCCTGGGCGACTTTGGCGTCAACAACCCTGCCATTCTTGCGGACTCGCTGTACCGCATGAAGGGCACCAAACAGGGGAACGCATAATGGCGCCCGTATGCGCCGTGGTCGTTGCCGGCGGCAGCGGCCAGCGCTTTGGAAATCCCGGCGGCAAGCAGCTCGTTAACGTGGCGGGCCGTCCGCTCATGAGCTGGTCCATCCGCGCGTTCGATCGTAGCGACAAGGTCGGCCACATCGTGGTGGTGTGCCCTGCCGAGCGCCGTGCCGAGATGCGCCGCCTGGCCATCGACCCGTTTGACTATGACACGCCCATCAGTTTTGCCGATGCCGGCGATACCCGCCAGGACTCCACCCGTGCCGGCGTGCATGCAGTACCGGCGGGTTTCGAATATGTCGCCATCCACGACGGCGCCCGTCCGCTTATCACGACCGAGGCCATCGATCATGCGATCGACGTGCTTGTGGGCGACCGCGCCCTCGACGGTGTCGTGTGCGGTCAACCCGCGATCGACACGCTCAAGATCGTCGACGGCGATAATATCGTCGAGACGCCGCCGCGCGAGCTCTACTGGGCCGCGCAGACACCGCAGATCTTTAGCGTCGACGCCATGAAGCGCGCCCACACCGCAGCTATCGCCGAGGGCTTTATCGGGACTGACGATTCTTCGCTGGTCGAGCGCATGGGCGGGCGCGTCCGCTGTGTCCAGAGCCCGCGCGATAACCTTAAGGTGACGGTGCCCGAGGACCTGCGTCCCGTAACCGCGATTCTGCTTGGCCGCATGGCCGAGGGAGAGGACCTTCCCCATGTTCAGTAACCTGCGCATTGGCCACGGCTACGACGTCCACCGTTTGGTGGAGGGGCGTCGATGTATCATCGGCGGGGTTGACATTCCCTACGAGCGCGGTCTGCTGGGCCACTCGGATGCCGATGTGCTCGCGCACGCCTTGGCCGACGCCATTCTGGGCGCCTGCCGCGGGGGAGACATCGGCAAGCTATTCCCCGACACCGATCCCGCCTACGAGGGTGCCGATTCGATGGTGCTGCTCGCTCGCGTGATGGACTATGCGCGCGAGCTTGGCTTTGAGTTTGTCGATGCCGATTGCACCATTGCCTGTCAGCAGCCCAAGATCACTCCGCACCGCGATGCCATGCGCGCCAACCTTGCCCATGCCCTGGGCGTTGACGTCGAAAACGTGGGCGTCGCCGCCACTACGACCGAAAAGCTCGGTTGGGAAGGCCAGGGCGAGGGAATCGGTGCCTGGGCCGTCTGCCTGCTACAGAAAACCGTTAAGGAGTAACGAATGCGTATCTACAACAGCGCTACCCATAAAAAGGAAGAGTTCCAGCCCATCGAGTCCGGCAAGGTCCGCATGTACGTGTGCGGCCCCACGGTCTACGACAACATCCACATCGGCAATGCCCGCACGTTCATCAGCTTTGACGTGATTCGTCGCTGGCTCATCGCGAGCGGCTACGAGGTCACGTTCGCCCAGAACCTCACCGATGTCGATGACAAGATCATCAAGCGCGCCAACGAGCAGGGCCGTACGGCCGCCGAGGTCGCGACGGAGTTCTCCGACAAGTTCATCGGCGTCATGCGCGCCGCCAACGTGCTCGATCCCGATGTGCGCCCCCGCGCCACCAAGGAGATCGGCCCCATGATCGCCATGATCAAGACGCTTATCGAGCAGGGTCACGCTTACGCAGCCGATAACGGCGATGTGTACTTTGCCGTGCGCAGCGATCCCAACTATGGTCAGGTCTCGGGCCGCAACATCGACGACCTTATGGTTGGCGCGCGCATCGAGGAGAACGAGGACAAGAACGACCCGCTCGACTTTGCCCTGTGGAAGGCCGCCAAGCCCGGCGAGCCCAGCTGGCCGAGCCCCTGGGGCGAGGGTCGTCCCGGTTGGCACACCGAGTGCGCCGCCATGGTGCACCGCTACCTGGGCACCCCGATCGACATCCACGGCGGTGGCTCCGACCTTTCCTTCCCGCATCACGAGAACGAGTGCGCCCAGGCCACCTGCGCCTGGCACCAGGGCTTCTCTAACACCTGGATGCACACGGGCATGCTGCTGGTCGACGGCGAGAAGATGTCCAAGTCGCTCGGTAACTTCTTTACGCTGGCCGAGGTGCTCGAGCAGCACTCTGCAGCGGCCCTGCGCCTGCTGATGCTGCAGACGAGCTATCGCTCGCCGCTCGACTTCTCTTGGGAGCGCCTGGAGGGTGCCGAGAACTCGCTCGCGCGTATCGCCGGTACGGTCGAGAACCTGCGCTGGGCCGCGAACCATGCGACGGCCGATGCCGATGAGGCAGCATCCGAGGCGTTTGCCGCCAAGGCCGCCGAGACCCGTGCCACTTTTAAAGAGTGCATGGACGACGACTTTAATACCGCCGGTGCCATGGGCGCCGTCTTTGGCTTTGTGACCGAGTGCAACCAGTACCTGGAGCAGGCGGGCGACGCTGCCAACAAGGCCGCCGCGCTTGCTGCCGCCGATACGCTGGCCGAGCTGCTCGATACGTTTGGCGTTGAGCTCCCCGAGCCCAAGGTCGAGTTGCCGCTGGGTCTTTTGGGCGTTGCCGCCGGCCTGGTCGCCTACACGGGTGACGACGTGGACGAGGCCGCTGCCAAGATTCTCGAGGCCCGCGCCGAGGCCCGCGCCGCCAAGAACTGGGATCTGGCGGATGCCATCCGCGACCAGCTCAAGGACCTCGGGCTGACGATCGAGGATACTGCCGCCGGCACTCGTATCAAATCTCTCTAATCCCCGCGGGTTTCCCAAGCACCCGACCGCCCGAGCCACGGCACCTTGCCTTTCAATCGTCGGGCATGACCTCAAGGTCTATGCCCTCCTCTTTCAAGGCAATCTGCCGCACCTCGGACGGTCGGTCTATTTGTTTCGTTTGATAGTTGTATTTAGGAGGTCGCCTTATGGCCGACAATCGCAAGCGTGCATCGCGTGGAGGCAAGCAGGCTGCTTCTGGCTCGCGTCCGATTCGCCGCAACGACCGCGCTGCCGCTCCCAAGGGCCAGCGCGAGCGCTCACAGGCTGCTCGCCCGCAGCGCGAGCGTAGCCGCGATAACGTCCAGGTTCCCAAGGGCGAGTTTATCGAAGGTCGCCGTGCTGCCGCCGAGGCGCTACGTACCGGCTTTCCCGTCAAGTGCGCGCTCATTGCCGAGGGCGGGGAGCGCGATGCCGCCTTGTCACGCCTGGTCGACGACCTCAACGCCGCGGGCGTCCGCATTAAGTATGTGTCGCGCGCGCAGCTTGATGCGCTGTCGAGCCATGGCGCTCACCAGGGCATTGCGCTCGAGGTGGGCAATTTTCCCTATGCCGATGTCGCCGATATTCTCGACCGCGCGGGTGACGGACCGGCGCTCGTCGTCGTGCTCGACCATGTGACCGACGATGGCAACTTTGGTGCGATCGTGCGCTCCGCCGAGGTCGTGGGCGCGGCGGGCGTCATCATCGCCAACAAGCGCGCCGCCGGTGTGACCGTCGGCAGCTACAAGACCTCTGCTGGTGCCGTCATGCACCTGCCCATCGCGCAGGTTCCCAACATTGCCCGTGCGCTCGACGACCTCAAGGCCGCTGGCTTTTGGGTGGGCGGTGCTTCCGAGCACGCCGAGGGCAGCTGCTGGGATGCTCCCTTCGAGGGCCGCGTGGCGCTCGTCATGGGCTCCGAGGGCGACGGCATCTCGCGTCTGGTGCTCGAGAAATGCGACTTTTTGGCCAAGCTTCCCCAGCGCGGCATGACCGAGAGCCTCAATGTTGCCCAGGCGACCACGGCGCTGTGCTTTGAGTGGCTGCGCCGCAACGCCGGCGAACTCATGGGGGAGGAGTAGCGCATGTCCAAAAAGAACCGTGCCAAGTCCAAGGCCAAGCGCTTTGGCGAGGGCTCGGCCAAGCCGATTGTTTCGGCCGCGACCTATGGCGTGGGCGGCAATGCGTTTGCGCAGGCCATCGCCGATCCGGTCTCGACGGTGCACTCCAATAAGCCCGAGCTGCTGGTGGTCGACGGCTACAACGTGATTCACTGCACGCCGCGCTACGAAAAGCTCGTCTACGACCATTCCGACGATCCGTATTCCAGCGACGTCCACGATATGGCGCGCACCGCGCTCATCAACGATGTTGCGGCGTTTGCCCAGGGCCGCTACGAGGCCGTGATCGTGTTCGACGGTGCGGGAAACATCTCCAGCGAGCGCCCTAATCTGCCTGCCCGCGGCGTGCGCATCGAGTTTTCGCCGACGGGCGTCTCTGCCGATACCGTGGTGCAGAAGCTCTGCATCGAGGCACGCGAGGAAGGCCGCGCGTGCTCCGTGGTGTCGAGCGACGGCACGATCCAGGCCGTCGTCATGGGCAAGGGTGTTACGCGCATCTCGAGCCGCATGCTGGTGGACGAGATCAAGCAGATCGATAACGACGTGCACGAGGCCGAGGAAGCCCCACAGATCAAGATGACTCTGGGCAGTCGCCTGAGCCCCGATGCCCTGGCCAAGCTCAAGGCGTTGCGCGGGAGGTAGGGGATTATCCATAGAGGCCCGTTTCCCAATTGGTCAGCCCGTTGCCGTCGCCAAAACGAATAGTTTTTTGTTTTGGCGAACAGATAAAACTATTCGTTCTGGCGAATAGTTTTGAGATGTAGTCGGGTGAAGGGTCTGTTGCGCCTCGTCCGCAATTCCTTTATTCTTAATTGGCTTCGCGCGAAAGCGCCAAGTGTGCCAGTGTGGCGCAACGGTAGCGCAACTGATTTGTAATCAGTGGGTTGCGGGTTCGATTCCTGTCACTGGCTCCATGTGAGTTTCGGGCTCTGTTCCCTTGTGGGACAGGGCCCGTTTCTATTTAGGTGGTGCGCCATCGGGTTGGCGCCCATCCCGTTTTTGGTTTGTCTCGTCCTCTAGTTTGTCTAAATCTGTAACACCAAGACCGATATTTGGCATCTAACTGTTACAGATTGAGACGAAACTTAGGGTGTTTTAGGAATATCTTGATCTGTAACATGTAGAAGCGGAATAGGCCTCTTGCTGTTACAGATCGAGACAAGGGCGGGTGCGGACCTGGATGTCCTGCGCGAGCGTGGATTTCTGGACACGCGAGCGAAGAAAATCTCCCGACCGGAGAACGAGCGTGGATAATTAACTTGGATAGGGAGCTAAGGTAAACACCGATTGTCTATCCACGGCTTTAGAAGCAACGACCCCGATTTCATTGTGGAATCGGGGTCGTTTGTGCCTCAGGAATCCGAATGGATTAATCGAGCTCCTAAGGGACTTCTTGGGTTCTTGCTAATGGTCTGCCGAGGATGTCCCCAATGCAAACAGCGGGCATCTACTCAATATAGCTGGGGTTCTTCTTGATGATCACGCGTGCAGCGATGAAGGAGACGACGATGGCGATGATGGCGACAACGCATGCCAGCACGAAGTTGCCCATGGACCCATCGGGAGCGATAAAGATGAGTGCCGAAAGAAGGCCGGGGCATGCTCCCGCAACATACTCTTTCAGAACAAAGATGCCTGCAGGGAGTCCAGCGCAGAGCGCGCCGATTGCCGTGCCGGCAAGCAGGCGGGGACGCTCGATGAGGCAACCGTAGAACGCGGGCTCGGTTACGCCACAGAGTGCGGTGACGGCAACCGTGGTGACCATACCCCTCTTCTCTTTGTTTCCCTTCATGGCAGTTGCCAGGGCGAGGCTCGTGCCGCCAATGCAGAGGTTCGAGATGAATCCAAAGATAATGGGTGCCCAACCGAGCTGCGCCAGGCTCGTAACTTCGATTGCGATGTAAGCCTTATCGAGACCGAGCATGACGAAATAGGGGTTAAGGGCTGCCAGGATCGGAGTGGCGATAAATGCCACGTTGTCCATAAGCCACGTGACGGCATCGCTCAGCGCGTAGCCCATCATGCTGCCGGCGGGGCCAAGGATAATCAGCTCGACGGGCACGACGATGATCATGGTGAGCAGCGGCTTCAAGAACAGTTTGGTAACGTCGGGAATGATTTTCTGAAGACCGCGATCGACGAAGTACATGAACACGACGCCCAGTACGATTGGCACCACCGTGCTCGAGTAGTCATTCGTCGGGATGGGGATGCCAAGAAAGTCGAGACCCTCAGCACCGCTAATGGACGAGCTGATCATGATCGCGCCCAGCAATGCGCCCATGATGGGCTGCATCTTCATGACGGCTGCGAGCTGATAACCAAGATAAACGGGCAAGAAGCTAAACGAAGCGCTAAAGATCGCCAACAGGACCTGGGCGGTTCCGCTATCGGTGCTCAATCCGCAATAATTGACCAGGAGATTCTTGATCGAAAGAATGAGTCCGCCAACGATGAGCGCCGGGACGATGGGCATGAATACCTGTGCAGAGACGTTCCCGAATTTCTCAATCAAGCCCATGGCGGTGTTACCGCTTTTAATGCCTTCTGCAAGGTCTTTGGCGGTTTGGGCATCGTCGGCAACCGTGCCACCGCCGACTTCGATTCCCACGAAGTCGAGGAAGTCGTTGTAAGCCTCGGTGACGTTGGGGCCGATGATCACCTGAAGCTGGCCACCGCTGACTACTGCCCCGAGCGCCTGATCGGCCGATTTGGCGAGCTGGAGATCGATGATCGAGGTGTCTCGTGCGTCGATGCGAAGGCGCGTCGCACAATGAGTTACCGATGTAATGTTCTCTTTGCCGCCAACAGCCTTTAGGACTGTTTCGGACATTGCCTGATATTTCATCTCTTTCTCCTAACCTTCCTGCTCCTGATACTTCGAGATAAGGTCTCGGTACCAATACCAGCTCTTTTTGGGGGTGCGCTCCAGATTGTTTTCGAAGTCGATATGGACAAGTCCGTATCGTTTTTCGTAGCCGTTGATCCAGCTATACAGATCCATCGTCGACCAGAGGTAGTAGCCCTCAACGCGCGCGCCGTCGCGCTTGGCCCTCATCATGTGCTCGATGAACTGGCCCAGAAGCTCGATGCGGTCATCATCGTGGACCATTCCGTCTGCGTCTGGTTGCTCATAGGCGCCATGTCCGTTTTCCGTAATAAAGATGCGGGGCGCGTCATAGCGCTCGTGGACATCCATGATGGTTGAATACATGCAACCTGGGAGTATTTCGCGGCCCCATTTATTGCGGGGAACATTGCTGTCGCGGGCGCTTTCAAACAAGGGCGCAATGCATTTTCCTTCGACCTTTTTGCTCGAACCGCCCTTATTGTTCGCCGAAACGGCAAGCTCTCCACCGTGCCAGTCGGTTACATACTCTCGGCAATACACGTTGAGTCCAATAAAATCGACTTTACCGTCTCTGAATTCTTCTACGTCATTTGGGGATCGATAGAGCGAGACGCCAAGTTTTTCAAGGATTTCGTCCATTTCTGGCGGCAGTTGACCCTGAAGCGCTGGTGCCAGAATCATGCGATTGGCGAAAAAGTCTGCGTATCGAAATACGTCATCAGGGTGCTCGGTTGCCGGGTCGAGTTCGACAACGCCGCCATCGTGGACGGCGCCGATGATGCCGTCGTAGCCCATTTGACGATATGTTCGGACTGCGAGTGCGCTTGCGCGCATCAGGTTGTACTGAAACTGCATGTACGACTGAACGTCGAGCGATCGATTGGGGGGATAGTTGCCCAACATGTTTACGCAGTAGCTGTAGAAATGCGGCTCGTTAACGGTAGCCCAGATTTTGACGCGGTCTCCAAAGCGCTCAAAGCAAATCTTGGCGTATTTGCAGAACCACTCTGCCATGTCATTGTTCAGCCATCCGCCTTTGCAAGCAAGCGTGAATGGCAGATCGTAATGGAACAGCGTAACGTTGGGCTCTATGCCATTTTCGAGGCAGCAATCAATGACCCGATTATAAAAATCGATACCCTCTTCATTCACTTCGCCGATACCCGTGGGGATGATTCGACTCCATGAAAGAGAGAAGCGATAGGTGTTTTGTCCGCCTTCTTTCATCATGCGGATATCTTCTTCATAGCGATGGTAGAAGTCGCAAGATACATCACCGTCAACATGGTTGATGTTCTTATTGCTTGTGTGGCTAAAGAAATCCCACTCGCCAAGGCCTTTGCCGTCTTCGTTCCAGGCACCCTCGCACTGATAAGACGCCGTGGCGGAACCCCAGAGAAACGGCATGTTGTTCACGTTGCCCATGAATCCCCTTTCCATCATTCAACACGGTGGATACGTGTGGCGGAATTACGATTAAGATGACGTCAACTGATTTGAATCATAGGAGAACGACCAAAGCTGTTTGATTCAATAAATGAACTATGATTTCGAGGAGAGCGGAAAGAGGGATCACGTGAATATCAATGACTTCGATGTGCTCAATCGCATTAGCTCCATCATCAACAGCGAGTTTGGGTCAAACGATGCCGCCATCGCTCGATATCTCGTCGCTCACATTAGGCGTTCGAGCGAAATCAATGTTGCCGCAATAACCCGCGATGCATTCGTGACCCGTTCCGCTGTTCGTCGTTTCTGCAATCGATTGGGCTACCAGTCTCTTAGCGATTTGAAAGAATCATTTACTCAATCAGTCTTTCCAAGCGACTTAAGCCATCGAGAGGAGGAATTTGGCTACGAGGAGTACAGGGCAGAGCTCGACGTTCGCATGATCGAGATGTTCGCTGAGGTTGAAAGCGGCGTGTCCGATATTGCTATTAAGCACCTTGCCGACGAAATTGACGGCCATAAAAACGTTGAAATCTGGTGCACCAATAATGTGAGCGCCAATCTCGTACGATTTCAGCAGGAAATGTTTTATGCGGGCAAGATAGTTCGCATAGTTGCTGGGGCTAACGTCGCGGAATTGAAAAACATGGGAGATGCTTCGCAGTCATTGATAATTCTCGTATCGGTCTCCGGGCTATTTGCGTCACAGGCGCGTGAGTATCTTGATTGCCGTTCGGGCAGGAAGATTCTAATTACTGCGTTTAGCAACGATGACAAATCGAGGTCTTTTGACCGTATATATCGTCTTGGTAATGCGGGAAACGGAATTGACCGACTCGGCGTTTATTCGAAATATGCCATGACTTATTTCTTCGACTTGCTATCGTGGTGTTACTTGAGTCGCTACCCCTGCACCAAGGGTGAGCCGCTCTATGGGTCTACTTTGGCCTGGCCCGAGTAGTTGCGGCTCTATAGTTCTCCCGTCTGGAGAATGAGCGTGGATAATCTGCCACTTTGGCCTTGGGGGCACGCCAAAAGTGGGAGATTATCCACGCTCGATTTCAAACGGGGGATTATCCACGCTCGATCGATCCAGGGAAGCTCGATCTCGACCTATATATAGGTGCAAATGAGTCGTTATCGAAGTAATCATTCTGCAGGCTCACTCCACTACGCCAAAGTGTTCCCTCGGGAAATGTCACCGCTACATGCAAATTCAGCGTCCTTCATATCCAAACCCGGCAAAACCGCAGGTCACGGCTATATAGATACGCCCGGAACCGTGTATCTAGAGGTTTTCGTTGACAGCCCCCAAGGTTGCATCGTATTATCTTTTTCGTTCGCGGGGGCGGCGGTCCAAAAGACCAAAGGACCTGCGGATACTTGAACGATTGGGAGTTTGCCCGAGTGGTTAATGGGGACGGGCTGTAAACCCGTTGGCTCTGCCTACATAGGTTCGAATCCTATAGCTCCCACCCGTCAAGTGCCTGTATAGCTCAGTCGGTAGAGCACTTCGTTGGTAACGAAGAGGTCACCAGTTCAAGTCTGGTTGCAGGCTCCATCCGGCGGTGTAGCTCAGTTGGTTAGAGCACACGGTTCATACCCGTGGCGTCACTGGTTCGAATCCAGTCACCGCTACCATAGGTAACACGGTGGCTTCTCAATAGTATGTTGAGAGGCCACTATGGTATAAAGGCAAAGTCCCGTCCGGGGACGACCTGTTTAGAGGAGGGCTTTATGGCCAAAGAGAAGTTTGAGCGCACTAAGCCGCATGTTAACATCGGCACCATTGGTCACGTCGACCACGGCAAGACCACGCTGACCGCCGCCATCACCAAGGTTCTCTCCGAGACCGAGGGCTGCAAGGCTGACTTCACTGCGTTCGAGAACATCGACAAGGCTCCCGAGGAGCGCGAGCGCGGCATTACGATCTCCGTCTCCCACGTCGAGTACGAGACTGCTGCCCGTCACTACGCTCACGTTGACTGCCCGGGCCACGCTGACTACGTCAAGAACATGATCTCCGGTGCTGCTCAGATGGACGGCGCTATCCTGGTCATCGCCGCTACCGACGGCCCCATGGCTCAGACCCGCGAGCACATCCTGCTCGCCCGTCAGGTCGGCGTTCCCTACATCGTCGTCTTCCTGAACAAGTGCGACATGGTCGACGATGACGAGCTCATCGACCTCGTCGAGATGGAGACCCGTGAGCTCCTCTCCGAGTACGATTTCCCCGGCGACGACATCCCCGTCATCCGTGGTTCCGCTCTGGGCGCTCTCGAGGGCGACGCCAAATGGATGGACGCCATTCGCGAGCTCATGAACGCTGTCGACGAGTACATCCCGACGCCTGCTCGTAACAACGACCTCCCGTTCCTGATGGCCGTTGAGGACGTTATGACCATCTCCGGCCGTGGTACCGTTGCTACCGGCCGTGTCGAGCGCGGTGAGCTCAAGCTCAACGAGCCCGTCGAGATCGTCGGCATCAAGGATACCCAGAACACCGTCGTTACCGGTATCGAGATGTTCCGTAAGTCCATGGACTTCTGCGAGGCTGGCGACAACGTCGGTCTGCTGCTCCGCGGCATCAAGCGCGAGGACATCGAGCGCGGCCAGGTTCTCTGCAAGCCCGGTTCGGTTACCCCGCACACCAAGTTCACCGGCGAGATCTACGTTCTGACCAAGGAGGAGGGCGGCCGTCACACCCCGTTCTTCGATGGTTATCGTCCTCAGTTCTACTTCCGTACCACCGACGTTACCGGTACGGTCAAGCTCCCCGAGGGCACCGAGATGGCTATGCCTGGTGACCACATCACCATCGAGGGCGACCTCATCCACCCGATCGCCATGGAGGAGGGCCTGCGCTTCGCTATCCGCGAGGGTGGCCACACCGTCGGTTCGGGCATCGTCTCCACGATCATTGAGTAAATTAGCTCTTTGATATAGCTGACTTAGAGAACCCGGCACTTATATGGGTGCCGGGTTCTTTTCTGCAATGGATATTGAGCCGTTGCTGGTGTCGAGAGGATCGATAATGGTCCTGGATGCACCGTCGATTAGCTCTCGATGGCTTCATTGATGTGTTCCAAATATGAATGGATCCACCGAGAACCAATTGACTCGAGGTTTTCATTGACAGCACTTACGTGGAGCTGATAAAGTAACAATTCGTGCCCGTACGGGGCGGAAATGAAAGGTTCAGGATACATGCGTACTCTAGTTACTCTTGCGTGCACTGAGTGCAAGCGCCGCAACTATACGACCACCAAGAACAAGTCGACCATGCCTGATCGTATGGAGATCAAGAAGTATTGCCCCTGGTGCCGTCACCACACGCTGCACAAAGAGACTCGCTAGTCTCTAGTCACATACGCCAGTAGTTCAATTGGTAGAGCATCGGTCTCCAAAACCGAGTGTTGAGGGTTCGAGTCCTTCCTGGCGTGCCAGTCATTATTCCGTAAGCTCCCACTTGGGGGCTTACGGTTTACTCATGTATAAGCGCATTGCGCGGAGGTAACCCAAATGGCCAACAAGAAGAACAAGAAGAAGGCTCAGCAGCCGGCACCTGCCAACAACGCTGCTGCCAACTCCAAGGTTGAGGCCAAGAAGGCCGTTGCCAAGAAGAACGAGAAGGCTGCGAAGTCCAAGAAGAACGAGAAGCCTGGTTTCTTCGCCCGCACCAAGAAGTATTTCGCTTCGGTCAAGTCCGAGATGAAGCGTGTCACGTGGCCTGATAAGAAGGAGCTCGTGAACTACTCGGTCGTCGTTTGCGCTTCTCTGGTCGTCGTCGGCGTCGTCATCGCTCTGCTCGATGCTGGCTTTGGCGAGGCTCTTGCTCTGTTCTCTGGATTGAGGGGCTAAACCATGTCTAAGCGTTGGTACGTCGTTCACACTTACTCCGGATACGAGAACCGCGTAAAGTCCGATCTCGAGCATCGTATCGAGACCATGGGCATGCAGGACCGTATCTTTGATATCGAGATTCCTATGGAGCGCGTCACCGAGATCAAAGAGGGTGGCAAGCGCGAGACCAAGGATTCTAAGATCTTTCCGGGTTATGTCCTGGTTCGCATGGAGATGGATGACGATGCGTGGACGTGTGTTCGCAACACGCCCGGCGTCACCGGTTTCCTAGGCGGCAACGGCAAGCCCGCTCCGCTTTCCCGCGACGAGTACAACAAGATGACTCGTCGTCCCGGTAAGGGCGATTCGCCCAAGCGCACCTCGGTTGATATTCAGGTCGGCACGTCCGTCCGCGTCACCGATGGCCCGCTTACCGACTTTGATGGCAAGGTCTCCGAGGTTAACACCGAGGCTGGCAAGCTCAAGGTCACGCTGATGATCTTTGGCCGCGAGACGCCGGTCGAGCTCGACTTTAACCAGGTCGCTGTCATCGCTTAAGTTTTCGTCCGTTCGCGCGAGCGTGCTTCTTCTGTGACTGCTCATCTCAGGAGTGCTTCTAACACGTGCGTGCTTACGATATAGCAAGTACTTCACACTCGTGATTCGAAAGGAATGACCATGGCTGAGAAGAAGGTTGCCAACGTCATTAAGCTCCAGATTCCTGCTGGTGCAGCTAACCCCGCTCCTCCCGTCGGCCCCGCTCTGGGCGCTGCTGGCGTGAATATCATGCAGTTCTGCCAGGCCTTTAACGCCGAGACGCAGGACAAGAAGGGCGACATCATCCCCGTTGAGATCTCTGTCTACGAGGATAAGTCCTTCTCCTTCATCACCAAGACCCCGCCGGCGGCTCACCTCATCAAGAAGGAGCTGAACCTCAAGTCTGGTTCCGCTAAGCCCCAGGCCGACAAGGTTGGTCAGCTCTCCCAGGAGCAGCTCACCAAGATTGCCGAGATCAAGATGCCGGACCTCAATGCCAACGACATTGACGCCGCCAAGAAGATCATCGCCGGTACCGCCCGTTCCATGGGCGTCACCATCGCTGAGTAGCGATTTCTTATGGTAACGACGGGTGCTCCGACCTGGGCGCCCGTTAAATGTGTGCAATAGGGCACACGATACGATGTGGGAGGGCTCACGCCCGTTTAACCACAGGAGGTAATGCACATGGCTAAGCATGGTAAGAGCTATAACGCCGCTGCCGAGAAGATCGATCGCGCCACGCTCTACACCCCCCTTCAGGCTGCCAAGCTCATTAAGGAGCTCGACACCGCCAAGTTCGACGAGACCGTCGAGGCCCACTTCCGTCTGGGCATCGATACTCGTAAGGCTGACCAGAACATCCGTGGTTCCATCTCCCTGCCCCACGGCACCGGCAAGACCGTTCGTGTTGCCGTCTTCGCCGAGGGCGAGAAGGCCCGCGAGGCTGAGGCTGCCGGCGCCGACATCATCGGTTCCGACGAGCTTGTCGCCCAGATTCAGAAGGGCGAGATCAACTTCGACGCCGCTATCGCTACGCCGAACATGATGGCCAAGGTTGGCCGCATCGGCAAGATCCTTGGTCCCCGTGGCCTCATGCCGAACCCCAAGCTCGGCACCGTGACCATGGACGTCGCCAAGATGGTCTCCGAGCTCAAGGCCGGCCGCGTTGAGTACCGCGCCGACCGCTACGGCATCTGCCACGTGCCCCTGGGCAAGAAGTCCTTCTCTGAGCAGCAGCTCGTCGAGAACTACGCTGCCCTGTACACCGAGATCCTGCGCGTCAAGCCCTCTTCTGCTAAGGGCAAGTACGTCAAGTCCATCTCCGTGTCTTCCACCATGGGCCCTGGCGTCAAGGTCGATCCCGCTATCCAGCGCGACTTCCTGGCTGAGTAACTAACAGTTACTGCCTGAGCAAAGCAAGCATTGCTAAAGAGACCCGGTTCTGCCTCGTGCAGGACCGGGTCTCTTGCTTTTGAGTCAACGAAACCACCACGAAGGGGACAGGCACCCTTGTGGTGGTTTTACTTGTGTTGTACTTTAGCGCGATGTAGTACTACCCGAGGCCGAAGGGAGCCCAACATGTTTAAGAACACACAACAGCTCCTAGGCCTAGCGCTACTAGATTGGATAGCGCGCTAGGGTTGTAATCTCGCTATAACGATTTGTTGTACCCGGGTGCGCTATCGTCTGCCGCTTTCAGGCGTGATGAGCGACACGGGTATTTTTCTATCTCTAGGCCTTCTCTCTCTCCTGAAAGCCATCTGTCATAAAACGGTCAATCAGGAGGAACATATAAGCCGCAAAATCACAATCTTTGACGCCACCCTGTACGACGGTGAGCAGTCGCCGGGCGCCAGCATGAATACCGAGGAAAAGCTCTTCATCGCCCGCCAGCTGGTGCACATGAACGTGGACGTTATCGAGGCGGGCTTTCCCATCTCGAGTCCTGGTGACTTTCGCTCCGTACAGGAGATTGGCAAGATTGCGGGCGACCGATGCACGGTATGCGGCCTGACGCGCGCTGTCGACAGGGATATCGAAGTGGCTGCAGAGGCGCTCAAAACGGCCCAGAGGCCCCGTATCCATACAGGGCTGGGTGTGAGCACCAGTCACCTGCGCGACAAGCTCCATATGACTGAGGAAAGGGCAATTGAGTGAGCGATCCATGCCGTCAAACATGCTCGCAAGTTCGTTGACGATGTTGAGTTTTATGCCGAGGATGCCGGCCGCTCCGATCAGGAGTTTCTGGTGCGCATTATCGAGGCGGCCGTAAAGGCCGGTGCCACGGTCGTGAACATCCCCGATACGATGGGCTACAACATGCCGTGGGACTTTGGCGCCCGCATCCGTGACCTACGCGGGCGCTGCGGGTGCGGCCGGTCAGCGTGCGGTCGACGTGATGGAGTATCGCGAGTACGAGATTGAGCGCATTGCGCGCCAGGCATTTGAGGCGGCGCGCAAACGTCGCGGCAAGGTGACGAGCGTTGATAAGCGCAACGTGCTGGAGACGAGCCGCATGTGGCGCGAGATCGTGCATCGCGTGCAAGACGAGGAGTACTCCGACGTGGAGGTTGAGGACCTGCTCGTCGACAACGCCGCCATGCAGCTCATCAGTCGACCGGCAGACTTTGACGTCGTGGTGACGGAGAACATGTTCGGCGACATCCTGTCCGATGAGGCGGCTCAGATTACCGGATCGCTCGGTATGCTTGCCTCTGCCTCGCTGGATGATGGCGTATCGCTGTTTGGGCCGAGCGCTGGCAGCGCTCCTGACATCGCGGGGCTCGGCGTGGCCAATCCGCTGGCTCAAATCTTGTCGGTGGCGATGCTGCTGACCTACGCGCTCGACATGGGCGAGCAAGCCGCGTGGATCGAGAGCGCCGTGGCGCGCGTGCTCGACGAGGGCTGGCGCACCCGTGACATCGCCGATGTCAACACCCCGGCAGATAAGATCCTCGGCACCACGACGATGGGCGACAAGGTCGTCGCCGCGCTGTAGGCGATGCCGATTCAAGCTGTCAAATATCTCAATCTGTAACATCTAAGGGGCAAAATCGTTCCTACCTGTTACAGATTGAGATTTTCGGCCGAGCATCCGTGGTCTGTCTCGATCTGTAACAGCTAACCGATTATTTGGGCCCTACCTGTTACAGATTGAGACAAACCGTTGGGACAGGTCGGACGAGTCAGCAAAACCACCACAAAGGTGCCGGTCCCCTTCGTGGTGGTTTTTAGCGCAACGAGGTGTTCCCAGCCGACCATACGGGCGGCCTTGCGCTCACGCTGCTCGATGACAGCGCATCTTTAGACGCGAAGTGCGGAACCGGGTGCATATACGAGCCGCGTAGCGTTACGAATTCATGGGAATGACCGTATCGCCAATTTGTACGCTTGCAATCTTGTCTGTGTCACAAACTTGCGAGAACGGCCAGGTCTTGTGGACATCAGTGGTGCCGTTATCCAGTTTATTTGCTAAATAGCCGCTGTGGCTGGTTGCGTCCTCAACATGACCGTCTTTGAACGTCACGATGAGGGGTATGTTGCCAACGGCATCCATAGACTCCTCCATGTTTTGAGACATCTTGCCGCTGTTGTTGTCGTGTTCGATGGAACGATCTATGTTGTAGCGGACTGAAACGCCAACGCAGGATACGGTGGCCTCTTGAATCGTCGCCTTGGTGCCGTTAAAGTTGACCGATTTGGGCGCGGGAATCGTAACGGATGTATCTTCGTAATTCAGCTGGAACTTAAGATCCCATGGGCCCGTAAGTATTTTCTTATACTCGGGAAGCTCTTTGCCAGCACGTGGCACAACGAGAGAGTTGATATGCGTGCGGACGGTCCTGCCCATAAGGCCGGGTGATTCAACGCTGAACTGTGCAAAGTATTGAATGCTGGAGTCATTGGGGTTCTTGTCAATGAGCCATGATTGGCCTTGGCCGCCATGCTCGCCATCAACGTATACGTTTCCATCGACACTTCCGGCGATAGTTCCGTTCTCGCCCGGCTCGGAAAGCTTTTTCAGGGCAGCGGGATCGTCGAACGTAAGCGTATAGGCGATGGTAACCATATCCTTGTCGCCCATGATGGCGTCGGCGGTCACGGTGACTCCGTTGTTGGAGCAGCTAGCACCGACGGGCCGGCCAATACGGTCGATGATCTCGGTTTGAGAAGCAGGTCCGTCAAAGATGTCGGAAAGCATGTCAGAAGGAAGCGGCAGGACGCCTGTTGCCATAGCCGTGCCAGCGCCTCCAATGACGATAGCGAGGACTGCCGTTACAGCGGCAATGCGAGCGACTGTTCTTACGGGATGGCGGGCGATGCGCGGCTTGCGTCGCGTGCCATTAAAGTTGCTTTGAGCGGTCGCCGCATCGCTCGAGGCGACGGACTGAGCAATCGAGTTTGCCATGTGCTGCTTCGCATTATCGGTAAACGAAATGTGCTCCAGGGCGTGGCGATAGTCATTCGAATTCGTAGTCATTGTGGTCTCCTTTCAAGGAAAGCCGAAGTGACGCACGTCCGCGGCTAAGGTGCTGGGCGGTTGCAGCTGGCGTCGCGTGAACGGCGTCTGCGATTTCCCTGATGCTCATGCCTGCGTAGTAGTGCAAAAAGATGGCGATGCGCTGTGCTTGAGGCAGGGCCGTGACAGCGGAAAGAATGGCGCAGTCGCGTTGCGCGAATTCTTGCTCGGTATGTGTTACGGGTGCGCAGAAATCGGGGAGCGAATCGAGGTCGACAACCGGGTGATTCGCGTGCGTACGGCCGATATCGCGACATGCGTTCAGTGCGACTCGGATCACCCAAGCACGTTCGTGTTCGAGCGAGTCGAACGGTTGAGTGCGTTGGAGAATCTTGATCAGCGTGTCCTGGCAGATGTCTTGAGCGTCGTCAGCGGATCCAAGGGCCGAATAGCACAATCGAAGGATGAGGTCGGAATACGTGTCGACCAAGCGCTTTGCTTCCCGCTCGATCTGATCGGCATCGCATCGGAGCGTGCTATTGCGGTTACGGCGTGCAGGCATAGTGTCACCTCCAATTGGTCGTGGTGGATATAGGGAAGGCGTCTCGCGAGGTCCCTCTACATACAACACGGTCGAGACTGCATAAGTTGACAAAAAAAGACGGCACGTGAGCGCCGTCCTTACAAAACAATGAGTGTTCTCGTTAATTACACAAGCACCGTGATGGACAGGTCGGACGAGTCAGCAAAACCACCATAAAGGTGCCTATCCCCTTCGTGGTGGTTGTTGGCAGTTACCAGGGGGTTCTGGCGGTTGAAGACTCGATTGCTTCGTGGCGTTTGAGCTCGCGGCGCATGGTTTGCGAGTTGAGCCAAGCGGCCTTCCAACCGCGCGTGGGGTAGCGCGCCTCGTCAATTTCGATCTTGGTATAGCCGCAGGCGTTGACAATCTTCGTTCCGCATGGGTGTTGGCGCTCGCGTTGAAAGTTGGGGCCGTAGCTTTGGTGCACATGCCCGTGAATCATATAGTCGGGACCCCAAGACTCAAGAGCCGCATTAAAGCACTCGAATCCTCGATGCGGCAGGTCGTCCAGGTCGCCCATGCCTGCGACGGGTGCATGGGTAAGTAGAATATCGCATCCGTCTACCAGTGCGATTTTTCGCGATAGCTTGCGCATGCGTTTTGCCATCTCGCGCTCGGTATACATGTTCGCGCCGTCGCGGTAGCGCATGGAACCGCCCAGACCCGCAATGCGAATACCTCGGTACACATATACGCTGTCCTCAACACAAATGCACCCGCCCGGTGCATGGCGCGCGTAGCGGTCGTCGTGGTTGCCACGAACGTACACAAGCGGTTTGTTGATGACAGTGACCAAAAACTCAAGATAGTCCGGATCCAGGTCGCCTGCGGATAGAATCAGGTCAACGTCCTCAAAGCGCTCCTTGCGAAAACATTCCCACAGGCAGCGCTCCTCTACATCGGCAATGGCTAGGATATTCATAGGGCACGGACCTCCGGCTCGTTATCGAGCTGCGGAATCGAGCCTATAACGTTGTCAGCCAGCCAGTTCATCTCGACAATCTGCGTACTCGGCAGGGGAGGGAAGCCCTCAATCTGAACCACGCCGTCCTGGCTGTGGAGCTCGCCGCCAAATGGGTTGATGGAGCCCTCGACAATGCCGTTGCGAAGCAGCTGCACAAGTTTACGCGTCTGATAGGGTAGGCCCGGAGCGTAGCGAATATCGATGACGCCGGAGCTCATACCGTACCAGTAGTTGACGGCGCGCACCTGCTGGTCATCGGCGGTCTCGTCCCATGTGCCGTGCAGTAGGCTGCGTACGATGAGTTCGTAGTAACGGCCCCAGTTCCATACCGGCATAGCAATACCGGTAACTTCCTTGCCGTTTACCAGACGGTGAAGCCCGTAGGCGGTGGGGTCCTCGAGAGACTTGGACATATCGGCGCCGGTCATGACGCTCACGCCCTCGCGACACATGGCTTCGGCAAGACCGCCGGCGGGAACATCTCCCCAAGTGAGGATAATCTGCGCACGAGGGTCGAGCAGCGAGGCACCGATAGCGAAGGCGTTGATTTCGCTCAGCGCGCCCGAGGCGAAGACCGACGCATGGTAGCCAATGCGATGGTTGTCTGCCATGCTGGCCGCAAGGGCGCCCAGGAGGAACTTGGCCTCGTACATCTTTCCAAAATACGAGCGCACGCTTTGGTGGGGAAGGCCGATAGAGCAGTTGAGGAACCGAACCTGGGGATACTCAACGGCAGCCCTGAGCGTATATTCCATCAGGCGGTGCGAGGTCGAGAAGATGACGTTGTCTCCGTGTTTGACAGCCGTTTCCACGGCGGCGTAGAACACGTCTGGATCGTGGCAGTCCTCGAATGCCTCGGTGCGCACGATGCCGCCAAAGTGCTCGTCGAGATACTGACGCCCTTGGTCGTGCAGGCTGTCCCAGCTCGACGTAGCACAGGGAAACTCGTGGATAAAGGCGATTCGCATGGGATTGGCAGTGGAGTAGACGGTCTTGCTCGTAAAGAAGTTGAGCACGCCCGAGGTAGCTTTTGTCGGTGCGCCCTCTTTCTCGTTGGGCTGCGGCGCTTCGACAAGATCGACTTTGTCCTCGTCGCTTTTGCCGGCAATGACAAGCTCGCGCCAAATCTTGCACAGGCGGTTTACGACGATATCAGTCGGCGTATCCAGCAGGCGGTCTTGGTTGTACACGTTGAGGTAGACGAGCATAGCGTCGGCGGGCGTAATGTCCAGATGGTCGCCGCCGGCGCGCAGGTAGGCTCGTTTAAAGAGTAGGAAGGTATGGCGCAGGTAGTCGACCTTTTTCTGTGGCCACTTTTCGACAAGGTCCTGTCCGAGCATCTTGGCGAGCGTCTCATAGCTTCCCTCGCGCGAGAACTCAATCTCGTATAGGGGGCAGACGCGCCAAAACGCGCAGAACTCGCCGTACAGGCGACTTTCGACGGAATCCCATGTGCCGGGGTAGAGGCGGGTGACCTTGGCCGAAACCGTCGGGGCGTCCAGGAATTTGAGGACGCTGACGCGCTTGTTGCCCTCCTGGACGTAGAACCGATGCATGAACTCGGTGACGATGATGGGGTCGCGATAGCCCTCGGTCACCTGGATGTCATAGAGGTTGGACCACTTGCGGGCGAACTCGGTGCTAAATGGCAACAGGGGCATAAAGTTGCACGAAAAGGCTGACTGACGGCCCTTGGTAACCGTGCCGACGACCATTTCGAGCGGAATGTCCCTTAGGCCGACGCTCTCTCGCTGACCTAAGGGGAGCTGGGCAACGAGGCTATCGAGGTCCGTAAGGTACGGGTGCTCGCTTTGGCTGATGGCGTGACGGCGTCCCTGCTCGCCGCGCTTGCGTGCTTGACGATAGGCCTCTTCCATGGTGTCTACTCCCTTAGTCGTTTAAACAACGATATGAACCATGGTACCACGATGCGAAACCACCACAAAGGTGCCTGTTCCCTTTGCGGTGGTTTTAGGCGATGATGGGGGCGATGGCGCGGATACAGGCGTCGGCTGCCGTGAAAGTGGTGCTGTCGTCACTGACGATGAAGATGATTTTGCCCTTGACGCCAAAGTCGCCGATCTCGCTAAAGAGCACGTACGGCTCCTTGTCAAAGCCCGAGATGGGAAGCACAGCGGCCTTGGTGGCGTTGGTGAGCTCATCTGCCAGCGCGTCCAGTGAAGCCCACTTGGACGTGTCCTTGACCGCGACGGGGACGGCCACGCGCCCAAAGGGCATCAAATGCACGAGTGTGTTCTTGGAGATGTTGGAGTTGGGGATGATGATGGTCTGCCCGCAGGCATCTTCGATGGTCGTATGGCGCCAGGTGATATCTTGGACCACGCCCGACACGCCGCCGACCTCGATATTGTCGCCGGGTTTGATAATGCCCATAAACGTCACCTGCATGCCGCCGATGAGGTTTGAAAGCGTGTCCTGAAAGCCGAGCGAGATGGCGATGCCGCCGACGCCAAGAGCGGCGACGAGGGCGTTTGCGTTAACGCCAAAGCAGTTGTCGAGGATAAAACTGCCGCCGATCGTCCATATGACGGCGCGCGCGATGTTGATGAAGATGCTGGATGAAGGGAGTGGGTTATCGTCGCGGTTAAGCAGGTGGCGCAGGGTCTTGGACGCGACCTTGGCGGCAACGGCGGTGCCGATAGCCAAGATACCTGCCCAGATGATGTTGTGGACCCATCGTTGTGCAAAGAAATGAAGAATTGGCTCAAACAATTCCATGTAGGGAAACCTCCTAATGATCGTCCAACCATGATACCCACCAAAAAGCCCGTCCGATCACATTGGACGGGCTTCTGCGCTCGATATAAGGGTTAACGAAAACCACCACAAAGGTGCCTGTCCCCTTTGTGGTGGTTTTCCAAGGTGTTAGCTCAACAGCATGCGGTCGTTGGCGAGCTCGCCGCCCGAGACCTCCTCGAACTTCTGCAGCAGGTCGGCCACGGTGAGCGACTTTTTCTCGTCGCCGGCCACATCGTAAATCACATGGCCCTCGTGCATCATGATCAGGCGATTGCCCAGACGGATGGCGTCATTCATGTTGTGCGTGACCATGAGCGTGGTCAGGTGGTTCTCGTCGACAATCTCCTCGGTCAGATTGAGCACCTTCGATGCCGTCTTGGGGTCGAGGGCCGCGGTGTGCTCGTCGAGCAGCAGCAGGCGCGGCTTGGTGAGCGTGGCCATCAGCAGGGTGAGTGCCTGGCGCTGGCCGCCCGAGAGCAGACCGACCTTGGCATTGAGGCGTGTGTCCAGGCCAAGGTCCAGGCGTTTGAGTAGCTCAACGTACTCGTCCTTCTCGGCCTTGGTGACGCCCCACGAAAGACCGCGACGCTGACCGCGACGCTTGGCGAGAGCTAGATTCTCGGCAATCTGCATGTCGGCTGCGGTGCCGCGCATGGGGTCCTGGAACACGCGGCCCAGGTACTTGGCGCGCTGCGACTCGCTCAGACGCGAGATATCGTTGCCGTCGAGCTCGATAACGCCCGAATCGAGCGGATACACGCCGGCGATCATGTTGAGCAGCGTGGACTTGCCGGCGCCGTTGCCGCCGATCACGGTCACAAAGTCGCCGTCGTTAAGGGTGAGGTCGACGCCGGTGAGCGCGCGCTTCTCGGTGACGGTGCCCTTGTTAAAGGTCTTCTTGACGTGCGAGAGCTTAAGCATCTGCCTCATCCCCCTTCGTGTAGGAGCTGCGGAGCTTATAGCGCTCCCAAACCACGGGCACGCACAGGGCCACGGCGACGATCACGGCGGAGAGCAGCTTCATGTCGTTGGCGTCCATGCCCAACTGCAGCACGATGGCGCGAATAAGGAAGTACACCACGGAGCCAAAGACGGCGGAGGCAAGACGGACGCTAAACTGCGTCAGACCGCCGGGCAGCAGGCGGCCGAGCACCTCGCCGATAACAATAGCGGCAAGACCGATAACGATGGCGCCGGTACCCATGCCAATGTCGGCATACTTTTGACTCTGGCAGATAAGCGCGCCAGAGAGGCCGATGAGGGCGTTGGAGAGCACGAGGGCGATCATCTTGGTGGAGTTGGTGTTGACGCCCAGGGCGCGGATCATGTACTCGTTGTTGCCGGTAGCGCGCAGTGCGGAGCCGATCTCGGTACCAAAGAACCAGTACAGGATGGCGACGATGGCCACGGCCAGCACAATGCCCAAGATAATGGCAACGGTGGACTGCGGCAGGCCGGTCATGTTGCTGACGGACGAGAAGATGGTGCCCTTGGCGAGGATGGGCGTGTTGGACTTGCCCATGATGCGCAGGTTGATGGACCACAGGCTGATCTGCGTTAGGATTCCGGCAAGGATTGCGGGAATCTCAAAGACGGTGGTCAAAATGCCCGTGACGGCGCCCGCGATGGCGCCGGCGCACATGCCGGCCAGTACGGCGAGCAGCGGGTCGACGTTGTTATTGACGATGAGTACGGCGCAGACGCAGCCGCCGAGGGCAAAGCTACCGTCGCAGGTCATATCGGGGATGTCGAGCAGGCGGAACGTGATAAACACGCCAAGCACCATAATGCCCCAGAGGACGCCCTGCGAAACGGCGCCCTGCAATGCAATGAGCATGCTTCATACCTCCTAGGATAGGGTGGACACGTGAGTCACCATGATAGCGGTAACAATGCATGAAAGAGCTGCGGCCGGATGTTTTGTCTCATCCGTAACAAGCAGGGCGAACGCCGGTCTTTGGCGTTCGCCCCTGTGGCTCAGATATTGAATAACACGGCAACGGCGCGAGTATGGGCCCTAGGCACATCGCCGCGCATACCGCTACTCGTCCAGAGCGGAGAGGTCGATGCCCAGAGCCTCGGCCATCTCGTCGTTCTTGACGACGACCAGGTTCTTGCTCGAGAGGTGCTTGATCGGCATATCCTCGGGCTTGGCCTCGCCCTTCAGGATCTTGACGGCCATCTCGCCCGCGGCGTAGCCCAGGTCCTCATAGTTGATGGAGAGGGTGAACAGGCCGCCGGCCATGCACATACCCTCCTCGCCGGTCACGAAGGGGAGCTTATTCTCCTTGCAGATCTGGCCGACCTGCGAAGCGCCCGCGGCGATGGTGTTGTCGGTGGGGGAGTAGAGCGCGTCGACCTTGCCCACGGCGGACTCGACGACGGACTGGATCTCGTTGGAGCTCGAGACGGTGAAGTCGGTGTACTCCAGGCCCAGCTTGCCGAGTTCCTTCTTGGCGGCCTTGATTTGGACGTCGGAGTTGGACTCGGCAGTGCAGTAGAGCAGACCGACCTTCTTTACGTCGGGCAGGACCTTCTGCATCATCTCGAGCTGCTCGGCGACCGGGGTGAGGTCGGAGGCGCCCGTGACGTTGGTGCCGGGTTTGTCGTTGTCCTGGACCAGGCCGGAGGCGGCGTAGTCGGTGATGGCGCAGCCCACGATGGGGATATCGGCCGTGGCGCCGGCGGCGGCCTGCGCGGCAGGCGTGGCGATGGCGTAGATCAGGTCGACGTTGTCGCCCACAAACTTGTCGGCGATGGACTTACACGTGGACTGGTCGTTCTGGGCGTTCTTCTGGTCGATCTTGACCTTGAGACCGCTCTTCTTGATGGCCTTGACGAAGCCGTCGTTGGCGGCATCGAGCGCGGAGTGCTCGGTGAGCTGCAGAACGCCGATGGTGTAGTCGGAACCGGCGGCAGCGGAGCCGGAACCAGAGTTGCCGCCGCATCCGGCGAGCGGAGCGAGCGCGAGCAGGCCAGCGGAGACAAGAAGGCTCCTGCGGCTGATGGTGATGTCCTTCATATCATTACCCCCAGTATAAAAATGGCTGGAAACACTGCACTAGGAAAAAGTGCAAGTGGGACTATAGTAACGCCGATGTCCATTTTTACAATAACCTGGCGGGTTTTTTAATACTGAACCGGATGGGCGGTGCTGAGGAACGACGGACGGTAACGGGGCTTACGCTGCGGGCGCGGGACTGTCTTCTTCATTTAGCGCGGCAAAGAGTTTCTTGCCGTCGAGCAAACGCGTGCTGACGTTTCTCATGCGGCTGACCTCAACGGTGCGCAGGGTGTCATCGGCGCCTCGGGTGTCGTAGACCGTTCCCAGCAGATACGAGACGCCATCGCGTTGCCTGATGGCAAAGGGCCGGACCGTCATCCGCACCACCTCGGTTTCGCCTCGGGTCAGGACGTTTGAGATATCAAAGCTGACAGTTGTTCCATGGTCGATAGCCTGTTCGACGAGCTCGCACGTGTCGATACGATTGGCGCGCGGACGCGTTGTCTTGACGGGCGCGTCGTTGGCGGCCGGTGCCGGTTCGGGCATATCGAGATAGCCACGAACATCGGCGCTCGCCATGGCGACCAGGTGCTGCGCCATGCTCTTTCGAATGGCTATGGGCGTCGATCGGTTGCGCATGACCATGCCATGGAGCCGTATGATCTCCTCGTCAGCAAGCGGGCGGGTGAGGAGCCGATAGCCCACGCCGCGTTTATAGTCGATTTCGTATCCGGCGTGACGAAGTGCGGATATCGAGGTATAGATGCTGCGGCGTGCCGCCGAGATGGGCATGCGGGCGGGGTCGTCGGGATGGGCGAGGAGCTCGACCAGCTCGTCGGAAAGCAGCGCCTTGTCCTCGCCGGTGTTCTCGCTCAAAAGCTGCAGGATGCGTACGGCGCGATAGGCTGCCATCGAGGCGGAGCCCCTGGTCGTGGTCTCGTAGTTTTCAACAACGGCTTCGGTCATAGTGCCCACGTCCTTTCCTTTTTTGGCGATGGCAGATCAGAGCCTAGGGCGCGGAGCCTGGCCAAGGACACGTGGCGCCTTGGGCGGTCGATGGTTGCCGGCAAACGGCGGGTCGAATTTTCAACAACCCTGCCTAACTGACCAAAACCTTGCCAAAAGCTTGACGGATGCTGTTGAAAAAAGCGCCCCTCGGCTTGCCGAGAGGCGCTTGTGCGATGAGTGTTGCACGTGGCGACGCGAGCAAGTGCCCGATGATTAGAAGTCAGCGTTGCCCACGGTGCGCGGGTGCGGCAGGACGTCGCGGATGTTGCCCACGCCGGTGAGGTACATCACCAAGCGCTCGAAGCCCAGACCGTAGCCGGCGTGCTTGCAGGAACCGTAGCGGCGCAGGTCAAGGTAGTACTTGTACTGCTCGGGATTCATACCCAGATCCTTGATGCGGGCCTCGAGCAGATCCAGGCGCTCCTCGCGCTGGGAGCCGCCGATAATCTCGCCGATGCCGGGAACCAGGCAGTCGGCAGCGGCGACGGTCTTGCCGTCCTCGTTCATGCGCATGTAGAACGCCTTGATCTCGGCCGGGTAGTCGGTTACGAAGGTCGGGCGCTTAAAGTGCTCCTCGGTCAGGAAACGCTCGTGCTCGGTTTGCAGGTCGATGCCCCAGCTCACGGGATAGTCAAACTTGTGACCGGCGGCGACGGCCTGCTCTAGGATTTCGACGGCCTCGGTATAGGTGACGCGGGCAAAGTCGGAGTTGGCGACATGGTTCAGGCGCTCAAGCAGACCCTTGTCCACAAACTTGTTGAGCATATTGAGCTCGTCGGGGCAGGTTGCCATGACGTCCTTGAGGACATACTTGAGCATGGCCTCGGCGTTATCCATGTAGTCGTTCAGATCGGCAAATGCCATCTCGGGCTCGATCATCCAAAACTCGGCGGCGTGGCGCGTGGTGTTGGAGTTCTCGGCGCGGAAGGTGGGGCCAAAGGTGTACACGTCGCCAAAGGCCATGGCGAAGTTCTCGGCATTGAGCTGTCCGGAAACGGTGAGGCTCGCATGCTTGCCAAAGAAGTCCTGGCTCCAGTCGACCTCGCCGGCCTCGGTGAGGGGCGGGTTTTTGGGGTCGAGCGTGGTCACGCGGAACATCTCGCCGGCGCCCTCGCAGTCACTCGTGGTGATGATGGGGGTGTTGACGTAGACAAAGCCCTGCTCCTGGAAGAAGCGGTGGATAGCGGCAGCCGCGACAGAGCGGATGCGGAACACGGCGCGGAACAGGTTGGTGCGCGGGCGCAGGTGCTGCTGGGTGCGCAGGAACTCGACGGTGGCACGCTTCTTCTGCAGCGGGTAATCCGGGGCGCTCGTGCCCTCGACCTCGATGGAAGTGGCAGAAAGCTCGAAGGGCTGGGGCGCATCGGGGGTCAGCTTGACGGTGCCGGTGCAGATGAGGGCGGCCGAGACGTTTTGGTGGGCGATCTCGTCGTAGTTGTCGAGCGCCTCGCGGTTCATGACGACCTGCAGGTCGCGGAAGCAGCTGCCGTCGTTGAGCGTAACGAAGCCAAAGTTCTTCATGTCGCGGACGGACTTGACCCAGCCGGCAACGGTGACGGTCTGGCCACCGAGCGACTCGGCGTGCGTATAGAGCTGCGCGATTTTGGTGCGGTTCACGTATCCTCCCAGAGCGGTTGTACGGATTATTTCCAAACAGTTAACCATTCTAACCCGCGAGCGGGGGCGTAGCAAAACGTCAGGTGTGATGTATGGGCGCAACGTGGGCACCGCGCAAGCGCCGATTTTGCGGTGCCTAGTGCCCGCAGATGGCTTGGCGTATGAGGACGGCGTAGGTGTCGATTCCCGCCTGGGTGAGGTGTGTGCCGTCGTCGACGAGGTATTCGCTGTGGCCCTCCGAGGCACCGTTCCAGTCGATGACGCCGGCGTTGTCGTTTTGGGCGCAGACGTCGCGAATCGTCTGGTTATTGCGGTCCTGTAGCTCGAGCGGTACGCGCACGGTCACAAAGTAGATGGGCTTGCCGCCCACGGCATTAATCACGTCCTGCACTTGCTGGGGGTCTCGGATGAGGCCGTTGGTGCCAAGCGCGCAGATGACCACGCTTGGATCGTAGTTGGCACTGTCCTGTGCATAGACATCCTGGAAGGTGTAGAACTGGCGGCTCACCACGCCGTCGATGTATGCGTTGGGAAGCGCCGCCTGAATGCCAGGTTGGGCACCTGCGGTGACCGAGTCACCGATCATGAGCACGCGGGCGTCGCAGGTTCCGGTTGCCTCGTCGTAGGTAAAGCTCTTCCAGTCCAAGTTCTTGGGGACCTTTTCGGCGATAGGCCCTTCTTTGGGTTTTTGTTTGGTGGCGTCATCGGATGCGGTGTCGCTGGGCTGGGAGTCTTTACCGGATGCGGGCTCGGCGCTCTTGTCGTTGACTCCGTTGTCCTGGGACGAGGTCGCGTTCTGGGTAAGCTCGGGACGGAGCTGCTCGGCGCGGGCGGTGGCGATGCCTGCCCAGTCAAGCGGCGCGAAGGCAAGTGCGGCGACGCATACGGCGCCAAGCGCAGAAAGTGCCATGGCGGGCGAAAGGACGTGCGTCTTTGCCGTGTTGCCCTGCTGGGCGGGCTTGCGGGACCAAGGACGTTCGACGAGACGATAGAAGACCTCGGCAACCGTAAGGATCACCACAAGCTGTAGCGCCTGCTCCCACCAGGCGATGCGGGTAGTGCGGGTTGCGGGGTTCATAAGAAGCAGTAGGGGATAGTGCACCAGATAGACCGAGAACGAGCGCTGACCCAGCCAGACGAGCGGCTTGACCGACAACAGGCGACGCACGATGCACTCCGTATTCTGCACGCAGATGATGAGAAGTCCGGTGACGAGGGCAAGCAGCAAAAAGCCGCCGCGGTAGAGCCAGGCGCTCTCTCCGGTCAGCATGAGTGCGCCGGCTATAACGGCAACGAGCCACGCGATAGAAATCGCGTTGACCTTTGAGATGCCCTTGCTGGCGCCGGAGGTATGGATGTCACCGCTCAGCATCTCGCGCAGACGCGGCGCGGCGATGGCGGCTAAGGCTCCGCATAGAAGCTCGGCGGCACGGGCGTCGGTTCCGTAGTAGACGCGCGATGTGTCGGCGGTGGGATTGAACATGAGGACCATGGCTGCCGTCGATACAAGCGCGAATGCGATCGTGATGCCGATGGCGGTGTTGCGCGACCTGGTTTTGCTGCACAGCGCCATAAGGATGACCGGCCATACCAGATAGAACTGCATAGTGACAGCGCAGAACCACAGGTGCGTGAGCGGCGAGGGGAGCCCCGCAGCGGCGAAATACGAGACGTTGCGGAAGATGTAGAACCAGTTGCTCAAAAAGAGTGCCGATGGCAGTGCATCCTGCTGTACCTTAGGGAGTAGGCTCGGGGCCGCGATGTAGGTGGCGACGGCGGTAAGCGCGATGGTCACGACGATCGGCGGCACCATGCGCGCAACGCGGCGGCAGATATAGCGCGGGTACGAGAATCCGTCGCGTGCCGTGGCTCGCATAATGCTTTTGGTGGCGAGATAGCCACTCAGCGTAAAGAAGAGTGTAACGCCCAAAAAACCGCCGGTCAGGCGGCTGGGGCGAAGGTGATATAGGACGACGCCGGCGATGGCGAGGGCGCGGAGCCCGTCGAGCGCGACGATGCGTTGGTTGCGTTGAGGCGCGGCATGTGCGGCGCCCGTGGGTGTGTTTTGCATCGATCTTTCCTCCAATGTCGACCTAGCAGTCTAGCGCTCTGCGCGGACAAAGGAAGGGGGTTCGTTCGGTTGAACAACATGCCGCGGGGCGATGCTTCGCTACGCAAAAGCCGCACCTGCGTTGATGCTCAGCTGCCTATATAGAAACGTTTCAGAAGCTCTACATAGGCAAAAACAACAACAACACAGATGCGGCAAAGATGCACAGACGGTTGACCCGTTATGTGACGGCAGTCTGCTACTTGGTCTTAGCCACCAGCAGCGGGTCGCCGAGCTTGACGAGCGGGTTGCCGCCGATAAGCGTGCCAGACTCGCCGACGTGGTCGATGCTCTTGAGGCGGTCGAGCTCAGAGACGATGACGGTCACGATGTCCTCGTGGCCGGCGGCCTTAATAGCGTCGCGGTCGAAGCTGATGAGCGGCTGGCCTGCCTTGACCGTGTCGCCCATCTCGACAAAGCGGGCAAAGCCTTTACCGTTCATTTCCACGGTGCCCAGGCCGACGTGGATAAACACGCGCAGGCCGTCCTCGGTAATCATGCCGATGGAGTGATTGGTGACGGTGGTGGCGCCGATACGGCCGTTGGCGGGGGCGTAAATGGTGCCGGTAATGGGCTCGATGCCGTAGCCCTGGCCGAGCATGCCCGAGGCGATGGTCTCGTCGGGAACCTCACTTAGATTGACGAGCACGCCGTTGACGGGAGCGTAGATGACGCCTTCGCGGGTGGCGAAGCTTGCTGCGGGCGGAACGGACGCCTCGCCCGACGAAGTGAACGTGGACTTGAGCGAATCGAGCAGACCCATAGATGCCTCCAACGTATCAGGCGCGCATGTTGCACGCGTGTGGTTTGCCGGAAACGTTTCGTACGTGTTTCCCAGCACGGTCAGCGCTCCTATTTTACGCTGCTTAACGATGGTCCTGAGCTGGGATTATGTGATATATCAGTTGATGGCCAACTTATTGCGGGGGTGTTTCTGTGCCGCGGGCTCAAGTGGGGTACGCTAAGGTGCGAAAAACGAGTGCGCACGAATCGCACGGAGGGAGCACCTATGATTATTGAGAACCATGCGCTGTGGGGCGAGGAGCCGACCGAGGATTATCCGGCGACGTTTGCGTATCTGGGTGCCGAGCCACTGCCCGACAAGCCCAATGGCCGCCGCCCCGCGGTGATCATCTGCGGCGGAGGCGGGTTTACGCATATCGCTCCGCACGAGCAGGACCCGGTGGCGTTTGCGTTTTTGGACCGCGGCTACCAGGCCTTTGTGCTCAACTATGTGACGAGCGCCACGGGCGACGTGAGCTTTCCTCACCCGCAGGCGGACCTCGCCAAGATGGTCGCTACCGTGCGCGCCAACGCCGACGAGTGGCATGTCGATCCCAAGCGCGTGTGCATCGTGGGTTTTTCGGCGGGCGGCATGATCTGCGCTTCGTTGGCAACGCAGTGGAAGACCGGACCCTTCGCGGGCCTTGCCGGGGCTCGTCCGGAGGATATTCGTCCCGACGCCGTGGTGCTGGGCTATCCGTTGCTCGACCTTGCCTATGTGCGCGATATGCAGACGCGCGACCCGCGCATCGACCTGCGCGTGCCCAAGACGGGTGGCAAGACGGGGCGCGATTTGCTCAACGACTATCTGTCGATGGTGACGGGCGGCGAGGCGACCGATGAGCACCTGACCGACATTTGCCCTACCACGCATGTTTCGCGCCAGATGCCCCCGACCTTTGTGTGGGGCGTTTCGGACGACAAGACGGCGCCGGTCGCGCAGGTCTACCCGTTTGCGCAGCGCATGGCCGAGGAGGGCGTTGCATGCGAGATGCACGTCTTTGACCAGGGCGGTCACGGCCTTTCGCTCGGCAACGCCAATACCGCGGTCGACAACGAGGACAAGCAGGTGGCGGTCCGTCCCTGGATTCGCCTAGCCTTCCGCTTCCTGGAGCGCCACGGGTTTTAGTTACGGCGTTTTGCCAAACGCCGTAACCGCATGACGCTGCAAGCCCGCCAGAGCGGCAATCTGCCTTTCAACTTCGGCGGCATGACCAGAAGGTCAATGCCGCCTCGTTTCAAGGCACCTTGCTCGCCCTGGCGGGCTTTCGCTGTCTGCGCCAAAACATCGGCGTTGTCTTGGCTGCCAAAAGAATGATCCCTCGGGGACGGGGGAAAATGGATCAGTTTGGGCGGTGCTGGCGTCAAGGTTTAAGACCGATGTCGTTCCTTGTTGCTTTCCTACCAAACGGTGAACTGGGCGTTCTCCGTGTTCCAATGGACATCGCGAACGTAGTCTCGCACGCCCGCTGCATCTCGCGCTTCGAAGAGCTCAAGAATATGAGCATGCTCGGCATTGGCTATGCCCAGCAGCTTGCACGCTGTCTCCTGATCGACGGTCTCGTAATCGCGCTTTATAAAGCAGCGCTCGAGTTGCGAAATCATGTCGCGCAGACGGTCGTTGCCGCAGCGGTTGAAGTACGTGAGGTGAAAGTCCCGCTGAATGTCGTCGTACTTTCGGATAAGACCGCCTTGGATCGCAAGGTCCATGGACCCAACCAAAAACTTCAGCTGCATGATGTCCTCGTCGGTTAGGAGAGGGCAGGCGAGGTATGCCGCCTGCCCGTCGAGAGGCCCCATAATCTCAAAGACTTCAACGGCGTTTTGCTGATCGAACCCTCGGACGCGGAATCCGCGGCGGGGGAGATTGTCCAGATAGCCGTCGCTTGCCAGCTGGATGAGCGCCTCGCGAACCGGCGTGCGCGACACGCCCATGGCATCGCAGATCGCCTGCTCGCTCACGCGGTCGCCGGCCGAAAGCTCGCCGGCGTCTATGCGACTCGAAATATAGTCGTATACATGATCCTTCAAGGGTCTTCGGAGCGTTTCCATGAGCTTATATTCCTCAACTGTATATTTTCAAAAATAAATACGTTTCGCCTGAATAGGCTAATTGAATTATAGAACGACCAGTTGAATCGCGCTACCAAACCAGAAGAAGCAATAATACGCTTACCGAGAAATATCTACCGTTCATGATTGTATACAATATACAAAGCAGTAAAGACACCCTAAGATAAAGCCATCGGAAGGAAGGCGGGCGCAAGGAAGTCCGCTCTCTGCTAAGAGGTCCAAGGAGGATCATCATGACCAAGTTCAGCCACGTCATCATCCGTCGTCCCGGCAAGTCCCTGAGCAATGGCATCACGAGCGCTCCCGAGCTTGGCCAGCCCATCTACGAGCGCGCTATCGAGGAGCACTACGATTACGAGCATGCGCTCGAGCAGTGTGGCGTTGACGTGTCGGTGCTGCCGGCGCTTGAGCAGTATCCCGACAGCTGCTTTGTCGAGGATCCGGCCGTTATCACTCGCTGCGGCGCCATCATTACCAACCCCGGCGCCGACAGTCGTAATGGCGAGAAGGACGAAATCGAGCCGGTCGTCCGTCGCTTCTTTGACGACGAGCATGTCAAGCACATCGTTTCCCCCGGCACGCTCGACGGCGGCGACGTCATGATGGTCGGCGACCACTTCTACGTCGGTCGCTCTGCTCGCACCAACGAAGAGGGTATCCGCCAGTTCTGCGAGATTCTCGAGGGCTGGGGCCTCGAGGGCTCCGAGGTGCCTCTGGAGGAGGTCCTGCACCTCAAGACGGGCGTCAACTACATCGAGGACAACAACATGCTCGTCTCCGGTGAGTTCATCGATAAGCCCGACTTTGCCCAGTACAACAAGATCGTCGTGCCCGAGGACGAGGCTTACGGCGCCAACTGCATCTGGGTCAACGGTACGGTCATCGTTGCCGAGGGCTATCCGACCGTGCTCAAGGCCGTGCAGGATCTGGGCTACAAGACGCTCGTTGTCGACACCTCCGAGTATCGCAAGGTCGACGGAGGCCTCTCCTGCCTGTCACTGCGCTTCTAATGCGGCCGCTTTACTAGCTTAATGATCGCTTGACCGATGGCCCGGCACCCGATTCGGGACGTCCGGGCCATCTTCATACGGTCGCTTGACTGAGGGGGTGCACATATATGGCCTCTAAAACTTGCAACGACGAGATAATCGACCCCAATGGTCTGGATCTCTTTCGTCTGACCATGATGGTCATCACTGCGAGCATTTGCGGCGGTATCTTCTCTCTTGCCGGCGATATGGCGGCGGGCGGAGCCAATACCGGCGCGGTTATCGTCTCGTGGGGAATTTGCTTTATTGGCGTCTTTGCGCTGATGATGGTGTTCAACGGTTTGTCTCAGGCTCGTCCCGACCTGACCGGCGGTATCTATGCATACGCCGCCGCCGGTTTTGGCGATTATGTTGGATTCAACTCCGCTTGGGGCTACTGGATCAGCGCATGCCTTTCCAACGTGAGCTTTGCACTTTTGCTGTTTAGCGCGCTTGGCTATTTCTTCCCTGCATTCGGCACGGGCAACAATCTGCTTTCCATCATCTGTGCCAGCGTGTTTCTGTGGTTCCTTACCGCTCTCGTGCTTCGTGGCGTTAAGGAAGCTGCGGGCATTAACACGATCGTCACCTTGGCGAAGTTGGTGCCGCTGGGACTCTTTGTGCTGAGCATTGTGCTCCTGGGTAAGTTCGACGTCGATATCTTTATGGACAACTTCTGGGGAGAACCGGCTGGCCCCGGCTTTGGCGAGCAGGTTGTCTCGACCATGATTGCCCTTGTCTGGGTCTTCACGGGCATCGAGGGCGCTGTCGTCATCTCGGGCCGTGCAAAGTATGTGCGCGATGTCGGTCGCTCGACGGCGCTTGGATTTGCAGCCGTGTTCACGCTGTATCTGATCATCTCGATGCTGTCGCTCGGCATTATGCCGCGTGAGGAAATGGCACAGCTCGCAACGCCCTCCATGGCGGGAATTCTCGAGTGCGCAATCGGTCCGGTAGGAGCTGCCATCGTAAACCTTGGCGTTATTCTCTCGCTGGTCGGCGCGATGCTGGGCTACGTCATCATTGCATCCGAGACGCCGTTTGAGGCGGCGCGTCAGGGCTCCTTCCCGCTGGCGTTTGCTAAGACGAACAAGCACGATGCCCCGGTGGTAACGGTTCTCGTGAGCTCCGGCATCACGCAACTCTTCTTGATTGTGTCGTATGTGGCGGCGAGCACCTACCAGTTCTTCTATAGCTGCGCGGTCAACACGATTCTGGTTCCGTATGTCTGCTCGGCTGCCTATTACATGGTGATCGGCTGGAAGAACGAGCATCTGGACGGGCCGCACGCGCCGAGTGTCGGCAAAGCACGCTTCTTTGGTACGCTCGGCTTTATCTACACGCTGTTCCTGGTGTGGTCGACGGGCCTCCAGGGCGTCATGATTACGACGATCCTTTTTGCCCCAGCCATCCCCGTCTATATTCTGGGCGAGCGCGGCCGCGGCAAGCAGGTGCTTCCGCATCTGCACGACAAGCTGATCGCAGCAGTGGTCATTGTCGTGGCAGTTATCTCGCTGTATCTGCACTTTGCCGGCATCGCGCCGATCGTCTAAGGCTACGGCGAGCTTCGTTGCTTGGTAGGCCGGCGGGCATCGCGTATCGATGCTGCTTGGCATTCCATAACTGATGTGGGTCTCTATTACGTGCCTTTGTGAGCGCCCACCAAGCCTGCGCAGGTGACATTTGTTGCCAGCGCAGGCTTTTGCAGTTGCGGTGGAATAGTTCCTGTTTTACTGGTTAAAGCTTCAAACAGGAACTATTCCACCGCAACTTCGTTTTGATTCGCTGGGGGACGGAGGAAGCGACGATCCGGAATCCACCTGCACGGTCGTCGCTCCGCATCCCGTCCGTTGGCGCAAATGGTGTCAAAAGTAATCTGTCCCCCTTGCACGTTTGCTTCCCTTGCAGCAATCTGTTGATTGAACGTCATTGTGTGCTCGCGGTTTCTGGGCAAGCCGTCTCGCAGCAAAGTAGACTAGATGGCCATTTCAAAAAGCCTACTCAGAGGAGGAGCTATGCTCGAGGGTACGTATGTGGTTTCGGCCCAGACGCCGGTGGGGAGTAGACGCGGCGAGGTGACGTTTTCACATGGGGTGAACGGCGCGCTCAGGGCAGTACTAAACGTCAGGGGTCTCAATATCGCTCTCTCGAGTGCCCGTGCCGAGGGCGATTTCTTTGAGCTCTCGGGTGCTATCTCCCACGTCTTGATGGGCAAGGCGCCCTTTACATGCACGGGGTCGGTCGAGGGTGATCGACTCACTGCTACCGCGCGGTCGGGTTCCGTTTCGATCTCGCTGAGCGGTATGCGTAAAGAGCCTTCGGGACGCACCGCATAAAGTTTGCGCAGGTAAACATCGGTATTTGACTTTATAAAAAAGTTCAGAGCGCTATCATTTGTCGTTACGAGTTGGTTAGCCACGGTAAACGGTTAACCGCGTCTAACGAAAGGATGAGCGCGTGAAGCTCGATACGCTCGAGATTGGAAAGGACGCCGTTGTCGCATCGGTGACATCCGACGATCAGGCGCTCCGACAGCATATTTTGGACATGGGACTCACACCGGGCACCGAAGTCACCATGATGAAGTACGCCCCCATGGGCGACCCGCTCGAGATTCGCCTGCGCGGCTACGAGTTGACGCTGCGCAAGGACGATGCCGCTCGCATCGAGCTCGTGGGTGTTCACGACACCGACGCGGGCCCGCGCGTTAACGCCGCAATCGGCACGACGGAGCACCCGGCGCTCGGCGAGGGAACGTATTCGCCCCGCGCGGCAAAGACGGCCGTGCCCGAGGGCTCGCCGCTGCATTTTGCCCTCGCCGGCAACCAAAACTGCGGTAAGACCACGCTGTTCAACCAGCTGACGGGCTCCAACCAACACGTCGGTAACTTTCCCGGCGTGACGGTCGACCGCAAAGACGGAACCATTCGTAATCACCCCGAGGCGAGCGTCACCGATCTGCCCGGCATCTATTCGCTGTCGCCGTACACAGGCGAGGAGATCGTCAGCCGCCAATTCATCCTCGACGAGCATCCCGATGCCATCATCGACATCATCGACGCCACCAACATCGAGCGCAACCTGTATTTGACGCTGCAACTCATGGAGCTCGACCGTCCCATGGTCATTGCGCTCAACATGATGGACGAGGTGACGGCCAACGGCGGCGCCGTGGACGTCAACCTGCTCGAGAGCCTGTTGGGCGTGCCTGTTGTCCCCATTAGCGCTGCCCGCAACGAGGGCATCGGCGAGTTGGTGGATCATGCCTTGCACGTGGCGCGGTTCCGCGAGCGCCCCGGTCGCCTGGACTTCTGCGCGCCCGATGGCTCGGACGGTGGTGCACTGCATCGCTGCATCCACGGCATTGCCAACCTTATCGAGGACCATGCCGTGACGGCGCACATCCCGGTGCGCTTTGCAGCGACCAAGCTGGTTGAGGGCGATGAGCTGGTGACCGAGGCGCTTCACCTGGATCGCAACGAGCTTGACGCCATCGAGCACATCATTACCCAGATGGAGGGCGAGGCCGGCACCGACCGCCTGTCCGCGCTGGCCGATATGCGCTTTAGCTTTATCGGCGACGTGTGTGGGCGTTGCGTCGTCAAGCCGCACGAGAGCCGCGAGCACGTGCGCTCCGTTAAGATCGACCGCATCCTGACGGGTCGCTACACGGCCATTCCGGCGTTTCTGGTGATCATGGGCCTCGTCTTTTGGCTGACGTTTGGCGTGATCGGCGCGGCGTTGCAGGGACTCATGGAGGACGGCATCGCTGCCATCATCGCCTCGGCCGATGCGGGCCTCAAGGCGTTCGGAACCAACGACGTGGTGCGCTCGCTGGCTGTCGACGGCGTGCTTACGGGCGTGGGCAGCGTGCTGACCTTCCTGCCGATTATCGTCGTGCTCTTCTTGTTCCTCTCCATTCTGGAAGACTCGGGCTACATGGCGCGCGTGGCCTTTGTCATGGATAAGGTGCTGCGTCGCTTTGGCCTGTCGGGCCGCAGCTTTGTGCCCATGCTCGTCGGTTTTGGCTGCACCGTGCCGGCTATCATGTCGACCCGTACGCTCCCATCCGAGCACGACCGCAAGATGACGGTCATGCTCACGCCGTTCATGAGCTGCTCGGCCAAGCTGCCGGTTTACGGCTTGCTGTGCGGGGCATTTTTCCCGCAGGCGACGGTCCCCGCCATGGTCTCGCTCTATCTGATCGGTATCGTGGTCGGCTGCATCGCGGCTTTGGTGCTCAACCGCACGGCATTTAAGGGCGACCCGGTTCCGTTTATCATGGAGCTTCCCAATTACCGCCTGCCGAGCGTCAAGACGACGGTGATGCTGGCATGGGATAAGGCCAAGGACTTCATCACCAAGGCCTTTACCATTATCTTTGCCGCTACGGTGGTCATCTGGTTCCTGCAGACGTTCGATATCCGCTTTAACGTGGTCGCCGACCAGTCGCAAAGCCTGCTTGCGGGCCTCGGCAGCATCATCGCGCCGGTGTTGGCCCCGCTCGGTTTTGGCGACTGGCGCGCCTCGACGGCACTCGTCACGGGACTCATTGCCAAGGAGAGCGTCATCTCGACGCTCACGGTGCTTTTGGGCGCAACCTCTCCCGCGGCACTGTCAGCCATGTTTTCGCCGTTTACCGCTTACGTGTTCTTGGTCTTTACGCTGCTGTACCCGCCGTGCGTGGCGTCCATCGGCGCCGTCAAGAGCGAGCTGGGCGGACGCTACGCCGTTGCCGTGTTCGCGTTTCAGGTGACGGTCGCCTGGATCGTGGCGTTTGTCGTGCATTCGGCGGGCATATTGCTGGGGCTGGCTTAGTTATTTATTGACGGCGCAACCTCTGTGTATTGAGTTGATCGCGGCCCTGCATCTGTTGCTGACGGATGCGGGGCCGTTGCTATATAATCGCCCATCGCTCAAGACAATCGGAGAGGGTTCCTACATGACTCAGGCAAGACAAGATGGCATCTCGCTCAAGCAGTGGCTCCCGCTTATCGGGCTCGCCTGCTGTGCGTTCGTGTTCAACACGTCGGAGTTCATGCCCATTGGCCTTCTAACTGATATTGCCGCATCGTTCTCGCTCACCGAGGCCCAGGCAGGCATCATGATCTCGGTCTACGCCTGGGGCGTCATGCTGCTGTCGCTGCCACTCATGGTGTTTGCCTCGCGCTTTGAGTTCAAGCGTATGCTGCTCGGCGTGCTTGCCGTGTTCTCGCTCGGGCAGTTCCTGTCCGCCGTGGCGCCCACCTATCCCATTTTGGTCTGCGCGCGCCTGGTGGTCGCTTGCGCACACGCCGTGTTCTGGTCGGTCGCCTCGATTATGGCCTCGCGCCTGGTCGACACCCGTCACGGGGCGCTCGCCATCAGCATGATCGCCACGGGCTCGTCCATCGCGCAGATCTTTGGCCTGCCGATCGGCCGCGCCATCGGCCTGGCCGTGGGCTGGCGCATGACGTTTGCCGTGGTCGGGGTCTTTTCTGCCGCCGCGGTGGTGTACCAGGCAGCGGTGTTCCCGGCCATGCCGGCGGGTGAGCGCTTTACGCTCAAACAGCTTCCCGAGCTGCTCAAGAACCCGTTCCTCATCGCGCTTTATGCGGTCACGGTCTTTATGGCGACCGGCTATTATGCGGGTTACAGCTATATCGAGCCGTTCCTGGCACAGGTCGCGCACGTCGACGCGGGCGCCATCACTATGACGCTGACGGCGTTCGGTTGCTCTGGTCTGCTCGGAAGCTGGCTGTTTGGCCGCCTGTTCGATGGGCACCGGTTCCCGTTTCTCGCGATTACGCTCTCCGGCGTGCCGGTGGCTCTGCTGCTCATGGGTCCGGTTGCACCGTCGCTCGTCGCCGTTCTCGCTGTTTGCGCGCTATGGGGCTGCTGCTCCACGGCCTTTAACGTGGCGTTCCAGGCCGAGCTCATCAAGTACACGCCGGCGGATTCGTCGGCCGTCGCCATGTCGATCTTCTCGGGCCTGTTCAACCTGGGGATCGGCACCGGTACGGCGATCGGCGGCGCCGTGGTGTCGGGCCCCGGCATCGCCTGGATCGGCTACGCAGGCGGCACGATCGCTGTCGTGGGCGTCATCCTCGCCATCACCGTACTGTTCCCAGCCATACGCCGCGCAAAGCCTGTCGCCTAATCATGTTCCCTCATCAGTTGCGGTGGAATAGTTCCTGTTTAAGGCCTCTGAAGGCTCAAACAGGAACTATTCCACCGCAACTTATTTTGGGGAAGAGGATACAAGCCGGGCATACAATGGATGTCGTTGTGTTGAGCTTACCGGGAGGTTGCTATGTGGGCATACGAGACGACGTTCTATCAGATCTATCCGCTGGGCTTTTGCGGAGCTCCGCGCGAAAACGCCGCCCCCGTTGCCGAGGATGAGCTCGCCCAGGCTGCCAACGCCGCGCCCAACCCCGATGCGCCCATCATGAAGATCGCCCAATGGGCCGACTACCTGCAGGAACTCGGCGTTGGCGCTGTGCTCATCAACCCGCCGCTCGAATCTGATAGCCACGGCTACGATACACGCAGCCTGCGCCATATCGACCGTCGCCTGGGTGGGGATGCCGATTTTGCCGCCGTATGCGAGACGCTGCACGCCCACGGCATCCGCGTGGTGCTCGATGCGGTCTTTAACCATGTGGGCCGTGGCTTTTGGGCCTTCCGCGATGTGCAGGAGCGCAAGTGGGACTCGCCCTACAAGGATTGGTTCCACATCAGCTTTGACGGCGACTCGTGCTACGGCGACGGCTTTTGGTACGAGGGCTGGGAGGGCCATTTTGAGCTTGTGAAGCTCAACCTGCAAAACCCCGCCGTGGTCGATTACCTGCTTGAGTCCGTGCGCCGCTGGGCCGAAGTCTTTGGCGTTGACGGCCTGCGCCTGGACGTCGCCTATATGCTCGATCGCGACTTCATGCGCCGGCTACACTCCTTTACCCGTGAGCTCAAGCCCGACTTTGTGCTGATCGGCGAGACGCTCCACGGCGACTACAACCAGATCGTCAACGACGAGATGCTCGACACCTGCACCAACTATGAGTGCTACAAGGGTCTGTACTCCAGCTTTAACTCGGTCAACATGTTCGAGATTGCCCACTCGCTGCATCGCCAGTTTGGTGGTGACCCGTGGTGCATTTATCGCGGCAAGCATCTGCTGTCGTTTGTCGACAACCATGACGTGCCGCGCCTGGCGAGTATCCTGACGGACAAGTCCTGCCTGCGCCCCGCCTACGGCATGCTCTTTGGCATGCCGGGCATCCCATGCGTCTACTATGGCAGCGAGTGGGGGATTGCCGGCGAAAAGGGCGGCCCCGATGGTGACTGGGCGCTGCGACCTGCGCTCGATGAGCCTGCGCCCAACGAGCTGACGGCGTTCGTCACGCAGCTCACGCACCTTCGCTCGGCCGACGACGCGGCGGCCCGTGCTCTCAACTACGGTGCCTATCGCAACGTGGTGATCCAGAACAAGCAGCTGCTGTTCGAGCGTGCCTGCGACGGCGCGACGGTACTCGTGGCGGTGAATGCCGTGGACGAGCCTTACGCCTTTGGCGCCGGCGAGCTCAATGGGTCTTTTGTCGACCTGCTTACCGACGGTGCACCTGCGGTTGAGCTTGCGGGCACGCTTGAGCTTGCGCCCTACGAGGTACGCTATCTGTTGAGGGCCTAGGCCATGGCTGCGTCCGACGAGGGCTATCAACACATTGAGCATGGGTTTGAACCCGTGTTCGACCAGCACTCGCGCATCTTGGTGTTGGGGTCGTTTCCCTCAGTGCTTTCGCGTACCAATGCCTTCTATTACGGCAATCCCCAGAATCGCTTTTGGCGCGTGATGGCCGCGTGCCTCGGTGTGCTCGTGCCACCCAACGAGGGCGATCCTTTGGCAAGCGGTGAGCCCGCGACGCTCGATGCCTCCATTGCTGCCAAGCGATCCATGCTGCTGAACGGCGGCGTGGCCCTGTGGGATGTGATCGAGAGTTGCGACATTAAGGGCTCGAGCGACGCGAGCATTCGCAACGTTGTGCCGGCACATATCGAGCGCATTACCGATGTCACGCCGATTGAGGTCGTTATCTGCAACGGCGGCGCGGCCGGGCGGCTCTACAAACGCTATCTACAAGAGCGGACGGGGCTACCTGCCATCGTGCTGCCGTCGACGAGTCCTGCCAACGCGGCGTGGCGTTTGGAGCGGCTTGTCGAGCGTTGGAGTGAAGCCGTTGACTGGGCAGCTTATTAATTTAGATTATTGATTGAGTGCGGGCGCCGAGGTGTTTCAGAACGCCTCGCCAGATCGGCGCGGGCATGGCTGGCTCGGCGCAAACCATGCCATTGGTGTCGATGTCCTCGGCACTGCCGCCGCCGAGTCGCTGCGCATGCTCAACCGAGCAACCCATACGCACCGCACCCACGAGCTTGTCCATGGCTTCGGAAAACGGTCGGCGCAAGAGGCCCATGCGCGGGGAGTGGCGAAGCGCTGCGATGCCGCTGCCGGCGCAGATGGCAACGCCGCCACACCACGTTAGTTTACGGAGCTCGCAAGCTTCCCGCAGGCGCTTGACGGGCATGTGCGCCCCCTCGGTGCTTCTGTGGGCAACCTGCACGACGACATAGACGCGTGTCTCTGCATTCCCAAGGCGATCGAGCATCTGCTCGACAGTGATCATCGCCCCGTCATCAAATGCATCATCAACGGCGAGCACGAGGCCATCGGCGGCAGCATCGTCATCATCCGCCTTCAAGTCGACCGGGCGGGGGAGTACAGTGCCGGAAAGCTGTGCATAGGCGGCGATGGCATCCTGCAGGTCCCAGAGCAAAAACTCAAGATCGGCGCTCTCGGGAATGCTGATATACGCAATGGTTTGCAACGTCTTGGGCTTATCGCCGCGCGCGATCGTCTCCATGCCGCCTCCTTTCCGGTTGGTTTCCGTTAGGTTACACCGTCTGGTGGCGCTTCGCCGCGCTATCCTAGTGCAACCCTTACGAAAGGAACGCCATGCGCCTGCCCATGAATACCTCGCTTGCCACGCTCAAGCCCTCCGGTATCCGCCGAATCAACGCGCTCGCCGCTCAGCATCCGGGATGCATCGCGCTTGCGCTCGGCGAGCCTGATTTTCCCACGCCCGATGTGATTAGCGCCGAGGTGACCGCCGCACTGGGCCGCGGCGACACACACTATCCGCCCAACAACGGTCGCCCTGTCCTGCGCGAGGCGCTGTCTGCTTACATGGGGGACGCGGGCCTTACGTTTTCGGCCGACGAGGTCATCCTGACCGACGGCGCGACCGAGGCCCTGTCGGCAACATTCATGGCTATGCTCAACCCCGGCGACGAGGTTATTATCCCCACGCCGGCCTTTGGCCTGTACGAGAGCATCGTCGTAGCCAATCACGCCAAAGCGGTCTTTTTGGATACGGAGCCTGCGCAATTTCAGATTGACGAGGAAGCGCTTCGCGCCTGTGTGACCCCGGCGACCAAGGCCATCGTTATCTGCTCGCCCAACAACCCCACGGGCTGCATTCTCAACGCGGCATCGCTCGACGCCGTGGCGCGCGTAGCGGAGCAGTCGGGCATCTACGTGGTCTGCGACGACGTATACAACCGCCTCGTCTATGTGGATGGCTACGAGCGCTTTGCCCAGCGCCACCCGGAGCTTCGCGACCAAACAGTGGTCATCGAGAGCTTCTCCAAGCCCTGGGCCATGACCGGCTGGCGCTTGGGCTGGCTCGCCGCTACAACCCCCGTCATCGCCGAGATCGCAAAGGCCCACCAATACCTAGTATCGAGTGCCGTCTCCTTCGAAATGGACGCCGCAGCTCGAGCCCTCACCGTCGACCCCACCCCCATGCTCAAAGTCTACCGAGCCCGCCGCGAACACGTGCTCGAAGCCTTAAACGCCATGGGCCTCGACGTGGTGGAACCAGCCGGCGCCTTCTACACTTTCCCGAGCATCAAAAAGATCGGCCTAACAAGCGAAGATTTCTGCATCAAAGCCATCAAAGAGGCAAACGTAGCCCTAGTCCCGGGCGACTGCTTCGGCACCGAAGGCCACATTCGCCTAAGCTACTGTGTCTCCGACAAAGACCTTGACGAAGGTCTAACCCGCCTGTCCACCTTCATTTCAACCTTATAGCCCAACGGGACGCAACACATCAGCCCATCGACCCAAGCATTATGAGTGGGGGCGTCAGCCAACGAAAACCCGGGCTGCCCAAAGTCAACGCAGGCACGCGCCGCCGAAGGCCAGGCGCAAGGTTTTCGTAGATTCCGCACGAGCCGAAGAGCACTTAATGTGCTCTTCGTGCGAGCCAGGACTTGACCGAACGAAAACCTTGCGCCTGGCCTTCGGCGGCGCGTGCCGGATGGTGGAATTGTGTGCAGCCCGGTTTTCCGTTGACCGACGCCGGGGTCCCCGCCATAATACTTTCGATTCACGCACGAATCCGCTGCCAGAGACAGCCGGCGCAAACGGGCATCGCCCGCGAGCTTAATGGGACATCCCGCCAGCCGAGGTGGTCGAGTAGATATGTCTTCTCGCCCCCGTCGCTCATGCAGCGCGGGGGCTTTCTTTTTGGACATGCCCCCGTCACGTCCTTGTGGCGGACCGTGCCCGGAAAGAATTTGAGGAGGTGTAATTCATGCCCCAGCAGTACAAAATCGACAAGGTTGCAGAGATCGAGTCCCGTATCGCCGAGAACGCCGGTCTGTTCGTCGTCAACTACAACGGTCTGACGGTTAAGCAGGCTCAGGAGCTGCGCCATCAGCTTCGCGAGTGCGGCGCCGAGATGAAGGTCTACAAGAACAACCTGGTCAAGATCGCTCTCAAGAACCAGGAGCAGCCCGAGCTTGACGAGATCCTCGCCGGCCCCGTCGCTTATGTGTTCTACGAGACCGAGCCGGTCGAGGCCGCTAAGGCCCTTAAGGACTTCTCTGCTAAGTCCAAGGGCGTCCTTGAGATCAAGGGCGGTATCTCCGACGGCAAGGCCGTTTCCGCTGATGATGTTAAGGCTATCGCCGAGCTGCCCACCAAGGATCAGCTTCTCGGCCAGATCGCCGGTCTCATCTCCGGTTTCGCTCGCGACATCGCTGTTTGCGTCAACGGCGTTTCCTCTGGTCTCGCTCGTTCGATCCAGCAGGTCTCCGAGCAGAAGGCAGCCTAGTCGCTGTTTTCACCCGCGGTGGCAACGCCGCACCCCTGGCGCATTCGCGCCGTGTTTTAACTGATCTCCGTGCACACGCACGGAAACCGAAAGGACTTAGAAATGGCTAAGCTTACCACCGATGAGATCATCGATGCTCTTAAGGAAATGACCCTTCTCGAGGCTTCCGAGCTCGTCAAGGCTATCGAGGACACCTTCGGCGTTTCCGCCGCTGCTCCTGCCGCTGTTGTCGCCGCTCCCGCTGCTGGCGCTGCTGAGGCCGAGGAGAAGACCGAGTTTGACGTCGTGCTCGAGGGCTTCGGCGACAACAAGATCCAGGTCATCAAGGCCGTCCGTGAGCTCACCAACCTTGGCCTGAAGGAGGCCAAGGAGGTCGTCGAGGGCGCTCCCAAGGCTGTTCTCGAGGGTGCCAAGAAGGAGGACGCCGAGGCTGCCAAGGAGAAGCTCGAGGCTGCTGGCGCTGCTGTCACCCTCAAGTAATCAGGCTTTCTCGCCAGATTTCTTTGCAGACGGGACTCGCTATGCGAGCCCCGTCTTTTTTGTTTTGGCCCCTCATTCCCATTGCTCGGCACGCAGAGCACCGCTGTCTTCGCCGTGCCAATCCCGTTACCGCTGGGGCGTATAATTGCACCATTCGAGCAATAATTTGCGTTGACCTGCTGAAGAATTGCGTTTGCCTTACGGCGACGTATGTCTTCGGCGGTAAGATACTTCGGTATCGCAATTTGGTCTGCGGCCGCCGTGCCGCACGCATGGGGCGCATTCTGCGCCTGCGAAAGGATCCTTGAATAACATGAAGGCAATCATCCCCGCCGCCGGTCTTGGCACGCGTTTTCTGCCTGGCACTAAGTGCACGCCCAAAGAGATGTTGCCGGTGCTCGACAAGCCGGTCATTCAGTATGTCGTTGAGGAAGCGCTCGACCCCGAGGAGGTCGACGATGCCATCATCGTTACCTCTCCCGGTAAGCCCGAGCTGCTGAGCTACTTCCAGCCCGATCGCTCGCTCGAGAACCTGCTGCGCGAGCGCGGTAAGAACGCCTACGCCGATGCCGTCGCCCATGCGGGCGGTATGCCGGTCGACTTCCGTTATCAGTACGAGCCCAAGGGCCTCGGTCACGCCATTCGCTCTGCCGCCGATGCTGTGGCAGGGGAGAACTTCCTGGTTCTTCTGGGCGACTACGTTGTGCCTAACCGCGACATCTGCGACAAGATGCTCGCCGTTTCCAAGGAGCACGGTGGCGCTTCGGTTATCGCCGTCGCTGCTTGCTCGCCCGAGGAAGTCAGCCGCTACGGCGTTATCGCCGGCGAGCGCGTCGGTTCGCTCGAGGGCGCCGAGGGCGTTGCCGATGCCGAGCCGGGCGCTGTCTGGCGCATCGGCGGTCTGGTCGAGAAGCCTGCTCCCGAGGCGGCTCCGTCCAACCTGTACATCGTCGGTCGCTACCTGCTGAGCCCGCTGGTCATGGACCTGCTGGCCGATCAGCAGGCTGGTAAGGGCGGCGAGATCCAGCTGACCGACGCCATGGCCCGCTCGCTCGACCGCGAGGCCATGTACGCCGTCGTCATCGATCCGCTTTCGGGCTACGACACCGGCACCCCGTCTGGCTGGATGGCCACCAACGCCCTCATGGCCGCAAGCGATCCTCGCTTTGCTGGCGCCTTCTGGGACGCCATCGACGAGCGCGGCGGTTTGATGCGCAAGTAAGCCTTCGGTCATCGACATTTACGGGTGCGGACTTCGGTCTGCACCCGTTTTTTATACGAGCTACAGCTTAGCTCCGGAAAGTGCGGCCCACAATTTGGCCGAATTCTGGGACGCGCTTTCCGGCTGAGGCCCCTAGCGGAAACTGCGACCCGGAATTTCGGCTCAGAACGGGATATGCTTTCCCAAACAGTGCTCAACCGGAAACTGCGCCCCAGTTTGGGGCCTCAAAACGGGATGCAGTTTCCGCCTGATCAACCCTCGCCGCCATTCCGCCATTCAGCGGCGCGCACCAGCAGCGTTGTTCACAGAAAATATATGAACAGGTGTTCGATACACACCAATCTACCTGCATTTTTTCTGTCGAAAAACTTTGCTACTCCAAAAACTCAATCGCGTCAAGGCTTTTCTTGCCCAACGGTCGGTACCTGATAAACTATTAGGTTGCGATAACTGGCGAAGCTATGCCTCGCCAACCCACCGAGCATTTCCGTGAAGGAGGAAAAACCTGGTGACCTACGCATACACTGCCACTGAGCGCAAGCGCGTCAGCTTCGGGAAAATCCCGGAGGCCATGGAGCTCCCCAACCTTATCTCTGTTCAAAGGGAATCCTTTGAGCGTTTTAAGGACGAGGGCCTTCGTGAGGCGTTCAAGGAATCCAGCCCCATCCAGAGCCAGAACCATGTTCTCGAGGTTACCTTCGGCGAGCATCAGTTCGGCGATCCCGCGCACACCGTCGAGGAGTGCCGCGAGAAGGATATGACCTATCAGGCTCCGCTTCTGACCGACGTCCGTCTCACCAACAAGGAGACCGGCGAGATCAAGGAGCAGCTCGTTTTCATGGGAGACTTCCCCATGATGACCGATCAGGGCACCTTCATCATCAACGGTACCGAGCGTATCGTCGTCTCGCAGCTCGTCCGCTCCCCGGGCGTGTACTACAGCTCCGAGATGGATTCGGGCAAGCAGATCTACAAGGCCCAGATCATCCCGTCCCGCGGTGCCTGGCTTGAGTTTGAGGTCGACAAGCGCGACCAGCTCATGGTCTCCATCGACCGTAAGCGCAAGCAGAGCGCCACGATGTTCCTGCGCGCTCTGGGCATCGCCGTCACCAACGACGATATCATCGAGCTGCTCGGTAACTCCGATGTGATCAAGCGCACCCTCGAGCGCGACACCGCCCTTACCCGCGAGGATGCCCTCATCGAGATCTACCGTCGCCTGCGCCCGGGCGAGCCTCCCACCGTGGATGCTTCCCGCAGCCTGCTCGAGGGCCTGCTCTTTAACCCGCAGCGCTACGATCTGGCCCGCGTCGGTCGCTACAAGGTCAACAAGAAGCTCAACCTCACCACCGAGGAAGAGGTCACGGTGCTCACCGACGAGGATATCGTCGCTACGCTGCGCTACCTGCTGTCCCTCGCTGCCGGCGAGCAGGGCTTCAAGGTCGACGACATCGACCACTTTGGCAACCGCCGCATCCGCACCGTCGGCGAGCTCGTCGCCAACCAGTTCCGTATCGGCATGAGCCGTATGGAGCGCGTCGTCCGTGAGCGCATGAGCTCCCAGGACATCGACGAGATTACCCCGCAGTCGCTCATCAACATCCGCCCGATCGTGGCCTCCATCAAGGAGTTCTTCGGTTCCTCGCAGCTCTCGCAGTTTATGGACCAGGCGAACCCCCTGACCGGTCTGACCCACAAGCGCCGTCTGTCCGCACTCGGCCCTGGTGGTCTTGCCGGCCACAAGTCCGGCTCCAGCCGCCGCACCAACGTGCCGACGGCCGTCCGCGACGTTCACAACTCGCACTACAGCCGCATGTGCCCGATCGAGACCCCCGAAGGCCCCAACATCGGCCTGATCGGCTCGCTCGCCCTCTACGCCCGCGTCAACGAGTATGGCTTCATCGAGGCCCCGTTCCGTCGCGTCGAGAACGGCGTTGCCACCGACCAGATCGACTGGATGACCGCTGACGAGGAAGAGAAGCACGTCATCGCGCCGGCCAACACGCCGCTCGATCCCAAGACCAATGAGTTCATCACGACCGATGCCGAGGGCAAGCTTGTCCGTCCGCACACCGTGATCGCCCGTACCCGCGACTTCGACGGCTCCTTCGGCGCTCCCGCCGACGTGCCTGTCGAGGACGTCGACTACATGGACGTCTCGCCGCGTCAGATGCTCTCCGTCGCAGCCACGCTGATCCCGTTCCTTGAGCACGACGACGCCAAGCGTACGCTGATGGGCGCTAACATGCAGCGTCAGGCCGTGCCGCTGGTTCACCCCGCCGCTCCCTATGTCGGTACCGGCATGGAGCGTCGCGCCGCTCTGGACTCCGGCGAGGTCACCCTGGCCAAGAACGCCGGCGAGGTCATCTATGCCGACGCTTCTAAGATTATCGTCAAGCATGCCGGCGGTATGGACGAGTATCACCTGGCCAAGTACCAGCGCTCCAACCAGTCCACCTGCATCAACCACCGTCCGCTCGTGCGCGTCGGTGACACCGTTGAGCAGGGCGAGCCTCTGGCCGACGGTCCTTCGACCGATCACGGCGAGCTCGCACTGGGCCAGAACCTCACCGTGGCCTACATGCCGTGGGAAGGCTTTAACTACGAGGACGGTATCGTCGTGTCCGAGCGCCTGGTGGCCGAGGACCTGCTGACGACCATCAATATCACCCGTCACGAGATCGACGCCCGCGACACCAAGCTCGGTCCCGAGGAGATCACCCGCGAGATCCCGAACCTCTCCGAGGACATGCTTGCCAACCTCGATGAGGACGGCATCATCCGCATCGGCGCCGAGGTCGGCCCTGGCGACATCCTGGTCGGCAAGGTCACGCCTAAGGGCGAGAGCGCTCTGACCGCCGAGGAGCGCCTGCTGCGCGCCATCTTCGGTGCCAAGGCCCACGATGTCCGCGACACCTCCCTTAAGATGCCTCACGGCGCTTACGGCCGCGTCATCGACGTCGTTCGCTTTAGCCGCGAGAACGGCGACGACCTGGCCCCCGGCGTCAACGAGCAGGTGCGCGTCTACGTCGCCCAGCGTCGTAAGATCCAGCAGGGCGATAAGATCGCCGGTCGCCACGGCAACAAGGGTGTTATTTGTAACGTTCTGCCGGTCGAGGACATGCCCTACATGGCTGACGGTACCCCGATCGACGTTATCCTCAACCCGCTGGGCGTTCCTTCGCGTATGAACGTCGGCCAGCTGCTCGAGTGCCACCTTGGCTGGGCTGCTGCCTGCGGTTGGGATACCGAGCAGGCCGACTCCGACAAGTACGTCCCCGGTCCGTTCTTCACCGCCACGCCCGTCTTCGACGGCGCCAAGGAGGACGAGATCGCCGAGGTCATCCGTCGTGCCAACAAGAACATGCTCAACAAGGCCACCGCTGCCTTTGGCGATCACATGCGCCCCGAGTTTGTCACCCAGCTTGACGAGCGCGGCAAGACCCGTCTGTTCGACGGCCGCACCGGCGAGGAGTTCCGCGAGCCCATTACCGTGGGTACGTCCTACATCCTCAAGCTCGGCCACATGGTCGACGACAAGATCCACGCCCGTTCGACCGGCCCTTACAGCCTGGTTACCCAGCAGCCTCTGGGCGGCAAGGCCCAGTTCGGCGGCCAGCGCTTCGGCGAGATGGAAGTTTGGGCACTGTACGCATACGGTGCTTCCAACGTCCTGCAGGAGATCCTGACCGTCAAGTCCGACGATACCGTGGGCCGCGTCAAGACCTACGAGTCCATCGTCAAGGGCGAGAACGTTCCTGTCCCGGGTATCCCCGAGTCCTTCAAGGTTCTCGTCAAGGAGATTCGCTCCCTCGCACTGGACATCGAGCCCATGCACGATGCCGACGAGGACGCCTCCGCCCCTGTGACCGCCGAGGAGACCTCCGCTCTCGACGACCTGGCTGCGCTCGCCGGCGTTGACGCCGACGTCGAGGCCGAGGATGCCGAGACCGCCGAGGCGCCCGAGGCTGTCGCCGCCACGACCACTGATAAGGAGTAGTTGACTGTGGCAGATTTCGAAGCTACTGATTTTGACTCGGTAAAGATCTCCCTTGCCTCCGCCGACCAGATCCGTTCCTGGTCGCACGGTGAGGTCAAGAAGCCGGAGACCATCAATTACCGTACCCTCAAGCCCGAGAAGGACGGCCTGTTCTGCGAGAAGATCTTCGGTCCCGCCAAGGACTGGGAGTGCTCCTGCGGCAAGTACAAGGGCATCCGCTTTAAGGGCATCGTCTGCGAGCGCTGCGGCGTCGAGGTCACCTCGGCCAAGGTGCGTCGCGACCGCATGGGCCACATCGAGCTCGCCGCTCCCGTGTCCCACATCTGGTACTTCAAGAGCCCCACGAGCTTCCCGATGAGCCGTATGCTCGACATCAAGTCCAAGGACCTCGAGAAGGTTCTGTACTTTGCCAGCTACATCATCACCGAGGTCGATTACGAGGCTCGCGAGGCCGATGCTGACGACCTGCGCGAGGAGCTCGCCGCCGATCTGGAAGAGATCGATGCCGAGTGCGCCCGCCAGATCGAGTCCCTCAAGGAGCAGGGCGACCCCGAGAACTTTGACGAGTTCTCCGACGAGGAGCCGCTGACCCCCGAGGAGATCGCCTCCGGCATCGTCGACATCGAGGAAGAGTGCAAGGACGAGAAGCAGCTCCGCACGGACGCCTTTAACGCCTTCATGAAGCTTACCGAGCGCGACCTCATCTCCGATGAGCCGCTGTTCCGCGAGATGACCCGTTACTACTCCATGTACTTCAAGGGTGGCATGGGTGCCGAGGCCGTCCGCGACCTGCTCGCTGCCATCGACCTCCCCTCCGAGGCCGAGAAGCTCAAGGCCATCATCGCCGACGAGGACTCCCAGAAGCAGAAGCGCGAGAAGGCCGTCAAGCGCCTCGAGGTCGTTGACGCCTTCCTGAAGGGTGGCAACAGCCCCGCGAACATGATCCTGGACGTCATCCCAGTCATTCCGCCCGATCTGCGACCGATGGTCCAGCTCGACGGCGGCCGCTTCGCCGCGTCTGACCTCAACGACCTGTACCGTCGCGTGATCAACCGTAACAACCGACTCAAGCGCCTGCTCGACCTGGACGCCCCTGCGATCATCGTGAACAACGAGAAGCGCATGCTCCAGGAGTCCGTGGACGCCCTGTTCGACAACGGCCGTCGTGGTCGCCCGGTTTCTGGCCGTGGCGGTCGCCCGCTCAAGTCGCTCGCCGAGGCCCTCAAGGGCAAGCAGGGTCGTTTCCGTCAGAACCTGCTGGGCAAGCGTGTCGACTATTCCGGCCGTTCGGTAATCGTTACCGACCCCAAGCTGCTGCTGCACCAGTGCGGTCTGCCCAAGACCATGGCGCTGGAGCTCTTCAAGCCCTTCGTCATGAAGCGCCTGGTCGAGCTCGGCAAGGTCGAGAACATCAAGGGCGCCAAGCGCGCTATCGACCGTGGTGCCACCTTTGTGTGGGACATCCTCGAAGAGGTCATCGACGGCCGCGTCGTGCTGCTCAACCGTGCACCGACCCTGCACCGTCTGTCCATCCAGGCCTTTGAGCCTGTTCTGGTCGAGGGCAAGGCTATCCACCTGCACCCGCTGGTCTGCTCGCCCTTCAACGCCGACTTCGACGGCGACCAGATGTCTGTCCACGTGCCGCTGTCCAGCCAGGCTCAGGCCGAGGCTCGCGTGCTCATGCTCTCTGCGAACAACCTGCGCTCGCCGGCATCCGGCAAGCCGGTCAACATTCCCTCGCAGGACATGATCATCGGTGTGTACTATCTGACCCAGGTCCGCGACGGTCTGCCGGGCGAGAACCACGTGTTCTCGAGCTTCGACGACGCGCTGCACGCCTATGACTGTCGCTCCGAGGTCGATATGCAGGCCAAGATTCAGGTCCGCGTATCCGCCGAGAACGCCAACGTCATCAACGAGGACGGCACCCGTATCTTCCGCGTCAAGAACGGCAAGAACGAGTTCGTCGACTACGACGTCACCGGCAACAAGACCGCGCGCTTCGAGACCTCTATCGGCCGCATCATCTTCAACCGCCAGTGCCTGCCCGAAAACTATGAGTTCATGAACTACAAGATGGTCAAGGGCGACGTGGCCAAGCTGGTTGCGGACTGCTGCGATCGTTACCCCGAGGCTAAGGTCGGCCCGATCCTCGACGCCATCAAGTACTCCGGCTTCCACTACGCTACCCGCGCTGGCCTCACCATCTCGGTGTGGGACGCTCTCATCCCTGCCGAGAAGCAGGAGCTGCTCGACCGCGCTCAGGCCAACGTCGACCAGATCAACGAGTACTTCGAGGAGGGCTTCATCAACGAGACGGAGCGCCACATCGAAGTCGTTAACGAGTGGACCGCTTGTACCGATAAGGTTGCAGCGCTCATGCTCGACATGTTCGACGAGGAGAACCCGCTGTACATGATGGCCGACTCGGGCGCCCGTGGTTCTAAGACCCAGCTGCGTCAGCTCGGCGGCATGCGTGGCCTGATGGCAGACATGTCCGGCGAGACGATCGACCTTCCCATTAAGGCGAACTTCCGCGAGGGCCTGCTGCCGCTCGAGTACTTCATTTCGACCTACGGCGCCCGTAAGGGCCTGGTCGATACCGCATCCCACACCTCGGACTCTGGTTACCTGACCCGTCGTCTGGTCGACGTGGCCCAGGACGTCATCGTCCGCGAGGAGGACTGCGGTACGCACGAGGGCGTCACCTACAACCTCATCATCCCCGGCACCACCGACCTCAACACCGACCTTGTTGGCCGTTGCTTCATTGAGGACGTCGTGGCCCCCGATGGCACCGTGCTCTTTGAGCAGGACGGCTACATCGAGAAGGTCGCCGACATCCAGAAGATGGTTGATGCCGGCCTCAAGAAGGTCAAGCTCCGCGCGCTGCTCACCTGCCGCTCCAAGTACGGCGTGTGCCAGAAGTGCTACGGCTGGGATCTTTCCACCCGTCGTCCGGTCGCCATCGGTACCGCGGTCGGCATTATTGCCGCCCAGTCCATCGGCGAGCCCGGTACGCAGCTTACGATGCGTACCATTCACTCCGGCGGCGTCGCTGGCGTCGACGATATTACGCAGGGTCTGCCTACGGTCAGCCGTATGTTCGATATCGTCGGCAACGTCAACGAGAAGATTCTGGGTCGCGAGGCCGAGCTGGCTCCGTACTCCGGTCACCTCTCGATTAAGCCCGAGAAGTCCGAGTACGTGCTGACGCTCACCGACTCCGAGGATCACACCCGTGTCCTCGACGAGCGTCGCGTCCCCGCTTCGGTGCGCTTCATGCCCGAGATCGAGGACGGCTGCGAGGTTCGCGCCGGCGACCAGATCACCAAGGGCTTCGTCAACTTCCGCAACCTGCGCAAGCTGACCGACATCGAGTCGACGATGCACACCTTCGTCGAGAGCGTCAAGGACGTCTACACCAGCCAGGGCGTCGACCTGAACGACAAGCACATCGAGGTGCTCGCACGTCAGATGCTGCGTCGCGTTCAGATCACCAACCCCGGCGACTCCAAGTACCTGCTTGGTCAGTACGTCGACCGCTACGAGTTCGCTGACGAGGTCGAGCGCGTTGCCCGTCTGGGCGGTCAGGCTCCTGTTGCCGAGCCCGTCATCCTGGGTACGCTCAAGGTCGCGTCCAACATCGACTCCTGGCTGTCGAGCGCTTCGTTCATCCGTACCGCCGGCGTCCTTACCGAGGCTGCCATCGAGGGCAAGGTCGATCACCTGCTCGACCTTAAGTCCAACGTCATCGTCGGTAAGAAGATCCCTGCTGGTACCGGCCTCAAGCCGTACGCCAACGCCAAGCTGACGTATCGCACGGCCGACGGCTACGTGGACATCGACGGCCCGGCTTCGCCCAACGCCAAGTCGCTGCCCGAGTGGGCTCCTGTGGAGCTCAAGGACCTGGACGAGCAGCTCCCGCAGCAGCTCGACTGGGCCGGCTATGACGAGTTTGGTGGTGCTGACGGTTCGTTCACCCGCAACGGCCACACCATCTCCGCCGAGAAGGCTCGCCTGTACCTGTTCGACGACCTGGGCGTGTCGCAGCGCTGGACCAACAAGTTCAGCGAGGTCGGCATCGAGACGGTCGGCGACCTGGTCGGCAAGTCCGAGGAGGATCTGCTGCGCATCGATGGCATCGGTGCCAAGGCGATCGAGGAGCTCCGTGACGGCCTGGAGGCCCACGACCTGCTCTACATCCTCGAGAACAACGACGACGTTGCCGACGAGGAAGACCTCTCGCAGCTGCTGCAGATGGTCTTTAGCCCCGACGGTCCGGACGACATCCTGTTGGGCACCTCCGCCACGCCGACGCATCACGCCGACGCCGACGAGGAGCTCCTGGGCGCCCCGATCGACGACAAGAAGGCTCCCGCCAACGGTGCCATCAACGAGGACATGGCTTCCCTCGACGAGCTGCTCAACCAGCTCGTGGACACCGACGACGCCGAAGAGGCCAAGGACAACGACGAGGAGTAATTTCCTAGTACGTTAACCGCCCTTCCAAAGACCCGCTTCCCAACAGGGGAGCGGGTCTTTTTTGTTAAAGAAAACCTGCCAATAAGGGACAGGTTTATTTTGGTAGGTTTTTCCTGCTTGAATTTGAAACATTTCGCCCGACAAGAGCGTATTTAAGGTGAGGGCCTCACCAAGAATTATTAACGTCACCGGGAGGTGATTATGGAAGAACAAGCATTTAGACAGGCGGTCGAAGACCACCGGGATGTCGTGTTTCGGATCGCGTTGACGTACCTGCGTGATCGCGCCGACGCCGACGATGTCGCTCAAGACGTCTTTCTGAAGTTACTCAAAAGCGATGCGCAATTTGAAAGCTGGGAACATCTTCGTCGATGGCTTATCCGGGTCACGATCAATGAATGCAAATCTCTCTTTCGAAAGCCATGGAGGCGTGTGGAGGATATTGAGAACCTGGCCGAGTCGCTTTCGACAGCGCAGGATGAGACCAAGGCCGTCCTGTCAGATGTCATGCGGCTTCCGGAACGATTCCGTATCCCCATCGTGCTCTATTACTATCTGGGCTTTTCGACCTCAGAGATTGCCGAGTTGTTGCATGTACCAGCCGCGACCGTTCGAACGCGTTTAGCTCGTGGTCGATCGAAGCTCAAATTCATCCTAGAGGAGGGCGACCGTGAAATCCAATCAAATCAAGCAGGCCTTCGAGTCCGTCCAAGCCGATAGCGATCTTGCTGACCGTGTTCTTTATGCCGCTGCTGGTGAGCCGCTTCGCCGAAAGGGTCACGCGAAGCCTCTGTATGTTGCCGTGATCGGATGCCTTGCCGGAGTGCTGGCGACCGGAGGGGTCGCCTACGCCGTCGTCAATTCCAGCTATTTTGCCTCTGCCTGGGGAAACCACGGCAACGGGGATTCCATTACCTGGACCAACGGCGGCTCATCGGGAACTAAATATACCTACACCAGAGAGTTTGGCGATGGCATCGCGCCCCAAAGCCTGGAAGGCGCAGTCCAGGAGGTTAATCTGTCCGTCGAGGGCAACGGCTATACGCTTGATATCCATGAGATGGCAATCGACCAAAACGGCTGCGGAGCCGTGACGTTTACGTTGTCCAATCCAAATGGAGTTAACTACTACAAGCCTGCAGCAGAGATTGGCGAACTTGTTCTCTATGGTGAAGAAGAGCAGGGCATCGGCACGCCCGATATGAAGTTCGGCGAGGAATGGCCTGACACACGCAGCACAATTGATAAGGACACATCAAGCGATACTGTCATTAATGGCACGATGTACTTTGCCGCTATGGATCGCGAGCGAGATTTGCAACATGCTGTCACCTGGAATATCCATTGGACCGAGGGTGAAGGTGAGAGTGCGAGGCGGTTTGAGGCGTCGACACCCGAGTTCAATATTGGAGCGTACGTCGATACAAAGGAACTCCGCTCCGGTGACTCGCCTCTTGAGATTAGCCCGTTTTCCATCCAGACGCACATCGATGATTTGGGCTATGAAGCAGTTGATAATAAGCTGACCGTCAGCTACAAGGATGGATCGGAGCAGATTATCGAAGATGACGACGCAGGGGTGTTCAACTTATATTTTTCTTATGGGCGCAATAGCGGAGAGAACATCTGGGTGCCAACGAAGTTGATTGATGTCGATCAAGTTGTCTCGGTAACCCTTGAAATTGTGAGGTATACATCAACAGGGGAGACCGAAACGAAAGAGCCCTTTACCATCGTCTATTCGTAAGATTTGGGGTCGCTTCCTACTAGGGGAAGCGGCCTCTTTTGCGTTAAATGGAAACGCCGCCGATTTCCATGCGACAGATGAGAGCAGATCACCGCTGGAGCGCGATGTTTCCCCAGATAAAACCGACCAAAATAAACCTGTCCCTTTTTGGCAGGTAGCGTTGCCTCGACGAGCATGTCGGATTCCCGGACCGGGCGGCCTGCGGTTTAAGTTTGTCGCGAGTTCCGCACGAGCCGGAGGCCACTTAATGTGGCCTCCGTGCGAGCCAGGACTGTAGAGCAGCAAACTTAAACCGCAGGCCGCCCGGGCCGGGAATCCGCCCATGCGCACAGGAGAGGATCCCTTTTGTGTAGGGTTTGCGGAAATGTGCCTATTTTGGGATACGCCCGGCGGAGTGGTCTGTTGACGGCACAGCTAACGCCACGTATCCTATCGAACTGCGTGTTTCGTAGGGGGATGCTGACCCCTCGATTCAAGCCGTTGCACTTTACAGAAAGCTGGAATCATTCGAGAAGGAGTACGCTTTGCCTACTATTAACCAGCTGGTTCGCCAGGGCCGTCGTTCCGTGCCCAAGAAGTCCAAGAACGCTGCTCTGCAGCACAACTCCCAGAAGCGCGGCGTGTGCACCCGCGTCTTCACCACGAGCCCCAAGAAGCCGAACTCGGCTCTTCGTAAGGTTGCCCGTGTTCGCCTTGTCAACGGCATCGAAGTTACTGCTTACATCCCGGGTGAGGGCCACAACCTGCAGGAGCACTCCATCGTGCTCGTTCGCGGCGGTCGTGTCCGTGACCTCCCTGGTGTCCGTTATCACGTCATCCGTGGCGCCTACGACGCTGCTCCGGTCCAGAACCGTATGCAGGCCCGTTCCAAGTACGGTGCTAAGCGCCCCAAGGCTAAATAAGCCAGATAACGTTTTGATACTTTCGCCGTGTGCCGCCTAAGCGCCGCACGGTAGACACTTAAGGAGATTTCACATGCCGCGTCGTGCAGCAGCTAATCGTCGTGAGGTTCAGCCTGACGCCGTTTACAACAACCGCCTGGTGACTCAGCTCATCAACAAGGTCCTTCTTGACGGCAAGAAGGCCACCGCTGAGCGCATCGTTTACACCGCTTTCGAGATCGTTGCCGAGAAGTCCGAGGGTGGCGACGCTCTCGCTACCTTCAAGAAGGCTATGGACAACGTCAAGCCCACGCTCGAGGTTAAGCCCAAGCGTGTCGGTGGCGCTACCTATCAGGTCCCGATGGAGGTCAACTCCCGTCGTTCCACCGCTCTGGGTATCCGCTGGATCGTCAACTTCTCCCGCGCTCGCAAGGAGAAGACCATGGCCGAGCGTCTCGCCAACGAGATCCTCGACGCTTCCAACGGCCTGGGCGCTTCCGTCAAGAAGCGTGAGGACGTCTTCAAGATGGCCGAGGCCAACCGCGCGTTCTCTCACTATCGTTGGTAAGTTAAGGTAAGGAACTAACATGGCTAAGCCTAAGTACAAGCTTTCCGATACCCGTAACATCGGCATCATGGCCCACATCGATGCCGGTAAGACCACCACGACCGAGCGTATTCTTTACTACACCGGTAAGACCCACAAGATCGGTGAGGTCCATGAGGGCGCTGCCACCATGGACTGGATGGTTCAGGAGCAGGAGCGCGGCGTAACCATTACCTCCGCTGCTACCACGTGCTTCTGGAACAAGGACGGTAAGGACTACCGCATCCAGATCATCGACACCCCGGGCCACGTTGACTTCACCGCCGAGGTCGAGCGCTGCCTGCGCGTCCTCGATGGCGCTGTCGCCGTCTTCGACGCCGTTGCCGGCGTCCAGCCCCAGTCTGAGACCGTTTGGCGTCAGGCTTCTACCTTCAACGTCCCCCGTATCGCCTTCATCAACAAGTATGACCGCGTGGGCGCTGACTTCTTCAACGCTATCGAGACCATGAAGGATCGTCTCGACGCCAACGCCGTGGCCGCTCAGGTCCCGATGGGTGCCGAGGACAACTTCTGGGGCGTCATCGACCTCGTCACCATGACTGCTTGGGACTTCAAGGCCGACGACAAGGGCATGACCTACCCCGAGCCGATGGACGAGATCCCGGCTGAGTTCGCCGACATCGCTGCCACCAAGCGCGAGGAGCTCCTCGACGCTGCTGCCAGCTTTGACGACGAGCTTATGGAGAAGATCCTCATGGAGGAGGACTTCACCGTCGAGGAGCTCAAGGCTGCTCTGCGCAAGGGCGTTCTGGCCAACGAGCTCAACCTCGTCTTCGTGGGCTCCGCCTACAAGAACAAGGGCGTCCAGGAGCTGCTCGACGCTGTCGTCGACTACCTGCCCAGCCCGCTCGACGTCGAGGCCGTCACCGGCACCGATCCGGACACCGGCGAGGAGATCGAGCGTCATCCTTCCTTCGACGAGCCCTTCTCCGGCCTGGTCTTCAAGATCATGACCGACCCGTTCGTCGGTAAGCTCACCTACGTCCGCGTTTACTCCGGCCGCGCCGAGTCCGGCTCCTACGTGGTCAACGCTTCCAACGGTCAGCGCGAGCGCCTCGGCCGCATCCTCGAGATGAACGCCGCCGAGCGTATCGACCGTGACGACGCCGCTGCCGGCGACATCGTCGCTTGCGTCGGCTTCAAGAACTCCACCACCGGTGACACCCTGTGCGCCGAGGGCAAGGAGATCGTCCTCGAGAAGATCGAGTTCGCTAAGCCCGTTATCGACGTTGCCATCGAGCCCAAGACCAAGGCCGAGCAGGACAAGATGTCCCTGGCTCTGACCAAGCTCGCCGAGGAGGACCCGACCTTCCAGGTGTCCACCAACCACGAGACCGGCCAGACCATCATCGCCGGCATGGGCGAGCTGCACCTCGAGATCATCGTCGACCGTCTGCTCCGCGAGTTCAAGGTTGACGCTAACGTTGGTAAGCCCCAGGTTGCCTACCGCGAGACCGCTGGTCACGACGTCGAGAAGGCTGAGGGCAAGTTCGTCCGTCAGTCCGGTGGTCGCGGTCAGTACGGCCACGCCGTCATCAAGCTCGAGAAGATGGAGGAGGGCTTCGGCTACGAGTTCGTCAACGCTATCGTCGGCGGCGTCGTGCCCAAGGAGTACATCCCGTCCATCGACAAGGGCATCCAGGAGGCCCTGAACACCGGTGTTATCGCCGGCTTCCCGGTCCTCGACGTCAAGGTCACCCTGTTCGACGGTTCTTACCACGAGGTCGACTCCTCCGAGGCCGCCTTCAAGATCGCCGGTTCCATGGCTATCAAGGACGCCCTCAAGAAGTCCGATCCGCAGCTGCTCGAGCCGATCATGGCTGTCGAGGTCGAGACCCCCGAGCAGTACATGGGCGACGTTATGGGCAACCTCTCCGGTCGCCGCGGCAAGATCGAGGGCATGGAGGATCGCAAGAACAGCAAGCTCATCCGTGCCAAGGTGCCGCTGGGCGAGATGTTCGGTTACGCTACCGACCTTCGCTCCCAGACCCAGGGCCGTGCATCCTACACGATGCAGTTCGACTCTTATGAGCCCGCGCCCAAGTCCATCGTGGACGAGGTCATGAGCAAGAACGCCTAAGTTCGAGCTCCCTGTTACGTAATCCGCGAGAACATCTCTCGCACTCTTTGGAGGTTTAAGTTGGCTACCCAGAAGATCCGCATTCGCCTCAAGGGCTATGATCACGAGGTCGTCGATCAGTCCGCGAAGCTCATCGTCGAGACCGCTCAGAAGACCGGCGCTCGCGTTTCCGGTCCTGTCCCCCTGCCCACCGAGCGCAACCTGTACACGGTTATCCGCTCGCCGCACGTGAACAAGGACTCCCGTGAGCAGTTCGAGATGCGCACCCACAAGCGCCTCATCGACATCCTCGACCCCACCTCGGGCACCGTTGATTCGCTCATGCGTCTCGACCTCCCCGCTGGCGTCGACATCGACATCAAGCTCTAAGCGATATCGCTCATAGCTTACAGAGCCCCGCTGCCATTACGGTAGCGGGGCTCTTTTGTTTTGCATGATAGGTGTGGACCGCAGGGTAAGGCTGCCGAGCGGCTGGCTGTGGCGCCCTATTCGTTCACGGGACGCAGCGATGCCTCCTCAAAATGGAAGGATCGCAAGCCGTCTTCCGTTTCGATGCACGCGCGACCAAAGTCATCGACCGTTTGAAAGATGCCACGCGCCAGCTCGTCCCCAGCGGGGGAACGGGCGATAACGTAATCCCCAATCCAATTGAGATGAGCGATATATTCGCTGTGGACGGGCGCGAGCGGTCCGGCGTCTTCTTCCATGGCGTTGAGGTGCTCTGCCCACGCATCTACAGCGTCTATAACTGCGTGATAGACCTCATCGAGGAGCATGTTGACGGTGGGAACGCTCTCGTTGAGGTCCGAGAGGCCAATTGCCGCCAGGCCGCCATCGGGTACTTCTTGGGGCGTGTAGTTTACGTTGACGCCAATGCCGCAGACGGCGAAAGGCTTGCCCTCACTGTCACGAGCCGCCTCGACCAGAATGCCGCCGAGCTTGCGCCCTCGCGCGACGAGGTCGTTGGGCCATTTGAGGCCGATCTCGTTAGCAAGACCTTGCGCCTCGAGCGCTTCGAGCACCGCTAGGCCGCTGACAGCGGCAAGACCAGAGTACTTGGCGGGATCAACACGTGGACGCAGGACAATCGAAAGCAATAGGTTGCCGGCGGTTGAATCCCACTTGTGGCCGCGCCGGCCACGTCCTGCTGTCTGAGCCCGGGCGGCAAGTCCTGTGCCGTGCGGAGCTCCTTGTTTTCCCGCTTCGAGCAGGTCATCGTTGGTCGATCCGGTTACGTCGACTATCGTTAATTGGGCATCCATAGCGGCTGCTACCTCCTTTATGAATAAGTGAATAACGCAATGGTGTCGAGAGACAGACACAATGTGAAGCCTTTGTCGCATTTGGACAATTTAATGTTAACACGTCAACAACGACTGAAATGCGCTATCCTCTCTTGGTCGATGTAAACACGTCAACAACTCAAAGGAGGTTAGTGATGGGTTTCACGATACTGGGAACGGGCTCGGCACTTCCCGAGTGCAGCGTTTCCAACGACGAGCTGTCCGAGTTCCTGGACACCTCGGATGAGTGGATTTTTACCCGCACGGGGATCAAGATCCGCCATGTGTGCACCACCGAGTCACTCGACGACCTTGCCGTGGCGGCGAGCGAGCAAGCGCTCCAGACGTCCGGAATCGATGCGAGCCAGCTGGATCTTATCGTCTGCTCGACGACGACGGGCGATCATCTCGTTCCTGCCGAAGCGTGCGCCGTTGCTGAGCGCCTGGGCGCCGCATGTCCTGCCTTCGACGTTTCGGCGGCTTGTGCCGGCTTCGTATTTGCGCTCGATGTCGCCGAGGGCTATATCGCCCGCGGTCGCGCCGAGCACGTGCTGGTCGTTGCAGCCGAGCAGATGACGCGCGCCCTCGATTGGACCGACCGTGCCACGTGCGTGCTCTTTGGCGATGGAGCGGGTGCTGCGGTCATAGAGGCTGGAGGAGAGAATCCCCTTGCTGTTGAGCTTTCGACGTCGCCTGACGTCGAAACACTGCGCGTCCCCGGATTGGCGGGCTCCTCGCCGTATAAGACGGTGCAGGACCGCGAAAGCGTGCTTTCCATGAACGGCCGTCGTGTCTTCAAGTTTGGCGTCAATGCCATCAGCGACACGGTCAACAAGCTCGCCTGCGACGCGAGCATCGCGGTCGAGGACATCGACCACTTTGTATTCCATCAGGCTAACGAACGAATCTTGAGCCAGGCAGTCAAGCGCTTAGGTGTGCCGGACGACCGCGTGGTCCGAACGTTGCGTGAAACCGGCAACATCTCGAGCGCCTGTATTCCGCTTGCTCTCGATCGACTGGCAAATACCGGCGCGCTGCACGCGGGCGACACCATCGCCCTGGTCGGATTTGGCGCCGGCTTGGATGTAGGTGGCTATCTACTTCGCTGGAAGTAGTTGCACATAGGAAATGAAAACGCCCCTGGGGCACAAACAAAGGAGAACTACCATGGCAGATCAGAAGACCTTCGAGCGCGTTTGCGACGTTATCCGCGAGACCGCCGGCCTTGACGATGTCGAGATGAAGCCCGAGTCCACGCTCGAGGAGATTGGCCTCGACAGTCTGGGTACCGTCGAGATCCTCGTTGCCGTCGAGGACGAGTTTGGCATTGAGCTCGATACCGAGGAGAACCCCAAGACGGTCGGCGAGTTCGTCGATACGGTCGAGGCGGCATTGGAGAAGTAGTGATGCTCAAGTCTCCTCTCTGCGATCTGCTCGGCATCGAAAAGCCCGTATTCCAGGGTGGCATGGCCTGGATTGCCGACGCCTCGCTGGCATCTGCCGTGTCCGAGGCGGGCGGCTTAGGCATTATCGCGGCCATGAATGCCGATGCAAGCTGGCTGCGCGATCAGATTCACGAGCTGCGCGCCAAGACGGATAAGCCCTTTGGCGTCAACGTTATGCTCATGAGCCCGTTTGTCGACGAGGTCGCACAAGTGGTGATTGATGAGCAGGTGCCCGTCGTGGTGACCGGCGCCGGCAATCCCACCAAGTACATGAAGGCCTGGAACGATGCAGGCATCAAGGTCATTCCCGTCGTGGCTTCGGTGGCGCTGGCGCGTCTCGTGGCGCGTCGCGGAGCCACTGCCGTGGTTGCCGAGGGCACCGAATCAGGCGGCCATATTGGCGAGACCTCGACGATGGCACTGGTCCCGCAGGTTGTCGACGCGGTCGATATTCCCGTGGTTGCGGCTGGCGGCATCGCCGATGGCCGCGGTGTGGCGGCCGCCTTTATGCTTGGCGCTACCGGCGTCCAGGTGGGAACACGCTTTCTGGTCGCAAACGAGTGCACCGTATCCGAGCAGTACAAAGAGCTGGTGCTCAAGGCAGGCGACACGTCGACGCGTGCGACCGGTCGCTCGACGGGGCATCCGGTTCGCGCCCTCAAGAGCCCCTTCACCAACGCGTATGCCAAGAACGAGGCGGCGGGCGCAAGCCCCGAGGAGCTCGGGGCCATGGGCACGGGCGCGCTTCGTAAAGCCGCAAAGGACGGTAATTACGAAGAGGGTTCGTATTTGTGCGGACAGATTGCCGGCATGGTCAACGAACGCCAGAGCGCACGCGAAATCGTCGACGATCTGGTCGACGGCGCCGAGCATGTCCTGAAGGGTGCGTCCGAATGGGTAGCGTAGCGTTTCTGTTTGCCGGTCAGGGTGCCCAGCATCCCGCGATGGGCGTGGACCTTATCGAAGCATCGCCGGCGGCTGCCGAGGTGTTCGCCATTGCCGACGAGGTACGCCCGGGGACCAGCGAGCAGTGCCGGAGCGCCTCCAAGGAGGAGCTCTCGCAGACCGAGAACACGCAGCCTTGCGTGTTCGTGCACGACTTGGCTGTCGCCGTCGCCCTGCGCGAGCGCGGCGTGGTGCCTGCCGCCTGTGCGGGATTCTCGCTGGGCGAGGTCGCTGCACTCACCTTTGCGGGGGCATTCGATACGCGAGCGGGTTTTGAGCTCGTATGTGAGCGCGCAGCATTGATGGCCACGGCGGCCGAGCGCCATCCGGGCGGCATGCGTGCCGTCATTAAGCTCGATGCGGCGCAAGTCGAGGGCCTGGCAAAACAGGCCGGCGAGGACTGCTGGCCGGTCAACTACAACAGCCCCCAGCAGACGGTTGTGGCCGGAGCGCTCGATGCGTTGCAGACCCTCGACGCCCTGGTAAAAGAGGCTGGTGGTCGGGCCATGAAGGTCGCGGTGTCGGGTGCATTCCATAGCCCCTATATGGCCGAGGCGACTGAGGGGCTGGCGACGTATATCCAAGCCGGTCACGCGCCATCCCCGTTGCTCATTCCGGTCATGGCAAATATGACGGCGGCGCCCTATCCGGCCGACCCGCAGGCGGCATCGGATGTCTTGGCCAACCAGGTGAGCCATGCCGTGCGCTGGGTCGACACACTGCACACTCTGCAGGATCAGGGCATCGACACGTTTATTGAGGTCGGCCCCGGCAAAACGCTGTCGGGCCTGGTCAAGCGTACGTTGAGCGACGTTCGCGTGTATTCGTGCGAAACGGCCGAGCAGGTCGCAGCTATTGCCGACGAGCTCGCATAGTTCACAGGGCTGTAACCCGAAAGGAATGACATGGGCAACTTGAACAACGGCGCGCTCGAGCGCAACGACTCACGTCGCGTGGCGCTTGTCACGGGCGGTTCGCGCGGCATCGGTCGCGCTTGTGCCGTGGGCCTGGCGGAGGACGGCTTTGATATCGCCGTCGTCTATGCCGGTAGCGCAGATGCGGCGCGCGAGACGTGCGAAGCCTGCGAGGCGTCAGGCGCCACGGCGCGCGCATATCAATGTGACGTGGCCGACCCCGCCGCCGTCAACGCATGCGTGGAGACAGTCCTTAACGACTTTGGCTCCATTTGGGCGCTTGTCAACAACGCCGGCATCACGCGCGACGGCCTGCTCATGCGTATGGGCGATGACGCCTTCGACCGCGTGCTCGATGTCAATCTCAAGGGCACGTTCAATATGACACGCGCGCTCACTAAGACCTTTATGCGTCAGCGCGGCGGTTGCGTCGTCAACATGAGCTCGGTCGTGGGCCTGATGGGCAATGCCGGGCAAGCCAACTACGCTGCCTCCAAGGCGGGCGTTATCGGCCTTACCAAGGCGGTGGCGCGCGAGCTTGCGCCCCGCGGCGTACGAGTGAACGCGGTCGCCCCCGGGTTTGTCGAGACAGATATGACGGCAAAGCTCTCGGAGAAGGTGTGCGCGGCGTGTGAGGAGCAGATTCCCCTTAAGCGCATGGCGCGCCCCGAGGAAGTAGCCGGCGTGGTGCGCTTTCTGGCGAGTGATGCGGCTGCCTACATTACGGGCGAGGTCGTGCGCGTCGACGGCGGAATGGCGATGTAGAAACCAGGGCCGAAGAACGGCTTGAATGAGGAGACCAAGATGGAACAGAGAGTTGCAATCACCGGCATCGGTGCCGTATCGCCGCTCGGCAACACGGCGCTTGCCACCTGGGCGGCCATGTGCGCCGGGACCTGTGGCATCGGCCCGATCACGCACTTCGATACGGATGCGTTCGCCGTTAAGGTGGCGGCCGAGGTCAAGGGTTTTGACGGCAACGAGTACTTTGGCAAGCGTGACGCCAAGCACCTGGACCCCTGCGTTCAGTTTGCGATGGCGGCGTCGGACGAGGCCATGCACGATGCGGGCTTTGATGTCGAGGGCGCCATCGATCGCGAGCGCCTGGGCGTCTACGTGGGTTCAGGCGTGGGCGGCATGCAGACACTCGTCGACAACGTCCACACGATTGCCGATCGGGGGCCTCGCCGTGCATCGCCCTATATGATTGCGATGATGATTCCCAATATGGCCTCGGGCAATATCGCAATCCGCCACAAGGCAAAGGGGCCGACCCTGCCCGTGGTGACCGCCTGTGCGACCTCGGCCCATGCCGTGGGCGAGGCGTTCCGCGCCATCAAGCATGGCTATGCCGATGCGATTCTCGCCGGCGGTGCCGAGGCCGCAATCATCCCCGATGCCGTTGCGGGCTTTACATCCTGCCGTGCGCTCACTACCAATCCCGATCCTGCGACGGCTTGTCGTCCGTTCGATGCGAATCGCGACGGCTTTGTGATGGGCGAGGGCGCCTGCGTGCTCGTGCTCGAGAACATGGAACATGCGCAGGCGCGCGGTGCGCATATTTATGCCGAGGTCGTGGGCTACGGCAACACCGATGATGCCTATCACATCACGAGCCCCGATCCCGAGGCTGCCGGCATTGCCCGTGCGATATCGCTGGCGGTGGTCGAGGGCGACGTTAAGCCTTCCGAGGGCCTCTACATCAACGCTCACGGCACCTCGACCAAGCTCAACGATTCGTCCGAGACGGCGGGCATTAAGCGTGCGCTCGGCGAGGACGCGGCACGCGCCGCGCACGTCTCGTCGACCAAGTCGATGACCGGCCACATGATCGGTGCTACGGGCGCCATCGAGGTCATGGCCTGTGCCATGGCGCTCGAGCAGGGCGTGGTGCCCCCGACCATTAACTACCACACGCCCGATCCCGCCTGCGATCTTGATTACACGCCTAATCGAGCGGTTCGTGCCGACCTTACCTGGGCGCTTTCGACCAACCTGGGCTTTGGCGGGCACAACGCCGCCATCGCGCTGCGCAGATATACGAGGAGCTAGAGCATGGATTCCAAAAGACTTGCCGAGATAGCCGATGTTATGGAGGACCGCGGCCTCACACGCGTGCGTGTTGAGGAGCCCGATGGCACCGCGGTCGAGCTCGAGCGCGCGAGTGCCGCACAGCCGGTTGCCGTGCCCATGCCCATGCCGGGTGCCGTGACTGCTCCGGCGGTGGCTCCTGTCGCCATGCCTGCCGCCGCACCGGAACCCGTCGCGCAGACACCTGCCGCCGCACCGGAGCCCAAGGGCACCGAGGTGACCGCTCCCATGGTCGGCGTTTTCTATGCTGCCCCGGCGCCGGGCGACGAGCCGTTTGTGCACGTGGGCTCCAAGGTCAAGGCCGGCGAGACCCTCTGCATCATCGAGGCCATGAAGGTTCTCAACGAGGTGACGGCAGAGGCGGATGGCGAGGTGCTTGAGATCTGCGTGGCCGACGGCGACCTCGTGGAGTTTGGCAGCTGCCTCATGAGGATCGGATAGGTGATATCCATGAATAAAGAAGAGCTCAAGAAGCTGTTGCCGCATCGCGAGCCGATGCTTTTGCTCGACGAAGCCGAGCTGGTGGGCGACGAGGCCCACGGCAAGATCACGATTGCGGGCGACGAGTACTTTTTGCAGGGGCATTTTCCGGGAAACCCGGTCGTCCCCGGCGTGATTCAGTGCGAGATGCTCGCCCAGAACTGCTGCGTGCTGCTGATGGGCGATGAGGAGGCGCGCGGTGCGACGCCGTTCTACACGAGTCTGGACAAGGTGCGCTTTAAGCGTCCGGTGCGCCCAGGTGACACGGTGGATCTGGTGTGCTCCATCACGCGTGCGCGCGGGCCGTTCCGGTTTGCGACGGGCACCGCGAGCGTCAACGGTGAGGTTTGCTGCCGCGCCGATATGTCTTTTGCACTCATGCACGAAAGTTAAGGAAGGCTTCATGTTCGACAAAGTGCTCATCGCCAACCGCGGCGAAGTTGCGGTCCGTGTTATCCGCGCGTGCCGCGATATGGGCATCAAGACCGTCGCTGTTTATTCCACGGCCGATGCGGACGCGCTGCACGTGCAGCTTGCCGACGAGGCGTATTGCATCGGCGGCCCGCGTCTTGCCGAGAGCTACCTCAACGACGATGCCGTGCTTACCTGTGCCGTGAAGTCGGGGGCAAAGGCAATCCATCCTGGCTACGGTTTCTTTTCCGAGAAGGCGAGCTTCGTGCGCGACTGCGACAAGTATGGCCTGGCGTTTGTCGGTCCTTCGGCCGAGGTGATCGACAGCATGGGCGACAAGGACGCCGCACGTCGAACGGCTGCCGCGGCGGGCGTGCCCATCGTGCCGGGCTGCGATTTGCTCAAAAGCCCCGAGGAGGCAACGGCCGAGGCCGAGCGCATTGGCTGCCCCGTGCTTATTAAGGCGCGCGCGGGTGGAGGCGGCCGCGGCATTCGCAAGGTCGAGCGTGTGGAAGATGCGGCAAAGGCGTTCATCGAGGCGCGTGCCGAGGGCGAGGCCGTTTTTGGCGACGGCGAGTGCTACATGGAGAAGTTCGTCGCGCCGGCGCACCACGTTGAGGTGCAGATTATGGCCGATAAGCAGGGCCATGTGTTTTCGCTCGGCGAGCGCGAGTGCTCGGTGCAGCGTCGCAACCAAAAGCTGATTGAGGAGAGCCCCGCGCCGTGCCTCGACGGACACGACGACATTCGTGCTCGCATGCACAAGGCAGCGCGTGACCTGGCTCGTGCCGTCGGCTACGAAGGAGCCGGTACCATCGAGTTCCTGTATTCGGACGACGGCAATTTCTACTTTATGGAAATGAACACGCGCTTGCAGGTGGAGCATCCGGTTACGGAGTTTGTGACCGATACCGACTTGGTCAAGTGGCAGCTGCGCGTGGCGGCCGGCCAGCCTTTGCCCTTTGAGCAGGAGGACATGCCGGTCCGCAACCATGCCATGGAGTGCCGCATCAATGCCGAGACGCCGGACTTTCTGCCGTCATGCGGAACGGTCACCGCGTTGCGTGTACCGGGTGGTCCGCGCGTGCGCTGGGATTCGGCCATGTTCACCGGTGCGACAGTTCCGCCGTACTACGACTCCATGCTCGGCAAGCTCATCGTGTGTGCGCCCACGCGTGACGGCGCCATTCGCAAGATGCGCTCGGCCCTGGGCGAGCTCGTGATTGAGGGCGTGAGCGAAAACAGCGAGCTTCAGCTCGACGTGCTGGCAAACGACGAGTTCTTGTCGGGCATGTATCACACCGATCTGATGGGGCATCTCTATGCTGATGAATAGAAAAGCGAAGACGGTCAATGTCCTTGAGGGGCCGATAACCGAGTCGTGCGCCGAGTTTCCCGCGCGCCACGTGTTTATCAAGTGCCCGGAGTGCCGCCGTGTGATCGATGAGGCACGCCTACACGACAACCTCGAGGTCTGCCCTCGTTGTGGCAAACACTTTCGCGTGAGCGGTCGCGCGCGCATGCGCATGACGGTCGACGAGGGCACGTTTGAGGAATGGGATGCCAATCTGGCGTCGGAGGACTTCCTCTCGTTTCCCGGCTATGCCGATAAGCTCAAGAGCGTGAGCGAGCGTTCGGGCGAGCGCGATGCCGTTGTGTGCGGCAGGGGCAAAATCTGCGGTTGCGATACCGCGCTCTTCTTTATGGACGCTAACTTTATGATGGGCTCGATGGGCTCCGTGGTGGGCGAGAAGATCTGTCGCGCATTTGAGCGTGCGACCGAGCTGGGATTGCCAGTTGTCGGCTTTACCGTTTCGGGCGGTGCGCGCATGCAAGAGGGCGTGACCTCGCTTATGCAGATGGCCAAGATTTCTGCGGCGGTTAGGCGCCACAGCGAGGCGGGCGGCCTGTATATTACGGTGCTCACCGACCCCACGACCGGAGGCGTAACCGCGAGCTTTGCCATGGAGGGCGACATTATCCTGGCCGAGCCCGATGCCCTGACGGCATTTGCCGGCCCGCGCGTGATCGAGCAGAACATGCACAAGCGCCTGCCCAAGGGATTTCAGCGCTCCGAGTTTTTGCTGGAGCACGGCTTTTGCGATGCCGTTGTTCCGCGTGGCGAGATTGCGCTCACGGTAGGCGAGCTGTTGGCGCTACACGAAGGGCATGCGCCCAGCCTGGGGGCACCGCATGAGATTGTGCATGCGGGTCGCCGCGGCAAAAAGCTGGGACACTTGTTTAAGCGCTCGGCCGCACCAAAAACCGCGCTCGAGATTGTCAAGCAGACCCGCTCGGCAGATCGCGCCACGGCGGGTGAGATGATCTCGCTGGGCCTGGATGGATTTGTGGAGCTGCACGGCGACCGTTACTTTGGCGACGACGCCGCTGTGGTGGCTGGCATTGGCTGGAAAGACGGACGCCCCGTAACGGTCATCGCCATCGAGCGCGGCACCACGACCAAAGAGCGTATGCGCCGCAACTTTGGCATGGCACATCCCGAGGGCTACCGCAAAGCGCGTCGCCTTATGCGCCAGGCCGAAAAGTTTGGTCGACCGGTTCTGTGCCTGGTCGATACTTCGGGTGCGTTTTGCGGCATCGGTGCCGAGGAGCGCGGCCAGGGCGAGGCGATTGCCCAAAATCTCATGGAGATGAGCGGCCTTAAGACACCGATTGTCTCGGTGGTGACGGGTGAAGGCGGCTCTGGTGGCGCGCTGGCGCTGTCTGTGGCCGACCGCATCCTGATGCTCTCGAGCTCGGCCTATTCGGTCGTGAGCCCCGAGGCCTGTGCGTCGATCCTGTGGAAGGATACCGAGCGCGCGAATGAGGCCGCCGAGGCGCTGAAGCTCACGGCCCCCGATCTGTTGGCGCTCGGCATCATCGACAGCATTGTCGACGATAGGGGCCTGTCGCATGAGGAGATCGCCGGCGCCGTCATGTCCTCGGCATTTGCTGCCTTCGATACGCTTGGGCGGCTCGACGACGCGACCCTCACAAACCTCCGCTACCAAAAGTACCGCGCAATCGGTCAGTACCGCACGATGTGACAAAGGGACAGTCCGCATGTCACATTGGGAAAGGCGTTCCATGCTACAAGTATCTAACACCTCGTTTGCGACGACGGTTTCATCAAACGCCACGGCCGTGGTGGACTATCTGTCCAAAAGCATGATGTCGGCGCTGCCGTTTATTGTCTGCGCGGCGTTGTTCCGCACCGTCGCCGTCATTATGGGCGAAGGCATGCTGGGCCTGTGGTCTGACGATTCCGAAATCTATCGCCTGTTCTACAGTTGGCTCTATAACGCCGGCTATTACTTTTTGCCCATCTATCTTGGTTGGGCGGCCGCCCGCCAGCTCGGTTGCTCGGAGCAGCTGGGCATGATGCTGGGCGGCGTATTGATTGCGCCCGATCTGCTTAAGCTCGTCGATGCCGCATCGACGACGGGGGCATCGATGACTTCCGTGTATGGTCTGCTTCCCGCGCCGGTCAATGATTACACGACGACTGTTATTCCGGTTCTCATCTCGGTGCCCGTGCTATGGCGAGTGGAGTGTTTCTTTTCGCGCGTTATCCCTAAGGCCGTGGCGTTTTCGTTCGTTCCGTTTGCGACCATGCTTGTCATGGTTCCGGTTTCGCTGTGTATTACGGCGCCGGCTGGCAGCTATCTGGGTATGCTGTTGGGCCAGTTTATGTTTATGCTTGGCAATTCCGGTGGCATCGTGTCGCTGCTCACGCTCATGGGGCTTGCCGCGGGCTGGGAGTTCCTTAAGATCGCGGGTGTCAGCAACGTTGTCCTATCGCTCGCCTATGCGCAGTTTATGAGTGTGGGAACGGATTCGTGCATTCTGATCGCCGCGACGATGGCAACGTTCGCCGTTTGGGGCATGCCCTTTGGCGCGTCGCTTCGCGTTGCGGATAAGGACGAGAAGGCGCTCATGCTGGGCTATTCAATCTCGGGCGTGCTTGGCGGCGTAAGCGAGCCGGCGCTGTACGGTTGCGGCTTTAAATATGGCAGGTGCCTGACGTGCATGGCCATTGGCGGTGCCGTCGGAGGCCTTGTTGCGGCCGTGGGCCACGTTACGGCCTATACCATCGGCATGACGAATGTCCTCATGGTCATTGGCTTTGCCACAGGTGGTTTTTCGAACCTGCTGTGGTGCTGCGTTGCCGGCGGCACGGCTTTTGTGGTGTCTGCGGCGCTGAGCTACTGCTTTGGCGTGGTGCCGGCGAAGGGGCAGGCGACGGGGGACGGAGCCGATTCGCCCGAAACAGTGGCGAGCGCTGCTGAAGTAAGCGCATAAACCTGTGCGACAAAAGGACGATCCCTTTGTCGTGTTCCAAGGCCGTGGCTCGTGTGGGCTGCGGCCTTTTTGTATCTGGGGGACAAAGTGGCTACACTACAATCCGGTCAAGCAATAGATATATAAGTAGTACCGTGGGGGCGGATGCAGATGGTCGAGTGGATTGTTAGGCGCGCGCAGGGTGATCGTGCGCGTGTGGGCACGTTAGCGGGCATGGTGTGTATTGTCGCCAATGTGGCGCTTTGTGCTGCAAAGGGTGCCATTGGTGTGGTTTCGGGATCGGTTTCGATTGTGGCGGATGCCATGAACAACCTGTCCGATGCCAGCTCGAATATCGTGAGCGTGCTGGGCTTTAAGCTGGCGAGCAAGCCGGCCGACCCCGAGCATCCTTACGGCCACGGTCGCTACGAGTATCTCTCGGGTCTGGTCGTGGCGGCACTCGTGCTGCTGATTGGCGTTGAACTGGTGAAGTCCTCGGTCGAGCGCGTCATCCACCCCGAACCTGTCGAGTTCTCGCTTGCCCTCGTGGCAGTTCTAGTGCTTTCGATGGTCGTAAAGCTCTGGATGGCGGCCCTCAACCAAAAGCTCGGCGATCGCATTGAGTCCGAGACGCTGCATGCGACCGCGCAGGATTCCAAGAACGATGTTCTTGCCACGGGCGCCGTACTGGCGTGCGCAATTGTTTCGCAGGTGACGGGCATCAACCTTGACGCTTGGGTCGGCCTTGCCGTTGGTGCCTATATTGGCTGGAGCGGTTTTGAACTCATCCAGGATACGGTGAGCCCGCTTTTGGGCCAGACGCCCGATCCTAAGCTGGTCAAGCACATTCGAGACAAGATCATGAGCTATCCCGGCGTTTTAGGCGTTCACGATCTGATGGTTCACGATTACGGCCCGGGCAGGAAGTTCGCAAGCGCTCACGCCGAGATGGCAGCCGAGGCCAGCCCGCTGGAAAGTCACGACACGCTCGATAACATCGAGCGGTCGTTTAGGAACGAAGACGGTATGATCGTCACGCTCCATTACGACCCCATCGTGACCGACGACCCCAAAGTGGCGAGCATGCATCTGCGCATCAACGCTATGGCTCAAGAGATCGATAGCCGCCTCTCGATCCACGACCTGCGCTGTGTTCCGGGCCCCACGCACACCAATGTGATTTTTGACTGCGTGCGACCCTCGGATTTGGCGATGAACGCCGAGGACCTAAAGCGCGCGTTGGCGAAACGTGTCGAATCCGAATATCCCAAGTCGATTGCCAAGATCACGATCGACGAAGACTACGTAGGCCATACCCACGAGTAGGGCTGCGCCGGTAGAGCAAGTTATACAGAAGGGGAGAGCATGAAGCGTCTATATCTACTCCGCCACGGTCAGACAGAATTCAACGTTAAAAAGCTGGTCCAGGGCCGCTGCGATTCTCCGTTGACCGACCTGGGCCGCAAACAAGCGGGAAAGGCAGCCGCATGGCTCAAGGACCACGGCGTCGTTCCAGACAAAGTGGTCTCTTCGCCCTTAGGCCGAGCCATGGACACGGCAAGTCTCGTCGCAACCGAACTCCTCGGCCCGGATGCAGCAGTCGAGCCCTGCGAAGGCATCATCGAACGCAGCTACGGCACCTTCGAAGAAAGCCCCCACGACGCGCTACCCACCGACGTCTGGGATCCAGGTGAGGAGTTGGTTCCCTTTGGAGGAGAAGGAAGTCATGCCCTGCAGGAGCGCATGGTAGCCACCCTCACCAATCTCATGGGCGCTGAGGGCATCGAAACCCTCCTAGCAGTAAGCCACGGCAGCGCCAGCCGCCAATTCATCAAAACCGCCGTCCCAGAGGACTTTGAGCTCCCAGCAAAACTTCCCAACTGCGCCATTATGATCTTCGATTTTGACGAGGAAAAGCCACAAGCAGAAGGTGAGCCAATGCAATGTAAGTTCACCCTCCAGCAAATAGTGGACCCCCAACAAAGTCATTAGCCTGAGCGAGCAAGGTTTAGCAGACATCAACGTGGCGTTCCCAGTGTGCGGCGGAGGGGGCGGGCCTGAGACATATTAAGGTTGTCGCGAGTTCCGCACGAACAGGAGAGCACTTAATGTGCTCTCCGTCGTGAGCAGGACTGTAGAGCAGCAACCTTAATATGTCTCAGGCCCGCCCCCTCCGCCGCACACTGGGAACGTGCCACGCACTTTACCTGCGTAAACAATGTGAGTGAAATATGAATCTCGATGGATACGCCCGCAGCCGTGTATACTAAACAGCTGTGTGTAACCAGGGGAGTATTCTGGCTGGACAAAATGCCTGCTTAATAGGGTTGTCAGGTAGTCTGGGCGAAATACAAGGCTGGGGAGCACGTCGTGTAAATAGTGGTCCTCTAGGGGCGTACGCTCGGTGGTGTACGCATTGTCCCAAGACCACGCGAGAGTTGGGATCATATCTTGATCAGCATGATTCTCGGCCGCAAGATTGGCATGACCCAGGTTTGGGACGAGAACGATAACGTCGTTCCCGTCACGGTCATCCAGGCTGGCCCCTGCGCTGTCTCGCAGGTTAAAACTCAGGCAACTGACGGCTATGACGCCGTCCAGATTGGTTTCGGCGACATCAAGGCCAAGAACGTGAACAAGCCCATGGCTGGTCACTTCGCCAAGGCCGGCGTCGAGCCTGTCCGCTTCCTTCGTGAGGTCCGCGTCGAGAACGGCGAGGAGCACAAGGTCGGCGAGGTCGTCACCGTCGCTGATTTCGCTGATGTCGAGAAGGTCGACGTCATCGGTACCTCCAAGGGTAAGGGCTTCCAGGGTCGCATCAAGCGCTGGGGTCAGCGCCGCGGTCCTATGACGCATGGTTCTCACTTCCAGCGTCACCCCGGTTCTATCGGTCAGTGCGCCTATCCTGCGCGCGTCCTCAAGGGCGTCAAGATGGCCGGTCACATGGGTAACGAGCGCGTTACCGTCAAGAACCTTTCCGTTGTCCGCATCGATGCCGAGCAGAACCTCATCTTGGTCAAGGGCGCTGTCCCGGGTGCCAAGAATGGTCTCGTCGCCATCCGTATGGCCTAAGGGCCCAGCCCATTTAGCCCAGCGTCATACCAAGGAGAACACTTAAATGGCAAAGTTTGAAGTAAAGAACAGCGAGGGCAAGAAGGTCGCCGAGGCCGAGCTCGCCGCTGAGGTGTACGGCATCGAGCCGAACATCCACGTTATGCACCACATCGTCAAGTGCCAGATGGCCTCTTGGCGTCAGGGCACCCAGTCCGCTAAGGGCCGCTCTGAGGTTTCCGGTGGCGGCAAGAAGCCTTGGCGTCAGAAGGGCACCGGCCGTGCCCGCCAGGGTTCCATCCGTGCTGCCCAGTGGCGTCACGGTGGCGTTGTCTTCGCCCCCAAGCCCCGTTCCTACGCTAAGCGTATGAACAACAAGGAGGTCAAGCTGGCTATGCGCTCCGCGCTGTCCGCCAAGCTGGCCGATGGCGAGCTCGTGCTCGTTGACGACTACGGCTTCGAGAAGCCTTCCACCAAGGCTGCCGTCGCCATGCTCAAGGCTCTCGGCCTTGAGGGCAAGCGTCTGACCATCATCGTTCGCGATGAGGACGTCAACGCCTACCTGTCGTTCCGCAACATTCCCAAGACGTTCATCATCACTGCCGACGAGGCCAACACCTACGATCTCGTCAACAACAACGCCGTGCTGATGCCCGCCGACATCGCCGCTCACTTCGGGGAGGTGCTTGCATAAATGACCGCCCACGAGATCATCATCCGTCCGATCGTGTCCGAGCGTTCCTTCTCCGGCATGGAGCTGAACAAGTACACGTTCGAGGTCGCCAAGGATGCTAACAAGTATCAGATCAAGGACGCTGTCGAGGAGATCTTCGGCGTCAAGGTCGTTCGCGTGAACACCCTGACGGTCAAGCCCAAGACCAAGCGCGTGCGCTATGTCGCCGGCAAGACCCGTTCTTGGAAGAAGGCCATCGTCACGCTGGCCGAGGGCGACACCATCGAGGTCTTTGGCAACCAGGCCTAAGACTCGCTGCTGTTGAGTGAGCTCATGCCTCCCAAATAGGGGAGGCGAGAGCTCAAGGTTTTGGGCGTATAAAATGGACACGCCCGGAACCGTGTATACGTCCGGTGTCATCGCACCCGAGGCAGAACCTCGAATCCCTGTCTGCGATGGCTAACGGATTCCTATTGAAAGGGATTGTAATGGCTGTAAAGCACCTTAAGCCGACCTCCGCTGGTAGGCGTTGGCAGACGATCTCCGATTTCTCCGAGATCACCTGCACCAAGCCCGAGAAGTCTCTTCTCGAGCCCCTGCCCAAGAAGGCCGGTCGTAACAACAACGGCCGCATCACCACCCGCCACCAGGGCGGCGGCGTGAAGCGTCGTTACCGCGTGATCGACTTTAAGCGCAACAAGGACGGCGTGCCCGCCAAGGTTGCCACGATCGAGTACGATCCGAACCGTTCCGCTCGCATCGCTCTGCTGCACTACGCTGACGGTGAGAAGCGCTACATCCTGGCCCCCAAGGGCCTCGAGGTCGGTCAGACCATCATGTCCGGTTCTGACGCCGACATCAAGCCGGGCAACGCTCTGCCCCTCGCCGACATCCCCGTCGGTACGCTCATCCACGCCGTCGAGTTCCAGCCGGGCAAGGGCGCTGCTATCGCCCGTTCCGCCGGTAACTCCTGCCAGCTGATGGGTAAGGAGGGCAAGTACGCTATCGTTCGTATGCCTTCCTCCGAGATGCGCCGCATCCTCGTTACCTGCCGCGCCACCGTCGGTGAGGTCGGCAACGCCGATCACTCCAACATCGTCATCGGCAAGGCCGGCCGTAAGCGTCACATGAACGTGCGCCCGACCGTCCGCGGTACCGTCATGAACCCTGTCGACCACCCGCACGGCGGTGGCGAGGGCAAGAACCACACCTCTGGTCGTCCCTCTGTTACCCCCTGGGGTAAGCCGACGAAGGGCCTTCGTACGCGCAAGAAGAAGAAGGTCTCGAACCAGCACATCATTCGTCGCCGTAAGAAGTAATTTCGGATACCGAGTTTTAGGAGAAAGCACTTATGAGCAGAAGTCTCAAAAAGGGCCCGTTCGTGGAGACTCGCCTTCTCTCGCGTATCACCGCGATGAACGAGGCTGGCAAGAAGGACGTCGTGAAGACCTGGTCCCGCGCGTCCACCATCTTCCCCGAGATGGTTGGTCACACCATCGCCGTCCACGACGGCCGCAAGCATGTGCCCGTGTATGTTACCGAGTCCATGGTTGGTCACAAGCTCGGCGAGTTCGCGCCGACTCGTACGTTCCGTGGCCACAAGGCCAAATAGGGGGTTAACCGTAAATGGCAACTAAGTCTATTGAAACTGAGGCCACCGAGGTTCGCGCCGTCGCTAAGTACGTGCGTGTTTCCCCCAGCAAGGCCCGCCTGGTGGTCGATCTGATCCGCCGCAAGCCTGTCGCTCAGGCCTTCGACATCCTCCACTTCTGCGACCGCGCCGTCGCCGTGGATGTCGAGAAGGTTCTCCGTTCCGCCGTTGCGAACGCCGAGAACAACAACGGTCTGCGTGCCGACAACCTGGTTGTCGCCGCTGCCTATGTTGACGAGGGTCCGACGCTTAAGCGCATCCGTCCCCGCGCCAAGGGTTCCGCTTCTCGCATTCTGAAGCGTACTTCCCACATCACCGTCGTCGTTGCTCCTCGAAAGGAGGCGTAAAGCTGTATGGGTCAGAAAGTCTACCCCACCGGCTTCCGTCTTGGCATCACCGAGAACTGGCGCTCCCGCTGGTTCGCAGAGAAGGATTACGCTAAGACCCTCGGTAACGATCTCGAGATCCGCAAGTACCTCGAGAAGCGTCTTTCCCGCGCAGCTGTCTCCCGCGTCGAGATCGAGCGCGCTGGCGACAAGGTGAAGGTCATCATCCTCACCGCTCGCCCCGGCGTTGTCATCGGTAAGAAGGGTGCCGAGATCGATACCCTCCGCACCGAGCTCGAGAAGGTCGCTGGCGTCTCCAAGGGCCAGCTCTCCGTCGACGTTGTCGAGATCAAGCGCCCCGAGCTCGACGCCAACCTCGTTGCTCAGTCTATCGCCGAGCAGCTCGAGGGCCGCGTTGCCTTCCGTCGCGCTATGCGCAAGGCTGTCCAGTCTGCCCGCAAGGCCGGCGCTAAGGGCATCCGTATCCAGTGCTCCGGTCGTCTCGGCGGTGCCGAGATGGGCCGTCGTGAGTGGTACCGCGAGGGTCGCGTGCCTCTGCACACCCTCCGTGCCAAGATCGACTACGGCACGGCTGTCGCCAGCACCACCATGGGCGCTTGCGGCGTGAAGGTCTGGATCTACCTGGGCGAGAAGCTCCCGGGCCAGCCTGTTCCCAACCCTGCACTCGAGGGCTCTTCCCGTCCTCGTCGTCGTAACTCCGAGAGGAGGGGTCAGTAGTGCTTGCCCCTAAGCGTATTCTTCACCGCAAGGTGCAGCGTGGCTCCATGAAGGGCCAGGCCAAGGGTAATACCGAGCTGCATTTCGGCGAGTTTGGTATCCAGGCTCTCGAGGCCCATTGGATTACCAACCGTCAGATCGAGGCCGCTCGTATTGCCATGACCCGCTACATGAAGCGTGGCGGTCGTGTCTACATCACGATCTTCCCCGATAAGCCCATCACCAAGAAGCCTGCCGAGACTCGCATGGGTTCTGGTAAGGGTAACCCCGAGGAGTGGGTGGCCGTCGTCAAGCCCGGCCGCATCATGTTCGAGGTCAAGGGCGTGCCCGAGGAGGTCGCTCGCGAGGCTCTGCGTCTTGCACAGCACAAGCTTCCCATCAAGACCAAGATTGTTGCTGCTAAGAACGCTGAGCAGCGCATCGAGAAGGAGATGGCTGAGGAGGCCGCTCTCGAGGCCAAGTGGGCTGCTGAGGACGCCGCCGCCGCCAAGGAGGAGAACTAATGAAGCCCGCAGAGATTCGTGAGCTCTCGGACGCTCAGCTCGTTGAGAAGCTGAAGGAAATGCGCGCCGAGCTCTTTAACCTTCGTTTCCAGATGGCCACCAGCCAGCTGGACAACACCGCTCGCGTCAACACCGTGAAGAAGGACATCGCTCGCGTCCTCACGGAGCAGCGCGCCCGCGAGATCGCAGCGGAGAAGTCCGCTGTCGCCGAGTAGGACCTAAGGAGAGAACATGACTGATTCGCGTAACTCGCGTAAGGTCCGTACGGGTGTCGTTACCTCCGTCTCTGGTGCCAAGACCATTGTTGTCACCATCACCGAGCGCAAGCGTCACCCCAAGTACGGCAAGATGATGACCAGCTCCAAGAAGCTGCACGCTCACGACGAGGAGTGCACGGCTGGCGTGGGCGACACCGTCCGCGTTATGGAGACCCGTCCTATGTCCAAGATGAAGCGTTGGCGCCTCATCGAGGTCGTCGAGCGCGCTAAATAAGCAGTCGCTCTTACGACTTGTACGTTTCCGAAGATGTGCGTATGCCTGGCTTGCATACCACGGGCCGTATAAAGGCTGCGCACCTCTCTTCGGTTCTTAGTTCGGAGGAACATCTACCATGATTCAGATGCAAACCATGCTGAACGTCGCCGACAACTCCGGCGCTCGCAAGATTCGCTGCATCAAGGTGCTTGGCGGTTCCAAGCGTCGTTATGCAGGCATCGGCGATGTGTTCATCGGTGCTGTCCAGGAGGCTACCCCTGGCGCCAACGTCAAGAAGAAGGACGTTGTCCGTTGCGTCGTCGTTCGCACCGTTAAGGAGATCCGCCGCAAGGATGGCTCCTACATTCGCTTTGATGAGAACGCCTGCGTTGTCATCAACAACGATGGTTCGCCCGTCGGCACCCGTATCTTCGGGCCCGTCGCTCGCGAGCTTCGTGACAAGAAGTACATGAAGATCGTCTCGCTCGCTCCCGAGACCCTGTAGTTAGGGGAGATATATGTATATCAAGAAGGGCGATAAGGTCCAGGTTCTCTCTGGTAAGGATCGCGGCAAGCAGGGCGTTATCCTGCGTGCTCTCCCCGCCGAGAACAAGGTCGTTGTCGAGGGCGTTTCGGTCGTCAAGAAGGCCGTCAAGCCCAACGCTGCCAACCAGCAGGGCGGCATCGTTTCGCAGGAGGCTCCCATCGATGCCTCCAACGTCAATCTCGTCTGCCCCGAGTGCGGTAAGGTTACCCGCGTCGGTCACGAGAAGGACGGCAAGAACAAGCTGCGCGTCTGCAAGAAGTGCGGCCACAAGTTCTAAGCTGCCCGCAACATCAAGTTGCTAGCAAAGGCCCGGATGCCCCACGGCACCCGGGCCTTTTTCTATCCCCACTCGATGGATTCGGTTCTGCCGTCCCGTCATTCCGGTTGCCCCTCTTTTCGGTGCCGTCTCGAATCGAGTGTCGCCAGGTGACACCCTGTCGCGTTTCGTCGGCTTCGGGGACAAAAGTCGGGGCAACTCCAAAAACTATTTTCGAATTCAGGGCTTTGAGTTTTTGTTTTTGTCCCAAAGGGCGCGGCGGGATGCCTTTGGAGGCTCGATAGCGCCGAAAACGCCCGTTTTGAAACTTAAATGCCTTTTCGCGTGCAAGCCGCCAGCTGCAATAGGAAGTGAATCAACGCAGGCGGCTTTCAAGCAGTTTGCAAAACTGCAGGTCGCAGGTCTTCATTGCCAGTAGGAGAAATGAGTAGTCTCAGGTGGCTTGCCCATGAGTTGACGAACGGGATTTGAGATTACGCTGACGTCCGGAAACGCTTCGAGCACGGCGTTACGTTTTTGGGGTTTGGGCGTAGCCCCTGCACCCGCGAGCGCGGGCCTTAAGCCCGCCGAGAGGGTGACGCGTCGAAAACGAAAGGGAAAGAGAGAAGGGGCCGTCCCTATCATTCAGGTTGCGACCGAAGAAGACAAGGAGACCCCCTGAGCCTGAATGATGCCCCACAGACCGCGTCCGACCGAGCTCAAGCCGAGCTTTTCCTGACGTCCGCCTTCGCGGAGATGATGGCTGGATTGGCTATGGATTGGCAACACTTATTTGGACGATTCCGGGAGGGACGGCCCCGCCTCCCTGAACTCGACCGGCGACATGTAGCCCAGCGTCGAGTGGATCCTGAAGTTGTTGTACCAGTGCACGTAATCCAAGAGCTTGGCTCGGAGCTCGCGCGTCCCTCCTCAGTCCTTCGGAGTGGCCGACGATCTCCCCGTTGCAGAGGTCGACGAGCAGGCAGACGTAGTTCCATGACGCCCCGACGCGCACGCAGGCCAAGTCGCTGCTTATATGGGTGCACGGCGCCCTGCCGCCGAAGCCGCGCGCGACGACGTTGGGCACGTCGGCCTCGTTGACCGTCCCGGGGTGCACCTTGAACCTCTTCCCGCCGTATGCGCCGGCCAGGCCGTTCTCCCTCATGATGCGGCAGACGCGGCGCCGGCTGACGGTAACGCCCGACCTCCCGGGCGACGCCTTGATCTTGCGCGATCCTTTCCGGCCCTTGCTGGCGGCGTGCGCCGCCGCGGCCGCCGTCGCCCCCGACATTAAGGTCCTCAAGGGCCGTGTCGTCTCCGGCGACCAGTTCGTCTCGCCCGCGGGACAGAAGGAGCGCATCCTCGCGACCTTCGGCGACCTGTGCTGCGAGATGGAGGGCTGCACCATCGCGCAGGCCGCCTATCTCAACGGCGTGCCCCTCGTCGTCGTGCGCGCTATCAGCGACAAGCCCTGCGCCGAGGGCCAGGTTGTCGACTACAACACCTTCGAGAAGAAGGCCGCCTGCGACTGCGCCCGCATCGCCGCGCGCATGGTTAAGCTTTAGGCCCTGCGCACCGGGGCCCTTCTTTATGTTGGGACCCCGGCGCGCAGGGCCCTTTCCAAAGCGAAGTGTCGAGCCGAAGTGTTGAGCGTCGGCCCTGAATGTTCAATGGCCGTTGTTTTCTGCCCCTCAAGTGGTGGACTTTTCCTCGGAGCTGTTGATTCCCCCACGCGCCCCCTTCCGTTCTCTGTGTTCCCCTTATACTCCTTGTACAAGGAGGTAAGAAGTCATGGACAAGACCGCACAGGACAGCTTGGCAAAGAAGCCCGTCGACATGAGGGACAGGATTCTCGAGCATCTCGAGGCCCTCACCTCTGCCGTCTCGCTCGACGACCTTGCCCGTCTGTCCACCTCCGACATCGCCGAGACGCTCATCATCTCCAGGAGCCTGGCGAGCCAGTACCTCAACGACCTTGTTCGCGCCGGCCTTGTGGTTAAGGTGGCGGGCAGGCCTGTCCGTTATTTTCATCGCCGCGCGTTCCAGAAGCGTTTTCAGGTAAAGCTCTCTACAAGCGAGTACGCCTCGCTCGCCGACCTCATCCAGGCGACGGGAATCGCCGATCACCGCGACTTCGCGCGTGCCGTGGGCTTCGACCTGAGCCTCAGCTCCGTTGTCGAGCAGTGCAAGGCTGCGGTTCAGTACCCTCCGTTTGGCCTGCCCATCCTCTTGAGCGGCGGCGTGGGTGTCGGTAAGTCTTTCCTTTCTCGCCTTGTGTACGAGTACGGCAAGAACCAGGGCTTGCTGTCCCGCGACTCCTCCTATGTGCGCATCGACTGTGCCGGGGTCCCGGACGCCGCCTCGTTCAACGGGCTTCTTGACGAGTCGATCGCGAAATCGCACGGGGGTGTGGTCTTTGTCAACGGCATCGAGACACTCTCTCCCTCTGCGATGGAGCACTGCCTTGCGACGGCTCTCGGGCTCGATGCCTCCCAGGATGCGCCGCGCGCTCGCCTCGTTCTTTCGACGACGCTTTCCGCCGATGACCTGAAGGTTTCCTCGGCCTACAGCAAAATGCCCATCTGTGCCCGCGTCCCCTCACTCAAGGAGCGGACCCCCGAGGAGCGCGAGGATCTCATCTTGAGCTTCCTACGCAGCGAGGGGTGCCGAATCGGTTCTGATGTGAAGATCAGCCGCGGCGCATACCGTTGCCTCGTGAACGCGGACTTTTCCGATAACATCGCCGGCTTGCGCGCCTGCGTGACGAACTGCTGCGCCAAAGCGTTCCTCAATCGCGAGGGCGACTACGTCGTCGTTCGCCCGTATCTTCTTCCCAGTGGGCTCCTCTCCTCCGCGCAGATCGATCAACAGCCCGACGATGGCGTTCTGATCGACGCGTCTCTGGATGCCGCCGAGAGCACAGGGCCGGTCGAGCAGGCGCTCGATGCCCTGTGCTCCCTCGATGAGCGATTCTGCGCCGGGGAGCTTTCTGTCTCCGAGCTCGTCTCGCAAGCTGTCTCCGCTGCGCGCGGCGTTGAGGATCACTTGATCTTCGGCCGCGGCGTTACCTCCTCGAGGTCGCGCGCCTTCGAGCGCGTCGTGGGCGCGGTCCTTGCCGACGCAGGCTCTTCTTATGGCATCGAGCTTTCGAGGAAGGTCGCTTTTCTACTGGCCCAGGAGATTTGCCTGCAGTTGTGGCCGGGCATCGGCCTGGCTAAGCGAAAGTCTGCCTGTGCGGAGCAAATCTCCCATCTCCTCGGTGCCGTGACCTCCGAATTGCCGTTTGCCTCGAGTGTCTCCGATCAGGTCGCCGCAGACGTGGAAGGGGCGCTTGGAATCTCGCTCGATCACTTCACGAAGACGCTTCTGACGCTGTGCGTCGCATCGGAGTCTCGCGATGCGAAGGCCCTTCGGACGCTCTGCGTCATCTTGTCCCACGGCTACTCAACGGCGACGAGCATCGCCGACGCGGCGAACCGTATGCTCGGCATGCATGTGTACGAGGCGGTCGACATGCCCTACGACCAGCAGCTGAAGGACATCGTCGGTCCGCTCCAGCGCCTCGTCGACCGCCATTCCTACTGCACCGGGGTCGTGTTCCTCGTCGACATGGGCTCCTTGGAGGAGGCCTATAAGGCCCTCGAAAACGTTACCGACTCCACTATCGGCGTGGTGAACAACGTCTCTACCGGTCTTGCGCTCGAGATCGGGGTTGGGCTGCTCGGCGGCAAGTCCATCGCCGAGGTTCTTGGCGACGCGACCGCCGCGTGCGTGACGCACTGCAAGGTGATCGAGCGCGTCAACCGTGAGGACGCCATCGTCTTCTGCTCCGAGTCTGGGGTCGACGCCGCGGAAAGGATACGCCAGCTCGTCTCGCAGAGCCTCCCGCGCACCATAGGCGCGCGCCTGCTCACGAGGCCCTTCAAGCAGCTCGTCGCGAACGGGTCGAACGACGCCGTTTTCTCCGAGCACCGCGTCTGCGCCGTCATCGGCACGGGAGACCCCGGGGTCGCCTCCGTTCCCTTCGTCGCCCTCGAGGACATCATGTCGACGGCGTCCGCCTCTAAGGTTGATGCCGTGTTCGGCAGGTGGCTTGACGCTTCCGAGCTCTCTTCTTTCCACGAGAAGTTGCTCTCGAACATGACGCTGCAGAACGTCATCCGCTCCATCACCATCCTCGACCCGGAGCGGCTATTCCACGAGATCGAGAGCGCCGTGCACGAGCTTCAGCGCAGGACAGGCGAGAAGATCGGCAGCAACGCCATCATTGGGCTCTACGTCCACCTCTGCTGTCTCGTCGAGCGCCTTGTTACCAGAAACCCCATTGAGACCTACGTTGGCCAGGACCGCTTCGAGGAGGAACGCGCCGATTTCATCGAGTCCTTCAGGCAGAGCTTCTCGAGTATCTCGACGCGCTATCGCGTAGAGGTTCCCGTAAGCGAGATCGCATATGTCTTCGACTACATAAGCGTGAGCGCCGCCCCGGCGCGAGAAGAGCGCCTCGGCTCCTCGGACCTCCTGCTCGACGAGTGACCTTCCCCGCGCCGCCGCGAGCTGACCGCGCGTCCTCAATAATCCGATAACCCCTTGCCCGGCGCGAATCCGGATAGCGCCGAGGCAGTACCGAACGTAAAACTTCATTTGATAGGAGCAAACATGAGTGTTGTTATGGCACGAATCGACAATCGCCTGCTTCACGGCATCATCGTGACGCAGTGGGCCCCGGTGTCGGGCGCGACCCGAGTCATGGTCATCGACGACAAGGTCGCCGGCGACGAGGTCCTGAAGTCCACCATGAGGATGGCGCGCCCCGCGGGCATGGCCGTCTCGATCATCTCCGAGCAGACCGCGCTCAAGAACTTCGCGGCGGGCAAGTACGACCGCGAGAAGGTCTTTGTCATCGCCAAGGAGCCCGAGACGATCCTTCACCTGGTCGAGTCGGGCATCGAGCTCCCGTCGCTGATCGTCGGCGGCTCTCTTGTCAAGGAGGGCGGCGTCCAGCTCACCCAGCGCGCCTATGCCTCCGCCGAGAACGTCCAGAGCTACAAGGCGCTCATCGCCCGCGGTGTCAAGGTGACGGCACAGTTCGTGCCCGCCGACAAGCCCGTCTCCGTCGCCGACCTCATCTAAGGAGGGATCATGGTCAACTTCACTATCCTGCAGGTCGTCCTTTTGACCCTGCTGGCCTTCATCAAGCACGTGGACTACTACGGCATCCCGATGATCTTCGTCAACTATGCCGT
>DXMV01000008.1 GCA_019414055.1 Collinsella sp.
CCAGTTCCGCGGCGAGTCCTACCGCGTCCGCCATGCCCTCATGCAGGAGGGCTAGCCGCTCAAAAAGCGTGCGCACTTCCGATGCTCAAGCTGCTCAATTTCCGATGCTCTTTTTGCTCAAATCCTCTTGACGAAACACACTCAGTCTCGAGCCATACAGAGTCGCTCCGCATTTTTGAACGCCGTGTGTGCGTCCCAAATACTTGAGAAACAAGCTGTGAAGTGCGGCGGCGCGCCCGTGCCCGTGCATAGCCGTCACCATCAGCGTCTACGCGGCGTCGGCTTCAAGTGGAACTGGCCCCACTGCTGTATATGGTTTGCCTTGCTGCACATGGCGATCAATGCCCACGATGCTTCTGCTTGCGCTTCAGCTTTCGCTGCTCGAAGCGCGCCTCCGCCTCATCCGCGCGACGCTGGCTTCTTGCGCGGGCTGACTCCCGTTTCATTGTCTCCCGCTGACTCGCGAGCACCTGCTGCGCCCTGGTGCCCATCGCCGGCTGCTTAAGGGCCTTCGACGCCTCGCGGGCGCGGCGCTTGGGGTTCCTCGCGGGCTTGCTCGCCTCGGCGGGATCGTCACCGAAGAACGCGAGCTCCGCCCATTTGCTTGTAACGAATCGCAGGATTTCCTCATCGGACGGTTCCGCGCCGAAGACGATGCGGGCGGCGCCGTATCTGCCGTCCTCGACATGCTCCGCCAGCCCGACCCAGAATTGGCCGTCGTGATATACGGTCAGGGTGGATGACACGCTGATCTGCATGGTTGGTTCCTCCTTTATGTAGATGACCATGCAGAGAAGGGACAACCAAGGAGGCAGGTTACTGATGCGGACTCCCGCACGCCCACGACTACCCGACGGGGACTGTGTTTTCATCTCTGGTGCCCGCATTGTAGCACGCGCGGATTTACGATGTTGATCGCCGGCGCCTAGGCGGAGATGAAGGCGGTTCGATCTAGGTCAAGCCGGTCGCTCGTTCATGAAGCGGCCGATTCCCTGAAAATAAAAGGCGCCCAGGAGGACACCTACAGGCTATCTTCGAAATACTTGGTTTGGGGCAGACGGAGGAAAAAATAGGGCAGAATCGCTCTCACGATCCCGCCCCGCAAACCCGAGGGTTTCTAACTGGCTCCATTATTCCGGGCTTCTCAGTTCTGTCATTGACCCAGGTATCACCCGTCTCCTATAGCGAGTGAATATAAAAATAGGGCAGAGTCGCTTGCGCAAGTCCGCCCCTAAAACCGTGAAGGTTTTGCTATCTGCAGGCTATTCTACCAACCCGAGCGATTCTGTCAACCTGCGAAGGAACTCGAGCGCGGAGCGAGCTGCGGCGTCGGGCCCCTTGTCGGGCAGCGCCTCGGTTTCTCCGTCGGCCCTGGCGAACATCTCGGCGAGCTCGGATGCGGCGCGCGAGCGCGAGGAGCCCTCGGGTACCAAGCCGGAGTGCGCCACGAGCACGGTCGCGACCTCCTGCATGGCCGTATTCCCCATCCACTTCCTCCTGGTCGCCTTGGGGATTCCCACGGCGGCGACCCTTCGGGAGACGCCACTGGACGCCGAGCCCCGGGCGGCGCCCCTCTCGGCGAAGCAGTTGATCAGGCACGAGCCGTGCGCGGCGCAGTTGCGGACGGACTTCACGCGCTTGAGGTCGTAGTGGGAGGCCTCGAAGCGCCTGTCGCCCCATCGCCTGGCGCAGAAGCGCACGAAGTCGATGAGGGTGCCGAACGAGGTGAGCTCAAGGAAGGCCCAGGCAGGCATGTCGCCGGAGTACTTCGCGTAGAGGCTCGAGCTGTAGGGGCTGCGGCCGCTCATCTTGAGCTCGCGCAGGCGGTACTCCCTGTTTGCAGTGGTAAGCGATGCCATGTAGTCGGCCACGATGGCGTAGCCATCCTCTCCACGGTCCTCCATCTCGCGAAGCAGTGTCACCTTCTGGAAGTGCTCGATGTCGAGCGTCATGCCGAGCAGGGCGTGGCGTAGCTCCTGGTCGAGCGCCGCGAGCAGGCGTAGCTGGCCGAAGTCGAGGTCTACGTAGCGGCCGTCGCGCGGGCCTCCCTCGTATTTCGAGAAGAGTTTGCGATAGGATGCGAGCTTGAAGAAGTTGCACTTGTCGCGCAGGTAGTCCTCGGCCTCTTCCTCGGAACACAGCTCGAAGGCTACGCCCTTCTGCTTGAGGTGCTCTATCTGCTGCTCGATCGTGAGGATCGGCTTCCTATCGTGGGGTTCGGCCATGCTCGTTCTCCTGTCATAAAAAGTATTGCCTATTTTACCAGCATGTTCTCGACATTCGGTGAAGGCCTCATCGTCGACTCATGGGCAAGCCGCCTGATACGACTCCCTTTCCCTGCCAGCAGCGCAGTCGCCTGACCTGCGGCTTTGGAATCGCGTTGGAAGCCGCCCTCGACCAATCATTTGCAGTTGTTGCGAGTGGCTTGTGCGTGATGCTGCGGTTGAGTTCCAGAAACGGGCGATTCCGCCCAATCGGGCATCCGAATCACGGCCGGAAGCTCCTTTGGGACAAAAACAAAAACTCAAAGCCCTGAGTTTGAAAAAAGTTTTTGAAGTTGTCCCAGCTTTTGTCCCCGAAGCCGACGAGACGCGACATCGCGTCATTCGGCGGCACGCGTTCCGTGTCGATGCCGAAAACTGGGTGCAACTGGAATGACGGGACGACAGAACCAAAGCCACCAGCGAAATAGTGGGAATAACAGCCCTCGAACCCTTTGGTTCGAGGGCTTTCTTTTTGCATCTCTACCTGGGAAAACGACCCAATTATTCCCGTGTGTCCCTACTGGGCGGTACAACGGAGTACTCGGCGGTACGGGAATAATTAGGCCCTGCGGGAATAATTCACAATTCGGGTCCCCCGAAGGCCGATTTCGAGCGGATGAAACTGACTTGAAACTGCGAGGCGGATTCAAGCCCTCTTCAATTGCATTCGCCCAGGTCAACAAATGGGAATAAAGAAATGCGAAAATCGGTTTCCGCAGTTTCAGTGACCCCGAATGCCGCCGAATAACGCCGTGTATTCTGAGCGTATTGCTTGCATTGTTGCATTATTTTCCACAATGCAAGCATGGAATAAATCGAAGTCATACGAGCCACCAACGACATCGCCTCTTCCCAAAGGGGGCTCTTCACATCTGTGCAGGCGAAGGTGCTCGGCGTCGAGCGGTACGCGCTCTCGAGGCGGGAAGGGCTCGGCAACATAGAGAGGCTCGCGAAGGGCGTCTACCGCATGGGCGGCTCGCCGAGCACGCGGGAGGAGGACGTCCTCGCGGCCTGACTGTCGATCGACCCGGGGAGGCGCCCCGTCGCCATGGGGGCGACGGCTGCATGGCTCTACGGCATCGGCGAGGTCAGCCCCTCGCCCTACGAGTTCTGCACGCCCGAGAGAAAGCAGACTAAGCGCCCGAACCTGATTCATCAGGAAGCGCCGCCTCGACCCGAAGGACGTGGCGATCGTCTCGGACATCCCGGCGACGAGGCCCTGGCTCACGGTGGTGGACCTGATAGACTCCGGGGAGGAACTGAGCCTGGTCGCGAACGTGCTCGCGGACGCGCTCGAAAGGGGCCTCGTCGAAGACGAGGGCGCGCTGAGGGAGAAAATCGACGCCGGGGGGGGCAAAAGCCGGGATGCCGGCGGGGGCCAGCCTGTACGATTCGTTAGCTAGGAGGCGGGAAGAATGACGTACGAGAACGGCGGTCAGCTCGACAGGGCCCTGAAGAGGGTCGTTCGCGACAGGGGCGGTGACCCTGGGGACGGCTGTCGTCGGGCTTTGCGCGACCGGTTCCTGTGCAGGGTGTTCAGCAACCCCGACGGCCGGTTCATCCTCAAGGGCGGAAGCGGGCTGCTCGCGCGCATCCCCGACGGCCGCGTCACGCGCGACATCGACTTCGCGACGGCATCTGTGTTTGATAGCGTTCAATTTACGGGTTGGGGCTGCGGTGGAAATCCTGGATCAAAAGAGGACCAGGATTTCCACCGCAGCCCCAAACCGAAAATCAGGCTTGACTAAACACAGACGGTCTGTTGCGCGAGCACTTCCCGAAGGGGACCGGCTTCTCTGCGGTCTCGGACGAGGAGGTCGAGCGGGTGTACGATGCCATCAACCGCAGGCCCCACAAACGCCTGGGGTTCAGGACGCCCTACGAGGTCCACTACTCAGAGGTGTTGCACTTGCTCTGAGAATTCAAGCTCGAAAAGGCGCAAGCAAAGGTATCTTGACTACGCTCTAAAGCGTGGCGTGAAGTCCGGCATCGTTGACGCGCTGAGGCTTCAGGGAATTGCCGCGAGTGAGGTTGACGCGGTTTCTGTTGTGGTTGACGAGCATTCGACTTCGATCGACGGAAAGTACAACCTGGCAGAATCGATTGATGAGGAGCTGAGCTGCGGCATGTTCAATCCAACGTGGCAGACCTCCTACCCTCCTGTATTTAGCGACTGGCTGCCCAAGATTCCAGTCTCCTATGTCGACTCCTCCAAGGTGGCTATGGTGAGAGCGGCTGACGTGACGGCGAACTGGGCATTTATGGCCGAGCGCGACAAAGAGACATATCCGCGAGCCTACGAGATGCTATCAAAGGCGACGGTCCTCGGGCTTCTGTAGCGTTGGACATGTAACTATCTGTCTTTTCAAAAGCCGTGAAGATCTTGGTGGATGATAAATTGCGATTTGTCCGCCTCGGCAGCGAAGTCGGCGAACTCCTGTTGGAGGGACAACGGGGGAATTGCAATGGGAATAGCGGCCAAGTCTGCTGCGCTGATATTTGCCTGATGGACACTTCCCTTCGCTATATTACGAAGGACTCGCTTTCCTTCCTTTGAATTCAGGTAACCAGATACATATTCGGCAGAGCTGTGGTCAGCGAACCTTACGCACACGATGTACCCAGCAATAACCATGGTCTCTGACTGATGAAAAACGCAAGTTTTCCCAACCTTGTCAATGCTGTTGGTTCGATTAAAAAGCATATCGCCATAGCGGACGGTAGCATTTTCGAGAGCTTGGCCCTTTAGGGTGATTCGCTTTGTATCGGTTAGGTCAAGGATGCCGTCGTCGGTGATATTGTTCATTCGGATGTAGACATAATCGCCATCGGCGCCGGCTTTTACTGAAGTGCCGTAGTGCATTTCTATGCTGTAGTTGCCAATTGTTTCGATTGGCCATGATGCGTGCGTCTTGGTTCTAAACATCTCGACAAACCGTGATTTGACGCTTTCCTTGAGAGCGGCGATTTGCTGTCTTTTGCTATTGATTTCATCTGTTAAGCGATTGAAACCGTCGATGAGGGCTCTCTGCTCGGAGAGCGTCGGGACTGGGATGGGGTATTTGAGCAGCTCATTCTTGTCTCCGCGAGGCCTGCCGGTTCCCGTGAAGGTGGACATATCGTAGTCGAAGAAGTCCTTCTGCCACAGGAGCAGATGGAGGAACTCGGGCAATAGGCTGTCGGTATTTATGCTTCGGAATACCAAAACGTCCTTGGAGCACGCCCCATCGCGGTCTGCGAGCCAAATCTTCTGCAGATAGGGGCGAATATTGGAGACGAGCGTGTCTCCCTTCTTGTATGCGGTGCCAGCACTTGCCGGAAGCTCTCCACTATAGGCGGTTATGCCGCCACGATCCTTGACCATGTTCTCCGTTGTTACGTAAGTGTCGGTGGTGATGGAACTCTGGGCCACGCTGTTGGTAACGTAGGATGTGATGTCTCTAAGCGTCTTGACTACGGTGCCCTGGGCGAACGAGCGGGGCTTGTAGAAAGAGCGGGGAATCGTAAGAGTCTCGTCGAACTTCTCGGCATCAAAGTCGATGAAATCGGTGGTCTTGGCATAGTAGTAGTACTGGGCAAGGTCGCCGGGCTCAACCTGCTCGCCGGAGAACCATGCTCTGATGATGCCGCTTAGCGAGTTCGTGTCGTCCGATTCGTCGTCCGAATAGAGCACGCCCTCACCATCGATGGGCTGTATCCCCTCGTTGCCTTTGCGATTGCTCCATTTGTAGCCAAGGAAAGAGGCGATTTCCTTGGTCGTGTTAGGTGAGTTGATGATGAGCGTCTGTTCGCCGCAGACGAGACCCCAAACGCGCAGGCGTTTGCGCTCTTCCTTGTGCGCATAGCGATAGAACAGCTCGTTCTCTGCTTTGAGCTGTGAGTTCTTGTCGGCCGCCTTCCAAGTCTTGCTCTTTCGAAGGGTCTTGAGCTCCTTCGATGATTCGAAAAGATGGCAATAAACGTTGAAGTGGCGAGTGTTTGCCCATTCGTTCCAGCCAGCCTCTCCTGCGAGAAAAGCCCGGTAAGTATCTCCGTCTACATTAATTGTGTCGAGATAAGCGTTGAAAGCGCTTTCGTCTTTCCAACCAGTGAGCTTCCTGCGCTCAAAAACAGCGTCAACGAAATCAAGTGCGTTCGCATTGCGGGGCGGGATCTCGTCAAAGCGACGTAGGAACATAATTGCGACGTTTGTTCCTGTGGCCGCGAATGTGCCTGATCCAAACCTGGCGATGGAGACGATCTCGAAGGAGCTCAAAAGCACATCGCGTGCGGCCATGAAACTCGAGCTCGTGCTCTTGTCGAGGATCGAGGTGGGGAGGACAATGGCGGCGTAGCCTCCGGGCCGAACAAGCTGTGCCGCACGCTCGACAAAGAGGGTCTCGATTTCCGAGCCGCTATCGCTGATGGTTTCCAGCACTTTGAGTTCGTTGTTGTGAAGCTTGAGATGCGGTTTGAAGGCCGCGACAGAGTACGGGGGATTGGCGACAAGAATGTCGAAGCGTCCCCTGTCGGTTCGGCTGTCGATTCCCTTGTCGGGATAATTTTCAAGTCCGTCGCCGAAGACCACGTTGCTCTGCCCTGCGCCATGCATGTAGAACGAGACCTTGGAAACGCGAGCGAGTCGATAGTCCTTCTCGATGCCGACGAGATTGTCTCTGACCCAGTCGGCGTCTCCGAGGTCATCCTCTATGGTCGGATCATATTGGCATGCGGCGTCGGAGATTTCTTCGAATCCTTCTGTGAGAAAGTGCCCCGCGCCACAGGCGTAATCGATAACGCGTGGATAGTGCACGGCACCAGCCTCGTCCTGCACGATGCTGTCGAGTGGGAGTGACTTCCAAATAAAACGGGTGATGGGCACAGGTGTGAAGAATTGGCCCTCGTTTTGCTTAAAGCCCTGATTAAGGAGCTGTTCGAAGAGGTCGCCCAAGAATTGAATGTCTTGAGTTCCTACGATGCGATACGGCTGTAGAAGTTGCACCGTCTCTACGAGTACCTTGCCGTTCTGAAGAAAGAGTTCCTCGTTGTGGACGTCTTTGAACGCAAAGTCATTGTTGGTATAGAACTTGAGCTTGCGCAGCGTGCCGTTCAGCTCCTCGATGAGCTTCTTGCGGTGCTGGCCCGTATAGTTGCTTATGAGGTTTTCGGCGTAGTCGTTGGGAACGTACAGGACCTCTTCCCGCATGAGCTTTCTCATGCCGTCTGAGTGGAGTCTCTGGAGCCTGTCCTGGAGCGTTTCGTAGGTGTCGCGTCCTTGGCGGTATTGGAACTCAATCTCCTGGGTTGGCATTTTCGAGAGCTCGTCTTGGAGCTTCGCGATAAAGAGCGCGATAAGGCGATTGAAGGCGTTCTCTTTATCGGAGACGTTGTTGTGGCGGAGGATTTCCTCGAAGCGGTTGACGATGCTGTCTTCGGCCCTGAAGTCGACAAGGTCCTTCTTGAGAAGGGGAGGAACCATCGGGTGGTATGCCGTCGACCTATCGCCAAAGAGGATGTTTCCCTCGACTTGTTGGTTGTACGTTTCCGTCCAAACTTGATGGAGCTGTTCCACTGTATGGGCGTCGCGGTAGAGCGCAATGGTGTCATCGCGTTTGGCGAGCGCGATGAAGTTCTCGTCATCGCTGCAGTTAATTGAAACCTGGTCTGGCACGATTTCGTTGTTGATGAAATCGCATGCAAAGAGTACCAACCAGCGAGTCGCGCGCTCTTGTTGCCAATAGGAGAGGAGTTGCCCTCCGTCTGACTGCATGTTCTTGAATTCGTTTTTGAACTCGGTTCCAGGGGTCTTGCATTCGACGATTGCGAGTGTGTCGCCCCTCTCGTCATTAATGCAGATATCAGCGCGGCCGCTCTTTTGTTCGTGCCCAAGGGCCCATTCGCGCTCCAGCTCAAGTGATTCGGGGCGATATCCTTTGTCGAGGAGCATGGTTACGCAGGCGAGTACGACGAAGTTCTCGTTATCGGAAAAGTTACAAGTTGTGTCTTTGTTGACTTTGAACCCCAGGTCTTTCGGGTAGCCGATGCGTTTCTTGGAAAAATCGACCGTGATTTGCGCGCTGGTCTCTTCCCAGGATTTCTGATAAACGGTGCCGTCGCCCGAGGGCTCGTAGCACAGAGCCCTAAGTGCGTCGCGAAGATTGTCCAGAGTAATCATCTAATGTCTCCGTAGCTGCGAGGTGAAAACACAATTCGCTAATTTTATCGCAGAGGGCGCCGTAAGAACGTAGTGTGATTGGCGGTGCTGCTGCTTGCCAGGGCATTTGATTGGATGATGACGCGCACGGGGCGGGATTCGCCAGTCCGCTAAGCCACGCTGGCAACAGTAGCGTACCAGGCGGTTGCTTGCAGAGATCCTCACGCGCGCCGTGCTTGAACCACTGGAGGTACGTGTTTCTCGTCGTGCGTCCATCGGTGACCGATCCGCCTTTTACTAAACAAGTTTATCGAGCGCGCGAAGCGATTGAGCCAATGGCGAAGCTCCAACTTATTCGTCAACTCATGGGCAAGCCACCCGAGACTACTCATTTCTCCTACTAGCAATGAAGGTCTGCGACCTGCAGTTTTGCAAACTGCTTGAAAGCCACCCGATGAGATACCCCCGATTTCCACTTGGAATCGGGGGTATTTTTATTTACAGGCTTTAGCCTGTGCGGGGCGCGCAGCGCGCCGCATCAGAAACCACCCGCTATGCGGGTGGGGCCAAACGGCTTTACAAAGCCGCCCCCTCGCCGGACACTTGCGATTGTTCAGGCCGCAAGGAATCCGAGTCGAGAGGGCGGTGGTGGCGTATGGCCCAGAAGGCCTACGGCCTGTCGCACACGAAGTGGACGTGCAAGTACCATGTCGTGTTCACGCCGAAGTATAGGCGCAAAGTCATCTACAACCAAATAAGGTCCGACCTTGGGGAGATCTTCAGGAAGCTCTGCCAGTACAAGGGGATAGAGGTCATCGAGGGGCACCTGATGCCCGACCACGTCCACATGCTGCTGGCGATACCGCCGAAGTACAGCGTGTCCAGCGTGATGGGCTACCTGAAGGGGAAGAGCTCGCTGATGGTATTCGACAGGCACGCGAACATGAAGTACAAGTTCGGCAACAGGAAGTTCTGGGCCGAGGGCCACTGCGTGTCCACCGTCGGCCTGAACGAGGCCACGATCGCGAAGTACATCCGGGAGCAGGAGAAGGCCGACATCGCGCTCGACCGGCTGAGCGCCAAGGAGTACGAGGACCCCTTCGATAGGGGGCCGGGGCGTAAATAGCGCCGGTTTGACCGGCCCGTCACGGGTCAATCTGCAGTGCGGCCCGAACCCCGTGAGGGCCGGCGCCTTTAGACGCGTGCCGGAAATCCAAGGGTTACACCCTAAGAGCAAACCACCCCTTCTAGGGGTGGTTTTGATTTAAGCGTCCACGCATGAAACACGGCGCGATGAACTGCGCTGCTCGTCGCCCGTCCGCGCCGCCGAGAGCAGGGCGCCCAAATCGGCCTGGATCGCCTCTGCCTTGCTTCCAAGCTGCAACGGAGCCGAGTCGCCCGAGATGTTTACGCTCAAAAGGTGCGCATCCGGCAGCTTTGCGGTCATGCTCCAGAACGGGAGTGTGATGATACCAGGAGTCATTTCGCCCACGCCGAGCTCCAGCAACAGCACGCGGCCACTGCTGCGCTCGCGCACAAAGCGTTCGTATCGTTCGAGGCTCTCGCGCCATGCTCCGCCTTGCAGAAACGTGTCGTCGCGCACCCACGGCACAAGCTGCCAGCCGCAATGCGGGCATCGGGGGATATCCTCGCTGAGGACCTCGAACCCCGCCATGCCCGCGAGCATGCGTTCGACGTAGGGGCTCGCGTCGAAGAGCTCGTCACAGCATGGCTGCTTGCACTGAAGGTGCGCGAAGCTTCCCTGATAGTTACAGGTTCTCTCGTCGGGAAACGTCTTCTCGGCCTGGGTGTCCACATTGGTGCTCAGGATGAAGTAGTCCTTATGGCCGATGAGGGACCGTAGGTCGAGATAGGGCTGCGAGGCCAGCTCGCGCAGCATGAAGTCGATGTATCGCGCATAGTATGCCCACTGCTGCTCGAGGCTGGGGTAGAGGTGGTAGAAGCCGTCGAAAAGGCTCTTGACTACTTTCGATTGATGCTCAGTGCCCATTGTATTCGCTACGATTAAACTCGGCACAGGGGATACTGGTTTTCCGTGCGAAAACGCTCATGCCGCTAAATTGAGCGACCGCCTGTACTGCAGCGGGATCATCCGCCCGAGCGATCCCTTAATCCGTCGCCCGTTGCGCCAATCGGCAGAAGCCACGCGTGGACGCTAATCGCTCGAGCGAATCGTCGTCGGTTTCCGTTTAACGATTTCTTTTTCCGCTATTATCTGACCCTCGGACTTCCTCGTGATAGAAGTAGTCCACGATCACCGGATGCCCCTGGGGGACTCTGCCATAAGGCATTTCGTTGTCCACAAAGGGGCAATCGTACTTCTTGGCCATTTCCTCGGCTTTTACTTCAAGCGCTTCAAAATAGCTACGGTTGCGCTTGTTATAGATCTCATCGTAAAGCGGTACGAGATTGGGATGTTTCTCGGCGATATAATCCAGGATCGTTTTTTTGAAACCACCCCGAAGATTGAGATTTTCGAGCCAAAACAAATCGCACCGATCCTTTACTCGCTCAAAAATCATCTCAAAATCCGTGATGCCGGGAAATACCGGGGACACGAAGCAGACCGTACGGATACCTTCGTCATACACCTGCTTCATAGCAGCGATACGACGCTCGATGCTCGACGCGGAGTCCATATCGTTCTTGAAGTTCTCATCCAGCGTGTTGATCGACCATGAAACGGTCACTCGTCCAAGCCTCTTCAGCAGATCGATATCCCGTACCACAAGATCGGACTTTGTGCAGATCAGAATATCTGCATCGCTGCCAATCAGCTGCTCCAGGAGTTTCCTGGTATTCCCGAATCGCTCCTCCTGTGGATTGTAGCCATCCGTCACAGAACCGATAACCACCCGCTGTCCAGCGTATTTCTTCGGATTCTTGATTTCCGGCCAATGCTTCACATCAAGAAAGGTGCCCCATTCCTCCTTGTGTCCGGTAAAGCGCTTCATAAAGGAGGCATAGCAATACTTGCAGGCATGCGTGCAGCCTACATAGGGATTGACCGAGTAGCCGCCTACCGGCAGGCTGGACTTGGTCATGATGTTCTTTGCTTCCACCTCATTGATGAGGATTCCATCGATCACTTCCGCCATGTTCTCTGCACCTCCAGCACTCTTTCGAATTCTTCCGGCAATTCCTGAATCATGTTTTCGTCCCCTATGACAGAGACGAGGTCTTCCTTCATAAACATTGGAATGCCAAGCGCGTGCGCCTGGTCCGTCAAAGACCATGCCCACTCCGGTTCCGTATGAACCTTCCTGCTCTGCGCCCCGGTCATGGTACCGACGACGATCCAGTTGATTCCGGAAAGGTCGACCGTACCGGGATCGTCGAATAGCGGCTCAAAAGTAACGAAGAAGTGATTTGCTTTGACGTTTTTCCGAAGGGCGTCGATACGCCACAGCTCCGCTTTCCTCGTCACCGTAACGCCGAACCATGCGTTTTCCAGGTCGGTATCTAAATCCAGCAAATCGGGTCTCTTGGTCAGGAACAGGAACTGATGCTGTGGATTCTCATGGATCTTTGCAAATACCTCGTCTCGCCATTCCAGCTTCCACCCGGAGAGATCGCTCATGCCGGTAAGGAGAAAGTTCTGCGGGCGTTTCTTTTCCATCATCTTGAGCTTGCTCGGGAAGAACGCAGGATCAGCGAAGTCGTCAATCATATGCCAACGTTTCACATTGTTACGGGCATAGCAATATGGACACCCCACCGTGCAGCCGATGACGATATTCATATTCTGAATCTGATTTTTGATGCAGATGCTCATAACGCCTGCCTACCTGCCTCTCCCGTAAACACGCAATCAGCCTTCCCCACCTTGCGGGCAAAAGCCTCGATATCTTGCTTGCAAGCAGCAGGCTCGCAATCGCTCAAATCGTATGACGTGCCGCCGTTTCGATAGACGGCCCGATGGGAAAACGATCGGCTGACAAGCCCGATGCCGAGCTTCTCGCACAGGGTCATCCGTGCTCCCTTTCAGCTATAAAAAACAGGTGTCTATAAACAGTATCCTTGTTGATTTTCGCAGGGGCAATGAACAAACGCGTGCACCTGTCGATAAACGAACAGCTACTGGACATTGTCAAACGACTCAGATTGGAGAGGCGATGGGAGAAACCAAGATCGACCGCCGGCGGCGCTACACCCTCTCGGTCATACAGGAGGCGTTCTTCGCGCTGCTGGCCGAGGTCGGCTTCGCGAAGATGACGGTGGCGGACATCTGCCGCCGCGCCGAGATCAACCGGGGAACGTTCTATCTGCATTACGAGGATAAGTACGCGCTGCTCGATGCGCTTATCGACGAGGCATTGGCAGCGGCTCCCCCGCTTGAGGGGGTTGAATCGGCAACGCTTTGCCAGCGTCCGCCGGCAGACGACGATTATCGCCTGCTTTATTCGGACAGCGACTCATACGCTCGCGTAGCCCAGCGCGTCATAGAACGCGGAGCGGAGCAGATGGTCCCTGGGTCATGGAGAAAACAGGGCTTTCACGCGAAGACGCCTTCCTGCTCTTCGTCCACAACGTCCAGGGCAATCTGGCCGTCAACCGCCTGCTCGGCTGGAGACGAGGCCCCGAGTTCACCCATGCCCAGGAGCTGCTCAACGCCTATTCCGAAGGGGGGCTTACTGGCGGTATCCGCTCTTCGCGATTCCGATAACCCATCGTGACCTGCGATTCAGGAATACCAGCCTCCGAGCCCTCTCGTTCGGAGGCTGCGGCTAAAACCTCATTGCGCGTCTACCGCTCCGCGTTACTCGCCACCTGCCCGCGCCACCGAGAGCAGGGCGTCCAAATCGGCCTGGATCGCCTCCGCCTTACTTCCGAGCTGCAGCGGAGCCGAGTCGCCCGAGATGTTTACGCTCAGCAGGTGCGCATCCGGCAGCTTCGCGGTCATGCTCCAGAACGGGAGCGTGATGATGCCGGGGGTCATCTCGCCCACGCCGAGCTCCAGCAACAGCACGCGGCGATCGCTGCGCTCGCGCACGAAGCACTCGTATCGTCCGAGGCTCTCGCGCCAGGCCGCACCCTGCAGAAACGTGTCGTCGCGCACCCACGGCACAAGCTGCCAGCCGCAATGCGGGCATCGGGGGATATCCTCGCTGAGGACCTCGAACCCCGCCATGCCCGCGAGCATGCGCTCGACGTAGGGGCTCGCATCGAAGAGCTCGTCGCAGCATGGCTGCTTGCATTGAAGGTGCGCGAAGCTTCCCTGATAGTTGCAGATCCTCTCGGTGGGAAACGTCTTCTCGACTTGGGTGTCCACATTGGTGCTCAGGATGAAGTAATCCTTATGGCCGATGAGGGACCGTAGGTCGAGATAGGGCTGCGAGGTCGGCTCGCGCAGCATGAAATCGATATATCGCGCGTAGTAGGCCCATTGCTGCTCGAGGCTGGGGTAGAGGTGGTAGAAGCCGTCAAAAAGACTCTTGAAGCCAAAGGCTTGCTGCCAGTCCGTCATTCCGGCGCGCACCATGCCTGCGCGGTTGTAATGGTTGAACCCGGCGGCGCTTGACATGCCCGAGCCGATGCCGACGATGATGGCGTCGGCATCGTCGATAAGGCTTCGAAGCCTATACGCTTCCCTCTCTAGAGACGGCATTGGGCAATCTCCTCGAAAGCCGGGGCCATATCGCCGTCAACGAGAATCGTCTCGCACGAAGCGTCGGGCGCCATGGCCTGGCCGTAGTTGAACACGATGTAGGTGGCGTGCTCGCAGGCGTTCGCGATCTGGGCGAGCATGCGCTTTATGACGCCGTTGTGCAGTCCCACGCCAAGTTCGAGGATGGCGACCCTGCCGTTGCGATGGGCTTGCACAAGACGCGCGAGCTCGTCGAGCTGGGTCATGGCGAGGGCGTCTGGATGGGCGAGGCGCCGCTCGTCAACCGACGTGCGCGTGCTCCCCTCAGTCTCGAGCACGCGCACGTCGTCGAACCCGGCGCGCGCGAAGTGCCCGTCGATGTTGCATGTGACCACGAAGGTGTCGGCGTGCTCCGTAAGACGCCGCAGCCCGTTCATGAGCGGGCTGGGCTCATACTCGACATACTCCTTTTGATGGAACCGCTCGACCCATCGGCGTCGCACGCTGGCATCCGGGGAAGCGAGCCCCTGCAGCATGCAGCCGATGCCGTCTGCCTGGGCGAGGTCCCCGTACGCCTCTTGGAAATGAGCATCGGCGCAGAAAAGGTTGAGCCCCTCCGCCATGTCGAGTCCGTTGCTAGCGCCGATGATGACAAGATCCGCTTCGGCTAGCGCCCTGCCTATGCGAACTGCTTTCGCCGTCTCCATGCGCTACCTCCCCAGCGTCTTGCGCACGTCGGCGAGCACGTCGGCGATGTCGGCGCGAACGGCGAGCCCCCGATCCTCGATCGCGCGGGGGAGAAACTGCGTCTTGTTGTTTACGGCGATGTAGCTGGCCTGCGGTAACTGCGCCGTGAGGGCCCAGAACGGCTCCTGGATAAACGCGGGCGTCATGCGGCCCACACCCAGCTCGAGGAAGAGGATCCTCTGCCGTGCGTGCGCGTCGAGCCATTCGGACACCTTGCGGTACTGCTCCTCGTAGAGTTCGCCCTGCAGGAAGTTGCCGTAGCCGCGAACCCAGGGGAACGCCTCTGCCCCGCAGTGCGGGCAGCGCGGCACGAGCTCTGTCGGAACCTCAAGGCCGTCTCCCATGGCCTCTACCATGTTGGAGACCGGCTCGACCGTATCCCACACCGCGTCGGTGCAACAGCGGGAGCACTGAAAGAAGCGGTGGTCGCCTTGGATCTCTGCCACTTTCTCCCAGGGATAGAGCTTCACAAACTGCGTGTCCTGGTTGGTGGTGAGCACGAAGAAATCCTTCTCGGCGAGAATGGCGTCGAGGTCCCTGTAGGGCTTGCGCAGCGAGGCGTTGAGCGTGGTGTCGAGGAAGGTGGCGAGGTATCCCCAGCGCGCCTCGGCGGTGGGCCAGCGGTAGAACGACCCCTCGAAAGCGCCCTTGAAACCGTAACGCTCGGCGAATTTGCCGAAATGCCTGCGATAGGTTGCGTTGTCCTCGTAATAGAAGTCGCCGCCGCCCGCCGCGGAGAGCCCAGAGGCCCCGCCCACCAGCACGCAATCGGCTTCCTCGATCATGCGGGCGAAGTCCTCGATTTGCTGGTCGTAGGGCTCGGGCTCGCGGTCACTCAGCTCATAGGGCGTGCCGCCGTTTCGATAGGCTGCTTGATGGGAAAACGATCGGTTGGTGAGATTGATGACGAGCTGCTCGTACGGAGTCATTCGATACCCTCTTTCAGCTATAATGAACAGGTGTCTATAAGCAGTATCGATGTCGATTTACGCAAGAGCAATGAACAGCTCCGAGATGCTGTCGATAAACGAGCAGCTGCTGGGTATTGTTGGGCAGATCGAACGGAGGAGCCATGGATACAGGGAAAATCGACCGTCGCCGGCGCTATACGCTCTCGGTCATACGGGAGGCGTTCTTCGCGCTGCTGGCCGAGGTCGGCTTCGCGAAGATGACGGTAGCGGATATCTGCCGCCGCGCCGATATCAACCGTGGCACGTTCTATCTGCACTACGAGGACAAGTTCGCCCTGCTCGACGCGCTTATCGACGAGGCCTTGGCGGCGGTGCCGCCGCTCGAGGGAACGGAGGCGGGTGCCCTCTGCCAGCGTCCGCCGGCAAACGATGACTATTATCTGCTCTACTCGGATGACGACGCGTACGCCCGGGTGGCACAGCGCGTCGTCGAGCGCGGCGCCGAGCAGATGGTTCCCTCGATCATGGAGGAGACTGGGCTTTCGCGCGAGGACGCCTATCTGCTCTTCGTCCACAACGTCCAGGGAAATCTCGCGGTCAACCGCCTACTTGGTTGGAGGCGGGGACCCGAGTTCGCTCACGCCCAGGAGCTGCTCAGTGCCTATTCCGAAGGAGGCATGCGGGCGGTATCGGCTCGCCACGATCCCCGTAGTTGATCTTGACAGCGTGCCATTTCAGGCAGGCGACGTTGCTATGGCCCCTCTTTGGTTTTCGATGTTGTATAAGGCAATCGCAATCGCCTTGAGCTTCTTTAGGGAACTTGAGCAAGAGATATGGCCTGCTGGCGATTGATTAACCCCATTTGTTTTGGTTACAAGAAAAAATGCTGCGCGCCTGCGGCATGAAGAAGGGAGATTCTTGTGAATATCGTTGTATTGAGCGGTAGCCCGCGTAAGGGCGCCAATACAGATACCATGGTCGAGGCGTTTGCCGAGACCGCGCGTGAGGGCGGCAATACGGTCGAGGTCGTCCGCGTTGCCAGCAAGAAGATCGCCGGCTGCTTGGGATGCCAGTACTGCTTCGCTCATGAGGGCGTCTGCGTGCAGAAGGATGACATGGTCAACGTGATCGAGTCGCTGAAAGACGCAGATATGGTCGTCTTTGCCTCGCCTATCTACTGGTTTGATATCACCGCACAGGAGAAGGCTGTCATCGACCGCCTGTACGCCTTCGGTGCTACGGGCTTCCCGTTCACCAAGACGGCCCTTTTGCTCGATAGCCACAGCGAGGGCGTCTATGATGCGGCGATCGCCATGTACAAGTCCACGTGCGCATACTGCAAGTGGGAGGACCAGGGCATTGTCACCATCAGCGGTATGACCGAGCGCGACAGCATGGCCTCCTCGCCCAAGCTGGAAGAGGTGCGAGAGCTCGCTCGCAAGCTCGCCTAAGGGCAAGAAGAGCGCATGGCAATCGGTGTTGGTGGAAATGCTTGCTGTCCTTACCGAGAGATAGGGGCGCATTCCCTCAAGCGCCGTATAGAACAATTTTTAAACGCAGAAAAATAACTGAAAACAAATTAATCCGCGTTAAAATATTGTCAAACAGAAGTTAATGAGGGAAGGTTGCGTATGCGTCGCAAGGCAGACGAGCTACTTAGGGAATGGCGAGACAGAGCTGATAGAAAACCTTTGCTGGTCAAAGGCGTGCGCCAGTGTGGCAAGACCTATTTGCTCAGAACGTACGCCCAGGATCTTTTCGAATCGGTTGTCTACGTTAATCTTGAGAACGACCGGTCGGCGCGAGCGGATTTTTCGGGCGGTCTTGACCCTCATTCGATTGTGCGCGCGATCGAGGCTCGTACGGGACAGCGTATCGTGCCTGGCAAAACCTTACTGTTCATTGACGAGATCCAGGCATGCGAGGAAGCGCTCACTTCCCTTAAATACTTTTGCGAAGATGCTCCCGAGTATTACGTTGCGGCTGCCGGGTCGCTTCTTGGGGTTGCCATTAACCATCAGTCGTATTCGTTCCCCGTCGGAAAGACCGACTTGATCGAGATGACTCCACTCGATTTCGAGGAGTTTCTCTGGGCAATGGGGCACGATCAGCTGGTCGATGAGATACGCTCGTCATTCGAGTTAATGGGTCCTCTTGCGCCAAGCCTTCATGAAAAGGCGCTTAGGCTCTATCGACAGTATCTTGTTGTTGGCGGAATGCCCGAGGCGGTCCAAACGTATATCGATGATCAGTCAATCATTGATGTGGCCGAAAAGCATCGGATTATTCTCGACGGATATTCCGCCGACACCAATAAATATGCTGATGAACGCTTGAGCGCAAAGACGCGTGCGTGCTTCGATTCCATTCCACAGCAGCTTGCCAAAGAGAATCGCAAATTTCAATACAAGGTAGTGCGAGCGGGGGGCAATGCGTCTCTCTTTGGAGATGCTCTCGACTGGCTTGTATTGTCGGGTACGGTGGCGCGCTGCAGCCTAGTCGGGCAGATCGAAAGCCCTTTAGAGGCCTTCGTTAACCCTTCTGCTTTCAAAATCTATCAGGCGGATACAGGGCTGCTCGTCTCCAAGGCCGGTGCTCAACGCGCCGATATTCTTGCCGGCATCGGCGGCACATTCATGGGTGCACTTACCGAAAACTACGTCGCCCAACAGCTTTCAGCCATGGGCTATCCGCTGCATTATTGGGCGCGAGATAATCGTGCGGAAATCGACTTTGTAGTAGAGAAGCAGGGATGCTTGTCTGCGATTGAAGTCAAGGCGGGAGAGAACACAAGATCTCGAAGCCTGTCCTCACTTAAAAAGACCCATCCGGGCGTACGCCTTATCAGGCTATCGACTAAGCCCTTTGGAATGAATGATGGGCTTATGTCTGTTCCACTTTATGCGGCATTTTGTCTATAGGGATGATGCTGGTGTAATGCATGGGGCCCAGGGCGCAGCGTTTACTGCGCTCCGGGCCCCGCTGCTTAGTTAAACCATGACGGTTTGGTCGCCGTCGTCCTAGTCAAACAAACTCGGCATGTCGTTTTCCTTCATGAGGGCACCGGCAGAGGGCAGGCTCTGCGCGGTGAACTTCTCGGCCGAGACGCCGGCGCCAAGAATCTCCTCGGTCGTGCCGACAGTGGTGACCGAGCGGCCCTTCTTGGCCGTGAAAGCCTGGACGCCCTGCGTGTTGGTGGTCGTCTTGGTCTTGAGCAGCGACGTGTTGAAGTTCATCAGGCGGTAGTCGCTCGAGACCAGCGCGAGGTCGCGGTCTTCCTTGAGCACCTGCGCATACAGCAGCTTGCTGCCGCCGTAGATGGCGTTCTTGAGGCGCTTGCGGTTGGTCTTGGTGACGTATCCAGAAAGCGCGACGCGCACCACGCGGCCGTTCTCAAAGACGAACAGCACATCGGCCTTGTAATCCTCGGGGTCGATGACCCAGATGACACTCTCGTCGGGTTCCATCTCAAGATCGGTCGGCAGGTACGAGCCCAGTTGGGCCGACTTGGTGTCCTCAAACGCCGAAACCTTGCACTTGTACACCTGGCTCTTATTGGTAAAGACCAGCAGCTCGTGGGTGTTGGAGGACGGGAACTCGATAAAGGGTTTGTCGCCGTCCTTGTACTTGAGCGTGGTCGCCTTCTTGAGCACGCGGTCCGTCATCTTCTTAAGGTAGCCGTCGCGCGAGAGCATGATGGTGACCGGGTACTCCTCGACCTCGGGCTCCAAGCTTACCTCGATGACCTCATGGGGCTCAATCCTGCCCGTGCGGCGCGGCATCACGTACTTCTTGTTGACCGCTGCCAGCTCGTCGCTGATGACCTTCTTGATGTTCTCTTCGCTGGAGAGGATCTCCTCAAGCTCGGCAATCTCGCCCTCGAGCTTGGCGATGTCCTTGGTGCGGTTGAGAATGTACTCTTCGTTGATGTTGCGGAGCTTGAGCTCGGCAACAAACTCGGCCTGGGTCTCGTCGATGTCGAAACCCTTCATAAGGTTGGGCACGACCTCGGCCTCGAGCTTAGTGCCGCGGATGATGGCGATGGCCTTGTCGATGTCGAGCAGAATTGCCTCGAGGCCGTGCAGCAGGTGCAGACGCTCGGACTTTTTGCCCAGGTCAAAGTTAATGCGGCGACGCGTGGACTCAATACGCCACTTGACCCACTCGTGCAGGATCTGGCGCACGCCCATAACGCGGGGATAGCCGTCGACCAGCACGTTAAAGTTGCACGAGAACGAATCCTGCAGCGTGGTCGAGCGATAGAGCTTCGCCATGAGCTTGTCGGGGTCGACACCGCGCTTAAGGTCGATGGCGATGCGCAGACCCGAGAGGTCGGTCTCGTCGCGGATGTCGGCAATCTCCTTGACCTTGCCCTCTTTGGAGAGCTTGACGATGCGCTCGATGATGACATCGGTTTTGGTGGTGTAGGGGATCTCGTAGACCTCGATGATGCGCTCTTCGGGAATCCAGCGCCAGCGGGAGCGGATCTGGAAGCTGCCAAGGCCGGTCTCGATTATCTTTTCCATCTCCTCGCGGCGGTAGATAATTTCGCCGCCGGTCGAGAAGTCGGGCATGGGCATGTATTCGAGCAGGTCGCAGTCGGGATCCTGCAGGTAATGCATTGTGGCGGTACAGACCTCGTTGAGGTTGAAACCGCAGATATCGGATGCCATGGCGACGCCGATGCCCTTGTTGGCCGAGACGAGGATGTTGGGGAACGTGGTGGGCAGCAGGCGTGGCTCCTTCATGGCGCCGTCGTAGCTGTCGACGAAGTCGACCGGGTCCTTGTCGATGTCCTTGAAGATCTCGGCGCTAATGGGGGAGAGCTTGGCCTCGGTATAGCGCGAGGCGGCGTAGCTCAGGTCGCCCGAATAGTACTTGCCAAAGTTGCCCTTCGACTCAACGAAGGGGGCGAGCAACGCCTCGTTGCCGGTGGCCAGGCGCACCATCGTCTCGTAGATCGCGGCGTCGCCGTGCGGGTTGAGCTTCATGGTCTGGCCCACGATGTTGGCGCTCTTCTGGCGCTCGCCCTTGAGCAGACCCATCTTGTACATGGTGTAGAGCAGCTTGCGGTGCGAGGGCTTAAAGCCGTCAATCTCGGGGAACGCACGCGAGACGTTGACGCTCATAGCGTAGGGCATGTAGTTGACCTCGAGCGTCTGCGTGATCGGCTGATCGGTGACCTCGGAGTGCAGGCCGATGACGTTCTCGGCGTTGACCTGCTTTTTCTTGGGCTGGTTCTTCGTCTTCTTCTTTGCCACGATTTCCTCTTGAACTTCTTATGGGCCGTCGTTATCGATTTGCTGCTACTGCAGGTCCAGCTGGTCCAGGTATTCCTTGCCGTGCTCGGAGATGTGACGCTTGCGGCCCGTCTCGTCGTTGCCCAGCAACAGGTTGAACATGGTCTCCATCTTGGTGACGTCCTCGGGTTCTACCTTGATCAGGCGGCGCGTCTCGGGGTTCATGGTGGTGAGCCACATCATGTCCGGATCGTTCTCACCAAGACCCTTGGAGCGGTTGATCGAGCACTTCTGGTCGCCAATCTCCTTGAGGATGCCGTTCTTCTCGAGCTCGGTGTAGGCAAAGTAGGTCTTCTCTTTGCAGTTGATCTCGTAGAGCGGCGACTCGGCGATATACACGTAGCCCTCGTCGATAAGCGTGGGCACCAGGCGATAGAGCATGGTGAGCACAAGCGTGCGGATGTGATAACCGTCGACGTCGGCGTCCGTACAGATAATGACCTTGTTCCAGTTGAGATTATCCAGGTCAAAAGCACCGAGGTTCTTGATGCGCTTGTCCTTGATCTCTACGCCGCAGCCCAGCACGCGCATGAGGTCCATGATGATGTCGGACTTAAAGATGCGCGGGTAGTCCTCCTTCAGGCAGTTGAGGATCTTACCGCGAACGGGCATAACGCCCTGGAACTCGGCATCGCGCGAGGTGCGGATGGCGCCTGCTGCCGAGTCGCCCTCTACGATGTAGATCTCGCGACGGTCCTTGTCTTTGGAGCGGCAGTCGATGAACTTCTGCACGCGGTTGGCCATGTCGGTCTTCTGTTGCAGATTGGTCTTGATGCTCTGGCGCGTCTTCTCGGCGTTCTCGCGCGAGCGCTTGTTGATGAGCACCTGCTCCATGATCTTGTTGGCGGCGTCTTTGTTCTCGATCAGATAGGTCGAGAGGCGCTCCTTAAAGAATGCCGTCATCGCCTGCTGGATAAAGCGGTTATTGATGGCCTTCTTAGTCTGGTTTTCGTAGGACGTCTGGGTGGAGAAGCAGTTGGTCACCAGCACCAGACAGTCCTGGACGTCCTGCCACTTAATGCCGCTCTCGTTTTTGTTGTACTTGCCCTGTTGCTTGATGTAGGCATCGATGGCGCTGGTCAGAGCACTACGGGCGGCCTTTTCGGGCGAACCGCCGTTCTCGAGCCATGACGAGTTGTGGTAGTACTCCTGCATCATGAAGGTGCGCGAGAAGCACATGCACGCGGTGATCTTGACGTTGTAGTCGGGCAGGTCCTCGCGGTCGCGACCGCGGCGGTCGGCCTCGATAAAGAAGGGCTCGGTGAGGTAGTCGGCACCGACCTTCTCGAGCACATAGTCCTCGATGCCCTTGGGGTAGCAAAAGTCCTCTTCGGAAAACTCGCCATCGTCGCCCTCGATGCGCAGGCGGAAGGTAACGTTGGCGTTGACCACGGCCTGGCGGCGCATGGTCTCGCGATACCAATCGTGGGGGATGCTGATGGAGGTGAAGACCTCAAGATCGGGGCGCCACTTGATGGTGGTGCCGGTGCGGTTCTCGTCGCTGGGCTCAATCTCGAGCGCCTTCTTTTTGGCGCCGACGACCTTACCCTTCTTAAAGTGCAGAGAGTATTTGTTACCGTCACGCCAAACCGTGACGTCCATGTACTCAGAAGCGTACTGGGTCGCGCAGGAGCCCAGGCCGTTGGTGCCGAGCGAGAAGTCGTAGTCGCCGCCCTGGTTGTTGTTGTATTTGCCGCCGGCGTAGAGCTCGCAAAAGACGAGTTCCCAGTTAAAGCGCTTCTCGGAAGGGTTCCAGTCGAGCGGGCAGCCGCGGCCGTTGTCCTCTACCTGGATAGAGCCATCGCGAAAGGCGGTGAGGGTGATGAGCTTGCCGTAGCCCTGGCGTGCTTCGTCAACGGCGTTGGACAGGATCTCGAAGGCGGCATGCGCGCAACCATCGAGTCCGTCCGAGCCAAAGATGACGGCGGGGCGCAGGCGTACGCGCTCCTCGTCCTTGAGCTGGCGGATACTGTCGTTACCATAGTTTGCGGTGTTTTTTGCCATACTCGCTCTCTCGGTGCTCCTTTTGCTGCGTTTAAGTCATATAGATAGCCAAGGTAGCATAGCCCAGGCCGTGGGCGATTCCAACCAACACGAATTCCATCGAACAATAGTTCGATCAGATAATGGATGCTTGGGATGCGGGTGGGGTCTGTCCTATTCAAACATCTGCGGCAGGTCGATGAAGACGGTTCGATCGCTTTCGTCAGCTTCGAAGCCCGAACGGGAGAAGAATCCGTAGCGATGGCATTTGAGCCCCGTTGCCTCGACTTGGGTGATTTCCTCGTCGACCATTTTTTGCGTGACGGGGGATTTGCGGAACTTTGCTTCGTAGAATGCGTAGCCCTCGGGGTCTTGCGTTACCACATCGAATTCGCCGCTCGTTTTGTTTGCGGGATCGTCGTACCAGTACTTGCCTATGGCATCGAAAGCCGGTTCGATCTTGCCAGTCCTGTTTTGCCGTACGAGGTATTGACGGCAGATCTCCTCGAACATATGTGGAGTGTAGTTTTCCTCGAAGTCTTGGGAGACGTGACGATCATAGAAGACTTCCGGGTCGAGCAGCTGACGCGCAGAAGCATTGCGGAAGACGTAGCGATAGTAAAAGAGCGAAAGTGGGTCCACCACAAAGTAGCCAGACTTGCGCTTATTCGTAGGGTCGTTGATGGGTGCACGCTTTTGGACGATTTCGAGTGACATGAGCTTGTCGAGTACGTCTGCCATGGCCGGACCGCTCGAGACGTGCGACTGTGCCAGCACGTCCCCCCAACGGGAGTAACCTTGTGCGAGAGCCCCGAAAACTTCGTTGGCGTTGGTCATCTTCGAGATCTCGGCGTTGAGATAGGACGGTACTTCGCTTTCTAAGCGGGCGCCAGGTTCTGTGACGAGCTCGATGATATTGTCGCGTACGCTTTGGGACTGATCGATGAGGCGATTGTAAAAGGGGATGCCGCCAAAAACGCTATAGAGCCGCACCTTGTCCTCGGGTGAGAACGCGGGATAGAACTTTGCAGCGTCAAAGTAATCCATGGGCTTAAGCTCAAGCGCGAGATCAATTCGCCCGTAGAGGGGGCTTTCATGCTCGATGAGAGATTTCATAATCTCAACATAGGAGCCGCACAGGACAATGTTTAAACGTGAGTCTTCCCTGTGAGCGTCGATTGAGGTCTGGAGAATGCTGTCTAAGCCTTTAACCGCATCTCTCAAGTAGGGGTATTCGTCGAGAACGAGGGTAATGTTCTTGTCTTTGGCTTGGGCAAACAGAAATTCGATGAGCTCGCGGATGCCCGTGAAGGCGAGCGGAGGAAAGCTTAGCGCTTCAGCAGCAAGGGCGGACAGACTCTCGAGGTTGTCTGCCTCGGAGGTTTGGCGGCACTCGTAATAGATCGTTGCGACGTCCGATAAATCGGTTAGCGCCTGCTTGATGAGCTCACTTTTGCCGACGCGACGCCTTCCGTAAATGAGAACATTGCGCTGCTCGGGCGCATTGAGTGTTTTCTTAATACGGGCGAGTTCAAGCTCCCTGCCAATGAATTCCACTTACTCGGTTCCTTCCGACTCGGTTTTGTCCGAGTTAATTGTATCGCATGAACAAGTTTATGCTCGAGTTTACTCGGACAAAACCGAGTCGGTTCTGTCCGAGTAAGTTTGAATAGCGAATCGAAATTGTTATGTCCACATGGCGATGGCGAACATGGTTTCCATAAGCGCCGCGTTCGCGCTTGTTATTGCCGCAATGCGCTGTGTCGCTGAGGCGCAGATCGTACCGCTCGAAAGCGTCTTTTGGTTGGCGAACCTGGCCACGGGCGTGTTCTGCGGTGCGACGATTTTCGCAGCCACGTTTGCTGTCCTGTGTGCAACGTTTTTCACGGCGAAAAGACGCCGTGCCAAGCTCGAGGCAGAACTCGACTCCTCAGACGACATCTAATGCGCAATGGGCCGGCTCTGGGTATCCAGAACCAGCCCATTTTGATGTTCGATTAGCCGAGTCGGCGCCTCTCACAAAAGTAAGTAGGAGCTAGCGAGGCCTATCCGAATTGACCTCATTGGCGGTGTCGGTTTCGAGCGCCGTGCGGCGGGCGCTGTAGGCGACGAGGCCGGCGCCTGCCGCGGCGAGTGCTGCAGCGGCTGCCGTAAGGGGAGCGTTGACATCGCCCGTGCCCGCAAGTGCGCCCGCTTTTCCGGAGCGCTTGTTATTGTCGTGGTCCTTGCCACTGCCGGAGCTGCTTCCGCCGGAGCCGCCGCCCTCGTCAGTACCGCCGCCACTTGAGCCACCATCGCCGTCCGCCGGCATCGGGGCGTCGTGAAGTCCTGTCGTATCCGCGCTATCGCATACGCCGACCTGAATTTCTGAGCGTTCGCATGCCGCGTCGGGCACATGAAGCTCGTGCAGTACGGCACCCAGCGCCGAGTTTGCGCCCGGTCGGATTTCCTTGAGCGTTACGGGATCGAGCGCCACCAGGTCACGCGCCTTCGCATACAGCGTTACGCGTTTGCCCACTTCGTCGCTCCAACTCTCGGGGATAGCGAAGCTCATGCGGAACTGTGCCGTGCAACCCGGTGCCAGCACGGCGTTGCCGTTGTCGGCTACCAGCGGGTGCGTTGCAAAACATGCGCCCAGCGTCTCGAGCGCGTACTTCACGCGTGCCATGTCGTTGGCCGAAGCGTCTTCGGCAAGCTCTGGATCGTGGATCGAAGCCATGCGTGCGTTCGCTCCGAATCCGATGGATGCGCTGGAGAACGGCTGGCTGGAGCCCTCTCGGTACAGATCGATCGTGCCGGCGGTCAGCAAAGTGTTGCCGTCGTTTCGCACCGTGACCATGAAGGACTCGCCTGCTGCTCCGGGCACCACCGCGCCCGAGGTAGCGACCGCGCCCGTCGGAGTGGCACACGCCACCAAGGGCACTTCGATGCCGTGCAGCTCCGCCTTGCTCTGCTCGGCACTCACAATGTGCGTGGCGAGCGCGGAGAGCATGCCTCCCGACGTCAAAAATGTCGTTATCTGATCGACGGGATGGTCCAGCTCGCACATCACGAACGGCTCCGTGAACAGATCGCCTGCCAAGGTGCTGGCGAAGATGCGGAAGTGCTTGCCCATCACTGCTACCGGGTTGCCTTCTTCGTCGTAGGTTTGTCCCACCTTGCCATCGGTGTTCTCTACATAGAGCACGCACCTGCCGTTGCTGCTTACGCTAAACGATGCCGGGCCACAGCCTGCGGCACCCACGGGCTGCGTTGCAAATGCCGATGCGCCTCGCGTCCAAGTAATATGCTGCAGTTGTTCGTTGACGGTGGCCAAAAAGCCCGTGTGCTGCGGCCATGGCACCGCATGGGGCACCGCGGCGTCCGGCGGCATAACGCCCCAGCCCGCGATAGACTGGCCGATCACGGCGTACGATGCGCAGCCGCAACCGTTTGCGGTCTCGTACGTAACGGGCACCACCATTTTGCCGTTGATATTCTCGGGCTCGCCCAGCTCGATACTCGACGGTGCTTGCGGAAAGCGGAGAACTTGGCGGAACGTCAGGCTGTCGCCCGAAACGTCCGACCACAGGGTAAAGCACTCCAGCGCAACCTCAGCCTCGCTGCCGAGCGCCTTTTCTGCGGTGGTTCCGCGGCGGTGGAGGTAGGCACCCGACAGGCGCCCGTCGACCAGCGTCTTGCCCACCGTGATACGTGGGCACTGCAGGCAATGGTAGCCATCCTCTTGCAGGCGGCCGCGCGAGATGCTGCGCCATGACGTATGCGACACCACGCGGGTCTCGTCATTACTTATGCGCAGGCGCACGACGGACAGTATGCCGGCTGTGCTTGCCGTATCGAAAAGGGTGTTGTCGCCGTCGGGGCGCTCGCCCGAGACCAGCAGCACGTAGGCGTCCTGGTTTCCCCTCCCGTCCGTATATTCCACCACGTCGAAGTCGTAATCGTATATGCCGTCGCGCTCCACGTCGCCCTCGCCAAACCCAAGGGGGAAGTCCACGGGCGTGGGGGCGGACCACGTGCCGTTTGCCCTTGTGTGCACCACCAGGCGCGAGCGGCCATTGTCGCCGTAGCACACCGAGGCGATACGGAACAGGCATTCTATGCCGGCAATCATTGCCAGCTTCATGTGGGCTTCGCTGAGCACGCCGGAAAACAGCACGTTGTCGCTCGAGGGTTTTATGCCGCCACGCTCGTCCTCCGACATGCCGGCAGAATTGGCGTTGGGGTCCGCAACGGCGTTCGTCGCCTGCCCGATATAGGTGTACTTATACATTGGCGCGGCGTTTTCGTCGTTCTCTATCAGTGCATGGACGAAATGCTCGATCTGTCCCGTGTCGTCGCTTTCTGCATCCGCCTCGAGCTCAATGCGCGTGACCGCTTGATCCCAATCGCGCACGACAGGCGCGGCGTTTACGGCAGTGGCCTTAACCTCGGCGCGTGCGAGCAGCTCGGCGTTGGTGACGATGGTGGCCGACGCGATAAACTGCGGCACACCACCTGCCTCGGCGTTGCCGCCCGAGCCGAAGCAGGCGTTCAGCGTATAAGGCGTATCTCCACCCAAGGCCAGCTCAGAGCGCTGGAGTACATACTGGTCGCCGTTGTTCACCGACATATTCCACGAATCGGCGAGTGTGGGCCACGATCCCGACCAAGCCTTGGTGGTCCACTTGAACATAACGAACTGGAGTATCACATCGACATCGACGTCTGCACCTACGCGCAGTCGCGGAAGCGGGTGTCCATCTGCCTTCTCGTACCCAATGAACAGCGTGAGGGATGCGGCGCCGCGCACGGCAGACGAGGCGACGCCCGCAACGCCGGCTCCAAAGGTAACGGCAAGCCCGATCTGGATGGTGAACGAGCCCGACGTGTTTGACCAATCGAGCGAAATGTTTTTAAAAAACGCCGCGCCGCTACCGTGCGTGTGGGCGCCCACGGCGAGCGCCAGTTTTGCTAGCACCCAGGGGTTGACGTTTAGGAAAAACGGCACCGGTCCCAGGGTAAACTGCTCGGTCCAATTGAGGTCGGTTCTTACCTGGAAGAGGGCCTTAATATTGCCGTATGCGGGGTCGTTGTTGTTGCCCCAGGTTTTGCCCACCCAATCGTAGGCGAGCGAGCCGTACAGCTGCGTGGCGATATCCATCGTGAACAGCAGCGTGCAATGGTGGCGAAGGAGCTTGGTGTTCCTTGGATCGGTGCCCGAACCGGCGCTCATGCTCTTGTACTGATTCCACTTCCCCTCCATCTCGTCGAGATAGCGGTTTGCCTGCTTGGCGCCCGACTCGCGCGGCGATTTCTTCCAGTATTCCGGATCAGGGCTGCCCGAATCGTTCATATAGCTGGCTGGTTTGTATCCTCCGCCAAACAGCACGTACCCGGCAAACGAGAAATCGAAGAGGATCGGAAATGTGGGCATCCAACACGTGAACTTATTACCACCGATGCCGGGAAACGATGCGGGGAAATCAAACGGAGTGACCTCTTGGTCCATGGTGGTGGGAATGATGGTGGTCGAGCCCGATTCCGCCTTTGCGGCCGGCGCGGTGACAACGGCCATGGGGGAGGAGAGCGTGTAGGTTTTGCCCTGATAGTCGAGGACAAAGCGCAGCTTGCACCCTTCTTCCAGAAGGCCCGATGCCGCATCGAGGAACTTATCTTCGAGTGTGAACGTTGCCAGATTATCCGTGCCCGATGCGCTGGCCTTGACTTGGCCAATCTGCGTGACGGTTTCGGGTGAGCTGCCCGCGGCAGGCGTCACTTTATTGATATGTAACGTTGCCTGCCCGCCCTGCGGCAGATGGGCCTGCACGGTAAAGGCGTGCGTATCGGGCTGCTCGTTTGTCGTGTCGTTCTTCGGCAATGCCATGAACGTGGCGTCGGCGTACTGGATGTCCCATTCGTCAAACGTGAGCTGGCGGAAGTACGGCTCGCCGTCGGAAAACGGACGTGTGGGCGCGGTTATGGCGGTGCCGCCCAGAATGCGAGCAAGGGGAATCTCGACATCACGGTATCCCGCCATGCTAATGGAGATGCCGCCGTTAAATTCGTACGCGTCGAGAAGCGTTGCCTCGTCCACGTAGCCTTCCGAAAGCGGCGCGACCTCAAAGATGGCCGTGCCTTCGTCATCGGTAGTGGCGGTGAGCTGCTTGCCTGCAGCATAGCGCGATGTGAGCGTGACCTGGGCACCCGTGATGGGCGTATTCTTGTTGGCGACGTCGACCACGACCACACCAAACATGGTGCGCGAGAGCACCAAGACCTTGAAGGGGTCTTCTTTCGTCGGCATAGGCCGCGGTGGGCGCGAACGGCAGCAGGAAGGCATTTTCGCTTCCCGGCACGCGAGGCAACATAATGCTCGCTAGCGAGGACGCTCCAGCAACAAGTAACGAACGGCGATCAAGCATCTTTGGCCTCCATCCAGCAGGTATCGATGGAAATAATCCAATTTTGCAAGAAGGCATCCAGTCACGGTAGTGCCGTTCAAGGGTCAAAATGTCCAAATTGATCGAGCGAAGCGCCGGGTTCCGGAACGCGTTCGATGCGCTTGGCAGCCCGGTCGCTAACGCAACATATGCGCGACCAGCTCGGCGCGAGTTCCGATACCAAGCTTGGCATACACTCCTGATAGGCGGTTTTTGACGGTGCCCGGCGATACTCCCATATGGCGTGCGATTTCGGCGTTGGTCCACCCACGACAGGCGAGCATGGCCATGGTGAATTCCGTGGTCGTTAGATCGTCGGCCACGTCCTCGCCCGAATCGGGGTTGTGGATGCGCCGCCAGCCGTAGCTGAATCGATACGTAATCTCGATGATGCGTGCGAAATCGTCAGGGTATTGCGATTTTAGGCATGCCTCGATGAGTCCCTGCAAAAGGCCATGGTGTTCGCCGATGAGTTCGATAAGGCCGTCGGGGCGCGCAATGTCCCAAGCGGCGCCAAAGTGCGCTTTTGCGGCGTCGACGTCTTTGAGACTCATACAGGCCATCGAAGCCGACAAGTGCAGGAATAGCTCCGAGATGGGGTAGCTTCCCTGTTTCATAATCAGGGCGTTTTCCGCCATGCCCAGGCTGCGGCCGTATTCGCCGCGCAGATACAACGCGTGCGCCATCACGTAGCTGGCGAACAGGCGCAGGCCTTCGGGCAGATGCGCCGCAAGCGGATAAAACTCTTCGGCAGAATACGGGGAAGGCAAGTGCAGCAGGACACTCGCGGCCGAGGCGAACAGGATATGCGTGGCGTGGATGGCGGACGATTCCTCGTCGGCCGGCGTATCGAGGATGCCAGCAAGGCACCGGCGTGCGTCGGCGATACGGTTGAGCGACAGACTGGCGTATCCGCAGATAAAGCATGCGGAATAGCGCAGCGCGGGATCGGTGGCGTCAAGATAGGGGCGTGCTGTTTCGGCGGCGAGTGTGGCCTGTCCGCGAAAGTACAGCGCTTCTGCCGTGGCGATGGTGCGTGAATCGGGGTCGGAAATGCCTGCAACCGCAGCGTCAATCTGCCCCGGCACAAAGGCGGTGCACATCAACGGCATGGGGATGCATGGGTAGCCATCGCAGTCCATCTTCCATCTCCCATCAGGTGGCAACATTAGCAGCAATTGTACTCCTGTTGCTCGGGACTGGAATTTGTGGGTATCGCCTACGATTATGCCGAACGTATAAAGGAAGAGTCTATTGGCGATGCTCTTAAGGTGGTTGTCGAGGCATGGCTGACCTTGGCATAAGGAAAAACTGCCGCCCCTGCAAAAAGCTCTGCCGAAGCGATGGGAAACGAACCTCGCTCTGCATATAATGAGGTCATATGACAGCGCGTTTGCATGTGTGCGGCGCGTTCCATCGACCCGAAAAGGAGCCCTGCATGGATCCCAACAAGCGTCCCGACGATATGGTGCGTATCACCACTCCCGAACTTGCTCAGGCGTTCATCGACGAGCAGGTCACCGCAATCCGCGAGCAGATCGGTGACAAGAAGGTTCTGCTGGCCCTTTCTGGCGGCGTCGACAGCTCTGTTGTCGCGGCGCTGCTGATCAAGGCCATCGGCAAGCAGCTTATCTGCGTGCATGTGAACCATGGACTCATGCGCAAGGGCGAGAGCGAGCAGGTCATCGACGTGTTCCAGAATCAGATGGACGCCAACCTGGTTTACGTGGACGCCACCGACCGCTTTCTCGATAAGCTCGTCGACGTCGACGAGCCCGAGACCAAGCGCAAGATTATCGGCGCCGAGTTTATCCGCGTGTTCGAGGAAGAGGCCCGCAAGGTTGGCGACGAGGTCAGCTTCCTCGCCCAAGGCACCATCTACCCCGACATTCTGGAGTCGCAGGACGGCGTGAAGGCTCACCATAACGTTGGCGGTCTGCCCGAGGATCTGCAATTTGAGCTCTGCGAGCCCGTTAAGCTGCTGTACAAGGACGAGGTGCGCGTCGTGGGCCGCGAGCTCGGCCTGCCCGAGAACATGGTTGAGCGTCAGCCGTTCCCCGGTCCTGGCCTGGGCGTCCGCTGCCTTGGCGCCATCACCCGTGACCGTCTCGAGGCGCTGCGCGAGGCCGATGCCATCGTACGCGAAGAGATCGACAAGGCCGGCCTGACCATCTGGCAGTACTTTGCCGTAGTGCCCGATTTCCGCGCTACCGGTGTGCGCGAGGGCAAGCGCGCCTACGACTGGCCCTGCATTATTCGCTGCATCAACACCGTTGACGTCATGACCGCCGAGGTGCCCGAGCTCGACTGGGCGCTGCTCAAGCGTATTACCGCTCGCGTCACCGCCGAGGTTCCCGGCATCTGCCGAGTGTGCTACGACCTCACGCCGAAGCCCGTCGGCACGGTCGAGTGGGAGTAAGCTAACTCAGCTGGTAGGCGACGAGAACTAGCAGATGTGACAAAGGGACAGTCCCTTTGTCACATCCTCGATATTATGTGCGGGATGGTACGCCACGCGGCGTGCCATCCCGTTCGTTATTTTAATGAGCCGAGTGCGCGAGTGGGAAGAGTCACGAGCATGGTCGTTCCGCGCTCCGAGCTCTTTTCGACCTCGATGGAGCCGCCGTGAAGTGCGGCGATCTCCCAGACCAGCGCAAGCCCCAGCCCCACGCCGCCGTATGCCCTGCTGCGCGATTTGTCGACGCGATAGAAGGGCTGAAAGATGCTCGTCTGGTATTGCTCGGGAATGCCCGGCCCCTGGTCGCGCACGCGTAGCAGCACGCGGTCGCCTTCGGCGCAGGCGTTGATTTGCACGGTCGAGTTGGGCGCGCTATAGCGTATGGCGTTTTCGGTCAAGTTGAACAGCAACCGATAGATCAGCGTGTCGCTGCCGATCGTTTGCGCGTCGCCCTCACTTGTAAGCGTGATGTCTTTTTGCTCGGCAAGGGGTGCCAGGTCCGTGAGCACTTCTTCGATCATCGGCGCTAGGTCAATCACATCGTTGCAAGGGACACTGCGCAGCTCGCTCATCTCGAGCAGGGTCTTTGTCATGTGCGTCATTCGCTCGGTCTGCTCCTGCAGCAGCCCGAGCAGGCTCGCTGTATCGGCGTCGACGTCGGGGTGCTCGGCGCAAAACAGCTCGACCTGGGCCTGCATGAGCGCAAGTGGCGTGCGCAGCTCGTGCGCCGCATTGCCCGTAAACTGTCTTTGTGCGGAAAATCCCTCGTCAAGGCGGGCAATCATGTCGTTAAACGACGCGCTGCAGCGCCTGAGTTCAGAGGGCACGTCCTCGCTGATTTTTGTGTCGGCGAGGTTGTCGGGCCGCACGCTCTCGACTTGCGTCGCAAAGAAGCGCAACGGCCGCAGCGCATGTCCGCTTACAAAGTAGGCCAGCACGCCGCCGAGCAGCGTCACCGCCGCAGTTATATACCAGCTCGTCGCGCCAAACGATTCTTGGGCGTCGTTCACGACGATGGTCAGCGCGTCGTCGAGCTCTTTGTTTGTCGGGTCAAATGAGCTGGGCGAGGCCGCCTCCACCTTGCTGTGCGCCGACGCTTCTGCACCAATCGAGTCCATGTAGCGCATGCCGGAGTAGCCAACCAGGCAATTCATAAGTACGCAGGTCGAACATATCAGCAGTGCCGTCATCAACGTGATGCGCCACTGCAGCGACAACCGCTTCATTTGCCATCCTCCATAACGTAGCCTTCGCCGATTCGGTTGCGGATGGGGTCGTGCCCCAACGCGCCGCGCAGCTTTTTGCGCAGCGACGAGATGTGCACGCGGGTCGCGTTGCTAAAGCTGTTGACGCTGCTGTCCCATACGTGGTCGATGAGCTCCTCCTGGCTCACCGGCCGCCCCTGGTTAAGCATCAGGTATTCCAAGATGCCGGTCTCCTTGCGCGTGAGGGACAGGATCTCGTCGCCCACTGTGGCGAGGCGCGCCTTGGTGTCAAAGCTCAGCGATCCACAGGTTAGAACAACGTCGCTTTGTGTAAAGCGTCTGAGGGTAAGGCTGCGAATCCTTGCCGCAAGCTCGTCAAGATGAAACGGCTTGGTGAGGTAGTCGTTGGCGCCCGCATCGAGCCCCGCTACCTTGTCGGAGACCTCGCCACGTGCCGAGAGCACAAGCACCTTGGTCTCACAATCAGCTGTCCTGAGTTGCCTGAGCACGGTCATGCCGTCGACATGGGGGAGATTGAGGTCGAGCACGACAAGATCAAAGGTCTCGACATCGAGCAGATCGAGGGCCTGCTGCCCGTCGTAGCAGCAGTCGACGCTATAGGCCAAGTTGCGCAGGCTGCGTGCGATCGCATCGCACAGCGCCCGCTCGTCCTCGATGACCAAGATGCGCATAACGTTCTCCTTGCATAATCATTCACGCTTAACACGGATTTTATAGTCGGTATGGTCCAATGGGTCGCGAAACGAAAGGAGTGGTCAGATTGTTCAAAGCGATTAAGCCTGTGGCGCAGGTGGCTTTGCTGATCGTTGGGGTAGCCATGGTTGGCTTTGGAATTATGCGCGGCGAGGCAGATGCCGTGCTGGCCAAGGCAATCAGGCTGTGCTTGGAGTGTATCGGAATTGGATAAAAGAAAAAACACTGCATCGCATCTTTTAGCGCGATTTCGTGGATTGATTCAGGCGGCGGCGACGCTTGCGACCAATATTCACCTGCCTAACTTTGCCAAGGGCGGCATCTACCAGGGAGCGGGCAAAGCCGTCTGCGTGCCGGGCCTCAACTGCTACTCGTGTCCAGCGGCCTCGGGTGCGTGCCCCATCGGGTCGTTTCAGTCGGTGGTGGGCTCGTCTAAGTTTAGCTTCTCGTATTACGTCACCGGAACGCTCATTCTGATCGGCGTGCTGCTGGGACGTTTTGTATGCGGCTTTTTGTGCCCGTTTGGATGGCTACAAGAGCTTTTGCATAAGATTCCCAGCAAAAAGCTCTCCACGAAAAAGCTCAAGCCGCTCACGTACATCAAGTATGCCGTGCTGCTGTTTGCCGTGGTGCTGCTGCCCGTCTTGGTGGTTAACGATGTGGGTATGGGCGACCCGTTCTTTTGCAAGTACATCTGCCCGCAAGGTGTGCTCGAGGGCGCGATTCCGCTGTCCATCATGAACGTGGGAATCCGCTCCGCGCTGGGAAAGCTCTTTTCCTGGAAGCTCGCGATCCTCATTGTGGTTGCGGTGCTGAGCGTGCTGTTCTATCGCCCCTTCTGCAAATGGATTTGCCCCCTCGGCGCATTTTATGCGCTCATGAACAAGGTGTCTTTGCTGGGGATCCAGGTTGACCAGTGCAAATGCGTCTCGTGCGGCAAGTGCGCCAAGGTGTGTCAAATGGACGTGGACGTTACGCGTACGCCCGACCATGCCGAGTGCATTCGTTGCGGCAAATGCGTGGGCGCGTGCCCCGTCGATGCTATTAGCTTTCGCTATGGGCTGGGTGTGACGGGCGACAAACCCGCGCAGTCCACGCAAGCCTGCGAAAACAAATAGGTACCTATATAAGTTTCGATATAAACGGAGGAACCATGAAACTGTCAAAAATTGCAGCTCTGTTGATGCTGCCCGTGCTGGCGCTGACTCTCGCGGCGTGCTCTGCCCCCAAGGGCGACGCGAAGGGTGCTACGAGCGGCGATGCGCAGATTGCCGAGCTCATAGCGCAAAAGCCGTCGAGTGCCGAGGAGGCGGCCGAGCTGTACCAGCAGCTGCTGCAAAAGGAAAACGAGATCTTTGCGAGCGATAACGCCCTATGGGAAAAGGTGTTCCTTGCGGCCAACAAAGACACTCCCATGATTGAGGACGGCAAGAACTACGGTGACTTCTTGCTCGATACCATCGAGGGCGCCAAGGATCAGTTTGCGGCTGACGAGCTTAAGACGCTTAAGGCCGGCGCGCAGCAGGTCAAGGAGATCGAGGACAAGCTCATGGCGCTGGAGAAGGAGTTCCCCGGATGCGGCAGCACGCCCGGCGAGGGGGAGAGCGTCGATGCCTCGACCGCAGGCATGACTAACGGCGAGAGCGGGGAGACGAAGTTCCCCAGCTTTAAGGGCAAGGACTTGGACGGCAACGATGTAAACAGCGACGAGCTGTTCTCCAAGAACAAGGTCACCGTCATGAACTTCTGGTTTACCACCTGCAAGCCGTGCGTGGGAGAGCTGGGCGATCTGGAGAAGCTCAACAAGGAGCTTGCCGAGAAGGGCGGCCAGGTCGTGGGCGTTAATTCCTTTACGCTCGATGGCAACAAAGACGAGGTGGCCGATGCCAAGGACGTGCTTTCCAAGAAGGGCGTGACGTATAAGAACATCTGGTTTAAGTCGGACAGCGAGGCCGGAAAGTTCACCTCCAACCTGTACTCGTTCCCGACCACCTACGTGATCGACCAGAACGGTAACATTGTGGGAGAGCCGATCATGGGCGGCATCAACTCCGCTGAGCAGCGCGAGGCGCTCAACAAACTGATCGATCAGGCACTCGCGAAGAGCGAACAGTAAGTCCGTGGGACAGACAACTGAAGGGGAGTCGCTGGAAACAGCGACTCTTTTTTCTGCTTCGGGGTAGCATCATGGGTATACGTCGAAAGGGCACGCAGCTTTTCGTGCATTGCCCGAGCGGTGCGCGAAGCAACCAAGCTGTGAGTTTTCTTAAGCGTTCTGGGTATGGCAGTGTCAAGAATATCGGCGGCATAAGCGGCTACACGGGAAAGGTGGTGCGTTAGCTATGAAGGTGGTTATCGTTGGAGGCGTCGCGGGCGGCGCATCGGCGGCGGCACGTTTGCGCAGACTCGACGAGCAGGCCCAAATTGTCATCTTTGAGCGCACGGGTTTTGTATCGTATGCCAATTGTGGGCTTCCGTACTACATTGGCGGCGTGATAGAAGAAGAGAGCGCATTGACGCTGCAGTCTCCCAAGGGCTTTTGGGATCGCTTTCGCATTGCGGTCAAGACGAGTCACGAGGTGTTTGCCATCCATCCCGATTCGCATACGGTCGAGGTTCGCAATATGCTGACGGGCGAGGAATTTGTCGAGACGTATGACAAGCTCATCCTGTCGCCGGGTGCAAAGCCGATCCGCCCTGCGTTGCCGGGCATCGACTCGGATAAAATCTTTAGCCTACGCACCGTTGAGGACACGCTGCGTATTCACAGCTATGTTCGAGAGCGGCGACCGAGCAGTGCCGTCGTGATCGGCGGCGGCTTCATTGGCGTCGAGACGGCGGAGAATCTGTGCGAGCTGGGGCTCCAGGTGACCCTTCTGCAGCGTCCCGTCCAGCTTATGAACAACCTGGATTACGACATGGCGACCCTTTTGCATACCGAGGTGCGTGAGCACGGTATCGATCTGCGCCTCAAGGCCGATGTGACAGGTTTTGAGGAAGTTGATGGCCGCGTTGTCACCCATGTTGCGGGCGATGACCCTATCGGAGCCGATATGGTGCTGCTTGCCATTGGCGTGGCACCTGAGAGCCATCTGGCGCAAGAGGCGGGGCTCGAACTGGGCATCAAGGGGGCTATTGTGGTCAACGACCGCATGGAGACCTCTGCTGCCGACGTGTATGCCGTGGGCGATGCCGTGCAGGTCACGCATCAGGTGACCGGCGAGGACGCGGTCATTTCGCTCGCCGGCCCCGCCAACAAGCAGGGGCGTGTCGTCGCCGATGTCATAGCCGGCATGGACAGCTGCTACCTCGGATCGTTGGGCTCATCGGTTATCAAGGTATTCGACTTGACGGCGGCAAGCACGGGACTATCCGAAAAGGCGGCACACGCGGCGGGAATTGACTGCGACAGCGTGGTCCTGTCGCCCGGTTCGCATGCGGGTTATTATCCGGGTGCAACGCCCATGACCATGAAGGTTGTCTTCGAGAAGCAGGGATTGCGCCTGCTGGGTGCGCAAATCGTGGGCATCGATGGTGTGGACAAGCGTATCGACGTTCTGGCGACTGCCATCCAGGCAGGCATGCGCGGCGATAGGCTTAAGGATTTGGACCTAGCATACGCGCCGCCGTATTCATCGGCGAAGGATCCCGTCAATATGGCGGGCTTTATGATCGAGAACCTCAATCGCGGCATACTGGCGCAGTGGCATTGGGAGGATGAGCCCAACTTGCCACGCGATGGCAGCGTGCAGCTGCTCGATGTTCGTACGGAAGGGGAGTATGAGCGCGGGCATATCGATGGTTTCGTAAACATTCCCGTCGATGATCTGCGCAATCGCCTGAGCGAGCTCGACCGGGCCAAGCCGGTCTACGTGATTTGCCAGAGCGGCATTCGCAGCTACATTGCTTGCCGCATTTTGGCGCAGCATGGCTTTGAGTGCTTTAACTTCTCGGGCGGCTATCGCTTCTTTGCAGCCGTGACTGAGGCTCGCCGCGGCAGCGCTAACGTTATGCCGTGCGGGCTCGAAAAGTAGCGCGCATTGGAATGTGACAAAGTGACAGCCTCTTTGTCGCATCGGGGATGTTATATGCGGGATGGTGCGCCATGCGGCGTGCCGTCCCGTTCGTTTTTTGGCGCGGTTCGTTACATTCCTCACTGGTATCGGCCAAAAATGAGGATAGAGTAGGACAAACGCGCCGAACGTGAACGGCGGGGGAGCGGGCGAGCGCGCCCGCGCGAGAGAGGTTGCCGTCCATGCTGGATCTCAGAGATATTTGCAAAAGGTACGTTACGCAGTCGTTTACGCAGGTAGCGCTCGACAGCGTAAGCCTGTCTTTTCGCGATAACGAGTTTGTAGCCATCCTGGGTCCCTCGGGTTCGGGTAAAACTACGATGCTCAACGTCATTGGTGGACTCGACCATTTCGATTCTGGCGATCTGCTGATCGATGGCATCTCGACCAAGGACTTCAGCGACCGCGATTGGGACGCCTATCGTAACAATCGCATCGGCTTTGTGTTCCAGAGCTATAACCTCATTCCGCATCAGACCATTTTGGAAAACGTGGAGCTGGCGCTTACGCTCACGGGTGTGGGGCATGCCGAGCGCCGCCAGCGTGCGCGCAAGGCGCTTGAGGCAGTCGGCCTGGGCGAGCACGTTAACAAGCGCCCGAGCCAGCTATCGGGCGGCCAGATGCAGCGCGTGGCTATTGCCCGCGCCCTGATCAACGATCCCGAGATTGTGCTGGCTGACGAGCCGACCGGCGCCTTGGACTCAACGACATCCGTGCAGGTCATGGATTTGCTCAAGGACGTTGCGCGCGACCGTCTGGTCATCATGGTCACGCATAATCCCGAGCTGGCGTACCAGTACGCCACGCGCATCGTCAACCTGGCGGACGGCAAGATCACCGACGATTCCGATCCCTTTGATGTTGCCAATGCCGCGCGTCGCGAGGCTAAGCCTACGCGCAAAACCTCGATGAGCTTTGTGACGGCGCTGGGGCTTTCGGCGCGAAACCTTTTGACCAAGAAGGGCCGTACGGCTATGACGGCCTTTGCTGGTTCGATCGGCATCATCGGTATCGCGGCGATTCTGGCGCTCTCCAACGGCGTAAACGGCTACATCAAAAAGGTCGAGGAGGATACGCTCTCGAGCTACCCGCTGACGATTTCCAAGCAGGATTACGACCTGTCGTCCATGATGGGCGGACAGGGGACCACGGATGACGATACGTCCAAGAACGAGGGCTCGTCCGACGGCAGCACTGACGGCAAGGCTCGGGGAACCGATAAGATTCCTGTGGTCACGGCCGTAAAGGATATGTTTGCGAGCGTTAAGTCCAACGACATGACGAGCTTTAAGGCATGGCTCGATGCCGGTGGCGACGGCATCGATAAAGAGGTCAATGCCATCCAGTACGGCTATGGCGTGACGCCGGTTGTCTATCGTGCGGGCAAGGGCGATGAGAAGCCTGTCCGGCTGGTGCCCAACGCTATGACCGAGGCCATGAGCGGCGGCGCGAGTTCGACGGCGACGGTGAGCATGGAATCCATGGGAACCTCGGTCTTTAACGAGATGATTGACGACCAGAGCCTGCTCGACAGCCAGTACGATGTCGTCGCCGGCCATTGGCCTACGTCTGCTAACGAAGCCGTAATGGTGCTTTCGAGCCGCGGCACGGTGGGCGACTACACGCTCTACAGCATCGGTGCGCTGGATATCGATGAGCTCAACGATCTGGTAAACAGCGCCATGACGGCCGACGGCAAGGTAGAGACGCCCAAGACCGGCAGCGACTTTACCTACGACGACGCGCTGTCCACGGCGTTTAAAGTGTTGTCGCCGGCCGATGCCTATCGCAAAAACGAAGAGACCGGCATGTGGACCGACATGTCTGGCGATGCCGACTTTATGACGGCCAAAGTTGCCGACGGTATTGATGTGCACATTGTGGGCGTGGTGCGACCGAACGAGACCGCCAACGCGAGCGCGTTGTCTCCGGGCATTGCCTATACGCATGCGCTGACTCGCCAGCTTATGGAACGCGCCGCCAATTCGCAGATCGTGCAGGAGCAGCTTGCCCACCCCGAGACGGATGTCTTTACGGGCAAAACCTTTGACGAGTTGCAAGGTGAGGCCAAGCAAGGCGTGGATCTGGGCAGTATGTTCAGTGTGGACGAGGCGGCGCTGAAGAGCGCGTTCTCGTTCGATGCATCTGCGCTCTCGGGCGCGGCGGGCGGTGTCGACCTTTCTGGTATCGATTTGTCCGGGCTGAACATTGACCTTTCGGGCGTTGGTAAGGACATCGACTTTAGTGACATCATGGCCAAAGCGCCGGCCCCCGATTTCTCGGGTATCTTTGACGGTCTGGAACTTGCGCCCGAGCAAATGAAGCAGGTGGGAACACTAGCCAACCAGCTGTTTGAGGGCTTTTTGCGGTCTGATCAGTTTAAGGAGCTGACACCCGATGATCTTAAGGACGCGTCAAAGCTTGCCGCCGCGTTCTCGACGTATCTTGAGAACGATACGGCAGCTCAGCAAATCCTGGCCCAGCTCAAAGCGCTCGGCGGCGATGCCCTGGCCGAGCGCCTGCGGCAGGCGATGACCGACTATGTGCAAAAGCAACTGGCTCCGTATCTGCAGCAGGCTATGGATCAGGTGATGAAGGCAATCAGCGAGCAAATAGCGTCGACGGTATCGTCCCAGCTCAAGGCGGGCGCGGCAGGGCTCATGGACCAGATGGCGACGCAGATGTCTTCGAGTTTTGCCAACCTGGCGAGCGCCATGCACGTGGATGCGAGTGCCTTTGCTCATGCTATCCACTTCAACATGGACGCCGAGGACCTGAGTTCGCTCATGATGAGCTATGCCAAGGCGTCGAAGCTCACCTACGATAACAATCTGACCACGCTGGGCTATGCGGATGAGGCAGACCCCATCTCGGTTAAGATTTTCCCGCGCGACTTTGAGGCCAAGGAGCGCGTGCTCGATTACATCGATGCGTACAACAAGCAGGTCAAAGCTGCCGGCCACGATGAACAGGCAATCTCGTACACCGACTACATGGGTATCATCATGGGTTCGGTGACCGACATCGTGAACACCATCAGCTTGGTGCTCATCGCATTCGTGAGCATCAGCCTGGTCGTGAGCTCCATCATGATCGGCATCATCACCTACATCAGCGTACTGGAGCGCAAAAAGGAGATTGGCATCCTGCGCGCGATCGGCGCGTCAAAGCGCAACGTGGCCAACGTATTTAATGCCGAGACCTTTATCGAAGGCCTCATTGCCGGCGTCTTTGCCATTGTCGTCGTGGTGGCCGTGAGTTTTCCGGTTAATGCCTGGGCACTTGCCGCCAAGCAGGTCCCCAATCTGATGAGTCTGCCCGCGCAGGATGCGCTGATGCTCATTGTGATTTCGGTGTTGCTGACGGTCGTTGCCGGCCTGCTGCCGGCCCGCAGCGCATCCAAGAAAGACCCTGTGGAAGCCCTACGCTCCGAATAATGTGACAAAGGGACTGCCCCTTTGTCACATTGGATGAAAAGGCGCGGGAAGGGGTGGCCCCTTCCCGCGCCTTCTAGTTTATTTTGCCCATCAGCGTAATACGGACGCTTGGATGGGTGTACTCGTCAAACTCGTCCTCGGGATCCGTATCAAACGAGTAATACGTTTTGATGAGGTCGTCACTCGTCCTGATAGAGATTCTCTCGTAGAGTGAGCCGTTCAAAAATGCCTGCCTAAACTCTTCGGGGAGTTTCTGCGGTGCCAAGAGCTCGGGGCTCACCGTCTTGACGTCAACGGTTTGAACGGCAGAGGAAAGCTCGTCAAGCTCGCGTTCGATGTGGGCAAGGTTATCCTCGAGGCTCGCGCTGGGGTCGACCTCTGCCGCGTAGCTCACTTCCTTGAGCGTCCCCTTGTTGTCAAAGTCCAGATACGTATAGGTCTTCTGGGCGTCGGAGTCGCCTTCGTGCAGATAGCCGCGGACATGATAGCCGTAATCTTGATATCGCTCGTAGGGGTCATCGGCGGACACGTACTCGCATGCGGGCTCTAATGCCTTGCGGGCGATGGCGATCTGCTCGGCCGCGGCCGCGGCGTTCTGTTGCATCTCGATGTTTCCCTGCGCCAGCTGCGGGATATAGGCACCGCACACGATTGCGAGGGGCAGTGCCACAAGCGCGACGATCCACTTTTTTGCACGGGGGATAGGCACGCCACAGGCCTCTGACATGGCTTTTGCGTTGGCAAAGCTTTCGGCAAGCACGTCTGCCGCGGTGGCGACGGCGCCTACGGCAGCGGCGACTTCTGCCGCGCCGCCCAGGTTGCGTGCGGTCTCGTTGTCGCTGTTCTTGAGCAGGCGCGCGGCGGCCTGCGTACCGATAACACCTGCGATTTGTGCCGAGTGGTCTTTCTCAGCCTGCTCGACGACGAGTCGGTGCTGCATTTCTTTCCACTGCTTGCCGCGCATGCCAAAGCGCGGCGCGAGCGCGCAGTAGCAGAAGATGGCGAGCTCGACGACGGTGAGCGCCAAGGCGGTCATCATGCCCGTCTCCTGGAAGCTTTCATGATGGAAGACGATATCGTCAATCATTTCGAAGGGAATGATCAAAAAAGGCAGCACAAACGCCATGGCAAGCGCTGTGCCGGCAATCTTGGGATAGATGCAGTATCGCTGGATGCGCTTACGTTCTTGTTCGGTGAGCTGCTGCATAGGGTCCTCGACTCTCATCGTTTTTCGGGGGCGAAGCGCACACGCTCTTGAGTATAAATGAGTAGAGGGTGTGCGCTGTTCAAACATAGTGATCAACAGCGTGTTATTGGCAATCGTTGCGCAGCGACTGCTGGAGGGGTAGTTAACGCCATGTAACCGCCTCCGCCTTGTGGGTGGCCTCAAGGACAAGGCATAATGCATGTGACAAAGGGACAGTCCCTTTGTCACATTGATTTGAGAATGGATGTTGATGTATTTATCGCTGGCCCCTATGGAGGGGATTACCGGGCATGTGTTCCGTCGCGTGCATGCGGAGTGCTTCGGTGCGCTCGATTGTTATTACACGCCGTTTTTGCCGCCGCCGCGGGTGGGAAACCGCTTTGGCGGCAAGGCGTTTAAGGAGATTGATCCTGCCAATAACCAGGGGCTCAACGTAGTGCCTCAGCTGATGTCCAAGAATGCGGACGAGTTTGTATGGGCGGCACAGGTGCTCGCCGACATGGGCTACCGCGAGGTCAATCTCAACCTGGGCTGTCCCTCGGGAACGGTTGTTGCCAAGGGCAAGGGCTCGGGTTTCTTGCGTAATCTCGACGAGCTCGAGGCATTCTTGGGCGATGTGTGCGAGCGCTCGCCGTTACCGGTATCGGTAAAAACCAGGCTGGGGTTGGAACGCGATGACGAGTATGAGCGTGTGCTCGATCTGTATTGCCGCATGCCGCTGGCAGAGCTGATCGTGCATCCGCGCGTGCAAAAGGACCGCTATACGGGCTCGCCGCGCAAGGAGTTTTACGGCGAGACGCTGGAACGGGCGCCGTTCCCCGTGGCCTATAACGGCGACATCTTTGATCTTGAGGACATGGATGCACTGGTGAAGGCCTATCCCGGAACACGCCACGTAATGTTGGGGCGCGGCTTGCTTGCGAATCCCGCGCTGGCTCGCATGGTTAAGGGCGACCCTGCCGCTACCGCCGCTGAGCTGCAACGCTTCCATGACATGCTGTTTGCGGCCTATGCGGAAGAGATTGGCGGCAATGCGGTCTTTCGCATGAAGGAGTGGTGGTTCTACGCCAAATGCGCCTTCGCCAATCCCGCTAACGTTCACAAGATCGTGCGCAAGACCAAAAAGGTCGACGAATACCGCGCCGCCGTCGAGCGCGTCTTTCGCGAGCAGCCACTTGCGCCCATAGCCCGCTTTCACGGCTAGTTAGTCGTTGGGGACGTTCTTTAACGACTAGTCATTTAAGAACGTCCCCAATGGCCGTGTTGCACTAGAGCAGGTTCTCCTGTACCCACGCGATGATGTCGCTCGACTCGTAGAGTGGCTTGCCGTCGATGAACAGGCAGGGAACCTGGCGTTTTCCGCCGACGGCGATGAGCGTTTGCTCGGCATCAGAATCGGTCGAGATGTTGCGCTCGGGGATGGTCACACCGTTATCGGCCAGGAAGCGCTTGACCTTTATGCAATATGGGCAGCCGGTCATAACGTACAGCTCGAGCTCGTGATCAGTAGCCATGGGTCTCCAATCGGTTGGGGTTTCGATTGAAATACCCAAAGCCGCCGCGGTCTATGCGTGAGCCGACGACGACTCGATTGCTTGGACCAGAAACGCCGTGGCTCCGGTGCCGCAGGGCTTGTCGTAGTAGTCGATAAAGCGCTGATCGGCAAGATAGCCGTGGGCGAGGCCTAGGTATGCTTCGTCTTGAGGTTCGTGCCCCCAGTTAAGGCCAATCCATCGACGATGCATCGCGACGAGCTTGCGAGCCTCGCTTCCATCCGCATCGCCGTCGCCCATGGCAATCGAGAGTTGACCCAGAATAGCGCGTTCAAGTTCCTTCATGTCGTTCCATGTCTCGGGGTCCATGTCCAGCAGCGCCTCGTTTGCTGCATCGATAGCCTCATCGCCATAGCGCGCCCGCGCCTCGGCACCGTAGCGCTCCTCGTTTTCCTGCACGGTACGCCAGCGCTCCAGTTGTGGCAGGACAGCGCCCATAAGCGAGACGGCTTCGTCGAGCGACATGCCGGTGTTTTGTGCCAGGCGCGGGGCACAATCCTCAATCATGGCCTCCATCGTGGTCTCGTAGGTGTACTTGCCGTGGTCGTAGCACCACTTGCAGTAATGGTCGGTCGTGGCGCCGTGGGCATCGGTACCGCAATCGTCGGGCGTGAGTATCATGCCGCAGCTCTGGCAATAGTGCTCGGGCATTTCGAGCAGATGAGACAGTGGCTCGCCGGTCACGGCGGCAATGAGCTTCATCATGTCGATGCCCGGGGTGACCTCGCCGCGCTCCCAACGGCTGACGGCTTGGCGTGTGACGAAGAGCTTGGCGGCGAGCTGCTCCTGAGTAAGGTGATGGGCACGACGGACGGCGATGAGCTTTTCTGCAAAGGCCATAACGGCTCCTTTCTGCTGGTTGATGGCTTAAGCATAAGCGGCGGCGGGCGCCCTTCCAAGCAACCGTTGGTTGCACGACGGGGGACCGCGGCGAAGAATTGCGCGTAACGTCCCACACCTCCATGCCGTACAATGACCGACATGGAACCTATCGCACACATACATACCGACCTGCCGCAGAAGTTCGGCATCCCGCGCAACAGCTTTTTGGCGCCTCACCTGCAGGGACGCATCGTTTTTGAGCCGGAATTTGCCTCCAACGCAGCGGTTGAGGGTCTGGACTCCTTCTCTCACCTATGGCTGCTCTGGCGCTTCGAAAACGGCACGCCCGGCGGCACGGCTAAGGACATAGCCGCCGATGCCAAAACGCAGGACAGGTCCGGCACCAACGCAAAATGGTCGAAAACCGTGCGTCCGCCGCGTCTGGGCGGAGCCGAGCGTGTGGGCGTGTTTGCCACGCGCAGTCCGTTTCGCCCTAATCCCATCGGGCTTACCTGTGTCAAGCTCGATCGTGTCGAGCTCACTGACGATGGTCCCATCATTCATGTGTTGGGGGCCGATCTGCGCGACGGCACGCCCATCTACGACATTAAGCCCTACATTCCGTTTGCGGACTGCCACCCGGATGCGACCGGCGGCTGGATTGAGGATGCGCCGTGGCAAGAGCTCGACGTCGAGTTCCCGCAAGCGCTTCAAGACATGGTCCCGCCCGCAAAGCTCCCCGGCTTGGTTGAGGTTCTTCACCAGGATCCGCGCCGCGCGGGCAGCAAACACGAGCCAAACCGCATTTACCATTTGGCTTACGCTGGGCTCGACATATCGTTTACGGTCGATGGGGCCCGATTGACGGTGACCGCCATCAACGACGCGCAGGACTAGCCGGCAATTCGTCTGCACCCACCAAAATCAACAGCAAACCCCATGCCAAAACCGCCCACGCTGGTGGACAATAACGCCTATCGAAACAGTCATCTTTGCACGGGAGCCCAGCATGAAATACGACTTCACTTCAATCATCGACCGCCACGGCATGGACTCCATTGCCGTTGACTCTTGGGGCGAGATCCCCGACATGGCTCCGAACGCACCCGACGAGGGCTTCGACCGCATCCCCATGTGGGTGGCGGACATGAATTTTGCCACGGTGCCCACGGTTCAGGAGCACATCATTCAGCGCGCCCAGCATCCCATGTTTGGCTATTTCGATCCGCGCGACGAGTACTTTGACCGCATCATCGAATGGCAGAGCCGCCGCAATGGCGTTAAGGGCCTGCTTCCTGAGCATATCGGCTACGAAAACGGCGTACTGGGCGGTGTCGTGTCGACACTGCGCGCGTATGTCCAGCCGGGCGATGCGGTGCTGGTTCACAGCCCCACCTACATCGGTTTCACCAAGTCTATCGAAGCCGCGGGCTATCGCATTGTCCACAGCCCGCTTAAGCTCGACGACCAAGGCGTGTGGCGTATGGACTTTGAGGACATGGAGCGCAAGCTCGCCCAAAACCACATCCATGCCGCGGTGTTCTGCTCGCCGCACAATCCCTGCGGCCGCGTATGGGAGCGCGACGAGATCGAACGTGCCATGGACATCTATCGCCAGCACGATTGCGTGGTGATCTCGGATGAGATTTGGTCCGATATCATCCTGCCGGGTCACAGGCATATCCCGACGCAGTCGGTGAGCGAGGATGCCCGCATGCGCACGGTTGCCCTCTACGCGCCCAGCAAGACGTTTAACCTGGCGGGCCTGGTCGGCAGCTACCACATCATCTATAACGAGACGTTGCGCGACCGCGTGTGCGCCGTGTCCAACAAGACTCACTACAACGAGATGAACGTCCTCTCCATGCATGCGCTTATGGGTGCCTACCAGCAGCAGGGCTACGAGTGGGTCGATGAGCTCAACCAGGTGCTTGCCGGCAATATCGAGTACTTCTGCACGTATGCAGAAAAACATTGGAAGGGCGTCGCGTTTTCGCGCCCGCAGGGCACGTATATGGTGTTCCTGGACTGCACCGAGTGGTGCCGCGATCATGGCCACGATATTCAGTGGCTGCTCGACGAGGGCGCGCGTGTGGGCGTGGGCTATCAGGACGGCCGTCCATTCCATGGACCCTGCCACATTCGCGTGAATCTGGCACTGCCGCTTTCGCGGGTAAAGGAGGCATGCGGGCGCCTGGACCGCTACGTTTTTGGGGTATAGGGGGCGCTCGATTCGAGTGCTGTCCCATGCGCCCACGCCGTCAAAATGCGTGGGCGCATGGGGCGCAGAGGGTAGCGAGCGCGTTTTCCGCATTCGCTACTTTTCGTGAATCTGCTTGCCGCAAAGATGTTCAATCGAAATCTCGTAGAGTTGGACGCCCTTGATGTCTTTGGCGATTTCCTCCTCGACTTCTTCGGCGGAAGGGTAGTACTTAAGCGCGAGCTGGCGGACTTTGTCCTCGATAAACGCAGGCGCTTCATCTACCAGGCGGCAACGGCCAAAGACCACGGTGCTCATGACGTAAGGAGCCCAGTCGCCGTCCTTGTACCACTCGTTGCCGTAAACGGTAAAGCAGACTTTATCATCATGCCTGAGTGAATCGACCTTGTGGCCAGCCTTGGCGCCATGGAAATAAATCTTGTCGTGCTCGGCGTCAAAGAAGTAGTTGACGGGAATGGCATAGGGGTAGCCATCATCGCCGTTGACGGCAAGGACGCCGCGCTTGCAGGTAGCGAGCAGTTCGCGCGCTTCCTCGTCGGTGATGGCGCGTTTCTTTCGACGCAAGGGCCTAAACATCGTTGGCTTCCTTTCTACTGCGCATGGTGGTTGAGCACAAACTATAGCGAAACAACCCCGTTTTTCTTGATACGGGCGAGTATGTTTTTGAGCTTGTTAAAGTCGAGCGGTTTGGACAGGTGGGCGTTCATACCGGCATCGTGTGCTGCCTTGGCGTCCTCGACAAATGCGTTGGCGGTGAGCGCGATGATGGGGATGTCGGCCGCATCGGCCTTTTCGCTCAGGCGGATCGTGCGGGTTGCCTTGTAGCCGTCCATGCCCGGCATCATGATGTCCATTAGAATCGCATCGAAGCTACCCGCGGGACGGCCAACATATAGGTCGACCGCTTCGTTGCCGTCGGCGGCGCGAGTTACGACGATGCCCTCGCTTTCGAGCAGAGCCTGGGCAATCTCGGCATTGAGCTCGTTATCTTCTGCCAAAAGAACGTTCATGTCTGCAAGCGAGCAACTGTATGCCTGCTCGTCCGTACGTTCTTTTGCCTGAGGGTTCTTGTCGATCTCGAGCGGAATCTGGACGTTGAACGTGCTTCCCGCGCCAACCTCACTCGAAATCTCAATCGTGCCGCCCATCATATCGATGAGCGATTTGACGATAGACATGCCAATGCCGGTTCCTTGGAACTTGCTGCGCGCATCGTCGCCTTCCTGGGCAAACGGCTCGTAAATGTGCGTCAAAAACTCGGGCGTCATACCAATGCCGGTATCCGAGACGCTAAAGCAAAACACGGCGTGCTCGTCGTCGACCGGTTTGATGGTCGATGAGAACGTGACGGTGCCTCCGTGCTTGTTGTACTTGATGCTGTTGTCGAGCAGGTTGACAAGGATCTGCCGAATATGGGTGGGGCTGCCGATCATATATTGGTCGACAGCGTAGGGCTCGCTGGTGTCGAGCATGGTTATGCCGCGGTCCGATGCGCGGAGCTTGCACAGTACGAGCGCATTGTCGCACAGCTCTTTAAGGTTGAATGATTCGTGCTCGAGCGTCACTTTGCACTCCTCGATCCTGCCCATCTCGAGGATGTCGTTAATCAGTGACAGCAGGTGATTGGCGGCAACGCGCGCCTTGGCGCGGCTTTCGCGGGCGACCTGCATGTCGCCTTCTCTCAATTCCTCAATTTCGATAAGGCCCAGGATGCCGTTGAGCGGCGTGCGGATGTCGTGGCTCATGCGCGTGAGGAAAGCGGTTTTGGCGGCGTTGGCGGCATCAGCTTTCTGCCGTTCCTCCTGTGCGCGGTAAAGCGACCAGACAAGGATGGCGATGCTGGTGAGCAAGATGCAGATGATAACAGTCGCAATGGCGGTGCGGTTACGATAGAAAAACTGGAACGTGTCCGATTCTTGCGCCGAGTACGATGTGGGGAAATAGCTGTTTGCAGAGAGCGATTCACCTGCATTGACGATGCCCTTATTGATGATTCCCAGCAGCTCGGGCTTGCCGCGCGAAATTAAACACGATAGCTGCGCCGTGTTGGTGAGTTCCTGTGTTTCGAAATCCTCGATGTCGTAGGTGTCGCGGAGAGTTTCCAGGCGCGTGCTGGGGACAATGATGCAACGTGCCTTCCCCTCATTGAGGGCTTTGAGCACCTCGCCGTCATTCGAGTACTCGGTTACTGTTGCGTTCGGGAAGAGACTTTCGAGCTCAAAACGGTTAACGATTGTGCTCTTTGTACAAGCGATGTTCTTAAGGTCGCTGTTCAGGTTTTTGCCACTGTGAATGGCGGTCAGCGAAACCGTTCCCATCGAGTTTGACTGGATGACTCCTGTCTGCTCGGCGAGCCAGTAGTCGCGAAACAATGGCAGGGCGACATCGATGGTTCCGTTGGAAAGGGCTTTGATCATTTGCCTGTCGTTCGAGAGTGCGATTGTTTTGACCGTAATACCAAACTTGTCGTGCAACGTCGTTGCAAGCGAGGCGAGCGATCCTTCCATCTCGCCGTCGTCATTTTGCGTGCAGTAGGGAAGTTGGTTTTTAAGATAGCCGAGCGTGATGGTATTGCCGTTTGCTTTGAGCCAGGTGGTCTCGGGGCCGGTGAGCGATGACGAGCCACTGTTTTGGGTCGAGTAACTCGATTTGACTTCCTCGTTATAGCGCGGGTTATCGCGGGCGATGGTCGTCATGGCGGCGTTGATGTCGTTCATCAGATCGGGGCGGCTTTTGGGAACGGCAAAATAGTAGTCGCTCGAGCCTACGTAGAACATGGGTGACGCATCGGGCGACGAAATGGTATCGTTCATGATGACGGCGTCGACCTCGCCGTCTGCAAGCGCCTCAAAGAGGGCGCTGCCGGTGTCGATTTCTTTATAGGTGCAGGTGACGCCTTCGTCGGCGAGCCACTGCTGGCCGACGATAGTTTGCATAACGCCAGAGTTGCAGCCGATGGTGAGGCCTTGGAGCGCCTGGGGGTCACCCTTGGCCAGATCGTCGCGGTCGGGCCTGGCGTAGATGTAGTAGCGCTCGGTGCCCTCGGGGTTCGAGGAAAAGAGCAGCTTCTGCTCGCGTTCTGCCGAATACGAGATGTTGGGCATGAGGTCGATTTCGCCTGCTTCGAGCATGTCCATAAGCTCGGAGAAGGTGCCGCTAACGTATTCGTATTGCCAGCCCTTTGTGTAATACGAGAGGGTCTGGAGGTACTCGTAGCCCCATCCCGAGAGGCGCTCGCCCGGCGTGCCTTCCTGGAAGCCTTTGTTGTTGACGAGCCAGCCAACGCGGACCGTCTTGACCTGGTGGTCGGAGTCGGCGGCAAAGGCGGGGGCAGGCATGACGGCGCTCAGTACGGTGAGTACGGCAACCGCAACGGCTAGGGTGCGATATAGAGCCAAACGAAGGATGGCGGAAGGTTTCACATGAAATCCTATCGAGTCGAGACAGTATCACATAAGGATACCAGCTCAGCCTGCCCATTCAGCCGCCGCACCACTAAACGGTTAGGTAGTCATTGGGGACGTTCTTAACTGACTAGTCGTTTAAGAACGTCCATTACAGTCGAAATTGTCAGCCCGGGACCGTCTCGGGCTACGATTGAGGCGCGCCCAGAACGGGCCGCCGACCGGGCGCCCGCGCACGGCCGAACGTCCCTGCCCCCGAGAGGGCCCGTTGGGTGCTGCCGGCGCGGGACGCGCCGCCCCCGACGGCTGATAGGAAAGTGCCGGGCAGGCGCCGCGGCTGGTAATGTGAGTGCCGAGGGGGAGGCCATCCGGTCGAACGACTACCGGAAGGATACCACCGTGAAAGCGCCATCCACCAGGCCCGCGGCCGTGCTCGGCCTGGACGTCGGCAAGTCATCGCACTGGGCCTGCCTGATCGACCGCGACGGGGAGGTGCTGGCCAGCGCCCCCGTCCGCAACAGGGAGGCCGAGCCCGACGCGCTGTTCGCCTCCGCGCCCGCCGGCACGCTCGTCGTCGTCGACCAGTTCCGCAACATAGGGTCCCTCGCCGTGAGGCGGGCCCGCGCCGCGGGGCTCGGGGTCGCCCACCTGCCCGGGCTCGCCGCCAGCCGCGCCGCGGGCCTGTTCGCCGGCGAGGCCAAGACCGACGAGCGCGACGCCGCGGTGATCGCGCGGACCGCCCTGGGCGTGCCGGACTCCCTGTCGGGGGTCCCGGGCCGCGGCGAGGCCCTCGAGGCCGCCCGCGCCCTCTCGTCGCAGCGCGACCACGTCGTCGCCTGCGCGACCAGGGACAAGAACCGCCTGCGCGCGGTGCTGCTCGAGTCCTGCCCGGCCCTCGAGGCCGCGGTCGACCTGTCGGACCGGCGGTGGCTGGAGCTGCTCGCCGGGTTCGG
>DXMV01000009.1 GCA_019414055.1 Collinsella sp.
CTCGCCCTTGCCCCACTTAATGTAGTGGCGGTAGTAGCTGGGCAGGTCCGTCCCGTACGCAGCCCTCAGGTCACGGTACTCGTTGTAGTAGCTCTGCACGTCGAAGGCCTCGTTGCCGCGGCGGCCCTCGCCCATGCCGAATTCGATGAAATGCTGAAGGGCCTTATCCTTATCGTTATTCGCCCATTTAGCAACATCGGAATACTTATTTAGGTAATAATCCGCATCGAATACAGAAGAGTAATCCATCCAACTCGAACGCGGGAACTGGGCGATGATGGCATCTGCATCCGCTTCGCCTAAACGTTTACAACCGTCATCGTTGAAATAATTCCAAACATCCCCAGAGTTTGAAATAAAACCATGTTCAATTAATATACCAGGAATTCCCTGCTCGCGGGCACAACGGATTACAGCGAATTCATCGCCAATCACCATCTGAAAGACACCACGATAGCTTAAGCCCAATGCTTGTAAGTTATTCATCACTTTTTGGGCAAGCTCAACAGAGGCTTTTGTATAACTAGAACCATTGTCGGTGGGCGCATATACCTCAGCACCATGAGCTGCAGAACTACCAGAATTAATGTGGAAGCTGACGAAAGCCTGGGCACCCTGATTTACACATCGCTGAACGCGATACAGGAAATCATTACCACTATACGAACCGAACTGGTCGCGGGACATCACTACCTTAAAACCATATCGTTCAAGCTTCTCCTTGCACGCAACCGCTATCTTCCATGTAAGGTCAGCTTCACTCTTGCCATTTCCCTGAGCCCCAGGGTCAAGACCACCATGGCCCGGATCAAGCGCAATTACATATGCACCGTTTACGGCAGTGCCAGATGGCGCAATCGAATGGTCCCCATTTGCGGCGGCAAGCGCATCTCCAATAGAAGATGCCTGAATCAAATTTCCAGAATTATCTGAATAGTATACAGAATCAGCAGTACCGTTATTAGCAATCTCATTATCTACAGCAAAGCTAGAGTCAATATCAAATGAATAGCCACACCGCATCAGGTCAACAGAATGCTCAGCTGTATCCCCTTGCAAATGATATGCAATCGAAATTAGGTCGTAACCGCATTCAGCATAGTCCTTGCCAAATTGAAAAGCAGCAGAGTTTGCATTAACGCCAATCGCTTCGACATAATAGGTGTGGCCGGTTGTAGACTCGAGCTCCAAAGTCGCATCTGCAACCACATCGGAATCATTCGAAGTGGCAAAAGCAATCACTTGGTCGTTACCAGCCGGAAGCCGAGGATAAGCAATATATAGATACTGGTACAAGCTGGCTGAGGTAGCATTTGCTTCAGCAGAAGCAACGGAGGAGCTCTCCTCTTCGGGAATAACTCCTTCATCTATGTCGGTACTCTCATCGGAAACAGAGGTAGGCTGCTCAACAGTAGTCCCCGATCCATCAGACGACGCTGCCAAAACCTCAGAAGAATCGAGTCCAGCGAATTCGGAACTAATTGCATACGCTGTCGCAATTGGGCAAACTAGCGGATATAGCCCGACCGCAATTGCAGAGATGAGCAAAATGAATAAGTGAATAAATCGTTTCATGCTGACCCCGTCTATCTTTCGTAGATACGCAAAATATTATAACCAGCGCAACATTGCAAGATGGGCCCAGATTGGAATCTTGAGCGCCTTCTTGAATAATCGCCCGAAACGCTTCGTTGACTTCTTATAGAGTTCTCGGGTGAAACACCGTCAACATGACTTCCGTATCATTCCACGACGAAAGCAATCGGTGTGTCGCGTTTCGTTAATTGAATCTATGTCCAGATTAATTAATTACCTTGGCCTGCTGTAAACTAAACTGTCATATCAGCATATAGTGTTAACTATAGTTAACCGGAGGACTTCATGGCAAAAGAACGTAATTCCCTAATCGAACTATTTAGGCTGATTTCAATGTGGTGTGTAGTTGCACATCATTTCATAATTCACAATTCCGATGCCGTATCGGTATTTCCTAGCCCTGTAACACGTTTCATACTTAACGGATTTTTTATACCCATTGGAAAGGTCGCAGTCGGTTGTTTCGTGTTTATAACAGTGTGGTTTATAGCGGCAAGAACTTCATTTACCATAAAGGACGCGGCCAAGAAGATTGTAATTCTTAATAATGAAGTGGTTTTTTACAGTGTCATTTTAGGAATCATTTTTGTTTCTGCTGGCAACTTGCAACTTTCAGCCTCCTTTATTATCAAAACGATTTTTCCAATTGCCACGGGCTACGGCTGGTGGTTCGCCAATTCGTATGCCGGCCTGATTCTGCTTCTCCCCCTTATAATGAAGGGACTTCGAGCTTGCGGCAAGAAGGAGCACGAATTTCTCGCGTTGTCATTAACGTTTGCAATTGGACTATATCGATATCTACCTTTCGTTTCATTCCCGGCCGAAGGATTGCTTATCGATTTCATTGTACTAGCAATTGATATCTGCTATTTCAGATGGTACAGCGACCTCGATAGCATAAAGTGGGGAACGCTCGCTCTTATTGGAGTTGGAAGCTTTGCTTTGGGAATCGCTTTTTACTATCTACCGTATTATTCGAGCGGAATAATACACGACTTTGCTGTAAATCTATTTAACGGATACGTGTACTCATCAGCCAGCATTCTCTCAATGGGCTTATCATTCACAATATCTTTAGCAGCATTCAAATTAGCCCAGGTTCACCAATTTACATCTAGCACCATTAATTGGATTGCGGGATCCGCTTTTGCTGTATACCTGATTTCTGACTTTCAGTATGTTCGAGACTGGCTCTGGAAAAGCTTATTCACCTTCAGCAATTTTGGGAGCCAACACGGTATTCTGCTTGTAATTGCGATACCATCCTTTGTGATGATTTGCTGCTTAACTATCGATAGTGTTAGAAGATTACTTACTTCACGAATATCGATAATTGTCAATCGGTTTGAGTGCCGCTAAATACTTCAAAGAGAACAACGCCAATATTTAAGGGCACCGAGGAAAGACCCCGGTGCCCTTAAATATTGCAAAAGTAATTCTGGCGAAATGGCATGTCAACCTCAAAATGAGCGTCTCGGAGCCTTCGATTCCGCTTATTTGCGCTTAGAAATAAACGGCTCCATAGCGCGGCAGGGACATCAATCCCGGCGCTCCGTGCACTAATAAAATTACCTTGAACGAACTTCCTTTTCGAGCAATGCGATTTTTTGTGTCAAATTTTTAATTGCGATCGCCTGTCTACTGACGGTCATAGATAAAGACAGAAGGATCAAAATCACAAAGATAAAGCCCGCAACGAAAATAAAATTAGCGGAAGTGACGAATCCAAAAAGGGAAGAAAGCCAGCAAATTGGGCTAGGAAATAAACTAACTATTAAAAGAGCGACAACCAGAGCCAACCATAAAAGAGAATAGCGTAGCTGCAGTTTATCAGCCAATACAAGACGAATGACATAAACCGCCAGCAATAAACAAGCGAATACTATGGCGATTCGTAATGATGCAGACATTGTCGGCTCCTATTTCGAAAAAGCGGATATAAAAATAGCTAAAGTAACCTTGATCATGTAGTAAACGCTGGAAAAACCAGAAATAGAAGAAGTGCCTCCCTGGCGTTCCTTCATGACAACGGAAACCTCTGTTACGTCTAATCCCTGAGCGAGCGCATAGACAATAGAATCAGGCTCGGGATAGTCGGAAGGATACTTATTGCAAAAAAGCTCAATCGCCTTTTTATTGCAAGCCCTAAAACCTGAAGTCGGGTCTGTAATTCTCCGTCGAGAAACCAACCTGATTACATTTGAGAACCAGGTTATGCCAATTCGCCTTAAAAAAGAGGACTGAAAACCGGTCGTCGGTATTAAAAACCTAGACCCAACAACAATATCGGAGCCGGATTGAATCTTTTCAATAAGAGCGCCGATGTATTTGGGGTCGTGTTGACCATCGCCATCCACTTGAACATCGATATCATAGCCAAACTGTCGAGCATATTTATGCCCAGCCTGGACTGCGCCGCCAATACCCAGATTCTGTGGCAAATCAAGCACATTAAGGTGATTCTCTTCACATATCTGGAGAGTCTTATCCGTAGAGCCGTCATTAACCACAAGGTAGTCATAGCCAAATTGCATAACTGACTGTACCGTATGAAGTACATTAGCCTCTTCGTTATAAGCTGGAATTATGACCAAAACGCTAGGGCTATTATTCATAACATTCCTTAACATAAGTTTACTAATCGAAGTTAACATTCAGAGTATAGGCTTGGATATTATAATCTTATATAGGGTTTATATTTATATATAGAGACTACTGAGATTCGGATCAATACAGTTGAAACGCAACGTACAGATTGACTACTGTATCTAATAAATCATTTGATGCGAATCTAGGCCAATTATTAGATGAGGTAGTCAAATTGGCAAACAACCACACTTTAGTGCGTCTTTCACGGCTGTTGTAAAATGCAAATACATAGACCATAGTTAATAGGAGAAATCGAATGTTCCTTTCAATTATTATTCCTGTATATAATTCCACCCAGTACTTGTCTGAATGCGTAAATTCTCTTTTAAACCAGTCTTTTAAAGATTTTGAAATTCTCCTTGTCGATGATCAGTCAACTGACAATTCCCCGGATATCTGTCGAAATTTTGCCAACAGTGATGCAAGAGTTAAATTTATCCAGCGGGCACAAAACGGCGGAACTTCTGCTGCTAGAAACACAGGACTCAGGGCGGCAAAGGGAAAATATGTTACATTCACCGACAACGATGACTATTGGAGATTTGCTAATGTTATATCTGATCTCTATCAGCTCATTAGCAATTACAACGAACCCGACGTTGTAATTTATCCCACTTGTTCATATTGGGAGAGCCGGAATGAACTTATAGTTGATTCAAATCCGAATATTATTGATATTAATCAAAACTCTTCGGATTTCGCAACTTCAATAAGTTCGTTAATAGAATCGGGCTTATATTGCTCTGCTGTATGGAGCAAAACAGTCAAAAGACAGTTGATCGTTGACAACAATCTATTTTTTTTAGAGGGCAAGAGGAATGAAGACTGTGACTGGTCTTTGAGATTGTTGTATCAAATTAAGTCTGTCAAACTCTATAACTCCCCTTTTTATGTTTGGCGACGCAATTCCGCCGTGTCACAAAGTGTAAAACCGCTTGATGTAAAAATCGTTAAGGACCTTTTAGGCATACTCCACCAACATTGCGAAGCCATTAACACAGAAATGTTATCTAAAACCAGTAAGGCAGCATCGAATGCTTTTGCGGCCTATCTCTATATAATTCTTCTTGGCTACGCGGGAACCCTAAGTAAAAATGAAGCTAACGTTATTTTAGACTCAGCCATAAAATGCAGCTGGCTGCTTAGTTGCAGCAACAGAAAACAAGTACGGATCTGCAGGTGTGCCGCACGCTTTATAGGTCTAACCAATACCTCAAAACTACTAGGGCTGTTGATGAATAGAGAGCGACGTCGTATTGCAAGCTAACAATTCTGCGATCACTCAACCAATACAATAAATAGCTAAACACAGACGCAGTGCATAGCATTAAAGCATAAATCTTGAATGCTATGCACTGTTTACTTTTGGACAGGCATAGAATCCCCGGGGTCTGGACGCCCAGGTCAATTATTCACCAATAGCAAATGCATAACAAAGCAATTCAGCAGAATCCCTCCAAGAATGTTTCGATTCGACAAGCATCCGAACCGCTTTAGATTGAGCTTTCAACAAAGAACGATTTGACACAACTTGATTAATAGCTCGCTCAACCGACTCCATACTCATGGATTGAATAATTGTCCCATATTCGCTACTCGGAATAAGCTCCCGAGCCCCTCCGACATCAGTAACGACAGCAGGACACCCGCACGCAGCTGCTTCCAGCAGTATTGTTGAAAAACCCTCGGAACGAGTCGGGAGACAAAGCAAATTGGACTGTTGAAGAAGCGCAGAAACATCATCTGCAGACAGACGTCCCACCCAGTGAAGCGACTCCCCCTGAGCGAGCTCGACCGCAGAAGACATTGGTCCATCACCCGCCAAGACGAAATGGACCCCGAGATTAATAAGTCGCTGGCTTTTCGAAGCATCAATTATTGACTTGATTCCCTTTTCTGGTATAAATCGACCAACGTAGGTGACAATAAATTGAGTCTCTCCTAATTTGAGCTCATGTCTAAAATCTCGCCCTGAAGACATATCGCGATATTCTTCTGCGTCAATTGCGTTTGGAATAACGCCTTCCGCTTGAATTCCAAAATGCCAAAGCCATTCCATGCTTTTCTGAGAAACGCCATAATATGCAGGACTATATCTCTTGCCCCATGCGGTAATAAGATGCTCATAAATACGCACAAACGGATCAAGCATTGGATTGCTAAATGAAAGATGAGCCGACCCATGATCAAGCACGACAGGCTTTAGACCTTTCTGTCGAGCAAGCCTAATACCAGCAATTGAATGAAGGTAAAACCTTGCATTTATCAGAACGCCATCAAGGTCTTGAGCTTCAAGCCATTTCCAAAGATCACGATTTTTCTTATTAAATCTAGCGACTGGAAAGCGCCCGTCAACGAGAGGAAAACAAGAGAGGCGGAGGATTTTAATATCAGAATCATCCTCAAGACCAACCCCAACTAAATTGGTATCGTTTGTAACAACGATAACCGAAGCACCCTTTGCCGCAAGGGCGTGCGCCATATTCTGAGTAAAACTCTCAATTCCACCCATATGAGGAGGATATTGAGCTGAAAAAATCGCGTAAGTTCTAGACATGTTCTTTATGCTCCCATATCCGTCCGCCACCAAAGTCAATCAATGGAAAGGAATTAGATGTTGCGGCCACCAGACACTAGAATGCCATTCCGGCAACCGCATAATGTTGCAAGCAGTTATCCAACATTAATGGGACTACTAAAGTAATCCAAGAATAGCTCGCTCGAAAAATTGGATAAACCCATCGGCTGATACGGGATGTTATGAGAATACGCCGACTGATCTGTGCCAACAATAATGATATGAATTCAGCATTGAGCCATTAGCTGAATTAAGAAATCCTAGGGCAATAATGCGCTAACTAGCTGAATTGTCAATAACCATGCTACGGACCGCTTTAAATAAGAAAGATAATAGAATGGCGCAAGATATGAAATAACTAATAATGACTACATAGCTGGCACCATTTAAACCTGTTCGCGGTATCAAAAACCATGCCAAAGGGAATGAAATGAGGCACCCAATACAATTCCCAATAAAACAACCGGCCATATCACGGACGCTAATTAGAAGATCGCTTAAAAATGCAACCAAAGCCGTAAACGCAGAGCTAAATAAGCCAGCGTATATTAAATAACAATAGCCAGCAATCTTCCCCCCGAACACCATATCGAGTAGCTCGCTGCCAAATAGCATGAAAACGCATGCGAAAACAGCAAAAACCGCAAACATCGATATGGTCACATTGAAAACAAGGCGGAAAAGACCTGATATATCCTTTGCCTCATATCGTTTAGCAAAAGATCCCAAAAGAGGAGCGTAGACATAGGTAGCGCATGCCTGAATAATTACAATCGGTGTACAAACAGTTGCATAAATTCCCAGCGCCGAAGCACCATAGCACTCCCCTAGAAACTGACGTGAATATGTAACCACCACTGAACATAGAGACATGCCGACCACAGCGGGAAGGCATGACATAAAAAGATGCTTAATAACCGCAGCGTCAAATGAAGGCCTTACGTTAGTAAATTGAGATGCGATCTTATAGTCAACAAGAATCATCGGATAAGTGACGACAACCATGCCAATCAACGCCACATTGAGACTATCGAATTTAGCCATCCCTATAATGAAGGCAGCTAGAAACAGAGTTGCTCGAATTATCATAGAGATACCGCAGTAATCCATTCTGAGATGTTGCTGATCAACCCCATGCAGCACATCGATAAAAACATCCCCAGCTCGAAAAACAAGGTAAAGGGAAATTACAACAAAACTATCTCTTGAACAGGTGAAATACATATAAACATAGGTAACAATTATTCCCAAAACAATGGTAGTCAATCTAAAACCGACATACTGACTTGCCGACACTCTTTCATGAATGTCAGATACCTGATAGGACCTAATTCGAAATAGTCCAATTTGAGAAAATACATTTGAAACCGACATAGCCACAGCGAGCAATCCTGCAGCCTCATAGTTACTAGATAGTCTTGCTACAACTACGGTAATAAGCCATTGACAGCCCGAATAATATAAAGAACCGAATGAGTTCCATAACATATTTGACTTAAGTGACTTTTCTTTCAAAATTCCCTCATATTCCGAATTAATAAAGCATATACGATCGCCAAAACTTCTGACTTACCATAACGTTATTAGCTGTAATTAAGCCTTTGACCATGTTGTTCCATCGGAAAAAACTATGCGAATTGGAAGATGGGTATGTCTCGCTTCTGGGGCAGGTAGCTCTTGCCAGCTCCCATACATTTCCGAGAGATAACCTTCAATATTCCGAGCAGCAGGAAACAGGGAGTTCATAAACTTAATCTTAACCGCCGGGTAAACCATCTCATAAGGAAGGGGGGCATCGGAATCGTAGGATAGATTTTTAATTACATCGCCGAAAACAGCAGGCGATTCATCAATGATTGACTTGTTGAAGTGATGCTTCAGCACGTCTCGATTCCTGATGATTGCTCTTAACGCATAATGGATTAAACGGCATCCAAAAGATTCCAGATTGCCCAACAATCCTTTATGGGGGACGTTGATGAACGAAGAATGATACAAGTAGGACATCTTCTGCCAACGAGACGCGTTTGAAAGCTGTTTTCTACGTTCATCATCGATAGGTGATAAGGTGTCATGCACCAAAATGTCAATAAAAATGCCCTGCTTATATCCAGAAGCTAAAGATTCGCTATTTACGAATTCAGTCCCCTTCTTGGTAATTTTTGCAAAAAAGCCACCAAACGTAGACGTATTATCAAATGTATGCAACTCATACTCCGGTGAGAGTTGCACTTCTGCAATCTTGATAAATTTATTAAACTGATTGCGCGTCATTGAGATGTCGATGTCATCATCCCATGGAATAAAACCACCGTGACGCGCGGCGCCCAAAGCAGTTCCTGAATCAAGAATCCATTTAATATCATTTTCATCGCACAGACGGGCGACAGCGCACAAAATGTCATATTCCTCTTGCTGAAGCTTGCGAAGTGCAGTGGCTTGATCCACGTTGTCAATCTCCTTGTTAATGGTCAAAATGACTTACAAAATTCAATACAGCGAACTGGTGATTCCTCATATTTTAAACAGGAAGAATCACCATATAGCCAAAACAGAGAAAGAGTGTTAATTACGTTTATGATCTAACATAGGTCAACCGATTTTGCTTTCTTTTAAACCACGACATTTCCCATTAATAATGGCTCAAGACAATCGCACGCTAAGACAGATTAATACACGACGAAGAAGTAGGATCGGCACAACGCTCAAACATGCGAACAATCGCAACTGAATCGGATTCTGAAACGCCCTGCAACTTTAAGCCACGATCGATCGAACGCGTAAACACGGACAATTGATTTCGCACGCCCTCTCCATCCAGTTGATAAAAATAACGTTTATTATCATCAGTACTCTCATAGCGAATCTCAAAATAATCGGTCTTCCACCACGGCGCTGGAACATAGACATAGCCCTTCGTTCCCGAAATGACCAGCTCCCCTTCCGTCTTAACAGAACGTCCGACCTTAAAAGATGCAACCGCATTGTCAAATGCAAATGACCCACGAACAAAAACATCGAGTTTCTCCGCTTCGCCATCCCTAATTACGACATAGTGCTCATCATTTGGCAAACCTCCGAGAAGCTGAACGATGGGCAATACAGCAGTTGGCCCCCAATAGTCCAAAGCGCCTTGATCAGCACACTCAGGGTCATTATCTAAAGACAGTCCGCTCATACCAGAACAGTTTGAATCAATCGAAACGACTTTTCCTATCAAGCCAGATTTTACAAGCAGTAGCAATCGAGAGTAAGCCATGGCATGTGCGGTTTTAATTGCATCCATCAAAATCAAACCATGATCACGAGCAAACTGATACAAATACTTTGCCTGAGCCTCGGTTTTTGCAATAGGAGACTCGCATAAGACATGGACGCCTTTTTTGAGAGCATGGAGAATCTCATCATAGTGTCCGTCAGGATGAGTAGCCAAAAATAAAGCATTCGCCTTGTCTAGCAACTGGTCGAATAGTATAAACTTTTCATCAACAACAGAAGACGCCGTGAGTCGTCCTACCTCTAGTATTCCGTTCACGAACGAACTTTCGCGAACATACTTATTGAGCACGGGACCCGAGCCTACAAAAGCCATCTTCAATGCTTGTCTTTGACTTCTAATCTCCGAACTCGAAATGCCTTCCGTCCGGTCAAGATAGACGACTTTACAATATTCATTTAGATAATCGAAATGGCCACGCCAATCGGATCCAACAGTAAAAATGTCGACGCCATATCTTTGAATATCGTCAATTTTTTGACCTTGATATTCCTCAACAATAATTTCATCGGCAAGCCCAGTGGCCCGCACCGCTTCCATTCGCTCAGCAAGAGACTGTTCGACATTAATTTTTCCGCGAGCGCGATCAAAATCATCTGCGGTAACGCCGACAATCAAATAATCGCCAAGTTCACGAGCTCTTTCCAAAAGTCGAATATGACCATAATGAAGCATATCGTACGTACCGTATGTAATGACTTTCACCATAGTAATCAAGCCTTTTATCTACAGAAGACCCTTAGATAGCATGTCTTCAAGTGCATTAACCAGCTGAACATTATCATCAATCGTAAGACAACCTATATGACCAACGCGAAAAACTCTATCCGCAAGCTCACCACCGTTAGGACACACCCAAATACCATAGTCATCTTTGAGAGCCGCGAAGATATCACGTGCTGAAGCATTCAGAGGATGAAGAATGGTCACTGCGTTAGACGGCGCAGGGGAGACCTGCTCCAAGGGCAAATCAGATATCCGCGACCTGAAATCCCGAGCTAAAGCAGAAACCCTTTCGATCTCAACAGAAGGTCCGCCGTTCTCCGCAATTAAATTTAACCGCTTATTAATCTGCAGCAAGGTCCCAACGGCAGGCGTAAACGGAGTCTGCCCTCGCTCGCCATTTCTAAGAGCCGAACGAAGATCGAGATACATGCAGCCGGGATCATTTGACATCACCCGATCGATAGCCCTTTTCGAAAGCGCAATAAGGGAGACCCCTGGAGGACAGGCGAGTGCTTTCTGCGACCCCGTAATAAATACATCGACGCCAAGATCTGACATACCCAATGGATCGGCCAAAAATGCACTAATTGCATCCATGATGAAAAGCATATTGTTTCGTCTGCAAAAATCAGACAGCATTGATGCATCGTAGAGAACGCCCGTAGAGGTCTCGTGAATATTTACCAAAAGGGCCGTATAGCCCTGCTGGTCAAATTGATCCAACATTTCGGGAGTCAAAGTGCTGCCAAAGGGAAGCTCAATATTATCGTGGGGAATTCCGTGAATATCGCAGAGCTGAGAAAAGCGCTTGCCAAAACTGCCGCCGACCACAACAAGGGCCTTGTCCTCGGAAGACAAAACATTTGCAACAGAGGCTTCAAGGGACGCAGTGCCCGACCCAGTGATAAAGACAGCACGGGACTCTTCGGGCGCATCAACAAACCGAAGGAATAGCGCCTCGTTTTGAAGCATAACCTCAGAAAACTCGGGCGTTCTGAAATACGGGACTTGTTCAGAGCCGATAGCAAGAACCTCAGAATCGGACATAACTGGACCAACGGTAAAATTCAGCATAGTTTAACCACCAGGCAATCGATCGAAAGGGAATATTAGAATACCCCTGAAGAACCGGAACTGCAAAATACCGATTCGCAATAACAGATTCTAACAGTTCAAATAACAGTTGCCGATTAAGGGGCTGGAAGACCCCGAATGCTATGTTCTTCCCAGTCAAACGGAGAACCCGCCCGAGTTCACTCGGATCTTTGTTTGACGACAACCCCTCCGGGCAGGCGTTCGGGCGGATGAGACAGATCCATATGGGAAGAGCGAACACCTTTGAAGCACTCGTAGTGAGTCTCGCCGTCGATGAGTTCCTGCTGCCCAAAGGAGCCGTCGACTAGAAGCGCAGACGTGATGAAGTCGGTGCGGGCACGCCGGCCGAAGCCGCCTGTGTTTCGTCAAGAGGATTTGAGCAAAAAGAGCATCGGAAATTGAGCAGCTTGAGCATCGGAAGTGCGCACGCTTTTTGAGCGGCTAGCCCTCCTGCATGAGGGCATGGCGGACGCGGTAGGACTCGCCGCGGAACTGG